>CAVQYQ010000006.1:0-1100552 GCA_963718195.1 uncultured delta proteobacterium
AAAGTGAGTCTGTCACAATTTGGGCTAATATTTCGCTATTGCCTTTCTTTCGCGGACTGCCGAGAACGATGAGAGCTTTCATGCCACTCCTATTTTTATGATTGGGATCTTATTATTCACTCATAAATATACCACGAATTCTGGAGGGTTACTATTTCTGATTCAAATATAATCACGGGTGGTATCAAGAAGTGACACCATCTTTATAGGTGTTAATCGTTGCGAATAGGATTGTGTTTTTGCCTTCCCGATAATAATTTAAACAAAATAATTTAGTAGACGTAAGTGACCTCATTGATAATATGAAACGTGTATTAAGCTAGTTTAGCACTAAAGCTGTTTTACTTTCATTACAGAGCAGTATACAATTGTCACATGCTAGAAAATTCCATAAAAATATATGAGGACATATGAGAATTAAAAAAGCAGTTTTCCCAATTGCAGGGCTTGGTACCAGATTTCTTCCTGCTACAAAAGCGATGCCAAAAGAGATGCTCCCCGTTGTTGATAAACCGATTATTCAATATGCTGTTGAGGAGGCCTTGGCGGCAGGGATTGAGCAGATAATATTTGTGACCGGGTCGGGCAAGGGCGCTCTGGAGGACCATTTTGATACCAATCTGAGACTGGAGAAAATTCTAGAGGAACGGAATAAAGACGATCTGCTGCAGGCGGTGAAATCAATTGTCCCCAGCTCGAGCAATATTGTCTATACCCGGCAGAGCGAACCGCTTGGGCTTGGGACATGCAATCTGGTGTGCGCGTGACATCGTTGGTGATGAACCGTTTGCAGTTTTGCTGGCAGATGACCTCATCCAAAGTGATGTACCTGTTGCTGACCCAGATGGTAAAAGAATTTGACCGGCTCAGAGCGTCCATGATGGCAATCGTAGAGGTGCCGAAAGAAGAGACCTATCGGTATGGTATCATTGAGAGCAGAGAAAGCGTTTAATGGTACGGTTCAAGTAACGTCGATGGTTGAGAAACCTGATCCGAAAGATGCTCCTTCAAACCTGGCAGTTATTGGTCGGTATATCCTGACACCAAGAATATTTGAACATCTTGGTAAAAAGAGAAAAGGAGCCGGTGGGGAGATTCAACTTACCGATGCTATGTCTGCGCTTCTTCAGGAGCAACCAATATTTGGATATAAGCTGAAGGGAAGCGGTTTGACTGTGGGGATAAAGCCGGCTTTCAGTTGGCTAATATTGCTTTTGCACTTGAGCGGCCCGAATTAAGGGGGCAGTTACTGCCTGAACTCAAAAAATTAATTGAATAAAATGATGGGATGAATACCCTCAGGAGGGTAAAAAAATGTCACATGTATCTAATTGACATGGTAGTGTTTTATTCCAGGTTATACGGAATACCTGGACAATAGATAAAAAGACGAAGAAATTGACACCCAACTGGAGGAAGGCTGAGAATGGTGAGAAAATTGCTTTTGGTAATTCTATCACTTATTATTGTTGGAATTATGCATGGAACTATCTTTGGAGGAGAAAAGAAATCGACGACAAAAAGTAAAATCAATCATTCAAACGTCGTGGCAACAAAATATGAGACAATTTCTTAGTGTGTCGAGTCAATCAGAAGTGATACTGGTCTGTCACTAAAAATAATAAATAATAGTTCATATCAAGTATCAGGTTCTTGTCGAATGGTCAGCACTTTGCCTGCGTACAAAAAGAAACAGAGACCAATGATACCTATATTGATGGCTGGTATACAAAAGGAGATACACCATAAAATTGCATCTGTGTTATTTTTTTATTCGAATTCTTTTTTTAACTACAGTTTGCAGGTATGTAATCTATAGCTTTCCTTCTTCTTGTGTTGGTTCGATTTGATAAATATAGGCTTTTCAGGATAAACTAAAATAATATGCTGAGAAGAATTATGAAAAGAAGTATAAAAATTGATTATCATTATTACAATGACAGGTTTCTTTTAAAAGCAATTAACAAGAAATTTAATCTCAAGAAACATTAACTTTTAGATAATGTTTGTTAACTCATTGCTATCGGAAAGTGCTCTTAGAGTCCCCAAGAATGTCGCCCTTGTCTCCGAGGTAAGTAGCTTTCTCATTTAAAGAATTAGAAAATTTATCAAACCTGGTCGCATCAACACTTATCTCTCTTGGGATAAAGAAAGGTGATCGGGTCGTTATATATATGGATAACTGTCTTGAGGCAGTGGTGAGTATCTTTGGCACTCTAAAGGCTGGTGGAATTTTCGTACCCGTTAATTCCAGTGTCAAGGCACAAAAGTTAAGCTATATACTAGAAGACAGTTGTCCAACTATATTAGTAACCTCTTCTTCCAAGCTCAACGTCATTCACACAAGCATCGCAGGGAATAATAAGGTCAAATCAATACTGGTTGAAAATTTTGAAACACCTCTTTTTTCAACCAAAGAGTCGATTAAATTAATAGATCTGCAAAATGTATTTAGTTCCAAAGACCATTCTTTGCCTGATCAAAAGCTCTCACCAAATGATATTGCAGCCATAATTTACACTTCAGGAACAACTGGTCACCCAAAGGGGGTAGTGCTTTCCCATAACAATATAATTTCTGCGGTTAAATCAATAATTGCATACTTAAATCTTGTTGAAAATGACAAGATTCTGAATGTTCATCCGATCTCATTTGATTATGGACTTTATCAGATCCTGATGGGCTTTCGTGTAGGGTGCACAGTAATTATTAGAAAATCTTATGGGTATTCATATTTCATCATTAAACTTTTGCAGAATGAAAAGGTATCTGTACTTCCTATCGTCCCTACAATAGCATCTTTGCTGGCTCAACTCAATGGTTCTGCTGACCTTGAAATGCCCTCATTTAAGACTTATAACGAATACGGCAGATCGCTTGACAGCAGATCACATCAAAGCACTGCAAACTCTTTTTCCTGCAGCAAAAATTTTCTCCATGTACGGTCAAACGGAATGCAAACGTGTTTCCTACCTCCCACCAGAAGAGCTAAAAACTAAGCCCAATTCTGTAGGTATCGCTATGTCTCGGGTTAAAACATACATCATTGATGAGGAAAGAACATGCTTATGCCCGCCCTATACTGAGGGAGAACTCATAGTCTCTGGTCCTAATGTAATGCTTGGGTACTGGAACGACCCCCAAGCTACTGCTGAAAAAATTAAAACTTTCCATGGTCTGACTGGTAAATTTCTATTTACCAATGACATTTTCACAATGGACGAAGATGGGTACCTCTATTTTGTAAGGCGCAAAGATGATACTCTTAAAATCAGGGGAATAAAGGTTAGCCCAAGAGAGATTGAAATTGTTCTTGAGAGTTTTCCTGGTATAAAAGAATCTTTTGTTTTCGGCATTGAGGATTATTATCTGGGAAAAGCTATAAAAGCGATCATCATCCCAGAAAAGGGAATTGTACTGGACAAGAATGAGATACTCGAATTTTGCTTTACCAACCTCGAACCTACGCTTGTTCCAAAATTTCTTCACATTTCAGAAACGTTACCTCTTTTAGAAAATGGGAAGCTAGATAAGGAAACGATTAAGGCGTATTACAAGTGATGCAAATGATTGAACGTCTTCTTATTCATTACAAAATATTGCTGGCCAGTTCTGCCAGTTCTGAGCGTTCTCCTTTTTGCAGATCAATATGGGCGTATATTTTCTGGCCCTGCATTTTGTCGATCAGGGTTGAGAGGCCGTTTGAGTTGATGCCCAGGTAGGGATGGTCTATCTGGTTGATATCTCCGGTAAAGACAATTTTTGTGCCTTCTCCTGCCCTGGTAATGATGGTTTTTACTTCATGCGGGGTGAGGTTCTGGGCTTCGTCTACGATCATGTACATTTTTACCAGACTGCGGCCGCGAATGTAGGCGAGTGGTTCGATGATCAGTTTTTCGTCATCAAGCAGTTTCTGGAGTCGCTGGTACATTTCGCTTTTTTCCGGGAACTGGGCCCGGATAACGGCGAGGTTGTCGTAGAGCGGTTGCATGTAGGGTTTGATTTTTGACTGGACATCACCTGGCAGGTAGCCGATGTCTTTGTTTGAAAGCGGGACGATGGGCCTGGTGAGCAGGATCTGGCGATATTGCGAGCGGGTTTCAAGGGCTGCAGCCAGGGCGAGCAGGGTTTTGCCGGTTCCTGCCTTGCCGGAAATTGTTACCAGTTTTACATCTTTGTTGAGCAGGGCATGCACTGCAAATGACTGTTCCGCATTTCTTGGGGTTATTCCGTAGACACTGTCTTTGTTGACCCGCTTGATGACGAAGCTGTTTTCTATATCGCCTTCCATGTAAGTTGCCAGGGCAGATTTCTTGCCGTTTTTTAGAACCAGGTATTCATTGGGATGCAGTGGGATTTCAGGGCTGTAGCTGTCCTGCTGGAGGATGCCTGGCTGGTTGTAGAGTGATTCAATCATCTCTGATGAAAAGTTTTCTTCATAGCGGCATCCGGAATAAAGGTGGTGTGGGTCGCGTACGTGGTCGGTGGTGTAGTCTTCTGCCATCAGTTTTATGGAACGGGCCTTCATGCGCAGGTTTACATCCTTGCTGACCAGAACGACACTGTGGTCTTTGAGCTCTTCGGAGAGATAGTAGGCGATGTTGAGGATGCGGTGGTCTTCTTTTTCAACATTGGGGAATACCTTCTTCAGTTCGGGATGCATGCCTTGTTCCAGGCGAACTGAGACTTTGCCTTTACCCTCTCCAATGCGCATTCCGCCATTGAACAGTTTCTCGCTGCTCAGTTTGTCCAGTTCCCTGACAAACTGGCGGGCGTGGAAGTTGATAATCTGGCTTCCTTTTTTGAAACCGTCGAGTTCTTCCAGTACGGTGATCGGGATGATGATGTTGTGTTCGTCGAAGTGGTAGAGGCAGGAGCTGTCGTGCAGGATTACGTTGGTGTCGAGGATGAAGACCTTTTGGTTCATAGAGGTGCTGGTCCCTGGGTTGAGTTGATGGTTGATTGAGTGACGTATGTTTTTCTTTAATTATATACCCATTGGTATGGAATGGCTACTGTTCTGGTGGGTGATGTGGAACTTTGGATTAATTTTGTTAAGAATTGGTTAGAGAGCATATTATGGTTGATTACATTTTTGGTATTGGGTAATTCTATATTTCTTCTTCTCACTTGATTAAGGGTAATTGTTTGCTTGCAGCAGGCATTCTTCTTTTGCTTGTCAAAAGAAGAACCAAGAAAAAGACACCCTCACTTGACCTTTCGGGTACTGCGCTTCTCGTAATTGTCGTGAGTTTGAAAACTCGCTTCGCTCAGACAGTTCAAACTCTTTTTCGACAATTACTGCGATGCTCGGCTGCGTGTCGATGGGGTGACGACTGGTTTGCCATCATCATTTGATGATGGTTTATAATGCAAAAAAATGGGGTCAGGTACCGAATTGCAACATTTTGTCAGCTGAGGATGGAGCCTTCCATATAGCGTTTTCTTTTCTTCTCTTTTAGTTTGTGGGTGTCTACAATTACCAGGCCGTCAACGCAGTCGCTGAAATCAGGGTCTATATTGAAATCCAGGAAGGTTACGCCGTTGCTGCCCGGTTCGCAGAGTTCTGTGTATTGTTTATAGAGGGTTGGGACGGCGGTGCCGAGGTTGCTGAGCTGTGATTTGAGTTTCTTGAAATCTGAGCGGTAGTCGTTTCCGCTAAAGGCTTCTTCAAGCGTTGCCAGCGGTTGTGAGAACTGAAACGGGTTTCTTGAACAGCCTGCGGACCTGGGTTCGCTGAAATAGAGTTTGTAGAAATAGATGAGCAGTTCTTTTGCCAGCTGCGGCATCATGTTGGAGATGGAGACCGGGCCGAACAGATAGCGGTATTGCGGGTTTTTCGCCATGAAGGCACCAATACCGTACCATAAATAGTCAAGGCTTCTTTTTCCCCAGTATTTCTGCTGGACAAAACTGCGGCCCAGTTCGAGGCTGTTTTTCAGGAAATGACATTTTTGCTGGTCCAGGTTAAAGAGGCTGCCGGAATAGAGACCGCTGGTACCTTTTTGTTTTACTATTTTTTCAGCATCGACGAACCGGTAGGCACCGGCAATTTCCAGGTCTTCTTCATCCCAGAGCAGCAGGTGCTGGTAATATTCGTCAAAATGGTCAATGTCGCGTCGTTTTCCGGTTCCCTCGCCAACCGCCCTGAAGGTGATTTCCCGCAATCTGCCGATTTCCCTGATCAGAGGTGATGATTCTATCTTTTCAAAGAGAAAAATGATTTTGCCATCCGCGGTGGTACCGATCCGCTCGCCTCGTCTCATAGCGTTTTTGAGCTCGGTTCTCTGCTCAGGCCTGGCGATGGGCGCCTCTGTCTCAAACAGTGGAGGTTTGGCGGTGCCGAGCCGATACAGGTGTTTTTTGAAAAGGTCGATTTTCTCTTTTCGGTGAATGGTGATGTTGTTGTAGCTCCTGAATGGAATGATGGAGCCGATGGTCATTTTCACCTGTTTCTCACGCTGATGAAACATCTGGCCGACAAGCATGATGGTGGAGAGCGGTTTTGCAACCATTGAAGCAAGATAAAATGAGATCGAGTTGCGACCTTCGATATGGATTGGCAGGATCGGGGCTTTGGCACGTTCGGCCAGTTTCAGAAAACCCTGCTGCCAGGGGCCGTCTTTAATGCCGCTGGGACCAAGACGTGATACTTCTCCTGATGGAAAGAGAACGATTGCGGTATTCTGGTCAAGGGCGGCATTGATGCGCTTGATCTGATGTTTTTTGGATGTACCGGTCATGTTCCTGATCGGCAGCAGCATGGACTTTAAGTGGTTCAAGCGCCATCAGCAGATCGTTGGCGACAATTTTCACATCTGGGCGTACCTGGTAAATCAGTTTGAGCAGGGCCAGCCCGTCGAGTGAGCCGATCGGATGATTGGCGATAATGACGACTTTGCCGGAAGCGGGGATGTTTTCCTGTTCGCGTTCTGATACAGTAAAGGTGAAATCGAAATAGTCCAGAACCTGCTCAATGAACTCGATACCCTGCAGGTGCGGATATTGTTTGGCAAAATCGATAAATGCCTGTTCGTGCAGCAGGCGTCTGAGGATTGGTTTGACGACGGGGGCAAACAGTTTGCTGTTGTTGAGGTCCGGGTAGTTTTCGGCAAGAACCTGGTCAACGGTAAACATGATAGTTTCCCTTGGTTGCCCATCGTAGAATATTCTGATTATTCATAGTTATAAAGAGTTGTTTAGAGAACAATTTATTCATTATTATTTTTTGTTAAAGGGGGGGAAGTTTGGTTGGGTCTTGAATTGTTGTGTTGAAGCGAATCGGGGACAGATTGATTTGAAGTAGGGAGTGCGATTCTGGATGATGGTCTTTCTCTGGTGAACCGGGGACAGATTGATTTTCACAGAAGGATGTGAAAAAAAATCAGTCCCCTGAAGTTAGTCTCCTCCAGTTTTGGTGATTATTTATAGAGAGGGGTTTATCCGCTCATCATGTTGGGAAGTACTGTGACGATCTGGGGAAAGATGGTGATCAGTATCAGGGCGACAACCAGCAGGGCAAAGAAGGGTAGTGCGGCTGCTGCAACCCGCATGATGTTCATGCCGGTTAGGCCTTGTATCACGAAGAGGTTGAAGCCGACTGGCGGGGTTATCTGGGCCATTTCGACGACGACAACAATAAAAATACCAAACCAGAGCGGGTCGATTCCGGCCTGTTCAACCATCGGCATAATGACCGAGGTGGTGAGGACTACTACCGAGATGCCATCAAGGAAGCAGCCGAGAACAATGAAAAAAACAGTCAATGCAACTAGCAGGGCGTAGGGGGAGAGGTTCAGGGTCCCAATCCAGACGGCGAGCATGCGCGGTATTCCGGTAAAGCCCATGGCCACAGTGAGAAAGGCGGCGCCTGCCAGGATGAAGGCGATCATGCAGGATGTTTTTGTGGCACCCATCAGTCCATCGAGAAAGGTCTGCCGGTTCAGGGTGCCACTCAGTTTTGACAATAAAAGTGAGAGCAGGACACCGACAGCTGCCGCATCAGTTGGCGAGGCGATGCCTGCGTATATGGAGCCGATGACACCGGCAATGAGCAGCAGGATCGGAATCAATCGGCGTGAGCGTCTCAGTTTCTCGGTAAACGGTACCCGCTCTGCTCCCGGTGGGATTTCCTTTCTGTGAAACAGTGACCAGACGACCACGTAGCCGACAAACAGAGCAACCAGCAGCAGGCCGGGCAGGATGCCAGCGATAAACAGCCGGGCGATGGATTGCTCGGTGGCAACCCCGTATACGATAAGAATAATGGAGGGTGGAATCAGCAGCCCAAGCGTTGCGGAGCCGGCGAGGGTTCCGACCATCATCTTTTCTGGATAGTTTCTCCGGGCCAGCTCAGGGATGGACATCTTGCCAATGGTTGCAGCTGTTGCTGCTGAAGAGCCAGAGACCGCTGCAAAGATGCCGCAGCCAAAAATATTTACATGCAGCAGGCGGCCCGGCAGTTTGGTCAGCCAGGGAGAGAGGCCGGAGAACATATCTTCTGAGAGCTTGGAGCGAAAGAGAATTTCACCCATCCAGATAAAGAGCGGCAGGGCGGCAAGAGCCCAACTGTTGCTGGAGCCCCAGATGGTGGTGGCCATGACATTGCCAAGCGGGGCGGAGGAGAAAAAGAAGATGCCGGCCATGCCGACAGCAAGCAGTGAGAACGCCACCCAGATGCCGCTTGCCAGCAAGGCAAGAAGGGCCACGAGCAGCAGTATGGTCATCGCAACTTCAGGCATGGGACTCCTCCGAAACTGCTGTATCGATTATTTCTGTCTCTTCCTCTGTGGCCAGCAAATTTTCACCTTTGCCATGATAGCTTGGTTTCATTCCCCGGATAAGACAGATAAATTCGTCCAGCAGGGCAATGGACAAAATGGCCAGCCCAAACAGCATTCCGAGCTGCGGGATCCAGAGTGGTATGGCAATCATGCCCGAGGAGAGGTCATGAAATTCATATGATTCCCAGACCAGTATGGCGGTATACCAGGTGAAGTAGCAGGAGATGAGAGTGGCAACTCCGATGCACCAAAATTCGGCTGCCTTGGCCAGTGGCTTCGGCAGGTGGGAGATAAGCAGGGTGACCCTGATATGTCCTCCCTGACGAAAGGTATGGGCAAGGGCGAGAAAGGATGCTGAGGCCAGAAAAAAACCGGTAAAGTCTGCGTATGAAGGGATGGTCAGGCCAATGGCCGTACCGGTAATGAGCGTACTGATCCGGTCAATAAGATTGCAACCGACCTGAACAACAACAAGAAGGCCGATGGCACCGATAAATCCTGCGGCCAGCCAGCCGCTGGTTCGGTAGATGGTGTCAAGGAAAGTACGCATTAATTTCGTGGTTATTGGTATTTGGGTTCGGGAGACAGATTAATTTTCACAAAAAGACGTGAAAAAAAATCAGTCCCCTGCGTGCAAATAATGGGGTCAGGTCTTTAATTTTGCATTTAGAAAGAAAACGCAAAATTCAATAGCTGACCCCTGTGGTTGCTCCAGACAAGGTTTTATTTGTATGCCTTCAACAATGCTGCGCCATCATCACCAGCGGCTTTCTGCCAGTCACTGAGCATACTTGCTCCCGTTTCTTTGAGTCCGCCCATCAGTTCATCACTTGGGGTGATGATCTTCATGCCGTTTTCTTTGAGGATGGCAATTTTGGCAGCGGTTTCTTGCTTGCTCATTTCCCAGCCGCGCATTTCGGCGTCTTTGGCCGCTTTCAGCACTGCTTCCTGGGTTGCTTTATCGAGCTTCATGAATGCCTTGCTGTTAACCACGACGATATTTTTCGGTACCCAGGCCTGGATGTCGGTAAAATATTCGACGAAATCCCATGCCTTGGAGTTGGCGCCGGTGGAAGGGGAGGTGATCATCGCCTCGACCCTGCCTGTTGCAAAGGCCTGTGGAATATCAGGGACTTCCACCTGGGTGGGCGCTGCGCCGACGGCATTGGCAAATTTTTCAAGGGTTGCATTGTAGGCTCTGAACTTGATTCCTTTCAGGTCATCAACGCTATTGATTTCTTTTTTGGTGTAGAGTCCCTGGGGCGGCCATGGTACTGAAAAGAGCGGCATCAGCTTCTGCTTTTCAAGCAGTGGGGTGATGATCGGCTTCTGGGCTGCCCACAGCTTCTGAGCATCATCGTAATTGGTGGCGAGAAATGGCTGGGAGTCGGCACCGAAAACCGGGTTTTCGTTTGAAAGCAGGGAGAGGAAAAATTCACCGATCTGAACCTGCCCGCCGCGGACCGCATTCTTTATCTCCGGGTGCTTGAAGAGAGAGCCGGCGGAATGGATTTTTATTTCCAGCTTACCGTTTGTCAGTTTATTTACATCGTCAGCAAACTGGATGATATTCTGGGTGTGAAAGGTCTTGTCCGGATACGGTGTCGGCATATCCCAGGACTCGGCAAGCGCTGATGTGGCCAGTCCAAAAATAAAAAAAGGAACCAGGAGACTGCCAAACATTTTAAATATTCTTTTCATCGAGAACTCCTTATTGGTTGAGGGTTGGTCAATTAGAGATGGGACTCCCATTTAGTATAAATGGGAGTCATATCTTATCACAAATCTGCAATGGTTCAATTCAAATTGGCATGAAATGAGGATTTGGTCCGGGAGACAGATTGATTTTCACGAAGAGATGTGAAAAAAAATCAGTCCCTTCAAATTTGATGCCTGATTTTGCCATTTTTGGAAATTATTGTTAATTTGATCCGGGAGACAGATTGATTTTCACAAAGAGATGTGAAAAAAAATCAGTCCCCTCAATCTTTTAAGGACCGACCACCTGCCTTCCGAAAAGAATGGCGCCATAACCTTGTTTTATGGAGTGAGTGATTATGAAACTTAATTGTGATATGGGCGAAAGCTTTGGGCCCTATAAAATTGGCTGCGATGAAGAGGTGATGGAGCATGTGCACATGGCAAATATTGCCTGCGGCGCACATGGTGGTGACCCGATGGTCATGGAAAAAACGGTGGCCATGGCAGTAAAACACGGGGTGATTGTCGGCGCTCATCCGGGGTATCCAGATTTACAGGGATTCGGGCGACGTGCTATCGATTATACTGCGGCTGAAATTCGGACCATGATACTGTATCAGACCGGAGCCCTGGCTGCATTTTGCCTGGCTGCCGGGACCCGGTTGGGGTATGTCAAACCACATGGCATGCTCTATAATACCATGATGGCTGATGATGTGAAGCTGATTGCTGTTTTTCAGGCTGTGGCCAGCTACGACCGCGAGATTCCCGTCATGATTCAGGCAACGCCCCGCTGGCAGCACCATGAACAGCTTGCCAGAGAAAATGGGGTAACACTGCTATGGGAAGCGTTTGCAGATCGGGCCTACGAACCTGATGGCAGTCTTCGAAAACGAAATCTCCCTGAAGCCGTACACGATCGTGAGCGTATACTCAAACAAACCGAGATACTCTGTAAAGACCGTTATATAGCAGCTACTGACGGAACAAAGCTTGAATTTCCGATAGATGCGCTCTGTGTTCACGGTGATTCGGAATCGAGTATTTCTGTGATATCTCAACTCAGGAAACTGGTGGATTCTTATGAAAATTGAGGTTCTTTCTGAATTCAGCTATCTTGTTCGATTTCCAGGAGATAAAACCAGTCTCCCGGATCCGGTGAAGCTGGGTATTGCGGCCCAATTGATCCGTGAAGCCTTTGATGACAAATGGGTGGAGGTCGTTCCTGTTTTTGCAGACCTTCTGGTCACCTTGTCTGAAAAGGCCTTCATCGAAGCGGAAGATCCGCAATCAATCATTGGTGAATGTCTAAAAAAGAGTGAACGACAGGATGAGGTGGAGGTGAAACCTCGGTTAATCGAGGTTCCTGCCTGTTATGATGAGGAGTTTGCTGAGGATTTACCTGAAATTGCCCAGAAGGGTGGACTCTCAGTCGAGGAGGCTGTTAGATTGCACTCAGGACAAACCTATAACGTCTATGCCATGGGCTTTTGCGCAGGGTATGCCTATATGGGTGATGTGCCGGATCCCTTGCGGCAGCCAAGGCGGTCGTCACCAAGAACGAAAATTCCTGTCGGCAGCGTTGCTGTCGCCGACTTTATGACCTCTGTCTATCCGCTTGCGATGCCAGGCGGCTGGCACATCATCGGCCGTTGTCCGATTCCATTATTCAACCCCAAAGATCAGGAGAACCCGACGCTGCTCAGAGCTGGAGATCAGGTACGCTTTCGCCCTATCGATAAAGATGAATTTTACAAGCTGAAAGAAACATGGCAAAAATAACCGTTACCAGAGCTGATTTCTTTGCCTCGATTCAGGACATGGGGCGCCAGCGAACGCAGCACCTGGGTCTTGCCCAGAGCGGCGTTGCCGATGAACATTCTTTTTTCAGGGCCAATTATCTTGTCGGTAACCCCATTACAACCCCGGTGATCGAGATCCTCACCGGTCTCTTCAGCGTTACAACCGACAGCCCGGTAACAATGGCCCTTACCGGGGCTGACATGTCTGCCACGCTTAATAAACTTCCTTTGTCGCCCTGGCAGAGTTTTGTCCTTATGCCCGGCAAAGTTCTCGAATTGAAAAATACTACAGGCAACGGGCTTTTCAGCTACCTTGCGGTGAGAGGCGGGTTTGATATTCCCCTCTGTTTCAGGAGTGCATCCACCGTGGAGCGAGAGAGTCTCGGGGGATATCATGGACGAAAACTGGCAGCAGGAGATGAGCTGTCGACGGTTCTGGACAGGCCGCTCTGTCCGACCCTGGCAACCCCGGCAAACCAGATTCCACAATTCGACGGGCCATTAACACTTCGTATTATGCCCGGCTATGATCATGATAACTTCCCCGAAAATTCAAAGAAAACATTGTTCTCCAGTGAATACACCATTAGCAACAAAATGGATCGGACCGGTATCCGGCTTTCCGGTCCCCCGGTCATCTGGGGACAGGGTGATATACTCACCAAACCGGTTGCCCTGGGAGTGGTTCAGATAACCAACGACGGAACACCTGTTGTTCTTTTAAAAGAACGCCAGTCAACCGGAGGCTATCCGATGATCGGCGTCGTCTCGCGGCTTAGACCTTTTCAAACTGGTTCAGGCATTTCCCGGAACCCCACTTCGTTTTTCCCTGGCAGATCCAATCAGACTCCGCGCCGAGCTGATGCGTTTCTATAATTTCTGGGGCCTACCATAAAAACGCAAATTATCGGGGTCAGGTACCATTGTTTAACATTTTTCTGAAATATTAGTATTTAAGTCTTTGTTTGCTTGTAACAACCATTCTTCTTTTGCTTGTCTTTGAAGAAGAACCAAGAAAAACACACCCACGCCACTTGCAACTTCGGGTACCCTGCGCTTCTCGATAATTGTTGTGAGTTTGAAAACTCACTTGCGCTCAGACAGTTCAAACTCTTTTTTCGACAATTACTGCGATGCTCGGCTGCGTGTCGATGGGGGAAAGGCTGATTTGCCATCATCACTTGATGATGGTTATATCATTGATTATTCATATTATCATTGAAGGGGTACATCATGCGCACTATTAAAAGACAACCCTCACACCCGGGAAAAATAATAAAGGAAGATTACTTGCTGCCGCTTTCATTAACAATTAAAGAGATGGCTAATAACTTGGGTGTTTCCCGAAAGACATTGTCCAAGATTATAAATGAACGAGGAGCTATCACACCAGATATGGCACTGAGGTTATCCCGTGCTTTTGATACGACGCCAGATCTTTGGCTTAATCTACAGAAAAATTATGATCTGTGGCATGCAGAACACTCATCAGACGATTGGCAATCAGTGCAACCGTTATCATCTCGGCTGCTTCATTCGCATTAAAAGTTATTCAGTAATTCTGAAGAGATTAGCTTTAATATGGTTTTTCCAGTAACAGGTTCGGTGGTGTTTGCTTGCAGCAGGCATTCTTCTTTTGCTTGTCCAAAAGAAGAACCAAGAAAAAGACACCCGCGCCACTTGACCCTTCGGGTACCCTGTGCTTCTCGTAATTGTCGTGAGTTTGAAAACTCGCGTTGCTCAGACAGTTCAAACTCTTTTTTCGACAATTACTGCGATGCTCGGCTGCGTGTCGATGGGGTCAAAGACTGATTTGCCATCATCCTTCGATGATGGTTCTCAGACAAGAGCAATCGCTCACAGTGCAAAAAATGGGGTCAGGTACCAAAATATAACATTTTTGTGTGGCTGAATTTATAGGCTCAATCGAGATCCTAAAAATTGTGGTTTTTGTCTCTAATCTCGAATATGGTAGGACACTTCTTTTTCGAGCAAACATCTTGAGGCGTGTCGGATAGAAAAAATCTGAGCGCTTCATTTCTAAAAGTCGACTGTTTTGGGGGCATCTATGACATTTCCAATTGATCTCAGCGGGTATAAACCACTTCAATTTACTACAACTCAGAGTGGGCTGAGTGAAGAGCAGCGAGAGACGCTGAAAACAAATATCGCGCTTGTTCGTGACAGCCTGATTTTTTTCACGGCGCTTGCCAATGTTAAAGGGCTGGGCGGGCATACCGGCGGCGCCTACGATATCGTCCCTGAAGTTCTTATCATGGACGGGTTCATGAAAGGAGATGACCGGTTTTTCCCGGTCTACTTTGATGAAGCCGGTCACCGGGTGGCCATCCAGTATATGATGGCGGCACTCAATGGTCAGAAGTCCATAGAGGATTTGATGCACTATCGCGAGTTTGGCAAAGGGTTGTATGGGCATCCGGAACGAGACGAGGGTGCAGGTGTGTTCTTTAGCTCTGGTCGGTTGGGGCATTTATGGAGTTATGTGAACGGTGTTGCCGAGGCGGACCGTGACAAGGTTCTGGTGATGTTTGGCAGTGATGGCTCTCAGCAGGAAGGAGATGATGCTGAAGCTGCCCGATATGCTGTTGCACGAGGGCTTAATGTAAAACTGATCATTGATGACAACGATGTGACTATTGCCGGTCACCCATCTCAATATATGAAAGGATATGATGTGGGCAAAACCCTGTCGGGACACGGGCTAACGGTTGCAGAGGTTGACGGTGAGGACCTCGATGCGCTGTTTGGTTCAATTCTGCAGGCGTTAAAAACTGACGGTCCTGCAGCGGTTATCAGTAAACGAAAAATGGCTCCGAATGTTCCCGGTATTGAAGGTGTACCGAAAGGACATGACGTGATTCCCGTGCCTTTTGCCATTGAGTATCTTGAGGCTAAAGGGCGTGATGAGGCGGTACGGCTCCTGAAAGAGACCGAGTGGCCGAAGAGCAAGCATGAATATCAGGGATCGACAGCAGAAAGCGGAAAATGCCGGGATGACTTTGGCAAGATTGTCTGTGAGCTGCTTGATGAGATGGAAGATCCAGCCTCCAAAGTTATTGTTGTGGATTCCGACCTTGAGGGTTCCTGCGGCCTGCACCATATCGGGAAGAATCATCCCGAAGTTTATGTGCACGGCGGTATCATGGAGCGTAATAACTATTCTGTTGCCGCAGGGTTTGGTTCAGAACCAGGGAGGCAGGGTATTTTCGGAACTTTTGCGGCATTCCTTGAGATGGTTGTCTCCGAGATTTCAATGGCGCGGCTCAACAACGCCAATGTGCTGGCTCACTTTTCGCACTCGGGTGTTGATGATATGGCGGACAATACCTGCCATTTTGGCATCAATAACTTTTTTGCCGACAACGGGCTGGAGGAAAGAGATATAACCAGGCTTTACTTTCCTGCCGATGCAAAGCAGCTACGGGCTATGCTGCCGGTAATTTTCAATGATCCCGGGCTGCGCTTTGTCTTTTCTACCCGGTCAGCCACCCCGTTCATTCAGAAGGATGACGGTTCGATCTTTTACGACGAGGGTTATACCTTTACCCCCGGCAAGGATGAAATAATTCGTGAAGGAGATGCCGGATATATCGTCTCCTATGGTGAAATGCTCTACCGCTGCCTTGATGTGGTGGAAGGGATGAAAAAAGAGGGTATTAATATCGGCTTGATCAATAAACCGACGCTCAATGTTGTTGATCAGGAGATGCTGGCTGTTGCAGGAAAGAGCCCGCTTGTTCTGGTGGTGGAAAGCCAGAATAGCAAATCAGGGCTCGGATCCAGATATGGTACCTGGTTGCTCGAGAATGGGTTTGCACCTAAATACGCCCATATTGGTACCAGTAAAGAAGGGCGGGGCGGGCTTGGTGAGCAGGTTGTTCATCAGGGATGTGACCCTGCGGGGATCAGGGCGAAATTGACTGAACTGCTTTAAGTTATTTGATTCTATTTAGCCCGGGAGACAGATTAATTTTCACAAAAAAGACGTGAAAAAAAATCAGTCCCCTCAGTTTTTGAGCTTCTATCAGGGCCGTCTGGTGAACAGTCATCGGGCGGCTTTATCTTTTTATAAACTGATCTGGGGAGGATCTGGGTTCAGATCTTGAAGTGCTGAGATGAGCTTCTCCGCATCCAGGTGATTTTGCAGGTCTTGCTGAAACCTGATCAGCACCGGGATGGCTTTTCTGCCAATTTTTGCTGCTCGCTCACGATACCCAAGCTCCAGGTTGATGTAGACTCCTGCGGCCCTGATCAATGCCTGCAGCAGAAGCTTTTTATCTCCTTGTGCTTTTATCCATTCCGGTTCCAGTATTTCGTGGACCTCAAAGAAAAGTTTCAGATCCCAGAGAATAACGGCGACAATCATGTGATCATCTTTATCTTCCGATATTTGCTTCATTGCCTCTGCATATTTTTGCAGGCGATTTTTTAAATAGTTCTGATGGGCGAGTGGCAGTGGGTTTGCGAGAAAGTGATCAGCGACATTTTGCACTGGTGCAAGTGACCCGCTGTTAATTGCCTCGGGTAGTGAAACCGAGAGTTGGTTGCGGATATCACGACTCAGTCTGTCCGTAAATGGGTTGAACTCAGATGTCATTGAATAATATCCGTAAAGGTTGGGATTGAGTAGAAATGATAGCTGTGGGTTGCCTGGTTTCATAGTATCATGTGGTGGGAAAATTATCAGCATCGAGTCAGATTGGCCATACTGTCTTGAGGAGAAAACAAGAATTTAAATGGAAAATCCAGGACAAAAGGAGTCCAATATCGCTGGGTGATTGTCGCTGCCGGGATCTGTGGATTATTTGCAAGCCTCGGCATTGGCCGTTTTGCGCTCGGCATGCTTTTGCCTGCGATGGGTGAAGCGCTTGATCTGTCATATGGTGAGATGGGCGGAATCGGTACCGTCAATTTTTGTGGCTATTTATTGGCTGTTCTGCTTTGCGGAAGACTTGCCGCACGCTTCAGTCCCAGGCTGCTCATTGGTGCGGCATTACTGCTGGTCGGTCTGTCGATGATCACCATCGGTTTTGTCGAGCAGCTTTCCCTGATCACCTTTCTCTATTTCTTGACCGGCGTGGGCAGTGCACTCTCCAATGTACCGATAATGGCGTTGATTGCCGCCTGGTTTCCTCCGACCTCAAGAGGTCGGGCTGCAGGGTTGGTCGTCATTGGCAACGGCCTTGGCATTATCATGTCGGGCTATCTGGTACCGAAATTGACAAGTGGGGGGTATGGCTGGCAGACAAGCTGGATCGCCCTTGGTACTGTTGCCTGTTGTTCTGCAATTGTCTGTTGGCTGTTAATTCGTGACAAGCCATCCGATGTGGGAACGGTGCCCGAGATGAAGTCATCAGCGTTGCCTAGAGAAGAAGATAAAAACCTGTTCAAACCGACTGAAAAAAGATTTCAGCCGATTTTTCTTCATTGTGCGGCTATTTACTTCTTATTTGGTTTTACCTATGTGATCTACGCGACATTCTTTGTCACGTCTCTGGTGCAGGAACGTGGGTTCTCGGAACAGGAAGCTGGATATCTCTGGTCGTGGGTAGGTTTTCTGAGCCTTGTTTCAGGGCCGCTGTTCGGCTCGTTGTCTGATCGTTTTGGTAGAAAAGCCGGGCTGGTAATGGTTTTCTCTATCCAGGCTGCCGCATACACCATGGCCATTTCGACACTGCCGGAACTGTTTCTTTACCTTTCTATTTTCTGTTTTGGGATTGTCGCCTGGAGTGTACCGACAATAATGGCGGCACTGGTTGGGGATACAGCAGGACCCCAAAGGGCTGCAGCAGTGTTTGGTTTTGTTACCTTTGTTTTTGGTATTGGGCAGATAACTGGGCCGTTTTGCGCTGGAGCGCTGGCGGAGCTGACAGGTGGGTTTACCCTGAGTTTTGCGATGGCCACACTTCTCGGACTATCGGCAGTGCTGCTTTCCCTGATGCTTCCAGGTCAAAACCAAAAAGAAAGAAAATTATAATTTTTCTTCCTCGGGTGCCAGCGGAGCTTCGTTCTCGTCATCCTCTACGTCATCACCAAAGTCTTCATCTTCCGAATCATCGACGTCATCATCAGCTTCTGCTTCAGCTTCCGCTTCCGCTTCACGTCGGGCAGTTTCTTCCTGTTCCTGTTTCATGCGAACAGCTTTGGGGATTTTGGAATCCGGAAGGATTACTTCGGTAATTTTTGCGATTTCATCCTGGATATCCGGGTCTTTCTCGCAAATGGGGCAACTGGCAACATGTTGCTTGATGAACTGAACCATTCGGGCAGGAGCCATGGTTTCATCCCTAACACTCGTATACCATGACTTGGCAAGGCCTATCAGTCTCTCACACTGCATATAAAGGTCGCTTAACTCTTAAATGTTTGAGATTACAATAAAAAATAATTATCCGATTATTAAACAGACCATTATAATAATAAGTTGCTTTCCAGGTCAATAATTATTAAGCTTACCAGCTCGAATTTCCTCAAAAAGGAAGTGGATAGGGCACTGGTGGTCCTCCCGGACTTCAAATCCGGTGTAGCGGGTTAATAGCTTGCTAGGTGGGTTCGATTCCCATGCACTTCCGCCATAAATATATATTTAAATCAAGTAGTCACGTAATGCACCAAGAAGTCATCCCGCCCGCTTCAAAAGTCTGACGCACAAAAAGTTTTCGTTCCTTGTTCCTATGAGGAAATTCAAGCCCCACATCCTTTCAAACAATGGATTCTGCCAGTGGGAATATTTTGCCGGGGTTGACCTGTCAAATGAGCGGCAGGGCATAGCTATCAGCGCGTTTTTGGGGCATTCCTTAAAGAACAATTATTTATCATATGCCCGTCACCTGCTGTATACTGTTCGTCATCACCGATTTATACCTTGCATATTTGGACCATAGCTCCTAATTTGCAAGGTATGATAAAGCGAATAATCACCCATACCCTCTTGCAAGGTATCGCACAATCTCCTGCTGTTGTTCTTCTTGGGGCACGCCAGGTAGGTAAAACTACATTGGCGAAGACGATTGCAGCCGACTTGGAATCAATCTATCTCGACCTCGAAGCACCAGCCGATTTGTTGAAATTGACTGATCCGGAAAGTTATCTCCGTGAACATTGCGATAAGCTTGTCATTCTAGATGAGATCCAGCGTACTCCCGACCTATTTACGATCCTGCGCGGCCTCATCGACGAGAACCGACAGCAAGGCAGAAAATCTGGACAATTCCTGTTGCTTGGCTCAGCATCCATGGATTTGCTGCGCCAGTCATCAGAAAGTCTGGCCGGGCGCATACGACACATTGAAATGGGCGGAATCAATGCATTGGAGATCGACCAGCGAAACCAATCCATCAACCACAACTGGTTTCGAGGCGGTTTCCCTGAAAGTTACACAGCAAAAGATGATTATCAGGCCATGGATTGGCTTGAAGACCTAACTCGTACTTATCTCGAGCGTGATATACCACAACTGGGTTTTCGTATACCGGCAACCAGATTACGGCGATTATGGACCATGCTGGCACACTTGCAGGGAGAGCCGGTTAATTATTCAAAACTTGCTGGCAACCTTGACGTAGACAGCAAAACAGTTCGCCACTACATAGATATCCTGACTGACCTACTGCTTGTAAGAAGGTTGGAGCCATGGTATGCCAATGTGAAAAAAAGGCTTGTTAAGTCCCCCCGTTACTATGTGAGAGACAGCGGAGTTTTACACCGTTTACTTGGAATCGACAATTATGAGATGCTGTTGTCAAACCCAGTCATGGGGAAAAGCTGGGAAGGTTTTGTCATAGAAAATCTCCACGCAGTACTCCCCCGTCGATCGGAGACCTTTTTTTACCGCACCGCAGCAGGGGCCGAAATCGATTTGGTAATCAAGATGCCCGACTCACAAATATGGGCTGTAGAAATAAAACATGGTACTGCACCAAGGCTGAGCAAACATTTCAGCCAAACTTGTTATGATATCGGTGCAACAAAGAAATATGTTGTATACGGTGGCAAGGATGAATTTCCCATCGGAAAAGGTACCAGTGTGATTTCTCTTCAAAGGTTCATGGAAAAATTACAAGGTTGATTATCTATCCAAGTATCTACTGGTCGGCACGGTAACAACTGGTCATCTCACCTTAATTGCATAAGAACAACTCGTATTATCAAGAAAAGAACAGAAAAATACGAGCTTCCTGTCATGAAACAAGAGTACGATTTTTCAAAATCAGTTAAAACCCATACGCTAAGCATTTCAAAAAACAAGTAACTTTACGTCTTGATGTTGTCACATTTATATGTAGATCTAATCAAATGTCGGTTATATTACCGTCTCCGGATTATTCTAGTTTTTTTCTGCTATTTTAGTCTGTTTAGGAGTTCTTTCAATGATATGGCCTCTATGCTTCCCGCAAGAGGGAAGGTGTCATCGCCGCCATGGAGAACATATTTCTTAGTTGGCTGCAAATCCTCACATGCACTGTAGAAACCTTTCGAAATTGAGGGGGCGGTTGTACGTTTTATCTCAATTGCAAGCAGGTCACCTCTGCCATCGTCAATGACCAGATCAATCTCGGCCCCTCTACTTGTCCGGTAATAACCATAAGTTGCACGGCTGGGCAGAAAACCGATAATATTTTCTATGACAAAACCTTCCCAGCTCCCCCCGATTACTGGGTGGCCAAGAAGGTCATTGGAGTTTTCAATCCCCAATAATGCATGGCAAATGCCACTGTCCCGAACAAATATTTTAGGAGCCTTTACAAGTCGTCTTCCCAAATTGCTCGTCCAGGCGCGTAACCTGCGAACCAGTAAAAGATCTACCATTAAATCCAGATAGCGGGTTGTTGTTACGCTCTTAACATCCAGCCCTCTGGCGAATGCAGAGGCGTTGAACAGTTGTCCCTGGTTATGAGCTAACATGGTCCAGAAGCGTCGCAATGTTTCGGCAGGGATTCTTGGACCCAGTTGGGGGATATCTCTTTCAAGATATGTTGCAATAAAATTAAGTCGCCAATCAAGGCTCTGCTCATCCTCGCTTGCAAGGAAACTTTCGGGAAAACCTCCACGAAGCCAGAGTGGGAAAAGTGTCTCGCTACCTACCTCCAGTGCATTCAATGGTGTCAACTCACAATATGCAACTCGTCCGGCAAGCGACTCGCTGGATTGTTTTAGGAGATCGAGGGAGGCTGATCCTAGCAGAAGAAATTGCGAAACCTTCCTATCCTTCCTCCTCCTTTCATCAATAATACTCCGAAGTGGTGCAAAAAGATCAGGAATCCTCTGTACTTCATCAAGAATAATCAACTTCTCATCATTCAAGCTGCAGAACTGTTCGACATCATGTAGTTTGGCAAGATCGCGAGGTCGTTCCAGGTCGAGATAAATGCAGTCAATGTTATCTGCAATTTCCAGAGCCAACGTGGTTTTCCCGACCTGTCTTGGGCCTGTAAGCACCACTGCCGGATTCCTGGATAACGAGTGAGTCAGTTTTATTTTTTGTGTACGGTGTATCATGGTTGTAAATTTAATATCAATTGTTAAAATTACAACCTTTTTTGAAGGGTCATTACATTTTTGCAGAGCTTAATTTGCAATGTCTTATCTGAGATATTCAAAAAAGTAGGTGTGTATTTGTTTGGCATAAAATGATCAAGTTTCACTGTTTTGCAAAATGAGCAGAATGGAAAATAGGTCCAGTTCAATCGTGACACCAGTGGTGGCATAACTTCAAAGTCCGGCAAATTTCCTTTTACCGGGGTAAAGCAAGGGGAACCATCGTTCTACAACGTCTATCGGAAACCCCAAACGCACTGGACCTCTAGGTGTATCAGAGACAAGCAGTCCTTTCTTTACGAGAGCATACAACACTTCCCTGGCGGCACGATCTTTAAAACCTGTGATTTCCTGAGCCTTTCCTCTATGAAATTCACCGGTCAGTAATACCTCACGCAACAGGGCGTAACTACCCTTGGGAAGTTCTTTCATGGCAATCATCTCTTCAACATGAATACGTATACGCTCTGAAAGTACCTTGAAATCAAGGAGACTGTTCATGTATTCCACCTGATCGATACAGGTTTTCAGGAAGAATTCACAGAATTTGACAAGCGCTTTTTGAGACAAGGCTCCTCTACCATCCAGGTCTCCCTGCCGTGGAACATCAGCAGCTTGCAGAATTGATTTATATTCATCATTTTGCCTTG
Source organism: uncultured delta proteobacterium (assembly GCA_963718195.1). Lineage (GTDB taxonomy): Bacteria > Desulfobacterota > Desulfobulbia > Desulfobulbales > Desulfocapsaceae > MADRE3. The sequence continues at coordinate 22,495 of CAVQYQ010000006.1, forward strand.
CTAATCCTCGTGCCACAGACCAAAGCTCACTTCCTACACCGATATTTTTAAAGGCCGCATAAGACATCAAGCGAACCACCCGGCCATTACCATCGAGAAACGGGTGTATCCACACGTAACGATGATGAGAAGCGGCAATAGAGGTAATGCGTTGCAGCTTTGAAAGACGGCTTGCATCGTAAACTTCATCGAAGCGTTTTAAGAACATATCAAGGTTTTCAGGGTGTGGTGGAATATGGTGTCCAACCCTGACGGTTTTATCGCGGTGGACACCCGGAATAATTTTTATGTTTTCGCCAGTATCCGGGTTTGCAACCCAGAGCAGCTCTTCTGGCATACGATCACAAAATTCCTTATGTATCCATCTGCCATATTCTGATGAAAGAGGGCAGGCAGCCGGTGCCTTTCCTTCATCTATCATCTTTTGTACAGCGATATGAGCTACAGCCTCTTTTTGTAAGGACTGTTGTATTTTATACGTTATGTGATTTAAAATATAAATTGACCTTTTATGCATAGTATCTTATTTTTATATGCATAAGGAGGTGGCCTATGAGAACAACATTAGATTTGCCAGAAGAGCTTCTTGCGGAAGCCATGAAAGTTACTGATATCAAGACCAAAACAAAAGTTATTGTTACAGCCCTTGAAGATCTTATTCGTAAATCAAAAGTTTCTAATATCAAGAAATATAAAGGAAAAGTTGATTTAGAGATTGACTTAAATGACCTCCGAGGTAGACAGTGTCGGTTTTAGTCGACACCTCGGTTTGGATTGAGTACCTCAGAAACGGTAATTATTCTGATCAAATAGAATTCCTTATAGACGAAAATCTTATCGTAACAAATGATCTGATACTATCAGAATTGGTTCCATTCCTAAAAGTAAGAAACCAGAGAAAATTGGTTTCGCTTCTTAAGACATTAAAAAAAATTACTATCCAAATCAACTGGGATCAAATCATTGAATACCAGTATAAGTGTCTAAAAAATGGAATAAATGGAGTAGGAATTCCTGATTTAATAATCGCCCAAAATTCAATACAAAACCACGCTCATATCTATAGCTTAGATAATCATTTCGTATTAATGAAAAACCTTTTTAAACTTGAGCTTTTTGATAAATAAATGCAAAACCTGGGGTCAGGTCTTGAAATACAACATTTTATGAACTGACCCTGCTGACATCGACGGTGACATTCAGTTTATGCAATCCACCGCCCATCACCACTCCTTTTACCGGGGCAACATCGCCATAATCCCGCCCCCAGGCAACGGTGATGTGGGTTTCGCTGGTCAGTAGATTGTTGGTCGGATCCAGGTCAACCCAGCCGAAATCCGGGATGAAAAGAGAAAACCAGGCATGGGATGCATCTGAGCCAACGAGCTTTGGTTTTCCCGGAGGGGGAATTGTTTCCAGATAACCGCTGACGTATCGAGCGGCAAGACCAAGTGATCTCAGACAGCTGATGGCCAGGTGGGCAAAGTCCTGGCATACCCCTTTTCGCTTCTGCAGGATCTGTTCAACGGTTGTGTCTACCGTGCTTGCCGTCTTGTCGTAGGCGAAGTCGGTATAGATTCTTCTTACCAGATCGATGGCACCATCAAGCAGTGGTGTTTCTGGATCCAAATGATGGGAGAGCATACTCTCTTGCTTCCGGGGGCATCGTCACCAGCGGACTGGCAAAGACGAACTGGTAGGCGTCAAGTTCGGTTGTCTGTTCGTGCTGGTGTATACGCTGAACTGCTTGTTCCCAGGGGAGAGCAGCAGCAGGTCCGGGGGAAACCGGTTTTGATGTTCTGACAGCACTGGTGGCTGAAATGGCCAGTTGATTATGGGGGTGCTGGACCATAAACAACTGGACTGTATTGCCAAAATAGTCAGTTCGACTGTGGCTGTACTGAGGGGCGGGGTCAATTGACAGGTTCGTTTCGATTACCTCTTGGGCGGGCGTCTGGCGCGGGGAGAGCAGAAGCTCATTTTGCGACAGAGAAGCCGGTGCTGAATAGTGGTAACCGGTTGTATGTGAGATACGGTACATCATTCGGCACTATTACCTGAAATTGCAGAGTAATGGGGTGTTGCGGGGACCCTGCTTAAATAATGGGCACTGACCTGCTGGGAAAATTCCTTGAGCAGGGATTCCATGGACTCAAGAAAGATGGTCAATGGCGATTCCTGGGGGTTTTCTTTTTTGCTGAGTATCTCTGTGATGTCGAGCAGCCGCACGGATGTGAGCATTTGCAGGGCGATTCGTTCCTCGGAACGTGAAAATTTCCGTTCATTCTGCTGCGGCATGTTTGTAATGTGCTCAACAAGCTGGGCGAGCTGGAATGCAAGAGATTTTGGGTTGCCTTCATCTGACAACAGGAGATCAAGGACCGGAGCCAGCTGAAAGGCGGAGCGGTAGCGACTTCGATAGGTCATCAGACTGTCAGATACCTCCAGAAGTGCCTGGAGTCTCGCAGGTGAATTCTCGGAGATCAGCGGAAGCGCAATTCGAACCAATGATGCCTGGTTAATGGCTCGCTCAACCCTGCGGCCCATGTCCATGAAACGCCAGCCAAGGCCTCGGGTCATACTCTCCATGGCCAGGCCGCTGAATCCGCTGAGTGTGAATAAGGTTTTGTCCAGCAGTTCCAGGGGATCACTTGTCGGCAGACCGGTAAAATCTTCGAGCCTGTTGATGATACTGAAAGAATCAACGGATAAACGATCCCGGACATTCTGGGCAGTTTCCTGAACCCGCCTGAGAATAGAGACGACACTGTCGGCTTTATCCCTCTGGTAGAGTGCTTCATGGAGATGATGAAACAGTTCCAGGTAGAGTGGGCCTGGAACTTCCGGTTGGCTGTCAGGAGGACCGGGAATGATATTTTTTTCCCTGGTTATATCGAGAAGAAACTGCAGTTCGGGGATTTCCTCCGGACGATCTTCACTGGACAAGCGGCGATAAACTGGTCTCAGGAGGCGAATCAATCCTTCAGCGCGCTCCAGATAGCGTCCCAGCCAGAGTAAATTATCTGCAACCCTGCTCGGCAGATCATTACTGCGCTTGAACTCAGGAATAGCGGTGAGAGCGTCCATCATACTGACAGGTTCCACCGGTTCATCTGACAAAACCCAGAGATCTTTACTGTGCTGCAGTTCCGGGCTGTCTGCTAAAAGCGTACCCGCATTGCTGGCCGTAACCGCCAGCCCTCCAGGCATGACGGTATAGCCGTTATCGGTGGCACAGGCAAATATTCTCAGTTTGATATACCGACTGGTAATTTCCCGGATATTCCATGACGGGGCTGAGGATGGGGACAGTGGTGCTGACGCCACGTATTGCGATGGAGCCTTTCGCACCATATCCATGAGGTCATTGGTCTGGCTGAGCGTGCCTTTTCTGTCCATGGCAGGTTCGAAAAACAAGCGGTTACTGTTTTCAAGTACGTAGCGGAGATTTTCCTCAATACCACACCACCAGGTGGGTCGGCTTTCAAGCTTCAGTTCTTCTCCGAGGAGCTGGCGGCAGAGATCGGGGAGGAATGCTTTTAACGCCGGAGTCTCTATAAAGCCGCTGCCGATGGGGTTCACGACGTCAACATTTTGCTCGCGACAGGCCTGGATGAGGCCAGCCACGCCACTGGCCGTTTCACGACGCAGGGCAAACGGGTCACTGTGAAAATCATCGATATGACGAAAGAGCGCTTCAACCGGCTCAAGCCCTGCCAGTTTTTTTAAAAAAACCTGGCCATTGCGTACCGTGAGATCCTGGCCTTCCACCAACGGGAAGCCGAGGTAACGGGACAGCAGTGCCTGCTCGAAATAGCAATTGTTTTCGGGGCCGGGAGAAAAGAGGACGATTCCCGGGTCGTTTTTCCGAAGTGATGCCCGGTTGATCAGTGACTGGTGAAAACTTTTGAAGAACGGGGCCAGGCGACGAATCTGTGTCTTGTGGTAGAGATCACCAAATACCCTGGACATGACAATCCGATTCTCAAGGGCGTAGCCGATTCCTGCCGGGTTTGAACCAAAATCGTTCAGTACCTGAAACCGGCCATGCTGGTCGCGAGCTATGTCGAGTGCATAAAATGTCAGAAAACGATTGCCCGAGGGCTGAATTCCATGGCAGGGGAGCAGAAAGTTGGGGTTATCAAAAATTAATTCAGGCGCTATGTTCCCACTTTTTAACAGCTCCTGCGGTCCGTATATGTCTGCCAGGATTTTTTCAAGCAGCAGTGCCCGTTGTTCAACGGCTGTCGCTACCTCGCTCCACTCATCAGCAGAAATCGGAAAAGGAATCATGTCAAGCGCCCAGGAGGTGGTCTGCTCGTCCAGGCTGTCGAATGGGTTGATCGTGGCACCGTCTTCGTGGCGCATTCGTCTCACCCGCTCCGCATCACGCTCAAGAGAGCTGATTTCCCTGTTGCCAAAGACAAGAGCGAGCTGCTGCCAGTGAGGGTGCAGGTCGCCGGATGAGGAAAATGGTTCTGCTGAACGATCCCTTGTGGTATGGGGCAGTATGAAAAAGAGAAGACGATAGGGTGACCGGCGGTGCCGAACCTCTCGCAACGGTGTCGCTCATAAGGGCAATAAATATCCTGTTTTCACTAATAGTGATGGAATTAAAATTTCTGTCGCCTCTTTAACCCGATCAGGTGCGCAAATCAAGTGTATATGGAAAATAGCGATTATTCTCCATAGGCGGTATGGAGCTCTGCGCGCCGGGAGTATGTCCGCCGGGAATAAACCGAGAGTTCCGGCGACCTTCTGCTTCATAGCCATTTACCGGGAATATGTCATATCCCCGTCCGCCCGGGTGGCCGACATGATAGCTGCAGCCACCAACGGCGCGGCCGGTCCAGGTATCAAACAGATCGATAACCAGCGGTGCATGGATACCGATGGTCGGATGCAGACAGGACGGCGGCTGCCAGGCCCGGTAGCGGACACCGGCAACGAACACACCCTCTTCAAGCGTCGGTTTCAACGGCACCCGTCGTCCGTTGCAGGATATGATATAACGCTCATCAGTCATTCCGGAAACCTTTACCTGGAGCCGTTCCACCGATGAGTCTACATATCTTGCAGTTCCCCCTCCGCCGGCCTCTTCACCAAGGACATGCCAGGGTTCAAGGGCCTGGCGCAACTCGATCTCCATGCCCTGGTAATGTACCGTGCCGTAGATTGGAAACCTGAATTCAAAGTGGGGATGGAAAAAATCCATGGATACCGGGTAACCGGCATCTTTGAGTATTTCCAGAACGTTGGTGAAATCATCACGCACCAGCTGCGGCAGCATGAAGCGGTCATGGAGCCGGGTGGACCAGCGAACCAGCTCCTGTCGGTAGGGTGTTGCCCAGAACCAGCTGACAAAGATGCGCAGCAACAATTGCTGGGCAAGGCTCATCCGGGCATGGGGCGGCATCTCGAAGGCCCGGAATTCAAGGAGCCCCAGTCGCCCGCTCGAGCTGTCCGGCGAGTAGAGTTTGTCGATACAGAATTCAGCCCGGTGGGTGTTGCCTGAAACATCAACGAGCAGGTTGCGGTACAGGCGATCCACCAGCCACGGGGGACACGGGTCTGTAGCAGTCGTCTGTCTGTCCTGTTCGGCGAAGGCGATCTCGAGTTCGTACAGGCTGTCGTGCCTGGCCTCATCTATTCGGGGCTGCTGGCTCGTCGGGCCGATAAAGAGACCGGAAAAGAGAAACGACAGGGAAGGATGATTGTTCCAGAAGGTGACCAAACTGCGGAGCAGATCAGGGCGTCGCAAAAACGGGCTGTCCGCAGGGGTGGCGCCGCCGATGACGATATGGTTACCGCCGCCGGTGCCGGTGTGACGGCCATCCAGCATGAATTTTTCAGTACCGAGTCGGCTCTCCCGGGCGAGGTCGTATAAGGATGTGGTGGTATTCCACCATTTCCCGCCAGCTGTGCATCGGCTGGATATTGACTTCAATGACGCCGGGATCCGGGGTAACCTTCAAACTTTCCAGCCGGTAATCGGATGGGGGTGCATATCCCTCGATGACAATAGGGAGATCTGTCTCTTCGGCAGTCTGCTCGAGGCAGTGTACCAGCTCCAGGTATCCCTCAAGGGAGGTGATTGGCGGCATGAAAATATAGAGCCGTCCGTCACGGGGCTGAATGCAGAGTGCCGTACGGACAAGCCATCCAGCCGATTCACCGGCAACGGGCTCTGGTTCTTCGACGGGGCCTGGTTGAGACTGGATGGTCCCCCTCATTGTCTCTTCGCTGATGGTCTGCGATGCTGTTTGCTGGTCGCTGAGATCGGGTAGCGGTTCCCTGGCGGCCATCGGGTCCATCGAATACTGCTTCGGCAGGTCCTCGGGGGAAACCCAGGGCAGAGAATCGAGCGGCAGCCGTAACCCGGCAGGAGAGTCGCCCGGCAGCAGGTACAGATGTTTGCTCCTGAAACTCCAGGGCCCGCTTTTCCAGGAACCGTATTGGAGCGGCAGGACATAGCCCACGACAGAACCGAGGCCCTGTTGAAACGCCTGCACCATGCGCCTTCTTTCTTCTGGGTCATCAAGTTTCGGGTCGGTTGGGGTGACATTAACCGGTAATTGCTGCTCCTTGAGCAGGTAATGGGTAATATCCTCGTAGCTTTCCCGGATATAGTCAGCGCTGACATCAAGGTTTTTGGCCAGCGTCTTGATAAATTTCTCGGCTTCGGTGATACCAAATCCATAGTCCCTTGAGACATCGGCCAGCAAGTGCTCATCTCTCCAGACCGGTTTGCCGTCTTTTCGCCAGTAACACCCTAATGCCCAGCGGGGGAGTGACTCGCCCGGGTACCATTTCCCCTGACCGTAGTGGAGAAATCCACCCGGAGCCCATTGCTGCCAGAGTTTTCTAATAAGCGTTTCAGAAAGGGCCAGCTTCTCCTCCCCGAGTGCTTCGGTGTTCCACTGGGCACCTTCCATATCATCGATGGAGACAAAGGTCGGCTCACCCCCCATGCTCAAGCGAACGTCTCTTTCTGTTAGCTCTTCATCAACCCGGTCTCCCAAGCTCAGGATATCGGACCACACCTGCTCCGGGTAGGGCCGCGTTGAGCGGGGTGCCTCGAGGATGCGTTTTACCGACATGGAGTGGCTGAATTCCACCTCGCATTCATCAAGCGCACCGCTGATCGGGGCGGCACTTTGCGGCTCGGGAGAGCAGGCAAGCGGGATATGTCCTTCGCCGGCAAAGAGTCCCGAGGTCGGGTCCATGCCGATCCAGCCCGCTCCGGGAATGTAGACCTCTGTCCAGGCATGCAGGTCGGTGAAATCCTCTTCGGCGCCGGAGGGTCCGTCAAGCGATTTCACATCCTGCTTCAGTTGGACCAGGTAGCCGGATACAAACCTGGCCGCCAGGCCGAAAGACCGGAGGATATTGACCAGCAGCCAGGCGGAGTCCCTGCAGGAACCGCTTTTAAGCGTGAGTGTTGTGTCACAGCTCTGAACATTTGGTTCCATGCGGATCAGGTAGCTGATGTCCCGGCTCAACTTGCTGTTCAGATCGACAAGAAAATCGATGGTGCGTCGGGGCCGGCAGTCAATTTCATCAAGATAGGCGAGAAATTTTTTGCCCACCTTGTGTCGAGTCCGGTAGGGGCGCAGGTCGGCATAGAGGTTTTCCTCGTACTTAAACGGGAATTTTTCGGCGTCGGGTTCCAGGAAATAGTCGAAGGGGTTGATGATGATCATGTCAGCAACCAGGTCTATTTCGACCTGAAGCTCTGTCGTCTTTTCAAGGAAGACCAGGCGACCCAGGTAGTTGCTGAACGGATCCTGCTGCCAGTTGATGAAATGCTCCTTCGGCGTCACCTGCATGGAGTAACTGAGGATCGGTGTCCTGCAGTGCGGTGCCGGTCGCAGCCGGACAATCTGTGGTGCGAGGTTAATCAACCGATCGTACTGGTAGGATGTTTTATGGTTTAAGGCTATATGGATTCCCATTGGAGATTCCCTGATGAAATTGAATGTATGATCCCGCCAGACGGTGGTGTGACGACTCGTTGATTATCTCTATCTCTGTATTATAGCACACGAGCGCTACTGTTCACTGGTGGAATGTGCAGCTTTCGGTTTGATATTGAAGAAGGTGGTGCCAATGGTCGCACCGATCAGGTTCAACCGGGTCTGCAGGTCATCGAGAAATTCATGCAGGCCGCTACCGATTACTTCTTCTATATCGGTATACTCAAGATCAGCCATCAAGCGGCCAAGCTTTTTTTCAGCCGGGTTTGTCGCCGTGCCATTGGGTGATCCGGATATGCGGTGCAGGCAGATTTGGGCCTTTTCAACGCAGTGATAGATGGAACGCGGGAACTGTCTATTGAAGATAAGAAATTGTGCGACGTTGCGGGGGGTGACGTGATGCATGTCCTTGCGAAACATCTCAAAGCCACTGGCGGAACGGAGCACCGCGATCCACTGGATATTGTCAATCGGGGTGTTGACGAGATCCGCCTGGCGAAGCAGCATAAAGTATTTAACATCGAGGATCCTCGATGTCTTGTCGGCCCGTTCCATCATCATGCCGATCCGGGCAAAGTTCCAGGCCTCTCCATGGCTCATGGTTGAATCCATCAAGCCGGTAAACAGATGGCTGCGCATCTTAATAATTCTATAGAAACGGCTTGGATCGTGCAATGCCATCTTGATGCTTTCTTCCTGGATCAGTTCCAGGTAAAAGGTATTGAGATGTTCCCACATCTCAGATGAGATGATCTCCCGAATCGAGCGAGCATTTTCCCTGGCGGCAGAAAGGCAGCTGATGATTGAGTTGGGGTATGTCCTGTCAAAGGTGAGGAACCAGATAACCTCTTCCTGGTTATACACCCGCCCCTTTTTTTCGTAGAGTTCCTGGTCGCCGGTTGTCATGATCAATGGCGACCATTGCCTGTCTTCCTCGGAGGGAAAATCGAGCAGCAGGTTGAGGTTGACATCGATAAATCGGGCCACATTTTCTGCCCGTTCAATATAACGGCACATCCAGTAAATTGAGTTGGCGACACGGCTCAGCATGTTATCTCTCCTCTGACTTGCTCGGTAACAGTACCCAGGTATCTTTGCTCCCACCGCCCTGGGAGGAATTGACCACCAGGGAGCCCTTTTTCAATGCCACCCGCGTCAGCCCCCCGGGCTGGACGTAAATATCTTCGCCGTAGACTATATAGGGGCGCAGGTCAACATGACGGCCTTCGAGTCGACTGCCGATAATCGTCGGCACCCGTGAGAGTGAAATTGTCGGCTGGGCAATATAGTTACGGGGTTCTTCCTTGATCTTCTCTGCAAAGAGCTGCTGTTCCTCTTTCGTGGAGTGCGGTCCCACCAGCATGCCATAACCGCCCGATTCATTGGCAGCTTTTACCACCAGTTCGTCCAGGTGGGACAGCACATACGCTCTGTCTTTATCCTCTCTGCATATATAGGTTGGCACATTGGGCAGGATGGGGTCTTCGCCGGTGTAATATTTTATGATTTGAGGGACATAGGCATAGACCACCTTGTCGTCAGCAACACCTGTACCCGGGGCGTTGGCCATGGCGATGCGTCCTGCCTTGTAGACCTCGATCAGTCCGGGGACGCCGAGCAGGGAGTCCGGCCTGAAAACTTTGGGATCGATAAAATCGTCATCGATACGTCGGTACAGTACATCAATGCGCTTGGGTCCCTTGGTGGTGAGCATATGCACCCAGCCGTCCGAGACCATCAGGTCCTGGCCTTCAACGAGCTCGACACCCATCTGCTGGGATAAAAAGGAGTGCTCGAAATAGGCACTATTAAAGATGCCTGGCGTCAATACCCCGACTGTTGGCGATTGAACCCCTTCCGGTGTCAGATATTCGAGCATTTCCAGCAGTTTTCCCGGATACTCGTCAACGGCGTGTACTCGTGAGCGTTCAAAGACATAGGGAAAGGTACGTTTGAGTACCTGCCTGTTTTCAAGAACATACGAGACCCCCGAAGGACAGCGGAGGTTGTCCTCCAGCACGTAGAAACAGCCGTCACGATCACGGATCAGGTCGGTCCCGGTCACGTGGCACCAGATTTTTTTGGGAGGGGTAAATCCTTCACACTCCTTGCGATAGGTCTTGCTGCTCAGGATCAAATCCTCGGGAACGACTTTATCCTTCAGGATTTTTTTGTCGTTGTAGATGTCCTGGAGAAATTCATTGAGGGCAAAGATTCGCTGTTTCAGTCCGGATTCGATCTGCTGCCAGTCATCGCTGGGGATGATTCGGGGAATAATATCAAACGGGAAAATTTTTTCTGTTCCTTCATCCTGGCCGTAGACGTTGAAGGTGATACCCATCTTCAACAGCAGGGCCTCGGCTTCCTTCTGTTTAAGGGTCAAATCACCCTTCGGCAGCGATTCAATCCTGTCTACCAGCAATTGTACCCCTGGGCGAGGTGTACCATCTGAATCAATCAGTTCATCATAGAAATCTTCAGGATTATAGGTGTCAAAGGTCTCCATTTCCAGTCTCTCCAGAGAATAGGTTCGTCAAAGCAGCAGATATACACGCTATTAATCTACTACTTTTTCATCCACAGAGCCAGCCGGATATAAAAGACACGCAAATAAACGGGGTCAGGTCTAAAAATATAACATTTTTAGACCTGACCATATTGAAGCTATTTTATACTTGGAAAATTGGTTTGGAATCTGCCAGCATTGTAGTATTTCTGTTACTTTTCTTTGCTTGCCCAAAGAAAAGTAACCAAAAGAAAAGGCACCCGTGTCACTCGGCCCTTCGGGCACCTTGCGCGCTGTAAAATCTGCCGGGAGTTTGAAAACTCGCTGCCGCTCAGACAGTTCAAACTCCTTATTCGTCAGATTTCTCAGTGCTCAGCTTCGTGCCAATGGGGACTGAACAGCATCTCTTTCATGGGCTGCCAAATCCAAGAGCGGTTGAGGGCTTGGCGAAGATCCTTTTCAATAAATCTTGCTATGTATCCATGCATATTGCTAACACTGTTTCTTGTTTAGCATGGATATCATGGGGTTTTCAAAAGTAAGTCAGCTAATAGCCAGAAATGCAAATTATGGGGTCAGGTCTAAAAATATAACATTTCAAACCTGGCCATATTGAAGCTATTTTATACTTGAAAAACTGGTTTTGATTCTGCCAGTATCGCATTATTTCTGTTACTTTTCTTGTCCAAAGAAAAGTAACCAAAAGAAAAGGCACCCGTGTCATTCGGTCCTTCGGACACCTTGCGCGTTGCTAAATCTGCCGGGAGTTTGAAAACTCTCTGCCGCTCGGACAGTTCAAACTCCTTATTCGTCAGATTTTACAGTGCTCAGCTTCGTGCCAAAGGGGACTGAAAGCATCCCCTTTCAGGGGCTGCCAATATCGCAAATGATGGGGTCAGGTCTAAAAATACATTCAGCTAAATCGACGAAGCAGTAGGTTTATCTCTGCAATTTGTTCTTTGGTGAAAAGGGCGGGATCGAAATCATCACCAAGCCATTCAATTATTTCTTCGTATTCTGGGGACTCTGGATCCTGCAGCATTTCGACCATGTTGAGGAAGCCATGGATGCCACCACAGTCCTCTGGAGGGCAGGCACGTTTCCCGGTCAATAATATGGGATGGTTTTGTGACTCGTTGAGAGGTAAGATTTTCTCAACACTTATCATATGGTGCCAGTTATCCCCGAAATCATAGATATATTCGAATTTTTTCCCTTCATGGGTAATAATGTCTTCAAGGGAAACAGTTTCCTCATTTTTCGTTTTATTGAATGTCAGTTGGAAGTCGTCAGGTTCATCGGCAGGTGCATAGCGAACTTTGTCGATAACAAATTCATGGAGATGATAGTCTTCCCAGCCAAAACATTGTTGTATGACTTGGTGCAGTGTTGCAAGTGTCAGGTGACCTGGTATCTGTATCCTTCTCCAGATCGGAGGACGGGCCCCTTTCAAGCTAATTTTTAATTGAAAGAGTTCTGTAAAAAGCCTCTTATTTTTGCTGCTTTTGGAAAAATCAACCTCAATGATTTTGGACTTACTTGCGGGATCATCTTTTCTCTCGCAGCATTTTTTATATTTCTTTCCGCTGCCACAGGGACACGGCTGGTTCCTGCCAACTTTTTCTTTTCGAATTGGGTGATGATTGACAGGCGGGGGCGCCGAACTTCTAATCTGTTCATCTATAACGTGGGCGTATTCGATTAGCGTTGTCACGGAAAAGGGAAGATGACTCATTAGTAAAAGATCTATTTTCTCTCTTGGTGACAGTTTGTTTAAAAGATGATCATCGATGATTTCATGCATTATTTCCTCATGACCTTCTTTGATGAGCATTTCTTTTAGGTCTTCCGATCCGAATGCTTCAAGGGAGGTCATACATGTATAGAGCATGTCCTTTTCCTCTTCGGATAAGTAATCATACCTGTCGAAGTCCCATATTTCGTCTCGGAGCCATAGAGCTTCATTCAGCCCATATACCCAGTCATGAACCTCTGCGAGTTGCTCGCTTTTCATCTTTTCCAGTTGGAATGGAAAAACAAGCCGGTCTCCATGAAATTTGTCCAGTTCTTTGTTGTACACCTTCATGAGGCAGGCCAGACTTTCCTGCAGGTGCTTCTCCGACGCGAACTCAGGACCCTCTTCGCCAAAGATGAAGGGCAACCACTCGCTCGGTAGAATGATGTCAGGAGTCATGGCAAGACCGAACATAAACCCTTCAAGAGTTTGAAGGGTAATGGCTTCTTCGTCATCTGAAATAAGGCTCAACAGTTGTGTGATTGTTCTTTTTTCTTTCGTGGTCAGCATTGTTGTGAGTAGGTTGTTTTTCTGAAATTTTTCAATTGAGATTTCCAATAGACAAAAAGGGGGCTAAAAATGGAACATTTTCAGACCTGAGAATAATAGGTTTTTTTTAAATTTATAGACTGGTTAGAGCTCTACTAAAAAAAGTTCTGTTCATTTTCTTTGCTTGCCCAAAGAAAACGAACCAAAAGAAAAGGCACCCGTGTCACTCGGCCCTTCGGGCACCTTGCGCGCTGTAAAATCTGCCGGGAGTTTGAAAACTCGCTGACGCTCGGACAGTTCAAACTCCTTATTCGTCAGATTTCTCAGTGCTCAGCTTCGTGCCAATGGGGACTGAACTACATCTCCTTGCAGGAGATGCTAATACCGGACCTTTAGAGTCTGGATCTATTCCTCAGGAGGTGATGGTCTATTTCTTCTGACTGCGCCCTATCTCTATACCTGGATCTTTATTTCAGCAGGGGATAACCCATTTCTTCGCGCTGGGCGACGTAGCGTTCGGCGACCTTTCTGGCGATGTTTCTGATGCGGCCGATATAGCGGGTTCGTTCAGAGACGCTGATTGCCTTGCGGGCGTCGAGCAGGTTGAAGGTGTGTGAGCATTTCAGGCAATAATCGTAGGCGGGAAGGATCAGATTTTTTTCTACCAGCTTGAGTGCTTCCGACTCGAAGGTGTCGAAAAAGTCGATCATTTTCTCCACGTTTGCCTCTTCAAAATTGAAGGTGGAGAATTCAACTTCGGCCTGGTGAAAAATCTCGCCATAGGTGACCTCGTCGTTCCATTTGATGTCGTAAACCGAGTTAACACCCTGCAGGTACATGGCGATACGCTCAAGGCCATAGGTTATTTCAGCCGTTACCGGGTGGAGATCGATAGATCCTGCCTGCTGGAAATAGGTAAACTGGGTGATTTCCATGCCGTCCAGCCATACTTCCCAGCCAAGTCCCCAGGCACCGAGTGTCGGTGATTCCCAGTCGTCTTCAACGAAGCGGATATCATGTTCCAGCAGATCCAAACCAAACCGCTTGAGGCTTTCAAGGTAGAGCTCCTGAACGTCAAGCGGGGAGGGCTTGATAACAACCTGGTATTGGTAGTAGTGCTGCAACCGGTTTGGGTTGTCTCCATATCTGCCGTCAGTAGGCCTGCGTGAGGGCTGCGGATAGGCGCATTTCCATGGCTCGGGGCCAAGGGCTCGCAACAGGGTCGCCGGGTGAAATGTTCCCGCTCCGACTTCCATGTCATATGGCTGCTGGAGAACACACCCCTGTTCAGCCCAGTATTTGTTCAACTCCAGGATGATATCTTGAAAATTCATTGCAGCTTTCCTCAGTTAGTACAATTCGGCTGGAAACCCAGTCCCAGTCATTAATTTGAAAAAACGATATTGGTGCAGTTTATAATTGCTATCTTGACTTTTGTCCAGCCGATCAGCATTATATTTCGTTGGCACGATAACATCAGCAGGAAAAGAGGGTTAAGAGGCTCATGGAACCACAAACATTGCGTATTCGCGGCGCGCGGATGCATAATCTGAAAAATATAGATGTTGACCTGCCGAGAAACGCATTGGTCGTGTTTACCGGGCTCTCCGGATCGGGCAAGTCGACATTGGCTTTTGATACCCTCTATGCCGAGGGGCAGCGCCGTTATGTGGAGTCGCTTTCCACCTATGCCCGCCAGTTTCTCGGCCAGATGAACAAACCCGATGTCGATTCATTGGAAGGGCTTTCCCCGGCGGTGTCAATCGAGCAGAAGACCACCAGCAAGAACCCGAGATCCACTGTCGGTACGGTTACAGAGATCTATGATCACCTGCGGCTGCTGTTTGCCCGGTGCGGCAGGCCGTATTGCCCGGAATGTGGAGAGGAGATACGTTCCCAGTCGGTCGAGGATATGGTCAATACACTGCTGGCCAAGCCTGAAGGTACCAAGGTTATCCTGCTCGCCCCAATGGTTTCCGATCGCAAGGGGCGCCATGAGCAACTCATTGCCCGAATTCGCAAAGAAGGGTTTGTCCGGGCCCGTGTTGATGGAGACATCATGCACACCGATGACATCGAGAACCTGGACAAGAACAAGAAACATACCATAGAGATTGTTGTGGACCGGCTGGTTTTAAAACCGTCGGTGCGCAGGCGGCTGGCCGACTCTGTTGCCACCTCGGTGAAGGTGACGGAGGGGTTTCTGCTCGCACTTTTCCCCGATGATAGCAAAGAACAATTGTTCAGCGAACTCGCTGCCTGCCACACCTGCGGGATTTCGATGCCGCCACTCTCCACCCAGCTTTTCTCCTTTAATAACCCACAGGGTGCCTGCGGTGAGTGCGGAGGGCTGGGAGTAAAGCAGTTTTTTGATGAGGGGCTGATCGTACCGGATAGGAGTCTGTCTATTAGTAACGGGGCTATCGCTCCCTGGGGCTGGCGAAATGAGGCAACCTATACCGGCCAGATGCTTGCTGCAGTGGCAAAGCATTATGGATTTTCCCTGAAAACGCCGTTTACAAAACTTTCAGAGAAATACCAGCGCATCCTGTTATATGGATCAGGCAGTGAGGAGATAGACTTTTATTATCGCAAAGGACGGCGGGTGATGAGTGCGGTGAAACGGTATGAGGGCGTTATCCCGCAGCTTGATCGTCGGTTCCATGAAACCCAGTCACAGATGATCAGGGATGAACTGAGCCGCTATATGAACGAGCAGATCTGTCCGGTCTGCCATGGTGCGCGGCTGCAGCCGGAACCGCTGGCGGTGCGGATCGGCCCGCATAACATCTTTGATTTGACCAGGATGTCAATAAATCTGCTGCTTGACAGCCTTCCACTGTTGCCGTTTAACGAGCGCGAGCGGACTATCGGTGAGTCGGTGCTGAAAGAAATTGTCGATCGACTTTCTTTTCTTACCGATGTCGGGCTCGGTTATCTGACCCTCGGCAGGACATCTGGCACGCTTTCCGGCGGAGAGGCCCAGCGGATTCGGCTGGCATCGCAGATCGGTTCTCGTCTTGCCGGTGTTCTCTATATCCTCGATGAACCAAGTATCGGCCTGCACCAGCGTGACAACCAGAAACTGATCAATACCCTGGTCGAGTTGCGCGATCTTGGCAACACGGTCATTGTCGTGGAACACGATACCGATACCATCCTTGCTGCAGACCATATCCTGGACATGGGCCCGGGAGCCGGAATCCATGGTGGAGATGTGGTGTACAGCGGTGATATCAAAGGGCTTCTCGGCAGTGATGAATCGATTACCGGGGCATACCTGTCTGACCGGGAACGCATCGAGGTGCCCGCAAAGAGGCGAAAAGTTGCCAAGCGTTCGGCAAAAGTGCTTAAAATCAACGGGGCCATTGCCAATAACCTGAAAAAGATAAACGTCAAATTCCCGCTTGGAGTGATGACAGCGGTGACCGGTGTATCCGGATCGGGTAAGAGCAGTCTGGTCATGGAGACTTTATTCAAGCTGGCAAAAGCAGGCAAAGCCGGGAAAATGAAGGTTGTCGAGCAATCAGGTGTAAAACTCCACGGTCTTGACAAGATAGACAAGATTATCGACATTGACCAGAGCCCGATCGGCAGGACTCCACGCTCAAATCCGGCAACCTATGCCGGCGTTTTTACACCGGTGCGCGAATTATTCTCCAAGCTGCCGGAATCGCGGGCACGTGGCTACAAGCCCGGTCGATTCAGTTTCAACGTAAAAGGGGGCCGATGTGAGGCCTGCGATGGCGAGGGTGTCCTTCGTATTGCCATGCATTTCCTGCCCGATGTCTATGTGGTCTGTGAAACCTGCCATGGCAAACGATACAACCAGGAGACACTGGATATACGGTATCGGGACAAGACAATTCACGACGTATTGACCATGACCGTTGCAGAGGCGCTGGAGTTTTTCATCAATATCCCGGCCATCAAAAGCCGGCTGCAGACGCTTTACGATGTCGGGTTATCGTATATCAAACTGGGTCAGTCGTCAGTCACCCTGTCGGGAGGGGAGGCACAGCGAGTGAAACTCGCCAAGGAGTTGTCGGGGCGCAGTTCCGGCAGCACCCTGTATATTCTCGATGAGCCGACTACCGGTCTTCATCCTGCCGATATCAAGCACCTGCTCGCTGTTCTTGAACGACTCGTTGACCAGGGAAACTCGGTGGTGGTCATCGAGCACAACCTTGATGTGATCAAGACCGCCGACTGGATTATTGATATCGGACCTGAAGGTGGTGAAGAGGGTGGTGAGATTGTCGCTGCCGGGGCACCTGAAGAAATCATAGGGAACAGGGAATCCTATACCGGGATGTTTCTCAAGCAGATCCTTGAGAATGGAATAAGAAATTAGCTGCCGGTTGAGTAAATTACCATATCGTTATAATTTGATGATCTGATTTATTCTATCTGTAATAACCTAGTCTTATGTGCCAGATTGGAAGGATATGACTGAGCCAGAAATAGTTGTTTTCTGTTCGTTTTCTTTGTTTGCCCAAAGAAAAGAACCAAAAGAAAGGGCACCCGAGTCACTTGGCCCTTCGGGCACCTTGCGCGCCATGAAATGTGCCGGGGGTTTGAAAACTCGCTGCGCTCAGACAGTTCAAACTCCTTATACGGCCCATTTCATGGTGCTCAGCTACGTGCCAATGGGGATTGAAAAACAGCCCTTTTAAAGGGCAACCAATGCTGGACTTCTGGACCCGGATGTTGATTTTCATAAAAGCCGTGAAAATCAGACACCCTTAATTTTGACATTGATTTGATCACTGCTGTTGCTTTGGGCTGTGGCTAAATAGCTTGCACCTTGCTATTTTATACAGTTTAATGCCGGCCACCAGTAAAAACAAAATATTAATTATAATTTTACAGAGGAATAGTTATGGCAGAAGATAGTAAAACGACCGAGACCACTGAGAAAGCCGAATTTCGAATGCAGAAGATGTTCATTAAGGATTTCTCCTTTGAGAATCCGAATGCTCCCCAGGTTTTTATTACCCCGCAGAAAACTGAGCCCAATGTTGAGCTTAACCTGCAGCTCAACAATAAAAAGCTGGATGATCATCATTGGGAAGTTATTCTTGAAATCTCAGCAAAGGTAACCAGCAAGGAAGATGAGCCGAAGGTTATGTTTATCCTTGAAATTGAACACGGTGCCGTTTTTATGCTGAAAAATATTCCGGAAGAACATCTGGCGATGGTCCTGGGGGTAGACTGTCCAACCCTGTTGTTCCCCTTTACCAGGCAACTGGTCAGCCAGATGTCGGTCGACGGCGGTTTTATGCCCTTCCAGATGGAACCGATCAACTTTATGGCGCTGTTTCAAAATGCCAGGAAGGAGCAGGGAGAATCAAACTGAGTCAGAGCGGATAATCAAAAGAAGGGTCAGTTTAAAATAAAAAGGCCGCTTCCCCTCTATAAAGGGAAGCGGCCTTTTCCATTTGGCAGTGCAGGGTTATTCTAGCCCGTAGGTGACGAAATTGTCGATCAGGCTGGTGACACTCTTGTTGATGGCGCTGTCAAACATTGCATCATACTGGGAATCTGCGTAGACTGATTCTGGAGATACTGCAACCCTGACGCGGTTAGTCCAAATGACGTTGCCCGTTGCCGCTTCCTGTATCCAGATTCGCATCTGGACAACGGCCTGGTCAACTCTGCCGCTATTGTAAGACATATCTCCAAGTCCTGCGCCGGCAGCACCCCAGAAAAGGGCGTTGGAGGTATCGGCGGTTGCACTGAACAGGGAGTTGTCGTCGAACGGCCATACGGTCTGGTAGCCGATAATGGCACCGAGTGCTGCACCGGCGGCCATCTGGTTCCAGCGATCATACTCGTTTGAGCCTGCAAATCCCATGGCAATCTGGCTGGTTCCTTGGATGACAAAGGGTAGAATCCCTTTTTTCCAGGGTTCCCAGGAAGGATCCTGGCGGGTCTTGTACTCAAGGATACGTCCCCTGACCACGTAGTCAGCATCGAAATGCCTGCCGATTTTACGTACGGTTTTTTCGGTTAAACCATGGGTACCAGGGCTTTGCAGCACCTTATTAGTGCGGGCCATCTGCTGTTGTTTGATGTATCCCTGGATGATCCCTTTCATCCGGTCTGACCATTCGCTGTCCATTTCTCTATCCAGTGAGGCGGTAGCGTTCTCCTCGTAAGCCACAAGATTGATCAGTTCCTGGTCAATCATGTACCTGAAGACATCCTCCTGGATCGGCTGGTTGAAACCGTTTACGGCAAGCTGATCGGTGAGTGTTTCCGTGATCTGCAGATTGCGACGATGTGCAGAAACGATTGAGTCTGCGTATGAATAGTCAGCAAACGGTAGGATCACTATGCGTTTTCCATAGCCGGGAGCGTTCGGCCCAGCCCCTTCAGGAACGTTCAGTGTTTCTACAACTGTCTGGCCGCAACCGGCCATGATCAACGCTAAAATTCCGATGATCAGATATTTCAGCCTGTTCATAATAATCTCCCTGCCAAATGTAATGATGAATGAGTACAACAAATTTCTAATTGTCGATCCGAATTATATAATCCGCGGCTTCAGCAGAATGATCAGCTCACGTTTTTGTTTTACTTTTTCTTCATATCCAAAGAGGTAACGAACGAGCGGAATTGAGCCGACAACCGGTGCAAACTCACCTTGTGTACTCTCAACCTCACTGATAAGTCCACCAATGACCAGCATTTCACCATCTTTCACTCGAACGGTGGTGCTCATTTCCCGGACATTGACAATCGGCAGGCCGACTTCACCACCGTCCCCAAACGTTTTGTATTCAATCGGTTCTTCCAGTTCCGAGGTAACCGGAACAAGGTTCATGATAACTTCTTCGTCGTTCAGTATTGTCGCGGTAAGAGCCAAACCCACACCAGAGAGGATTCGCGCGGTTTCTGCAGAATAGGTGAATACTGCCGTTACACCTCCAGTATCACGATCAACCGTCACGTTCTCAATATAGGTGACATTCCGGCCTACGGTCAGCAGTGATGGCTGACCATTCAGCACACTGATTTTCGGGTTGGACAGAATCTTGGCATCACCCTGCTCGTTCAGCGCGTTCAGGAAAACATCAAAATCCAGGGCCTCCAGGGCAATTTTAGATATGAACCTGGTTGGATCATAAACATTGCCATGGTTGGTGCCATCATCAAACGAGTTGTTGTTTGAGAACACATAGGGCCAAACCTGCCCTTGGGTATAATTACCGTTGGGGTCATCGGCACCCGCACCAAAGGTGACCGTTCCGGTGATATTGAAATTTCTCAGAACCTGAGTCCAGTTCAAGCCAAGATAGGAATTATCTTGCAGTTGAACTTCAATAATCTTGGCTTCAATTGATATCTGTTTATAGAGCTCCTTTGTCAAGCTGTCGAAATAATTCTGAAGCTCATTGAGCAGCGGACGGGGAGCCGTTACGGTAATGATACCGACTGGCTTATCGATAATATAAGCGACTTCTCCAGATGAGACTCGACGTGTGGCCTGCTGTGGCGTATCTGCAGCTACTTCGGCACTCTCTGCAGCCTCTTCCGGCTCAGCTTCAGGGGTTACCGCTTCTGTGTTCCAGAGTGCGATAATGGTATCCATGTTTGCCTGGATATTTTCCCAGATGTCAAAGCTGTTGTCATCGCTTTTAAGCGATATAGTACCTTCGATATTAGTGGAGGCATCGTTACTACCGAGAACATCTCCACCAGTTCCGGTTGTGTAATTTGATTTAACGAATGGCATGGCAATACGAAACTGTCGAACTTCCTTGTATTTGACAATGATGGTATTACCCTGCATCTCATGAAAATAGTCAACCTGGCGGAGTAAATTGTCTATGGCCGAGTAAAAGTCATCGTTTGCACTGATATCAACATCGACAAGGACATTCTGGTCGACATCACTCGCCCAGGAGACGTTCATTTTCTTCAGTGAGGCGAGGCGCTTGAGAATATCCCAGAGCGGCTGGGGACCTCGGGTTGACTTGATGGTGGCACCAACTTTGAGAATCGAATCTTCGTCACCTGAAAAAAGTTCATCCTCATCATCAGAATCAACCATGTAAGCTGGATTCTGATACATGACAGGCAGGGCAGCCGGTGCTTTCTGAAAGTCCGGCATAGGTGCTGCTGCCTGTTGTTCAGGAGGTGGTGTGATCGGCTCCTCGGTGACGGCCTGCTGCTGATTTCCACAGGATGTGAGAAAAACCAGGAAGAGCAGGAATGCAAAACAGCGTGATAAACGATTGGTTGACTTCATGTTTCAGAACCTCTTAGGCAAAGATGAAAGCTGATGTTTGAGCATTTAATTTGCCATTAGAACTATGGTTATAATTATTCTGCAGACACACGACCTTGAACGTATTGTCGAAGATCGGGTCGCATTTGAAAACCAGATGTTAACAGCGCACGATACTGGGCGGTAGCCTTTTCCTTCTCACCGATACTGTCGTATATGCGGGCTTTGCTTACCATGGTATGGACGGTGTCACCATAATTTGAGCTGTAGGTGTCCAGCAGTTTCAGTGCCACCTGCTGCTGATTGTTGTTCTCGCTGAAAGCTGCGAAGCTGATAAGCGCCTCCTTCATGGGTGGGGTGCCGCTTACACTTTGGCTGAAATATTCGGTGGCCTCTGCGGTTTTATCCATGTTGGCAGAAGCGATGGCGCTGTAGAGTGCTGCTTTGTTATCTGCGGGGTTCTTCTGAAGTGTCTTCTGGGCGTAATGAAATGCTTTGGCGTTCAGTCTCAGCCGCCCGAGGTAGATGTTGGCGATCCTGTTCGATATCTTGCTGTTTTCAGGCCACAACTCGTATGCCTGCTCATACAGAGCCACGGCATCCTCAAAATCTTCTTTCTTTTCCAGTCGTGCGCCTTTGGCCAGGAGTTCTTTGGCCTGCATGATCTCGGCGGGTTGATTGGTCGATTGCTCAATGATCAGGGCCTCTTCCTGGACAACGGCGACATCTGCTTCAAAAGAGAGGTTATCCTCGGCCCGTTGCGGCCAGAGAAATTCCTTGTTCTTCGGATAGATGACGATGGTGTTGTAGCGCTCTTCTTTCTTCAGGTCAGCCAGATTAAGGATGATGTCGAGCGCAAAGTCCCAGGGCACGTCGGTTAAGGCAAGTGTTATTGATCCGTTTACCGCTTCGTCAACTATGATATTAAGGTCAGTGATCTGACGGAAGAGCCTGAAGACGTTGTGGAGATCGATCTTGTAAAAATCAACACTGATTCTTTCGTTGTTGTATCCCGAGAAGGAGAAGCTGTCCTTGAGTTTCTGCATTTCCTCCGCTTCCTTCTGTTCCTCCGGATTTAACATACTGACTTTCTGGTCCGGTTCGGAAAAAACTGATTCAGCCACTTTGTCAGTTGAAGATGGTGGTGATGCTGCAGGAGCGTCGGGCTGGAGGCTGATAGAAACTTTCAGATCATTGTTGAGACGCTTCACGTCGTAGGACACATTTTCGGCCACAGTGAACTCAAATCGACCGACGGTTGGCTGCTGGTTGCTGAGGTCAGCCACCATCAATTTTGCGAATTTGTTGTCGGGCAGCACTTTATCCAGCTCGATTGTCTCTTTGAATTGAGCACCGGCAACATCAACGATGACCCGGAATGGATCAAAGCGTTCGGTGACCGTATAAGCCGGTACATCTTCGCCGGAGATCGTCATCACAAAGCCGTCTGATTGAATATCAGTAGTTATAGCCGTAACCATATAGGTGCCACCCGGGGCGGCCAGCGCCGGCGACAGTGCAATGGTCGAGGTGAGACAGACGATGGAGAATATGGTCAAGAATGTAGTGGTAAGCCGAGTATACATTGTTTATTCTTCTCCCTCTTTCTTTAAAACCATGGCAATTTTGTTGGTTAAGGTTCTTCCGCCACGGGTAAGTGCTTGTTCTTCTATGATGACTTTATTTTCAATAATATCGGCGACGACACCGCGCCTGCCAATTTTGGTTCCTTCTTCTATGACATAACCCTTGCCGGTGAAGTCCTGAACCATTGCATACTTATTGCTGCCGGCAACCATCAGGGCAACAAGGGTCAGCTGGCCGGGCTCAAAGAGCTGCATACCGGTCAAGGTCTGGTTTCTGTCGATGATTTCGTCAGGGTTCTCGTTGGTGCTTGCCCGTTCTGTGATAAAGGGTAGAAACGGGTCTGGGCGGCCTTCGATCTGATACTCGAAAGTACTTGCGCTTTTCCTGATCTCAATCGGTGCCTGATTTGCTTCCGGGTCTTCAGACGGAGTGTTCTGGGCAAGCGAAGTTGAAGCCGATCCGAAAAGAAAAACGAAACAGGCCATATACATGCAGTGTTTGAACCTTTTATGCCTGGGTGTCATATACATATGTCTTGTCTCGGAATAAATGGTTTACTATTTTTTCTTTTTGTCATCAGTCGGGAGCGGCTTGTTGGTGAACCGGTATGTCATCAGCTGGCAGTTTGAACTGAGCAACATTTCTCCCTGTTCTTTTGTCGGTTTGGTCATATCTGTATTCGTTACCGAAACGATCCGATCAAGCTTGCTTACCTGGTCAAAGAAAAACCCTACAGAATGGTAGGGGCCACGTATATTAATATCTACCGGGATTTCGTCGTAGAAATCTTTTGGGGTCTCCGGCCTGGGAACAAAGGTGAGAAAATCGAGGCCGGCATTACGGCCCAGGGCTGAAATATCTTTCAGGAGCTTTGGTATTTCCTTATCTTTGGGCAGCAGTTTTGCCGCCTCCTCAAACTCTTCTTCAACCTTGGCCACCTCGGCGAGCAGCTTCGGCTTATTACGTTCTTTCTGCTTTAAATCCTGGATCTCCTGTTGGAGTTTGGAACGCGTTGCGTCAAGTTTGGTAATTTTTTCGCTGTTGGGCTGATAAAAGAGAAAAAAGAACAGCGCGACGGGGGCAAGGACCAGCAGCACCAGAATGGCTACCTTGACCTTCTGGCCCATCGGAATGTATTTCTCGTCAATAAAGGCTGCAAACTTTGAGTTACTCTTTTTCATGAGTCGACACTATTCAGGAGATGATGACTGCGTATTTGCTTCGGTTTCATCCTGTTCCCCTTCGGGCTGCGGTGTCGCAACACCGCACGACAGGCCAAACTCCTTCAGGTCTGTACCTGAAACCTGTTTTAACGATGAGTTGTTGAGGTTCACCGAATTAATGAAAGGGGAGGTTTTCAGTTCATCCATGAACTGGGCTACGGTCTGATTATCAAGAGCATAGCCGGTAATTTTAAGGCTGCCGCCCCTCTGGTTGAGCGAGGTAAGCCACATCCTGTTATTATCGACGATCTTTGCGACTTCATCGAGTACGCGAACGGTCAATGAAGAGTCACTCTTCAACTTGTTGATGATTTGAATTTTGTTGTTCAGGTCCAACCGTTTCTTTTCAAGGTCGGCCAGTTCCTTGACGACTTTGTCGAAGGATTTCTTCTCTTTGGTCTTAACGGCAATATCGTCATTGAGTGAGGTGATTCTTCCAGCCTGGAGAATACCGACCAGTCCGAGAAGGACAAGAACACTAATGAATATGACGATGCCGGCAGCAATCTGATTACGTGCTTTTGCACGTTTTTTGAGTTGCCTAATCGGAAGCAGGTTAATTTTTAGCATAGGGCACCTGGTTTCAGGGATTTCCTATATTGCCGAAGGCCTGATGGCAATGCCTGAGGCAATCGCCATTTCCGGTCCAACAATTTCTAGGTAATCACGATCAATTTTCCTATCGTTAGATGTCATGTTGGCAAAAGGATTGAACAGTTCCACACTGATTCCAGTCTCATTTGCCAGAAAATCGGTTAGACCGGCAACCTTTGAACCACCACCACTGAGGACAAGCTTGCTCAGCGGAGATTCCGGATAGTTGGAATGGTAGAGGTCGATTGCCTTCTTAATTTCGAGAACCCATTGCGTGCAGACGGTGGTGAAAATATCTTCAATTTGCTGCTGCTTCTCCTCGGCCGACTGATGTCCAAGTTTGAGCGCCTCTGCTTCCTCAAATTCCAGATCAAATTGACTTTGGATATGTTCTGTTAACTGGCGGCTTCCGACGACGATGTCGCGGGCGACGACCGACATGCCGGATGAAATGATATTTATATTCATCTTGGAGGCGCCAATGTCCACCAGGGCAACATTTTCTGATTTCGGGGTGTTGTATTCGTAGGTGTTTTCGAGGGCAAAACCGTCGACGTCGACAATGGTTGCCTGCAAGCCGATATTCTCGAGCATATCAAGATAATCGTCGACAATATCTTTTTTTGCGGCAACGAGCATCACATCAGTGCGATCGTTCTCGTCGGTATTTGTCTTGAGGTCCTGGAAGTCCAGGTAGACATCCTCGATGTCAAACGGAATATACTGCTCTGCTTCTGCCATGATGTGTTCTTCAAGCGTGCTGTCGTCCATCACGGCCAGGTTAACTTTTTTGACGATTACCGAGTAGCCGGAAATGGAGAACCCAACCTTCTTGTTCTTGATTTTCATGTTCTTGAACAGGTCGGCTATGATTTCACCAACAACATCAGGCTCATTCAGGGTACCGTCGTCAACGGCACCTTCCGGCAGAAGGGCACTGCCGATACTGATAACCGAGTAGGCCTTATCTGTGCGCTTGAGCTGGCAGACCTTGACAGCGTGTGAACCGATGTCCACACCGACAACCAATTGCTCTGAAGATAAAAACGGCAGTTTCATTGTAACGACCAGTATTTGAGTATCATTTTTTGTACAATGAGCTGGAAGCGTCAGTAAATAATAGACTTTCCATGTTAAATTACATTTAGGACATAAAATAAAATAATTGTCAAGGAAAAGGCGAAAAAAAGTCAAAAACTTTTCCTACTTTTAACAGGTATTTATTCGTCCCAATTTCCATTTCGAAACTGGATTACTACAATATATTGCGAACGTAAGTGGGATGCGCTCAGCATCTGGTATAAGCGCTTAAATCCTTGAGGAAAAGGAAATCAATTGTTAAGGGCGGCCGGTAACTGATCATCCTTGTAATATACGGCTATTTCAAGTAGCTTTGCCGTGGCTATCGTATTTGTGAGAAAATCAAGACAGGTAATTTGTGAGGACGTGCAGGTGAATAGTGAAGAAAAAAAGAAATCTGTTTTCAGGGAATACAGTGAGGCGATTATTATTGCCGTACTGCTGGCCCTGTTCATCAGGACATTTGTCATCCAGGCCTTTAAAATTCCATCCGGATCGATGCTGCCAACCCTGCAGATAGGAGATCACCTCCTGGTTAACAAATTTCTCTATGGTATCAAGGTTCCATTCACTGGTAAACTGCTGGTCCCGATCAAAGATCCAAAGCATGGTGATGTCGTGGTTTTCCGATTTCCTGAAGACCGCAAGGTCGACTATATCAAGCGGGTAATCGGCGTGCCTGGCGATCAAATTGAGATCAGGAACAAATCAATAACCATTAATGGCAAAAAGATTGAAGACGCGCATGCTCACTTCAGTTCAGCGAAAAGTTTGCCGGCGGGGATGAGCCCCAAAGATAATTACGGACCGATAACGGTACCGGATGGAAAGCTCTTTGTGATGGGCGACAACCGGGATAACAGCTATGACAGCCGGTTCTGGGGATATGTCAATTTCAACGATGTGCTCGGCAAGGCGATTATCATCTACTGGTCCTGGGATATCCAGAAACCGCTTTTTTCTGTTGACCGTCTTGCCTCTATCCGCTGGGGACGATTAGCCAGTATCATTCACTAGCTGGGTCGGTATTTGGTTTGTAACAAAGACGGCCTGGTCAGTCTTTCCATTCACAGATTGAACCGTTTACAGCGTGTCAATGGTCGGCAGACTGTAGGGGAGCGGTCTGGATATTTCGATGGATCGGGGTGAGACTTCTGCCTGGTAGACAAGGATCATCACCCCGTTTTCAATTGCCTCGACCAGCGTCCGGGCATAAAGCGGGTCGATGTCTGCTGCCGGTTCAAAGCGGTCACCATCAAGACGTTGTACAAGATAAAAAATGACACCCGTGTGACCCTGCCCAACCAGACGGATCAGCTCTTTCAAATGTTTGGTACCGCGGCTGGTGACCGCATCCGGGAAGCGAGCGCAGCCATCTTCCACCAGTGAACAGTTTTTTATTTCAATGTAGATTTTCTCTTCGCCTCTTCTCAGCATCAGGTCGAGCCGGTTTCCATCTGAGGTTTTGACCTCCTGCCTGAGGCTGTCAAAGCGTGCAAATTCATCAATGATTTCGTTTTTGAATGCTTCTGCAACGATTCTATTGGTAAGAGCGGTGTTGACACCGACCCAGCTGCCGTTAACCTTTACCATCTCAAGCGTGTGTGGGTACTTTCGCCTGGGGTTATCCGAGGTGGAATAACATATTCTGCTGCCAGGTGTGGAACAGGAGCGCATTGAGCCGGAGTTGGGACAGTGAATTGTCAGTTGCCGACCGTCGTCACAGGCGATATCAGCCAGGAATCGTTTGTACCGGCGAATCAATGTCGCCTCGTTCAATTTCGTTGTAAACTGCATGATTATGGGCTGGAATTTTAGGGTAACTGGTGCTATTAATGTAAGAAGGAGGATGGTACTAACCCGTGTAATTACAGAGCGACGACTTTTCTCGATTGATCATGATGAATAGCCGCCAAACACGCAACCTACAAAAAAAGGAGCGACATTACCATGAAATTAGGTATTAACGGTCTGGGACGTATTGGCAAGCTTTCCTTGTGGAATCATGTGTCTCGAAACTATTTTTCAGAAATCATCGTGAATATTGGCCGCAACGTGGGTAACAGTCTCGAGGATCTGGTTGCTTCCATTGAACGGGATTCAACCTATGGACGGCTCAGTTCCTACCTCCATGGGCACCGTGGCGGGCGCGTCATTGAAGAACTGGATGAAGAGCGAGGCTCGATGCTCATCGATGGTGTCCCTGTGCGAATTTTGAGGAATTCACGCAATCCGAAAGATATTGCCTGGCGGGAAAATGGTGTCAGTCTGGTGGTTGACACCACCGGGGTCTTCAATGACCCGACAACCGATCCAACCAGTGGCGAGGGGAGCTTGAGAGGCCACCTGGAGGCCGGTGCCGTCAAGGTTATGCTGTCAGCCCCATTCAAGATCAAATCCAAGGGGTTGGAGATGCCGGACGATGCAATAACAACGGTCATGGGGATAAACGATGATGACTATATTCCGTCTCGGCACCATATTATTTCTGCAGCTTCATGTACAACCACCTGTCTGTCATACATGATCAAGCCGCTGCTTGAAACCATTGGCGCGGAAAATCTGCTCAGCGCCTCGATGGTGACGGTTCACGCGGCAACCGGCAGTCAGCAGGTTCTTGACCGATTGCCCGGCTCGGGGGCTGTGGATCTGCGGAAGAATCGCTCCATTTTAAACAATATTATTCTCACCACGACCGGAGCCGCCAAAGCGCTGGGACTCGTTATTCCCGAGATGAAGAACATCGGCTTTATTGCTGAATCGGTTCGCATCCCCACCTCGACAGGGTCGTTGATCGTACTGGTCATCAATATCCAGGATGAGCCGGGAAAACCGACCAGGCGAGAATTCATTAACTCTTTGTATCGGGACTATGGGGAGACTAACGAATACCTGGTGTATACCGAGAAGCAGAATGTTTCTTCAGATATCATCGGGATACCCAAAGCTGCTGCCGTTATTGAGGGAAGTGAGACCCACACCCGGACCGCATCAATTCGGGTGAATCTCTCTAAAACCGAGGTATCAGAGCTTGCAACAGCTGAAAACATACTTGAAGTGCCGGTAACCCAGGCGGTCATCTATGGGTGGTACGATAACGAGCTTGGCAGTTATACCAATATGCTTGGCGACCTGACAGAAAAAGTTGCGGACAGCATGGTCTGACGATATTTCAATCAGAAGGATGGCTGCTGCCGACCTGGCTGCGGTTGCAGAGATTGAAGGGCAGGAGCCATCATCCTGGTCTGAACCCTCTATTGCAGCAGAACTTCAAAGAGGTGATGCGCTTTCGGCAGTCGTCTGTCTCGGAGAAACCGTTGTTGGCTGGGGGTGCTGCCGCTACAGCTCATGCGAGTCAGAGCTGCTGAAGATTGGAATCCTGAGACGATTCCGGCGCCAAAGACTTGGCTCACGTCTGCTCGACTATTTTCTCACCAATCTCCAACAGCGAGGTGTTGAAGAATTATTTCTTGAAGTTCGCTCCCGCAACAACTCTGCACTATCTTTTTATCGTAACTCTGGCTTTACAGATGTAGGTAGACGAATTAGATATTACAAGCAGCCGTTAGATGATGCACTGATACTGAGAAAACCGATAGAATCCCCAAAAACAGGATAAGAACATGAGAAGTGTCCGTGATATTGACGTGAAAGACAAGCGCGTGCTGGTTCGGGTTGATTTTAATGTGCCGATGGATGAAGACCAGAAGATCACCGATGATAATCGGATGGAAATGGCCCTGCCAACCCTTGACTATCTCAGGAACCAGGGCGGTAAAGTAATTATCTGTTCGCACCTGGGAAGACCAAAAGGAAAGCGGGTTGAATCGTTCAGTATGGCCCCTGTGGCTAAACATCTCGGCCAGTTGTTGAATACAGAGGTGCAGTTTATTTCCGACTGTATCGGCGAGGATGTTGAGTCACGCGTTGATGCGTTACAGCCAGGCGGCGTTCTTCTTCTTGAAAATCTGAGGTTTTATGCACAGGAAACTGAAAATGACCGGGAATTTTCGGCTTCTCTTTCGCGGCTTGGTGATGTCTACATTAATGATGCTTTTGCTGTTTCCCATCGAGCCCATGCCTCGGTGAGCGGTGTCACCGAGTATATCGAGCAGAAAGGGGCCGGGTTATTGCTGCAAAAGGAGATGGATTACTTTGCCAAGGCGATGGACCAGCCGGTCAGACCGCTTGTCGCCCTGATCGGCGGGGCAAAAGTGTCTTCCAAGCTCGGTGCGCTGAAGAATATGCTGGAACGGGTTGATAAAATGATCATCGGGGGTGCAATGGCCAACACCTTTTTGAAAAGTCAGGGGGTCGATATGGGCGGTTCGCTGGTGGAAGAAGATCTGCTTGATGAAGCACGTTTGTTTATCCATGAGGCCGAACAGAAAGGGGTGAAACTCTATATGCCTTTTGACTTTGTGGTGGCAGATAGCTTTTCAGCCGATGCTGTCAGTAAGTATGTCACTTTCAGGGATATTCCACAGAGCTGGCTGGCGCTTGACATCGGGCCGGCGACCACGACCTATTTCAAAGAGGCGTTGGCCGATGCCAGGACCATTGTCTGGAATGGCCCAATGGGAGCCTTTGAGATGGATCAGTTTGCCCGCGGGACCATGGCGATCTGTCACGCTGTCGCCTCATCGCATGCATTGTCAATCACCGGCGGGGGAGATTCAAACGCTGCGGTCAAAAAGGCCGGGGAAAGTGGCAACATCAGTTACATGTCAACCGGCGGCGGTGCCTTTCTGCAATTGATGGAAGGGAAAAAACTGCCCGGCGTTGAAGCCTTAAAATAATTTTACCTGGAGAATATAATGCAGAGAAAAGCTCTTATCGCCGGAAACTGGAAAATGCACACAACCCTGGTTGATGGCTGTGCACTTGCGACCGGTGTCGCCAATTCGTTTGAACAAACGGACGATCGTGAGGTGTTGATAGCACCGCCATTCACCATAATCAGCGAGGTATCCCATGTTATCAAAGAATCCGGGGTTATTCTCGCGGGCCAGAACGTCTGCTGGGAAACCGCCGGAGCTTTTACCGGAGAGATCTCGCCCGCAATGCTCCATGATAGTGGTGCAACAGCAGCGATTATTGGTCATTCAGAGCGTCGCCAGATCTTCGGTGAATCCGACGAGATGATCAACAAACGAGTCCGTGGAGCACTCAAACACACTTTGCTGGCGATTCTCTGTGTCGGCGAGACGTTGGAAGAGCGGGAAGCGGGCGAGACCTTTTCCGTCCTGGAGGACCAGGTTAAAAAAGGACTTGACCAGGTTACCGTCGAAGAGATGAAGCAGGTGGTGATCGCCTATGAACCGGTCTGGGCAATCGGTACCGGCAAGACCGCCTCAAAAGAGCAGGCCCAGGATACACATGCATTTATCAGAGGGTTGATCGAAAATCTTTTTGAAAAAGGTGTTGCCGAGGAGTTGAGAATATTGTATGGTGGCTCGGTCAAACCTGTCAACATCGATGAACTCATGGCCCAACCCGACATCGATGGGGCATTGGTTGGCGGAGCCGCCCTTGATGTTGAATCATTCGGGCGGATTATTAATTTTAAGTAGAAGAAATTTGAGATGGAAACCTTACTGATTATCGTCCATATTGGTGTGTGCCTCTTCCTGATCGGCATCGTGCTTCTTCAGCACGGCAAGGGAGCAGATATCGGTGCTACTTTTGGTGGCTCGAGTCAGTCTCTTTTCGGTACTGAAGGACCGCTGCCGCTGTTGAACAAGATCACCACGTTTGCGGCGGTTGTCTTTATGGTCACCTCCATATCTCTTGCCTATATCTCGGCCCAAAGCGGCTCGGGTTCAGTTATGAGCGGTTTATCCAATTCTCAACCGGCAGCAGAAGAACCGGTGGAACAACAACCGGAACTGGTAGTGCCTGCAGAACAGGAAACCGTGAACAGTGCAGAGCAGACCGCCCAGCCGGTTCAGGAGGAAAAAGCGGCTGAATAAATCTGATATAGTGCCGAAGTGGTGGAACTGGTAGACACGCTATCTTGAGGGGGTAGTGGCCCACGGTCGTGCGAGTTCGAGTCTCGCCTTCGGCACCATTCTTGTAAGGCTTTGAATCCATTACGGATTTGAGGCCTTTTTTGTTTGTGTCTGGAATTGTCTGGATTTCCCTAATGTTTGTTTCAATTTTAGGCTTTGAGTCTACTGCCAATAACTCTATCTCTGGCAATACTATTTTTGTTTGGTTAAGACTACGAACACCACAATGTCGTACGTGGTGCTATTGGTTGATAGGCTCGTGTGTGGGTGGAGGAGAGTAGATTTGATGCGTTCTCTAGTTATTTTTTGTCCTGTCTTCTATCCAGGAAATGATTGGCTCGAGTGGGGTTTTATTACCTTGGAACAGGATATCTAGTTCTTCATCGTAAAATATTCGGTACTGGCCTTTTGATAGTTTAACTTGGAGTAGAACTACTCCTATCCCTTCAACTTGCTTCAGTATCTGCTGAAGTCGATATTTTTGAGTTTCACCTGGGCTGTTGAAACTTTTCAATGAACCTTTAAACTCTATTCTATAGTGTCGATTGTCTTTCAATCCAAAAAAATCAAATGGGGTTCCATTAAAGTCAGGCCCCTTCTCAATCTTTAAAAACCCCTCATACTTTTCTAAGATTTCAGGAACAACAACCTCGGATAAACGTTCGAACTCTATCTCTGACATGTTGGCCTCAAGACTATTTATCATGTCTCTGAATGCTGATGAGTCGAATTCCTTTGGTATAGGCCTCTTGTGTTTCATTGGAACACCAACCGGTTTTGTGAAATTATAGTCTGAGCTTTTTTATCGATTTGATATCATTCTTTGACATGGTCATGTCATAGCTGTCACTGATAATGATTTTAACCATATTGTTGCCTACTTTAATCTCTTTGGCTTTAGTACTCCCGCCACTAGTAAATTCAATCAAATAATAATACCTCGGTTTTTCTGGAACTGGTTTAGTGATTGGTATGACAGAACTTTTAGAATTATATTTGGGCTGAGTAGGTGGCGTGATGGTCTGGTTAGATTGTTTATCTGCCCCTTTCGGCTGATAAATCGCTTTTGTGATGTCTGAAGCCTTATATAGCAGTGTATAAAAGACACAGAGAAAAATAACGGCAGGTATGTAGGTCTTTGAAAAATTGTATAATAATAGAGGTAATTTCATATTGGTACGTGCTTCTTATTAATGGACGTTATTTATTGGAGCTGCTTCGTAATATGTGATTTTACTCCAACCATGTCTATTCGAATTATTGCACATCCATATCATGTTGCCACTCTTGGTCTTCTTGGGTTCAAATTTTTCACCGCATGTTGCACAGGATGGGGTCCAGTAATCACCATCTAACACTCGTCTTAGGATAAGTTCACGGTCAACATCGTTAAGTTTATTGAATGACTTAAGAATTGTCTTCTTGTCAAATATTTCAATATTATTTTCCTTCGCATACTCTCTGGCAGGGCCGGTAAAAATACCAGTTGAACAGTATCCCCCTTTTTCAACATTCTCAGTAGCCATTTGACCTCTTAACTGTTGGATTTGCTCTCTACTGATTTTCCGGTTACCTCTGTATTTTTTGCATTGGACTAGATAGAGAGTCTTAGAGGGAATGTTTGTGTCGTATATACGAATATCAACTCCTTCATCTGCACCATCTCCTGTTAATTCGGATTTGTATCCTGAAGCATCAAAGATCAAATGGCACAGCAACTCGAATCGTTTCCATTCAATTACATCAATTATTTCATCATTTAACTGGTGGTCAATCTTAAAGAGGTAATCTCTTACTGAAAGTGATGAACTGATGTCATTACTATTGGAATGAGTCTGTTTGTACGTTGATTGTTTACCGGTAAAGGATTCAGAAATATATGGTCCACCATATTCTTGTTTGGGAGATGTTTTCTTCTCTGGGAGGATTTTATCAACTATTCGTTGGGACAAACTTTGTTTTTCATTGTGGACAGTTGTGACTATGAAAGCATGTAATGAACAAACCAGAAATATTGCAGCGAGTATCGTCAGGAATCCAGAAGATTCAGACCCAATGATAAGAGCAACACCAGTTATGAATAGTATCGCTAGGGAGAGAATAACGGAGGTTAGGGTTGAGGCTTTATTCGATGTCATTTTTTCATTCAGAGTGAAAAACGTTATGGTTTACCGATATCCTAGTCAGAGACTTTATCTTTAGATGAGTGTAGCCCGTAAATTATTGTAGGAACAGATATCGGTAAAACGGTGAAAAACCGTTTAGCTAATGAGAAATTCGCCATGTTTTTAACACTTGCAGGGCGGGTAGGAAAGAAAGCATATTCGTCGTTGGGTACATTCAGTATTGCAAGACTCAATAAACCATTTTGGAGCCCATACTGAAATTTATAGAAGTCTCGATATAGTGTCGCACTGTTTCCGAACTGGATTTCACCAAAGACAAGTCCCTTAGCAAAATCACCAATTAAACTCGGAGAATGACTAAGGCGTGGCTGGAGTTGCCATCCTCGTTCAGCTAATGATACTGATAGTGATTTGTTGTAAGCTGCTTGATTCCGGAGTGTTGTTGATTTTGATGGATAAGTAAAATCAGGTGCCCATTGTTGGGTAGATATAGCAGACTCAACTTCTTCAATCTCCTCAGCAACCGATGTCAACAGAGTCTTGCCACAGTGGAGAGATTCTCGCTCGAATATCATGATTATTTGAGATTGTACCGTATATTGTTCTGATCTTCTCCAATCAGATTGGCAGTGGTTAATTCCTTGAATACAGTGCTAGGCTTTGATCCATTAGAAATGCCATTGCATTGAGACTTTATCCAGTTAACTAACCCTGGTTTTTTCCTCGGGCGTTTTCTGCCATCTAATGCTGTTAGCCGAGTTACAACAAGAGATGCACACTCACTTAAAACCACATCTTTTTTTGGAGGTGCAACTGTTGTTTTGGTCGGAACTCTTTTGCATTTACGACCAATCTTCTTGAGGTGATTTATAAGGCCATTAAAGCCTTGGTCATTTGAAATAACATTGAACTCTATTTCAGAGCCGGCAGTTTCATGGAATCGACCAAGGTGAAATGCTATATGGAAATCAAGGTTGTTTGAACCCATGGTGCTGACACTAATGATTTCAATACTGCAGAATTCATTTGTCGGTATAGATCCAAATTTAATCTGGGTGTTCTTGGGCCCACAGAAAACTAGTATTCGATTGTAATCTGAGAGTTTAACTTCCTTAAGTGAACCTGTGTTTTCATAATCAATGAAAGCCCATTTCATTCCTGATCCCCGCTCTTTGGAGTTGGTTTGTAAGAATCAATTGGATTAATCTTATTATTTTAGCAGGATAGAGTTAGAAAAGTCGAGGGACAATTTGTTAGGTTACATTGTGGTATGTACGTTGTCTTAAAAAACGCTTCATTGCTTTACTAAAGAGGCATATCATTCCTGACATATATGGGAATGATTCTTAACTATCAGAAATTACTTTGCAAAATGTTTTTGGTTGAGTTATCCCTAACTATCACATTGTCCTCGCAAGTCATTTGATAATGTGATCAATTCTACTACTTCATACTAGGAAAATCACATTTGAGTGAACAAATGATCGACCTTTTGGACTTGTTAAAATTTGGATATTTTCCAGCAGAAATACCACCTCCTTTCAATACAAATTCATTTGCAGAAGCAATGGCTGGTGATGTTGTTGACCTATTAGGTTTACCTGAAGCTATTGCAAATGCTAAAAAATCTGCTAGCACAACTAAATATAATCTTGCAAGGGTTGGGACATTACGACGAACTTTGGAAATACCAAATCCCATTAATCAATTCAGACTCTCAAAAGAAATTACAGATAACTGGGATACAATTAATTCCATTATTAACGAAAGTGATATCTCTATAAGTAAACCGATTATTGATGAATCAAGCGGTAGAGCATTAACACGAGAGAAGAGATTAGATGAAATACCTTTGTGAACGTGAATCGTATATCCGGTATGCCAAGAAAAATGATCTGAAGCCGCTTGCGGCTGCGGTTGAGGCAATTGATTATGGAGAGATTGCGTTGCCGGAGTGGTTGTGTGGTGAAAAGATGCTTGAAAGCTGATTTGGTGTGGAAGAGGTTGTAAAGTGCACCACAATGTCGTACATGCTGCTATTGGCTGATAGGTGGTCAGGGCTCAAAACGAGAAAGACTCTATTTTCAACTGTCTGCCAAACTGGGAAGCTTTCGCCGTTAATCAGCGGTTACTTTTTTCCAGAAACTAATCATTTTTTCAGTAGCATTTTCCGGCTTGTTTTCTTTTAAAAACCTCTTTCCGTCCTCTCCTCCCATAAACGCTAATGCCTGTATCGTGTCTAGTTGGATTAACTCAATTCCCGAATTTAGATTTCCTAGCAGAAGATGGTAACTGTCACGGCCGAAACATTTTACGATAAGAAACGAAGAGATTGCTCTGACTACAAGGTCCTCACTTTTTACCAATTTCAAAATTTCTTCTGAGCCTTCAAGAGATTCAGGATTCTTTAGTAATGTATGCAATGCTTGACTCTGAAGAGTGGGGTCGTCATTCTTTAAGATCTCCAACATGACAGGTGTTAGTGAATCGTCCCATTTCGAACGTGATTGGACAATCAGAATATCCAGTATTCGTGGATTAGATTCTTTTGCCACAATATCAATAAGAGGTTCGCCTTGTGTAACCGTCTCCTCAAACCATGTCTCTTTAAGAGATGAGGTTAATTGCTTAATCCTAAATTCAGCGTACTCCCAATCGTAGAAGTGTGGATTGTCAAAATACAAGTCTATGTAGAGGGGGAGCGCTTTTTCTTCATTCTCAGCAACTTTTAAATAATATTTTGCTGCTATTGCCTTGAGAACATAATGATTTGGATATTTTACTAATGCATCTTCAACAATTTTATCATTATCTCGGTGGGTTAGATTCTCCTCAAAATCGAGCATAAAAGCTTCGAAAGAGTTCGGGTTTTCTTTACAGTACTGGTTGTATTCTTGTTCATTCTTGAACTCTATTGATTTTTTCAATTTTACTGCAGCAACCTTATTGAACGCTGGTTCAAATGCTTCATCGCCAAATACTTTCCTTACATGCTCAGATATATAAAATGCTTGTACCTTATGACCTTTATCATAGTGATATCTAGCGAGTTTTAAGTGAGATTCCGGATCGGTGTAATGTATTGCAGTTTGATTTCGAAGCTCGAGCCTTAAATTCTGTGAGTCGGTCACATTTGCTTGTGAATTTTGAACAGCAAAAAAAATGAATACAACACTACCTATTAAAAATAGATCCCTAATATCATAGTAATATTTCATAGTTGTTTGCTTGGTAAATCTACTATAGACCACAGCCCTGTCTCGGATTAACGAATAACCTTTGAGGTTGTATCTCCACTCCGCTTTCGTCTGGACACATGTAAAAACATGTTGGATTCTTAAAATATTCTATCTTACAAATAATAGGGTTTCAAATTTCTTGAGAAATTTGATAACTACAGCGAAATATCGACGAGATATTTCGAATACGTTTGTATGCGCAGGTCAGAATGGTTCAGTTCTTCCTGTTAATCTCCGAAATTAAAATAGAACCAGCTGACTAATTCAATATCCTAATTTCAGTCTTTTCCGCTGTACATCCGGGCTGGGGCGTTTAAGATTTGTACATCCGTTTGCACTAACGCTTGTACATATGGAGAAAATGAAATCGGCAGTACACAAACTGGCAGCAGTATCGTCGCATCGACTTGATCATACCGAGGGGTTACGTTCCCGCCGAAGTGGTGGAACTGGTAGACACGCTATCTTGAGGGGGTAGTGACCCACGGTCGTGCGAGTTCGAGTCTCGCCTTCGCACCATTCATATAAAGGCGTGTAACTTTAATTAGTTACAGGCCTTGTTTTTTTGTGTCTGATCCAAATCTGGATTTCACAAAATTTGTCATGATCGTAGGCATTGATTCTACGTCTTAATAGCATATTTCAGGTAAAACTATTTTGATTGTGGTGAGATAAGTAGCGCCACAATGTCGTATATGATGCTCCTTTTTGTTGGGCAGATCGCGGCTTATGGGTAGCATCCAGGATGGCTGTTAGAAAGTCCAGGTTCTGATGGGAGCTTACTTCTGAGATTACCTACTGTTTATCTCACCTCAGTCAGTGTGAGTTCGCCTCCTTACTGCTGTATCCTGTGGGAAACATTTGCTCTTGACTTTCCGTATCCCAGAGGATACATTACAGGCATGAAATACGAACTCAGGGAGACCAGGCAGTTCAAGAAGTGGCTCAACAGGGTGGACCGGAAGGTTCGTGTGAGCGTGGTTGTAAGGCTGGCCAGGTTAGAGAAAGGCAACCTTGGTGACTACAGCAGTGTTGGTGGTGGCGTCTCTGAGCTGAGATTCCATTCTGGTAAAGGCGCACGAGGGTTTATTATACCGAGCAGGGCGAGACAATTATCCTCTTACTTGCTGGTGGTGACAAGTCGAGCCAGAAGGATGACATTAAAGCAGCAAAGAAGATGGTAAAAGAAATGAGGAGGTAGTTATGGCTCTTAAAACATATAAAGTTGACATTGCTGAATATCTTAAGACACCCAAAGATATCCGTGAATTTCTCAATGAAACACTAAGGGATGGCACAGAAGAAGAATTTATCCATGCGCTAAGTATTGCTTCACGAGCAATGGGAATGGCTGAGGTGGCGAAAAAGGCTGGAGTTACCAGGGCGAGTCTTTACAAGTCATTGTCAGGAGAAGGCAACCCAGGGTTTAAAACGATAAGTAAAGTTACCAAGGCCCTTGGCGTAAGAATAGCCGTTGTCAGTGCATAAAAAAAAATAATCTCCGGCCGCTTATGGCTGTGGCTAAAGCAGTAAACGTAAATTGTTTCCTATATGCTTAACCAATGATTTAGGTACACCGTACTCAACGGCCAGGCGATTCCATTTTGAAACATGCTCTGTAATCTCATCAATAATCCGATCAATTTTCCGTTTGCTGAATAGAGGACTCAATTTTTCAAAGCTATAAAAATCTTCTCGTGTAAAATTGTCTCGTTTCCCATTGAGCTTCATCCAGTGACTATCTACCCAATGGCTTCCCGGCTTGTAGCTGTAGGCTAAATCGTATGCGGGAGCTAATTTCCACTGATGTTGATCATCAAGCATGAACGCAAAGTTTTTAGAATGATCGTCATGATTACGTGCAACAATATTAAACACCATACGTTTGAATATCTGCATCGCGTCGTCAGCACCTAGTTTAAGCGTCTCTTGCTGTCGCAAGCAATTCGGCATAGGAGTACGAACCTACTTGTTTGTAGCTGATATGTGCCAAGCCATTTAATGTTTGTACATGACGCTTTTTATTGCCATCTCGATCAAACCGCTGGGTAATGAAGTGCCGCCTATCTCCTTCATTGAGCAAATGACAGGGCATCATGTCTATACCACATGCCTTCGCCATGAGATAATAAACATACTCCATTGCTCCATATCCCATCGGATCGCCAAAGGTTTCCCTATCTTTGTTATGCTCGCTGACACCATCAAATTTCATTATATAATGAGTAAACCCTTCCGGAGCATCTGTTTGCCCTGAGCGCACTTGGGTGAAATCATCGTTAAAGGCAAGTACCGCTTTTGGTCGGGCACCCCCAGCACTTACCCCCACGGACAATAGTGCCATCATCGCTTCTTTATCTTCTTGTCCCTGTGTGCCAAGAGCTACTTTGAATTGTTCTCGCTTGTCTAAAATTTCCTGAGCAATAGAGACCAGAGATTGAATTTCAATATGCTGTGAAGCGTTTAAGTTTTTCTGTTTGGTAGCGGGATGATAGGTTAAAGCCCCCATGCCACGTTTTCCGGTATATTTCAACCGTTGTAGTGGTGTGATATCAGTTGGCGATTTACCTTGTGCTGCTACCCAGGCATTCAATACCGCATTACCAAAATCATCAGGCAATGAGTCAGCTATCATTCCAGGTAAACCATGGAAGGCAGCAGGATCTATTTCTGGAAATGAATATATTTTACGAGATAAAGGCATTTTTATAGGTGATAGCTCGATGCCTGTGTTGATAAAACGAGGCTCAAATTCAAATGAGCCAATACCCGTTTCAGTATCAAAACTGACGGCACCAACTTCATGCTCTTTATATTTTACGCTGGCAACATCCATTACCATGAGGGCTTATCCTCTTTTTTAAGAATGTTCTCTTTTCTGCGATCCTGATGCTCGTTGCCGTTGTTGCCCTTTCAGTTTCGCCAATTGTAAAGGGGATATTTCTTGTACAGGTAAAAACATATTGAGTTGGTCCGCCATATCCATTGCTACTAATATGGCGACCAGGTTCTCTAGCTGAACTTTTCCTTTCTCAGCGTTGAGAATAGTCCTCCTGCCCAAGCCAGAGCGAGATGCTACTTCAGACTGAGTCAAGTTGGCCCTGAGTCTGGCTTGCTTTAATCTGTTGCCTAACTCCTTCGCGATAGCGAGCGGAGACATGTTTTCTGGTCTCATAAGGTCGCCCTTTGTGAACATTAAGTAATATATTGACTATCAAGGTTCCTTTATCTGTACATTAATAACAATGAATTTGAAAGGCAATGAGTTTTTTTAAAGTTAACAAACGTAACATTAACCCTGGATAATCCTTTAATATACAATAATTCGCACTTTATGGTAATGGATCGAATGTGTGGGTATGGTCGGTAAGATTGAACGGAGTGCTGTGGTGGCTGGTTTGGAAGCAATATCTCATTCGCTGAGTTACTAATCAAAACACCACAATCTATGTTTTGATCATAGATATTTCTTTTGCTGGATACTTGAAATAACCGTTCTTTTTGGTCATTGCACATCAAAGACTTGTTATGTGGTAATTAATTCGCTAAATAGTTTGAGTGGGATAGCGGTATGGTTGATGAATTTTTTAATCGGGTAATAGGGGATATACATGCACTCAGGTGGCAAATTAGCTGTTCGAAAAATGGCAATGGTGCTGACAATCGGTGTTTGTGCATGTGCGACGCCCAGAACGTGCTTTGCTGCTGAAGAGATAGCCAAATGGCGCATTGAAGTGGGGCCAAGCTACCGTGGGAATATGGAAACAGAAGTAAAAGGAGAATCCCGAGCCCGCAGCGCCTATATTGAAG
Source organism: uncultured delta proteobacterium (assembly GCA_963718195.1). Classification (GTDB taxonomy): domain Bacteria; phylum Desulfobacterota; class Desulfobulbia; order Desulfobulbales; family Desulfocapsaceae; genus MADRE3. Next base: position 63,167 of record CAVQYQ010000006.1, read on the forward strand.
CCACACAACCAGCCCAATCGATTCCGCCAAAGGACAAGGGCAAAGTTGATTTTGATTTACCAGATCCTGATTACAGCACTCAGATAGGCAATCGCGATTTTGATGACGGCTTTGTGTATACGGATAGCCTTACTGCTTTTGACAATCAAACCGTAAATTTCGGTTATCAGAACAATTCCCAGAATGATCCCACAGCCGGCGTGCTGAAATTCCACCGGAAAAATGATGTGAGCGGCTCAGAGCTTTTAGGGGAAGGAACAGAGTATCGAAAAACGGTCCGGACCAATTATGACGAAGTGATTAGAGCCGATGATAATTTTGGTGCAGGAGGACTGAAAGTGGATGCACTTTATGACTTAGCAACCAGAGGTGGCCTTAAAATGGCTCTGGCTGCAGGTCTGCGCGGCTTTTTCAGTATGGATAGCAGTGTGAGGGAATCGAATTTCAGTCAGACTATTACCGAAAGCAGAACCTCTTATCGAGATTATTATGACTACTCCGGTACAACAAATGATACCTATACCTTTGTCTATGACAGACCTATTCCACCTGCGCCGTATAATAACCCGGACGGTAATCCTCTTGCTGACCCGCTGATCAGCAATATTCCGGACAGTGTGGCTCGGGATATAAACATTAGCGATGCTACCAGGCGGGACTATCGGGGCCGGCAGGTGACTGCATGGGAAGCAGCAAATCAAATAGAGATTGATACCGATGTCGATCTTTTTCAGCTGGCGATAGGGGGTGATTTGACATATGAAATTGCTAGCGCGGTAGCTTTCAGCCTTCGGCCGCTACTGCTTGTTAATTTGATTAGTGTTGATGCCAGACGAAATGAAAATCTTCTTGGCCATTACCCGAATGGTGAAATGGTGTCACTAGGACGCTGGCAGGACAAGGAGAGCAACAACTCGGTTCGTCTCGGAGCAGCAGTCGAGGCGGGGGTGAATGTCAAGCTGAGCGAAAGCTGGTTTGCCGGAATAACTGCCGGCTATGAGTGGATTGATGACACCAGTGTTACCGTCGGTCCCAATAAGATCAACATCGACCTGAGTGGATTTACCACTTCTTTGATCATTGGGGTGCGTTTCTGATCAAAGGGGAGGGGGTAAAAAATTATTGGGCTGCTTGCCTGAGTGAGTGAATAATATCTGCCATTTCTATATTTGGCGCACCGGCAACGCTTCCCAGTGTTTCAATATCTTGAGGGTCCTGGCCTGAAAGTACTTGTAACGCAACAAGCGCTGCATCCTCACTCGTCACGGAAAATCGAAACGGAGCAGACTGGGGGCTTTCACGACCATTTATATAAACAGCCGCCAATGTAAAGTCGAAGGATCCGGGTGTGTCAACAGTACAGGTCATTACTTGAGATGCTGGCAGACTTTCTTCACAAAACTCAACACCATCCTTATACAATCGATATCCCGTCACCTCAGGAATGTCAGGTGCCTCGGTGTCGAATGAGAATTGGATTGACACCTCGTAAGCCCAGTCCACTGCTACTGAATGACTCGGGAGCAGGATGGTGAGTAACGAAAGGAAGCAGAGGCCAATAGCATATTTAATAGTTTTTTCTTTCATAGTCATAGTGTAAATATCTTTGCAAATATGGTGCCACTATTTATTAAAATAGAATTTCATAAGATTCCGGTACGTTGTAAAAACATGATTGGTTACAATTTTTCTCCACAAGAATAAATGTAGAGTAATCTTTTTCAAATAATGAAATTCAAAATGGATTGTTCATATTTGCTACTCTTTTAATTGTTCATAATTTCATAGCGTTACAAGAAGATCTGTGGATCTTCTATGTGACAATTTTGTTGTCGCAACCTTCGTTAACAGTAGGATTTTGGAATATGTATCTGTCTCATAGAGGCGACTATTGCTAAGGCCACATTGAGCGGCTGGAAAGTAACGTTGTAAGTGTTGTAATTCTATAAAGTTACCTGCACATGTTCACAGCTGGACAAAACGGTATGATGGGTTTTTCCGAGTGATATTTATTTTGAGAAGGTCGAATAGGTTGGAATGTGCCTTAGAAATTGATCAGATCGTAAACAGTATGAGTTGTAATTTACTTCTTAAGCCCTTTGAAATTAAGGAAAAGATTATATGGTAAGTTGTATGAGCCGGATGCGAACGGACTTGGCATCTGAACGCAGCACGAGGCTCATAGTGCGTTATGATACTGTAACCATAACCAAATCTGGTTTGGCACGAATCGTGGCAGCAATCATTGCTTAATCATTGTCGCAAAGCAGATACATTTTGAAACGTGCATAGTATGCGTGAAGGTATCAGATTGAGAAACCACCAACTTTTGTTTCAAGATACTCGTGGAGACCCTCTCTGCCGCCCTCTCGGCCCAGACCACTGTCTTTCATTCCGCCAAACGGGGCGGCCGCAGCGGTCGGATTGATATCATTTATACCGATGATGCCGAAATTGAGCCCCTCGAACATTTTCATTGCAGTTTTAATGTTCTGTGTATAGACGTAGGCAGCTAATCCGTATTCTGTATCATTGGCTAGGGCGAGCAGATCGTCTTCATCGGTATAGGTGATTATTGGCGCAATGGGGCCGAATGTTTCCTGCCGGTAGATTGCCATATCCGCTGTTACGCCACTGAGAATGGTTGGCGCATAAAAGAGTCCCTTGTCCAGGCCATCTTCGGTCAGCCGTCGTCCGCCGCTGATCAGCTCTGCCCCTTTGGCAAGTGCGTCCTGAACCTGCCGGTCGTTCTTTTCAATCTCGGCTTCGCTGACCAGCGGTCCAATCTTCACGGTCGGGTCAAACCCTGATCCCGCCTTGAGTGCGGAGACCCGGCTGGTGAGTTCTTCCAGGAAAGGAGAAACCATATCGGCGTGGACATAAATGCGGTTGGGGCTGATGCATGCCTGGCCGGTGTTGAGAAATTTTACCAGCGCAAGTCCTTTGGCGGCGTGGACCGGGTCCGCATCACGGCAGACAATAAAAGGAGCATGCCCCCCAAGTTCCAGCGATACCCGTTTAATCCCAGCACCGGCTTTTTCGGCCAGTTGTCTGCCGACGCGGGTTGAACCGGTGAAGGTCAGTTTGCGGACCCGACTGTCGCTGAGCAGGGCCTGGCCGACCGGTACTGGGTCCGCTGCGGTAACCAGGTTTACGACACCTGGGGGAAACCCCGCCTTATGAAATAGTTCAAACACCGCCATTGCGCATAAGGGTGTTGCCTCTGCAGGCTTCAGGACGACGGTGCAACCGGCGGCAGTGGCCGGGGCAATTTTTCTGGTGATCATGGAGACAGGGTAGTTCCACGGTGTGATTGCAGCGACTACACCAACAGGCTGGTATGCAAGTACAAATCGCTGATCGGCGCGAGCTGAAGGGATTGTCTTACCGTAAAGACGTTTTACCTCTTCAGCGAACCAGAGCAGAAAATCCGCCCCGTATTTAACTTCATTACGGGCTGCCTTAAGAGGTTTTCCCTGTTCCTTGGTCATGATTTCGGCCAAACGTTCGAGGTCTGCCATCATGATTTCGTGTACCTTGTAGAGAAATGCTGAACGCTCATACACGGTAAGGGAAGACCATCCGGAAAACGCCTTTGATGCCGCGTCAATTGCCACATTGGTGTCGCGCTCATCTCCTGCCGGGACCTGTCCCAAGATCTCACCGGTGGTGGGGTTAGACGACGGGAAAGATTTCCTGCTCTGGGCGTCAAGCCATGTGCCGTTGATATACATAAGAATTCTGATGTGTTACTGACGCTTTCTGACCATGACCTCTTGATCAGCTTTAATGGAGTGCTTTTGGTTTACAGAAGTGATGGCTTGCGTTTTCGGGATCTGTTGGTGATTTTGCCAATGATGATGCCGAGCAGTAGGACTCCTCCACCGGCGAGAAACCAGTTGATTCGATCGTCACTTTTCAACTCTTCGTTTTCCCGGGTGAGAGTGGCAAGTGTTTGTTTAATTGATTTATTTTCGTTGAGCGTAGTTGTCAGATTCTGCTTAATTTCAACCACATTGGCCGTATCTTTCTGCAGTTTTTCAAAAGATGCGGTTATCGCCTCTTTCTCCGCTGTTGTCGCTTCCAGCCGCAGCTCTGTGTCCGCGAGCTTCTGACTGAGCTCTTCGAGCGTCTGACTACTCTGCTGCTGCTGTTCTGCCAGTTTCTCACCGCTTTGCTGCTGCTGCAGTTTCAATGCTTCATTTTCGCTGGTCAGAGCCGCCACAACTTCAGTCAACGGCGGATTGTCGCTCAAGAACCGAGTGAGTATCCAGCCTTCTTTTTCATTTGCCAGGCGGACCAGACTATATGATTCGCCGCGCTCGAGCACCTCTACTTCAGCACCGTCACTTACCAGGGCAACAATTTTATAATCGTTTCCCTGACCGCGTCTTACCGGAATCTCTGCGGTGGGAATAACATATTGGGTCTCGGCATTCAGCGAAGAAGAGAGGACGGTTGCCAGACAAATGTGCACGGATATGGTTATCAGGACAATCACAGTAAACGATTTTAACCCATAATAGGGTTGGCTGACTGAGTTCTGTTTAGGTTTTAGCATAAGAGACAGATCCAAAGTTAAGGCGTGGTGCTGCACGATTCAAGAGAATGAGAAATCCTGATCATTCTCTGTTGAGATACATATCCTGAAATTAATCTAACCTTAAAATGATAATCGGACAAGATTGTTGCGCAATTGTTTTTCATTTCAGACTTCGAATGGTTTCTGTATTCCTGAGACTACCGAGCCACTTGCAAAACGCCCTTTTCGCTCAATCTCCACGTTATACTTAAATTTCTATCCTCGGAATATCAACGATACCTGCGGTAAAAAATTTTCATATGCCCTGACGTTGAACAAAAAACATCATTTTGCAAAAGGCTCTACCTGGTGTTTTTTTCAATCTTGAACAACAGCAGAACACTCTCACAAGCGATTCGTGTAAACAGAACCAGAAGCAGGTAGCTGACAATGGCCAGAATGAGCCGCAGCGGGTCAAACGGTGAAAAAAGTGATGAAACAATGGTGCTGAGACATCCGATAAATCCAGCCACAATCACGAAAACATAAAATATCTTGATAAGCTGGGGCGTTATAAAATGATCGAACTGGAAGTCAAACAGTGTTGCACCAGGTTTATCCTCCGCCCCTGCAGTCGGTGCCGGAACATGCCGGGGTTCTCCGCATCTCGGACAGGTTGAGGCCAGCATCGATATGGTGTTGGTACAGGCCCTGCATTTTGTTAATTTTTTCTGTGCCTGTTTTGCTTTTTCCTCAAAGGCTTTTTGGGCTTTTAAAACACCTTCCTGGTACTTTTTGAATATGATTCCACATTTTGGACACTCGCGCTCGCTTGGTTCAACCTGATGACTGCATTTCGGACATGTGATCAAAGCCATGCTGTGCTCCCTGTCATAATAGTTCCGGTTATCGATTCTAGACAATACTATTGCAATCTGCCCCTCCAACCGGTTCCTCTGCTGATGATCCCGATCTATCGATAAAAAAGAAATGTGACTCGGTCATGGTTGATTGGCAAGTTGATGATCTTTTAAGTAATTTAGCATCTTTTCAGCGATATATTGATATCCCGCAGCGTTTGGATGCCCTATGTCCAGGTAAAAGTCTGAGAAGTGCGGCAGGAAATCGTCAAAGAGTCTGATCAGGTGACAGTTGCTCTTTGAGTCGGCAATCATTTTCAGCTCAGCGTTGTAGCGTTGCAGCGCTTCGTTCCTGTAGGTCTCCTGGTTTGGGATCGTCTCCGGGATAATAATCGTTCTTTGGCCGCACTGCTCGATCATGTGCAGAAAGTTTGCACGATATTCGTCTTGCGGGACGACCTGTGACTCTCCTAATCGTTTACTCAAACCGGATTTTCTACAGATTTTTTTATATTTTTTGACGATACTGCGTACTTGCTTGCGAAAAAAATTGTCGGGATAGTACAAAACATAGGGGGCATAGGTGAAGGTGAAATAGGCGTCTGCCAGGCCAAACTGTAGAAAAATGCAGTCATAGGCATCGGACAAATTATCGTTGAGCAGAGCCCGCCCCTCTCTGCTGGTACACATGGGGGTGCCGCAGTTTTTTACCTTCCCGCCGAGTGCTGCTGCGATTTTTTCGGGGTAGCTGTTACCCAGACATTCTTCAACCCCGAGCATAATACAATCACCGACCGCAAGCATATTGTTCATTGCCATATCCTGTTCTTTTCCCCGTCAGTCCCTGCTTAAAGATCTACCCTACCATATTTACCTGAATTCAACACTTCTGAAGATATTCTGATCATTTGCACGGGGCACTACCCAGTACCTTGTTAAACAGTGTTTCTCACTGCGTTTAAGCCGTTGAAACTCCTTACACAACCTATTCCAGGGTGCTCAACTATGTGCCAATGGAAATCGAACAGCGGCCACTCGGGGGGGATGCAGTGTCGACCCTTTTGGATCCCTGCTATTTATTGAATGGACAGCAAAAAACATACTTTCGGGTTGGATTTACCTGAGTTCAGGGTTATTGTTACCCCACAAAAATCTCGAAGCTACCCTGCAGCAGGTCAAAGAAACGTCGACCATTCTGCGCCAACACCAATAAAGACAAGAGAAACTGAGGAGAGAGAAGAGATGCATTGGCTGGTTGTGCTTGATTCGGTTGAGGGACTGAATCCGAAAACAGATACGTCGCTTGCCCTGATTACCCAGGGACGAAAAAGTGGTGTACAGGTTGATACTGCGACAATAGATAAGCTGTTCTTTGACGGGCAGGGCGCGGTTATTGCCGAGGATGCGACGGGGGGCGAGCATCGCAGGAATATGTCTGAATATGACCTGATCCTGATGCGAAAGGAACCGCCATACGATATTGCCTTTCACTATTCAACGCACCTGCTCTCATTGTCAGGTACTCTGGTGGTTAATGCTCCGTCGGCGTTACGCGATTTTAACGAGAAGTTGATTACGCTGCCGTTTTACCAGTATATGCCGTCCACCCTGGTCAGCTCCAGTGTGGAACAAATCCTCACATTTTTAAGCAGTCATGACGGCGGCATCATCAAGGCACTCGACAGTTTTCAGGGGAAGTCGGTCCAGCGAGTCACGGCTGCTGACCAGCAGCTGGTCGAAAACTATACAGGCAATGGAACACAACCGATTATGGTCCAGGAATTTCTCGACTCCGTTTATGAGGGAGACAAGCGTGTGCTGATGCTGGGAAAGCAGTTTCTTGGTGCATCTCTTCGACGCCCGAAGAAAGGCTACCATGCCAATTTTGCCATGAGTGATGCCCTGCCAACTGCATTGAGTTCCAGGGAGCAGCAGATTGTAGAGGAACTGGGGCCCTGGATGGTGGATCGTGGCATTCATTTTGCCGGACTCGACTTTATCGGCGACACGTTGACCGAAATCAATATTACCTGCCCGACCGGTATCATGCAGGTTTCTGAGCTTGAAGGCAGAAATCTTGCCCAGGAAATGGTTGATTACTTTGTGCCCCTGTGTGAAAAGGCAGGCAACGGAGATGTATGAAAGCACTGGAAATTAAAAATCTTTATAAATTATATGGTGGCGGGGTTCAGGCACTTGACGGGATTTCTCTGGATGTGCGGGAAGGTGACTTCTTCGGTCTGCTCGGGCCCAATGGCGCGGGCAAGACGACCACCATCGGAATCATTACCTCCCTGGTCACCAAATCAGGCGGTTCTGTAAAGATTTTCGGTATTGATATTGACCGTGACTTTTCTTCGGCAAAACGGCTGATTGGTGTTGTGCCGCAGGAGTATAATTTTTCGATTTTCGAGAAAGTCCAGGATATCGTCTGTCAGCAGGCAGGGTATTATGGTATCCCCCGGCACCAGGCACTTCAGAGTAGTGAGAAATACCTGCGTAAGCTCGGTCTCTGGGATAAGAGAAATGTTGCCGCCCGGGAACTTTCCGGCGGGATGAAGCGTCGCCTGATGATCGCCCGCGGCCTGGTGCACGAGCCGCAACTCCTCGTCCTTGACGAGCCGACGGCAGGTGTCGATGTTGAACTGCGAAGGGGCATGTGGGATTTTCTATCAGAGCTCAATTCCTCAGGGAGAACGATCATCCTGACGACTCATTATCTTGAAGAGGCGGAACAACTCTGTAACCAGATTGGTATTATTTCCGGCGGTAAAATGCTCGAGAACACCGGCAAGCGTGATTTGCTGAGAAAGCTTGATAAAGAGACGTTTGTGCTTGACGTCAAAGATCCCGTCGAGCTCCTCGAGCCCCTCGAACCGTTTGCCTTCTCACTGGTCGACAAGACAACCATAGAGGTGACCCTGGGCAAGGAAGAATCGCTCAATCATCTGTTCGATCATCTCACCAGTCAGAATATCGTCATCGAGAGTATGAGGAATAAGACCAACAGGCTCGAGGAGCTGTTCCTGGAGATGGTGGAGTGATGAGTCCGAACCTCGTATCATTTGTTTCTATTGCCCGGAAGGAATCCACCCGAATTTTTCGCATCTGGGTTCAGACACTTGTTCCTCCTGTTATTACGATGACGCTTTATTTTATCATTTTCGGGCGGTTGATCGGATCCCAGCTCCGGGATATTGGTGGGTATGATTATATGGCGTTTATTGCCCCGGGACTGATCATGATGTCGATCATCACCAATTCTTATACCAATACGGTTTCAAGCTTTTTCAGCGCAAAGTTTCAGCGCAATGTTGAGGAGTTGCTGGTGAGCCCGACGCCTGACTATATTATTGTTCTCGGTTACGTTTCCGGGGGGATGGTACGCGGTCTTTCCGTTGGTCTTTTGGTTTCTGTTGTCAGTTTCTTTTTCACCGGGATACCGCTGTTTAATGTCGGCTATGTCGTGCTTTTTGCCGTCCTTACCAGTTTTGTTTTCTCGCTTGCCGGGATGATCAACGGCATCTTTGCCCGAAAATTTGATGATATTTCCATTATACCGACCTTTGTCATTACCCCACTCACTTATCTTGGCGGTGTATTTTACTCGATTTCACTGCTCCCCGATTTCTGGCAGTTATTATCCCGGGTAAACCCGATTATCTATATGATTGACGGCTTTCGCTTCGGGTTTCTCGGAATTTCAGATATCCCTGTTTCTAACGGGCTCAGCATGTTAGTGCTTTTTGCAATATTGCTGTTTTCGGTCAATCTCTACCTGCTGAAGAAAGGAATTGGGGTTCGCAGCTGAGCCCTGCAAAACATGACCATTACAATAACCAAGGTGTCCAGGTGATTCAAATCTACTTATGGGATAGCTGCCCGTTCTGCAGAAAAGTGAGTATGGCGGTTGACGAATTCGAACTGGTCGAGGGAACAGATTTTGAAATTATCTCTGCTGGTCCGGGTACTCCAGGTCGAATAACGGTCAAGGAGCGAGGGGGAAAAGCGATGGTACCCTTTCTTGTTGATGGTGAGACCAGTATGTACGAGAGTGACGATATCATAGCGTATCTCAAACACAAGAGGAGATCTGGCTAAGTGCTGTGATCGCAGGTGGTACGGGGATCTGATGAGTGTTTATGCGTGGCAGGAAGGTTGTTGCGGGGGAGCCTTTTTATAGCGGAACCGCCTTGTTTTTTTGTCTAGCAAACTGACCATTTGCGGATTCTTGTGGGCGCGGTAGGCGCAATGCATGACGATGATATGAAATATTTCAATCAGCTCTTTTTCTGTCGTACCGATGAAACGGTCCGACAAATGTTTCTCAACCATGGTAGTGAAAAATCGTAACACCATCCCACAGTCGTTTTTCCAAAATCGCTCATCAGCCGTTATTTCAACACTATTTTTAAGTATCTCGTCGATCTCGAGCTGAATATCGGGAGAGAGGCAGCCTTTGGCTCCGTTAATCGCCGTACCCAGATCTGAAAACGCAGTGTTATCGATCTGGTAGCTGACCAATTCGGCAAAATTTTTCCTGCTCATTGCCAATGCTAATTGTTGAATTGAAATTAAGGCCATTGCCTCCCCCTTACCAGATGTTCCTCTCCTGCTTTTCCTGCCGCTATCATGCTCTGGCTGGCTTGATGTCACTGGTGTGAAAAAGATCAGGTGGTTCGTGCTTGAATAGTGGGTCTCACAAATCAATATGCAAGTACTATTCCCGCCCCAGGATATAAATATATGCAAATATTACAATTAGTTGCCGGAATCGGGCTAATGAATGGCAGGAACATTTTCTGAAAAGGTGGAAAGATACGTCTGGTTTTCCGGAAATTTTCACAAATTATGGATACGTTTTTCATCTTCCACGGTACCGATAATGATCAGTTCATCGGATTTTTCCAGTTCAACATCGGGAGGTGGACTGACAATCATCTCATTTTTTCGTTTGACGGCGATAATGGAGCATCCGGTCTTTTCACGTATGGTGCTGTTCATGATTGTCTTTCCGCCAAATTGCGCACCAGCAGTGATGGATAGCACCGCAAGTCCTTCAGAAAACAGGGATATTCCATCTGGCTGGAGAAGCTGATAGATTGTTCCGGCCCCAAGTGATGCGTATGACATAACAAGGTCCGCGCCGGCCATGTGTAGTTTTGGTACATTACGTTCAAGGATTGACCGGCTGATAATCTGGAGATCCGAGCGCAGCTGTCGGCAGTAGAAGGTCAGGTAAATATTCATCTCATCACTATGAGTTGTGACGATAACCGAGCGGGCCGTTTCGATACCTGCAGCTTCCAGGGTTTTGATATCAGCGGCATCGCCGATAATGAAGTTTTCCTTATCCGGTCCTTCTGCATTAAAGGTCCGTTTTTCAATGATCCGGTAGGTGATGCCATGCTCGGCGAGTGTCTGGGCAGCCGCATGTCCGACTCGACCACCACCAAGAATGACGACCTGCACATTATCCTTCCTCATGTAGTTTTTTTACCGTGTACTTGTTGTCAAAATCTCCAAGTTGTCGCGACGATCCGGCGAGCATCAGGATCGATTTAGACGTTATTGTGGTATGGGGGGATGAAGCTCTGAATTTGCCTTCTTCCATGATGCCGATGACCGTTACGCCGGTTGTCTGGCGGATACCGGCCTCGGTTAATGACTTGCCGACAAGCTCAGTATCAAGGGCGGGCATCTCAGATATCAGGATATCGTTAAACCGTCCGATGATATTGGTTGTCATTCCTACCCCGAGCGTTCTTCTGCTCAACGATTCGCCGAGCATTTTCATGAATTGAAAAACGTGGATATTACCTGAAAATTCAAGGATATCGATGGAGTGATCGTGGTCAGCATTGGTAATGATCGGCACATCCCGGTTCACTTCTCGTATGGTAAAGGAGAGGTTGGTATTGGTCAGGTCATCATTGGTTATGACTGCAAGGGCTGCATTTTCTATCCTCAGCTGCTTATAGGTAGAGGGGCGATCAGGTTCCCCGACAACGACCTGGTATTCCTGGTCAATCAGTTCATTGGCCAGAGCGAGGTCAGCTGTGACGATGACATAGGGGATGCCCTGTTTATCAAGGCGTTCGATAAGCCTGGTGGTAATCGGGTCAAAATTGGTGATTATGACATGACCTTTCATATCTTCCGGCAGCTCACGGGGGGTTCGTGCTTTTTCCTGGGCCTCCAGCCAGGGGGCATAAAAAAACTGGATGAAAGTGAACGGCAGGAGGATCAGTAGGAAGAGTACTCCTGAGAGCAGGACCACTATGGTGAAGAGCAAACCAAGGTCGGTATGAAAGGTAATATCCCCAAACCCGAGAGTCGACATTACGGTCATGGTCCAGTAGAACCCGGTTATCCAGCTGAAATCGCGACCCTCATAGACCATCAGGATATGGAAAAACACAGAATAAAGGGTGATAATCAGGGCCAGAAAGGCCAGAAACTTCCAGAGCATGGCAAAGTTTCGTTTGGTCGTCTTGTTCTGCAGAAAATAAAGAAGTTGCGCGGGGAGGGTTTTCATAGTGATGAAAAAGGTTGTTGATTACATAGCATCTATAGCGTTCCGGTTGCTCGGCTATAGGAGGAAATGTGGTTTAATAGTTTGATTTGGAAAACCTTTTATATATAGTGAATCTGAGGACTATACCATAATGAGTTGAAAATTCGAACTCTGTCTTGAGTATTGTCATTTGTTGTGTTCTTTATACCAGTAGCAGAGAAAGAAGCAAATCGTGTCAATGCAGAAAACATGTGAGTGAAACAGTCGACTAATGACCAAGAAAGGGGGGGGCAGAGCAGGTGTAATTGGCAACGTGATTGTCTCGCTGCTCCTGCTTACTATTCTGTCCTGCTGGGCTCCGGAACCATATAAGATAGGTTTTCTCGGAGGATTGACCGGTGGACTGAGCAGCATCAGTATTGCCGCGAGAAACGGCGTCATCCTGGCAATAGAGGAGGCGAACAGGACAGGCGGCTTGGCGGATCGCAAGGTGGAATTGTTGATAAAGGATGACAGGAACGACCCTGAAACTGCATTGCAGGGTATGGAATATTTTGTCAGGAGTCGAGCTGTCGGGGTGATCGGGCCGATGACCAGTGAACTCTCACGTGTCACTGCCCCGCTATCAGAGAAAAACAAGATGGTGATGATCAGCCCTTTTGCAAACAGCGCTGATTTCACCGATCAGGGAGAGTTCTTTTTCAGGATTTCTCCAACCGACAGGGATGAAGCACGTCATCTTGCCGATCTGTCTTTCCGGGAACGAGGATATCGACGGATCTCGATACTCTATGATTTGACCAACAGGGAGTACACTGAAAACCGGGCATTCTACTTTAGAGATTTTATCGAAGCGCTTGGTGGTACAATTGTCCAGGTAACATCATATACGACGCGCGATGACACGGATTTCGGGCTGCTCACCACCCAGGCGTCCCAAAATAACCCCGATGTCGTCTATATCCTCGCTGATGGATCTGATTTGGTCCGTATCTGTCGCCAATTAAAGAAGCGGAACCACGATCTTCCGGTCCTGGCAACTGGCATGGCAATAACTCCCGAACTTCTTAAGCAGGGCGGTGCAGCGGTAAATGGTATCGAATTCTTTCAATCCTTTGATTTTAACAGCACGGCCGTGGTGTACCAGCGTTTTCTTGACGATTACAAGAATCGGTTCCATGAGGAACCTGAACTCGGGGCGTTTTATGCATTTGAATCGGCAAAAATAATGCTGACCGCACTGGAGCAGGCAAGAGCGAAAAGAAACCTTAACGATATCATCCACGAGATCAAGGATTTCAAAGGGTTGCAAGAGACCCTTGAAATCAACCAGTATGGTGCCGCCGAGCGCACCCTGGTCCACAAGAGAATTGATAACGGTGCCATTGTCACTATCGGTGGAAGGTAAACACCAGCTGCACACTGCAATGCAGGGTGATGCCCGTTATCTGTTTACCTGATCTCTGTATTAATCTTGGAGTTTCTTAACAGGTAGAGGGCATAGAGCAGAATAATTGTGGTGAGCACCAGGCCATACCAGGGAAACCAGTTGATGGTCGCCCGAAAGGCTTCATTTTCAAGCAGATCCGCGACCAGTTCAGGATCAGTTTCATGAATCGTCTTGCGCTGAAACTGCATGAGCAGCGCAAATAATATGCCGATAATTCCATAGGCCAGGTTGAATGCCAGCCCCTTAAAACTGAGAACAGTTGCCCGTTGATCGGAGCTGGCAACCTGGTTGAGATAATGACTGGTGAAAAAGGCGGTGAGCATCAAACCGATCATCACCAGGGCCATGGGCAGCACGCCCAGATAGGGGACAAAACCGGTAAGTCCCCAGAGGGCCAGAAAAGAGATGAGGCCAAGCCAGAGACAGTTCTGTTGCGGACTGAATTTTTCCACCATATACTCGGCGACTTTTGGGATGAGCAGCCCGAGCAGAGAGAGCAACGCCATGATCAGGCCAAAACTTGCCTCGGGCAGCAGTATCAGGCGATAGTACTGGCTGGTCAGGGTGATGATCATGCGCAGCACATGATCATACATCATGCCAAATAAAATGATTACCATGGCAAATGGCGTTGCCATGATCCATAAACCTGCCTGCCAGGTTACCCTGCCTGCCTGCCAGATGGTTGCCATTGAAATAGTCTGGCCATCGGTGGATCGCCCCTCTCCTACTTCCGTCATTTTAAGCGTTGTCCAGAGGGACAGAAAGGCAAGAACCAGTGTAAGATAGACCGGGAATCGCATACTCACCTCCTGGGAGACGGTGATTGTCTGTCCCAGAAACGCCAAAAGCGTGTTTACCACGCCGGGGTCATAGAGCATCGCTCCGGCTGTCATGGATATGATGCCAGCCAATGCCTTGAAACGCATCTGCAGGCTTAATACTTTCGGCCAGTGGTCAGGATTACCATCCTGTACCAGCGAGTCATAGGCAATCGCTTCATCGGCTCCGCTTGCCATTGCTTCTGCCAGCCCGCTCAGGATACGGTTAATGAAGAAGGCCCAGAAAACGAGATTGATGGAACCGAGCGGCACAAAGGCAATGACACTGAGCTCGAAAATCATCAGAGCCGAGGTGAGAACAAGTAATCGTTTGCGACCGAGAAGGTCGGCGAGCGCACCTGAAGGCACTTCACTGCAGACGATGGTAATCGCCCAGACCGTGTTCAGCAGGGCAAACTGCTCAATACTCAAGCCATAATCGAGGAAAAGAATGGTGAAGACCGGGTAATAGAAACGAGAATTAAAAAAAATCCTGAAGGCAATAAAGAGACGTATATTTTTAATGCTGAACGGGGAAGATGTCTTCATGGGTGTCTCTTTTTTACCTGTTGTTAATTACTAAACCTGCAGACTCAGACGGTTTTCAAGCCATTGTACCCATAGCGACAAGCTCAGACAGAGAACCAGGTACATACAGGTAATGGTGAGCCACACCTCAATGGTTACCTGGGTGGAAGACATGACCTGCATTCCCTGAAAGGTGAGCTCCTGGATCGATATGATCGAGACAATTGATGAGTATTTAATGGTGTTGATGAATTCATTTGCCAGCGGCGGCAGCATGATGCGCAGCGCCTGCGGCAGGATAATCAGCCTGATTTGCTGCCAGCGGTTTAGGCCAAGTGCCCGGGATGCTTCCCACTGGCCATTGTCAATGGCCTCTATGCCCGCCCTGACAATTTCAGTGATATAGGCTCCCTGAAAAATACCGATGGTGACAACACCTGAAAGAAACGGTACGAACAATTCGGGGGGCGCGGCCAAGAGTTTCAACCAATAGATACCTGTATCAGAGAGACCCCTGACAAATGAATCGGCACCAATTGCCGGCAGGATCTGGTCACTGACAAAAAAATAGAAAATAAAGACAAGAACAAGCGGAGGCGTGTTGCGAATGAGCTCAACGTAGGTCCGGGCGCAGAGCCTTAAAAAGAGGCGTTTTGCTGTACGGGCAAGGCCCATGATCAGGCCGAGAACACCGGCCAGAAGCATGCCCCAGATGGAGAGCCTGATGGTGGTAAATAACCCCTCAAGCAGGACATTTGCCGTCCATCGGCCGCTCTCCTGGTCAAAACGAACCAGATAGGTAGGGATAATCCCCCAGTTCCACTTGTAATTGAGTGAAAAGGTGAGACGGTAAACGACAAATACAAATGCACCTGCGATGGCGATGATCAGAAAGATATCAAGAACTGTCAGTCGGAAGCGGGCTCTGTTCATTGGCAGCAGAATCAATCACTACGGCCACCCTGTCCGGGTGGCCGTAGTCTGAGAAGAGTGGAAACCTTGAGGTGTCTGCTGTCGGCTATTCAACCTGGTCCGCCCAGTCCCGTGTTTCAAACCAGTATTCATGCCGTTCCTTGAGCCATCCTTCAAGCCATACACCGGTAATCCACGAGTTGAAAAAGGCAAGTGAGTCGGGGTCTCCTTTGCGCAGCGCAAACCCGATCGGTTCCTTGGTAAATGTTCCTTTAACTGGCAAAAACAGCGTATCGCTGTATTGCAGGGCCTCAAAAGCCGGCCTCGGAGCGGAACCGACAACGGCATGCACATTGCCGTTTCTCAATTCCTGGTAGGTCTGGGTCTCATTTTCAAACATGCGAAGCGTGGCCTTGGGCAGATGTCTTTTGGCGGCAACAACGGCTGAGGTTCCTAACTTTACGGCGACCTGCACCTCCGGCTTGTTGAAATCTTCAAGGGAGGCGAACCCCTCCGCCTTTCCCTTATGGGCAACAATGGACATTCCCGAAAAGTCATACGGTTGAGAAAAATTGACCTTGAGGGCACGTTTGGGAAGTATACCCATGCCGCCAATGATCACGTCAAACTTACCGGTCAGCAGCGCTGGGATAATTCCTGACCAGGCGGTTGGCACAAATTCCACCTTCACGCCCATATCCTCGGCGAGCCGGGTGGCAACATCAATTTCAAAACCAATAAATTTACCTGTCTTATCTTTCATGGCCCATGGTTGAAAGGTATCCATACCAACCCGAAGTACGCCACTCCTGATGATTTTTTCAACAGTGCTCTCCTGCACCAGTTGCTGCTGAAGGGTCGCTGCAGTGGTGGTTAGGGGTAATAAATAGATGATCGCTGTGAAAAACAGAATAACATGTACCAACCTGATTTTTGTAAACATAGCTCCCTCTTTAAAAGTTATCTGTGTACGTCTGGATTTGGTGTGTACCTGTAAAGACCACCTTCAAGAAATCTTCAACCGTTTTTCAAGAAAAGTGACTAAAAACGACAGCGTAACTGTAATCATGAGATACAGAATGGCAACAGTAAACCAGATCTCAAAGGTCAGAAAGGTTTCTGAAATCAAGGCCTGTGCCTGCATGGTCAGGTCATAGATGGCGATGGTTGAAACGAGCGCAGAATCCTTGATCAGTGAAATTGCCTGGCTGGTCAGCGGGGGCAGGATGGTGCGTATGGCCTGGGGGAGAATGATAAAGCGATAGATATAGCTTTTCTTGAGGCCAAGACTTGCGGCAGCCTCAATCTGGCCGCGATCCACCGAGAGGATGCCTGACCTGAAAATTTCCGAGGCGTAGGCTCCTTCAAAAAGACTCAGAGCGAGGACGGCCGATGGGAAACGGCCTAGACCAAGAACAGGCCCAAGAACAAAGTAAATAAAAAAGAGTTGGATTAAGAGCGGGGTATTTCTGCTCAGTTCCAGGTAAACACGGGCAACAAAACGGGCAACGGGTGAGTGTGAAAACCTGAAAATGGCAGTAACCAGGCCGATAATAAAAGCAAAGACCATGCTCAGCGCCGAGATTTTTATGGTTATTCCGAGCCCGAGCAGCAGTGGTCCCGCCTGGAGTCCATCGTGGGTTGAGGTAAGGATAAGCGACGGAATCTGATACCACGACCAGTTATAGCCAAGATTTGCAATAGAGCGCGAAGAAAGCCAGCCAAGAACGACGAGCAGACAGATAAACTGGATAATATCAAACAGGGGCGAACGCATGAAACGGGGTGCTCGCCGGGCTGGTCGGGAAGTGCTGTCAGGTGACATGGAGAAGACGTCTAGCTGTTTCGCTTTTCCGCATGCAGCTCTCTTACCATTTCAGTTATCCTGCGGAAATCGATTTTTCCACTGCCCATTTTCGGCAACTCCTCAAAGACCAGAAACTGTTTGGGCAATGCTATTTTGGGAAGCTGTTCCGCCATCTGCTTCAAAGTCGATTTTTTGTTGATCTGCTCTGTGGTTACGGCGACGATTCGGGCACCCTTGGTAGAGTCGGGAATTTCCACAACACAGCAATGAGCATCTTCGGGTAACAGGGAGTCCAGTACCGATTCAATCTTGACAAGTGAGACCATCTCTCCACCGATCTTGACAAATCGCTTAATTCTTCCCACGTGCCAGAGGTAGCCATCCTGATCGATATTTCCCATATCACCGGTATCATACCAGCCACGACGGATATGCAGAGAGGTCTGCTCGAAGTCATCAAAGTACCCTTTCATGACATTGTCTCCCTTGACCAGTATCCTGCCGTCCTGACCAGGTTCACATTCCTCGCCAGTTTCATAGTTTTCGATTCGTACCTGGACGCCAGGGATTGGTTTTCCGACACTGCCGGGCCGATTGTCTTCAGGAGAATTGGCGGAAATAACGGGAGAGCATTCGGTGGCGCCATACCCTTCCAGAAGTGTCTGCTGGTGTTTTTCCTGGTAGGCATCCCGCAAGGAGTCCGGACATTTATCTGCACCAACCAGCGCTATGCGCAGGGAGTCGAAATCACCCTTTTCTGATTTTTTTAAATATCCCCAGAAAAAGCTTGGGGTGCCTACCATTAACGTTGCTTTCTGATCCCTGACGATCTCACATATTTTCCTGTAATCCAGCGGGTTGGCATAGGTCAGGATAGTATCACCGTGGTGCAGTGGAATCCACAGGTTTACCGTGAGACCAAACACGTGAAAGTAGGGGAGCGAGGAGAGGAAGGTGTCGTTGCCGGTGAAGTTGAATCGTTGACTCGCCGATTCTATGTTTGCCTTGATATTGTTGTGGGACAGCTGCACGGCTTTCGGGTCTTTCTCGCTGCCGCTGGTGAAAAGTATGACCGCGGTGTCATCTTCACTGCCTCCCCGCACAATTGCTTTGATCATGGAAGCTGGCAGTTTGGCAAGTGCTGCCGCTTTTATCTTTTGCAGTGCAGTCAGGTTTTCCATGATATCTTCGATATAGATCATCCCGTCAACAACGGGGCAGTCAATCTTTTCCAGCAGCGCCCGGGAGGTGATAATCGTGCGAAAATCACACTTGCGTTTTGCATATGTGGCATTTTGGGCTGCTCCGGTTGAATAATTAATCATAACCGGAACACGACCGCTCATCATCAGCGCAATTTTAGCCAGAATACAGCCTGCCGATGTGGGCAGCATGACGCCGATAAAACCGCGGTCATATTTCTTGAAGACGCTTGCCAGCAGCAGTGATGCCAGGAGAGCACGGCTGTAGGAAACTTCCTTATTGGTGGTAAAATCGTGAATTGCCAGTTTGTCGCCGATTCTTTTAGCGACTTCAATGAAGTGATGATGCAGCAGCACGTTTTTTCCCCAATTTGTTTTTTGGTAATCCCTCGTTACTGCCGGGACCGGAAGAGATGGTTCCACTGTGCTGGTTTGAGTACCATGTTTCACTCTATTTAGCAAGAAACTGGAGCGATCACGCAGTTACGGGGATACCAGCTTCGACATTTTTGTCGAAGCTGGTATCTGATTGTCGAATACCATGCTGGCTGTGCATCCCGGTGATGACCCTAAGATATTGTAATTAAATTTAAAATAAAAAAATCCGTAGTGGCATAGATGTTGATTAGTACTGATCACAAACTAAAATGTTCGTTCATTTCCATCACTACCAGGAGGTAGACACATGAATATGCGAAAAATTACATCAATGACCATGCTTGTTTCACTGATCATACTGCTGCTTAACTCAGTTATTCTCTATGTGGTTCCGGAGGGAAGGGTCGCCTATTGGGCTGACTGGAGATTCTGGGGGCTGACCAAGGGCGAGTGGAGTGATCAGCATATTACTGTCGGCGTGCTGTTTCTCATCGCCGGTGTCCTGCATATCTATTACAACTGGAAACCTATTATCGCCTATATGAAGAACAAGGCTCGTGAAGTGAAAGTCTTTACCGGTGCTTTTAATGTTGCCCTTGTTGTTTCGCTGCTGTTTGTGGTCGGCACCTACTTCCAGATTCCACCGATGAGCACGATTCTTGACATTTCCTCATCGATCAAAGATTCTGGCTCAAAAACTTATGGGGAACCCCCGTATGGCCATGCCGAGCTCTCGTCCCTGAAGTTCTTTGCCAAAAAGGAATACCTTGATCTTGAAAAAAGTATGGAACTCCTCAAGGCTGCAGGGCTAACCGTATCCAGTGAAAAAGAGACACTTAAAGCGATTGCGAAAAACAATAACATGACACCGCAGCAGGTGTATGATGTCATTAAACCTGCAAATATCAAGGCCAATGAGACGGATGGTACAACTGTCGGTAAATCCTTTCCTGACTCTCCGCTACCTGGCTGGGCTAAAAAGACCTTTGAGGAGTTTTGCAACGAATATGGTCTGAAGATCAACCGGCTCGCCCACACGCTTGACGAGAAAGGAATACGGGTTGATCCCGGCTCATCGATCAAGGATATCGCTGCAGACAATGATATTTCACCAATGGATATTTTCGAAGCAACCCAGGAGTTTGCCAGGACTCACAGTTGATCAACGGGTGATCTGGTGAAACTGTTAATCGGATTTTTGACACTTCATTTTCTCTGCAGCGTGACACGGGCAGGTGATTTCAAAACTGTCACCGTCACCGGTGAAATTACAGCGGTTGATTCAGAAAAAGCAGAAGTGATCATTTCCCCTGTCTCAGGTATGTTTTCTGAGACAGGGGAGGTCCAGCGACCCGGATCTGTCCTGCTGGTTCAACTGGCAAACGCGCCATTTTCCGATCAGCTGATTGATGCGTTTAACGTTAATCAACCGGATTGCAACTTGAAAGGTAAACGGGTAGAGTTTTCCGGACACTATCTTGATGACCAAACGTTCCTGGCCGATTCTGTCTCTACTATTGCACATGCCAAAAGGTTTCGAGATAAAACAGGGGTCAGATCCCGGCTGAATAAAAGAAACGGACGGTGCGGCTTTCAATAATTTTTACCTATTCTGACATTGCATGAAGCTCTATCCTTCCTGGAAAAGTAACCTGGCACTCTTTATCGTACTGATTGTTCTTGTGGCCGGTTATTTTTTTTTACAGCTCCAGAAGGCTTCCAATCAATTCCATAAACATTCTCGAGAGCATTCTGAGGTTGTCGCCGGTATCGTTGAGCTCAACATCCGCAATACAATCAACAGCAGCGCCAGTCTCGAATCAATCTACAAAGGATTTCTCAAAAACAGTGCCAGATTCCTCTTTTACCTCGATTCGATAGAACCATTTACAGACCGGGAATTGTCTGCATTTGCCACAGAAACAGGACTCGCCGGGGTAAAAATTCTAAGAGACACAACAGATGTTGTGTCAGGCCCGGGAAGCTGGCTGCCGGACCAGTCCTGTCTTTCATCAGGGCAGTTGCTCTACCGCGAAGACAAAGGAGTCTATCTGTTTTCCTATACTGATGGCGAGCAGCAGGCTGTGGGAGAAAACGGGTGTATTATCGTTGGCATATCCTCGACCGATTATGAACAGATGCGGCAGAATCTATCCCTGGAAACATTGCTGACAGTCTTGAATACGTTGCCTGGAATTGGTTATGTGAAGTTTGAATTACCACAAGACAGCAGTGAAGAAATACAGCGGGGCAAACTTAAGAGCATAAAAGAAGGAGAGACAATTGCTGAGCATGATGTGCTCATTGGCGGAAAACGGCTGGTCGTCGGGTTAAAGGCTGAACATTTTGAAAAGCGCATGGCTCAGATGCGCAAGGAGCTCAGCCTGTTTGTCCTGTTTCTGCTCGCCATCGGCAGTTTTTCCTCCTGGTGGTTGTATCGTTCCCAGAAGACGCGGTTGAATGAGGCACGTGATTTCGAGAGGCAATTGGCTCGACAACACGAGGAGGCGGCGCTGGGCAGGGCTGCTTCAACCATTACCCATGAGCTGCGCAATCCACTCAATGCCATCAATATTGGTTTGCAGAGATTGCAGTTTGAGGCAGACGACCTGTCGCAGGAGCACCGGCAGCTGCTCGACGCCATGAGAGAAGCGGTAAAACGCAGTGACAATGTGATAAATCGTCTGCGCCAGTATATCCATGATTTTCAGATCGAGGCTGGACCTGTCAACCTATCAGAACTGATCCTGCAGGTGATTGAGCCGTATCGCAGCGCAATCACTGATCAGTCAATTGAACTTGAGCTGAACATTGACGGGTCGTTAACAGTCGAAGGTGACCGGGAACTGCTGGGCCAGTTGTTTGAAAACATTTTGAGAAACGGTATTGAAGCCCAGGCTGATGGTGGATTTCTGTCTCTATATGCAAAAAAAGAGAAGTCACTCTGCCTGATTACAGCCAGAAACGGCGGTTTTGATTTAACCAAGGAACAGGGCGAGAAGCTTTTTCAACCATATTTTACAACGAAGGCCAAAGGCACCGGGTTGGGGTTATCAATCAGCCGAAAGATCGTAGAGGCACATAAAGGTAGTATAAGCTGGATCGGTGATTACCCTAATAGAGAACTGACGATGACGGTTTCACTCCCGTTAAAGGCTTCTGGGCCAAGAGACGATGATTACCAGGCAGGTTGAACCATGCGAATATTGATTGTTGATGATGAGCAAATGCAGCGGGACATGCTTGCTGGTTTCCTGGAAAAACAGGGATATGAAATTTATACAGCCTCCGGTGGGGGCGAGGCACTGAGGTTGTTTGAAAGTGAGCCCATTCAACTTGTTCTTCTTGATCATCGTATGGAGGATATGAACGGAGATGAAGTCCTCAGGCGGATGCGGGAACAGTCCCCGCTGGTCAGGGCAATCATGATCACTGCTTTTGGCAGTGTTCAGACTGCGGTCCGGGTCATGCAGCTTGGGGCCGATGATTGTCTCGAGAAACCGGTGGACCTGGAAGCGCTCCTTGCAAAGATTACCCAGATAGAGACCGATATTGCGGTTGAAGATGAAGCGACCGAACTGACCCGGTCGATAACAGAAAGGGACATACCGGTTGCTCTCATCGGCTCCAGCCGTACCATGAGCGAAGTCCTGTCACTCGTGTACCGGGTTGCTCCAACCGAGTGGAATGTCCTGGTAACCGGTGAGACTGGAACGGGCAAGGAGCTGATTGCTCATCTGATCCACCTGGTGAGTGAGAAAAAAGACGGACCCTTTGTCCCGGTCAATTGTGCAGCCATACCTGAGAATCTTTTTGAATCTGAACTGTTCGGACATGAGAAAGGTTCCTTTACCGACGCCTCATCCAGGAGATTTGGTAAATTCGAACAGGCATCAGGCGGAACGATCTTTCTCGATGAAATCGGTGAAGTACCGCTTCCGATGCAGGCGAAGTTGTTGAGGACCCTCCAGGAAAAGAAAATTTCACGGGTTGGAGGAAATGATGATATTAGTGTAAATGTTCGGGTGGTTGCGGCAACCAATAAAAACCTCAAACAGATGATCCAGGATGAACGGTTCCGGGAGGATCTCTATTTCAGGCTCAAGGTCTTTGAACTCAGTTTGCCGCCGCTTCGGGAACGCAGAGACGATATTCCGCCACTGGTTGAACATTTCCTGGAAAAACACAGTACCAGGCAACTGCGGTTTGCCCCTGAAGCGATGGACCAGTTGGTCAAATATGATTTTCCGGGTAACGTCAGGGAGCTTGAGCATCTGGTGCAGCGGCTGGTTACGCTGACCCGCTCAACCCTCATAAAGCAGAGTGATCTTCCCAAAGAAATTCGGGAGCGGGAGATGTCGGGAGGACTTTTGAGCGAGCGGTTGGCGCGTGTTGAAAAGAGTATGCTGCTTTCCGCCCTGGAAACGTGTGGATGGGTACAGACAAAAGCTGCTGAGATGCTCGGCATCAGTGAGCGCGTGTTACGCTATAAAATGAAAAAGGCAGGCATCAAGAGTAAAGAAAAGCTGGACCAATACTGACACAGGTCACGGAGGAAACCATGGACAACAAGCTGATCTTGATAATTATTGCACTTCTGCTGCCGCCGCTTGCGGTTTTTATGAAATCAGGGGCAGGTAAAGACCTGGTAATCAATATCCTGCTCTGTTTTGTTTTCTGGGTACCGGCAATTGTGCACTCGCTGTGGGTTGTTTCCCAGTAGCGCGTTATTGTGGAACTCTCATTTCAGGTTCTTTTTCTTCTTTGATGATCCTGACAGGTGCGCAGGACCCTGGGTGGCAAGTTTGTCTTCCACCAGTTTATAGGCGATGTAATATTTATAGATATTGCTCACGTACTGCACCGTTTCGCGGCCAATCTTTTTTGCCGCGACCACTTCGACATTGTTGAACCATTTGTTCGGGTCAAGTCCCATTTTTTTTGCATCCTCCCTCAAACGGGCAACCTTGGCCGGGCCGGCGTTGTATGAGGCGAAGGCAAACAGGGTTTGATTGAGTTGATCGACGCCCTCATCGTCTGCGAAGTACCTGTCTGTCATAAACCTCAGATACTTGGTCCCGGCATGGATATTCGGATCAATTTCGTCAATGTTCGTGATTCCGACATTTTTATCTTTTGCCGTTGATGGCAGTACCTGCATGACGCCGACTGCCCCCTGGTTGCTTTTGACGTTCTGATCAAGCTTTGATTCCTGGTAGCCAAGGGCCGCGAGCATGAGGTAATCGAACTGATATTGTGCCCCATATTTCTTGAAGTAATTGGTCATGATCTTGAAACGCTTAAGATGTTCGGTGTAAATGGAGTCGGTAATATAGGACGTTGTCGCAAAATATTTATTAAAAAGCGTATTGCCCGTTAACGTGCCGATTCTATGAGTTTTGGCAAATTCGTTGATGACCGCTTTCAGCTTGGGGCTTTTTTTCCTCATCGCCCAGCCGATCTGACCCTCGGTCCGTAATTTGATGTGCGGGTGGAGCTTTATCTTCTCAAATATCTTTGCCCAGAAGTCACCTTTGTGACTGTCGATGATCATGTACTCAATCAAATCGGCATTGACCATTTCCAGCAGGTCCTCATCTTCCAGGTTATCATCGGCGATGATAAGCTTTGCTTTCTTTTTTCCCGCTGCTTCAAGTGTTGTGTTCAGGCGGAGCAGGCTTTGATAGTAGCTGCTCGATTTTCTGACATGTATTTTTTTCCCAGATAGATCAAACAGTGTTTTCAAAGGGCTGGAATCAAGCGTTGAAACGACGATTTCATTGATGCCAGTTGCAAAGGGGTCTGAAAAGTCAACCTCTTTGAGCCTGTCTTCGGTAATGGTAAGATTGCCGACAGCGATATCGCCTTTTCCGTCCCTTATGTGTGGAATCAGGTTTTCTCTGGTGGTTGGTATGATAACGGTGTGTATCTTCAGGTTCTTGGTTTTCTGTTTCTTGTTGATGAATTGTTCAAACTGCATAACCAGCTCGTAGGCGAGGCCGCGCGGTTTGATTCCGTCAAAAAAGAAGAATGTTTTGCTGTGCGGTACCAGCACCCTGATCACCCGGGTTTTGACCATCTTGTCATAGTCACCTTTAATCGGAACGGTCAACTGCTGGAGTCCTTCAACTGGCAAAACGTCAGCATTTTCCTCGGCCATACACAGCTCAGAGAAAAGCAGCAGCGAGAACAGCAAGAAAAGTGTGGTCACGAGAGCATGTTTTTTTTGCATAATCTTTATTATGTAAAGAGGTTTTTGGTAATAGGATTAAATAAACGTTCGTTATTCCGATTCCGGAAGCAGTTCTTTGGCTATCTCTTTTTTCACCTGGACGCCGAGTTCGGGGAAATGGCGTGCCTGTGACAGCAGGTTGCCGCGGCCCCTGCTCAGCTTATTCATCGCCCTGTCATAGCTGTCCCTGCTGATATCGAGCTGTTTTCCCAATTTATCCATATCTTCAAGAAAGCCGCGCAGCTTATCATAAAGAAGACTCGCTCTGTTTGCAATCTCAACAGCGTTGCGATTCTGGCGCTCAAGCTGCCAGATGTGTTCGATGATCCGCAGCGTGGCAAGCAGGGTGGTCGGGGTGACAATAATGATCTTGTGGGAATACATCTCGGGGATTAACGTTTCATCACGCTGGGCGGCACTGATAAAGGCGGCATCTATCGGCACGAACATCAATACAAAATCAAGCGAGCGCAGCCCTTTGAGAGAACTGTAATCTTTGCTACTCAGTGTTTTGATATGGTTCTTCAGGGCCAGCAGGTGTTCTTTCATGGCCTGTGCCGCTTCCTCCGGTTCCCCGGCAGAGACATGACGTGACCAGGCAGAGAGCGAAACCTTGGAATCGATGACGATGTCCTTTTCCTCCGGCAGATGTATGATAACATCGGGCTTGAACAGACGGTTGTCGCGATCGCGCATTCCCTTCTGGGTTTCAAATTCATGACCGTTTCGCAGACCTGACTGTTCCAGGATTTTTTCCAGGACGAGTTCTCCCCATGCCCCCTGGGTTTGACGATTGCCGGCAATTGCCTGGCTAAGATTTCGAGCCTCTTCATTAATCTGCCGGTTGAGATCTCTCAGCTGCAGAAGTTCCTGCTTCAATGATGCACGCTCTTTGGTTTCTTCCACAAAGATGGTGTCGACACGATCCCTGAATGAGTTAATTTGTTCTCGAAATGGACGGAGCAGGATGTCCAGTTTTTCACTATTCTGTGATGAAAAGGTCCGACTTTTTTCATCAAATATTTTCTGGGCAAGGTCCCTGAACTGCAGCTTGAGTTCGGCTGAGGTTGTTTCGAGCAGCATCTCTTTCTCCAGCCGGTACTGCTGCTCTACGTTCAAACGTTCCTGGAGGAGGGAGTTGGCAAGGATCAGCTGGTGATATTTGCGTTTCCATCTGGCAGCCAGCAATCCCAGAATGACACATCCGATTCCGAGGAGGACGGCCAGAATCGAAGGGAGTAATTGCTCTGGGGAGAGTGTTTTGAGGTGACTCAATAGTTCTTCAACCATAATGGTCCGTGGTTTTTTTCAACAATGTCTTGCTCGCAGGGCCAGTGCTCTGATGGATCGCAATGTAGCAGGAAACAGGGGGAAAAGAAAGAGCGATGCCGCAGGATTAGTCAATGACCGAGGAACGGGCTATCAGCAAGCACAACTCTACGGTAGAGATTGAGGAGAAGGAATACAAGCAGGTATGAACCCTGGTTTTAAGAGGAAGAACGTCGCCCTGTCAGCCGGGAGGCCAGTTCATTGGTCTTCCGCCGAGGATATGCATATGAATGTGAAAAACGAGCTGTCCTGCATCTGCGCCGTTGTTGATCACGGCCCTGTAACCATTGCTGATACCATTTTCTGCGGCAAGCTGTGCCCCAACCCGTACCATTTTACCGATCAGTTTTTCATCCTCTTCCTTGACATCAGGCGAGTCGATCAGGTGTTTTTTGGGGATAACCAGAAAGTGTTTGGGTGCCTGGGGGGAAATATCCCAGAATGCCATCACGTCGTCATCCTCATACAGTTTTTCAGACGGTATTTCTCCAGCAACAATTTTGCAGAACAGGCAGTCGCTCATGAATCACCTCTTTGTGGTAGACTGAATCTTGTGTGGCTTGTTTTAATCCTCATAGCTGAATTGCAGAGCATCTTCTTTCAGGTCGATGGTGGCGATACCGCCTTTTACCAGTTGACCAAAAAGTATTTCTTCTGACAGCGTGTCACCTATTTCTTTCATGATCAGCCGCCGCAGTGGCCGTGCTCCATAGTCCGGATCATATCCTTCTCTGGCCAGCCATTCCCGGGCTTCATCTTTCAAGCGGATGCTGACTTTCTTTTCAGCCAGTTGAACTTCCAGCTCGATGATCAGCTTGTCAACAACACATTTCATCGAATCCATGTCAAGCGAGTCGAAGGTAATGGTGCCGTCCAGTCTGTTCCTGAACTCAGGAGAGAAGAGTTTGTCCACAGCCTTGGCACTCTTACCTTTTTTGTCGCCCACAAAACCGATGGTGTTTGCCGCCATTTCACGGGCGCCGGCATTGGTCGTCATGATGATGATGACATTGCGGAAATCCGCTTTTCTCCCCGAGTTATCTGTCAGCGTGGAGTGATCCATCACCTGGAGCAGGATCGAGAAAATATCCATATGCGCTTTCTCGATTTCGTCGAGAAGCAGGACCGAGTAGGGGTGTTTGCGGATCGCTTCGGTCAGCAGCCCACCCTGGTCAAATCCCACATAACCGGGAGGAGCCCCGATGAGCCGGGCTACCGCATGTTTTTCCATATACTCACTCATGTCGAATCGTTCAAAATGAACGGCCAGGGCGCTGGCCAGCTGCCTGGCAACTTCTGTCTTGCCAACGCCGGTCGGCCCTGCAAAAAGAAAACTGCCGGTCGGTGAGGTCGGGTTACCAAGACCTGCGCTCGAACGCTTAACCGCTTGAACGACAGCATCAATTGCGTTGTCCTGGCCGAAAATGACCGATTTCAGTTTATCCTTGAGATTTTTCAGAGATTCCCGTTCAGAGGCCTTTCTGGTGCGGGCAGGGATGCGGGCCATGCGCGAAACAACTTTTTCGATATCATTCACCTTGACGACTGCGTTTTGTCTGCCTTCAAGTCGAAATAAAGAACCCACCTCGTCCATCACGTCAATCGCCTTGTCCGGCAGAAATCGCTCATTTATGTAGCGGTCTGCAAGTTCTGCGGTAGCTCTGATAGCTGGCTTGGAGTAGCGGATCTGATGATGTTCTTCATATCGAGGCTGCAGACCTTTGAGGATATGGAAGGTGTCTTCGACCGTCGGCTCCTCGATGTCAATTTTCTGAAATCGTCTGGAGAGCGCCCGGTCTTTTTCGATCTGGTTCTTATACTCTTCGTAGGTGGTTGATCCTATACAGCGCAGAATTCCCGATTGCAGCGCCGGTTTGAGCAGGTTGGAGGCGTCCATTGAGCCGCCGCTGGTTGCGCCCGCTCCGACGAGGGTATGCATTTCATCAATGAAAAGGATTGCATTATCCTTTTTCTCGATGGCGGCAACAACATTCTTGAGCCTTTTTTCAAAATCACCTCGATACTTGGTGCCGGCTACCAGTGTTCCCATGTCCAGAAGATATATTTCCACATCCTGGAGCAGTTCCGGTACAATATGCTTTGTTCCCTCCTGGCGCGCTACCTGGTCCTCATGGATGCGCAGGGCCAGCCCTTCGGCCATCGCTGTTTTACCAACGCCTGGTTCTCCAACGAGCAGCGGGTTGTTTTTCTTTCGGCGACAGAGTACCTGCATCATGCGGTTGATTTCATCATTTCTGCCGATCAGCGGATCGATTTTACCTTCAGCAGCAAGCCTGGAGTAGTTGACCGTATAATCGGCCAGCGCCTTGTCTGTTTCTTTCGGCGGTGCTGTTTCCTGGTTATCTGTCTCATGGGGCATTTTAGGGAGGGGAGCCTGCTGCAGCCCCTCCGGCAACTCGTGAGAGACAAAATGGACGACCGCCATGCGACCGACCCCAATCGAACTGAGGAAATAGACGGCGTGGGACTCCGCCTCGGAGAAAATGGCAACGAGAACGTCTCCAGAGTCCACCTCTTTTTTTCCGCAGCTCTGCACGTGTGCAACAGCCCGCTGCAGGACCCGGTTGAAGGCAATTGTCTGGGTCGGGTCGCCCCCTGTAGCAGCCGGGATCGTTGGTATCTCAGCGGCAAAGAATGCTTCCAGCTTGTGTTTCAGCGTTTCCACTGATCCGCCGCATTCACTGATTATGTAGGCAGTTAACTCATCGTGGAGGAGCCCGTAGAGCATATGCTCTACGGTAACAAATTCATGGTTGTAGGTCTTCGCCTCTTTGATTGCCTTTATCAGCGACGCCTCTAATGTTTTACTCAGCATGTGTATCACTCATTTAAAAATTTTTGCTACTCTTTCTCCATAGTGCAGCGTAAAGGGAACTCGTTTTTCTTTGCAAGTTCATGGACAATGGCAATTTTGGTTTCACATATCTCACGGGGGAAAACTCCTGCAACTCCGACGCCGTCATTGTGTACATTTAACATGATAACCATAGCGTCATGTCTTGTTTTCTGAAAAACGTTCACCAATATTGAAACAACAAACTCCATGGTCGTGTAATCGTCGTTATGGAGAAGGACCTTGTAGAGCGAAGGTTCCTTTGTTTCGATTACCTCTTCGGTTAGAACCGATCCCTGTAGATCACCTTTTTTTTCGGTCATTCCTGTTATAATTCATTGTACTTAAATGGTTAATCATCAGGACCTTCTGCTCTTCTCTGCATAAATAATAAGCTTGATCGGTCCGTTTTCAATCCTGCAATGTGCTAATTCAATCTTAGGAGCCACTTGCAAAACACCCTTTTCGTTCAACCTCTTCGTTATGCTTAAAATTTTATCCTCGGAATATCAATTATATGCCTGCGGTAAAATTTTTTCGCATGGTTTGACTTTGAACGAAAATCATCATTTTGCAAAAGGCTCTTAGATTTTACTTTTGTTCACCACTGATCGATGAAATCAGCGTTATTACTAACTCTTCAAGCACAATGTTGTGTGGGATCGGAGCTCCCTTTAACCGATACTCTGCTTCAAGCACAAGACCAAGAGATTTTTTCAATCCGGATATTGGAAATTCTGATGCCTTGCTGAAACTCATGAAAAGTGCATACGGGTGTCCTTTCAAGAGCTCACCCCAGATATCTTTTTCCTTGAGGGCCGGAAGATACTGGTTCTGAAAACTGTTTGCGTTCATATTTTTGGTCCAGACCGGATCAGCCATGAGTTGCAGGGATCGGAAGATCAGCAGTTTTCTGAAGTAGTTGCGTATTGAAGCAAGGAGTGCAAGACTGTGGACGCCGTCGCTGGTGAGGTTGCTCAGGGTGGTCAGACTCCGTGCTCTGTTCCTGTTGCCGAGTGCTTCCGTCAGCTGGAAAATGGCGTCTTCTCTGGTCCTGCCAACCATCAGCTCAATGTCTTTGACGCTGATTGTTTCCCGCTCTTCAACAAACAGGGCGAGTTTCTCCACCTCCATAACCACACCGACCGGGTGAAAGCCAACTCGCTGGAAAAGAAGTTCAAGAGCGTGCGGTTCCATGGATTTGCCCAATTGACCAAGGGTGTTTCTCACCATTTCCTGAACAACTTCCTTCTGTTCACGGACCGCGCCACGTGAGGCACCAGCGGTGACCGAACAATCGATAATTTCGCCATATTTTTTTATCTGGTTATACAGTTTTGTTCGCTTGTCGATATTTTCGGTCGTAAGCAACAATACATTATTGGCGGGTATTCCCTGCTCAATTGCTGAAATAAACCGATCAGTTGTCTGGATCGGTGGAGAAACTGACTGCACCCTGTTATTGGCCAGCAGGGTGTCAGCCCAGTCGAGATTCTCACCGGGATGGCTGAAGCCAAATAATTTTTGCCACTGGTCAGGTGAGATATCTGAAAAGACAGATTGACCTTCAACTGTTATTGATGCAGAATTGAGCAGGTCCAGAAGATGGCGAGAGGCACTCCTGGGGCTGTTCTGCTGGTGGGCCTTGACAGCTTTTTCCCAGATCTGGGAGCTGATATTTTTGCTGAGAAAGAGGTTCGAGTCGTTGACCCGGTATATCTGGATTCCCGGCAACAGGCTGAAGCTCAGTACTCTTGACAGAATCCTGCTGTTATCTTCAGTGGTTCCATCAATTGCGTGAATCGTGGTAGCGGTCGTCTGGAGGAAGGTCTGTTCAATCTGTTCTGCCGATTGCTGACAGAGATAGCGTTCTCCAAAACAGAGATAGAGCTGTTTGTGGCTTCCAGCTCCAATGGAGTCAAGGAGATCCTGGAGCTCCGTGCGTTTGTGAAGTGCCATCAGTCTGGACTCCGTGTATCCATCATTTTATGCAGGATTGCCGGCAATGAACCGGGTTGAAGATAATCACTGCCTCTTCCCTCTGCAAATATCGACGACGACCGGCGACTTATTTCTTCCCAGCTGATGGTATCAGGAGCTGTGGCGATAATTTCAAATAGTTGTCGATTGTATGGATCGTTGACAACAGCTTTGCCGGTTCCGACCGTCGCCAGTATGTCGATGGTATTGTTGAATAAATTGTTCAACTCGGTGTAAATTCTCAAGCCGCCGCAGGAGCCGATACTCATGAACCGGTTGATCGCCGATATGGAATCGCTCGATACAGCTCCTGTATCAATGATTTTTTTCATCGGTTTGATGAGTTGATCACCTCTCCAGTAACTGTGCCCGCGCTGGGCAAACATTTCCATTTTCTGTTCGATAAATTGTTTCAACAGTTCCTGCTGCCTGACGTCATTCTGATAGACCGCCACCGCATGAGAGAGCTCGATTCCCCGCACCGATTTATACCACTCGACGATGATCGGTGCCTTGACAGAAAGCGAATAGAGTGCGGCGACGACACTGCCAGGATTATTCTTTGACTGGCGGATTAATTTTTCTGCTTCCAGTTGATACTGGTCATGCTCCGGCAGCAGGGAAAGCATGCGGGACAATCGTGGCTTATAGCCGTTACTGATAAGATTTCGACTGTTTGATCGATAGGAAATACTGCCGTCGTCGTCATGTTGAAAAACGGACAGGCTGGCAAGCTGTCGGTCTTCTTTCCACCTGGAAAAATCAGTTTTGATAAATGGTGACAGATCAACCGTGCCGTACCGACTGATGATCCCACCAATTTTATCCAGATCATCACTGGACAATAGGCCTGGATGTTCATCACTGTAATACTGGAGAATGACGCGAAGCTGCAGGGCAAAGATCGAGTCAGGCTGCTGAATGGTCGAAATCATTCTATCGATCAGGTAGCTGCGCACAGCGGGTTGAATTTTTTCCAGAAGTGTACTGAATGTGGCGGAAAATAAAATCAGGCTCTGCTCGCTTCGAAATGCGGAACTGGTAACCAGGTCAATAATCTTTCGCTGTTCTCCGGGATCACTCGGGAAAAATGCGGTCAGCTTGCCTTTTTGGGCACAGCTGATGATAAAATCAGAGATAGAGACGTTTTCCGGGTCTGTCTGCACAAGGAAAAGGAGCAGGTTGGCCTGGTAGGTGCGGTTAATTCGATCAAGCAGTATCGGCACCAGCACATCGCGGAAGGAGGAGTCGTAGAGTTCACTTCCCCGGGAGAGCAGGGTGTAGATATTGGCAGAAGTCAGGTCCTTTGCCGTCAGCTTTCGTGCTCGAGCGGTAGCATTTTTTAAAATGGTTACCGCATCGTAGCGTTGGTTTTGGGTCAAGGCCTCCTGAAACTGGGTTTGAAAGTGTTCCCGGGCTTTCGGGTGCAATTTTTCGAAGAGTTCGAGGAGACGTTCATCACTGCTGGCAGCCAGGGTGCCGGTACCGATTTCACCACCATAATTATCCGTGACGCCGTGCAGGCTGTTGAGCTTCCAGATCAGATAGTCTGAGCCGCCTGAAAACGTTTGGAGCAGTGTCGATTTCTGAGTGTCAGACAGCGCATAATAACGGGTTTCCTGATCGTTCATGGGGAGCGCAAAATAGCTTTTAAGCCAGAAGAATATCGCACCAGTTGTGATCTGCTCCGAGGAAAAAAGGGTTGCAACATTGTTTGCATCGGTCTCGGGTAATTGTTTCAGTCTGTTCAGCAGTTCGATGGTGTGGCGGGGCTCTTTGCTGAAAGCGAGACACCCTTTTTCGGCGGCCAATTGCTGGGTGGCGTTCATCGTCTTAATAACGGCCAGTCCGTCAACCGCCTCGCTGCCGCTTATTGACGAAACCTTAAAAAGGGCCTTGGCAGCCCAGCAGCCACTGTCATCGAGCACCTCCAGGGTGTCGAGGATGGAAAAGAAATCGGCTGAATCAAGATCTTCGATCTGCTGTATTTCAGCTGCGGCCTGCATTGCGGTGAACTGCAGAGTGGCTGTTTTATCAAGAATTTTCCAGCCCTGGTCAATGGTCGTGTTTTTTATTTTAAAAAACGTTTCGAGGATTGCCACCTGGTCAAAACTCAGCGGATAAAAAACCAGCCGCTGCAGAGATTCTATAGCCTGGGTAGCTGTGGTTGCGGGCAGTGAGCAAAATGCCCTGAACACTCTCATCCTGGGATAGGAGAGTGCCCGGACGATGTCCTTGTAGTAGTGGTATAATCTCTTCAGTCAAGGCACGGTACCTGATGAAAATGAGCCAGGGTTGTTTCTACGGGGCTATTCGGGATACCATTGGCAACAAGAGGAGCAAAAAGCAGCAGCGCAGCGCTGAAAATAAAAATATTGAACGGCTGGAGTACTTTCACAGGCAGGTCAGACGATATTTTGGGGTTAAAACGGTGGTATGATCTGTTCGTCGTAATTGTTTTTGTCAAAGAGTACTTCGTTCCGCTGATTTAAACCACGATTATGTTGCTTCTGCGCGGAAAATTAAAACGAGCTGTCGTACGTGGGCGGAGGATTAGATCTCCATGACAAGTACGATGATATGAAAAAAAATGGCTTTTTCCAACACGATCCTAGCGAAGGCTTTCGTTGAAGGCCTGAAGTACCTCACTTCCCGGGCAGAGCTCTTTTTCGCCAAAATCCTTGAGCGGTGTATCGGTGGTTCCCAGGATCTCATGGGTATCCTGACTGTCCGGGTCGAGATACAGAATTCCGGTAAGGATCTGTTCGTTTTCCTTTGTTTCCTCCAGGGCGGCTATCGCTTCGCGCCTGTTGGTGATGATTTCCTTGTCTTCACGCTTGTAGAGATTGATAACTGATCCATCGTGCAAGGCAACAGGCGTTGCGGTTCCATGCGGATACTCCGTGGTAATCTCCTGCATCAGCGGTATAAAATCAAATGATTGGGTGGCTTCCATGTGATCGCGAACCCAGCTGTAACTTTTGGTTGATGTGGGCACGTTGTTGAATGTAACACAGGGTGAAATCACATCAACAAAGGCCAGACCCTTGTGGGCGATTGCTGCCTTGAGCATTGGCACAAGCTGCTTTTTATCTCCCGAGAATCCGCGGGCAACAAAGCCGGCACCGAGCTGGATCGCCATCTCGCACAGATCGATGGATTCAAGTGAGACGATTGCGCCTTTTTTACTCTTGGAGCCTTTGTCTGCCGTGGCTGAATCCTGGCCTTTGGTGAGACCGTAACAGCCGTTGTTCATCACCACGTAAATCATGTTCAGGTTACGCCTCACCACATGGGTAAATTGTCCCATGCCGATGGAGGCAGTATCACCGTCACCGGATACGCCGAGATAGACGAGGTCCCGGTTCGCCATGTTGGCACCTGTGGCCACCGATGGCATTCGGCCATGTACAGAATTAAAGCCATGAGAGCGTCCGAGAAAATAAGCCGGCGTCTTTGAAGAGCAGCCGATGCCCGAGAGCTTGGCAACCCGGTGTGGCTCAATGGACATTTCAAAAAAGGCGGTTACGATGGCACTGCTGATGGAATCGTGGCCGCAGCCGGCGCAGAGCGTGGAGGTGGCCCCTTCATAGGCTTTTCTGGTGAAGCCCAGTTTGTTTTTTTGGGCTTCAGGGTGTCTGAAGCCTGGTTTTCCATAACTCATGAGATGGCCTCCCTCTGGGCTGCGGTCGTCAGTGTTGTTCTTCCGCAAGCGAGCAGGGTTGTGTGGATCTGGTTGGTGATAATCGTTGCAGTGATCGGCAGCCCGTTGAAATTGATGACCGGCACAAGTTTACCTGGTGATATCTGGCATTCCCCGGAGAGCAGTATCCTCATCTGGGAATCACGGTTTTGCTCGATAACAAAGACGATTTCGTGTTGATCGATAAACTCAAATACCTCGTTCTGGAAGGGAAATGAACGGATTCTCATACTGTTAATGATCAGGCCGTTTTCCTCAAGCTTGTCAAGTGCTTCATGGGCCGCATAGGTAGAAGAACCAAAAAACAGTGCTCCGAGCGGAGTTTTTTCATCCTTGATGACA
The DNA here is from genome assembly GCA_963718195.1 of uncultured delta proteobacterium. Taxonomy (GTDB): domain Bacteria; phylum Desulfobacterota; class Desulfobulbia; order Desulfobulbales; family Desulfocapsaceae; genus MADRE3. The sequence continues at coordinate 98,604 of CAVQYQ010000006.1, forward strand.
ATTTCCGGTCTGTGTAACAGGTGCCGGGCAGTTTCCCATTTTACCAGGAGCCGCTTCATACCCCGTTCGTAGGCGGCGCTTTCTTCGGTGTAGGCGGCAAATTCGTTATGCGAGGTACCCCGGGTAACATAGGCTCCTTTTTCAGGGTGTGTGCCCGGGAGTGTCCGATAGCAGATTCCGTCCCTGTCGATATCAAGGTAACGGCCCCACTTATCACTGATTTTGTCAAGTTCATCCGCGGATAAAACCTTGCCCCGGTTGTAGACCCGATTGTCGTCCCAGTCAAACGGCTTGCAGAGGTGATCGTTCATGCCGATATCGAGATCGCTCATCACGATTACCGGCGTCTGAAGACGGTCCGCCAGATCAAAGGCATCTGCGGTCATGTGGAAACATTCGTACGGATCGGATGGTATCAGCATGACATTCCGGGTATCTCCATGGGAGAGGTAGGCGCAGGACAAAAGATCTGACTGCTGCGTTCTAGTGGGCATGCCGGTGCTTGGCCCACTTCGCTGGACATTAATGAGAACGACAGGGATTTCAGCAAAATAGGCAAGCCCAAGGAATTCGTTCATCAGCGAAATACCGGGACCTGAGGTGGCGGTAAATGAGCGGGCTCCATTCCAGCCGCCGCCGATGGCGATCCCGATTGCCGCAAGTTCATCTTCTGACTGGATAATCGCATATCGTTTTTTGCCGGTCTCAGGATCGATCCGATATCGTCCGGCATACCGCTCAAACGCCTCGACTACCGAGGTGGACGGTGTAATCGGATACCAGCCGGCAACGGTGGCGCCTGCATAAAGTGCCCCCAGTCCAGCTCCGCTGTTACCGTCAATCAGGATACGATCGCCGACCGCGTCTGAGGGGCGGATAGAAAGACCGCATATGTCGTGATGATTGGCTTGTGCGTAATTGAAGCCGATCTCAAGTGCCCTGATGTTTGGCTCGGCTAGTTTTGGTTTCTTGCTGAACTGTTTCTTGATCGATTCGCTGACCGGTTCCAGGCCGATGTCGAGCAGAAAGGCGAGCGCTCCGATATAGATGATATTTTTCAACAGCTGCCTGAGTCGAGGGTCTGCAAACTCGTCGTTACAGAGCTGGGTCAGCGGTACACCTATGGTGGTGACATCATCGCGCTGATAGTCATCCGGCAGCTGGCGGGTGGAATCATAGAAAAAGTAGCCGCCCGGTACCAGCATCTGGTAGTCCTGTTTCATCGTCTGGCCGTTGACGGCGACAATGAAGTCGACCCCGCCCCGTCTTCCCTGGTATCCTTTGTCGCTGATTCTCACCTCGTACCAGGTCGGCAGTCCCTGGATATTGGATGGGAAAATATTTTTTGGACTCACCACCACTCCGAGACGGTAAACTACTTTAGCAAACAGGTTGTTGGCGCTGGCGGAACCGGAGCCGTTGACGTTGGCAAACCGGACCACGAAGTCGTTTACGCGTTCAATTCTCATCACTTGTCTCCAGCCACTGCTGATTTATAGATGAATTTAAGCATATCCCACGCTGCGGTCGGGCAGCGCTCGGCACACATGCCGCAGTGCAGGCAGACATTTTCGTCTTTTGCCATGATCCTGCCTGATGGCAACTCCTCGGAGATGTATAAATCCTGGGTCTTATTGTGTGCAGGAACAAGCAGTCTTTCCCGCAGTTCATCTTCCTCACCGTTTTCGGTGAAGGTAATGCAGCTGGTGGGACAAATATCGACACAGGCGTCACACTCGATACAGAGCGAGCCGTCAAAAACGGTTTGCACGTCGCAGTTGAGACACCGTTTGGCTTCGGTCTTACCGGTTTCTACAGCAAACCCGAGCTCCACTTCCACCAGCCGATCCTTGAGGGATTTGGCTTTTTCAACGGTTGGCACAATCTGGCGCTGATCTTCGGTAATCTGGGAGTCGTAGAGCCAATCGTGGAAGCCCAGTTTCTGTCCGGCCAGGCTGACGAATGGTTCCGGCCGGTGGTGAATATCTTTGCCCTGGCAGAACAGATCTATTGAAATGGCGGCCTGGTGGCCGTGGGCGACGGCGATGATAATGTTGCCTGGACCAAAGGCCGCATCTCCGCCGAAAAAAACAGATGGAACTGATGACTGCAGTGTTACCGGGTGAAGCTCGGGAAGTCCCTTTTCATTGAAGACTATACCGCTTTCATCTTCGATCCAGGGAAAGGCATTCTGCTGGCCGATTGCCAGGAGTACTTCGTCGCATGGAAAGAAGACAGGATCTTCACCAGAGCTCGTCAAAGTTCTTTTCCCGGAATCATCATAGACGGGTGTGACCTTTTCAAAGCGCATGCCTTTCAGTTTACCATTTTCATGGACAAATTCGAGCGGAACGTGGTTTTCGATGATTGGGATATCTTCTTTTATGGCATCTTCAATTTCCCACTCCGATGCCTTCATTTCCGATTGGGGACTCCTGACAATAACGGAGACCTGTTCTCCTCCAAGCCGCCTCGCTGTTCTGCAGCAGTCCATGGCAGTGTTTCCCCCGCCAAGGACGAGAACCCGTTTTCCACTCTTTTCCACATGACCGAAAACCACACCGGCCAGCCATTCGATGCCGATATGAATTGAACGATCGGCCTCTATTCTCCCCGGCAGGTCGGGCAGATCACGGCCCCTGGGTGCCCCGCAGCCAATGAAAACGGCATCGTACTGCTTGTCAGTTATTTCTTTTAAACTGGAGATGTAGGTGTTGAGGTGAGTTGTGACTCCCATGTCGAGGATGTAATTGACCTCCTCGTTCAGTACCTTTTCGGGGAGACGAAATGAAGGTACCTGGCTTCTCATGAAGCCGCCCGCCTTGCCCTGGTCGTCGTAGAGATCGAGTTCGTAACCGAGAAGCGCCAGATCCCGCGCCACTGTCAAGGATGCCGGACCGCCTCCGACGAGGGCTATCCGTTTACCATTTTTCTCCTTTGGCACAAGGGGAAGCAGCGGCAGGATATCCTCACGGTTGTCGGCAGCAACCCGCTTCAGTCTGCAGATGGCGACCGGGTCCTCTTCTACCCTGCCGCGCCTGCAGGCTGGTTCACAGGGCCGGTCACAGACCCTGCCCAGGATCCCGGGAAAAACGTTTGACTCCCAATTGATCATATAGGCCTGGGTGTAATCTCCATGGAGGACCAGGCGAATATACTCAGGGACCGGGGTGTGAGCCGGACAACCATACTGGCAGTCGATGACTTTATGGAAATAATCGGGGTTCTTGATGTCGGTTTTTTTCAATGGTATTCCCTTTGCAGGTAATAGTGATGTGAAACAGCATTCCCTGACACATTAAACGAACAAGACCGAGAATAGAAAATCTCGCCTGACAGGGCAAGTAAAAAAGCTCTTGCTACTACATAGTAACCATTCTCAACTGGTTAATGGTAATGCCTGAGTCTTGAAAAGCAAGGTTTTTTCTTTCTTACAGATAAAAACAAATAATGATTAATTACAAATAGTTACCAGGTTTTTACCGGTCGTGGACGGAAAATTGTCTGGTGCCCACGAAAAGGACGCTATTCAGGCACTACCCTGATGGCTCCCTTGTCAGCCGATGAGGCAAGGTAACCGTATGCCTTCAAGGCCTTGGACACCTTGCGAGGTCGCACGGGCGGTATAAAGGCATCCTTGCCCTTTGCCTGCTCTTCAGCCCTTCGTTTCTGCAGCTCCTCCTGGCTGATCGCGACATCAATGGATCTTTGTGGGATATTGATATCAATCCTGTCACCGTCTTTTACAAGTGCAATGGCACCGCCGGCAGCTGCTTCGGGAGAGATATGACCGATGGAAAGGCCTGAGGTTCCGCCTGAAAATCGGCCATCGGTCACCAGGGCACACTGTGCGCCGAGGTGTCTTGACTTGAGGTATGAAGTGGGGTAGAGCATTTCCTGCATGCCGGGGCCACCCCGGGGGCCTTCATAGCGAATGACGACCACGTCACCTGCTGAGATTTTATCATCGAGGATCATGTCGCACGCTTCTTCCTGTGACGAGCAGACCCGTGCTGTACCGGAAAATACCAGGATCGATTCATCAACCCCGGCTGTTTTGACAATGCAGCCGTCCGTGGCAATATTGCCGTAGAGGACCGCCAGACCGCCATCTTTGCTATAGCAGTTTTCCAGGTCCCTGATACAACCACCACGCCGGTCCAGATCAAGCTCTTTGTAGGTTGCGGACTGGGAGCCCATCGTCAGGTTTCTACCAAATGCTCCCGGCGCGCTTAAATATAGAGCGTTGGCCTCCTCACGTGGAGTTGTTCCGGCAATATCGTATTTTGCGAGCGTTTCAGCCAGGCTGGGACTGTCAACCCTGCTCACAGAGGTGTCCATCAGTCCACCGCGGTCAAGCTCTGCCATAATGCCAAGAATACCGCCTGCGCGGTTGACATCTTCAACATGGTAGGATGACGATGGTGAGACCTTACAGAGGTTCGGAGTTTTTCTTGACAACAGGTCGATGTCCTTCATGGTGAAATCGACCCCTGCCTCCTGGGCAATAGCAAGCAGGTGCAGTACCGTATTTGTTGATCCTCCCATGGCAATATCGAGGGTCATGGCATTCATGAATGCTGCTTTTGTAGCAATGGACCGGGGTAGAACCGTATCATCTTCACGCATGTAGTAGGCTTCAGCCATTTCTACGATGCGAAGTGCTGCCTCTTCAAACAACTTTGTCCGGTTCAAATGGGTTGCCACCACTGTACCGTTTCCAGGCAGCGCCAGGCCAAGTGCCTCATTCAGGCAGTTCATCGAGTTGGCGGTAAACATTCCTGAGCAGCAGCCGCAGGTGGGACATGCACATTGTTCTACCCGCTCGATCAGTTCATCGTCGACACGCTGGTCTGCGGCCATTATCATTGCATCGATCAGGTCGTACCGTTTATCGCCATCAACCCCCGCTTCCATTGGCCCACCTGAGACAAAAATAGTCGGCAGGTTAAGCCGCATAGCCGCCATCAGCATGCCGGGAGTTATTTTATCACAGTTGGAGATGCAGATGATTGCGTCAACCGTATGGGCATTGCACATGTATTCGATACTGTCGGCAATGAGTTCCCGGGATGGCAGCGAGTAGAGCATGCCGTCATGGCCCATGGCAATCCCATCGTCCACGGCAATGGTATCGAATTCAGCAGCAAAGCAACCCTGTTCTGCAACTATCTTTTTGATATGCTGGCCAATATCATGGAGATGGACGTGTCCTGGAACAAACTGGGTAAAGGAGTTGACGATACCGATGATCGGTTTACCAAACTGTTCGTCGGTCATGCCGTTTGCCCGCCAGAGGCTGCGGGCTCCCGCCATGCGCCTTCCCTGGGTTGTCGTGTCACTGCGGAGCGAGATTGCCATCTGTACTCACCTTCTCTGGAATGGTTAAATGAAAAAAAAAAATTGTCCTTTGTATTTCTTTTGTAGCAATATAAAATGAAAATAATCGTTATTGCACAATTTTTATGGAGATCGTCATGAAAAAGACGGAAATTGATTATTGGATAACCGCAATGCTGGAATCCAATCCGAATGTTTCTGACCTAAACATTACCGTTGGCAAGACCCTGCAGGTAGAGTCCTCGGGTGTTCTGGTCCCGGTTGGTGTGGAACCCCCCGTTGAGCACCTGACCCCCTTTCAGTCAGAAACCTTTGCACTTAATCTAATTGGCAATAACAAGCGGTTGCTGACCGATCTGGTCAGTAATGGTTCCTGTGACCTGTCATACTCTTTGGGCAGTATGGCCCGTTTCAGGGTCAATATCTTTACCCAGAAAGGTTACCTGACCACCGTGCTTAGAAAACTTGAGACAAAGGTTCCCAGTATAGAAGGAATGAACTTCCCTCGAGCCTTTGGCATGATGGCCAGGGAATTAAACGGACTCGTTCTATTTACCGGTGCCACCGGTACCGGTAAAACAACGTCACTCGCTGCATTGCTCAACAGGATAAACCAGGAACGTGCTGTCCATATCGTGACACTGGAAGATCCCATCGAATATGTTCACTCTCACCATAAGGCGACATTTAACCAGCGGGAGATGGGAAATGATTTCAGTACCTTTGCTGTTGGCATGAGGGCCGCGCTGCGCCAGGCCCCGAAGGTAATACTGGTTGGTGAGATGCGGGATCGAGAAACCATGGAGATCGGTTTGACCGCAGCGGAGACCGGGCATCTTGTCCTGTCCACGCTGCACACGATTGATGCTGGCCAGACCATGAACCGTGTTCTCGGCATGTTTGAGCAGGAAGAACAGCCGCAGATCCGGCACCGGCTTGTGGATACCATTCGCTGGGTAGTCAGTCAACGGCTTCTGCCTAGAATCGGAGGCGGCAGAGTCGCGGCAATGGAAATATTGCGGACAAGTCTTCGGGTAAAAGATTTGATAATGAATGGGGAAACCGAGGAAAAGACCTATTACAATGTTGTCAAGGCAGGTTCATCACTTGAGATGAGAACCTTTGATCAGCATATCCTTGAACTGTTCACCGATGGTTTGATCACCGAGGAAACAGCAGTCACCTATTGCTCGCACCGTAATGAAGTGAACCGTGGCCTCGATACAATTAAGGCAGCACGTGGGGAAGCAACGACATCACTGACAGGGCTTGCCATGGAAGAGGAAGAACAGGATCAACTTGGGTACTAATTGAGCGTTTTTGTCAGCTAAAAGAATAATTGTAGCCTTAACGGGAAACAAAGAGATCGTCATGAATATAACCTGTAAAGCGTGCGGAAAGGTCCATAAATCGAATGGGAAAATAGAAGAGAGCCTCAAAAAACTGGCACCCGGGAAGAAAATGCGATTGAAGTGCAGCCAGTGCGGGAAGCAAATAGTCTTGGGGGCGGAGATGGGTGCAGGGGCCAAACAGGCTGGCAGGGTAAGGCCGCCGGAACCGCCCGATACAAGCTGGTTGGCTGACGGGGATTTTGAAGAGGAAGCGGTCGTTTCAGATATACCGCAGGCCATGGTGCTTGTGCGTGATGAAAAAATAGAAGAGCAGGTTGTCAGTGCTCTCACCGGCCTTGGCTATCGAGCCGAATGTGTCGATGACGTTTCCGAAGCAATTGAGAAGATGCAGTTCTTTAATTACTCATCTATCGTCATGCAATCTTCATTTACCCAAACAGGTCTGAATGAAAACGAGTTTCATGAACTGATGGGCACCATGAGCATGTCTCGGAGGCGCTATATCTTTTATGCACTCATTGGACCCGAGTTTAATACCTTTTTTAACCTGCAGGCACTTGCATGTTCGGCAAACCTTGTGGTAAATGCACAGGACACTGCGCACTTTGGTGTTATCCTGCGAAAAGCTATCCCCGAATATGAAGAGTTGTTCGGCCCCTTCATGGAAGAACTCAAGGTACAGGGACGATAACAGCGATAATACGCCTGGCTGCTCGATAACCACGGGGTTCGCGGGAGCAGATAATCAGGTGGAGGACATATCGTTTGCCTTCCTCTTTTCCACAGCAGTAATCCTGTTTTTTCTTCAGACAGAGCTGTAAAAACCTCATCAGGACATATTACGATGACATATCGAATGAAACGGTTGGCCGGCAGTGCCGTCTATCACCTCAACAGGCTGACCCGTTCGGGAAAAGATGCCTGTCGCCGGATGCTGCCGTTTTCGAAAAAGAAAGCGGTGCTCGCCAGTGAAACAGAACTGGTGCAGACCGAACCAGTTCACGTCAAACCACCGGAACCTGCAGGTAAAACAGTTTCTGGTGGAAAATCGCCTGAAAAGCCGCCTTCAGGCAGGAAAAAGAAGCGATGGTCTCTGGAGGATTTCCAGGTTGTACCGGTGCCGGGACGGAGCAGATTTCATGATTTCGAGATTGATCTGCGGATCATGCGGGGTATCGCATCCCAGAAATTTCACTACTGTACGCCAATCCAGGAGCAGGCTTTGCCCATCGTCCTCGATTCCCGGGATCTCGTGGGTAGGGCCCAGACCGGGACGGGGAAGACAGCTGTTTTTTTGATCGCTTTGTATGAACGCTTGCTGGCTGATACACCACCATGGCCTGAAAACGGACATCCCCGGGCGCTGATCATTGCCCCAACCCGGGAACTGGTGATTCAGATTGCCAAAGACGGGAAAAAGCTTGGTTGTTTTACACCGCTCAATATCTGCGCAATCTATGGCGGTGCTGATTACCAGAAACAGCAGGAAATGGCAGTAAAGAGGCGCTGTGATATCGTGGTCGCAACTCCTGGCCGCCTGCTCGACTTTATAAGAAAAAAAATTATTTTCCTCGATCGTTGCTCGGCCCTGGTGATTGACGAGGCCGACCGTATGCTTGATATGGGATTTATCCCTGATGTCAGGCGCATTATTGGCCACCTCCCTGGAGCCCAAAACCGGCAGACCATGCTCTTTTCAGCGACCATCACCGATGATGTGAGGCGTCTTGCATCCCAATGGTGCAGAGATCCCGCCTCGGTAGAGGCAGGAGAGGAAACAATAGATGTCGAACGGATTGAACAGCGGGTCTACCTGACGACTAAAAAAGAGAAATACGCGCTGCTCTATAACCTTGCGAAAAAGGCTATTGATGAGAGAATTTTAGTTTTTACAAACATGAAAAGTGAGGCTGCAGAGCTTGCCAGAAAACTGCAGGCAAACGGGCTTAACTGCCAATTGCTCACCGGCGATGTTGCCCAGTATAAACGAACGAAGCGTCTGGAATCATTCAGATCAGGAAAGAACGTACTGCTGGTGGCAACAGATGTGGCCGGCAGGGGAATTCACATTGACGGGATAAAATACGTGGTAAACTACACCTTGCCGTATGAGCCGGAGGATTATGTCCACCGTATTGGCAGAACGGGCAGAGCAGGGGCGGACGGGGTGGCAATCAGTTTTGCCTGTGAAAGCGGCTCGTTTTATCTACCGGCCATCGAGGAGTTTATCAATCGATCATTGGAATGTGTGGTGCCCGATGCTGAGATGTTGACTGAACCGCCTCCACCTGCTGTGGCAGTACCGGTGAGGGGGAAGAAAAAATATCACGGCCGGCGACAACGACGGTCGCGCCGGTAAACGGAAAAAAGACAGCAATGGTAAAATGAGGGTCGCACGAAGAAAAAGTGTGATTATCGTTTCATCCCAAAGGTTCTTTTTATTCCCCTTCTCAGATCTGATTTCAGATATGCTTCGAAAAATATCGACCACACCGTTTCACTATACAATAGTTCTCTGCATCATGGCTTGGGGGCTGCTGCTGATGAGTTGTTCAGCCGAGGAAAACCAGCCACCGCCATCTCCGGTCTCTCCCGAATCAGTAAAACCGCCCGTGGAACGACAGTTTCGCTCAATCTCGGGGCTCGAGGCACAATCTCTGATAGATCAGAAAGAAGAGTTGCTGGTTTTAGATGTCCGGACACCTCAGGAGCGCAGCCAGGTGAGAATCTCCGATTCACAACTGGTTCCCATTGGCGATGTGATGAGAGGCCGCTTGGCCGTCCCGAAGGAACAACCGATTCTGGTCGTCTGTGCTGTTGGCGGCAGGAGTTATGTCGTCGGTAAGGCATTGCTCGCCATGGGGCATCAGGAAGTTTACAATCTCGAAGGGGGTATTGAAGCCTGGAGACGGGCCCGGCTGCCCGTGGAAACCGGACGGGAAAGTAGACAAAATTAATGATTTCAGGTAAATAAGAGCAAATGTCGGAGCGTTTTGAGCGCCATTGTGTAGCGGTTGCACCGCACGAGATAATTTAGATATCAGTACATTAAGGGCTTGTCCCTCCATGGTTTTCGTGGTATACAACGTATTTCTAGTTGCAAGGGTTGCCTTCTGTTTTAGAATGCGGCCCTTATCATTTTTTTGGGTGCCTGCTTCCCGCGGGTAAAGATAAACACTAAGCTGTGCAGATCGTTCTGCGCTATGAGTAAATCCATGACAGAAGAACTTAACCAATTAAACCAGGAAGAAAATGATCAAGAGATGAGTTTTGCTGATCTCTTTGAGATGGAAGAAAACAACAGGGTTGTTGAGGTCGGTAATGTCGCCAGCGGCACGATCATCGGCGTTGAAGATGACTACTACCTCGTTGACGTCGGGGATAAAGCCGAGAGCTATATTCCCAAATCTGAATTCCGGTTGGACGGGATTGAAGGTATCCAGGTTGGCGATGCTGTTGAAGTGTTCGTGGAACGTCGAAAAGATGAGGGTGGGCTTCTTCTGTCACGGGAAAAGGCCATTGCAATCAAGGTCTGGGAAGATATTGCCAAGATCCAGGAAGCAGATGGCACCATTCAGGGTAAAATAGAGAGCCGGGTTAAAGGTGGCATGTCGGTTGATATCGGTGTTCCCGCTTTTCTCCCCTATTCGCAGATCGATCTGCGGCCCGTCAAGGATCTCGATGGTCTTATTGGCGAGTCATATGATTTTAAAATTCTCAAATTCAACCGCAAGCGCAACAACGTGGTGATTTCCCGCCGGGCGATCCTGGAAGAAGAGCGGAATAAACTGCGTGAGGAGATGCGTTCACGCCTCGAAGAGGGTCAGGTTATTACCGGTGCGATCACCAACATCACCGATTACGGCCTGTTCATCGATATGGGTGGAATGGACGGTCTGTGTCATATCACCGATCTCAGCTGGGGGCGTGTCTCACATCCTGCAAAGCTCTACAAGGTCGGCCAGGAGCTTGAGGTCAAAGTTCTGAAATATGATAAGGACAACGATCGTGTATCGCTTGGTATCAAGCAGCTTAGGGAAGACCCATGGGCGACGGTCACCGATCGTTATCCGGTTACTGAGAAGGCGAAAGGCAAGGTTGTTTCCATTACCGATTATGGTGTTTTTGTCGAACTGGAAGAAGGTGTAGAAGGGCTGATCCACGTTTCTGAAATGACCTGGTCGAAAAAACCGAGACATCCATCCAAGATGGTTGCTGTTGGTGATGATATCGAAGTGATGGTTCTCAATATCGAGCCGGAGACCAAGCGCATATCGCTTGGCATGAAGCAACTTCAGTCTAACCCATGGGATCTCGTGACCGAGAGTTATCCGGTCGGTTCGATCATCGAGGGCAAGATCAAGAACATTACCGATTTCGGAGTTTTTATCGGAATCGAGGATGGTATCGATGGTCTGATTCATGTCTCTGATCTCTCCTGGACCGAGCGCATAAAGCATCCTTCTGAAAAATATGCCAAGGGAGAAGTCATCCAGGCGGTTGTCCTGAAAATAGATAAAGAAAACGAGCGTTTTTCTCTCGGTGTCAAGCAACTGACTCCCGACCCATGGCAGGCTGCATACAACAACTACCCGTCGGGCACAGTCGTCGAAGGAGAAATCACCAATGTCACCGATTTTGGTGTCTTCGTGAAGCTCGAGGAAGGCATTGAAGGGCTGGTACATGTCTCTGAGATCAGCAAAGATAAGGTCAAAACCCCGGTGGGTATGTATCAGGTTGGTGACATACTCAAAGCGATCGTCATCAATGTTTCTGCAAAAGACCGAAAAATAGGCCTTTCCGTAAAAACACTTGAGGATGAGGGCGAGGCCGAAGCGGTGGAGAAGATCAAAAAGGCGGAAGCTGAAGTCGCTGAAGCGGCGCCGTCAACATTCGGAGATCTTCTCAAGGCAGCTGCCGAGGGCGGAACACCCACCGAGGAGTAGAAACACTCCCATACTGTCATTGAAGGAAAAGGTTGTTCTGTCCATATCCTCGACAGAACAACCTTTTTTTATACTGTACGATTTAGATGGTGTAACTGAGGTCTGTTAATAAATGAGCATGTTAAAGAAAGAATTGGTTGATCAGATTAGTGACGACCTTAATATCCAGAAGCAGGATGTGGCAGTGGCGGTTGATATCATACTTGATTCTATGGTCGATGCCATTGCCGAGGGGCGGCGTGTGGAACTCCGCGGGTTTGGCAGTTTTTCAACAAGGAGCAGAAAGGCCAGGCAAACCAAAAATCCGCGTACCGGTGTAATCATGGATATCGGCGAGAGAAAGACGATTCACTTCACCATGAGTAAATCCCTGAAAGACGCATTAATTAAAGGAAAGGGGTAACGTCTCCTTTACCTTCCCTCAGTACGGCGGGCGTTGAGCCGGTGAGGTCAATGAGCGATGACGGGTCGGGGAAAACCGGTCCGCCATCGATGATGAGCTTAACCCGATTACCGAGAAGCATTTCTATCTCATACGCCTCATGCGGGCCTTGCGTATCGTCGTCAACAGGAATACTGGTATTGATGATAGGTGTGTCGAGTTCTTCCAGCAGCAGGCGGCAGATTTCATTTTCAGGCACGCGGATACCGACCGTTTTCTGGCGAGTGGTCATTACTTTCGGAACCAGCTTTGTTCCGGGGAGAACAAAGGTATACGGTCCAGGCAGATTCTTCTTCATAAGCCTGTAGGCGGTGTTTGAGACATGCGCGTAAAGGCTGATGTTCTTCAGATCGGAACACATGAAGGAAAACGGTTTGTTTTTGGGTCTTCTCTTTAATTGAACGATCTGTTTAATTGCCTTCGGATTGAAGATATCACATCCGATACCGTAGCCTGTTTCTGTCGGGTAACAGATCACTGCACCGTGTCTGAGTTCGTCTGCCACCTTTTTTATCAGCCGTAACTGAGGATTTTCGGGGTTGATGTTGATTATCATTGTACTGTCAGCCCTGTAGATAAAACCCTGCTATGACCATATCGGTCGGCTGTCTACGGCCGGTAAATTAGTTTAGATTTTCTTGTCAGATGCTTTACGTTATAAAACTGAATTTACATGTGGTTAACCGGGTGAGTGTTGCCCTGGCTTGTATTGATCCGAAAAGGAGTTACCTATGATACCAGATAATATTGAAATAGCATTAACTTTTGATGACCTCCTGTTGGTTCCCTCCGCCTCTGAGGTCCTTCCAAATGAGGTCTCGCTGCAGACCAGATTAACTGAGAAGATCAGCCTCAACTGTCCGCTTATCAGTGCCGCAATGGATACGGTCACCGAATCAGCCACCGCCATTACCATGGCCCGGGAGGGAGGCCTTGGCGTTATCCATAAGAATATGGATATTGAGCAGCAGGCACTTGAAGTTGAACGGGTAAAAAAATCAGAATCGGGGATGATTATCGACCCCATTGTTGTCGGTCAGCATCAGTCTGTCGGGGAAGTACAGGATATCATGAGCCGGTACAAGATTTCCGGATTGCCGGTTATCCATGAAGGTAAACTGGTCGGGATTGTCACCAACCGCGACCTGAGATTTGTTTCGGACAACAACCTCAGGGTGTCAGATGTGATGACCAGCAAAAACCTGGTAACCGCCAAAGTGGGAATCGACCTGGAACACTCAAAGGCGTTGCTTCATGAGCACAGGATTGAAAAATTACTGGTGGTAGACGATGATGGAAACCTCAAAGGGTTAATCACCATCAAGGATCTTGAAAAGATTAAAAAGTATCCGTATGCGGCAAAGGATGAATTTGGTCGACTGATGGTCGGTGCGGCGATTGGTGTCGGTGATGACCTGGAATCAAATGTTGAAAGATTGATCAAAGTGGGTGTTGATGTTGTTGTGCTCGATTCGGCCCATGGCCATTCTGCAGGGGTGATCAAAAGCGTCAGAGCTGTCCGGAGCGCTTTTCCAGACCTGCAGATCCTGGCCGGCAATATTGCCACGGCGGAGGCTGCCGAGGACCTGATCCGAGCTGGAGCAAATGGGGTAAAGGTTGGTGTCGGTCCCGGTTCGATCTGCACGACAAGGATTGTTGCAGGTGTTGGCGTCCCTCAGGTCACCGCCTTGCGAGAATGTGTGCGGGTTGCAAACAAATATAATGTTCCGGTGATCTCGGACGGAGGGATCAAACATTCCGGTGACCTGGCAAAGGCCATCGGCGCCGGAGCATCAACGATCATGATTGGCAGTCTTTTTGCCGGTACCGATGAGACACCCGGCGAGACCTTTCTCTATCAGGGCAGGACCTATAAGGGGTATCGTGGCATGGGGTCGCTTGGGGCAATGAGCCAGGGTTCCTCGGATCGCTATTTTCAATCAGATGTCAATGCTGCTTCGAAGCTGGTCCCCGAAGGTATAGAAGGAAAGGTGCCGTACCGTGGACCACTGGTCAGTGTCATATATCAGCTGCTTGGCGGTCTTCGTTCCGGTATGGGCTATGTCGGGGCACCAACCATTGCCGAGCTGCAGAAAAAGGCCCGGTTTGTCCGCATATCTTCGGCTGGTCTGCGTGAATCCCACGTTCATGACGTGATTATTACAAAAGAAGCACCTAATTACCGTATGGCTTAATCATCTTAGAGGAACGACTATCACTCTAATAACGCACAGGACGCTATGAAATGAACATACACACCCAGATGGTTCTCATCCTTGATTTCGGTTCTCAGACCACACAGCTCATCGCCCGACGAATCAGGGAGCAGAAGGTCTATTGTGAAATACATCCCTATTCAATTCCGCTTGAGAAGATAGAAGCGTTGAAACCCTCGGGAATTGTTCTTTCCGGTGGTCCCTGTTCGGTCTATGATGATGATGCACCGCATTCCGACCCGGCTCTTTTTAACCTGGGCATTCCGGTACTTGGAATCTGTTATGGTGCGCAGTTGATGATCCTGCAACATGGCGGTAGTGTTGAAAAGGCTGAAAAAAGAGAGTTTGGCAAGGCTGAGCTTCATGTCCAGTTTACCGAAGGGCTGTTCGCCGGACTGGAACCTGGCGAAGACGTCCATCACCATCAGGTGTGGATGAGTCATGGTGATCGTGTGGAGCTTATTCCACAAGGATTTGAAACAACAGCGGTCAGTGACCATTCACCATTCGCCGCTCTCAGGCACCGCGAGAAACCACTGGTGGCGGTGCAGTTTCACCCTGAAGTGGTACATACGCTCATTGGCACCGACGTGCTGCGCAATTTTGTCTTCGGTATCTGCGGTTGTCAACCGGACTGGACCATGCATTCATTTATCGAGACAACTGTTGCTGCAATCAGGGAAAAGGTCGGCAGTCAGAAGGTAATCTGTGCACTTTCCGGTGGGGTAGACTCGTCGGTAACTGCAGCGATGGTGCATCGAGCGGTGGGCAATCAGCTCACTTGTATCTACGTGAACAATGGTTTGATGCGAACCGGTGAGTCCGGTTCCATTCTTCGTTTTTTTAGAGAGAAAAGCAAGCTCAATGTCATTGACGTTGATGCCACCAGATTCTTTCTATCAGAGCTCGATGGCGTGGCTGACCCGGAAATAAAACGTAAAAAAATTGGTCTTGGCTTCATTAAGATATTCGAGGATGAGGCAAAAAAAATTGGCGATGTCAAATGCCTTGCCCAGGGGACGCTCTATCCTGATGTTATCGAATCCGTGTCGTTTCGCGGTGAAGCACCGATCAAGTCGCATCACAATGTCGGGGGATTGCCTGAGGTCATGAAGCTTGATTTGATTGAACCATTACGGGAGTTATTCAAAGATGAGGTCAGAGAGCTCGGTTTGGAGCTCGGTCTACCTGAGGAGGCCATCTATCGACAGCCCTTTCCGGGGCCCGGCCTGGGTATACGAATCATGGGAGAGATCTCCGAGCAACGACTTGATATACTGCGACAAGCCGATGTGATTGTCCTGGATGAGATGAAAAAACATGGCTGGTATCGTAAGGTCTGGCAGTCATTTGCTGTACTGCTGCCCATCCAGACGGTCGGGGTTATGGGAGATGGAAGAACCTATGAAAATGTTATTGCCATCCGCTGCGTTGACTCCCGTGATGCAATGACTGCAGACTGGTCGAAGGTCCCCTACGAGATACTTGGTGTTATTTCCACCCGCATTATCAATGAAGTCCGTGGGGTTAACCGGGTGGTTTACGATATTTCCTCAAAACCACCGGCAACAATTGAGTGGGAATAAGGATGCGGGCTTATCATCATGCTTAAGACCGGCATATATGTTGATGCTGAAAATATCAGGCTCAGCGGTGGCTACGGGATGCTGACAACAACAATCGTACTGAGGCGGCAGACATCATCATGGTTGATGATTAGGAGCGGTTCAGTGGAAGATACACAATAACAATCATACGGTGAGGACAGACATGGATATAATGAATCAACTTGATTGGACGATGATAACGGACCTGCTGGTTACCTGGGGTATTAAAATCATTGCTGCAGGTCTGGTATTTCTGGTTGGAAAATGGGTAGCTTCACGTATCGCCAGGCTGGTTGTCACCATTATGGAGAAACAGGACATCGATGTTACCCTGACCAAGTTCTTGAAAAATATCATCTACTATGCCCTTATGGCGGCCGTGATCGTTGCTGCAGCCGGGCAACTGGGAATCAATACAGCATCTTTTTTGACCATTATAGGTGCTGCAGGTCTGGCTGTCGGGCTGGCCCTGAAGGATTCGCTGGCTAATTTTTCCTCTGGAGTGCTGCTCATCCTGTTTCGTCCTTTCAAAGTCGGGGATTTTGTCGAACTTGCCGGTGGTTCGGGGTCGGTACAGGAAATCACCATATTCAATACGGTCCTCCATACACCGGATAATAAGCTGATGATTATTCCAAACGGCAAGATATCCAATGACACGATAACCAATGTCAATGCCAACTCCACCAGAAGGGTTGATTTGGTAATTGGTATCTCCTATGATGACGATATTAAAGCAGCACACCAGTTGCTCAAGGAAATTGTTACGGCTGACGACAGGGTATTAGCTGAGCCGAAAACGGTAATCGCCGTGTCTGAGCTGGCGGATTCATCGGTCAATTTTGTCGTCAGACCCTGGGTTAATACCGAAAATTATTGGAGCCTTCGGTTTGACTTGACGGAGCAGATCAAGCTGAGATTCGATGAAGCGGGAATTTCAATTCCGTATCCCCAGCAGGATGTACACCTTCATCAGGGTAATGTGGAGCAGACGGTTTAATGTCATCGGAGCAGACAGAACAATATCTGGCCGTAGATATCGGCGGAACCAAGACGGAAATTGCACTATTTCAAAGAGGTGACACGTCGTTCACCCCTGTCGAAAAGAAACGGTATTCCAGTCGCCAGGCAAACGGTATAGAAGAAATCATTCATGACTTTATAGCGGCCCACAAAATTCATTGTCAGACGATCAGCCTTGGTATCGCCGGAGTGGTTGCTGAAGAGCGTGCCCGGGTAACAAATCTGCCATGGGAAATTTGTAAAGATAACCTGGCAAAGCTCGGTTTCTCAGCGATCAGCATGATCAATGATATGACCGCCGTGGCCGCCTCCCTGCCGCTGTTGGGAGAAAATGATCTCTACTGCCTTCAACGAGGGGATGGTTCTTCAGGGCCGGTGCGTGCAGTACTTGCTCCCGGGACCGGACTGGGGGAAGGGTTTTTACTCTACTCGGAGGACCTCTATTATCCACGGGGAACCGAGGGTGGACATACAGATTTTGCTCCCGTTGACAAGGAACAACGAAAACTGTTGGAATGGCTCGCGGCTGCATCAACTGAGGCTGTCAGTTATGAGATGGTCTGTGCAGGTCCGGCCATCTCGACCCTCTATGACTTTTATCGCAACCATGGCATGGTGGAGGACGCTGAAATAAAGAAACACCTCTCGCTGGTAGAGGACCGGACGCCCGTCATCCTTCAAGCAGCAGTAACCGGCAGCTGCCCACTCTGTATAAAATCGGTGGAACTGTTTCTGAAAATTCTTGGACGCGAGGGAGCCAACCTGGTAATGAAGCTCTACGCCACAGGAGGGCTTTTTCTTGGTGGCGGCATTTTACCGAGGATGGTCGGCTCATTTTCTCTGGTGCCGTTTCTCAAGGCCTTTCACTTTCCCGGGCCGATGGCGTCATTGTTGGCATCAACGCCGATACACATCATACTCAGATCGGATGCCGCACTCCTCGGAGCCGCATGCCATGGACGACGCATACTTTTCTGACCACGGTTCGCTGTCTGAACAAGATGAAAAAAATTACCTGGTACCGGGATGAACACCATACCGACAGAACGTCTCCGGCAACTGCTTTGCAGTTTTTTTCGTCACTATTCTTTTTTGTCAGTTACCTCGCTTGGTGAAGGGAATATAAATGATACCTTCCTGGTGGAGTTCTCCGATCGTGATCCTGTTGTTCTGCAGCGAATAAATGATGCGGTATTTCCCGAACCAGCGCTGGTTGTTGATAACGTCCGCATGGTCACTGAATACATTCATAAACGACAGCAGGGCGAGCAGTCAGGGAGAAAAACCCTGCGTGTTATCCCCTGCAGGAATGGGAAAAGCAGTTGTACGGATGACCAGGGAAAGGTTTGGCGAATGGTCGATTATATTGATAATACCGAGTGTTTTTCCTCTGTCAGCGCCGGAAGGCAGGCATTTGAGGGAGGGGGTATGCTTGGCTGGTTTCATCATCAGCTCGACGACCTGAGTCCTGAGCATGTAACCAATCCACTGCCCGGTTTTCATGACCTTCCCACCTATTGCCACCATTACCAGAAGGTGAGGTCAGCTCACCCACGTAAACATAGTACTGAGCTGAAGTATTGTTGCCAAGAGGCTGATAAACGGCTGGGCGATGGAGGTCTGTTGCAGGCTGCGCTTAAAAACGGCCACACCAGCACCAGGATAATTCATGGTGATCCCAAAATTGCTAATATACTTTTTGATTCGCACTCAAAACGAGCTGTGGCGTTGATTGACCTTGACACGGTCTCTGCCGGAATTCTCCAATATGACATCGGTGACTGCCTCAGGTCCTATTGCAATACGATGGGAGAAGATCCGCCTCATCCCGAGGGGGTCGTCTTCAATCTTGATATCTGCGAATCGGTACTGGGAGGTTACAGCGCATCGGGGGCACTGTTGCCCGAATCTGAACGGCAACTGGTTTACCAGGGGGTCAGGCTACTCACCTATGAGCTGGCTCTGAGGTTCTTAACTGATTATCTGAATAACGATTGTTATTTTAAAGTATCAGACGAAGATGAAAATCTTCGTCGTGCGCTCACCCAGTTTTATCTGTTGAACTCCATTGAAAAGCAGCGTGGTGCACTGGAAAAGATTGCCCTTCAGGTCTGATCTCAGGACTATTCCGGTTCTACCAGGTAGTGGTTGATCGTTTCCCTGACATGGGAACCGAGATCGGAAAATTCAACCCCAAGACGTATTTCCCGGCTGTTTGTTTTAATGTTTCGGACGGTTCCGGAAATCGTCTGTTCCTCCGTGAGTCCAGGCAATATACATCTCAGCTGGATATCCTGTTTAAGCGTGACGCTGGGCAGAGACTCGTTTCTTCTTGCTTTCAGTTGACAAAGGGTGCCGGTACTGCTTATGTCCAGGACGGTCCCTGAATAGCTGCCTTTTCCAGGGAGGTCAAGCGAGCACGGTATATAGATCGAAGTTCGTTTCGCCTTTCTCATCTCATGGTAGTAAATTACTTCCGGGTATTCAAAGAACAAGAGTTGCAGCGGTGCATCTATCGTTTTGATCAGTTTGCTCTCGAACATGCAGAGCTTGCCCATGTAGGTGAACTTGATGAGGACAAGGCTGCCGACGGCGACCTCCGATTGAGTAATGATAAAATGGCTTGGTGTGGTTGTAATGACACATTTATCAGGCACCAGGCCGACCAGAGAGCTATCGAGGTTTGATTCGATCGAGTCAAACTCCATTTTTAAACGCAGACCAATTTCGAGGGCAAGGCGATGACCTGCGGTTGAAATCTGCTTCATCTTGTGATGCGGCTTCAACAGCGTCTGCTGTTGCCTCTGTCTTTCTTCTTTTTCGTCCTTGAGCCGAAGTCCTTCCATGATGAGCGAGATAAGCGGCTTGGTAATCTGGTCATCCTTTCGGCCGTTAAAGAACCTGATTTCTATCACCGCACCGTCCCACGAAATCATTTCATAGACAGCTTTTTCTCCAGTTAAAGATCCAGTTTCTGCGCCGACGAGGGTTCCTTCCTTGAGAAATATGAAACCAGATGATTGACCACAGGTGATGCACAATGTGCATGAGTCACCATCATTCTCCAACATCTGGAGAAAGGATGATATCGGAATTCCCTTGACGGTACCTGTTGAGGATCGTTCGCTCAACTCATCTATCTGGCCAAGCAGAGAGGTCTCATCTATCGGTCTTTCAAGGAGCGCGCTTGCCCCAAGTGAGAAAACACTGTCCCCGTTGTCACGTTGATTCGGGGCAATGGCGATGAGTGGGATAAAGACGTAGTGGCTTGTCAATTCGGCAATAACCGCATCTTCCTGGCAATTGGGAAAGAAGGTGCTGCAGATGATCAGGTCAACTCGATGGTTGGACAAAATTGTTTGTGCCTGGGGCAAGCTCTGGGCGGATAAAACAGAAAATTCGCTCTTCCCCTGCCTGCAGGTGTCCATTAACTTTTCGAGTTCTTTGATATCGTGTTCGATTACCAGGATTGTCTTCATTGCACGTTCCAATTGGAATAAGAGAGTATCTGTCTAACATTATGCAGGAAATGAGCCGGGAAATCAAAAAAAAATTAATAATTCCAACCCGTGGAAACTATTGCACTCGAACAATAGATGACATATGCTGCAAAGGGTGCGAAGGAGCAGACGGTAAGTTGGTGGTTGGAAGCCGAGAAAGGTTTTAAAAAATACACGGTATCAGAAATTATAATGAGCAGCAATTCTCCATATGCGTTGCAGGTGCGATCCAGCGAGTGTAAAGCCCGCCGGGGGTCAGTGGAAACTGCACATGGTACTTTTCAGACACCTGTTTTCATGCCGGTCGGAACCCAGGCAACAGTCAAGGCGGTGAGTGTTGAGAACCTCAAAGAGCTTGGCGCTCAGATCATACTGGGAAACACCTATCACCTGTTTGTCAGACCAGGACACCAGCTCATAAAAATGTTCGGGGGGTTGCACAAATTTATGAACTGGGATGGTGCAATCCTTACCGACAGCGGGGGGTTCCAGATCTTCAGCCTGCAGGAGCTGGCAAAAATCAGTGAAGAAGGTGCAGCGTTCAGGTCGCACCTTGACGGTTCATCACTCTTTTTGAGTCCAGAAGATGCGATAGAGGTCCAACAGGCGCTTGGCTCGGATATCATGATGTGTCTTGATACCTGCATCCCCTATCCGACCACAAGAGAGCAGACAGTCAGTTCAACAGCCCTGACAGGACGATGGGCCCGGCGATGCAGATCGGTTCACACCAACAGGGACCAGCTGCTCTTTGGCATAGTACAGGGCGGCATGTATCCCGAACTCAGGAAGGAATCTGCACAGACGATGGTCGAAATCGGTTTTGATGGTTATGCGATCGGTGGTCTGAGCGTCGGTGAATCAAAAGAGCAGATGCATGACATGACCGAGGCAACCGTTTCACACCTGCCTGAAGATCAGGCGATCTATTTAATGGGTGTCGGAACTCCGGAAGATCTGGTGGAAGGGGTGTGGCGTGGCGTGGACATGTTCGATTGTGTCATGCCCACGAGAAATGCCAGAAACGGCACCCTGTTTACCTCAGCCGGTAAACTCGTCATAAAAAATGCGAGATACAGGGAAGACACAAAACCGCTCGACAGCAGCTGCGATTGTTATACCTGCAGGAATTATTCAAGAGGGTACCTGCGGCATCTCTTCGTGAGCAGAGAGATTCTTGCCTATCACCTCAATACAATCCATAATTTACATTACTATGTATCCCTGATGAGCAGAATAAGAGAGGCGATTGAAAATGACCGGTACCGCGCCTTCCGGGACGATTTTTATGGCAGGCTTGAAAGCAAATGATTAATGTGCTGCAAATTTAATTTGAAATGGTGTGTGAACGTCTCGCACTACAGAGATAATTATTGAGGAGGTTACAATATGTTTCGACTTGTCTATCTGGTTGCTGCCGTTGCGGCAACCATCGGTACAGCCACAGCGGCAATGGCTGCAGAAGGCCAAGGGCCGGCAGGAGGATTTGCCTCGTTTATTCCACTGATCTTAATTTTTGTGGTTTTTTACTTTCTGCTGATCAGACCACAGCAGAAGACGGCAAAGCAGCACCAGGCTTACCTGAGCGAACTCAAGAAAGGGCACAAGGTAATTACCAAAGGTGGTATCTATGGAGAGATTACCGGATTGACCGACAATGTTCTTACCCTGGAGATCGCTGAAAACACGCGAATCAAGGTTACCCGCGATGCAATTGCCGGGCCCCAGGTGAAAGAGGATGGAAAGCAGGAAGATACCAAGAAGGTCAAAGGCGGCTGAGGGATTAAAGGCTGCTGATTATCTACGGTCGTAGAGTTAGATGTAACGGCGGGATGGTTTTACCCATTCCGCCGTTTTATTTTGTGCTGTTCTGCTCCCATCAGAAGCCGAACCATCGCCCGAAAGCAACAATCACAATTCCCACCAGCATCGAAATAAATACATTCCCCGTTCTCAGACTGCAGAGTCCGGTCATCGCTGTTGCCAGCCAGCCAACGGGACCAGCACCAATTGCTGCAGGAACAATCAGTGACAGCAGAATGGTCCCGGGTAGAGCATCCATAAATTTTTTGAACCTGCCCGTTTTTGGCAGTCGGCCAGCCAGGAGTAATCCGGACAGTCTTAATGAGTAGGTAACCAGGGCAGCAGAGAAGATTGTCAGCCAGGTTGCCTGTTCCATTGTCAGGTTAGTCATCTGGATGTACCTCAGGTCCAAGAGGTTGAAATGCTGCAGCCAGTGCCCCGCTGATACCACCGCAGACGATATACCATTTACCCGGCATCAGAGATTCTGAAACAACAGCCACTACTGCCGCAATCAGCCAGGGAAAAAGATCCTGCCTGCCTTTCCAGAAACTGAAAACCAGTGCGGTGAAAACGGCAACGAAGGAAAAATCAAGACCAAACTGTTCGGGGTTACTGATAACAGCTCCGAGGCGGTGGCCGAGGATCGTGCCGCTGCACCATGCTGCCTGGACACAGAGCCCACCTCCCAGAAGAAACCAGATTGACGTTGATGCCTTGTGAAATCGAGCCATCGTGATCGCCCAGTTTTCATCGGCAACCAGATGTATAAAGACCATCTTGTGATAGAGCGATTTTCCCTGAAATAGGGGATTAAGGGAGGCCCCGATGAGCAGGTAGCGCATATTGATGATTAAAACGGCAAGGGTGATTTCCATGATCGGCAACGGAGGCACCCACATATCCACCATGACGAACTGGGCGGATCCGGCAAAGACACTGAGATTCATGACAAGCAGTTGAAACCAGGTGAGGTCTTTCTGGGCTGCAAGCAACCCGAGAACGCTGCCATAGGCGCCGACGCTTGCGGCTACCACAAGATTTGCAGTAAAGCCGATTTTCAGGTGGAGAAGATACTCAGGTTGCTCTTTGGGGCCGCTCTTCATGACGCTATGGTTCCTGAAAGAACAAGAAGAGGTTGGAAAAATGTTGCATGTACTGTTTTGTCAGACATTTTTTAATCTGTTCAGTGTGCTTATGCTGTTGCTGACTGCGCCATTTTTATTAAGCGATAATCGACTTCGTCGGGAAAAATATTTCGCTTGCATTCCTGTGTTACATACTATTGAGAAACTGCTGCTTCTGCACTGCTTCAATGGCAAATGTGGTTCTGGAGGCGGCGTCCATTTTCCGCCCCTTCTCTTTGCACCACCTCGGAAAGAGCAGTGTATCAATGGTAACCTTGACGACCAGTATGCCTGCGGATTCAACTTCTCTCACTTTTTTCTCGGCCCGCTCGAGCCAGTCATGATAATTGCTGGGCAGCAGTTGGGCATCATCAAAAAGCGACAGGTAGGCCTGCCAGTCTTCCTCGTTGTACCACACCATAACCTGCAGTTCAGGTTCTTCTATTTTGTCCTGGGTCGACATCTATTTCACCTCAATTGTTTGAATAGACACAATTTTAAGGACCACAACAATACACCTTTTGTATTTGTTCATAAAGATAAAAGAGATAGTCGACACATTTGCAAGCAGATGAGCAGTAAAAGGCAATCAAGGCCGATTGGAGCAGTATGTTTTTTCTCTCTGTTCAGAGCCTTATCCGCTTAGCAAATGAGTAGCTTTTACCCGATCGAATGATTCTGCCACAGGGTAGACAATGGCGGGGGGAGTACTATGGTATAGCTGGGAGGCGAAATGGTGACTAATGCTGAGACGTAACGATGATATAGACAGGCGAAGCAGACGCTTGCGTGCTGGAAAACGGGGCGAGGGACCTGTCGTTTACTGGATGAGTCGCGACCTGCGTGCAACCGATAACTGGGCATTGCTGTGGGCCCAGCAGGAAGCGATGGATCGGGATAAGCCTGTGCAGGTCCTCTATTGCCATAACCCCACTCGGTACTGCTCATCAGCCAGGCAGGAACTGTTCGCCCTGAAAGGGCTGGCTGAACTACAGCAGAGCTTTGCAGGATATACTATCGATTTTGTTCTGCTTGAAGGAGATCCGGTTGAGACCATACCGCAGCATCTGGCATCTTCTGATTGCCATCTGCTGGCCACCGATTTCAGCCCGCTCCGAACAAAACAGCGTCAGCTTCAGTACCTCTGTGACACGCTTTCTGTTCCAATATTCGAGATAGACAGTCATAATATTATTCCTGCTTGGGTCATATCAGAAAAAAAAGAGTATGGGGCCTATACCATACGCCCGAAGATAAACAGATTGTTGCCTGAATATCTCACAGATTTTCCAGAATTCAAACCCCGGCTGCGACCAAATTTCCAGCATCCCGATCCCATCAATGTCACCCGTCTCGCGGGGCAGGCGAGCAACCAGCATGCGGCTGAGCTGTCCTGGCTGAAATCCGGTGAAAATGCAGCACAGGCTGCACTGCAACGCGCCCTGGAATCGCTTGGTGATTATGCAGTTAATCGAAACGACCCGACAAAAAATGGTCAGTCGAACATGTCTCCGTATCTGCATTTTGGTCAACTTTCGCCCCAAAGGCTGGCCTGGGAAGTGCACCAATCGGATCTTGCAACAGAAGTACGGGAGAGTTACCTGGAAGAGCTGATTGTTCGCAGAGAGCTTGCCGATAATTTCTGTTTTTACGAATCATCATACGATCGTTTCGAGGGATTTCCCGACTGGGCAAGAAAGACGCTTGAAGAACATCGAAACGACAAGCGCGAGTATCAATACTCGCTGAATCAGTTTGAACAGGCCCAAACACATGAATCGTTATGGAATGCATGTCAGATGGATTTGGTAAGCCGCGGCAAACTGCACGGATATCTGAGAATGTATTGGGCTAAGAAAATTCTCGAATGGAGTCCTTCTCCTGAAGAAGCCCTGGAATATGCAATCCAGTTGAATGACACGTATTCCATAGACGGCAATGATCCGAACGGTTACAACGGCGTAGCCTGGGCAATTGGCGGGGTTCATGATCGAGCCTGGCGGGAGCGAGCTGTCTATGGCAAAATCCGATACATGAACGAAGCGGGCTGCCGCCGCAAATTTGATGTGCCGTTGTATCTGGAAAAAGTATCTAAGTCTTCCTGAGCCACTTGCAAAACGCCCTTTTCGCTCAACCTCTGCGTTATGCTTAAATTTTTATCCTCGGAATATCAACGATGCCTGCGGTAAAATTTTTTCGCATGCCTTGACACTGAACGAAAATCATCATTTTGCAAAAGGCTCTTCCTTTTAAACGTTTTTTTCTCTTAGAGTAAAATTCTGTTGTTCCGATTTGTTTCGACCCCTCATTTTTGATAAGCTTATCTGGTATTCAGGTGGATACTATCAAAAACTGACGAGATCGATTCATCGGTGGAATCCTTCAAGCAGACAGGAACGGGCAGCCGGCAACAGATATGGTCAAGATGCGTTTTAAGTATAGCAAGTATCCAGAACTGAAAGTATTTTTTCTGGTCTCAGCTCTGATTGGGGTTACCCTCTGTATCGTCCAATATGCCGGTATTTTTACCCCGTTTGATATGCTGTTCTTCAAGATGAACGCGCTCTCCGGTTCATCGCCGGTACCGGTAAGCGTGTCCTTTTTCATTATTTTATTTTTTACGCTCTTTCCAGGTATCATCATTCTTGAAGAAGGAACGGTTAAGGGGATTATTTATACGGTTGTCGCCTGGTTCTTCTACGCGGTGCTCATTCATTCCTATTCTGTTGCCTTCGAGCTCTTTGTCCCGCTTTCAGCTCCGCTTATCGGCACCTTTATCGCGCTGATACGGGCACTGGCCTGGGGATCGACCGTTCTTGAGGAAGAAAAAAACGATATAAAGGAGACCTTTGGTCATTTCGTTGAGCCAAGTATTGCCACCATGGCCATTGATAACCCCCATATGCTCAAAGAAGATGGGGTCCGTAAAGTTATTACGGTTATGTTTGCAGACATGCGCGGTTTTACCAAACTCTGTGAGATTACCGAGGCGGAACAGCTGATTACAATAATGCGGGAATGCTTCGGGAGGTTGATTCCGATCGCCAGAACACATGGGGGCATTATCGACAAGTTGATCGGGGACTCCCTGATGGTGGTCTGGGGGAACCCGGTACCGCAGCCCGATCATGCTGAAAGGGCGGTTGAAGCGGCTTTGGAGATGCAGGCCATGATGAGAAACCTGCGTCGTAAATGGATGAACAAACTGGGTGTGGATATCAATCTTGGTATCGGTATAAACACCGATGAAGTAGTTGTTGGAACCATCGGCTCGGAAGAGTTTTGCGACTATACCGTTCTTGGCTCAGGTGTCAATATTGCGGCCCGCATTGAAAGAGGCTGTCCCGGTGGCGAGATATGTGTTTCAAGAAAAACAACATCGTTTCTGAGTGATCATTACCGGTGTGAGCGGATGGGACGATTTGATTATAAAAATGTACAGGAAAAGATAGAAGTCTTCAGGATCATGCAGACATAAGCAGGCGTGTCACGGCATGAAAACATAGACTGCGCTGATACTGAATATCCACATGCACCCAAGTGCCAGCGTTGCCCTCCCTTCGGTCAAACCCTGACCGGTCACCAGGCTCTGCCTGATGATCTTGAAAGACCAGACAAATATCACGATCATTGGAATCAAAAGTGTTAATGGTACTGATTCCGTGCTCCTGAATCTCAAGGAATAGTTGAGCAGCGGGGCCAGGATCCAGAATGGTATCGAGCTCATGCCAATCAGGTCAATAATCAGGTTAAACCCTCCCGGTCCTCCGAATGCTCTGGCTGCAGCCCAATAGATCAGGCAGAAGCCGGCAAGTGCAGCAAAGATCGTCATGATCCCGGCTAAACAGAAGAGAAACGGGGTAATAAATGCAAACTTTCCACTCAGCGGCAGGGTCGGGTCAATGGTAAGCGCGCCAATGATATTGGAGACTCCAAATAATATGCCGGTGACGACAATATTGATGATCGCATGTTTTCTCGCTGTACCATCAATGGCACGTTGGAAAATCTGCGGCTGACCGGTTAACATGGCAGGCCAGAGTTCTAGATAGCTCATACGTCCGTGGTTAAGGTAAAAGGAAAAAAAACCCGTTCTGCAATCGATATGATTGCAGAACGGGATAATCTGTTGAAAATATCTACTTCTTTATAACCTATTACCAACCACCTGGCAATACCGCCCAGATGCAGAAGAATAAGCTTACTGCAGCAACAATCATTCCAGCACTGTAGCTGTTGTATCGTTCATCGCTGTAATCAGACCAACCATGGATACTGTCAACCAGCTCTTTGTCCTTCTGGTGTGGAATCTTTGCCATCAGGGCAGGCATACGGTCAGTGATCATTGAAACAACTGTATGCAGGAAGAAACAGAGCGGAACACAAAGCAGTGATCCGGACATACCAACTTTGGCGGGAAGGCCTCCGGCGATGACAATATTTGGGAACAGATAAGGCGATACGGCTATGTAGGTCAGACCTGCTCCAAGAATTGCAATCGTGGCTCCATAGCGATTCGCCGGTTTCCACCAGACACCGAGAATAACCAGTGGCGCAACCGTTACACCCGCGAGCCCGAACGCCCAGAGAATGCTGACAACCAGAAAGGTCGGGGGATTCAGGGCGATGAGAACACTCACCAGACCACCACCAGAAATGGCCAGGTAGCCGATAAGCTTCATGGTCTTGTCTGAGAGATCAGGCTTGATGGTAGCGATAATGTCCTGGGCGATCATGGCACCAATTGCCATCAGGTTGGCACTGATGGTCGAAAGACCGGCAGCAATCGCACCGGCGATGACAAAGGCAAGTACCCAGGCGGGGTTGTAAACACTATTCAGGATAAGGGTGATCTTGTCAAAATCAGTCGGGGCGATACCGGTAGCTGAGGTCGCCTGAAAGTAGACACCGGAAAATCCCATGGTGTAGGTTGAGCAGAAAACAATACCACAGAAGAAGGTGAACCAGACCATTGCTCCTCTGGCCGACTTCAGGTTTGCAGCGGTATAAACCCTCATACCAAGATGAGGCAGTCCCATGGCACCCAGGGTGAAGCAGGGGATCAGGGATGCATACCACTTCAGACCGTATTTCATGTCAAAGAAGTCAGGCACGGCTTCGAGCATGGCCGGGACCATATCACTATAGAGCAGCGGTGGAAAGTACCAGCCGGTACCGCCCATTGCCTTCATGATCGCTCCCAGCGGAACGACAAATGCTATACCCATCAGAACCATTTGGAAGGCTGCATTGTAGCTGGTTCCGTACATGCCGCCTATGGTTACATAACCGACGATAAGGGCACCACCGCAGATAAGGGCGATTGTATAGTTGATTCCAAAGAGCATCTCAAACACTTTTGCCACACCGATCATCTGACCCAGCGCGTACATCACCATGATGAGAATCATGAAAACGACAGTGATATAAGATGTCTTGAGCCCATAGCGCTCACGAACAAAGTGCGCCGGTGTAAAGGCACCCATCCGTCGCAACGGGGTACCGTACCAGAGGGTAATGAGCGGAATGGACAGGGCAAACTGAATCCACATATAGACAAACGGTACTTTGAGATTGAGAATGAGTGCCGTAACACCCATGAACGTTGCCAGACTCATGTAGCTTGAGGCCATACCCAGGCCGTTGGTGATCGATCCGATTGACCTGCCCGCTGTCCAGTAGTCGGTTGAAGATTTGGCCATCTTCTGGGAGTACCAGCCGATCAGATAAAAAATGATAAATGAAGCACCTACAAATATAATTCCGAGAGTGGGGCTCTCAAGAGCCCATTGCTGTTGTTCCATGGTCTATTATCCCCTTTTCATGCTTTTTCGTCTGTACCGCTGAGCTGTTCAATCTCGTCATCGAGATCGTTTGTCAGCTTTGCCTGAACTGCAACAATAGCCATGAGGCCGAGCCAGCCCATGACCACAGGAATAATATACTGGGATGGAAAACCGAAAACCATATGCCCCTGCAAACTGGGAAAGGCAACAAATACCAAACCGAGATGACCCGACATGAGTAAAAGGGCGCTGAAAATCAGCGTGTACCTGATTTCTTTCTTATACGTACTATTCATTCTCTCCTCCTTGATAAGACTACTTCGGTTATCCCATCTGTCTGTTGTTGATGAAACACATTTTTCTGGTTTGTCATCAACGAATTGCAAATGGGATCTGTAGAACAGAATTGATTGGCCTGGTCACTCAGTTGGCAAAAGGACAAAACTGCTGTCTGAATGGTGCCAGCGGCAACAGTGATGAGCACCTCCTTTGGTTAATTTTTCAGTTACCTAAACGAAAAGATCTGATAGTTCTATACTGTCGTCCGGAGCCGAGTCCCGAACGAAATTCCTCAATAGTACCAGACAAAAAACCCTGTAAGATTGAGCGCTCGATCGTTTTTACCGTCAGTATCACCTCTGATGGGTTACCACTTGTACTATCTCGTGCAAATATCTAAAACAACGACTCTCATTGGAAGAGAGAAGCGTAATGTTGAAAATCTCAGCGTTTCGTTCTCCATTGTAATGAAAAATTATGAGCGCTTTAGCCTGATAGAGGGTAAAAAGAACAGGTGGCTGAACGAGCGCTCGGTCTGATTATGCGATGATATTAAATTCATTGCATCAGGTTTGTCAACGTTTTTATCTGACGAAACTGTAGTCAATGCGCTAGAGTAATGATCGTAAAACTCTGAAATAAAATAATATTAGCCGATCAGAGCGAAGCGGATAAAAGAAGATTTTTTTATTTGAAATGTTTGGAGAAAAGATGAGTGACAGCGGAAGAATAATTGTAAATACCGGTGATGGAAAAGGAAAAACGACTGCGGCCCTGGGAACCGCCTTCAGGGCGCTTGGTCATGGTCAGAAGGTGTGTGTGATTCAGTTTTTAAAAGGCCAGGGAACGTATGGCGAAAGAATTCTGGCAAAAAAGTTTGACACGCTTGACTGGCATATCTGTGGGAAGGGTTTTGTCTTTAACAAAAAAGATATCGAAGAGGATAGACAGGTGGCGCGGGAAGGGTTTGCTCTGGCAAAAAGTGTCATTGAGGGAGATACCTATGATCTTGTCATTCTTGACGAGATAACCTACCTGCCAGTATATGATTTTCTGCCTGTCGAAGATATTGTGACGATGCTGAAAAATAAACCTCACCGGCTGAATGTGATACTCACCGGCAGGAACGCACCGTCTGAACTTGTTGAAATTGCCGATACGGTGTCGGAGATGAAAGCGGTAAAACATGCGTATGAGAAAGGTATAAAGGCTCAGAAGGGCGTTGAGTACTAAGTATCTGGGGCGGCCGATATGCTGAATTTCGCCTGGTATAGATAGCTCTTTCTCTGGAGACAGATATGGAAAATAAAGGCAGTCTGACAGGAATAAAGGTGTTGGATCTTTCCCGGCTTTTGCCCGGGCCCTATTGTTCAATGATTCTTGCTGACCATGGTGCCGAGGTCATCGCAGTCGAAGATCGGCGGTTTAAAAAAGATGACTTGTTTTTTAATTCCATCAACCGGAATAAACGTCACATGTCTCTCAATCTGAAAAGTGATGAGGGAAAAGAAATTTTTCTGAAAATGGCGGAGAAATGTGATGTGATGCTGGAAGGTTTCAGGCCAGGTGTTGTGGAACGGCTCGGCGTTGATTATCAAACCATTAAAAACATCAACCCCGCAATCATTTACTGCTCGATTACCGGTTATGGTCAGGACGGTCCCTATCGTGACCGGGTTGGACACGATGTCAACTATATGGCAACCGCAGGTCTGTTGGGGCTTATTGGACCTGAAAAGGGTCCACCCTCCATTCCGGGAGTACAGTTTGCAGATATTGGCGGTGGCAGCATGAATGCGGTTATCGGCATATTATTGGCGCTCTATGCAAGAACGACCACGGGAAAAGGGCAGTATATCGACATATCAATGGCAGATGGTCTGCTTGGCTATCTCAGCCTGCCCCATTTTTTCAGTCAGAAATCGGGCAGGAACCCCTGCCGTGGAAACGATCTTCTGTCCCATCGCTATGGGTGTTACAACACCTATGAAACCGCAGATGGCCGCTTTATTGCCATTGGAGCAGTAGAAAACAGGTTCTGGGCGCATCTCTGCAGAATACTTAAAATGGACGAGTATGCAGAGCTGCAGTATGATGAGGGCGGGCGGCTGGAAATCATCGAGCGATTGAAACAGTGTTTCAGCAGCAAGACAGCTGAAGAGTGGAATGAGATTCTCGCCGATCAGGAAGTATGTTACAGTGTTGTACAGGACTACCCTGATGTGCTCAACAGTCAACTTTTCCGTGACCGGGAGCTGATAGTCGACAGACATGAACCTGATGGAACAATCATCCCGGAGCTTGGTATTGCGGTTAAACTGAGTGAGACACCTGGTTCCATCCGTACAAAACCGGTTGACTTTGGAGCAGATACCGTTGAAATACTACGTGAACTGGGGTATCTGGAGGAGCAGATAGACAACTATGCAGGGAAAGGTGTTATTTAACAGCACAGGATCTTTCCACAAAAAGAGATAATTGCTTTCGTTAGGCTCATGACGGGGCCAGGAGCTCTCTATGGCTGAAGACTATACGACATTTTTCAGAGTTTTTTCACAGGTCAGCAAGGCAATTCATTCCGGTGAAAACACGATAGAAATACTTGAGAATATTGTTAGAAACATAAAAGAAATACTTGGTGCAAAGGGGTGTGTCTACTGGATTGTTGACCATGCCGGAAAGAGAATAGAAACGATGATTTCCGATGGATTTCCGTACCGGAATCTCACCAATGTTGATTACCAGACTCTCAACAGGATATTTGATCCGACTGAGGGAGCTGTGGTATTCATCGAGGATGCCAAAACAGATCCGAGGATTCCGGAACTTGACAGTATCGGCAAGAAAAGTGTTGGTTCCATAGCCGGAATGTTCTTCGAGATCGTCGGCTCTTTCTCTGGAATTCTGGCAGTTTATTTCTACAATCACAGGGTACTCAGCGCCAGTGAGCTGGAAATCATTACGGCACTCGGCGAACAGGGTGCGATTGCGCTTCATAAAGCCCGCAGCTACGATGAGAAAATGCTACAGAACCTCCGGCAGATGGTCGAAGGGTTGACCCTTGCGCTTGAGGCAAAGGATGAGAGCACCCATGGGCATTCGGTCAAGGTGGCCCAGTTTGCAAAATTAATATCTGAAGAACTGTGTCTACCGGCCCCGGAGATTGAGAGAATCTATCACGGGGGACTGCTCCATGATATTGGTAAGATCGGCATGAATGATGATATTCTCGAAAGACTTGGAATCCTGTCGCGCAGTGAGATGGATATCGTCAAGCAGCATCCGGTAATTGGCGCGAGAATAGCACAGCCGCTGTCATTTCTCGATGATGTTGTGCCGCTTATCCTCCACCACCATGAGCGGTTTGACGGCAGCGGATACCCCGATGGGCTCAAGGGTGATAAAATTCCGATGGGGGCAAGAATTCTGACGGTATGCGATGCCTTTGAAACAATGCTGGCCGGAAGGAAACATTTTAACAGGATGTCGCTGGAGGATGCGGTTGTAAATCTCCAGCAGGGAGCAGGACACCAGTTCGACCCGAAAATATTGGAGGCGCTCTTCACAGCCCTGCTCAAGAAGCCTGACCTCGTTGCTTTTAACGAAAACGGATCGACGCTTACCTGCCTGAAAAATTATAAGCAGAAACTCGGCAATGCTTCTCGCCAGCCGACCCAGTTTTTTATTTGAGCTGCGATGTTCTAGAAGATAAGAGGAGATAACAACATCCCGGCCGGGTTCCTGGGTACCTGATAGGGAGGAACCCTGGCTATTCTCAACTATTTCCGTGTACAGGCCATGCTTGAAGAAACGCGTAAACAACAGTGGTTGAAATTTGTTCTCGGGATCATTTTACCGTCTTTAATGGCAATACTCATTGCCATTGCATCAATCTATCTGGTCATTATCCCGTCCTTTGAGAAAAGCTTTCTTGAGAGCAAGCGTGAGATGATCCGCGAGCTTACCAAGGTTGCCTGGGGCATCATGGAACTTTATGAAAGACAGGAACGCACCGGCAGCCTGACCCGAGAGGAGGCACAGCACAAGGCTATTGTTGATATTGAACACCTGCGATACGGAGATGAATTCCGGGACTATTTCTGGATCAGCGATATGTCTCCAAAACTGATTATGCATCCCTATTCCAAGGAGTTGATCGGAACGGATCTCAGCGGCTACGAGGACAGCAATGGCAAACGCGTCTTCATGGAATTTATCGCAGCCGCATCGGAGGATGATGGCGGTTTCATCGACTATATCTGGAATAAGAAATATACCACTGAACTATTTGTACCCAAACTCTCCTACGTGAAAAAATTTGAGCCATGGGGCTGGGTTGTCGGCACTGGTGTGTTTCTCGATGACGTGGAGGTGAAAACAGCACAGATTACCAGCCGATTAACAAAAATGATATATGCCACGGGGGTTATTTTTACCCTGCTTCTGCTCTACGTCACCCATCATAGTCTGGTTATTGAACGTAAAAGGCGTTTGGCCGAGGAAAGACTGGAACTATCGAGAAAGAAATATAAAACTTTGGTGGAGTCAGCGGTCGACCCGATAATGATGATCCACAATGGCGGGTGCATCTATGCCAATAAGAGCATGGAGAGCCTGGTTGGTTATTCGGCTGCAGAGCTCGAAGCAATGCCGCTTATCGATCTATTTCCAAAAGGTGAGCAGACTAAGAGTGGCAGTAGTGGCCAAATTTTCACGGATGCACTGCATGGCTATGTTGTGCTGGGATCGCACGAAGTATCATTGGTGAGAAAAGATGGAAGCGAAATTAATATTTTAATGAACATGTCCCGAAAAGATCTCGGCAGTCAGAAGGTAATCGTGATGACTGCCCGGGACCAGAGCGGAACAAAACAGATTGAAGAGGCGCTTGATGAGAGTCGGGAGAAATACCGTCAACTTACCAACCGTCTCCATATCGGGGTCTTCCGGACAACCGCTGAGGCCGGTTTCAAGTTCCTGGAGGCAAATCACATTGTTCTCGAGTTACTTGGCCTGGCCGATGAGAAAGAGTTGACCGATCTCGACCTCCTCGATGTGGTGAGCCAGGATCCCAAAGACAGAAAACTGCCGGATCAGCTGAGCGAGAATGGTTTTATAAAAGAGCGGCTGTTTACCTTGAAGACCCGAGGGGGCGAGTCTCGAGTTGTATCCATTTCGATGGTGTTGACGAAAAATAGCAGGGGCAAGCCCCTTTATTGTGATGGCCTGATAGAAGATATCAGCAAGCAGCAGAAAAGTGCCCAGGAGCGGGAGGACCTTATCGTTGAACTCCAGACCTCCATGATGTTTCTCAACCAGCCGGTAAGAAATGCTCTTGCGGATTTTGTTTCCTGTGAATTTGAGGATTCGATTCAAAAAGCCGCACAGATCATGACCGATGGTCAGAAAAGTTCGATCCTGGTCAGGGCTAAAGACGGTTCTGCGGTCGGAATCGTCACCGATGTTGTACTCAGAGAACGGGTGGTGGTCGGTAATCTTTCTCTAGATACCCCGGTAAACGAGGTGATGAGTTCTCCATTGATCGATGTGGAAGCAAGCGCACTCATTTTTGAAGCAGTGCTTCTGCTCCAGGAACGAGGGATTAAACATCTTGTCGTTCGGGATAAGAGCGGTGAAGTTATCAGTGTGATCAGCAATGAAGAGCTGCTTGATGTTCATCGATATTCGGCGGCGTTTTTGATCGAAGAGATTCGGGAGGCCTGCTCCGTTGATGACATTTCAGCAAGCCATGAGCGGTTGCCAAGAATTGTCAAAGCATTGATTGACAGCGGAGCACATGCAAAAAATATTACCCGTATCATCACGACCGTATCAGATACAATTCTGGGACGTTTGATTGACTTTGCCATCGAACAGATCGGCGAACCGCCGGTCCGTTTTGCCTTTATCAGTCTCGGGAGTGAAGGGCGAGGGGAGCAGACACTGGTCACCGACCAGGACAACGCAATAATTTTCGAAGATATTGAAGAAGCTCAGAGTGAATCTGTACACGCCTATTTTGATGAGTTCAGTAAAACGGTCTGTACCTGGCTTGACCAGGTTGGCTACGCCTTCTGTACCGGAAAGGTGATGGCAATGAACCCCCAGTGGTGTCAACCAATTTCTCAGTGGAAGCAGTATTTTACTCGGTGGATTGTCGAATCAAGTCCTGAAGATCTGATGGAGGTGAGTATCTTTTTTGATTTCCGCTGTTTGTATGGGGACCATCGATTTGTTGATGAGCTGCGGGAACACATTGGCAGCAGAGCCGAAAACAAAACCCCATTCCTCTATAATCTTGCCCAGAATACGCTGCTGTTCAAGGTACCGATAGACTTCTTTGGTAAGATCACTGTCGAGTCAGGTGGTGATCATCCCAACACCTTCAACGTCAAGCACGTTATGGCCCAGATTATTGGTTTTGCAAGAATCTACGCGATAAATTATTCAATTGAGAGCACAAATACCCTGCAGAGAATCGATATACTGCTGGAAAAGAATGTTTTGAATAAGGTGACCCACGAAGAGATTGTTGAAGCCTACAATTATTTAATGCAACTGCGCTTCAGGCACCAGGTAAGCATGATTGATCGAGGGGAGCCACCCGATAACCATGTTAATATAAACGAGCTAACTCACATGGAAAAAGAGTTGTTTGAAAAAATTTTCAGTCAGGTTAATCGACTGCGTAAACGGTTAAGCCTGGTTGGCCATAATGAGATCTATTTTTAATCGATATGGCGTGTAGTTAACGAAAGTGTGTTTAATTTCACGAAGGAGTTACTATGAATGTCCATGAAGCATTGGCCGCTCGAAAATCTGTGCGAGCATTTCTTGATAAACCTGTCAGCAGGGAAGCAGTTACCAGGGTCCTGGACAGTGCCAGGAATTCGCCATCAGGAGTTAATACCCAGCCCTGGCAGATCGCTGTGGTAATGGGCGAGACCAAAGAGGCTCTGCAGAAGATGATTGAAGCAGCCTTCAGAGGCGGCGACAAACCGCAGATGGATTATCAATATTATCCGGTAAAGTGGCTTGAACCCTATAAGACCCGGCGCTTTCAGTGCGGTTTGCAGCTCTATGAGGCCCTTGGGATCAGGCGCCAGGAGAAAGAGAGACGGCTGGAGCAGTGGGTTGCAAACTACCGGGCCTTTGATGCACCGGTTATGCTCTATTTTTTCATGGATCCGGGAATGGAAACCGGTTCATTTATGGACTATGGGATGTTTCTTCAATCGGTGATGCTGGCAGCAGTGGAAGAAGGACTTGCCACCTGTCCACAGGCGGCCCTTGGCGAGTATCCCAAACTCGTTAAGGACGTCCTGGGGTACCCCGGTGAGTCGATTCTCATCTGTGGCATGGCACTTGGATATGAAGATACCGAGGCAAAGGTCAATAATTATCGAACAATCCGTGAGCCAGTTGATTCTTTCACCAGATTTTTTACCTAGCAGCGCCACTGGAATAATAGAAATTAATGGTTACCAGTAGCCATAGTCGATTACTTTGATAACTAATGCGCACTGGCACGTTTTGTCAGTGTCGGCGGACGACTTCCAGAGGTGGAGGGTATGGCGAAGGTGCTTAAGGGTGATTTTTCCAGAAAACAAGGCGATTCCAGACAACAGCAATCCAGCAAAGAGGTAATACCTGGGTATCGTTTGAAACTTGCCGTCGCTTTTTCCGACCCTCTTATCTGGCGCACCCTGGAGGTCCCCGGAAGTTTTACCCTGGCTGGCCTGCATGAGGCAATCCAGATCTGCATGGGGTGGGACGACAACGATACTCATCAATTTCTAGTTGGAAAAATATTCTACCAGTCAGGGTTTGGCATCAAAGACATGAAAGAGGAGCCGCAGTACGATGAAAACAATTATCAACTTCATCAACTGGAAGAAGGTATGCAGTTCCTCTTTACCTATCTCTATGATGGTGGCGAGGGATGGGAGCTGGAAATCACCCTGGAAGAGACAATCCACAGCGGGCTGAAACATGATGCTGCTGTGCTGATTGATGGTGATCGGGCCTGCCCCCCGACCGAGGTCGGAGATATTCACCAGTATCAACTGCTTCTGGCTGATGCTGAACGGAGTAAGGGACATGGGCAGGTGAGTCTCGATATCGCCACAATTCCCAATTTCGATCCGTCAGGGTTTGATAGGGTGTCGATAGCCAAGCAGCTTGCAACAATAACAAGATCAGTTTGATTTAACGATAGAAGGAGAGCAGAAAAGATGGCAGTTGAAATAGAAGTGAGTTTTCCCGGTAACCTGGCCGTAGAAGCTAACATCCGAGGATTTGTTCTTTCTACGGATCAACCTGAAAAGTCAGGCGGGGACAATAGTGGGCCGAGTCCGTTCGAGCTTTTTACATCCTCCATAGCAACGTGCGCCGGTTATTTCGCACTCAAGTTCTGTCGTTCCAGGAATATTGACACCGCTGGCATGAGTCTCAAGATGACCTATGAATGGGATAAGGACCTGAAACGCTATCCCAAGATGGTGATCGACCTGAGCCTGCCTGAGGGGTTTCCTGAAAAGTACCGTGGAGCGATTATCAAGGCGATGGACCAGTGCGTGGTCAAAAAACATATCCTGGAACCTCCTGAATTTGAAATATCAGTTCATTGACAACTGATATCGATATCACGTTTCCTGGAACTTATTTTAGTCCAGCGAATCTCCAGATTACCAACGGCACTATCCAGCAACTATTCGAAGGTAAAGATACATTCTCAATACTGAAAGGTATAATCTATGTTTCGCTCTTTTTTTAAAAGCAGGAGATGGTTTCTGTGGGCCTATGGCGGTGGTCTCACTCTGCTGATTTCGCTCTTCGTGCAGGTGGAGTTGACGGTAAAAATTAATCAATGGTATGGGGGGTTTTACAATATCCTCCAGAAAGCAACAGAGCATGAGATCAGTGAGTTTTGGGCAGAGATGGTGAAGTTTGTCTACATTGCCTTTCCCTATGTGCTGATTGCCACAGCGACAGCCTATTTTACCAGAATCTATGCGTTTCGGTGGCGAGAGGCAATGACTTTTTCCTATGTTGAGAAGTGGCAGGGGGTGAGTGAAGAAGTTGAGGGAGCCAGCCAGCGTATCCAGGAGGATATCTATCGTTTTGCCAGAATCTTTGAGAGTCTTGGATTGCAGGTGGTCCGGGCACTCCTGACCCTGATTGCCTTTCTGCCGATACTGTGGGAACTGAGTTCAGGGGTTGATCTGCCCCGTATCAAGGAGATTCCCGGCAGCCTGGTCTGGGTTGCCCTGATTGTCTCCTTGGGTGGCCTGTTAATCTCCTGGTTTGTCGGTATAAAGCTTCCCGGGCTGGAGTACAATAACCAGAAGGTGGAGGCTGCGTTCAGGAAGGAGCTGGTGTATGCAGAGGACGATAAAGTCAATTATGGCAAGACAGAGTCAATTGTTGAGCTGTTCACCGGTCTCAAGTTAAATTATCATCGCCTCTTTATGCACTATGGTTACTTTGACATATGGGTAAACTCATTTGAACAACTGATGATTATCGTTCCCTACCTGATCATGGGGCCTGGGTTGTTTACCGGCCTGATTACGCTTGGTGTACTCGTTCAGGTCTCAAATGCATTCAGCAAGGTGCGCGAGTCATTTTCCATTTTTATCTCGAACTGGACAACCATTACTGAACTTCGGTCTATCCATAAACGACTCAGGGAATTCGAGCAGAATATCGGTTATTGAACTTGATCAGGTATCTTCAGGCAATCTTACCTGGGAAATCCTGTGCAGCCTGCCGATGCAGGGTAAATAGAGGTATCGCCATGGATGCAGGAGCAACGCTCATCACCTGCAGAGGAGGAGACAGCTATTTATCCTATGGTACAGATGGCCTGGTATTACCCGGCTCATTGATCCGACTCCAGCAAGGAGTCTTTGCTCAGGGGAGCCAGCGCTTCCCTTATTGCCAAAGCAATAGTATACCACGCCTGAGGCGTGTCGCGCAGTGGCCTGGAAATTTCCAACTGGATCCCTCTTCCGATTTGGCCTCTGTTGCAGATATTATCAGGGTGTTGACCGCCGTAAGCAGATCCTCTGTCGCAGATGGTGGCGGGGATTTTGAAACGCTCAAGCGAGTGGGCGATCTCCTTTTTTATTTGGTTGTGCAGACCGCCGATAAATACCATCGGGTCGCTGTGAGTACAGCCATGTATGGTGATAACCAGAAGCGAATCCTGGACCAGTGATAAGGCCTGTTGTTCGTCATAGTTATGGCTGGTAATATGAAGCGCCTGGTTGTTGTCCTGTTTCAGGCCATTGAAGCAGAACAAATTGTATCTGTCTGCTGCAACCATGGCGGCAATTTCCGAGGTGTGCGGCTCGATATTTCCGCCGTGCGGAGCTAGAATCGAGATCGGTGAGCGGCGGTTTTCGAGCGTAATGGACCATTTCATCTCGGACGATTTAAGTTCATTGAAATTGCTGTATGTGTCCATTATACGGTTGCTGATTGAAATGATTAAAGACAAATGAGCAGGGTAACAGTATCGTACGAATTGAGTTTTGACATAAGCTGCCGGTACGGGAAGCATTAATTGAAAACCGTGACGATTATTGCTCGTTAGAGCAGGGGGCCCTTTGGGCTATTACTTTTAAACGGCGTCACCTGACAGGGTGAGCAGAGAATGCGGAGGTGGTATGAAACTAAAATATTTTTCACATTCTTCTTTCCAGATTATAACTGATAGCGGCTACACGCTGCTTATCGACCCGTTTCTCGACGATAACCCGACATCTCCGGTAAAGTCTGCCGATGTTTCTGCCGATTTTATCGTTCTTACCCATGCCCATGGCGACCATGTTGGCGATGCTTTCAGTATCGCCAAGCGAACCGACCCCTTATTTATTTGCGTCAATGAACTTGCCAATTATTGCATTTCCAAGGGGTTCAGGGCTCATAACATGCATATCGGGGGCTCCTACACCTTCGATTTTGGTACGCTTAAGTTTACCATTGCCCATCATGGATCTATGACACCGGACAACACGTATGGGGGAGAGCCTGCCGGTGTTGTGCTCACCATCGATGGAAAGAGTGTCTACCACACCGGAGATACCGGACTGTTTTATGACATGAAACTGGTGGGGGAGATGAACCCGATTGATTACATGCTGCTGCCGATCGGTGATAATTTTACCATGGGCATCACCGATGCAGTTAAGGCGGTTGAGCTCGCTGATCCAACTGTGGCAATACCGATGCATTATAATACCTTCCCGGTTATAGAAGCTGACCCGGAGGAATTCAAAGCAAAAGTTGAAGCACTGGGTAAAAAGGCCATTGTCCTACAATATGGCCAGGAAATCGAACTGGTGTGAGGAACAGGCCTCAGCTTGCAGCGGTGCCATCCTGACGTGACAGTGATGGCAACCGACAGGCAAAGGAGATAAGGCGGCTCGTTGAACGACAAGAGTGAAGATTCAATTCAGGGTGCAGGTGACAGCGGGCTGCCGGTAAACGCATCTCTTTTCACGATACTGCTCTGCATACTCTTTGGCGCCAATGCGGTCGCTGTTAAAATCAGTTTTACCGGGTTGGGGATATTCACCTCCGCCGGCCTGCGTTTTTCGATGGCGGCGCTGACAATATACTTCTGGGCCCGGCTTGCAGGAAAACCGCTTGCAATCAAGAGGTCACAATTTCCCCAGTTACTTTTTATTGCCCTGATATTCTTTGC
Source organism: uncultured delta proteobacterium (assembly GCA_963718195.1). GTDB lineage: Bacteria > Desulfobacterota > Desulfobulbia > Desulfobulbales > Desulfocapsaceae > MADRE3. The sequence goes on from CAVQYQ010000006.1 coordinate 139,738, forward strand.
CCAGCTTTCCCTGTTTTATGCAGGTCTGAATAGAACAACAGCCTCCCATGGAACACTGATTGCTAACGTCCTGCCGTTTGGTGTAATGCTTCTGGCGCACTTTTTCGTCCCGGGAGAGACGATCGTTTTAAAAAAAATAGTGGGGCTGATCCTCGGTTTTTGCGGCGTCTTGTTATTATTTTTTGATAGTGCCAGATTTACTTCACAAATGGTTACCGGGGATTTGCTGATTTTGCTGGCGGTAAGTGTCTGGAGTTTTAATGCCGTTTACACAAAGCGGATTATTGCCGGATACCATCCTATTCAAATAACCTTATACCCGCTTATGATGGCCTCAATTCTTTTCCTCTGCAGCGGTTTCATATTTGATGATACGATGGTGAGCAGGGTCGATGCCACCATTATCAAGGCGATGCTCTACCAGATTTTTGTAACGGCCTCATTTGGTATGGTTGCCTGGAATACGATGATCAGTAAATATGGGGCTACATCGCTTCACTCGTTTGTCTATATCATGCCGGTTTCCGGCGTGGTTCTTGGCGTTTTTCTGCTCAAGGAGCCGGTAACCTACAACCTTGTCGCCTCACTATTGCTCATTGCTGCTGGTCTTATTATTGTTAACCGAAGAACAGAAACGAGGAATAAATAGGTATTTCATCATTGCTCTGGTGATCTGTACGGAGAAAACTATGCTTGATTTGGTAAAGAAAATAATGGGAAGTAAGGGGAGAGATAAACGTATACCCGGCGAGGATGGACAGGATACCAAGGTTGCACTCTGTGTCCTGCTTCTTGAGGCCGCACATAGTGATGGTGAGTGTTCTGATGAGGAAATGGATCATCTTATCGCAACCCTTACCGACCAGTTTGGTGTCGCCAAACAGGATATCGAAACCGTGATTGAGGCCGGTTATAAAGAACGTGAAAATGCCATCGATCTTTTTCGTTTTACCCGTTATTTGAATAACAATTACAGCAAGCAGGAGAAGATTGAGGTGATGGAATCGGTCTGGCGGGTGATTCATACCGATGGCCGGCTGGAAGCCCACGAGGACCATTTCGCCCATAAACTGGCAAATCTGCTTCGTTTGACCCACAAGGAAATGATTAACGCCAAGATAGCGGCACGGCAGCAGTTAGCGTAAAGGGAGAGGCTATGGTCGATATGGGGACTGTGGAAGCTCAGCAGTTAATGGAGCTTGCCCGCATGGAGATGCCGTTTGGTAAATATGCGGGACGGCTGCTGATTGACTTACCTGAGCCGTATGTGGTCTGGTTCTCCCAGAAGGGGTTTCCCCGAGGAAAACTCGGTGAAATGCTCAGGATCGTCTACGAAATCAAGACAAATGGCCTCGAACATTTGTTTGATCCCCTGCGACCAGTGCGCTAGTCAGCCCACTCCCCCTCATTGCTGCCTGAGATTTATTGCTTAAAACGGTGCATCTGATTTCGGGGAATGAGCAATAATTTTCCGGCAAGCTGCATACCCTTACTCTCCCTGGTTAAACAGACCTTTCTAACCTCGTTGATGCAGGCCGCAGCATAGGTGGTACCCCAAAACCAGTCAGCCAGAACCGTCACATCTGTCGATTGTCCCGGTTGAGCGCAAACACCCTTGAAATAGAATGTTTTCAAGTCTTCAGCACCAAGCCTGAGCAGGTCGGAAAGCTTCTGATCACTGTCTTCCAGGTTGTCTGTTGTACCGGAGATGAAATCTGCGAAGAGATCTGTGATCTGCTGGACAGAAAGGCCACTTAATCCGGTGGTTGTGGGGGCTGATTGCTCAGTTGCCAGGTCATGCCAGGTCTGCATGGTTGACAGTTCTCTTCTGAACTCCTCTATAATTTTGCTGCTGACTGCTTTTGTTTCCGAACGTGTCTGAAAATTAACCGGGCAGGCGAGGGACTCCGTTGTCTGCGAACTCTTGTCTGAATCAAAAGGGTAATCGACGAGAACTGGTCCAGTCGGATATTCGAGCAGAGCCAGCGTTTCTTCCAGGACTGCGGTCTGGAACTGAGGATCGCCCGGGTTTCCCAGAGGTCGGCCAAGTGGAAAGCTAACCCAGAGAGCCCGGGGAGGCCGGATGATGAGGGTATGCTCACGGATCAGGCTGATCTGGGTGGTGGCAATTCCTTCTGCCTCAATGTAATGTGCAAGCCCGCCTACAGCGCGCGTACAGTTTGGTCAAACCGGTATGAGAAGAACAGCGTCAACATGGTCCTTTTTCATGATAGAAGCAAGGTTACGAGCTTCCTCTTCCATCTGGACCGGGTCGGTCGCCCCCATGAATGAATAATGGTATTCGGCAGTACTTCCGATGGTGCCAAGCTCGGCCATCTCATTCAAGCGATCCAGGGGAAACACCGTATTGAGATCAAGTTGAAAACCGGTGCGGTCGAAATTGGTTGAGATGTGGCTCATGACCAACTCGTTTGCTGGACTATTTTTTGGAATCAGCCGATACCCGAATTCTCCAACGTTGAACGGACGATCTGATATCCTGTGCAGGCCAGCGGTTGAGATAATCGCAACCCTGCTCTTTTTGACAGTTACTCCGGTAACATATGGGGATGTGTCATATGTCGGGCAGGGCAGATTCAAAAGGTGTTCCCGTTCCTCTTCTCCATACGCTTCGAGTCGAACCATGGATCTGTCTCCGGTTTATGGCTGGGCTTATCGGGGTGCTGTTTGGATACCGTTTTTAAGTTCGCCGAGATGGCTGATTGTGATTGTCGGCTCTATCTCCCATGGATCAAAACAGGCAGTTTTCGTCCGCTTGACCCATGCCCCCCGCATACCGCTCGATATGGCACCGATCACATCAAAAGGATTTCCGGATATCAGCCATGCCTCCTTGCCTGTGGCTGCGGTTCGTCGCAAAAAGTGGGCGTAGACGGCCGGGTTAGGCTTGAAGCTCATTATCTCATCGGTGCTTATCACATCGCTGAAATAGCTACTGATGCCGCTTTGTTCCAGAAGATTGCAGACATCTGCTCTTCTCCCGTTGGAAAAAGCGAACAGCCTCAAATCGCTTTTCTGCAATTCGACCAGTGTCTCCAGTGCGTCAGGGAAGGCCGGTAAAATTCGATAGTGGGCCATCAGTTCATCCCGGTCCTGGGATGAGATGTCATATCCGAGAACAGTACAGACATAATCCAGGGCGTTTCTGGTGCAGACAGCAAAGTGCTGATAGTTCTGCATAAGCCCTCTCCTGAAGGAATACTCAAGCTGCTTATCCCTCCAGAGACTGGAAAACGTTGCAGCGTTTTCACCTGTATGCTTTCTGAGTGCCTCAGTGATACCCGCGGTATCGATGAGCGTGCCATATACATCAAATCCAAGTGTAATGGTCATCCGGGACTCCGTCTCTACATATTTCTTCTGTATTGTCCACCAACCTCATAGAGCGCACTGGTGATCTGTCCGAGGCTGCAGTGTTTTACTGTTTCCATGAGTTGTTCGAATATATTGTCACCCTTCAGGGCAACCTGCTTCAATGCCTCAAGTGCCTGCGGTGCTTGCTCCTTGTGGGTGGCCTGGAAATCAGCGAGTCGCTGGAGCTGTTCATTTTTATCCTCATCTGAGGCACGGGCTAATTCAAGCGTTGCATTTTCTTCATCAAAATTGGCGTTGGGATTGCGGAAGGTGTTGACCCCGACGATGGGGTAGTCACCTGAATGTTTCAGCCGCTCATAATACATTGATTCCTCTTGAATCTTGCTGCGCTGATAGCCGGTTTCCATGGCCCCGAGAACACCACCGCGATCGGTAATTCGATCAAATTCAGCAAGAACCGCCTCTTCAACAAGATCGGTCAACTCTTCGACAATGAAACTGCCCTGGTTCATATTCTCGTTTTTTGCAAGACCCCATTCCCTATTAATAATGAGCTGGATAGCCAGTGCCCGGCGGACCGATTCTGAACTCGGGGTGGTAATTGCCTCGTCATAGGCGTTGGTATGCAGACTGTTGCAGTTATCGTAAATGGCGCAGAGTGCCTGCAGGGTCGTGCGTATATCGTTGAATTGAATTTCCTGGCTGTGAAGTGACCTGCCGGAGGTCTGGATATGATATTTCAGCCGCTGGGATGTCGCTGATGCACCGTACCGTTCTCTTATGGCAATCGACCATATGCGCCGTGCAACCCTTCCAATGACGGTGAATTCAGGATCCATTCCATTGGAAAAGAAGAACGAGAGGTTGGGTGCGATCTGGTCAATGTCCATTCCGCGGGCCAGGTAATACTCCACATAGGTGAATCCGTTGGAAAGGGTCAGGGCAAGCTGGGTAAGCGGGTTGGCTCCGGCTTCTGCGATGTGGTAGCCTGAGACGCTGACGGAATAAAAATTTCTGACCTCATTATCGATAAAAAATTCCTGAATATCTCCCATCATTTTCAAGGCGAACTCGATGGAGAATATACAGGTATTTTGTCCCTGATCTTCTTTGAGGATGTCTGCCTGCACGGTTCCTCTGACATGGTTAAGAACGAGTTTTTTTATCTCGGCAGCCTCTTTTTCGTCTGGAGCGCGTCCTTTGTCAGCCGTGAATTTATCAATTTGCTGGTCGATGGCGGTGTTCATGAACATTGCCAGAATTATCGGAGCCGGTCCATTAATCGTCATGGAGACAGAGGTGGTGGGTGAACAGAGATCAAACCCGTCATAGAGCGTCTTAATGTCATCGAGTGTACAGATGCTGACCCCTGAGGTCCCAACTTTTCCATAGATGTCAGGGCGTTCTGCGGGGTCCCAGCCGTAGAGGGTGACAGAGTCAAAAGCGGTAGACAACCGTTTTGCTTCGTAGTTTTCCGAGAGCAGTTTAAAGCGCTGGTTGGTCTGGGAAGGACCGCCCTCTCCCGCGAACATCCTGGTAGGATCCTCTTCGGTTCTCTTGAGCGGGAAAACGCCGCCGGTATAGGGGAAAAAGCCAGGCAGGTTCTCTTTGCGTCTCCAGGTGTATATCTCACCCGGATCTGTGAATTTTGGTAATGATATCTTCGGTATTTTTGAGTGTGACAGCGATTCGGTATAAAGTGGTACGCGGATCTCACGACCACGTATCTCATAGATCAGTTCGTCTTTTGAATAGGTCTCCCTGAGTCCCTGCCAGCTTGAAATCAGCTCTTCGGTCTCTTTTTCAACACCGAGGGAGAGGGATTCTTTCTTATAGGAAAGCAGGGAAATAGCATCTCCGGACGCACCCTCTTGTCCTGCAGATACCAGACCGATACTCTCACTGAGATGCCACACCTTCCGAACGGCCTCGGCCTGCTCTTCTGTTTTTGCGTGATAGCTTCGTATGGTATCGGAAATTTCAGATAGATATCTGGTCCGGTCCGTCGGAATAACGATATCCTTGGACGATGACACCTTTTGCCCCGATTTTGGCTGGGTTGAACTGAAGGTGACCCCTGACTGTGCGTTCAACAGATCAATAATGCCATGGTACAGTGCAGTCACTCCATCATCATTGAATTTTGAAGCGATGGTGCCATACACCGGAAAATCCTCCGGGGAACTTTCCCACCCCTTCCTGTTTCTCTGTACCTGCTTGCGAATATCCCTGATTGCATCGTCACTGCCTTTTTTCTCAAATTTGTTAACAACAATGATATCGGCGTAATCGAGCATATCAATCTTTTCAAGCTGGGACGGTGCTCCATAATCACTCGTCATCACATAAATCGATATGTCTGCAAGGTCGGTGATCCTCGAGTCTCCCTGGCCGATGCCGGCAGTTTCGGCAATAATCAGGTCAAATCCTGCTGCCTTGGCTGTTTGAATCGCCTCGGGGAGTGCCTCGGACACCTCATTGGCAGAATCTCTGGTTGCCAGGCTGCGCATGTATACTCCGGGAAAGTTTGAGATAGAGTTCATGCGGATACGGTCACCAAGCAATGCCCCACCCGTTTTCCGTCGTGACGGGTCACAGCAGATAACCGCGATGGTCATATCCTTGTTGTCGTTTAGAAAACGAACGATGATTTCATCGGTCAATGATGATTTACCGGCACCGCCGGTACCGGTAATGCCGACTACCGGTGAATTATGCTGCTGGGCCATCGGTTTTATTGATGACAAGAGTCGTTCCAGTGTTTCCTGATCGTTTGACTTGGCATGCTGGACGGCAGAAATAAAACCGGCGAGTTCTTTTGCGTTCTCCTTGCTGAGTTTTTCCGCCTGGAGTTCGTGGAAGGGGAGGGTGGAAAAATCCATGCACTCGATCATGTGGTTTGCCATGCCCTGAAGGCCCATGACGGTTCCATCCTCAGGCGAGTATATTTTTGTAACCCCATACGCTTCAAGCTCTTTCACCTCGTCAGCAACAATCACGCCACCACCGCCACCAAATACCTTAATATGTGAGGCGTCATTTTCTTTCAGGAGGTCGATCATATATTTGAACGCTTCCATGTGGCCGCCCTGGTAGCTAGACATCGCAATACCCTGGGCATCCTCTTCAATTGCCGTTTTAACCAGCTCCTGGACGGATCGGTTGTGGGCGAGATGTATGACTTCAACACCACTGTCCTGGAGTATTCTGCGCATGATATTGGTCGAGGCGTCATGACCGTCAAACAGTGAGGTAGCGGTGATGATTCTGACGTTATGGTGTGGCTTGTAGATAGTAATTGGTGCATTCATGATCATATTCCTCTTTCAATCAGGTTTATCTACTCATTACCTGGCATAACTACCGTTTGTTTATAATGCAGACAGAAGACCCGGGTAAAATCTGCCGAATTGCACGTGTTCTGTGAACCCGCGCCACAGAACATCGGGTTCGGGTGGCACAGGTTTCAGCCTGATTTTTCGGCCAGAGATCTCATGATGAAATTTGTCTGCTGTTCGATGTACTGATCAACACTAAAGTTTTTCGCATAATACCATCGCCTGAACGTCCAGGTATGACCGAGAACTGAGATATTATGTCCCATCAGGTTGACGGTTGCCTCATCCAGCTCCGGAAGTGCTCCTCTATCCTTCAGTTCATTAATGGCCTGGATAAAAATATCGGTGATCCTGATTTCGGCTTCCAGCACTTTTTTCTGCCATTTCACCGGCAGAAAATGGGTTGCCTGATACATGAGCAGTACATGGTCGCTCATTCTGTCGCAGACAAGGAAATATTCCCTGATAACTTCGGCTAGAGCATCGGGCCCTTCAAGGGATTTGGCGAGTGCCTGCTTTACACCAAATTCAACCTCTGCATGAATTGCCATGCAGACCAGGTAGAGAATATCATCTTTTGTCGAGATATATTCGTACATGGAGCCGATGGATAACCCGGTTGCCTTGGCCAATACCCGGGTTGTTGTTTTATGATAACCATGCTGGATAAATAACTTTACCGCTGCATCGACTATCTGTCGTCTTCGTTCGATAACCAGTTCTTTGTTTTTAATTTGAGTTGCTACTTCTTTGGTGTCAGATGAGTTCATTGAGTCAGTTCTGTTGTCTGAGGTTTAATGGTTTATTTCAACGATTAATAACATCAACAAAAGAGTAGCCAAAATAAGTTAAGAACAAAAGAAAATTGATTGAACGCTCACTCGCCAGCCGGGTAAAATGACTATTTCCTGCATAATGATGTTCGTATCTCCACGACCTCTGATCTACCCCAATCAAGCACCGTGGAGATAAAAATATTACAGGTTGTTAATTTTCTCAGTTAGGGCGGGTACAAATTGTTTCAGGTCAGCGACGACCAGGACATCGGCCACTTCACCAATAGGAGCATCCTTGTCCGTGTTGATCGCCACAACAAATTCAGATTTTTTCATACCGGCAAGGTGTTGTATCGCACCTGAAATACCGCAGGCGACATAGAGTTTCGGCGAGACAGTTTGCCCGGTTGTTCCGACCTGACGGTTGTGCTCAGCCCATTCTGAATCGACGACCGGACGACTTGCGCCATATTCGCCACCGAGAGCCTTGGCGAGGGCGGCGATCATTTCAATATTATCAGCCTGTCCAATACCCCGGCCACCGCTGACAATCACCTCAGACTTGCTCAGGTCAACTCCTCCCTGCTCTGCTTCTTCGTATCCGCCAAAAGTGAAACTGCTGGTGGTGTCAGCTGTCACTGTTTGAACATCGGGACTACCGGAAAATTCCTCGGCAGTGCCAAAAGCCCCGGCCTGCAGGGTAACAACGGTAATTTCAGTTTTGGACTGAACCTGCCTGCGCAATTTGCTGTTGCAGACCGGTACCACCGGAAGACCGTCCACCACGTCGACAACCTCTGATATCTGGGCTGCTTTGAGCTCAAAGGCAATGCGAGGGGCGAGATCCCAACCATAGGATGAATGACTGAAGACCACCATGTCCGGCTTAACTGTATCGATTACCGACAGCAGCAGCTGCTTGTGGGTGTCCGGATTAAATTCATCATAGGTGGAGGCGTCTGCGAGGTAGAGCGTTCCATCAAAAGGTGGCAGCGTATTACCATCGCCGACCAGAAACATGCTGCTTTCGGCTCCAATTTTCTGGGCGAATCCGACAAGCTCATTGTTGGATCCCAGGAGGTTTCCGTTACGAAATTCTGCAACTAAGAGTACTTTCATTATTTCACCCTCTCTGGATCAGGCGAGAACGCCGGTTTTTTCTTTTAAAATCTGGATGACCTTGTCCGCCAGTTCTGCAGCATCTCCTTCAAGTACCAATCCACCGCCTTTTTTCTCCGGAAAATAAATTTTCTCGGTCTGCTGTCTTGGCTCTATTTTGAGCAGCTCCTCAGAAGGAATAGAGAGCAGCTCTTTTTTCTTGGCCTTCATGATGTTTGGCAATGTCGGATACCTTGGGGTGTTGAGACCCAGCTGGCAGGTGAACAGGGCCGGAGTCGTAACCGTTACCAATGATTTGATTCCGCCTTCGAGCTCACGTTTGACATTGACCGTACCGTCAGCATAGGTGAAATCAACGATGGTGGTGACAGAGGGAATGGCAAGCATCTCTGCGACCAGCACACCAACCTGACCACTGCCACGATCCTGGGATTGCATGCCGGTGAAGATAAGATCAAACCCTTTACCTGAGGCAAATTCAGCAATAATGGCGGCGATCTCAAACGGCTCCCGTGAAGATAGGTTGTCCTCAGCGACATGAACGCCCCTGTCGCAACCCATTGCCAGGGCTTTTTTCATGGTTTCTTTGACTTTCTCGGAACCGATACAGAGAACCGTCAGGTCAGCATCGCCAACCTGCTCTTTAATACGGACAGCCTGCTCTACTCCGTATTCGTCATACTCATTCATACGCCAGGCGAGATCGGCATGATCGTACCACGTTCCTGCCGAGTTTATTTTAAACTTTGATTCCATATCTGGAACCTGCTTGATGCAAACAAGAATCTTCATGATTAACCTCAAATTGTAATACGTTCCTCAGAAGTGATTAACGGGTTAAAGCGCTGCCGATAACCAGCCGTTGGATTTCACTTGTTCCTTCATAAATTTCGGTGATTTTCGCATCACGCATCATGCGCTCAACCGGAAATTCACGGGTATAGCCATAGCCGCCAAGAATCTGTACGGCCTGGGTTGTAACTTTCATCGCTGTCTCGCTGGCCATCAACTTTGCCATTGCAGAACTCTGGGAGTATGATTGGCCGGCACTTGCTTTATAGGCAGCCAGGTAAACCATCAACCTGGATGCTTCAATCTGGGTAGCCATATCCGCGAGTTGAAACTGGATACCCTGGAAATTTGCAATCGGAGTATTGAACTGTTTACGCTCCTTTGCATAACCAACTGCTTCATCGAGTGCTCCCTGGGCAATTCCAAGAGCCTGGGAGGCAATACCGATCCGTCCACCATCCAGCGTTTTCATGGCAATCTTGAAGCCACTCCCCTCGTCACCGAGAAGGTTTGCCGCGGGTATTCGACAGTTTTCAAATACCAGTTCCAAGGTTGGTGAGGAGCGGATTCCGAGTTTCTGTTCTTTTTTGCCAAAAGAGAAACCGGGTGTTCCCTTCTCCACGATAAAGGCACTGATACCATGGTGCTTTTGAGCCTCTTTATCCGTGCGGGCAAGGACCACATAGGTTTCCGCATCTCCTCCATTGGTGATAAAAATCTTGGTACCGTTGAGAATCCACTCGTCCCCGTCTTTGACAGCGGTGGTCTTTGTTCCGCCCGCATCAGATCCTGCGGAAGGCTCTGTCAGCCCGAAGGCACCTAATTTTGTTCCTTGGGCAAGTGGAACAAGATACTGCTCTTTTTGCTTTTCGCTGCCGAACAGGTAAATCGGGTTGGCGCATAGGGATAAATGAGCCGAAAGGGTCACGCCTGTTGAAGCACAGACCCGGGATAACTCCTCAACAGCAATCGCGTAGCTGATGTAGTCGGCATCACCACCACCATATTTTTCCGGAAAAACAATGCCGGTGAGGCCAAGATCTGCAAGTTTGTCGAACATCAGGACCCGGTCGAAACGCTCTTCCTCATCACGTTCTCTGGCAGATGGGGCGATCTCGGTTTCAGCAAAGTCGCGGACCATTTCACGAATGAGGTTCTGTTCCTCGTTCAATTCAAAATTCATAAGCCTGCTCCGAGAGAAATAAATAGTCTCATTTTTCAGTCTAGATGGAAGTGAAGGAGCATGGACTGCTCCTTCACTTCCGACCAGGTTATTTCTTTGAACTCAGCTCCGGGAAATTCCAGTAAAAATATTCCTCTCCCTGGTTCGTTTCATTTTTCTTCATTCGCTCGATTTCCTGCTCCCTGAGCTCGACACGTCGTATTTTACCGCTCAGTGTTTTGGGAACCTCGGGCACAAATTCGATGATTCGAGGGATCTTGAACTTTGCCAGAATATTGATGGTGTGTTTGAACAGGTCAAGTGCCAGTTCCTTGGATGGTTCATGTCCCTGCTTCAGAATGACAAACGCTTTCACCAATTGATGGCGTTTCTCATCGGGTACACCGACAACGGCTGTCTCGGCGACTGCTTCATGCTCCATCAGCGCACTTTCGACCTCGAAGGGACCGATACGAAAATCAGAAGACTTGATTACATCGTCGCTTCTGCCGACAAACCACCAATAGCCGTCCTCATCTATGGAGGCACGATCACCAGTATAATAGTAATTACCGATGAAGACGCCAGCCATTTTTTCAGGATTGCCGATATATTCAGTAAACAGGCCAATTGAGCGCCAGCGATCAAGTCTGACCACAATATGACCAGGCTCATTTGGTTCTGTGAGCTCTTTACCATCATCATCAACCAGTGCAACATCGTACATGAATGATGGGCGACCGAACGAACCGCTTCGCATTTTCCCCTGCATCCATGGCGCGTTGCCGATCATTGCCGTGGATTCAGTCTGGCCGTAAAAATCTCTGATCTCGGTGCCGGTCAACTTCTTCCACTGGGAAATGACCTCAGGATTCAAGGGTTCCCCTGCACCGATTGACTGACGCAGCCCTGAGAAATCAAACTGTGTGGTATCCTGGTTAATAAACATCCTCCAGGCGGTGGGGGGTGCGCAGAAAACCGATACTTTATTGGTAATAACAGCATCAAGATATTTCATGCCGTCGAGCACGGTGAAGTGGAAGCCGGAGGCGGTGGCACCGACGTTAAGCGGCGCAAAAAATGAACTCCATGCCCATTTAGCCCAGCCAGGAGCACCAAGGTTGTGATGGATGTCATCGGTACGAACGCCAGCCATCACCGAAGTGGAGAGGTGCCCTATCGGATATGATGCGGCGGTATGGCCAACCCGTTTTGGCAGACCGGTGGTTCCGGAGGTGAAGAAACAGAAGAGCATGTCGCTTGATTTCGTCTTGGCTCCAACTGCTTCCGGAGATTCACCTGCCAGTTCAGAATAGCTTATCCAGCCGGGCTTAGCCCCCCTTACCAGCTTAATCTTTGGTTGTTTATTTGTCTTCTCGAGTGCTTCGTCAATGATATCGGTATAGGTTTCGTCTGCTATAATACAGTTTGGCGGGTAGGTTTCAAACCTGAACTCCATCTCCCGAAGGGTCATGGTTGTTGCTGTCGGTACCGCGACGAGGCCACCTTTTATACAGGCATAACTTGCAAACCAGGTCTCCGGTACGATCGGGACCATCATGTACATATTGTCGCCCTTGTCGGCACCGGCACTGCGGATCTTGTTCAGACAGCGATTGCCATTTGCAGCAAACTCTTTGTAGGTGTAACTCTTCTTGTCTTCACCGGTCAGATCTGCCCAGATAAGAGCAGTCTTGTCACCTCGTTCAGTGACGTGTAAACTGTCGAATATCTCTTCTGCCCAGTTGAAGTATTCGGGCAAGTCCATACTGTTGAGCTTCTCGAAGAATGCCTTGGCGACCACTTCCTTTTCTTCGTTGTCGTCCATCATGTTCAGATCCATAACCTCTTTATACAGATTCTCCATACCCATAATGACTCCTCATTGTGCAGATGTTTATTCGGTTTTAAAGACTGTAGACGATCTGGCAAATAACCATTGACGCTCCACAACCGAGCGCTCGGTCGGTTCTTTCTGGCAACTAGATAATAAATAATGATGTTTGTCAAAGGAAATTTTTATTTAATTTGCAGGGAAAACTGAAAAATTGTTGCACTCTAGCCACTTGTGCTCCTTCCTCTGTTCTGTCTTTTTCCCATATAAAACTATGGAATTTGTCAGGGAAAAGGGCTCTGAAAAAATATTTTCCATGAGCAGGCTGATCGGAGTCACTCCCCATAGGATAGTTGCATGTGCGTAAAAAACATTGACAAAAACCTGGTGGTAGGTAAACATCAGGAGAATATGACCGAGCGCTTGGTCGGTTTCGGCAGGGTCTCATTCATTTCTTACGTGGATTATGGCAGCCACTCGCTGCAATCTCGATGATTAACAGGTAAAAAAGAGGAGTGTCATGAAAAAGGCAGTCATTGTCAGTGCGGTAAGAACTCCAATTGGAAATTTTGGCGGCTCTCTTTCGAAAATTGGAGCGACCGATCTGGGAGCACACGTGATCAAAGAGGCAATTACTCGTGCAGGTATCGATAAACGTGAAATCGATGAATGTATCATGGGAATGGTGCTGCCCTGCGGTTATGGACAGAACCCGGCAAAGCAGGCCGCCATCAAGGCTGAGCTGCCCCAGGAGGTGGAGGCAATTACCGTCAACAAGGTATGCGGATCTTCGCTGAAAACGGTTATGCTAGCAGCTCAGGCTATCCAGTGCAGCGACGCTGAGGTAATTGTTGCCGGCGGTATGGAAAATATGAGCATGGCACCATATTATATCGAAAAAGCCCGCTGGGGACATCGCATGGGGCCGGGCACAATTGAGGATCACATGCTCCATGATGGCTTATGGGATGTGGTCAATGATTTTCCGATGGGTATGTCCAACGAACATATTTGCGATCGCTGGGAGGTGAGTCGTGAACAACAGGACAGGTTTGCTGAAGAGTCCTACCGGCGGGCTGTTTCTGCTTCAGGAGCAGGGGTTTTCAGCGACCAGATTGCCCCCCTGTCAGTACCCCAGCGAAGAGGAGAGCCGAAGATCTTTGACACAGATGAGTGTGTCACCGAAACACCCTATGAGAAACTGGCGGCCATGCCGACCGCTTTCAGAAAAGGCGGGGTTAGCACGGCGGGCAATTCTTCAATTATCAGCGACGGTGCCGCGGCTGTTGTCGTCATGAGTGAAGAGAAGGCCAAGCAGCTGGGCTGCAGAGTCATTGCCAGGATCGGGGCGCAGGCGTCCCATGGGTTCGAGTTGAAGTACTGCCTTATGGCTCCGATTCTCGCGATTCCGAAAGTGCTGAAAAAAGAGGGTATAACGCTTGATGATATTGATCTTTTCGAAATAAATGAGGCGTTCAGCGGGACATCGGTCGGTATCAACAAGGTCTTGGGTCTTGATCCTGCCAAAGTGAACGTTAACGGAGGGAGCGTCGCCATTGGTCACCCGATTGGTGCCAGTGGCGCCCGGATTCTGACGACCTTGCTGTATGAAATGGAGCGACGGGATGCAAAAAGAGGATTGGCCTGTCTGTGTCTCGGTGGCGGTGAGGCCGTTGCACTTGTTCTCAACAGATAAGTAAGGCGAAGGTTAAAGCATGGGAGCGTGTATGGATATCAAAACGTTTGGAGTGATTGGTGCCGGACAGATGGGAGGTGGTATCGCCCAGGTCGCAGCAGCGAGCGGACTCGAGGTGTTAATGAATGACATCAACGAAGAGTGTACAGCCAGGGGAAAGAGTACTATAGAAAAAAACCTGAAACGTACAGTCAGCAGGGGAAAACTCTCAGAAGAGGAGTGTGCTGCGATACTCGCGCGGATCAGGACATCCACCTCCCTTGCCGATATGGGGTCAGCTGATTTCATCGTTGAGGCTGCTGTTGAGATGGAAGAACTCAAGTTCAATGTCTTCCGTGAGCTTGATGCGGTGTGTCCCGATCATGTGATTCTCTCTACAAATACCTCTTCGATCCCGATCGGCAGGATCGCTGCCCAGACAAACAGACCGGAGAAGGTAATCGGCATGCATTTCATGAACCCGGTGCCGGTCATGAAGCTGGTCGAGGTGATACGGGGCCTGGCCACGTCCCAGGAAACATTCGATGTGACCTGGCAGCTCTGTGAAAAATTCGGCAAAACAGCTGCAGAAGCAAATGACTATCCGGGATTTATCGCCAACAGGATTCTGATGCCGATGATTAACGAGGCAATTTTTTGTTTGTACCAGGGGGTTGGAAAAGCAGAAGACATCGATACGGTAATGAAACTCGGCATGAATCACCCGATGGGGCCACTTGCCCTTGCTGATCTGATCGGGCTTGATACCTGTCTGGCGATCATGGAGACCCTCTATGACGGCTTCAAAGATTCCAAATATCGCCCCTGCCCGCTGTTGAGAAAATATGTGGAGGCGGGATGGTTCGGCCGTAAAAACGGTAAGGGGTTCTATGACTATTAACGTTTGATCAAAAGATTATAGAGGTACAGATGATTCTATCCGCGATGATCGGTTATGATGTGTCGACACCTGCAAAGGAATTACAGGAACGTATCACCAGGTTACAAAACATTCTCCAGGAAAAAGAGGTAGACGGCAGCCTCGTTATCCAGAAAACCGATCTTTTTTATTTTTCGGGAACGTCGCAGCAGGGGTGGCTCTATATACCGGCAGAAGGCAAACCGCTGCTGATGATTTTCAAGGAATTTGACCGGGCCCGGGCGGAATCACCACTGGAACAGGTCGTCTCTCTTGTCAGCCCGAAAAAAATTCCGGAAGTGCTGGCTGAAGGAGGCTATGAGCTGCCCATGATACTTGGGATGGAGCTTGATGTCTTACCGGTTAATCTTTACACCCAGTATCAGAAGATCTTTTCTCAAACAAAAATCGTTGATGTTTCACTTGACATCAGGCTGATCAGGGCAGTGAAATCTCCCTATGAGATCGATTATATCAGACAGGCGGCAAACTATTCTGACCAGGTTGCAGCCAAAGTTGTCGATTTTCTTGAGGTGGGAAAGAGCGAAGTGGCCTTGGCCGGTGAGCTCGAAGGGTATGCGAGAAGCCTTGGGCACCAGGGAATTGTCAGGATGCGCCTGTGGGGGAGCGAGTTATTTTATGGTCATTTGCTCTCCGGTCCAGCGGCAGCAGTCCCGAGTTATCTCGCCTCACCAACAGGAGGTACCGGGGTCAGTCCACTCATAGGCCAGGGTGCCGGGTTCAAAACGATCGAACGGGACGAGACAATTCTCTTTGATTATGTGTTTGGCTGGAAGGGGTACCTCTCCGATCACACCCGTATCTTCTGTATTGGCCGACTTCCCGATGAGCTGATCAAAGCACATGACATCATGCTGGAAATCCAGGAAAAAACAAAAACGATCGCTCTACCGGGAGCGGTTACCGGTGATATCTATGAACAGATGATCTCTCTTGCTGATGACCTCGGTATTGGTGAGAATTTCATGGGCGCCGGCGATCGTAAAATACGCTTTACCGGGCATGGGATCGGACTGGAACTGGATGAGTTTCCCTTTCTGGCAAAAGGACAGAAGATGGTATTGGAAAAAGGGATGATCATTGCCCTGGAGCCAAAGGCGGTTCTGCCGGGAAAAGGAGTGGTCGGCATTGAAAATACCCATGTCGTTACAGAGCAGGGACTTGAACCCCTGACCAAAATAAGTGACAACATCACCTTTGTCTGAAATATTCAGGTTAAGCGGAGGAACGAGATGAATGAAGATGCCAGGACTGCGCGGGAACTGAACCACGAAGATACGGCCAGGTTCGTAATTGACCTGTTTCACCGAATCATAATCCACCACGCCCTGTGGTTTACCGAAGTAAAACACCAGATGGGCATGGACAAGGCGCTTGAAATACTGCAGTCGGCCTCTCGAACAAGTTATGAGATCCAGATGAAGCATCTGGCTAAAATTCTTGGATTTGAGATGAAAGATGGAATACCCTCTCCGCTGCTGGCAATGGATGAAGACGAGCTGAGGAGCCTGAAAGAACGGGTCGCCAAAAACTGGTTGGTAAATGACGGAGTCTGGTTTCAGGCGATAGAGTTTTCAGAGGGTATGAACGATGCAAAGCGATGTAACGATTCCTGCTGGGCACATTTCTCCCCATTTGAGGCGCACTCCATAAAACAGCTGCTCGGGATTCCTGATAATGGCGGTCTCGAAGGGTTGAAACGGGCCCTTGGCTTCCGGGTATATGAAAGTATTAATATCCAGTCGATTACCGATGAAACGGAAAACAGCTTTGTCTTTCAGATGAACCAGTGCCGGGTGCAGGAGGCCAGAGCGCGCAAGGGGCTGGATGATTATCCCTGTAAATCTGCGGGTCTTGTTGAATACACCTATTTTGCCAGGGCAATAGACAGTCGTATTAAGACCCAATGTCTCGGTTGTCCACCTGATCAACACCCTGCTGAGTGGTATTGTGCCTGGAAGTTCAGCATTGAGGAGTAGATAACAACCGTATGGAGAATAGTATGCAATTTAACAACATCCTGTGTGAAAAAGAAAAATCAACAGCCACTATAACCATAAATCGGCCACAGGCGCTCAACGCCTTGAACAGGGAAACGCTCGAAGAGATTATCCGCTGTTTCACCGAATTGGAAAAGGACAGCACGATTTTGGCGGTGATTGTAACAGGAAGCGGAGAAAAGTCCTTTATTGCTGGTGCCGATATATCTTACATGGACCAGTTTGATACGCTTGCCGCTCGGGAATTCGGAAGGCTGGGGCAGCAGGCGATGACGACGATTGAGACATTTAAGCGACCGGTTATCGCTGCCGTTAACGGTTTTGCTCTCGGAGGCGGCTGTGAACTCTCTCTGGCATGTGATATCAGGATTGCCAGTGAAAACGCAAAATTTGGCCAACCGGAGGTGAGTCTAGGTGTTACCCCCGGTTTTGGTGGGTCTCAGCGACTACCCCGTCTGGTGGGAAAGGGGTTGGCAAGTGAACTTCTCTATACGGGTGATATTATTAATGCCGAAGAGGCGTGTCGAATCGGATTGGTAAACCGTGTCGTTCCGCTGTCACAATTGATGTCTGAATGTTCTACCATTGCTGAAAAGATCTCATTGAAGGGGCCGGTTGCGGTTAAACTCTGTAAGGAACTGGTCAACAGCGGTATGGAAATGGACCTGACAAGAGCCTGTATGTACGAGGCAGATCTTTTTGGAATCTGTTTTTCCAGTACTGATCAGAAAGAAGGGATGAAAGCGTTTCTGGAAAAACGAGCCCCGATTTTTAAAGGACAATAATTTCAGTAGAAAAGGAAGACCATGAATTTTGATTTAACTGAAGAGCAGAGACTGATACAGGATACAGCCCGTGATTTTGCCCTCGCCGAGCTGGAACCGGTGGCGGCTGAACTGGATGATGGTGGAGATAAAGAAATATTTTATGAAAACCTGAGGAAACTCGGGGAACTTGGTTTTATGGGTTTGAATATCCGGGATGAATATGGTGGTTCAGAAGCTGGTGTTGTTGCCTTCAGCCTTGCCATAACTGAAATTGCCCGGGCATGTGCATCGACGGCAGTGACTGTGTCGGTGAACAATATGGTCAACGAGGTGATCCAGGCCCTTGGCAGTGAAGAACAGAAAAATAGATATATTTCAAAGATATGTAGTGCCGAGTATCTGGCCGGCGCCTTTGCCCTTACCGAACCCGGAGCAGGTTCAGATCCGGCGGCGATGATAACAACAGCCGTTTCTGATGGTGATTCCTGGGTTTTAAATGGTTCAAAAATTTTCATTTCCAGCGCTTCGTTTGCCGGTGTCTTCGTCGTCTGGGCAATTACCGATCCCCAGGCGCCAAAAGGAAAGGGGATCAGCATGTTCCTCGTCGAACCCGACGCTCCGGGGTTGACCATCGGGAAACCTGAAAAGAAAATGGGCCAGCATGCCTCGCCGACAAACGAGCTGCTTTTCCAGGATTGTCGCGTCCCTGCCAGAGGTCTGATGGGTAAATTAAATGATGGATTTCGAGCAGCGGTTACCGAATTGGCGGGTGGCAGGATTGGTATCGGCTCGCTCGCCCTGGGGCTCGGTTTGGCGGCGATGGATCATGCAACAAAATATGCCTTGGAACGATCTCAATTCGGTAAACCGATTTCTGAATTTCAGTCGACCCAGTGGAAGATTGCCGATCGTTATACCGAACTAGAGGCAGCACGATTACTGCTGCTGAGTGCGGCCTATAAAAAAGAGCAGGGACGAGCATTTGCCAAAGAGGCATCCATGGCGAAAGTGTTTGCAAGCGAAGCCGCCAACAGGGCCTGTTACGATGCAGTGCAGATTCTTGGTGGATATGGATACACTCGTGATTATCCGGTTGAGAGGTATGCGCGTGATGCTCGGATAGCAACAATATATGAAGGGACAAGCGAGATACAGCGGTTGATAATCTCCCGCGCAATCCTCCAGGAGCTATCCTGAAATAAAACCAGCAGGGTCGGTCTTAGTCGTGTGGTATTTCACCTGACAGTTCTACCGGTCACCTCTGCTGTCTGTCTGCACCGGTGGCTGGAACCGAATTGATACGTCTGCACCTCCCTTCTGCCGAGACTGTTTTCTCCCCCGAAGGTCCTGAGCAAACGTTGCTTGCTCAAAAAAAATAAAAATTTCAAGGCAAACGTGCCCTAAGTTGATAATTTATGATATTCTAGGTCGAGAAATTTTTGAGTATCAGATCGCTATCAACAGACCTGCCTCATTTTAACTTCTAGGGGGCACATGAGGAGTGTATTATGCCGACGTCTCAATATTGGGCGGACAGTTATCTGCAGAAAAAGGTAAGTGCTGATAAGGCGCTTGCCATGGTTAGATCGGGCCAGCGGGTCTTTATTGGTTCCGGATGCGGGGAACCGCAACATTTGGTTCAGGCCCTGACCGAGCATGCCAATCGTTTCAGCGGACTGGAGATTGTTCGTCTGCTCGGCCGTGAGACAGCTTCATTGACCGCCATTGCCGATCGTACAGAAGATACCAGCCTGAACATTCGATCCATTTACCTTGGTTCGGCCAAGTCTCCGTCCATAGCCAAGCATAAACGGTTTATCACGCCAATGAACATGTCCGACGTCCCCGGACTGTTTCTTACCCGCAAGATGCCGCTCAATGTTGCGCTGATACAGGTTTCTCCTCCCGATGATTTTGGTTGGATGAGCCTCGGCATTTCTGTTGATGTGACCATGGCAGCGGCCAGGTCGGCCGATCTCGTTATTGCCCAGGTCAACCCGATGATGCCGCGTGTCATGGGGCAGAGTTTTCTACATGTGAATTATGTGGATGTCTTTGTGGAATATGAAGAGGAACTGCTGTTCATCCCACCAAAGCCTTCCCTGTCCGAAGCCCCGTCTCAGATCGGCAGCCATATTACCCATCTGATAGAAGATGGATCAACGCTGCAGATTGGTTTGGATGCGGCCTCCCAGGCAACGGTGAAGGGATTGTCAGATAAAAATGACCTGGGGGTTCATTCACAGTTTTTGACCGATGACATCATGCATCTTTATGCCAGGGGGAATATCACAAATCGGAAGAAAGGCTACAATGATGGCAAGATGGTTGCCTCAATGGCTGTCGGCAGCCACAATCTCTACGAGTTTTTGAATGATAATCCGGCAATCGATTTTCATCCATCTGACTATGTAAACGATCCGTTTGTTATCTCCCGCCATAACCGCATGGTTTCACTAAACGTTGCTCACACCATGGATCTTACCGGCCAGGTGTCTGCTGAGGCATCGGCTGCAACCCGATTTGCAGGAGTTTCTGGAATCCCCGATTTTGTTCGCGGTTCGCGACGGTCGCCGGGAGGTAAATCGATCCTGATGCTCTGCTCGACCAAAGATGGCCCGGAAGGAGAGCAGGTGTCGAGCATCGTGCCGAGCCTTGAGGATACCGTGGTGGTTGTTCCCAGGGGTGATGTTCATTATGTGGTCTCCGAATACGGAGCTGTCAATCTCTTTGGTAAAAGCCTCCAGGAGCGGGTTATGGCGATGATCACCATTGCCCACCCCGATTACAGGGAAGAGCTTTTTGCGGCTGCCAAGCAGCAGGGGCTGATCGGCACCGAGCGCAATCTTGGTGAAGCGGTCAGAGCAGTTTATCCGGTTCAGCTTGAAGAAAATATCGAAATTGATGGGCAGGAGGTTACAATCAGGCCGGCAAAGCCTGTGGATGAGCGGCGTATTCAGGAGCACTATTACAGTTTACCAAAGGAGGATGTGGTCTCCCGCTTTTTTGGGCAGAAAACGATCTTTGCCAGAAAAGATGTGGAGATTCGATCACAGGGTGACTACGTAAACAGCCTGACCCTGTTGGCAGTGGTTGGTGAATTCGGCTTTGGTCGCATTGTCGGGGTTGCCGAGAGTATGAGGCTGAAGTCTTCAAATTTGGCTGAGGTGGCTTTTTCCATAAGCCCGGATTTCCAGGGCAAGGGTCTTGGCAAATTGTTTCTGCGTAAACTATCGGATGCTACCCGGGAGAGCGGGATTGCCGGCCTGACAGCCTATACCTTCCCGACAAATCAGGGAATGATCAACCTGTTCAAAACCTTACCGTATAAAGTGGAAAAACGGCTGGAAGATGGCGAGCTGATACTCAGCTGCCGTTTTGACGAACTTGCCTGAGCGCGTGACTCGGTTGAGGTGGGAAAGATAGTGTATCGATACCACCTCAACCGTATAATTAAGCAGCTATTCGTGTTTGAACTTGAACGACACCTTCACTCGTGCCCGATAGGAAACCACCCTGCCCTGATCAACCTGCATGTCAAGTTTCTTAATTTCAGCAATTCGCAGGTCCTTCAATGATTTTGCAGCGATTTCAACCGCATTCTTTGCCGCATCTTCCCATGATTTTGGGCTTTTTCCAACCAGCTCAATGATTTTGTAAACGCTTTTTGCCATGGTATCCTCCTTGTGTGGTTTGACATCTGATGAAATCGACCCGGATCCTGATCGGGAGGTAATGCAAATACTACAGTATGTCAGGAATTGGCTGGTGTCAATTGCAGAAGAGCAGTGTTGATCACCGTTGGTTGCCCAGGTTGGCTTGCCTGGGGCTGAGCCTGCTATCTTCGTTTCCCGGACCCTGTTGCGATAGTGATGTCTGCGTCTCTTTTCTTCAGCTGGAAGGTTTTATTTTCTGGTAGGCGTCCGCGAGATTTTGCTGCATCTTCTCTTTCATCCAGTCAAGGTGAAGTTCGAAATCACAGTGGTCACAACTATAGACTGTTTTATCACAGGTGATTTGTTCTCCCAGGTATTCAACCTGGACCTGCTTTGTCCTGAGCTTCATTGGTCCATGGGCAAAATTCCGATGACATTCTCTCAAAACCAAACTCCTTTACCTGCTCTCTTAATCCAAAGACCGTAAGACGAGGGTCTTACAATCGTAGGCCATTGCGACATCGGCTTACCGGAGAACCATAGACTGGGACTGCCGGGGAAAATCATTAGGCTTATTGCTTTACAGCGGCCTGCTGGAACGAGACTAATTTCTCTTTCGGGCCTCTGACTTCATTCTCTTTTTTGTTTTTTTCTTTTTAGCCATTGGCGAGGCTGCCAGCCTGCTTTCGGCCAGCGAAATCAGTATCTCATGAACACTTCTTGGGTCATCGTCCTTGCCCGGCTGGCGTTGGATATATGAACCATCAGGCTGCATATCCCAGACACTGCGTTTATTTTGAATTTGTACGTCGAGAATCTCCCGCAACCGTATCTGCAAACTTTTGTCTTCCACAGGTGTCACGACCTCGACTCGTGACTCAAGATTTCGCTTCATGAGGTCAGCCGAGCCGATAAAGTATTCTTCATTACCACCATTCTTAAAATAAAAAATTCGAGTGTGCTCGAGAAATCTACCAACCACCGAAATTACAGAAATATTCTCTGAAAGGCCTGCTATTCCAGGGCGCAGGCGGCAACTATCCCGGATTATCAGGTCTACTTTAACACCTGCCTGGGAAGCTCGATAGAGTGCTCTGGTGATATCCTTGTCTTCAAGCGCGTTACTCTTGAATTGAATTAATCCAGGATCATCGGGGGTATGGAGGCCAATTTCCCGATCAATTTTTTTCAGCAATGCCTGCTTGAGCATATTGGGAGATGGCAATATTTTCTGATATTTACGTGCGGGTGCGTAACCGGTGGTGAGATAGTTAAAAAGCTCGGTCAAGTCTTCACAGATAATGGGATCATTGGTGAGCAGCCCGATATCACTGTATTGCCGGGCGGTTCCAGCATGGTAATTTCCCGTACCGATATGGGCATAGCGCTGCAGGCCGCTGTAATCACGCCTGACAACAAATATAACTTTGCTATGGGTCTTCAAACCGACGACCCCGAAGGTTACGTGGATACCAACTTCTTCAAGCGCCTCAGCCCATTTAATATTTGCAGACTCATCAAAGCGCGCCATCAGTTCGACAGCCACTGCAACCTGCTTGCCATTCTGGGCGGCATGAATCAGGTATTGAATGATGCGCGAATCAGCGCTTGTCCGATAAAGCGTCATCTTTATAACCAGTACCTTTGGATCAACACTCGCTTCCCGCAGGAACCTCTCAACTGATGAATCAAATGACTCGTATGGGTGCTGGAGCAGAATTGACTTCTGTTGTCTGATTATATGAAATATATTGAGCTCATCCCCTAGAAGCTGCGGGTGGTCACAGGGATGATGAACCGGATAGTGGAGATCGGGACGATCTATCTTGGCAATCTCCATCAGGTCGGACTTGCCCAGGATGCCCGGCGCTTCGTAAACGTCCTGGTGTTCATCGATACCAAGCTCCGCGGCAAGCATGCCGCGGTGTTGCGGGTTGAAATCCCTGCTGACCTGGAGTCGCACGATATCTGCGAACTTCCGGTCTCGCAGTGCTGACTCTATCATGACGAGCAGATCATTGGCCTGCTCCTCCATCCTGTCGGTGACCGCGTTTCTCGTCACCCTGAAAAATTCATAGCTGTGGATACGCAGTCCGGGAAAAAGATTGCTGAGATTATGGGCAATGAGATCTTCAAATGTCAGATAAAGGTGCTTTCTTCCCACTTTTATGAAGCGGGGGACACCAATACCGTGCGGAATTTTTACCCGGTTGAGATAAACAGTGCCGTCCGGCCCCTCGCTGGTGGCAACGAGAAGGTTCAGGGACAGGTTAGAGATAAATGGAAACGGATGGGCAGGGTCAATGCCCTGGGGAATCAGCAGCGGATATATCTCCTTATTGAAATAGTTGTCCATCTCCTTCTTCTGGGAGGCGCTCAGGTCTTCATAGCTGCAGAATGAAATATTCTCCTTTTTCAGCAATTTTCTCAGGTCCTGGACGATGACCCGCTGCTCTGCGAGGATTTCCTGGGCAACCACATAACACGCATCGATCTGTTCCTGGGGCAGCATCCCGTCCACTGTCTTTTTCTTGACCCCTGCGCCAACCTGCTGTTTGAGGCCTCCGATACGCTTCATGAAAAACTCATCAAGGTTTGATCCGACAACGGCGATATAGAAGACTCGGTCAAGCAGCGGTACCCGCTCATCTCTGCCTTCTGCGAGAACCCTCTTGTTGAATGCGAGCCAGGTAAGCTCTCTGTTCAGATACCATTCGGAACTGTCAAGATCAAATTTCTGTGGTTGTTTGGTCGGTTTTTTGGCTACCATTGATCCTCCAGTGTCGAGATATGATTTTTTAAGTCGATTCCTTTAAATGTAAGCGAAGTGCAGGTGATTATCAAGCAGGGAGATTGTCAGGGACAGGTCTTGAACCGGCAACCGTGCCAGATACATGCTGGTGTCTGCTTCACCTTCCCCGCCTGTGGCGGGGAATATTTCATAAAAACGGCGATATTTGCTGGCATAATCTTCAGGTCTTGGGGTATGCTTTCGTTCTGTATGTCTTGAGTTGAGACAGGATAAAACGGTATTTCCGATTACTGCAGGGATATGAAAGATTATTACCAGATACTGGGCGTCGAGCAAGATGCTGATGAAAACGATATTCGTACCCGATATCGTCGTCTGGCCATGGAGTACCATCCTGACAGGAATCCCGATGACCCGCAGGCAGAAGAAAAGTTCAAGGAAATAGCCGAGGCATATGGCGTCCTGACCGACCCTGTCAAGCGAAGAGAGTACGACGCCTGGAAGAAGATGGGTGGTTCTCACGCTCAGTCCAGTGGTGATTTCCAATACAGCCAGGAAGAGATCCTAAAAGATTTGTTTGGAGATCCACGTTTTCAGCAGCTCTTCCAAGGGCTGCTCAGGGATTTTCAAAAATCAGGATTCAGGGCGAGCCCACATTTTATCAGGAAAAGTTTTTTTGGTGGCAGAGGTGGGATGTTTTTCGGTGGTCTTTTCCTTCTTGGCTCGATTGCCGGCCCGCACCTGATGCGATCCGCGAGGAAGTCCCTGCCGAAACAGAAATCAATCTTAAAAACGGTGGGAAGCACGCTCAGTAATCTGCTTGGCAGCTCTAAGGGAACGGAAGCCGAAGATAGAGCTTCGCCTTCTCCTGTTTCAAATGATATTACCTATGTGACTCCACTCACCTCAGATGAGTTGAGAGACGGCAAGGTAATCCAGGTGGCAGCCTCAGGACCAGCTGGTCAGGAATTACTGAAGGTCACGATTCCTCCAGGAAGCAAAAACGGACAGAAACTGAGAATTCGGGGAAAAGGTCAGGCTGGTGATCGTGGACGAGGCGACCTTTATCTGATCCTTGAAATGAAATAATAGTATTCCAGGCAGGGCGACAGAACCTCCGTATAGCCTGAAGTTGTTACGCCCCTGATCCTGTTTTTCCTGAGCCGGACCCCTGTCTCCAGTGATGGAGACCCCAGAGAAGTGAACAAAGCGCAAGGAGTGTTGCGCTTGCTGCGACCCATGAAACAGCAGTAATTCCTCCGATTTCCCAAAGCAAACCGCCAACGAGCACACCGATCATGCGGCCAATGCCTGCTGTTGCATAGAAGCCGGCCATCATTGTTGCCCTTTGACTGGGCATCAGTTCAGTGCACAGAGAAAAACTGGTTACCATGGTAAATTCAAAAGCGATAAAGATGAAGAAAATGCCGGCCATCGCCAGGGGCAGCGTCTGACCGATGTGTGGGAGGACCAGGTAGGCCACGGAGGTGATGAGCAGTCCTGTCACCACCGCTCTTTTCAAACCTAATCTGTCCGAAAAAAGCGCTGTCATAGATTCACCGAGCAATTCTGCACTGCCAATGGCAACGGTGCTGAAGCCAAGCGTCATGATGGATGCCAGAAAAGCCTGTTCGAACCAGGCCCCATAAACAACAAAAAGGCTATCATTGGCCAGTGATATCCAGAAACCGTAAGCGAGCATTCCTGCTGCCGGTCGACTGGCAAAGAGTTCTTTGAGACTCGATAACAGAGCCCGTTTTCCATGAGGAGAACCGCTGTTGGAAAGCTCGGGTGTAATGATCCAGCCTATGCTGATCCAGCCAATTGCTGCTAAAATCGCTAAAAAATAGAATGAAAAACGGAAACCAGCCTGATCGATGATAAGTGCAAAGGCGGGGATACCAATCAGGGTGCTGCCGGCCCAGGACATTTCCAGAAAACCGATCACCCGTCCGCGGTTTTCATAGGGAACCGTATGGCCGATGAATGCCTGAATTGCCGGATCAAATACTGTCTTGCCAAAGCTCGCTATGATCAGACCGAAAAAGAGTGGCCAGTATTCAGGGACAAGGCCGCAGGTAAGCATACCCACGGCGAGCATGGCAAGTCCGGCCTGCATCATCAGCCGGTAGCCTATACGGTCTGCAAGGGGACCACTGAACAGACCTAACAGGGAGATAGCCTGGCTGGAGGCAATGATCGAGGTAACGGCGGAGAGGGGAACGCCCAGGTCCCGGCTGAGTGCCGGGGCAAAGGGATAAATGAACCGTCGACCTGTGTTGAGAAGGAGTTTAAGCAGTGTTGCTGCGACGACCAGGACAACAAGACGCTGTGATTTCAATGGGGGCATAAAAGCTCTGTGAAGGCACAAGAAAACGGCAATGAATAAAGTGTATGGTCAGAAAGTCTATTTTCTCGGATCATTGCACGGTGTGATCAGAAAAAAATCTTGCCGGGATTCATCAGGTTTTTTGGGTCAAGCATCATTTTTATCTGTTGCATGATATCATAACTTGATCCGTGCTCAAGCTTCATGAATTTACGTTTGCCAATGCCTATCCCATGTTCTCCGGTGCAGGTTCCATCCAGAGCAATGGCTTGTTCCACAATCTCCTGGTTTATTGTCTCGAGCTTCTGCCACTCTTCATGGTCTTCAGGGTCGCCGACCAGCACCACGTGGAGATTGCCATCACCGGCATGACCAAATACGTAGCCCGCTACTCCCTGCTCCAGAACAGCCTTCTTCGAAAAGAGAACCATCTCGGGATATTTTGAGATCGGGATGGCCGCATCGACAATCAGGGTCTTTTTACCGGGGTGGGCGCGATGGATGGTCTCCCAGGCGTCATGACGTGCCTGCCAGAGTTTCTTTCTCTGCCCGGGTTCAATGCCATGCTGGTAATGTATCGCGCCGCAATCCTCACAGAGTTCTTTCACCATCTCTGCCGTCTCTTCAAGGGCCGTGTCACTGATACCGTGAAATTCACAGAAGAGTGATGGTTTTTCCATGAGGTTTAGCTTCTTTTCTTTGTTCATGAGATGGATGAGTTCCTCTGTCAGCAACTCAAGAGCCGCCGGTTCAAGTCCGGAAGCGATAATCAGGGCTACTGCTTCTGAGGCCGACTCAAGATCAGCAAAGACAGCAGTTGCGGCGAGCTGGGCTGACGGTACTCCGGACAAACGCAAGGTGGCTTCGGTGACAATACCGAGCGTTCCTTCCGAACCGACAAAGAGACGGTTCAAATCGTATCCAGAAGAGGATTTGTGAGCCCGACTGCCGGTTCTGATAATCCTGCCATCGGGGAGGACAATGGTCATCATCATCACATAATCTTTCGTTGCCCCGTACTTAACGGTTTTAACCCCGGAGGCGTTATTGGCAATCATACCACCGATAGTTGCATCTGCACCGGGGTCAACAGGAAAGAACAGGCCGCTTGACTCCAGTTTTCTATTTAATTCTTTACGAAAAACACCGGGTTGAACATCGACCTGGAGATCCGCTTCCCGGATATCAAGAATCGAGTTCATCCGGGTCATGTTGATCACCAGCCCGCCCAATGCGGGAACCGGATTACCTTCTGTGCTTGTTCCTGCTCCCCAGGGTGTAACAGGCATATCGTTGAGATATGACCATTCAAGAATCCTGGCAACTTGTTTTGTGTTTTCAGGCCAGAGGATAGCAGAAGGAAGAACTCCAGTGTGTGGGGATATATCACGAATATGAAGTTCAAGGCTCGAATTACCGGTGGTAAAGCAGTCATGACCGACTATTTCCTTGAGTTGCTGCTGCTGTTCGAACGTCAGCGTATACATGATATCTTCCTCTGTTAAATGATTGTTTTTATTTGTTTATATGTTATTGCAGAACCATTCTGGCGTCATCCAGGGATCTGGTTAACGTTATTCACGGCTGGCACGTACGATATTCCGAGGATAAAAATGTAAGAGAACGCAGAGGTTGAGCGACAAGGGCGTTTTGCAAGTGGCACTGTCTATCTTCTTTATCGCAGGATTATATCCGATCACCACATATTCGGGTTCACATTATCACACTATCTGTTATTTTGAAGCGAGAAACCAAGTTGTCAGTATCAAAACCTACTATTATAACTGCTGGATTTGCCGCAGGTCGACCATGAAAAAAAATTTCCCGGGATATTACCATTCTCTCGTTATTGGCTGCCTCTTCGCGCTTGTGGCATCGGGATGTGCTTCACTGCCGCCTCGACCAGACCTGCCACCGGAGTTCGCATTACCCCCTGCCGTGTCAGGTGAGCTTGCTGCGTTGTCAGTCGATTTTACCAATAAAAACGGCAGTCAAATGTCTGGATTCAAATTGATTACCAATGCCAGGGAAGCGCTTGAGACCCGACTGGCGCTTGTCGACCTGGCAACGAGTTCCATCGATATTCAATACTTTATCTGGCAGAGTGATGCGGTTGGGGTACTCCTTTTTGATCGACTTCTCAAGGCAGCAGATCGAGGTGTGAAAATCCGACTTCTTGTTGATGATTTCGGTATTGCCGCAAATACCAGAAATCTCACCGCTCTCAACTCCCACCCCAATCTGGAAATCAGGGTGTTTAATCCCAATCCGTCGCGTGATTTTGTGATTGGTGGTGCACTCCATTTTCTTACCAGCATGAAAGAGCTCAATAGACGGATGCACAATAAGCTGATGATTGCTGATAACCGTCTTTTAATTGCCGGTGGGCGGAACATCGGTAATTCCTATTTCGGCCTGGGCCACAAATATAATTTTGTCGATATCGATGTGCTTTCTCTCGGCGCTGTTATCGAGGAAAGTTCCCATGCTTTCGATGACTATTGGAACCACATGGCCGCCTACCCTGTCGGTGGCTGGAATGTAGTGCTGCCTCCAGGCAGTTATAGTGAGATGCGCGAAGAAATGTCCTCTGATCTGGAAAAATATAAAGATCAACTGTCTGCTTACCCGCTCGATCCTGTCGACTGGCGGCCATGGCTTCGGGCACGAGGAGAGAGTCTGGTTGTCGGAGAGGCCCACTTTCTCCAGGATGACCCGGTAAAGATTGAAGGACAGGAGTATCGTCTTGTCGACATGGTGGCCTATATGATCGACCCTTCAGAAGACGAATTTTTATTGGCGAGCCCATACCTTATTCCGGTGGGAAACATGCTGGATGAATTAAGAGCGATGAATGAAGAGGGTATAGATGTAAAGATTGTCACCAACTCCCTGGCCTCGACCAACCATACCCTGGTCAACAGTCATTATAAAAAATATCGACGACCGATTTTAGATAGCGGTGTTGACCTCTATGAATTTCGTGATCAACCTTCAGCCGATATGCGTGCTGTAGCAGATGTGGTTCCGGTGACGGCACCGTTTATCTCGTTGCACGCTAAAGTTATTGTCTCTGACCGGCGTAAATGTTTTATAGGGTCATTGAATTTCGATCCTCGGGCCTTGGTAATCAATTCAGAAAATGGTCTGCTCATTGACTCAGAGGAGCTCGCCGCCGAGCTTGCAGTTTTTCTCGACGCGGTTATGAAGCCGGAAAATGGTTATCGCCTCGTCGCTTACAGATGACAAAAAGATCGAGTGGCAGGCTGGAGAACAGATTCTGACCGGCCAACCTTCGCGTGGACTTATCCAGAGTCTTGGTGATTTTTTCGGTGGGTTGCTGCCTATTGAAGGGCAGCTCTAGCTCTGGGGGCGATGAACCTTATGAATAAGCTCATTATTGGAAACAAAAACTATTCTTCATGGTCTTTGCGGCCCTGGATTCTGATGAAAGAGTTTGATATTCCCTTCGAAGAGGTGCGGATTCCGCTGTTTGAACAGGGGTACAAGGACAAAATCTTGAACTATTCGCCCTCAGGGAACGTACCAGCTTTTTGTTCTGGTACGCTAACGGTATGGGATTCTTTGGCAATTTGTGAATATCTGGCAGAACTTCACCCTGAAAAAAACTGCTGGCCAGTAGACATGACGGCAAGATCAATAGCACGGAGTGTCAGTCATGAAATGCATTCAGGTTTTTTCCAGATACGAAACTGTCTTCCAATGAACTGTAGAAAGCGGATCGAAATATCTGATATTCCATTAGAACTCCAGGCTGAAATAGATCGAATGGCTGAGATCTGGGAATCCTGTAGAAAACGTTTCGCAGGTGAAGGCCCATTCTTGTTTGGCCAGTTTTCAATTGCCGATGCCATGTACACGCCAATTGTATTGCGTTTTACCAGCTACGGTATCAAAGTTGGTGATGTTCAGAGCCGTTATATGGAGGCAATAATGTCACTTGACTCCCTGCAGGAATGGATTGCTGAAGCTCTTGAAGAGAGGGAGTCCATTGCCCACTATGATGCGATTATATGATGCATTCAATTGTTCCAACGACTGTAAGTGATGTAGAACGTATTGCCTTAATTATCAGAGAGGCAAATAAAGATATTGCTCAAAAGTTTCTATTAAATATAAAGAATGCTCCCAATCATCCATCTTTCTATACAGTAAACCGGGTATTGTCAGATCTTGAAAGAGGTGAAAAATATTTTCTGTGCAAGCGAGGGGAAGTGGAAATGGGGTGTGTCGCCTTCGAACAGCCAGACGAGAATACTGCCTACCTGAACAGACTTTCCGTATTGCCAAACTATCGGCATTGTGGGATTGGCGGCAGTTTGGTCAACTATGTTCTCGACTATTCCAGGAAGAAAAGTGTAAAAACCGTAAGTATTGGCATTATTGCTGATCACCACCTACTGAGACGTTGGTATTCTGATTTAGGGTTTGTTGCTGCTGATACCAGAACGTTTGACCATTTGCCATTCGATGTCAGCTATATGCACTATGATCTGTAAATGCTATTTTTCAAACCGGGAAGTTTAATGCTACCTGTGACCCCTGGTTCAAATATACTATCTTCCCGACACTAACTAAAATAATCATATAATATCATATATCTATGTGTGGGTACGAATGAGAATCCCTTCGGGTAGACGGGCCAATCTGAAATCTCTCGATCAGTGGCTCCTGGGGTGGCGGGGATCTCTTGTCGGAGTAGTGAGCTTAGTCCTGATTGGTTGGAAACCTCGCATCACCCCGCTTCTGTTGGGTGGCATCTTTATACTGCCCCTGGGATATGTATTTTTCTGGTATGAAGGAATACAGATTGCCGGGCCGGTTTATTATTTTGAAGTGCTGCCATTTCTGATGGTTGGTCCAGGGATGGGGATACACGCTATACAGAACCGGTTAGATTCAAGTCAAAACCTGACGAGGGTGATTGTCTTTAAGCTTTGGCTATGCAGTCCGGGCCACCCTCATCCTCTGCACTCATTTTGTAACCGTATCTTCCAGAACGTGCTGTTTTCCTGGCGACACATGCCTCAGGTTCAATAAAGTATCATCTGTAACCACAGTGAATTGTAGACGATTTTTATTTCAATTCGATGTTTGTCGGGATCTCAGGACATAGAAGGTTCATTTATCGATTTAATGCTTATAATTTAGGGATAGGCGGGGTCGATATGCTTAATACTCCGAAGAAAAGTATTGACCCCGATGGTTAAAGATGGGGCTGAATATGAGGTCATGCATACTATACGCAACCTTCGGTGCTATTGTGGGGACAGTTGGAATTTTGCTTCTACCTGTTACCGTTTACTTGGGACTGTCTCTTATTATTGTGGGAACGTACCTGTTTCTGGTGGGTGGTCCGATTAACTATTTTTCACAAAAGCATTGAAATCTGTACTCTATTATCTGCCGGTGGTTGTTCCATCCGGCCTCTGTCAGGTAATTATGAACATCTCCTGCAAAAACTGCCGGGATAAAGAGAGGACAGGCTTGTTCGTCTTTTTGGATTGGCCAAAGGAGCGGATACCATGCTTTCTGGCTCGTGTTTCATGAATAGGTTATTTTCCTGCATCCCGCATGAGCTATGGCTTTACTGTTTCTGAACAGGTCTCGAGCACATCGGAACCTCAAGACAGCGGTGAGTGTTGCTGCCCTGTTATATGCCCTGCTTTTCTCTTCATGTGCCCAGTTACCAGAGTATGCCCAGCCGCGATTTCATACATCTCCCGACGCACTATCCACAGTGACATCGGGATTCAGGTATCGTGAACTTACCGTTGAAGACTTCAAGGCAGAATCGCTTCCGGCCGATTATCAGCAATATCATGATTCAATCAATGCCCGTTCCTGTCTCAGCATCCGCCCAACCAACAGTACAAACGCTCAGATCTCGAAAGTACCCTACTATGGAAATACGCTTTATGTCGGAAATTTTAACCACATCTCATTTGAAGCACTTTTCGTCCCCTCGTGCTCCTGGTGGAATCCCAATGTCGCTGGTTCAAAGAGAGCCTACGTTCTTCAGCATGAACAGATTCACTTTGCAATATCCGAACTGACTGCACGCAGGGTAACAAACGAGTTGGCTGCCAAGATGAAAGATTATACAGCGATTGGCGGTACAGACGTCGAAGTTCGAGATGATTTGATGAAAGTTCTCATGGATTCTGTTCATGAAATTGTGGGTTCTGAACTGGAAATACACACAGATTTCGACGAAGATACCTCACTCTTTTTCGATGAAGAGAAGCAGGAAGACTGGCTCGCTGAAATGGAAAATCGCCTCAAACCCAGTGATATCTCCCCGTGAATTTTTTTTGTCAGGGTATGTTTTTTGAAAACAATTTACTTTTTCTAAACTTTTGCCTAACTTGAATTTGCTTTGCTTTCGAAATGATCGCTTGCCTTCCGGGTGATCTTGGCTGAATTAGTGTAACCAGAAATACTGCTGTCTTTGCGTTCTGGAGGGGATAGATGAAATTCCATACCAACAATTATATTGTGGAAATGGATCTGACCAGCGCTCAGTTCGGACTGCATAAAGATCAGATCTCACTGCTGGAAAAGCAATTGCTGGAGATCGGAACACTTTTTCCCTATTTTGCTGACATCTGCTCATTCAGAAACGGCATACTGCGGTACGAGTCAGAAACCCTGCTGCCTGTTCAGACGAAAAGTGAAAAACAGAAAGTATTGCTGGTCCTTGGCAACCCGGCAATAAACAGTGTTCGCAATGGAATGTTTTTTTTCTCAAAAAATAATGGTGATCGACACGGGTTTTGGGGAAAATTAGCAAAAGCTGGGCTGATGCAGGGTATCCGGCAGGAAACCAGGCATCAGGAAGCAGTTCTGCGCAGAAACATGATCTTAAATGAAAGCGCTTCGAAACACTATACACTTGGTTTAACGACATTCTATTCGTTCCCGACACCAGGAGCTGATACTGACAAATTTTCTGGAGTTGCCGGTGTTGAAAAATTGTTTGCGCCGGTAATAAAAAAGGTATTGCTTCTTGAATCACAGCGAATCCTGTCATATCGGTTTGTCGATAATGCGATTGTGGTGTTTACCCAGAAGAGTTCACGACAGCGATTTTATAAAATTACCGGTATTAAGCCCGCTTACTGGCCAATACGTGGCACAGATTCAAGTGGGAAAAAACTTGCCGAGCGTCTCTCCAGTGCAACACCTATACGTCTGCAAAACGTACTGTGATCGTGCAGGTGCTCCCCAATGTTACTTGCCCGGGCAGGATAGCGTTGTTGGTAAGGTTCCGGCGGGGGTGCCGCTTTGAGTGGCCCAAAGTGCAGTTTTCATCGTTGCTCTGTGTTCATCACGGTTAAAAAAAAGATAGATTACCTGAAGCAGCATGGAAGAGGCAGACAAGCATTGACATTGCAATCAAAGTGATATATTACATCCAATATGTTAGCTCAAAACGGGTTTCTCCTGACCTTTTGAGTACTACCAAGCCCCTCTACCGAGAGACTTTGACAAGAGTAGCTGAGTGATTTCCACAATGCCTGTGCCTTTCAAGACCAAGCCCTTCAACCGTTCTTTCATGCGGGAGGAGGTGTATAAGACACTCCTTACCTGGATTATGGAGGGAGAACTCCGACCCGGCGAGAAGCTCCTTGATAAGGAACTGGCGGAAAGTATGGGCGTAAGTCGTACCCCGGTTCGAGAGGCATTGCGGCGCCTGGAAGATAAGGATTTGGTCGAGTCATCGGCAAACCGTTGGACTCGGGTTTCGGAAGTATCAATTCGAGAACCCGAAAAGATCTACCCGATCATCTGTTCCCTTGAAGAGTTGGCTGTATCTTTCGCCATCGGTGATTTAGCGGAAGACGATTTTCAGAAAATGGAGCAGGCCAACCTGGCGCTTGGCAAAGCACTCAGTGCGGAAAACCCGGTAAAAGCCTCGATGGCAGATATCCAGTTTCATGATGTTTTTATTAAAAGGTCCAAAAATTCACACCTGGAGTCAATACTCAGGGATCTGAAAATCAAGTATCGACGGGTAGAGGTCACCTATTTTGAAGGGCATGCCGGTGCAAAATATTCCCTTGATGAGCACATCCCTATCGTTGAGGCGCTGAGGTCAGGGGATCTGGCTGGAGCCCAGGCGGCAATCCGGTTAAACTGGCAGAGCAGTCTGAAGCGACTGAAAGCAATCGAGAACAAAACAAAATAACCATATCAGGAAGCGAACGGAGTGGTGTCAATGACCATAGATTTTAAACAAGTAGTGCAAAAGGCAGAAGAGTATAGGCCCCTGATGGCCGCGTTTTTAAGAGATATGGTGGCCATTCCGAGTGAGAGCTGCCAGGAAAAGAAAGTTGTTCAGCGAATTAAACAGGAGATGGAAGACGTTGGTTTTGACCGTGTAGAAATCGACCCGATGGGTAATGTCCTTGGTTATATAGGGAAAGGAAAGCATCTTATTGCCATGGATGCACATATCGACACCGTAGGTGTTGGCAATCTGGATAACTGGGACCACGACCCCTATATCGGTTTTGAAGATGACGATATTATCTGCGGCAGAGGGACCAGCGACCAGGAAGGGGGGATGGCTTCCATGGTTTACGCAGGAAAAATAATTAAAGAACTGGGGCTGACTGGCGACTTCACACTGCTCGTCACCGGGACGGTTCAGGAAGAAGACTGCGACGGACTCTGCTGGCAGTATATTATCGAGGAAAGTGGCATTCGACCCGAATTCGTCGTCTCCACTGAACCCACTTCACTGGGTGTGTATCGGGGGCAGCGGGGGCGCATGGAAATCCGCGTTTCGGTTGATGGCATCAGTTCACATGGGTCGGCACCGGAGCGGGGCGATAATGCCATATTCAAGATGGCTCCAATCCTGATGGAACTCCAGGAGTTGCACCATCGTCTCAAAGATGATGCGTTTCTGGGCAAGGGGTCACTGACGGTATCTGAAGTGTTCTACTCTTCACCCTCAAGGTGTGCAGTCGCCGATGGCTGTTCGATTTCCATAGACAGAAGGCTCACCAGGGGTGAGACCTGGGAAGGTGCCCTTGAAGAAATCAGACAACTGTCATCGGTGAAAACGGCAGGAGGGACCGTTTCCATGTATAACTATGACCGCCCCTCTTACACAGGTCTGGTCTATCCGACAGAATGCTATTTTCCCAGTTGGGTGATCGAAGAGGATCATGCTGCATGCAGGACCCTGGTTGATTCCTATACCTCTCTATTCAATGAGGCTCCGGTGGTGGACAAATGGACCTTTTCAACCAACGGTGTCTCGATCATGGGGAGATATGGCATCCCGTGTATTGGCTTTGGGCCCGGCCATGAGGACCAGGCCCATGCCCCCAATGAGTGCACCTGGAAGGATGAACTGGTAAAGGCCTGTGCGATGTATGCTGTCATTCCCTCGCACTATGTTGATAAATACGTGAAATAGACCACCTGGTTTAGACGACCGCGACTATCAGGAGAAACAAGCGATGGAGTTTCAATATCGCTGTACCATCTGCGATGCAACCTATGAGATTACCCCCGATCTCACACTCTGTCCTGACTGTTCGCAAGATCAAAGGACCTACCAGCCACTCTGGGGCGTTCTTGAGGTTGAACTCCAGGGATCTCTTGATCTTCCTTTCACTGTTTTTGATCTGCTTCCGATTGAATCGGAATTTTTTCCACCCATACCGGTGGGAAATACACCGCTCTGGCAGCCGGAGAATCTGCGGAGGGCAATGGGATTTAAAAAACTATATTTGAAAGATGATGGTTCGAACCCCACTGCCTCGTTCAAGGATCGTGCTTCGTATCTGGTCTCTGCAGCTGCAAAGAAATTTAATATTCAGGATATAACCCTGGCATCAACGGGCAACGCCGGTTCATCAATGGCTGGTATTGGTGCTGCTGCCGGCCAGAGCATCACCTTGTTTCTGCCGAAAACGGCGCCACCGGCCAAATTGGTTCAGGCGCTACAGTATGGCGCCCGGGTATTTCGGGTCAACGGTAATTATGATATGGCCTATGACCTCTCCATAACATTTTCAGAACAGAGAGGTGGTATGAACCGCAATACCGCCTACAATCCATTGACCATCGAGGGCAAAAAAACCGTATCTCTGGAGCTGGTCAGCCAGCTCGGGCAACCACCGGACATTGTTTTTGTCTCGGTGGGGGATGGTTGTATCCTTTCCGGAGTCTACAAAGGTTTTAGAGATCTGGTCACGTTAGGGATAATTCCCTCGGTTCCGCACATAATCGGGGTGCAGGCGGAGACGTCCAATGCCCTCTGCCGTGCCTTCACCTCCGGAAAATTTGAAAATATTCCAACTTCCACCGTTGCGGATTCCATCTGTGTTGATGTTCCCCGTAACGGTGTCCATGCTCTTTCCATGCTCAAGACCTTTAACGGTGAGATGATGACTGTTTCAGATCATGAGATCATCATGGCACAGTCTTATCTTTCCAGCTCTACAGGTCTTTTTACTGAGCCGGCAGGTGCAGCTGCATTTGCCGGATTCCAGAAAGCCATGCTGAGCCTTGACCCGGAGGCCCTTATCGTGGTTCTTACTACCGGGAACGGTCTCAAAGACAGTGCATCGGCAGCTCTTGGCATCCATGTGCCTGACATGCTGATAGATACCGTTGACGATACACTCTAACAAAGGAATAGCCAGTGATTGATTTAACCATCCATACCGAAACACTCGAGAGCAACATCGCCTATTGCCGGGAAAAGGGTATTACCCTGCCCACATTTTCAATGATGAAGGATCCGGAGACAGTGCCGGAAAGAGTCAAAACACAGCTCAGGTCGACCGGGCTGTGGGATCTTCATTCCGCCAATCTCTATCGGATCACCTGGAATAATGAACCGAAAGAGTCAGGCGGCCTCTACAACGGAGTAAATCACATTGTTCTGCCGCCGAATCTTACCGGCTGCAGGGCCACGATCATCATGCTGGTCGGCCGCTGGTTTCCAACAGGTGCGCATAAAGTGGGGGCAACTTTTGGTTGTCTGGCGCCGGCTCTTGTTACCGGACAGTTTGATCCGCGAAGGACCAAAGCTGTCTGGCCGTCAACCGGTAATTATTGCAGGGGGGGAGCTTATATTTCTGCACTGCTGGCCTGTAATGCTATTGCCATTCTACCCGAAGAGATGTCCCGGGAGCGTTTTGAATGGCTGAAACAGATCGCGGGACAGGTCATAGCTACCCCGGGATGCGAGTCAAATGTCAAGGAGATCTTTGATAAATGCTGGGAACTGCGGAAGACAGGTGAGGATCTGAGGATATTCAACCAGTTTGACGAGATGGGCAATCCTTTGTGGCACTACAGTGTGACCGGACATGCCATTGAATCACTCTTACAGGAGTATCTCACAGGTGGCAGGCAACTGGCAGGTTATGTTTCATCATCAGGCTCCGGGGGGACCCTTGGAGCGGGATATTACCTGAAACAGAAATATCCGCGATCAAAGGTTGTTGTCGCCGAGGCCTTGCAATGCCCGACCCTCTATAACAACGGTTTCGGTGCCCATCGTATTGAAGGCATCGGGGATAAGCACGTGCCGTGGGTACACGACTGCAAAGAAACGGACTTTGTCGTGGCTGTTGATGATGAGGTGCCGATGCGAGCCTTACGGTTGTTCAACGAACCCACAGGCAGAGAAGCACTCAAAGCTGCAGGTATTGATGAAGATCTTGTCAGAAATCTTGACCTGCTTGGTATTTCCGGTATCGGCAACATGGTTGCAGCGGTTAAATTTGCCAAATACAATGAACTGACCGAAAACGACGTGGTTGTCTCAATTGCCACCGACTCCATGCAGTTATACGAGTCGCGCTTGGATGAGCTGGAACGGGAGCACGGAACATATACCGACAGCCAGTCCCAGCGGGATCTTGAGATGATCCAGGCTATTACCATAGATCACACCAAAGAGTTGACCTATTACGACAGAAAAGCGATTCATAACCTCAAATATTATACCTGGATAGAACAACAGGGGCGCCAGGTTGAAGAGCTCAATGACCAGTGGTATGACCATGACAGCTATTGGCATTCAATGTTTGCCCAGGTTAATGATATTGATGCGTTAATAGAGGAATTTAATAGCAGGGTAGGATTGTTATAGAGCCGGTAAGCGGTGAAAAATAAGGTAATTGAGACAGGACGTTTTACGAGTTCATACATTTTGACCCAGTACCAATAGAACGGAGAACGATAATGAATTTATTACAGGTACAAGAGCAGATCGAGAAGCTTGCAGCGTTGGATGTTGATGGGATGTTCGAGGATGATTTTCTGCTCACCTGGGATCGCAGTGACGATGAAATTGCTGCAGTTTTCAGGACTGCTGAAATCCTGCGTACTATGCGGAAGATGAATATCTCCAGCAGATCTTTTGACAGTGGGCTGGCCATATCTCTGTTTCGAGATAATTCCACCAGGACCCGATTCAGTTTTTCAAGTGCGGCAAATCTGCTCGGACTGAGCGTTCAGGACCTGGACGAGGGAAAATCTCAGATTGCGCACGGTGAAACGGTGCGGGAAACTGCAAATATGGTGTCCTTTATGGCCGATGTCATCGGTATTCGTGATGATATGTATATCGGTAAGGGGAACAGCTATATGCGTGAAGTATCAGAAGCGGTTATGCAGGGTTACAAGGCCGGTATTCTCGAGCAGCGGCCGACCATTGTCAACCTCCAGTGCGATATTGATCACCCCACGCAATCCATGGCCGATACCCTCCACCTCATCCAGCACTTTGGTGGGATTGAGAAACTCAAAGGGAAAAAAATTGCCATGTCCTGGGCGTATTCACCTTCCTATGGGAAACCATTATCGGTCCCCCAGGGAATTGTGGGTCTTATGACCCGCTTTGGTATGGATGTGGTCCTGAGTCATCCGGAAGGGTATGGAATCATGCCGGAGGTCGAAGAGGTTGCAGAGCAGAATACCAAGGTCGGGGGCGGATCGTTCACCAGGACTGATTCAATGGCCGAGGCGTTCATGGACGCAGATATTGTTTATCCAAAGAGTTGGGCGCCTTTCAGAGCAATGGAGAAGCGGACGGAGCTTTACGGTAACAACGATATGACAGGAATTAAGGAGCTGGAAAAAGAGCTGCTGGCCCAAAATGGTAGATTCAAGAAATGGGAATGCACGGAAGAGCTGATGAGTCTCACAAAAAACAAACAGGCCTTGTATATGCATTGTCTGCCCGCCGATATTTCCGGAGTAAGTTGTCTGCAGGGAGAAGTGGAGGGCTCTGTCTTTGATCGTTATCGGGATCCCCTTTATCGGGAAGCCAGCTATAAACCCTATATCATTGCAGCAATGATATTTCTTGCTCGATTTTCCAACCCGTCGGAGAAATTGCTGTATCTTCTCAACAGGAAACAGAACCGTGTTGTCTAGGGATTCTTGCAGGATAAAACCATTGATTTTCCAGCACTATTTCCCTTTCATCTTTTTCATTTCCTGTCTCAGTTTTTCTTCTATATCACTCTGCATGTGCTTTCTTTTTTGTTCCAGATCCGCCTTGATGGCATCGACCTTGCGGTTGAAATCCTCTTTCTTGCTCATGAACTGTTCCAGTTCCCTGGCAAGGCCGTCTTTATTTTCAGCGGTTTTCGGCAGTTCTTCGATCTTCAGGTGATCTGCGATACTGAGTCTTATTGAAAACGGATCTTCTGATATGTCAATAATTCCTGATTTCTTTAGCTTCCTGCAGGTCGCAAGCCCCGCCTCCTTTGATATGTCGAGTAACAAACAGAGGTCCTCGATTCCTGGCGGTGAATTTTTCTGATAGAGAAGGAGCCTGACCGCGGACACAAAGAGATGCGCTTCATCGTATGGATTCATTGTAGACCTCTTGGGAAAAATGAAAGCGTTTTTTTGGCTACAAGATATGACAAATTATATAATCTGAACCACCTGCAAAACGCCTTTTTCGCTCAACCTCTACGTTATCTTTAATTTTTTATCCTCCGAATATCAATAATATGCCTGCGGTAAAAATTTTCACATGCCTTGACGCTGAACGAAAATCATCATTTTGCAAAAGGCTCACCTGTTAATGATTATTGAAAAGATCATGGTTTTTCTGATGACCTGCTCTTGCTTGCTCTCAATTATTCAAGCGCCAGAGATGTCCTCACCGACCATCTGCATGAATTCTTCTTCAAAAAGCACTTCTTTTTCAAGCAATCGATCGGCTATGGCCACCAGCTTATCTTTATGAAGGGTGAGCAATTCACTTACGTGATTGCTGCGCTCCTCCAGGATCTGTCTCGTTTCCCGGTCCACCTTCGCCGCTGTATCGTCACTGAAATCTTTTCCGGTCGGCAT
This sequence comes from uncultured delta proteobacterium, assembly GCA_963718195.1. Classification (GTDB taxonomy): domain Bacteria; phylum Desulfobacterota; class Desulfobulbia; order Desulfobulbales; family Desulfocapsaceae; genus MADRE3. Next base: position 180,584 of record CAVQYQ010000006.1, read on the forward strand.
ACCCTGGTCACTGTGCAGAAATACCGGGCTACGCTGTTTGGGGTAAGAGGATAGACCAAGTGTTTCGCCCATGCCGTATTCAACAATCATAGCCCTGGCAATATCTGTTGCCCGAACCAGGTCGTTTCCAGCGCCGGTTGTTACCGAATTAAAGGAGATTTGTTCAGCAATTCTTCCACCAAGCAACACATCTATTTTGCCCAGCAACTCCTCGGTGCTCATGAGGTACCGGTCTTCAGTGGGCCGCTGCTGCGTATATCCCAGTGCAGCAAGGCCACGCGGTATAATCGATATTTTATGCACGGGTTCTGATCCCGGTGTCATCGCTGCAACAAGTGCGTGACCTACTTCGTGATAGGCGACGATCTTTTTCTCATGGGCGTTTATCACTCGATTCTTCTTTTCCAGGCCACCGATAATTCGATCAACAGCCTCGTCGAGGTCATGTGTGGAGACTTTTTTCCTGCCGTTGCGTACCGTCAGCAATGCTGCCTCATTAATGACATTGGCAAGATCTGCACCGGAAAATCCTGCCGTTTTCTGCGCAATTACCTCTATATTAACATCATTTTCAAGCTTCACTTTTTTCGCATGTATCTCCAGGATTGATCTGCGACCATTTACATCCGGTTTGTCTATTAAAACCTGCCTGTCAAACCGTCCTGAGCGCAATAAGGCTGGATCCAGTACTTCCGGCCTGTTGGTGGCAGCCATTATTATGATTCCTTTCTGTGTGTCAAAACCATCCATCTCAACGAGCAGTTGATTGAGTGTCTGTTCCCGCTCATCATGGCCGCCAACCATTCCACCTGCCCCGCGTGCTTTACCCAGGGCATCAAGCTCATCGATAAAAATGATGCAGGGCGCTTTTTCACGTGCCTGAACAAAGAGATCACGTACGCGGGCGGCACCCATTCCGACAAACATTTCAACAAAATCTGAACCACTCATGGAAAAGAAGGGTGCGCCGGCTTCGCCGGCAACGGCACGGGCAATCAGAGTTTTACCACAACCCGGGGGACCAACCAGGAGAACACCTTTTGGCATTTGACCACCTACCTCGAGATACATCATCGGCTTTTCGAGGTAATCAACCACTTCCTGTAACTCCTCTTTGGCTTCGTCTGCACCGGCAACATCTTCAAACCGTGTATCTATGTCTTTTTCACCAACAATCTTGGCCTTATTTTTTCCAAAGCTCATGATACCGGCTTGGTTGCCCTGCATCCGGCGCATGAGGAAATACCATATTCCGAAGAATAAGAATATCGGAACGACCCAGGAAAACAGGGTCTTTAAAAACGTGTTTTCAACCTGACCGGAGAATTTCACATTATGCTCTGCGAGCTTTTTTGATAAATCAGTGTCCACTCGCACCGTTGTGAAGAGCACTTCATCTTCTCCACCTTCGCCCCTCAGCTTACCGCTGATTCTATCTTGCCCGACGGCAATCTCCAGGACTTTGTCAGCCTCCACAGCCTGAATAAATTCGCTGTAAGGAATCACTTTGGGACGAAACTGCTCGAAAATCATGCTCTGCAAAAGCAAAACGCCCCATACCGCTGCAAGGACATACCATATATTGAATTTGGTGTTTTTTTCCATTAGTTTAAAACCTCATCGAACAATATGACTCACAACTGCCAATAATAGCAATTAAGCAAACTTTAATTGATGTTTCGACTAAACTATAAATACAAAAAAAGCGAAATCAACAATAGTTTAGGTGTAATTGCTGTCAGGCAGTAATTTTGAGGGAAATTAATATGCTGTATGAGCCTTTTGCAATATGATGATTTTCGTTCAGCGTCAAGGCATGTGAAAAATTTTTACCGCAGGCATATAATTGATATTCCGAGGATAGAAATTTAAGCATAACTCAGAGATTGAGCGAAAAGGGCGTTTTGCAAGTGGCTCTGTATGATAAAATTACCTCATGATACCGGGGCAAGAAGTCATAAGCCCTTAAAATTACGTGGTGGCAAAGTAGAACCAGAGTTGCAGCCCGGAGGTCATGAAATCATCGGAGTGTACCTTAGCGCTGACGCCCTCTCTTACGTGAACCTTCAGTATTGACAACATAGTGTGTCCATAACATTTTGAATATGTTTCAAATCTCTTTGTTAAAAACGGGTCGTATGGGCAGAGGTAAGCATATAGAGGAAAAAGTCGAATATCGATACAAACTAGTTCATGAGAACATCTCGAGCAGCATTAATCTTGGCGGTTAGAAAGGGTGATCCACCGCCATCGGGATGAACCCCTTTGATGAGTCGCCGCCAGGCTTGATGGATCTCCTCCTGTGAAGCACCAGGTTCAAGGCCGAGTATCTGGTAGGCCTGCTCCTTAGTCATCTCTTCGAAGCCAGTTGCACTTCCACGCTCGCTGAAAGAGTCTCCATCCGCACGCTCCCGCCAGTTGGGATAATAGCGGTCAAGGAAGGATTCAAGCAGGGCTCCACTGTCTGGATCAGAACAGATCTCTTGATAAAGTAACAGCAGTTGCTCTTCATCGAGTGAAGATAGCTGAGCCCCCTCCATCTCACCTTTTAGCACTCTGCCGTCCATTTCCCCGGTATCATGGTCAAGTTCCATTTCAAGGTTTGCCGAACGGACAGTTGATTTTTGTCCACCAGAGTAGGAGGCTGATCGCGTTGAACGGATTCGACGCAGCCATGAGACTCCGAGGTATATCATGGGTATTCCAATGATGCCTCGCCGAAAAATGGTTAATAGGCCGCCAATTGCGATCAGCATAAAGGGGCCGGATTTCGTCAGAATAGCGGCACTTTTATGGGCTGGATAGATAAGAATCAGCCAGAAAGTGACGAAGAATGTTAAAAACAGAACAAAAATCAAAAATGTCATTTAGTTGTCCAAAAGAAAGAGGGGATAATCATTTCTTCATTTGTTCAAGAAGCAGATGAGCCTGAGTGCTGCGGGTGCTCGAGAGGGCTTTCAATCCCCCTCGTGCATAGATAGCGACCGCACCGAGAAGATCGCTCAGTTCCTTTGCAGAATCAGGGCCTAGTCGAAAATAGGCCCCGCCTGTAAGTCGGGCCATTTCACGGAAACCGTTTTCAGCCACTGGATCATGCCCTTCCTGAAAGAAAAAGCACCGCACCCCTTTCAAACCAAGTTCGCCCGCCCTCTGACAGAGAAAATCAATACTCTCTTCAATAGCATCACCGATGAATACCAAGGCGGAGACGCTTGCTTTTTTTGTCTCGCCGGAGGCGTGCTTGAGAATTTTTGCAATCTGTGTATGCCCACCTCGACAATCGATACCGATCATCAGGTCACGCAGGGCAGCAGCATTAATGACCCATTTTGAGGCACGACATTCGCTATAGCCTCGAAAATAGACCAGCTGGACCGATAAGCCACCTGCCTTGCCAACTGCATCAAACATCGAAGCCTGAATCGACATTGCCCTGGTCCAGGTTGGCTGCCGACTCATGGTTGCATCCAGTGAGAAAATCAGTCTTCCACTCTGGGCCTGGCCTGCCTTGTCAGCAGCCTTGATAAAAGAGCTTATCTCTTTGGAAGATGATCTCTGTTGATATGCTTTTAGCCTGTTTTCAGTGGGTGTAATTTCTTTGTCCTTCATACCCTGTAGTAAATAGTGAGTGAATAGTTCATACATGCACAACCATTCAATATGCAGCCCAAAGGCAAAACGTTAGTACTAGCTGCGATCTGGTTCATCAATTTACCGCAGTTTGACTTGATCCCCGGGCAGTGTCATTAAAAAACATTTATCAGGATCGGTGCGCCAATTAATTGTGCAGAGATCCCAAATTAGAAAATATTGTCGAAAGAGCTCCATTTCAACCGGATTTTGGTATTGGGCTTAAATAAAATGGATTCACCGCAGCCTTATTCAACACCTGGGTTGTTTATTTTTAAGAGAAGAGCACTCGGGTCACCCTGCAAAAACGGTTGTTCAGGGGTTTCTGAATAAAAAACGACAGGAAGTTTTACAGCCCTGTGCGCTCATGCTTCCAATATGTGTATTTTGCCTGGGGAATTCTTGAGACAGCATTGTTGAGCGTATGCTACAGAAACATATCCACCATTTGTCCAGTCTTCTTTCGATACTATGAATGAGATTCGGGACCGGGAAACTCGATAGCCCTATCTCGCATTGTTTGTCAGCGATTCAGTCTTGGCAGCATTCTGCGCCAGTCCTGTTTGAAACTGAGCATAGACAGATAAAAACAGCAATGGGGATAGGCTTCATGAAGTTCACTGAGGTTGTTGAGTGGATCGTACTGTTCTGCCTGTGCTATGTGATCTTTGCCGACACTTTTATAGAAGAGGTCGATATTGGTTGACATCCACGCTTCAACGACGACGTTTTTACAGATAAGGCCAAGGCTGTCAATATGTTCATTTCTGCCAATCACCGGCTGAGTAACGATGAATTGTGCCCCAGCTTCCATTTTCTGACGGGCTCGATTGAGTTCGAAGGGCATCGATTTGTAGGGGTTAAATGCGGCGCCAGTGACAAATGTGTCACCAAATGTGTGATTGATATAGCTGAGAAGGTCCATTGATGTGGCGATATTGTAAGAACCGCCAATACTGTGCGGATCAAGTTTTGGAAGATCTGGACCGCCATCACCTCTGACCACGAGAATGTATTTCAGTCCCACTTCAGCTGCATTATTGAGCAACGCATCAAGTTCATCCTTGGTGTGAAAGGTGTTGAGATTCATCATCACTGTCTCAGGGTCAAACCGCAGACCTTTCAGCTCAAAGCTCTCAAGTGCACCGAGGCGTAACTGGCCCATTGGGTTATCAGGAACAGAAAGTGCACAGCCTGCTTCCATTACCAGATGAAAACGTCTGGCAAAACGTTCGAGTTGCTCGTCAATGGTGGTACCGGGAAATCGCTTTGGTGTCAAAATCTCAATGATATAGGGAATTTTAAACATAGGCACGACCCAACGCTCATGGTTTCCTGTTTCTTGTTAAGCTCACGTGCTCACAGCCATTACTTCTTATAAGATAGGACTGTATTGAAAAAGAAAAAGGCTGCGATATTATTTTTCAACCGCTTCATACAATCGTAACTTTGAGAATAGCTTGTTGAGTTGTTCGGTTGATTGATATCGCCCCTTGGCAAAAACACCATAGTCTCCGCCTCCAGCCATTGCCGAGGCAAAACGGGTTGAATTAGCATAAAATAACCAAACTCCCGTCCACATTCGCTCGGCTTCCTCGTCAAAAATATTCTGGCCCTGGGGCAGCCCCTTTTCAAAGTTTTTCAGCCAGATGTCCTCGAGGATCTTGGTTGCTTCCAGCGTGATTGCGTTGGTTCGCTCAATGGTATTGTCCAGGCGGGCAAAATGGTTTTCAACCCATTGGCTGCTGTGACAGGATAGACAAACCGCCTGCATTCGAGCGTTGCGTTCTTCCTGCTGCTCGCTTGAAATAACAAACGAGGCCACCGGCTCCCCCGTCATCTCGACAGCAAGCGGCAGGCCAGCCGAATTAACGACGTCTTTCAAATCTGCATCAATTGGATGCGGGTGCGCATAGGGGACTCCAAAAAGTCGCCAAGACAGACGATCGTTGTACTGATGGGTACGCTCAGCAATGACTGTATCATCTTCTGAGACGAGAAGGCTGGCATGACAGGCCGCGCAGGTTGGAGCAGTAAAATCTTTTCCAACGGTCCAGGGTACTTCATCAAATAAAAACGTTTGGTGTTTTGAATTAAAAATATTGCCATGCTTGCTGACTTCGTACACTTTATAAGCCGGCACATCGGGCCCCTTGTGGCACTCAGAACAGGTAAAAGGTTTGCGAGCCATTTCGATTGAGAATGCATGACGAGTGTGGCAGGAAGTGCATGCTCCTTTGCTGCCGTCAGGGTTGATTCTGCCTACACCCTGGTTGGGCCATCCTTCCAGGATTGGGAAATCAAGCTCACCGAAATCGGTGTCGCGAGTAACGATTCCTGTAACCTCAACTTTGGTTCCATGGCAATAAAGGCAGGATTCATATTCTGTTAATTGATCACCTTCTCCTATGGTTAATCTCTCTTTGTCGTAGCTGTAATGATTGTTCACTACTTTGGTAAAATCAGCATACAGCGTATTGTTCACCAGATTACCATAGGCATGGGACATGATATTTCTAGAATATTGATCAGTTTCAACGAAATGGCAGGTTGCGCAATCGGCCGGGCTGACGATAACATTGATCTGGAAACCATTATGTTCAAACGAGTCAGCATGTTGGTCCGAACGCAGGGAGTGGCATTCGTAACAACCAACTGCTGTTTGCAGCAGATCCTCCTCGATATTGGTGGAGGAGACCCGTCGCTGCAGTTCCGGTTTTTCCAGGGCCTCGGCTGGTGATACCTTGCTGTGGCGGCTCTGCAGCCAGGATGCGACGAGCCCTGGGTGCAATTCAGAATGACATCCAAGACACTCTTCTGTCTGTTCGCTGAGAGGCAATTCCTGTGCCTGAACTTGCAGACTCAGAACCAAGAGAGCAATTGTGATCCATACCAGTGACATGTCTTTCATCAAATCCTCCACTTGTAAAACAGCACGTATTGAAAACCAATGCGGCACGATGTACGACGTTGTAGATAGCTAAAGATACACACAAAAAAAGCGTACTGACTGTTTATTGTTTACTGTACCGGACGGAAAAAAACAAAAAAAAAAGTACCACCATTATGTCTTCTCAGAATTTTGCCTGTGACCCTTCCCACTGATCAGTTATTACTAGACATTCAAAATCTCCTGTATGCACTTCAGGGATAATATATGTGACGATATTATTATATTAATATTTTGATGTTATAGCCTTTATCTCCATTGTTTTGAGAGAAATGACGTGGGCCTTAAACCTTAAAACTCATAAACTTCGAAAGAAGCTTCTGGCCAAGATTCTGCTGACACTTCAACAGTTATTTTTCCTGCAGGACTACTCCTGTTTCTTCAGCTATTTGACTTTCACTGATACGGTATCATATTGTCTAACGAGGGATGAGCCTTGATAGAGGTATTCATTAAAAAAACAGGGACCAGTACCTAAGCCGAACTGTTCCGGATATATTATTGCAGACCAGATACAATTGCAGCAGCTTGATATTCCAATCAATCTTGTATGGAGGTTGAAATGCCTGTTTATGTCGTCATTAAAAGAAAGTTCAGAATGAATCAGCCTGAAAAGTTATTCCCGCTCCTAAGCGAGCTGAATGACCTTGCCCAAACTCAGGAAGGGTACATCTCGACACAGACCTTGCAAAGCACAGAAGACGAGGCAGATTATCTGGTTATCAGTGAGTGGGAGACAGAAGATAGCTGGGATGCCTGGTTTAAGCGTAAAGAGAGAAGAGAAATCCAGGGGCGAATCGATAGTCTCATTGGAGAACGAACATTTTATGAGATTTTCAAGCCGACTGAGTAACAACGAGCCCGTTCCACGATTTTCATCTTATACGGCAAGAAAGAACGTTCCGTTTCTCCTTTAACCCCGGAGTTTGTAAGGCTGCGCCTATCAAACCCAGAATCAGGAGTTAGTCTTGCTCACTGAGCTGCCAGAAACAGCTGGACCTTCCAGATTTTTTTTCATCCGTAAAAGTCCCTGAAATGGGGCATCTGAGTTTGCTTTAGTGTTGTCGGGACCAATCATTACTGGTCTGCTTGTCGGGGGATTTTCACAACCATAACTTTTCCGCCATATTGGTGGACCAGGTCATGTGCCCGAACAGTGATTAGATTGATCTCATTGGGTATTTTTACACCCGATAAGCTTCGTTCAAACGGTTGTTCATCCACATGGGGGTGAAGAAGGGTCCGGGTGTCGAAAACGGTGCCTTCTGGTCCGACAATATCCCATTTATCGGCATAGTGCTTCCATCCTTCATCCTGGTGCGAGACGGTGACATCAAACCGGTAAGATCCTTCTTGCAGTTCGACTATGTTTACGGCGACCACGTCAGCTTCTCCAGCCTGTGACTCCATTACGGGGATTGCGATCAAAAATAGAAAGATAATATATAGTCTCATACGCATAGCCTCTTTGGGGCGTGATTCAAATGGATTTTAGCAGTTGAACTGTTCGTGATGTCATGTGTTGTTCTCGGCGCAGAGCTGAGTTATTAAGCCGTCAGTGATCACAGCCGTTGACTGGGTGATGCCATATGCCATGCTGGCATCAATCATTTGCCCGCGCGTCATTGCACCAACGGCAAATAGAGCTGGCTTCGACAAAGAATTCCTCTGATACCCGGGTCGAATGACCTGATGGGTTTTTGGGTCCACCACTGCACTTCCGGTCTTGTAGGAAATGTGTTCAGCCGGCATGACAAATCGGGTTTCCTCAATTTGGATAAGCTTCTTTTGTATCAAGTTGCGCGTCAAGGCAGCTCTGTCTGAATTCAGAGATCGAGGTTGGCCACGAGCGTTGACGACATAATGATAGGAATCACTTTGTGTATCGCCCGCAGGGCCTTTATAGATGAACTCAAACGTGCTGGTCGCATCGTTGCAGGTAAATTGATAATCGCTGCCCAGTTTGACAATGGAGACGATGCCGCATCGCATCAAGGCCAGCAATTTCTCAGCATTGATGATCGGCTGGGTCGCTGCATGCATGAAAAAGAGGGTGGTGAAATGACGGTCGAAACGCTTCCGCTCAGCAAGTGTCAAATTGAGGTAAATGTCTCTTGCAACTGGAAAAATCTGGACGAGAATCGTTTGCCAGGTAAGTGCTCCACCGGGACCATCACCGCGCTGGGCATTGCGGATATCCTGTTCCAGGATTTGGATTGTGTCCCCCGTTGGGCTTATGATCCGGTGCCAATCGACTGCTCGCCCGTATGCTTCGGTCAACTCACGATCAAGCAGTTCGAAAATGACTGAAAGTGTTAACTGGCCGGGGTTATCTTTGATCAGTTTTCTGATATATTGACAAGACAAATAGCGGTTTTGACGAGGTCCCAACTGTCCTCGCACACGCGGCAAAAGACCATTTCGAGAATAGAGAACGAGTTTTCTGGTTGAACCCGATGGAAAATATGATAACTCACCTGAGGGTTGGCGGATAAACTGCCCGTCTGAGGTCAGGGTCAGTGCCACTTCGATTGCGCTGAGACTTGTGCCGATAACACCGATCGTTTCCGCAGCAGGAATGCTGCTTAGAAGTTTTGAAGCCGGCCAGGGCGAAGAGAAATAGTTTTCAGCCTCCGAGGTTTCAGACCAGTGTCCGGTTGCCAGCAGCACGCTATCTGCTCTGCAGCGCTTGGATGCTGTTTCCGAATTCTCTGTGAATTTTAAATAGACATGTTCCTCATGCTCGCAGAGGTCGGTTACTTCGCAATTGGGATAGAGTTTGACATGTACCCCCATCTCGCGTGCGGCCTCAACGGCCTCGCTAAATTGACTTTTGAGGTATTCCCCCATTACTGCACGTGGATAATGGAGGCAATGAGACGGTTGGTTTTCAGGGGATGCGAGGGGTTTTATCAGCTCTGGGTGACGTATCTTTAATGCTTCTCTGTTCTGTTGCACCCAGTCTTGAAATTCACCAGGGTTCTTCCTCCGTACGCTCATGTCTTTGGCGCACATGTTGGTGATATGAAAAGGCAGCACATACTGGTCACTATGCGGTAGCCCGGGACCGAACACCGCTTGTTTTTCAAACACAACGATTGTAAGCGTATCGGCGAGATGATACCCTTTCTTACTCATCTGGTGGAGTTTATCCACAAGCTGGCATAGCATGGAGGTGGCGGTCAGGCCGCCGCCGACAATGGCGAAGGTGTAGGGCAAAATCTATGCTACTCTCTTTCTGTCAAGATGACGCATTATCATTTTTTCAATCTCAACCAGGACGAAAACGCTAAAGGTAAAACTGATCAGGCGAATCCAATCTCCTGCCGGGATCGACGCAGTGCCAAAAACAGTTTGAAACAAGGGTGCATAAGTAAAGAGAAGTTGCAGGAAAATTATCCCAGTAACAGCCGCAAGCACCGGGGGATTTCCAAGCAGTCCATCACGTGAAAGCACCGATTGTTTGAGGTAACGGGCATTAAACAAATAAAATATCTGGAAGAATATTAGTGTGTTAACCGCTGTCGTGCGGGCCATCTCCAGCGTTTCTCCATGGTAGCGATCCCACAGAAACAGCCCGAGGGTACCCATTACCATGATTGCTGAGATGAAGATGATTCGCCAGGAAAGAAACTGATTGAGCAATGGCTCTTTTGGTGAACGTGGGGACCGACGCATAACATTTCCCTCTGGCGGTTCAAACGCCAGAGAAAGTCCAAGGGTTACGGCGGTAATCATATTTACCCAGAGAATCTGCAGCGGCGTAATCGGCAAGGCAATCCCCATCATCACCGAGGCGATAATAATGCCCGCCTGGGCACCATTGGTCGGGAGAATAAAGGCCAGGGTCTTTCTGATGTTATCGTATACGGTACGGCCTTCTTCAACGGCGTGGACAATGGAGGCGAAATTGTCATCGGCAAGCACCATCTCCGCCGCTTCTTTGGCAGCCTCGGTCCCCTTCATTCCCATGGCGACCCCGACATCGGCACGCTTGAGTGCTGGTGCATCGTTTATCCCATCACCGGTCATGGCTGTTATCTGGCCGCTTGCCTGAAGAGCGGAGACCAAGCGTAGTTTGTGTTCAGGGCTCACTCGAGCGAAAATGTTGGTCTTCTGGGCAATAAACTCCAGCTGATCATCGTCCAAGGCCTCAATTTCATTTCCGGTAACCGCCTCTCTTGTGACATCAAGACCTATCTGCTTTCCAATAGATGTGGCTGTAAGGGCGTGATCTCCAGTTATCATCTTCACTTTAATTCCGGCTTCCAGACAGCTTTGCACTGCAGCAACGGCCTCATCTCGCGGTGGATCAATGATGCCAAACAGACCGAGCAGTGTCATACCATGCTTGACATCCTCCATCGAGATAGTCTCTTTGTTTCCAACATGAGCAGTGGCAACTGCGAGAGTTCGCTGGCCTTGGCGGGCAATCGCTTCAATCTGCTCCTGCCAGTACTCGGGGTTGACGGGGCTGTCTCCATCCGGGTGGCGTTCCTGACTGCACATACCCAGAACCCGCTCTGGGGCTCCTTTGAGGTAGACGATGCTTTGGCCGTCCGAATTCTGATGCAAGGTGGCCATAAATTTGTGTTCGGATTCAAATGGGATAATGTCTTTCCTCGGCAGAGCCTCATTGCATTGCTTTGCGTCCAGGCCGGCCTTGAGAGCAAGGGTAATCAAGGCGCCGTCGGTTGGATCTCCCTGGACACTCCAGTGCCCATCCTTTTCCGATACCGTTCCATCATTACACAGCAGACCGGCGCGCACAAGCTCAACTAAGCTCTGATCTTTATCTGGCTCCACCCGGTTGTCTTCAACGTGAAACGTTCCCTGCGGCTGGTAGCCGGCACCATCGACCTGAATTTTTTGATTCACCATCAGGACAGTTGTAACCGTCATTTCGTTACGGGTCAGCGTGCCAGTTTTATCCGAGCAGATAACCGTGACCGAACCAAGGGTTTCAACTGCCGGTAACCGGCGGATAATGGCTTTTTGACGTGCCATTCGTTGTACGCCAAGGGCCAGGGTAATGGTAATGATTGCTGGCAAACCCTCAGGAATAGCAGCAACAGCAAGCGCGACACTGGCGAAAAACAGTTCTGTAAAAGAGTAGTCACGGAGCACCATACCAAAAATCATTGTACCAACGGCAAGAATGAGTATTGCCCCGGTCAACCATTTGCTGAACTCATCCATACGCTGTGTCAGCCTGGTCTTTAATGTCTCTACTCCGGCGAGCATGGCACTGACCTTACCAAGTTCAGTTGCTTCGCCCGTTGCCACCACAACACCACTTCCTTGGCCATAGCTGACCATGGTTCCGGAGAAAGCCATACAAATTCGATCGCCTAGTGCAGCCTCTAGGGATACGGGCTCAGTTGACTTGTCAACAGGCACCGACTCTCCTGTCAGCGGGGCCTCCTCAATTCGCAGATCTTTGGAGTGGAACAGGCGTAGATCTGCCGGAACTTTATCGCCCGACTGCAGGAATACCACATCCCCTGGTACAAGATCCTCTACTTGTACGGAAATTTTAGCGCCATCGCGAAGAATCAGCGCTTCATGACTGAGAATTTTATGAATGGCATCAACAGCTTTTTCAGCTTTTCCTTCCTGCATGAAACCGATTACTGCATTAATCAACACCACGCCTACAATGACACCGGCATCAACCCAATCAGCAAGAAGAGCAGTGACCACTGCGGCACAAATGAGTACGTAAATCAGTACGTTATTAAATTGACTGAGAAACTGAATCAGCGGACTGCGCCGTGGAGGAGCAGGGAGACGGTTTGGACCGTACTGCTGCCTTCTTCTTAGCACCTCGTCCGTATTCAAGCCCTTGGCTGAGCTGGCTAAATCTTTTAGGGCATTTTCCGCAGATAATACATGCCACGCCGGTAAACTGCTCTCTTTACTATTATTTTCTGATACTGAGCTCATGGTTTATACACCTTGAATTGAACGTTCGAGTGGGTTCGTGATAGATCCATGTTCCCTCTATTGTTGCTGCTTGGGAAAATATGAAGAATTTTTTTCCGCATTCTGAGAACTGATTGCATTGATGTTTAACGTAACTTTCATGCGCCTTTAGCCAGCTTATCTAAACTTGGTTTCTATCTGTGGCTGCAGCCCATTGATTAAATTTTTCGATACTATAATTACACAATTAACTATTAACAAATTGGTTTCTATACACCAATTGTGTTTTCCTCCAATTTCTGCCACCTATGGTTGTATACTTCATCACCCTCATGCCCATTGAAATTTAATCAGATACGACAAGTGTTTTGAGAATATTCCTTTTATCCCATGTTCCGAATCACTTGATTGACAAATAAAAACAAGTTATATGTTAGGCGTCAGACAGGGACGAGCTTTTTCTGTTGTATGGTTCTGATCAGCTAACAGAACAAGTTCTTGGCTTTTTCTTAAGTTGTTGAGGGAGTTTTAAAAATGAAAGAATTGATGCGTGTGATGAGTCCGAAGCCCAGAAATGCTGAAACTCCAAAGCGTTATCTCAGGTCCTGGATTACCGCAAATAGTGTCTTTTTTGACAGGAATCAGGGGGAAATCCCTGAAAAAGAAATTGATCTGGCCGAATGGCAACTCACCATAGAAGGCCAGGTAGAAACTCCACTGATCATTAACTTTGAGACCCTTCTGAACATGCCGAAAGCCATTGTGGCAAATACGCTTGAATGCTCGGGCAACAGCCGTTCCCTTCTGGATAAAAAGGCATCGGGAAATCCCTGGACAATTGGTGGAGTCGGCAATGCTGTCTGGGGGGGCGTCATGCTCAAAGATCTTCTGGAAAAAGCCACTGCAAAACCAAGCGCAAAGCATGTCGCATTCGCGGGGTTTGACAGGCCGTTGGGCAAATCTCAGATAAAATTTATTCGCAGTATCCCAATTGAAAAGGCCATGTCTTCAACACTTCTTGCATATGAAATGAATGGAGAACCGCTTCCGCTCAAACACGGTTTCCCGCTTCGCGGCCTTGCACTTGGTTGGACAGGAGCCAATTGCGTTAAGTGGTTAAATAAGATCACCTTGCTCAGTGAGCCATATTCGGGATTTTATATGGATCAGGTCTATCGAATATATCAAGCGGGGCAGGACCCAAAAACTGGCGAGACAGTCACTGATATCAGTTTAAAATCCATTATTACCCAACCGGAGCCTGATGCAACCTTACCTGTGGGAGATACAACGATTCTGGGCGCCGCTTATGCTGGGGAGAAAAGTGTTGAAAAGGTAGAAGTATCAACTGATGGAGGCGAATCCTGGCAGACTGCAGAATTCATTGGGCCGCATGAACCGTTCGCATGGCGGCAGTGGCAACTCGCGTGGCATGTATCTCAACCTGGTCAGTTACTCAATTCTTGCCCGCGCCATAGATAGTGATGGAAAGGAACAGCCCATGAATGGGAGCTGGAACAAGCACGGCTACAACAATAACGGGGTCAGAGAACACGGCGTGTCTGTCCGTGTTCTCTAGGGCTTAAACAGAACAAAGATTTAAAGCGTGTTCTTCTCTTTATTCTTTTTCGAAATTATCTTTTGAGGCCCCGCAAATAGGACAGAGCCAATCATCTGGAACATCTTCCCACGCTGTTCCAGCCGCTACGCCATTATCGGGGTCTCCTTCCGCCGGATCATAGACGTACCCACAGATCGTACAGGTCCAGGTATCCATAAGTTTTTTGCACCCTCCCACTGTAATTTATGCAGCTTGATTGCCGGTTATTCGGCTAACTTACGAGTCGTTTGAGTTCACAAAGCGTCTCAATAGTCTGAAACTCTTTTCCATCAAGAGATAAAAACTATTACCATGTAATTCATCTCAATTCCAATTTTTTTAGTCACTGCTTTCATGAGTGATGGAGAGAAGGGTTTTCCAGGTTGGTAGAGCTATGTATATGGTCAGACGACGACCTTCAGGTTTGTCTTCCTGTGTCATAGCTCCGCAGGATGATAACCAGACGAAGAACAGAGCAACGAAATTTTTGATAAGACATTAGATTTCGACTGGAATCATCGTTTATGCAGTCGTGTCTCTAATAAAAATAACAAAAATTAAAACGCAGGATTCTGGCTCCCAGTCGGTCAACCAGGATACTTGTCGGCAATATATTCTTTGTAGTATCTCAGTTCGACATCCTTCTCATTTACTTGAGCATTTACAACATCACCTATGGAAATGAGGCCAATCATTTTATTATCATCAATAACTGGAAGGTGACGAACCCTATTTTTCGTCATAACAGCTCGGGCATAATCTAAATCATCGTTATTATTAGCAACAATCAGATTTGTTGTCATAATTTTATTGATTTTCATCGTCTTGATATCTTCAAGATGATTCAGTGTTGCCATTAAGACATCACGGGCACAAATGATTCCAAGGATGTTTTCTTCTTTATCTTCAACAATGAGTGAACCGATACGATTAGCGGCAAAAACCGTCATGGCATCAAATACTGAAGTATCTTCCGTAATAGTGACAACCCTGCTTCCTTTCACTTCCAGTATATCTTTTATTTTCATTTTTTGATTCCAATTGTTGAGAAAAAAATACTCTATTATTCCATCCAGAAAGATCTCACTTCCTGAACAACCCGATACAGCATTTGCCAAACAGCACCATTTTTTCTGTAAAACATTTTATCCACAATCAAATGTTAAACTTAATCTAATCCTTTTGACGGTATGAGCAAGCCTGGCCCGTTTTCAATCGAAGTAAAATATCGGGCAGAGGGCCGCTCTTCATTCAAAACAGGTTAAAATTCTTTTTACTAATCCCTGGCTTAGTAGGCGCAAGTTGTTCGACTCGCCTTATACCCTAAGATATTACTGTATTTCTTGTAGTTACACCATAAAGAAGAGCATTTGACGCTCTATGACGCGTACAATGAAAATAATTCTTAACGAAAAGAGTGATACATGAACATCTGTCTATACGGGATTGGAGGGGGCGGCGGATACTATAGTGTTCTGCTTACCAGATGCTGAAACAAAGGGCAGGCAGAGCCATTTCTGAGACTCTGCCTGCCTCACTCCACTCCCAATACGAGGAGTAGTTACCTCCTTAAAACTTCTATCTATCGAGCATAAAAATAGGTGATAAACTTGTTTTCTATGGCGGAGATAATGTGTTTTAATCCTTCTATCGCTTTTTCTTCCGTCTCCGCAAACCATTTTACGGAGGGATAGCAAGAACATTTAGCGGCAAATCTCTGTTTTTCTTCTTGCCATTCTACTTTATAGGTACATTCCTCCATGTGGAAGATGCCTCCATTCGGATGAATTCTTTTTCCTGGAAATAACAAGATTATTTGTGCAAAAATTATACCTTTTGAGTCAATTTAAAAAAAGACAATAATAACAGACTGTTACGTTTTTTTACCTTTTTGAGGATGGAAGCTTTTCGGGGATTACAGAATTTTCAGTATGGAAAACTGGAATTTTCACCGCTGCGAGCGTGTAAGTGGGGTGGAAATTATCGAATACTCACCAGCAAAAAGAGCGCTCCTGGAAAAATATGGTCAAGAAAATAATGGTGCTGCAAAAACAGTCTGCCTAACAATAGTGTTTAACACAATGCAACCGCCGTCAAATCACTGTTGGGTATTTTATGAGTTCAGCAGGAGGATTTCACTACATATTTGGCTTAACCAGAACATGTTTGTCACAATAATCGAATATACGTTGGTGCCAACTCTGCCTTATTTCGTCTTAGGCGCGTCTACATCGTGCATGTTGAAAATGTAAGATAACTCCGATATAACAGGGTCATAAACAGCAGGCCCCTGTCTTCCACACGCTCTATTATCCCTCGTTATCAGTCTCTGGCATTGTTCTTGCCAATATCATTGTGTCAGCTCGTTACGTTTTTGCAGAAAAGCAACAAAATAAACGTATTAAAAAGTGTATGCACCGATCAAACAAAACAAGAACCGCAGTAGGTGCAACTGCACTATCGATTGCACTATCAACATCATCACTGCTGCTACCTTTGGTGGCTGATACGTTTTATATCATGGATCAACGCCGATGCGCTGAGCAGGGCAACAGAGCTTTGTTAAGCGAAGAATAGTAATGGTATAAAGGGTATCTACTGGGGTTTTAGCGTATGACAAAAAACATTCCCATGGGGTCAAAAAATAACGCTTCAGATGAAGGCTGGCGAGCACAGCTGAAGCTGGAAATTTGTCGAAAAGAACACAAAAGTGTAATTGCCAAGAGCTCTCAGAATGGGCCACTCACCATTCAGTCCCCATTTTACCCAGAGGGCGATGTCTGTCATCTCTATCTTCTTCATCCTCCAGCCGGAATTGTTGGTGGAGATTATCTTCTGCTTGAGGTTTCAGTTACCGATCGTGGTGCAGCTCTTATAACAACTCCCGGGGCAACAAAGTTTTATCGCACCAACGGTAAAATCGCCAGACAAAAACAGGTATTTAAGGTGAGCAGCGGAGCTGCTCTTGAGTGGCTACCACAAGAAACTATCTACTTTCCAGAAGCGTATGCACAGCTTGATTCGGTGGTTCATCTCGAAGAAGGTGCTCGGTTTTTGGGTTGGGATATCCATTGTCTGGGGTTACCGGCCAATGACCTGACCTTTGAAAAGGGCAAGGCGAAGATCGGTTTACAGATTTATCGGGGGAAAGACCCTGTTTTCATTGATGCGATGTTTGTTAGTGAAGAAAAGAGAAGATATCAGGCTGCTTTTCTTCGAGGTTATTCGGTAATTGCGACATTTATTGCCACCGGGGCTGATTGCAATATCCTGGATGAGCTTCACACATCACTTCCACAGGGTCAAATGGGCCATTGGGCCGCCACACTGATGGACGATCTTTTGATACTGCGTTATCTCGGAGCAAGTGCCAACGAGGCACGAAAACTCTTTGTCAATGCATGGCAGCAGATAAGACCACACACGTTAGATCGACTTCCTTGTCTGCCGAGAATATGGGCAACATAAATTTACCATTTGCGTGTGGTAGCCCAAAAAAAACAGAGGGATTCAGCAACAAAAGCAGGAGATAAAAATGAATCTAACACCAAGAGAAAAGGACAAACTTCTGCTTTTTACGGCAGCGTTATTAGCAGAAAGACGTCTGGCACGGGGGGTAAAACTGAATCACCCTGAAGCTTTAGCACTCATTAGTGCTGCGGTTCTCGAAGGTGCCCGTGACGGCAAAAGCGTTGAACAGCTCATGCACGAAGGTCGCCAGGTTCTTGCCAGAGAGCAGGTAATGGAGGGGGTCGCCGAAATGATTCATGATATTCAGGTGGAGGCTACGTTCCCGGATGGAACGAAACTTGTTACCGTGCACAATCCGATTATTTAGATCGAGTTGCAGGAGATAATCATGATACCAGGAGAAATTATTTGTCAGGACGGTGAGATAGCGCTTAACAGCGGCAGAGAAACCGTGAGTGTAACTGTTGCGAATACGGGGGATCGGCCAATCCAGATTGGTTCACACTACCACTTTTATGAGGTCAATAAAGCTCTGAAGTTTGATCGTGACACAACCCTGGGCTTCCGCCTGAATATCCCGGCTGGAACCGCAATACGCTTTGAACCTGGACAGGAACGGGAGGTTGACCTCGTTTCCTATGCTGGAAATCGCAGGGTGTTTGGCTTTAACGGAAAAGTGATGGGATCTCTGGAGAATTAAAATGGCAACTATTTCAAGAAGAGCATATGCCGAGATGTTTGGGCCGACCACAGGCGATAAAGTACGTCTTGGTGATACAGAGCTTTTTGCCGAGGTGGAAAAAGATTATACCTCGTACGGTGATGAGGTGAAGTTTGGCGGTGGAAAGGTTATCCGAGACGGTATGGGTCAGTGTCAGGAGTGTGGTGAGCACGTCGTGGATGTTGTGATCACCAACGCAACCATTGTTGACCACACGGGCATCTTTAAAGCTGATATTGGCATAAAGGATGGTCGAATCGCTGGAATCGGCAAAGCGGGAAACCCGGATGTCCAGCCACATGTTGATATCATGGTGGGACCTGGTACGGAAGCTATTGCCGGCGAAGGCGCCATCGTCACAGCAGGAGGTATTGACTCGCATATCCATTTCATTTGTCCACAGCAGATCGATGAGGCACTGATGTCTGGTGTTACTACCATGCTTGGTGGTGGCACTGGACCCGCAACTGGAACGAACGCAACGACTTGTACTCCGGGGGCATGGAATATACATAGAATGCTTCAGGCAGCCGATGAATTACCGATGAATCTGGGATATCTTGCAAAAGGTAACGGCTCCCTGACACCTGCGCTGGACGAACAGATCCTGGCAGGGGCAATGGGGCTCAAGCTTCATGAAGATTGGGGAACGACACCTGCTGCTATTGATGCCTGTTTGAGGGTGGCAGATGAGCGTGATGTGCAGGTCGCAATCCATACAGACACGCTTAATGAATCAGGTTTCGTTGAAGATACAATCGAAGCGTTCAAAGGTCGCACCATTCATACCTATCATACAGAGGGGGCCGGGGGCGGCCATGCCCCGGATATAATAAAAGCATGCTCCCTTGCCAACGTCTTGCCTTCATCAACTAATCCGACCCGACCGTTTACCGTCAATACCGTTGCTGAGCATCTGGACATGCTGATGGTCTGCCATCATCTGGATCCCAAAATTGCAGAGGATGTTGCTTTTGCTGAATCACGTATCCGTCGCGAGACTATCGCGGCGGAGGATATCCTTCATGATCTTGGGGCATTTTCCATGATTGCCTCAGATTCTCAAGCCATGGGGCGTGTTGGAGAGGTGATCACCAGAACCTGGCAGACAGCACATAAGATGAAGGTGCAGCGTGGCCCTCTGGTAGGAGAGAGTGGCGACAATGATAACATGCGCATTCGCCGCTATATCGCCAAGTACACAATTAACCCAGCTATTGCTCATGGTATTTCCCATGAGGTTGGTTCTCTGCAAGTGGGTAAACTTGCTGATCTGGTTCTTTGGAAGCCGCAGTTTTTTGGGGCAAAACCAGATCTCATAATGAAAGGGGGGATGATTGTTGCCGCGGCCATGGGCGATCCCAATGCCTCTATCCCTACCCCTCAGCCCGTTCATTACAGGCCAATGTTTGGAGCACTCGGAGGGAGCCGGTATGCAACAAGCATGACGTTTGTCTCTCAAGCCGCTCTTGATGCGGATATCGGTGGAAAGCTTGATCTCAAAAGTATGATCAGTGCGGTAAAAGGATGTCGATCGGTTGCTAAAAAAGATATGATATTAAACGATTTTCAACCGGTTATCGAGGTAGATCCACAAACGTACGAAGTTCGTGCCAATGGGCAGCCGCTTACCTGCAAGCCAGCTTCGGTGCTTCCATTGGCACAGCGTTACTTTCTGTTTTGAGTCATAAATAGCGAGAGAAAATGATTGAATTTACAGCAAAGACGAGGCCGACTACCCAGACAGTTTTCGCAACGCTGACGCTGCCGTTTGAGTTAAGACAAAAGAGCAGGCAGCGAGTTGTACTGGACAATGGTGAAGAGGCAGCATTGCTGCTCAAGCGTGGTACGGTTCTCTACCACGATGACCACCTTATATCTGAAGAAAACAAGGTAATTCAAATTAAGGCTGCTGTAGAAAGATTATCAGTTGTTGAATGTGATGATCCGCTGATGTTTGCACGAGCATGCTATCACCTCGGTAACCGTCATGTTTCAATTCAGATCGAACAGGGTCGCCTTTTCTATGTACAGGATCATGTGCTGGATACCATGTTACGTGGCCTAAGGCTTAAGATAAAGCTGGTTTCAGAGCCGTTTGAACCGGAACCTGGCGCTTATGGTGGACATGCAAAGGGTTTAGAATATGGGCACCATCATGGACACTGATAATCTTGTTTCAATGAGACTGTTCCAGCTCGTCAGCCCTTCGTTGCCGACCGGTGCGTTTACCTACTCCCAGGGGCTTGAGTGGGCAATTGAATGCGGTTGGGTCAGGGACAAATCCAGTTTAATTGAATGGCTTGAATCGATTCTCTTTTCTTCCTTTTCAGAGCTCGAACTGCCCATTTTGAAAAGACTTTATGGTGCGGCTGAAAATGAAAACCTTCAAATTTTCAATTACTGGAGTAAATATATCCTCGCCTGTCGTGAAACTAAGGAGCTGCGTGATGAAGAAGTGAGTCGTGGCCGGGCAATGGTGAAAATCCTTCAGCAGCTTGATTTTGATCTCGATGATGAATGGCTCTCTGTGATGAAAAACTGTCAGATTGCGGGTTTTGCATTCATGGCTGCCAAATGGAGCATTTCATTGAATACGGCTGTACTTGGCTATGTATGGAGTTGGCTTGAAAATATGGTGATGGCTGCTGTAAAAACAATCCCACTTGGTCAGGCAGCTGGCCAGCAGGTGTTAGCTGAAATGAGTGTGTCCAGTGTTGAAGATATTCTTGAAGGTATGAACAGAAGTGACAATGAATTTGGAGGAAGTTGCCCCGCGTTAGCCATTAGCTCGAGCCTTTATGAAAGACAATATTCAAGACTGTTCAGGTCGTAATAGAGGGCAGGAATAATTGGAGAGTATAGAAATGAGCATTTCTCAAGAACCAGTGAGAATTGGAGTAGGAGGGCCGGTGGGATCAGGAAAAACCGCACTTCTCAATGCACTCTGTAAAAAACTGCGAAATACGTATGAGATCGCAATTGTAACTAACGATATATACACCCAGGAGGATGCCAAATTTCTTAAAGATAACAAGGCGTTGGCGCCCGGAAGAATTGTAGGTGTTGAAACAGGGGGCTGCCCTCACACTGCCATTCGGGAGGATGCTTCAATGAACCTTGCCGCGGTTGAAGATTTAAGCAGAAAATTTTCCAATCTCGATATGGTATTTATCGAATCGGGTGGTGACAATCTTAGTGCAACCTTATCCAGAACTTGCAGATCTTACCATCTATGTAATCGACGTGTCTGGTGGCGATAAAATTCCAAGAAAGGGAGGGCCGGGGATAACGAGATCTGACCTTCTGGTTATTAATAAAATTGACTTGCCTCCAATGGTTGGTGCTTCCCTGGAGGTGATGGATAGAGATTCAAAAAAGATGCGTGGTGAACGCCCCTTTATCTTCTCAGATATGCGCTCTGAAAAAGGGATTGATGAGGTAATCGAGTTTATTTTAAAAGAGGGAATAATTCAGTCGGTCACAGAATAACTAAAAGATAGACTTTTTTCCAATTAACATCTTGATTTTTAATAAAAAGTAAATCGATATACAGGTGTCCTCAAAACTGTCTTGGCAGGCGAATAAATATTGCAAAACCACAACAATCATGTTTTGATTTTTCTTTCTTTCCTTCCTTTCTCTTGCTAGAGGGAGGTGAAACAGTTCATGCAAACAAAAACAGTTCATGCAAACAATTGCAACGAAAGCGATCAAGGCCAGCAGGCGTCTTAACTGGTTTGTGGAAAGGGTCTGTGTCGCATTGATGGTGCTGCTTGTGCTGGATGTCTGGCTCGGGGTACTTGCACGCTATGTACTGCCATTTCAGGCTACTTTCACTGAAGAACTGGCACGCTACCTGATGATCTGGATGGCCTTGTTAGCTGTTTCAAGCGGAATCAGTCATCGCGAGCATATTGGTGTTCTGGTGTTATTTGAGCGCTTCCCGCCATCGGTCCGCAGATGGCTTGCGGTCCTATTTGATCTGATCGCGTTATCGTTTTTCGCGATTATTTTTTATTACGGACTTGGCATGGTAGAGCGGGGATTCAGTCGTTTCACCATGATTCAGGCGATTCCCAAGGCGTACCCCTTCATGGGTGTTCCGCTTGCAGGCGCACTGGCTTGTGTACAGTTGGCCCTGGTCGCTATTCACGATTTTTATACTGTCGGTGATGCTATCGGCGCAAACCGGATGGAGGATTAATCGAATGTGGCTCGTAGCCATTATCTTTTTTGGATTACTCATACTCGGTATGCCTGTTGGTTTTGTGCTTGGCATCGCGGGAATGGTCGGCATCTTCGATATGGGTGGAGGGCGTTTTCTGGCCATGGCACCGGATCGAATGTTTGCCGGGCTGGACCTGTTTCCTTTTCTTGCTATGCCTTTTTTTATTCTTGCCGGTGAAATCATGAATCGTTCCGGCATCACTACTCACCTGGTAGAATTTGCCGATTCACTGGTTGGGTGGTTGCGCGGTGGTATGGCACATTCCAACATGGTTGCATCGGTCATGTTTGCAGGAATAACCGGAGCTGCAACTGCTGACGCTGCAGCCTTCGGCAACACCCTGGTACCCGCAATGGTCAAACAGGGGTACACGAAACCATTTGCTTGTGCAGTGACAGCTGCGGGCTCAATCATTGGACCAACCATACCGCCATCGACGCTGATGGTTATTTATGGGTCCATTATGGGGGTTTCCATTGCGGGGTTGTTTGCCGCGGGAATACTGCCTGGATTATTGATCTGTTTAATCTGTATGGGTGTAATCGCTGGGTTGGGCAGGAGGCTGAATCTACCCAAATCAGATAAAAGACCGAGCCTGAGAAGTATTTTTGTCGCCTTTAGAAAGAGCTTCCTCGCCCTGGTATTGCCGGTGTTTATTCTCGGGTCTATACTATTTGGGGTTGCAACCCCCACTGAAGCGGCTTCGATTGCTGTTTTTTACTCGCTGGTGGTCGGCGGTCTTATTTACCGTGGAATCAGCTGGAAGGATCTTTATGAAATGCTGGTTCGCACCACCCGCATTACCGGGGTAATTTTCCTGATTATCGCCTCTGCTTCGATACTCGGCTGGTGGATGACCTTTAACCAGATTCCTCAATTGATAGCAGCAGGTTTCCTGGCCTTATCAGATAATCCAAATGTCATCATTGCCATGATTATCGGACTATTGCTGTTCATTGGTCTTTTCATGGATATTAATGCCACGCTTATCATCCTCGCACCGGTACTCGCACCGTTGACCATGAAAATTGGAATGGAGCCCGTGCATGCTGGTATCATGATTATTCTCGCGCTGAATATTTCATTGATGACGCCCCCGGTGGGTGCCTGCCTGTTTGTACTGGCGTCAGTAACCAAGACCAAAGTCGAAGCCATAACAAAATCTTTGTGGCCTTTTTTACTTGCAGAAACCATTATCCTATTTATGGTTGCATTTTGGGAGGACATGACGTTGGCCATTCCTCGATTTCTCGGATTGTAGATGTCGAGGGCATATTTTTCATAACAACCACCATAAGGAGGGGTATTATTCATGAAATATTACAATAAAATTGGAAGTTTAGCAGTGGCAGTCATCGCGGCGGTCATGCTGTCAGCCACTGCCTTTGCCGCTGATGTGACTATGCGCGTTGCCCATCTTAACCCGGAAGGGGCATTTGAAAGCCACTCGGGTGCGATGACCACGATATTCAAGTCTCTCGTGGAAAGTGCAAGTGGTGGGGCGATCGAAGTCAAACTGTTCCCCAACGGACAACTCGGAAAAGACAACGAAGTGATCCAGCAGGTTCGTGACGGTATCGTCGAGTCAACGATTTCTTCGGCTGGTGGTATCGCCCAGCATTATCCTCTGGTTGGTGTATTCGATATTCCATTTGCCTTTCCGAATATTGCTGTTGCCAATCGGGTCATTGATCTACGAAGTGAATTCGGCAAAAAGTTTTCTGCTGATCTTGAGAAAAAGACTGGTTTGAAAGTGCTGGGTCTGATCGATTCAGGCGGTTTTTTCGCATTCTCGAACTCCAAGCGTCCTATCACCAGTGTTGCGGATATGGACGGGCTTAGAATTCGAACGATGACCCTGCCGACACACCAGACCATGGTGAGTTCTCTGGGTGGTAAACCAACTCCTTTGCCATGGGCCGAGGTTTACACCGCACTGCAAACTGGTGTCGCAGATGGTCAGATGAATCCTATTCCGATCATTGCCTTTGCAAAATTCGATGAGGTCCAGAAATATTTGTCCATTACCAACCATGTCATAACACCCTACATCTGGACGATGAACATGGACTTTTACAATGGCCTGTCGGCAGAACACCGTGAAATTATTGACTGGGCGTCTGAGGTTGCAACTGAGGCCGGCCGTGGTGTTTCACGGGTGATAGAGGCATCGGAAAAAGGCTTGCCGGCTCTTTCCGAGAAAATGGAGGTCAATGTCGTTACTCCTGCGGAGTTGAAGAAATTTGCGGCTGCAGCCCAGCCAGCTGTGCGTACACTCATTGATGAGAAACTCGGAAGTGAAGGGACAGAGATGCTGGATGCAATGTTGATGGCTATAGGAAAAGCGCAATAATTCACAATAGTGGTCTATTAATTGCAGGTCTGCCCCGTAGGGTCAGGCCTGCTTCCTTTCGCAATTACTCACTCGCTGTTCATGAATGCTATTGGTTTGTGGTGACCCAAGATGACTATCGAATTGACTCACTTTATTCAATACCATTTTCACTGTGCCGGTACCGGCACAGTGAATTTACAGAAAGGATGTTACACTAACAAATATGGCTTAATAGATACCTTTTCACTCATGAAAGGCTCAGTAATATTATAAAAACATAAAACGGTCAGAAGAGTCACAAAACTAACGAGAAATCCTATTTTCGGACCATCTTGATCAGTACTTCCTTCCCTTCAGTACTCAGTCCCAGATTATCGATTTCCTCCGCCAACTGCTCTTTTGTGCCATGTCTTCCCACATATCCATTTAAGCGGGTGACAGCGGTGGAATAGACAAAATCCTGATGCTGCGGATAAATAAGGGACATTTCATCTTTCAAGTCATTATGATTCTTTAAGGTAAACTTCTGGTGGTAATCTTCTGCCATGGTAAATGATCGAACCGGCATTATTTCAGATTTGAAGGTGACACTGAGCTTCTGCTCGAGCGCGGTTTTGGAAGCCATAGCCAACTCGCGCTGCTGCTCATTATGGTAAAATACTGCCTTCATGTATTGCCGCGACGTTGTCTGCCTGGTTGGCTTGTGACTTTTCCAGAATATATCGAGAAGCTGCTCATAGGTGATGACTTCGGGATCATAATCCACCTGTACCGTCTCCGTGTGATCTCCAATATTTCTGTAGGTAGGTGAAACCGACTGGCCACCAGCGTAACCGACACGAGTGCGAATAACGCCTTTGATTACCCCAAACTGGGATTCAATTCCCCAAAATCAGCCCAGACCGAAAGATGCTGTTTCAAATTTGTTTGATATAGCTGCATCAATTGGCGGAATAGCTGGAGATTCGGTGTTATATACAATGTCCATTGATGACTCCTTTGTTTTGGAAGCCTGGTTTACTTGTGCCGGCGCCACTCCCACAATAACCAGCGACGACAGCAATATCGATAACCGTAAACAGTTGATGATATAGATACAGCTCCGTTCTTTCATTTCGGTTTTCCTCCTCTCCGGATTGAAACTGCAGAATAAAGAATTTTTATCTTATGATGGTCACTTACTCAGCACCCTGCAGAACAACGTTACTGGAAAACAATTTAAGATATTCCTCGTATCCTTGCTGTTTCAGTTCTTCAACAGGAATGAACCGAAGTGATGCGGAGTTGATGCAATACCTGAGCCCGGTTGGTTGAGGGCCATCGTTAAAGAGGTGTCCAAGATGTGAGTCGGCTTCAGAGCTGCGCACCTCTATACGTTTCATAAAAAACGAATTGTCCTCAATCTCTTTAATGTTGCTGCTTATCAATGGCTTTGTAAAACTGGGCCAGCCGGTTTTTGAATCATACTTATCCGTTGAACTGAAAAGCGGTTCTCCAGAAACCACATCAACATAGATTCCCGGACGTTTATTATCCCAATATTCGTTTCGAAAGGCTGGCTCGGTGCCATCTTCCTGAGTCACCTGATACTGCAGCGGGGTCAGCCTTTTTTTCAAATCATTGCTGCTCATTGTTTTTTCCCCTTTCTGCTCCTTCCATACTTTATTCAAAAAGGAATCTCTACCGGACCGTGACCGATAATATTTGTACTTGAGAGAGCTTTTTTTATAATAATCCTGATGGTATTCCTCCGCCGGATAAAATTCTACTGCAGGGAGGATCGGCGTCACTATAGGCTTGTCAAAAAGGCCACTTTGAGCCAGAAGGTCCTTGGATGCTTCAGCAAGTCGCTGCTGCTCCTCGTTGTGGAAAAAAATCGCGGTACTGTAGGCATGTCCGCGGTCTACAAACTGTCCATCCGGATCAGTGGGGTCTACCTGCCTCCAATACACATCCAGCAACTCCTCATAGCTGATTATTTCAGGATTAAAGACGATCTCCACCACCTCGATATGCCCTCCGCGCATATAGTTGTTATAATTTGGATTTTCAGTTGTACCACCGGAATAACCGGAAACAACCGCACTTACGCCGTCAAGTTCTTCAAAGGGCTTCTCCATACACCAGAAACAGCCGCCGGCAAACGTTGCTTTTTGCCCTTTTTCATCCAGCATTGCTGCAGAATTTTCAGGGCTTGAGTCTGGACTCATATTTTTTGCCACAACAGTTCCGACTGTCGCAAGCGCAAAACAGCTAATTATTATCAATAGTGTTTTCATTCTTCACCTCTTTTGCTCTTACCAGTTCATCCTACCTGGTATCTGTGTCCATCTGCGGATTATCTCGTTGAGGGATTGTGCGAATGTAGGTTCCTGAATCCTTCAGAATCTCCTCCATGCGATTGACACTGGTCTTTGCAGGATTAAAAACGACTCGGTTAATCTCACTCCTTTTTTTCCAGCCTTTTTCAACACTTACTATTCCTGTCTGCCCTTCCAGGGCAGCTTTGCCGATATCATATCAGCCCACCACAAAGGTTGCTTCACGCACTGGCGAATCCGAAGAATTTGCGGATAAAACAGGGAATAGAAAAAATCCCATCAACAACAGCGCCAGGGTTACTCCAGGCCATTTCATTTTACACCTCCACATTTCTATTTTTAGTTACTTTTATCGGTTTTACCATGTCAGTTTTCATTTCGTCTTCCATTCCAGCCTTCATCGGTTCATCCATTACCGTTCCTCCTTGAGTTTCTTTGTGATATGACAAGAGGTTCTATCCTCTTATGAGCAACGGTAGGTACTGTATGTGAAGAGTGGTTAAAGGGAATGTAAAGATTAGGTAAAGAAGAGAAGAATAGAGAGATAAAACTTAGTTGGGAAGCACAAACCAGATATGGGTTTCTCCAGGCTGACTTTCCGCTCCGACATAGCCGCCATGGGCTTCAATAAGCTCCCGGGTAATGGCGAGACCGATCCCGGCGCCACCTGCTGCCCCCCGTGAGCGGGAACGATCGGCACGAAAGAACCTTTCAAAAATATAGGGCAGGTCGGTCTTCGAGATGCCATTTCCACTATTTTGAAAATCGACCTTGATCCCTTCTGTAATAGGAGCAACCGAGACTATTACATTGCCTGATTCCGGAGTGTACTTCCAGCAATTTTCAATAAGATTACGCAGTGCCTGCAAAAGCTTATCCCGATCAGCCGACACCCTCGGTACTTTGGCAGGAACACGTGTCTCTAAGCGTTATTTGTTTTGCCTGGAAGTTGGGCAGATTCAGATCTACCATCTGGTTGACAAGATCAGGGAGATCGATTTCTTCTCGTTTGAGATAGGCTCGAGCGGCATCGGCACGAGCGAGCTGCTGGAGGTTATCTACCAGATGGACAAGCCGCAAGTTTTCCTGCTGCAGCATCTGGAATGTTTCAGATGTTGGTGGAATAACGCCATCATTTATAGCCTCAAGATACCCTCGCAGGTTGGTCAAGGGAGTGCGAAGCTCATGCGCGACATCGGCTACCATTGTCTTTCGAAGCTGTTCTATCTGCTCAAGACTATCGGCCATGCGGTTGAAGGCAATCCCAAGCTGGCCGACCTCATCCTCTGTGGTAATCTCAGCTCGAAGAGAGAAATTACCAGCTGCGACCTCTTTTGTAATGGCAGTCATTTCAGAGAGCGGTCTCAGGACTCTTCTCGTCAGAAGATAACTGAGGATAAAAGCAACTCCTAGCGCAGCCAGGCTGGCCCAGACAAGATAATGATGAACTGAAGTCAAAAACATCTGGTGAATATCATCCGGAGAAACCTCATATTTATCCATCAATGCCATGAAATAGTTGGCGGCAAGTTTATCAATTGCCAGCCAGACCGCCAGAAAAATTACACCGATCACGGGAATTACATTTGTCAGCAGGAGTTTCCAGAGAAGGCGGGTTTTCATGGGCTCATTCCTCGCCTGGTTCGGCAAAACGGTACCCAAATCCCCGCACGGTCTGAATAAGGAGAGGATTGGCAGGATCTTCTTCAATTTTCTGCCTGAGCTTACCAACATGAACATCGATAACGCGGTCAATAACCGTTTCTCCATGTTCATAAAAACGATCGAGAAGCGCATCTCTTGAAAAGACTTGTCCAGGAGAGGACATAAGGGTTTGAAGAAGTTTATATTCCGAGGAGGTTAGATAAACAGGCTCACCGTCGAGAGAAACTTTACATTTGACGGGGTCGAGGATAAGCCCACCATGGGAAAGTATCTGGTCATCCCGTGAAGGTCTGGGCTGTGTTCTGCGCAGAATGGCTTTAACACGCTCCACCAACTCCCGCGGGCTGAAGGGTTTGACCACATAATCATCTGCACCGAGTGAGAGTCCTAAGATTCGGTCTATTTCTTCCTCGCGGGCTGTCAACATAAGGATTGGTACATCTGAAATCTTTCTTAACTGGCGACAGATCTCCCACCCATCTACTTTGGGCAGCATAACGTCGAGGATGACGAAACCTGGTTTACGGCTACGGGCGAGGGACAGGGCTTGTTCTCCATCGAAGGCGGCAATGGTAGAAAAACCTTCCTTTTTTAAATATGTCTCTACGAGTGTTGAGGTGTTTGGATCATCTTCAACAATGAGTATAAGTTCTCTGGTAATTGCCACCATGTGCTCCTTATCTCAGCTCATACTTGTGCCAACGGATTGTTGTATTTTCAAAATATTGGCACGTAATCTCCCACTATCTTACTCACTAATTATGGTGACTGCCAGGAAAGGTATTTTGAAAATTTAGGAGGTTACATAAGAAGTCGGTTGTTGCCCCCCAGAGTCCGCTGATGGCTTATAACAGTTCCTGCCTCTTTTATATATCAGCCGGGATTAAGACTCAAGATTCCCGAATTCTTTGCGCAACTGCCTTTTGTTTAATTTTCCTACGCTGGTCTTGGCGATTGAGTCGACAACCAGTACCCGCTCGGGCAGTGCAAACCTGGGCAAGTTACCCTGATCAATGTATTGCTGCACTAAGGACTGAACAGTCTCAGGAGTGAGGCTTTCAGCAAATCCTACCGCGGGTACAACCAGCACCAGGGGGCGTTCTCCCCATTTACTGTCAGGTACCCCGATAACTGCAACCTCGCCGACCTCCGGCAACTGGCTTATGATGTCCTCAAGCTCAAGGGATGAAAGCCACTCGCCGCCTGTTTTTATAACGTCTTTCAGCCTGTCGGTAATCTGTAAATAACCGTCTGCATCAATAAAGCCGATGTCACCAGTATGAAGCCAACCACCCTTCCAGAGTTCTTCACTTTTTTCCGCGTCCTTAAAATACCCCTGTGTCAGCCAGGGAGCTCTGACGATTACCTCTCCAGCGGATTTTCCATCGTGGGGGAGAGGACTGCCTTCAAGATCAACAACCTCCAGCTGGACACCAGAAATTGGCATACCTGTTCTGCAGCGAATCATTATCTGTTCATCACCACTCCACTCAAGCATGTGTGGCTTAAGCGTTGCCAGAGTCAAAACCGGGCAGGTTTCCGACATGCCATATCCAGTAAAAATATTTATCCCCCTGTCTAAAGCGGCTTTGCACATTCCCTTGGATAAGGCCGAACCTCCGATAATGACTTTCCAGCCGGATAAATCAAATGCGGCCGCAGCCGGGCTGGACAACAACATATGCATAATAGTGGGAACGCAGTGAGAGAAGCTGACTTTATTGCTGACAACAAGTTTCAGTAGCATTTCGGGTTCATACTTACCAGGGTAAATCTGCCGTGCTCCCAGGTGGGTCATTAAATAGGGAATTCCCCAGGCGTGAACATGGAACATCGGCGTCATCGGCATGTATATGTCTGCAGAGTTTACAGCGACAGGGCTGTCATACCCGCAGAGGCCTGCCAGGATTCCATAGGTGTGGAGAACCAATTGGCGGTGACTGAAAAACACCCCTTTAGGCAATCCGGTCGTACCGGTTGTGTAGAAGGTTGTGGCAATAGAGTCTTCATCAAAATCAGGAAACGCGTACTGCTCAGGATTTTCCCCGAGCATGACCTCATATTCATGATCAATAACAAGCGATGTCTCGGCAGTGGGGTCAGAATCGGTGAGAAGAATGATTTTTTTAACCGTTGTGAGCTGATCACGAACGGCTTCCAACAGAGGTAAAAATTCGCTGTTTACAAGAATAACATCATCTTCGGCATGATTGATGGTATATACCAGCTGGTCCGGCGAGAGGCGGACATTGACAGTATGGAGGATCGCCCCGATCATTGGAACCCCAAAGTAACACTCGAGATAACGGTGAGAGTCCCAGTCCATAACAGCAATGGTATCACCGGGCTTTACTCCCAGCTTTGCCAGACCATGGGCTAACTGGCAGACTCGTTTCCCGAACTGTTCATAGGTGATCTCAAAACTGTCGCGATAAGCTATTTTCTGTTGCGGTGAAAAGATGAGGGGGGTTGAAAGAAGATTTTTAATGAGCAGGGGATATTTATAAGCCGAATCGGTAGGGGGAAGTATTCTTGTCTTCATGTTAGCTCCTTTTCAATAGAGTAAATGAGAACCATATTGGTTATCCATTAGGCAGCACAAAAAAACGCCTAACATTCCTGAGCGTTATTCGTCGTATACATTATTTTTTTTAAGGTGTCATACTTTTTGCAAAAGCAGACTGCCTATCGAGTAACCTGCACCGAAAGAGCATAAAATTCCAAGTTCACCACTGCAAAAATCATCGTGATAGTTATGAAAGGCTATAATCGAGCCAGCAGAGGCTGTATTAGCGTATTCGTCAAGAATGACCGGGGCATCGAGAAAATCGGGGTCCCGCCCGAGCAGTTCGCGGGCAACAAACATATTCATATTGATATTGGCCTGGTGCAGCCACATTCGCCGAATCTGTGATATATCGAGTGTGTTCTCCTGCAATTGACCTCTGACAAGTTTACATATAATCGGCAGAAGTTCCTTAAAGACTTTTCTGCCATTCTGGATAAAATATTGATCCTGCTCAAAGAATCTCTCATAAGAAAGATCCGGTTCGGCCCGGGTTAGAAAACCGGCATTCGTTCTGATATTATTGGAAAAATGCGTTTCCAGTTTTCGGTCGACAATCCTGAAAAGATGCTCTGCCTGGGCGGATTCACAACGTTCCACAATACATGCAGTTGCCACATCACCGAAAATAAAGTGACTGTCGCGGTCACGGTAATTCACTTGAGGAGAAGCGTATTCAGGGTTGACAACAAGAGCGCATCGGGCGCTGCCGGACTGCAGGGCATCAACAGCGGTGGATATTGCAAACGTACCGGTCGAACAGGCAACAGTCATGTCAAAAGCGTATCCGCCACAGCTAAGTTCATTCTGGATTTCAACAGCGACGGCCGGCCATGGCCGCTCTGATGTTGAGGCACCATAGATTACCAGGTCAACCTCTTCAGGTTTTCGACCGGCTCGCGAAAAAGCTTCTCGACTCGCATTAATTGCCATTTCCGCTGTAATTGATAATGAAGTATCGGGTCGACGGGGAACCAGCGGCATCATTCGATCAGTTTCCAGTATCCCTTCCTTGATTACAACGTACCGTTGTTTGATCCCTGATGCTTTCTCAATAAAATTACAGCTGGAATGTTCCTTCGGAACAATTGACCCAGAGGCGATTCCATCACGATTGTTATGATTGAACTGGTCGACATAGCTATTAAAAGATGCGACCAGTTCCTCATTGGAGATTACATGGGGCGGGGTATACACGCCGGTTCCGCTGATGACGATATCTGACATGAGAACCTCTCTTCAAGAACGACCAATAAATTGAAGCTGGTGCGAAAGTTATAGTGTACCCTTAACTACCATGTTGCGGAGAAAAAAACGATTATGATGATCGCAGTACTCGCTTACTATCCTGGCCTATTTTGACAGGTATCCCCATAGATCGTCTTACATAATATATAGATTTTGTTTGGTTAGATAGCCTAGACCCATATAAGGCCCTTGAACAAAGATTCTGCCATGATTAGGAGTGAAGTTTAGGAATGCAAAAAAACGTGCCGGGCCTTATCAAAATTCACATGGAGAAACTACAATGAGTCTGAAAAACATTACTGCACTTAGAACTACCATAACTTGCCTGCTCTCTTTCATGTGAAAAAAAGGAAGGACAGATTTATTTTAAGTCGATAAATGACTTAAAATAAATCTGTCCCCTTTTTTGTCTGTCCTTTTTTGCTTTTTTCTGGGAGTTTGAAGATCTCTCTATTTTTTTTTAAGTGTTCCTTTGGGAGCGCTACCCCCGGACCTCAGGATATACCGAAAAGCTTCAGTAGAATCGCGTTTTGTGCATGCATGCGATTTTCTGCCTCATCAAAGACAATTGATGCTTTCGATTCAACAACAGAGTCAGTGGTCTCGACCCCACGCTCAGCCGGCAGACAGTGCATGAAAAGACTATCCTTCCCCGTGGCAGCCATCAGCTCATCGTTGACCTGAAATCCCTGAAATTGAATTTTACGCTGTTCGGCTTCTTCTTTTTGCCCCATAGATGCCCAGACATCAGTATAAACAATATCTGCATCCTTGACAGCTGTCTTAGGATCGTGGCTGATCTCTATTTCTGACAGGCCTGAGTTTTGAGCTTGAATAACCGCCTCGTTGTCCGGTTTATAGCCTTCCGGGCAGGCGCATACAAAGTGGAGGGGGAGTCGTTGAGACATGCGCAACCAAGAAGTGACGATATTGTTTCCGTCTCCTACATAGACAATTTTCAAATCTTTGAAGTGTCCGCGATGCTCGAGAATGGTAAACATATCAGCCATTATCTGACATGGATGATTGTAGTCTGTCAGGCCGTTCATAACAGGAACGGACGAGTATTCAGCTAGCTCTAAAACATGATCATGCGAAAAGAGGCGTGCCATAATAACATCATTATAGCGTGCAATAACCCGGGCGATATCTTTGACAGCTTCCCGCTTACCAATGGAAATGTCTGAGGGGCCTAAATAAAGAGCATGGCCTCCCATCCGATAAAATCCAGTTTCAAACGAGATGCGAGTACGGGCAGACGGTTTCGCAAAGATCATGGCCATCGTGTGGTCTTTGAATGGCTTGTAGTCCTCTCGATTTTTAAAGCGTGCTTTGATTTCTTTTGCCAGTGCAAAAGTTTCATGAATTTCATCGGCAGTAAAATCGGTGATGTGCAGGAAATCACGTTTCAAGATTAGTTCTCCAGAATTATTGTATCGTTGGTATTGCTTTGTAAAATTCGGTTATGACGTTTTTGGACTTTTACTAGTGTTTTCTGAATCTGTTTTTAGGTATCTGTACTGTCGCAGCTTGTTCAGCATTTGTTAAGTTGTCGATTGCTATCAACATGGAGCGAAACCGGGTGTTCTCGGAAAAGGAATGACCTCTCTGATGTTAGCCATTCCAGAAACGTACTGGACAAGTCGCTCAAACCCCAAGCCAAATCCGGAATGAGGGACAGAACCATATTTCCTCAAATCTAAATACCACTCATACTCCTGGACATCAATATTGGCATCAAGCATACGCTGGTAAAGAACATCATACCGCTCTTCCCTTTGGCTGCCTCCGATAATTTCACCGATGCCCGGAACAAGAACGTCCATTGCAGCAACTGTTTTTTTATCATCGTTAACTCTCATGTAAAAAGGCTTAATTTCTGCAGGGTAATCTGTGACGATAAGTGGTTTTTTAAACACTTCCTCAGTCAGGTATCTCTCGTGTTCCGCCTGCATGTCTATCCCCCAGCTTACCGGGAATTCAAATTTCTTGTTTGTCTTGAGCAATGTGTTAATCGCTTCTGTATAGGTTATTTGACCAAAGGAATTGTTTATTACAGATTCCAGTTTGCCAATTACGCCCTTGGCGATAAACGTATCAAAAAGAAGCATATCCTCATGACAATGTTCAAGGGCGTCTCTCAGTAGGTATTTCAGCATCTCTTCAGCAATTCGGACGTTCCCGCTCAAATCACAAAATGCCATTTCTGGTTCCAGCATCCAGAACTCGGCGAGGTGTCTACTGGTGTTCGAATTCTCAGCTCTAAAGGTTGGTCCGAAGGTATATACGTCGCCTAGAGATAATGCATATACCTCAGCTTGGAGTTGTCCACTCACTGTCAAACCGGCTGCTTTGCCAAAAAAACCTTTATCGGCTTGATGTCGTTCTATATTATCGGTCGATACTGAAAACATTTCGCCGGCGCCTTCACAGTCACTTGTGGTGATTACAGGTGTGTGTATCTGGTGAAAACCACGTTCCTGGAAGAAATTGTGAACACTGTATGACAATCGTGATCTCACTCTGGCAATAGCTCCAAGTGCGTTAGTCCTTGGCCTTAGATGAGTTATTTCTCTTAAAAATTCAAATGAATGTCGCTTTTTCTGGAGAGGATATTCCTCCGGATTTGCCCAGCCTATAACCTCCACTGAGTTAGCATGCAACTCGACAGTCTGACCTTTGGCCGGTGACTCTTTCAGTTCGCCGGAAACGAAAATTGAGCAGCCTGTCGATAGTTTTTTGATCTGTTCGGAGTAATTGAACAAACTTTGATCGGCAATTATTTGAAGATTGTTGAGTGTCGATCCGTCATTAATTTCAATAAATGAAAACGAACCGGCATCTCTTCTTGTCCTTACCCAGCCGTTAACTGATATTCTTCTGTCGATATCAGGTGAAGTTATTATCTGTTTTATTCGTGTGGACATTGACTGACCTTTTGGTGTTTTTATTGTTTAGCAACTTTTACTTTATCGTCGCCGGGCTTTCTGACGCTATAGACGGTAGGTTCCCCATTAAACCTGGAAAAAATATCTTACGCTTTAACACAGGAAAATTATTGTTACAAACAAAAGGTGTGGTCAATGAGGTTTTATATTGTTATCAATATTCGTCTTAATTGTGGTCGCCTAATGATCTGGCTGCAGCAAATTTTATAGAATTGTCATCATTGTGTCTCTGAGCAATTATTTTAACTTAACTATTTGTTTTTACGAATACTTTGGAGATGCGCTGGTTTTCAGCGACAACATTACCTCACCTGGTTACATAACGTTTTTCTGCTTGTCCGACAATTGTCTCTGACGGTGATTGACAATCGAAAATGGCGAGATCAGCATTACATCCGACTTCAAGCCCATAATTTTACAGCCCAAGCATGCGGGCACCATTGTAAGTGCTCATCTTCATAATTGTATTCAACTCGTCAACCGAGTCCATATGGGCACCGTAAGCGAGCATCAATCCTTCTTCGAGAAGATCAAAATTTCCCATTGGCCGGAGTGCGTCACATACATTATTTGAGGCATATGTAATATTTACCCCACTGGAGAGTAGTTCTTTTACCCTGATCAGCCCTCTTCTTACATTTCTGATGAGCAGATCTATAATGGAACCAGGCTCCCAAGTAATTATTCTATAAAATCTGTCTTGCAATATGAGACGCAGGCGACCTTCATGTTAAAATGATCGTTAGCAGATGGAAGAAGGATTAAAGATCTGGATGATAATGATCACCGAAAAAGATCATGGCCGAGGTTTGTTTTTAGACATTGGCAAAAAGTTCATGGAAATCTATTTTGGATTTTTTCTTTTCAGGAAGTCGGATTGATACCTCAATCTGGTGAAGATGAGCCTCCATCAATTCAACGGCTTTACGGGAATCACGAGAAATAATGGCATCGAGTATTCTGGTATGCTCATCTTCAGAATTGTCCAGGTTGGTGGAGGTGCCAAACATTCCTATTATAAGAGAAGTGCGGGAGACTAGTTCTTCAAGAAATCGATGTAATACGCGATTTCCTGCAATTTCAGCAAGTATCATGTGAAACTCGCCAGAGAGCCGGATCGCATGGTGTCGATTACCTGATTTCAAATGTATACTTTCTTCCTTAATGATTTCCTGAAGCTTACCAATTCCTTCATCAGTGATTCTTTCAACGACTCTGGAAACGATTGTTCCTTCGATTGAACGACGTGCCTCAAAGACATGACGGGTTTCCTGTGGTTCCGGCGTAGCAACATATGCCCCTTTGTTGGGGCGGAGCTCAACCACATTTCGATTTGACAGGAGTAACAGGACTCGTCGGATTCGCGACCGACTTACCTCAAAAGTGGCGCTGAGAGCTTCCTCGCCCAGCTTGGTTCCGGGGAGTAATCGCTGCTCGATGATTGCTCGATAGATTTTATCATAGATCTCCTGATCTATATCCTTGGCTCTTGCCGGTTTTACATGTGGAGAGTTCATAATGGTTGAACAGGTAATTGTTTTTAAGGTCATTTTTACGTTAAACTCAAAGAAATACTTGTGATCAAGAAGTTTAACAATTTAATGGATTATAGCGGACAATTTAATACGGAAATCAATTATATGAATTAAGAAGTAAAGTCCTTATTATAATTATGTGTTTAATAACAGCAAGCCTAACATGTATTTGATAATTGTTGCTGATAACCGCATACTTATGTATAATAGTGCTTAGTACAGGCGGTTACAAGTAGACAATCTTCTCGTAAATTGATCACCATTTGTCGAAGACGATTCGTGTAGATCTCGGAGGCAGTTTTTGTAAAATTTATCTTTTCAATCAAAATAGAGCCATGACAGTTACATCCCATGCAGAGATAGATAGAGTTTGTAGTGCTATCTTTCAGGCAATTTTCGAAAGACGGTTAGAGCCGAATACTCGATTAGTTGAAACCCAGTTAGCAAAAGCACTATCGTCGAATCGCTCGAATATACGGCAGGCCTTACTGCTGTTGGAACAGCGAAAGTTGGTTGAAATAGTACCAAACAGAGGAGCAATTGTTGCCGAGCCGTCAGAAAAAGATGTTGCTGAAGTATTTGTCGCCCGTCTTTGTATCGAACTGAAAGTTCTGGATCTGGTCTGTGAACAGCTAAAAGCGAAAGATCTCAAAAAACTCGAGATACACCTGAGAAAAGAGAAACAGGCCCGACAAAAACAAGATCGTCATCGGCTCATTGATCTCACGGGACGATTCCATCTGCTACTCGCTGAAATTGCTGGAAATCAGGTATTGTTGGATTTTCTCAGCCATCTGGTTGCCCGCAGTTCGTTGATTCTGGAAAAATACGAGTTAAAAGGTCAGAATAATTGTTCTGATGAAGATCATTCAGAGCTGGTAGCTTTTATTGCTAACCGCGACAGAGAGAAGGCAACCGCTTTGCTGACTAAACACTTGCACGCTGTCGAGCAAAGTTTGAATTTTACCCAGAACTCTCAACCTGATGACCTTCGGGATGTGTTCGCCTCGATGCTTAATTAGTAAAAGTTACAGCACAAAACCTCCAGAGAAACGTTCATGTACAATCTCTCATCGAATTAACATAAAGATTCGGCCCCCCCCTTTATTTTAGAATTTATAACCTGGTCCTTTGGACCCGGATCTTTATTCATCAGTCGATATGTTTGAACTTACATAGAATGATTACAGACATCGGCAACTAATGTCAACAATATATATTTATTTTGTTGACATTAGGGGTGACAATTGTTTATCTGTGTGTAGCTTCGATCGATAGTGTTTGAGTTGAACCATGCGAGGCGTCAGAAATATGAGAAGCGGGCACCGGCTGGTATAACATGAGATGAAACAACTAGTATCATTAATTCGATGAAAATATGAGGAAAATACTGGTTGCCAAAGTTCTTTCGATAGATTTTTGCACAAAATTGTTTGATTTAGTTTTTAGATATTAAAATAATTGTTGTCGATTAATGTTAACAATACTTATATTGGTTTTATGGTGCTGTTCGGCATCTATATGTCAGGAGGAGGATTTCAGAAGAGAGTATTAACCAGATTACCACAACAAAAAGGAGAGCGATATGTACAGGAAGACTATGATAAAGGTATTTGCTGTTGTTTCGATACTGGCCTGTTCAGTTTTGGTGAGTACGAGTCTGTATGCAGCCAACAAGGTGCTTAAGATAGGTTTTGTTGGTGTCACGAGTGGTCCTGCAGCGGCCTGGGGAATCTCAAATGTACGTTCAATGCAGGTCCGTGCGGACTGGATCAATGAGACTGGTGGGATAAAGATTGGCGATACAACGTATGATGTTGAAATCGTGACCTTTGATGATCAGAAAGATCCAAAACGTGCCATCGCCGGCATGGAAAAAATGGCTCAGGCCGGAATACACTATGTTGTTGGACCGAATGTCGATGACGGTGCTGCCGCAGTTCGCCCCGTTGCTGAGCAAAATGACATCATTTATTTTCCTTATGCATTTCCCAAGGCACTCTATACCGCACCTGCCTCCAATGCCGTTCTGGGTATGGTTGCAAATTACCAGTCAGGCCCAGCCATCTATAAATATCTCAAAGAAGAGAAAGGTGTTAAGTCAGTGGCCTTTGTTGCAGCAAACGAGTCTGATCCTTTAAGCCAGCGCGAGGGTGGCGTTGCTGCTGCCAAGGCTCTCGGGCTTGAAGTGGTTTCTTCAAACGTCACATTTCAGGTAGATACAACTGATTTTACCCCTGTGCTAACACCTGTCATGCGAAAACAACCGGATCTGCTGGTTTTGTCCGGTGTCTCCCCTGCCAACGCACCCCAGCTGATTCGCTCTGCCCGCGAATTAGGATTTAAGGGTATCATCTCAACAGAAACCGCACAGGATGCTGGAGTTCTTAAAGAGGGTGCCGGTGATCTGGCTAACGGCTTTATTTCAGTCGGTGGCGCTTCCACACCGGAAATCTCATCTGAAATGATGAATGAATTTGTCACTCGATATACCAAAATGTTCGGCGAGTATAACGACGAATCGAATACCAAATGCTACGCTCTTGAGTATATCCTGGAGACAATGAAAATGAATCCGGCGGCAATTGAGAATGTCGATGAATTCAAAAAAACCATGGATACCTTTGAAGTAGCCAACCCCTATATGAAGGGCGATGCGGTCTTGAAATATGTTGGCATGACATCATTTGGACAGAAACGGCAGGTGTCTGTACCATTAGTTGTGAATGTGTATAAAGACGGCAAATTTGAGACCCTGTTTATTGCTGAAGTTGATTAATTTCCCTATCCACTAATATCTGCAGGTATGCTCTGGGTTGTGGCCCGGAGCATATCGTGTGAGAGGTGTTCGCATGGAACAGGTAGTCGTAAATGCATTCTATCTGGGCTCCCAGTATGCAATGATTGCTCTGGGGCTTACGTTGATTTTCGCTTTGATGAATGTTCTGAATTTCGCTCATGGCCAATTGTACGTTCTCGGCGGATTTGTAACGTATACAATATACGGAAAGATAGGCCTGCCGTTTGTTGTTGGGCTTGCTGCTTCTGCGATAACTCTGGCAATTGTCGGTGCACTCATAGAGTTCCTGCTGTTCAGGCCGGTTATCAAACGTTCCTCCCGGCCTGAAAGTACCATGCTGCTTGCTGCCGGGATTGCCTTTCTGTTGGATGCTATCATTCTCCTGGTCTTTGGAGAAAAGCAGCGAGGGGTTCCAAAGATAATCGATGGGGTATTGAACTGGGATTTTCGCATTATCTTACCCTACGATCGAATTCTCGTCTGTTTTCTGGCAATAGTTTCTATCGTCGGATTTATAGCTTTTATGCACTACAGCAAAACCGGTCGTGCCCTGCGTGCTTTTGCCCAGGATCGAACGGCTGCTGAGCTCATGGGGGTGAATGTCGATCGCTACTCAATGATTGGTTTTGCACTGGGAGCAATGCTGGCAGGGCTTGTCGGGGGGTTATTGGTGTCAATTACCGGTGTTAATCTTGGCATGGGAGGACCCGTGTCGGTCAAGGCATTCATGATGGTCATGATTGGCGGTGCCGGAGTTATTTCAGGTGCAATAGCCGGTGGTTTTATTTTGGGAGCACTTGAGGCTGTCGGCCTTGCGGTTCTTTCACAATATGGTGATATCACCTATCTTCTTATCTTTGCCTCGCTGATGGTCTTTTTGTCTTTCCGACCGCAAGGCTTGATGGGTAAACCGTGGGGGTAATAGTCATGGGGAAATTGAAACTAAATCATATTCTTGGTGTGGCTGTCTTCCTCTTTGCTGTGTTCGTCGCAGTGCCACTCCTGATTAATGCAACGGGTCGGTGGGACTTTTATTATACTTTGACGTCTGTCGCACTCTTGTCAATTGCCAGTGCCGGTGTCTGGCTGACCTTCTATATAGGCCGTATCAATATCGGTCAAGGTGCCTTTGCCCTGGCTGGGGGATATGTCTCTGCCATTCTTGTAACCAAGGCAGGAATGTCTTTCTGGTTAACGCTGCCGTTGGCTGGTTTTTTCTGTGCCCTGATGGCAATCCTAATTGGACTGCCAATTCTACGGTTGAAGGGTGTCTACTTTGCAATGGTTACACTGGTCCTTACCCAGGTGGCTACGTTATCAGCATTAGCTTTGCCAATCACTAATGGCGCCAAGGGAATCGTCTCAATACCTTTACCCGGTGAGATTTCAATTTTTGGTTTTGTGCTGGTCCCTGATTTTTCGACACTCGAAAATGTAAAACTGTCTTTTTACTACACTGCCTGCGTGTTGATGGTCATCTGCTTTGCAGCAATGTACAGACTGGTCAACTCCCGTTTTGGACATCTCTGTCGATCGCTTCAGCAAAATGAAGAGCTTGCATCTTCAATTGGGGTTAACATTGCCTATCTGCGTGTTGTGGTGTATGCCATTTCTTCTTTCTTAGGTGGAATTGGTGGAGCAATGTTCGTTGCCATATCACAATCGGTGTATCCTTCCAGCTTTCAGGTCCAGGATTCAATAAATTTTATGCTTAACTGCTTTCTTGGTGGCCTGGGATACGTATTTGGGCCTATGCTTGGAACACTGACCCTCTATTTTGGCTGGGACCTTCTTTTCGAGTTGGGTAAATATCAAATGCTCGTTTACTCCAGCCTGCTGATTACCCTGATGCTTATTTTGCCTAACGGTCTACTGAGCATCCGTTTCTCCAGACAGAAAAGGGGGCAAAAATGAGTTCTCTACTGGAAGTGAAGAACGTTACAAAGATGTTTGGGGGTCTGACAGCGAACAGCGATGTTTCGTTCACGGTGAATGAAAAAGAGATATTATCTGTAATTGGACCCAATGGTGCCGGCAAATCCACACTGTTTAAGATGATTACGTCGTTCATGCCGACAACATCAGGTGAGGTTTTGTTCAAGGGGGAGCGGATTTCAAATCTCTCTCCACACGTAGTTGCCCGTAAAGGAGTTGTTAGAACGTTCCAGGAAACAACAATATTTAAAAGCATGACAACCCATGAGAGTATCGTTCTCTCCCAACACCTGCGTGCCAAGGCGACATTGGCAGGGTATTTTTTCAATTCGAAAGCAGCCCGAGCTGATATCATAAAATTTGGTAAAACAGCCGATGAAATTATCGAGTTTCTGGAACTCGGCGATATCCGGGACGAGCTGGCAAGCAACCTCCCCCAGGGCCACTTACGTGCACTCGGAATAGCTATTGGCCTTGCTACAGCTCCGACCATATTGCTGCTGGATGAGCCTTTTGCCGGGATGAACCATGATGAGACCATGCGCACTGTAGAACTTGTCCGTAAGGTCAAGGATAGTGGTGTGACAGTTTTACTGGTGGAGCATGACATGCCTGCCGTTATGGCGATATCGGATAGAATTGTTGTCCTGAATTTCGGAGTAAAAATTGCTGAAGGAACCCCCGATGAAATTCAGAATAATGAAAAAGTCATCGAGGCTTATCTTGGTAGTGAAGACATAACCATTGGGATTTAGCACATGAATGAAATGCTGAAGTTTAAAGACGTTGAGCTTTATTACGATAATGTTTATGCCCTGAAGGGTGTCTCTATTGAACTTATAGAAGGGGAAACAGTCGCCTTGATTGGAGCTAATGGGGCGGGGAAGTCTTCAATTTTACGCGCGATTACCGGGCTGGAAAAAATATCTTCCGGTTCCATCTTTTTCCAGGGGGAACGACTGGACGGCTGTTCCGCCTCAGAAATTGTGAGCAAAGGGGTTGCCATGGTCCCCGAGGGACGTCGCGTTTTTCCCTTCATGTCAGTAAAAGACAACCTGCTGATGGGTGCTTTTACGCGCAGTGATAAAGCTGACATTGAACGATCTCTGGATAGAATTCTTGAACGTTTTCCAATATTAAAAGAACGCTATTCGCAGGCGGCTGGAACCCTGAGTGGCGGCGAGCAGCAAATGCTCGTAATCGGTCGGGCCTTGATGGCAAAACCCAAGCTTTTACTACTCGATGAGCCCTCACTGGGAATTGCACCCAAACTGGTACAGGATATTGCGCGATCTATTATTGCTATCAACAGGGACGAAGGTGTTTCTGTTGTGCTCGTCGAGCAAAATTCGCGCATGGCTTTGAGTATATCTCACCGTGCATATGCGATGACTACGGGAAATATTGTTATCAGCGGGGATTCTAAAGAGCTGCTAAATGATGACCGGATAAAAGCCGCTTATCTTGGTGGAGATGTGTAAGGAGAGATTGTATGCGTATTCTTATTATAAACCCAAACACAACTGAGTCTATGACTCGGAAGGTTGAATCGGTTGCAAAAAGCGTTGCCCGACCCGATACAGAAATTGTCGCGACAAATCCAACTCTTGGTCCACCAAGTATTCAGGGGTTTCACGATGCCGCAACGTGTGTTCCACATCTTTTAGAAGTTATTAAGACGCACCCCCAGGTAGACGCCATTATCATTGCCTGTTTTGATGACACTGGCCTTGATGCCGCGAGGTGTGCGGTCGATGTTCCGGTGGTTGGAATCGGTGAGTCTGCCTACCATGTAGCCAGCATAGTTGCCAATAAATTTTCAGTCATAACAACCTTGGGCCGTTCTGTTCCTGGCCTGGAGGCAAACCTGCAGCGCTATGGACTAGACCAGCGCTGTGCACGGGTGATTGCCACCGAGATACCTGTCTTGAAGCTTGAGGAAAATGATCCGGCAACCCTTGAAAAAATTAAGGGTGCGATCAGGGATACTATTAAAGATGATATGGCGGAAGCGATTGTTCTGGGGTGCGCGGGTATGACTGAACTGATGGAGCAGTTATCCGATGAATTTGGCTTGCCTGTCCTGGACGGAGTAACCTGTGCCGTTACCCTTGTTGAGGGGCTTGTGGCAGCGAATGTTAAAACATCTAAAATTGGGGGGTATGGTTACCCGATCTAAGGAGTAATTTGCGAGGAGAGTTTTCGATATTGAAAATTTGGCGGTTGGATACCACGCAGATCCGTCAAGAGGTCTTGGAAAAAAATCGCTGTCTGGTAATTGCTGTTACTGTTGCATTGTTGATGGCAGGACCGGGTGTTGATTTGA
Organism: uncultured delta proteobacterium; assembly: GCA_963718195.1. Taxonomy (GTDB): domain Bacteria; phylum Desulfobacterota; class Desulfobulbia; order Desulfobulbales; family Desulfocapsaceae; genus MADRE3. The sequence continues at coordinate 224,791 of CAVQYQ010000006.1, forward strand.
CCATGTCTGCACTGCAACAATGTCCTGGTGGCTATTCAGCTTCCGGTCACCGTGTTAACAATAATTTAAAAATTTATCTAAAGAAATGTCTGTAACGGGTAGTATTTTAACTGAGTTTACTTTCGTTTGAACTAACAATCTAATGAAGGAGATAAAGATATGCCGTATCCTCAAGGATTTCTTGAAACCAGAGCAGTTATCAAGCACGGGCAGTATACCGTCATACCACCTGAAGGGAGGGTTATTAACTCAATTCCTGGATTTGAAGGGTGCAAACTTACAATCATCGCCTCACCCAAGCATGGTGCGAGTTTCGTCCAGTATGTCGGTACGGTTGAGCCAGGTGGAAAAACCACTACTCCATTTATTGACGACCCGGATGTGGAGTCGTTTCTTTACGTAATGGATGGAGGGGGAAGCCTCACTGTGACCGTCAAGGATCAGACAGAAGAGTTAACTGCAGGTGGATACGTTTTTGCACCACCCGAAGATAGTATCTCATTTGAAAATACCTCCTCAGACTCAGTCCGAATCCTCCTTTACAAACAACGCTTTGTTCCCCTTGGTGATCTGAAGCCGTGGATTGTTTTTGGTGACATTAACAAAATTGAAGAGGTTATCTACGATGGCATGGAGAATGTATTCCTCCGTGATCTGCTGCCAAATGATATGGCATTTGACATGAATATGCACACCCTGAAATTCCTGCCAGACGGATGTCATCCATTTGTAGAGACACATGTTCAGGAACATGGAGCGTATGTCCTTGGAGGACAGGGAATGTATCTTCTCGGTGAAGACTGGCTGCAACTCAAGAAAGAGGATTTTGTCTGGTTCGGACCTTTTACACAGCAGGGCACCTACGCAACCGGAAGGGAGCCTTTCTGGTACATTTACAGCAAAGATATGAATCGGGACGCTGTTATTTAAATTATATTATTTTAAAATTTAGGAGATATGCTCATGGCTTTGACTAGTGATTTTGCACCTCTGGATATTTACACACAGGTCGAAAAAACAGGTATAAAAGGACGTCATTTCAGTTTCATTGACGAATTTTCCCCGGAAGAACTTGATAACGTTTTTAAGACGGCTCTGATGATTGAGCCTTTTTGGAGGAGTCGCATTCCACTGCTTCAGGGAAAGGTGATGTGTCTGCAGTTCTTCCAACCGAGTACCCGTACAAGGTTCAGTATGGAAACCGCTATGCATCGACTCGGAGGCAACGTTATTAGTGAATCTAATCCGCTTGTCAGTTCGTCTGCAGCCAAAGGTGAATCATTATATGACTCGCTTCGGGTAACCTCACAGTATGCCAATGTAATCGTACTTCGGCATCCTGATGAAGGGGTTCTTGATGTTGTCGAAGAATTAGGCAGTGATTCCTGCTCCGATTATCAGCGGTGGATACGGTGATGTAACTCACCCGACCCAAGGACTTCTAGACATGTACGCAGTGTATCGTGCACTCGGTGGTGATTTCACAAAAATGACTGTTATGATAGCCACCCCTGATCTGTCCCGTGCCAGATCCGGACAGTCGTTCGGCCTCGGCCTGGCCCGAATGGGTGCCAAAGTCATTTACTCAGGAACCACAGGGCTGGAAACACCCCAGGTGGTACGTGATAAGCTCACCGCAATGAATGCCAATTTCACCGAGGTCAATGATCTGACCATCGGTCAGCAGGAGGAATTGATTGTCGATGAAAATGTTGATTACGTTTATTTGCCCGGCTGTTCTGTGAAGAAGGGAGATCCGGGTCGTGATGATTTTCTGAAAAAGATGGCCGAATTTTATTTCACTGCTGAGGGACTGCAGAATATTGAGAAGAAGACTGGTAAAACGGTTGGTGTCTCTCATTCTCTGCCCAGAAATGCGGGAGAATTTGATTTTGCCATCGATAAGACAGCTCACGAGGTCTATTTCAAGGCTATTGGCTTCTCAATACCACTTCGGATGTCGCTGTTGGCGAACATTTGCGGTATTTAAGTCAAATAGGATTACAGCCAGGATGTTTTGTTGCTCAGACGGAATAGATGATCAGTACTACCGGCGGAATTATTTCCGTCGGTAGTACGGGGCACCTTTATGATAGTTGCAATGATCGCCCGTCGCTGTACCAAATAGTAGGAATATTTCACTCGGCAATCTTAATCCTCACAAATCTGTTCTCTTGAGTGTGAAGCATCAGAAGCATAATTCCAAAGTTGTGAAATCATGAATATGACTGAACCATATTTAATACAGTCATCTTAGTTCTCGTAAGGAGTTTCACCAATGACTACGACCAGAAAAATACCAAATCGCCTAATAGTAGCAATAGGAGGCAACGCAATACATCCTGCTGGTATTAAAGGAACATCTGAAGAGCAGGTTGCGATCGCCGGAGATACCGCCAAGGCATTGCTGCCATTGTTAGAACTTGATAATGAGTTGATCATCACTCATGGAAATGGACCGGGAGTTGGCAAGGTGCTGATGCGCCAGGCCCTGGCTCGTGAAAAGGTTGCACCTATGTCACTGGATATCTGTGTTGCAAATACTCAAGGGGTGACCGCCTATCTTCTGGTGCAGGCATTCGAGAATGCACTTCGTGAGATTGGTAATCAGCGACACGTAGTCGGACTTGTGAGTCAGGTTGAAGTGGATCCAAATGATCCGAGTTTCTCAAATCCGACAAAACCGGTCGGCTATTTTTATACCGAGGAAGAAGCGAACAACCTTGCCCAGACACTGGGGTGGACTATGCGGGAAGATGCCGGACGTGGCTGGCGCATGGTCGTTGGTTCACCAAAACCTAAACATGTGTGCGATATCTCTCTTGTTGAAGTATTGGCCAGCAGAGGTACCGTGGTTATTGCCGGTGGCGGTGGCGGAGTACCGGTTGTCCGTGATGAAAGAGGGGTGAGGCGGGGTGTAGAAGCCGTTATCGACAAGGATCTGACAACCGCTCATATAGCCAACATACTGAAAATAGAGGAGATAGTTATCTTGACAGCTGTTTCTCGTGTTGCGATCAACTTTGGAAAACCTGATCAACAGGAGCTTGATACGATTAGTGTTTCGCAGGCTCGGAAGTATCTTGAAGAGGGACATTTCCCTGCCGGAAGCATGGGGCCGAAGATCGAAGCGGCAATAAAATTTATTGATGGAGGTGGTAAACGGGCAATTATCGGCCATCTCAATGAGGCTTTGCCTGCAATCCGTGGAGAAACCGGTACCCATATTGTGCGTGATTAAGTTATGTGAACTATTTGCCGAGGCTGACGGTTACGGTTTTTCTTCAAGGTAATTAGTCTTGCAGCGATAGATATGGCGCGGTTGAAATATATTCCATGAGGAGAGGAAAAATTAATGATGGATGAGATACCTGTAAGACCATTAACTCCTAACGACTTCAAGCCTTTTGGTGACATTATAGAGGTCGACGATGAGGTAGAAGGCATATCCATAAATGATGGCTATGCCACTCGTTATAACGACCTGGCCAGTGTTGATGTTAACGAATTAGGAGGTCGCCCTCTTATCAATATATTTCGTTGCAGGCCAAGACCTATCCCCATACCCATCCATATGATGGAGCGGCATCCGCTGGCGAGTCAGGCATTCATACCGTTGCATAAAAATCCGTTTCTGATTGTTGTTGCACCTCCAGGAGAAAGGGTTGACCCTGAAAACTTGTCTGCCTTTGTAACGAATGGTCGACAGGGTGTCAATTATGCCCGTGGTGTCTGGCATTTTCCTTTGATCGGATTAAGGGAAGAACAAGATTTCCTCGTTGTTGATCGTGGTGGCAATGGTAACAACTGTGATGAATTATATTTTAATGAATCTGAAACGCGTATTATAACGTATTCTAAGTAGTTAGGGATTCAGCTCAGCTAGCTATACATCCATATCATTGGGAGATAGGTAATTATGAATGCATCAGAACAATATCCACGTGACCTCATAGGTTATGGCCCGAATCCTCCCCAAGCAAACTGGCCCGGTGGAGCACGATTGGCTGTTCAATTCGTACTTAATTATGAGGAAGGCGGTGAAAATTGCATTCTCCATGGGGATAAGGCGTCTGAAACTTTTCTTTCGGAAATAGTAAATGCAGTCCCGTTCGAGAATCAGAGACATATGAGTATGGAATCTCTCTATGAATATGGCAGTCGTGTTGGTCTTTGGCGCATATTTAAGCTCTTCAAGAACAAGAATATACCCCTGACGTTATTTGCCGTGGCGATGGCACTTGAAAGAAACCCTGCAGTCGCTGAGGCCGCAATGGAAGCCGGTTATGAAATATGTTCACATGGCTATCGCTGGATTGATTATCGCAATGTTTCTGTGGATGTTGAACGAGAGCATATGGCCAAGGCAGTTGAAATTATAGAAAGACTGACTGGTGAACCTCCTCTTGGGTGGTACACCGGCAGAACATCTGTCAACACAAGGCCTTTAGTTGTTGAACATGGTGGTTTTTTGTATGATTCAGATGACTATAATGACGATCTTCCCTTCTGGACCAAGGTCGAAGATAAACCTCATTTAGTGGTGCCCTATACCCTTGATGCTAATGATATGCGTTTTGCGTCTTTCCAGGGATTTAATTGCGGTGATCAATTCTTCACCTATCTGAAGGACACTTTCGATGCACTGTATGAAGAAGGAGTGGAGACTCCGAGAATGATGTCAGTGGGTCTGCATTGTCGCCTTGTCGGACGAGGCGGAAGAATCAAATCGTTAGAGCGGTTTCTGGACTACGTCCTCTCCCACCAAGACGTATGGTGTTGTCGCCGTGTCGACATTGCCCGTCATTGGGTGGAAAATCACCCATACAGTGGATGATAAACAGGATTATCGTTATACATTGAGCAGCCACATTATTTTTCAACAAGAAAAGGGGACAGATTTATTTTAAATCGTTTGACAAAACTTATCATGGATGTCCCCTTTTTGTGTTTTCATTCGCTTCATGTGTTAACGTCAAGAATATTGAATGGTTCTCATTCCAATTCTGGTAGTACCGTCCAACTGTTTCCATACCCAGACAAACCTGATAAGATCGTCAACCAGCGTTGGCAGGATTCACAGCTCTAGTGGAGAACTTGAAATAACACTTGAATAGACTTGTCTTTTTATCTAGGTTTTTCTCTTTGTATATGGTCAAGGAAATGTACGTCGTTTATGCACGATAATGACCTGCAACCATGGCTCTGACCAACTGTTGAAACCCTCAAGTAACAAAGGAGACAAGCAGGAAATGAATACAGACAAAACCGTCCGACTCAGACCCGGCTACCTGCTTGAGCGAATCGATGGAGAAATAACCGTCTATCACCCAACGCTGACAACGTCAATTTATCTCAACCAAACAGGAGCGCTTATCTGGGAGTTATGTGATGGTAAAAAGACCATACCAGACATCGTTACAATATTGGCCGGTCTCTATCCGGAAAGCCGCGAGCAGATAGAACAAGATGTCAGAAACGTCATCAGGAAACTTATTGATCGCAAAGTCGCCGATCTCATCTAAGAGAAATTCCTGTTTTGGCAACACTTTCCACAGAATAGTGGTATGAGCGTATTCACCATTGAATTTGCAGGATCAACCGTCTCAGTAGGCTGCAGAAAGAAAGAAGCCCTCGATTTTTTGTCCTTTTTGTTTGCTGACATGGCCAGTGTTCCAGCAGCGAATGGGAAAAAATATATCCTGAATCTGGAGTACAATGAGGAACAGAACGCTTACGTTTTTTCAGACGCTCATAAGCTGTTGTACCGCGGTCAATTGGGAGTGGGCTTCGCGGCTGTTTTATACGATTCGATAATTTTTCATCTTATTAACACTACTGCAAATGGTGTTGCACTTCATTCTGGTGCGGTTGCCATGAATGACAGGGTTCTGCTGCTTCCGGGGCAAAGCGGTGCAGGCAAGAGTACATTGACAGGTTGGCTTTTGACCCGGGGATATTCCTATTTAACAGATGAACTGATATTTATTCCCCAAGAGAAAGTCGGTCAGATAGAGTATTTAAGCAGACCTCTTTGCCTGAAGCCTGGTTCAGTACCCATTTTAAGAAAATTTGTAGACGATGAGCGTTCGGGTGAACTGCTCCAGGACATTCACGGTGCAATCATACCTCACCGCATGCTCAATCCTCAATTCAAGGCATTGTCATCTTCACCCTCACTGATAATTATCCCTGACTACCAAGGTCACTCATCTCTTGAAATAGAAAAGATATCCAAAGCCCACCTGTGTAGCTTATTGATGAGGTGTCATGTAAATGCTCGGAATCTAGAGAATCACGGTTTTGACCAGATTCTTAAGATTGCCCGGTCGACCCCTGCGTATAGATTCAGGTATGGCGATTTTCAGGGAATTGATTCGGCGCTTGATAATCTGTTCGATGAGATGGGGACCCAATGACTTGGAATATTTTAGGCCTCTGCTCACGTGAGAATGGCCACGAGGATATGTATAAAGCTCTGAGCTTTGCGCTCTCAGACTACAAAACCCAAAAATTATCATGGGAAAAGTTGATCCATGACGCAGAGAACCAGGGACTCGCATCTCTTCTTTATAACCACCTTAAGACGCTTGGTTTCCCCCTGCCAGAAAATTACAATCGTCTCCTGAGATCTTTATACCTGCGCAACAGGAGATCAAATAAAATCAGGAACACCCTCATTACTGAGATCCTGGAATACTACCATTTAGAGAAGATTGACACCTTACTGATCAAAGGCATTGCACTTTCTAATTTCGCTTACCGTTCTCCTGAATCCAGGCCGATGCGGGATATCGACCTTCTTGTCAAAAAAGAGGACCTGGCAAAAGCTCAACAAATACTGCTCGATCTCGGTTATCAAATAGAATCGTCACACCATATTCCTCCTGATTACTATCATCTTGTTCCGTTGATAAAAACGGTCGAGGGACTCCCGGTCAGTATCGAACTACATCACAATCTCTTGCCGCTTAATCAGCAATATCCCTTGTGGCCGCTTATAAAATCGTATTCCACTGCGAGGATAATTGACGTGGACAATTATAGGGCACGGACGCTCAATCTCGAAGAAAGCCTATGGTATATCTATCTTCACGGTTTTCAGATGCCCCTCACCTATGAAACGTTCAGGCTCATACATATTGCAGACATCGTAAACCTGGTTGAGAATTATTTCACATCAATTGATTGGCAAAGAGTCTGTACTGAGTATCCATTATTACTCAATATTCTCTCAAGATTTCATTTCGTAACACCGTGGCAGGACCATATTGTCAATGGGTTGAACCTCGATATTGACCATGTACCCGGTAATCCAGCTACTCCCTATCGCGGATGGCCTCAGCGCCGGTTGAAACATATTAAGATTAATGAGTTACCTTCGATGGTAAAAGAGACACTTCTCCCTCCCCAGTGGTGGATGCAAGTCTATTACGGTCACCTGAATGGTTTTAAATACCTCAAGGTACGCTTTTTTGAGCATCCTCGCACAATTTGGCGCTGGTTTAAAACATACTGGCGTTCATACATCGGCAACCGACCCGATTAAATACAGACATTGAACAGATACCACCAAGCGGGTTAGCAAGCCCCGCAAAAACGTCACTATAATGGGTTTATATCCATTACTGTGACGATTTTCGTGTCAATTAGCTGAAATTTATTGATTTTCTGTGATAATCGTGTAGATATTCTCTCAATATTCAGCCCCTTCCTCAAAACTATATAATCAAAGAGGTAAACTGACTATGGCGATCGAAAAGCAAATTACTACCCCTGAAGACGGTTCCGGGGTGGTAAATCAATCTGTAGCCACAGAATTGGAGAGCAAAGAAAGAAGAACCTTAATACGAAAGCTGGCTCTTGGTACTGCAGCCCTTGCTGGATGCAGTGTCCTGCCAGATAAATGGACAGTCCCTCTGGTGGAATTCGGTGTTCTACCTGCTCATGCAACAACAAGTGGAGAAGTGGTTGCAGAAGCGGCGGCAGAACCAACGGAAACAGACGTTGCTCCTGCTCAAGCAGCCACCAACGACTTTAATCTGCTCTTTGTTGAGACCTATCAGGCGTGTTCCAGCTGCGGAATCTGGTTTGATTCTGCACAGCTCGTTGTCCAACACAGTCTCGGGACATATAAACATTCACAATCCGGTGGACTTCTCATCAAAGAATCACCGAACAGGCTTGGTTATTTTCGAGCTGATCTTGCCTCTATTCCCGCTTCTGCCTCTATCGAGAGTGCGACATTGTACATGCGTTTAAATCCTCATGAAGGCATAGCCAACGGTGACAACAGCAGTGTCATTACCGTTTACGATTATTCCGGTGGGAAAAAAGGAGATGTGGTAAGAACGATAACGGCGGCCAATGATATTAAGGGCAAAGGCTACTCAAAAGCCAACCCTGAAGTACCAGTTGATTTCACTTCTTATGCTCGCCAAGTTCATGGAGAGTAGGTTTGAAAATGATGGGTTGGAAGAGGAACAATTCCCGGGAGTCCTGTAAATATTCAGATCAGACTTATCAAAGATGAAATTATGCCAGCCAGCATCAGGGTAGCAAGAACGAAAAAAGGAGTTAGCCAGAAACTGGCTAACTCCTTGAAATATCTTGGTAGCGGGGGAGGGATTTGAACCCCCGACCTTCGGGTTATGAGCCCGACGAGCTACCAAACTGCTCCACCCCGCGTTGCGAATGTGCACTATACCATTGAATGGTAATCTGTCAATCTAATTTGAGATCCTCGTAAGGAAATTCCTTGCCATCAAAAATGGCCTGGAGTTTTGCCATAATGTTTTCCGGGAGTTGGGTGAGTTTTCCTTCCCTGGTAACAGCTGCATGTATCGTATATCCTTTGACGACCAAAGTTGGTTTTGAACGATGATTATCTTTTCTGGTAATTTTATAGTTAAATCGACAGGAGAATTTCCTCAGTTCTGCAATCGATGTTTCGATATCGAGCAGGTCGTCATAAAAGGCTGGCGACTTGTAGCGGGCAAAACATTCGGTAACCGGAAGGATGAGGCCCAGCGCTTCTATTTCCCGATACGAACATACCCAGTCACGCATCATCTCGGTTCTGCCTTTTTCAAAATACCGCAGGAAGTTGGCATTGTAGACGACACCACCTGCATCGGTGTCTCCGTAGATAACCCGGTGCGTTAACTTGTAAACTGCAGTGGTTACGGACATTACTGGTTCTCTGAACATTGAAGAAGGGCGTTGATCAGTTTATGCCCTTCGATCTTTTTAATCCTGCCATCGTCTGACTGCAAAACCGTTTCATCAAAAGGAAGTTCAGACCCGGCTGTGTTTTCCCGTGAATCGTAGAGGATAACGGGAACCGGTTCGGATGTATGGGTCTGCAGGGCAAGCGGGGTGAAGTGGTCCATTGTGATAATTGCCCTGAATTGCTCTCCCTTCTCCCGCAGGTTGTTGATGATGGGCGCAACGATTTTGGCATCGAAATCCTCAATTGCCTGGATCTTGTGATCAAGGCGAGCCTGATGCCCGGCTTCATCCGGTCCTTCCAGGTGGACAAATACCAAGTCCTGATTCTCAAGGGCAGCAAGAGCCGCCTGGGCTTTGCCCTGGTAATTCGTGTCGATATAGCCAGTCGCACCTTTTACCTGGGCAACAGAGAGATCAGCACAGATGCCCAGCCCCTTGAGCAGGTCAACTGCAGATATCATCGTACCACTGATATTAAAGCGGTCCGGCAGGGTCGGCATCGACGGCATTTTCCCTTTACCCCAAGGCCAGATTCCATTGGCCGGTCTCAGTCCGTTCTTAATCCTGTCCATGTTGACCGGGTGATTGGAGAGAGTATCTTTGGCCTCAAGCAGGAGCTCTCTCCAGCCGGGAGTATTTAAATAGGTCTGGAAGTGGGGTGTCACATCCTTGCCGATAAAATCATGGGGGGGGACCGTAGCCATTTCAGGAATCGGGTCCTTTACCACCAGCAGGTGACGATAGCTGATTCCTGCATAGAAGCTGAATGTCTTATTTAGGCATTTATCCTGAAGGGCAGAAATCAGCTGCGCTGCTTCATCATTGCTGATATGGCCCGCTGAGAAATCGACCATGGTTGTGCGCCCGCTGTCGTGATAGTCAAGGGTGACGAGATTACAGCGAAATGCGGTTTCATCAGGAGCCAGAGAAACACCCATACTGGCAGCTTCAAGCGGTGCACGCCCGGTGTAATACTGCTGAGGGGCATAACCGAGCAGTGACATGTTGGCGACATCACTTCCTGGCGAAAAGCCATCCGGAACAGTGGCTGCCGAGAGCAGGGTTCCCTTTCTGCTGAGCTCGTCCATAGCAGGAGTCTTGGCAGCTTGCAGGACTGTTTTTCCACCGAGTTCGGGAATCGGGTGATCACCCATTCCGTCACCGATCAGGATCAGATATTTCATTGAGTTAGTTCGCTCTGGTCAGGTCAATCATCTTCAATGAGAACACGAATTCTGACTGTCGGCTCGATGCAGTAATCAAGAGCGTCTATCTCGGTAATTGCCTTTTCCACCGATGCTTCAGAGGATTGATGAACCCTGAAAACCACATGAACAGGTTCGCCGATGCGATGTCCTTTCTGTATGACAGATTTGATCGATATATTGTATTTGCCAAAGATGCCGGATATGGCCGACAGCACGCCGGGCTGGTCGAGTACGGTTACACGGAAATAATACGGGCAGGTGAGTTCGTTCATTGGGGTGATCGAGGGTGGCGTAAAGTGCTCTGGAAGATAGGAGAGTGGAGGTACCCGATTAATTGAACCGGCGATGATGTTCCTGCTGATATCTACGACATCAGCAGCAACCGCGCTGCCGGTGGGCATTTTACCGGCCCCATGACCATAAAACAAGACGTCATCAACCCCATCACCATTGAACTGTATAGCATTGAAGGTTCCGTTAATGTTGGCAAAGAGATTAGTTTCAGGAACCATGGTCGGATGTACTCTTGCCTCAACAGAATCTCCCTGGTTCCTGCTTATGGCCAGGAGCTTGATGCGATAGCCGAATTCTTTGGCGAAATCTATATCCATCGGTTTGATGTTGCTGATACCCTCAACCGAAATATGATCAAGGTGGACGTGCTGTCCATACGCTATGGTCATCAATATCGCCAATTTATGTGCTGTGTCAATCCCTTCCACGTCGTAGGTTGGATCAGCCTCTGCAAATCCTTTTTCCTGGGCATCTTTCAGAACTTCGTCAAACGGCGTTCCATGTTCGGTCATGGCGGTGAGGATGTAATTGGCAGTCCCGTTCATGATCCCTCTTATGGAATTAATGCGGTTGGCCACTATGCCTTCCTTAAGACCTTTTATTACCGGAATACCACCTCCGACGCTGGCTTCGAAACCGACCTCGACGTTATGAGCGATGGCGGCCTCAAAGATTTCTCTGCCGTGAATCGAGAGCAGTGCCTTATTTGCCGTGATTACATGTTTGCCTTTGCTGATAGCTTCAAGCATGAAACTTTTCGCCGGTTCAATACCGCCGATGAGTTCTACGACGATGTCGATATTCAGGGTCGTTAAATATGTCACCGGCGTCCTTGCTCAGCTGTGTATCTGCAAACTGTTCAGGAAGCGATTCCACCTTGATATCTGCAACTCGACTGAGCACAATCGGTGTGCCGACTTTCTGGATCAACCGTTCTCTCTGGTCAAGCAATGTCTGGGCCAGCCCACTTCCAACTGTACCAAATCCGATCATGCCTACATGTATTTCTTTCATGTTGTATACAATTGCTGAGATTTATCAGAGGGAGGCAGGGGTGGAGCATGTCTGTATGTTCACAGGCAATCCTGCCAGTGCGTATGATCCGGCAAAAGTACTCATTTTCCAAATGAAAGTCAAAAAAATACAAAGATATTTTGCTGGCTCCTGAACTTCAATTAGGATATAATCACTGCTTGCTCATGGCTCGACACATATTATGGCAATGAAGAATCGTGTTTTCAGGGATGCCGGAAACCGGTAAACCTCCTGATTTTAATATCAATGTATCTGGGATAAAGACTTAAACACAACAAAAGGAGAGATGGCATGGGAATGAATATTCTGGCGTTTGGACCAAATGGCAGCGGAAAGGGAACTCAAGGGGCGATTGTAAAGGAAAAATACAATATTCCGCATATTGAGTCCGGAGCTATTTTCAGGGAGCATATCGGTGGCGGCACTGAACTTGGCAAGAAAGCCAAAGAATATATTGAGCGTGGAGACTTAGTTCCTGATGATATAACCATTCCGATGATGATAGAGCGACTGCAAAAAGAAGATTGTAAAAACGGCTGGCTGCTTGATGGTTTCCCTCGTTCAAAAGATCAGGCCGTCACCCTGGCAAACAATCTCAAAGACGCAGGTATCGAGCTCGATTATGTGATCGAAATTGTACTCGATCGGCAGATTGCAAAAGAGCGAATTATGGGACGCAGGCTCTGCGTTAATGATAATAACCATCCCAACCATATTGCCTTTGACGCAATTAAGCCGGTGGAGAAAGACGGTAAACTGGTTTGTCGCGTCTGCGGTGGAGACTTGAATGCCCGAGCCGATGACCAGGACGAAGATGCGATCGATAAACGCCACAACATCTATTATGATGAAACGACCGGTACTATGGCAGCAGTCAATTACTTCAAGCAGGGCAACGGTCCGAAGGTAATTTCCGTTGATGGCTCCAAGTCCATCCAGGAAGTGACTGAAGGAATTATGGCTGAGCTGTAGGGGAGCGCTATTAGATTTATTTTAGGACCATAATTTCAGGAAGGGGAGATCTAAACGATGTATAGATCTCCCCTTTTTTCTTATGAAACTGCTGAGTGTCGAAGATCAGGTTGAGACAGGTTATCGCCGGTATCGTTGATGATAAATATCACCATCGGCAAATTGCCAGACAACTACCTAAATTTGCATGATATATTACCGTTTGTCCTTCTGGGTGGTCGCATGTCTGCTTGATGAATCAAGCGAAAACTGTTAAAACCTTCACTTCTGAAGTGAATTAACATTCAAATGGTGAGAACGAGGAGTGGCCAGTCCGGAGATACCGGGGCGGCCCTTTTTACTTATGGAAGATCAGAATAGTGACAAGAAAATCGGCAAGGTGTATCTCGTTGGAGCAGGTCCCGGTGATCCCGGCCTGATTACGGTCCGGGGCCAATATCTCCTGAAGCGGGCAGAGGTGGTCGTGTATGACTACCTGGCCAGCAAAAGATTGCTGAGGTTTGTGCCGTCAGAAGCGCAGTTTGTTTATGCGGGTAAACGTGGTGGAGAAAAGCATGTCCATACCCAGGATGAAATCAATCAGATGCTGGTCGATTTCGCTCTTGCCGGAAAAACGGTTATACGACTGAAGGGCGGAGATCCATTTATTTTTGGGCGTGGCGGAGAGGAGTTGGAAACGCTGGCAGCGGCAAACATTCCGTTCGAGGTCGTACCAGGAGTGACCTCTGCCACTGCAGCTGCAACCTATGCAGGTATCCCGATTACCCATCGTGATTATACCGCCTCGGTTGCCTTTCTCACTGGTCATGAAGATCCAACCAAACCAAATTCCAATATTGACTGGTCAAAAATTGCAACAGGTGTTGGTACCATTGTTGTCTACATGGGCATCAAAAATCTGCCGGTAATCGTTGACAACCTGGTTGGTAACGGAAGGTCTCCGGATACGCCGGTTGCCGTCGTTCGCTGGGCTTCAACGCCGGAACAGCGTTCAGTCGTCGGTACGCTTTCCACCATTGCTGATATTGTTATAAAAGAAGATATAAAACCTCCGGCTCTCATCGTCATCGGGGAGGTTGTGAACCTGAGAGATACCATTGACTGGTTTGAGAAGAGACCGCTGTTTGGGAAGCGAATGATTGTTACTCGAACCCGGGAGCAGGCAAGTGAGCTGGTAGCCAGGTTGGAAGAGGCTGGCGCAAGTTGTTATGAGTGTTCAACAATAAATATCAAACCAGTTGATTCATATGAAGTATTCGACGAGGAGTTGGAACGAATCAACGAGTATCACTGGATACTCTTTACCTCGTTGAATGGTGTCAAGTATTTCTTTGAAAGGCTTTTTTCAAAAGGTATGGATGCTCGTGACCTGAAGGGGCCGAGCGTTGCTGTGGTTGGAAAAAGCACTGCTGATCTGCTGCTGTCCTACGGCATTAATGCCGACCTGATTCCGCCGAAATTCACCGGCGAGGGGTTGGCCGAGAGTCTGCTTGACCAGGGAATTGAAGGAAGAAACATCCTGGTCCCGCGGGCCAAGGAGGGGCGTGAAATTCTTCCTGAAATGTTGCGGGGAGGAGGTGCTCAGGTGATGGTGACGCCGGTCTATAAGAACATTCCACCACAGGGAAGAATAGACGAATTGCGAGCTGAGCTTGAGAGCGGCCAGGTGGACCTGGTAACCTTTACGTCCTCATCAACGGTGAGAAATTTTCTGACCATGGTTGATGCCAGCGACCAGGATGAGTTACTCAGGCTCATGGCTGGGGTGAAGATTGCCGCCATCGGGCCAATTACGGCAAAGACCGTTACCGACAGTGGACTGCAGGTCGATATCCAGCCCGAAAATTACACGATAGCCGCAATGGTCCAGTCGGTCATAGACTATTATCAGTCATCATAGGAAGCAAGCCATGCTGACTCATCAACCGGAACGGGACTTCAGCAGGGATGGTTCTATGGTTGCCCAGATGGTTTTCAGAGAACGCGGTGACAAACCTGTAACTGGTTCCTCAATACTGGCAGATGACCAGGCTGAACACGAAGAAAAAGCAGAGAGAGTGTTGCTCTGCAAACAATGTGATGCAGGTATTGCCAAGGAGAAGGATCGCGCCAGCAGGGCGGGAAAACATCTGCATACATTTTTCAACCCCGCAGGAATAGTCTATGAGATCGGGTGTTTTAGCCGGGCCTCGGGATGCTATGTTGATGGCCCACTGAGCAATGAATTTTCATGGTTTGCCGACTACAGCTGGCAGATATCTTTTTGTGGTGCCTGCTCAAAACATCTTGGCTGGTTCTTCTCTTCTGGTGATGACACCTTTTTCGGCCTCATCGTAAATCGGCTGAGAGGGGCTTGAACAGCTCCTCTGAAATTAATGTTCCCTGATAAGACTGATAAGTTCGTCTGAGCTGAGTCGACCGCTCATGTCGGTTCCTTCCAGCAGGCTGTCTGCCAGATCTCGTTTCTCCTGGTGCAGCTTAACAATCTTTTCTTCAATGGTGTCCTTGCAGACAAGTCGATAAATAGTCACCGGTCGTGTCTGCCCGATTCGGTGAGCCCGATCGGAGGCCTGGTCTTCCACTGCTGGATTCCACCACGGGTCCATGTGGATGACATAGTCAGCGGCCGTTAGGTTCAGCCCGAGCCCGCCGGCTTTCAAACTGATCAGGAAAAGGTCGCCTTTGCCTGACTGAAAGGCCTCAACCCGTTCCTTGCGGTGTTTGCTGCTCGTGCTTCCATCAAGATACTGGTAGGTAATGTTCCGTTCATCCAGGTATTCCCTGATGATGTCGAGGTGACCGATAAACTGGCTGAAAACCAGAGCCTTGTGACGGCTGCCAATCAGTTCTTCTACCACCGAGGAAAATATTTCCAGTTTTGAACTTGCTATCCTGGTTTCCTTGGCGATCAACCGAGGGTTGCAGCAGGCCTGTCTGAGCTTCATTATTTCTGTTAGGATTTGCAGGTGCCTTCCCTTTGTATTGTCAGCTGACCGTTCCAGAATATCCAGGGCATTTTGACGTAAGGCCTCATAAAAATGCATCTCTTCGTCACTCATGGTTACGTCAAGGGTGACTTCTGTCCGTGGCGGAAGCTCATCCAGGACTTGCGACTTGATTCTGCGCAGGATAAACGGGCGGATCAACTTTTTGAGTTTCAACCGGGCGTCCCGGTTGTTGTAGCGTTCAATTGGTATTGCATATCGCTCGTTAAACTGGTGGTGGGTACCAAGCAATCCGGGGTTAATAAAATTAAACAGGTTCCACAGTTCACCGAGATGGTTTTCTATCGGGGTGCCGGTCGTTATCAGCTTGAATGAACCGTTTAAAGCCATGGCTGCTTGAGAGCGTTTCGTTGCGGCATTTTTAATCGCCTGGGCTTCATCGAGGATGATGGTTTGCCAATTGACCTTTGCCAGGTTTTCCACCTCCTGCTGAAGCAGGGTGTAAGTTGTGATCATCAGATCAAACTTGCCAAGTTCTTTGATAGTCTTCGTCCGATCCTTGGTGGTCAGCTGCTTGATCTTGAGTGTTGGTGTGAAACGACTCACCTCGGAGAGCCAGTTGGTGGAGACAGATGTTGGCGCTACCACCAGTGACGGGCCGTCGGCTGCGCACTGGAGTATAATTGCCAGGGATTGGATGGTTTTGCCAAGACCCATATCATCTGCCAGGCATCCACCGACACCCCAGTGAGCCAGACGTGAAAGCCAGTTGTACCCTTCAAGCTGATAGTCACGGAGCTCTGCCTGCAGCGTTGAGGGCAATTCCGGCTTGAAGAGTTGTGATGCTTGTATTCTTTTAATTTGAGATTTCCAGCCCCTGTCGACCTCTGTTTTGGCCTCTTCTAACAGTTTTTCCAGCGGCAGAGCCGCAAGGGGATGAATGGTAATCTCGTCTTCTTTTTCACCGGGCTGATCACTGGAAAAGCTGTTTAACTCCTCAAGACGTTTCCTGAACTCTTGAGTCAGGGATATGAACTGTCCTTCCCCAATCTGGATAAAGCTGCCCGTGGCATTTTCGAGACGGGACAACAGCTCTTTGAGGTCGATTACCCGTTCCTGGTCGAGCACGAGTTCCCCGCTGATTCCAAACCAGTTTTGGCGGTTGGTACGAATTTTCAGATTGAGATTTTTGAAAGTTGGCTTGTGGGTAACCGTTAATTTTTCACCTTCCGGCCACTCTATTACTACCTGATCACTGATCTCCTGCAATTCCATGAGTGCCTGAAGGCAATCGTCAGGATCCTGCAGGTGCCACTCACGGTCATTTTCCTGCTCCATGTCAATGGCGAGATCGAGGATGGGGCACATTTCTTCAATGTCCTGTGCCTTTCGTTCCTCTTCTGCGAGATTTCGGCGGGTCTGTAGTCGTATTCCACCAACTTCGGCCATCATGTTTTCCACACCCTGACCGGGTTTCAAGTAATGATTACCTTCCCTGAATGGTTTGACAAACATTTCCAGCCGGAAGCCTGTTCCGTAGGGAAGCATATGCATGTAAATGGTGGAATCCGCATCGACATGAGTAATATCCTGGCTTCCATGATCGGACGCATCAGCAGCGATGGCAGAGTGAACAGTCATGAATGAGGAGATATTGCCGATCGCTGTGAGCACCTGTTCGCTTGCATCTATGGGAACCGTCAACCCGTGTTGCCCGGTAATTTGAGCAATTCTCCGGTGGTTGTCATTGATCTGTACCACCTTGAAGCGTGTCGGTGTCTCCTGCTGCAGGGTGACATTGTCGCTGGTAATTGGTAGAGAGAAACGGACTTTTAACAGGTCCCCGGTTTCCTCAACGAGCAGTTCAGGCTCACCGGAGACGAATTCTACCGGGGTCGAGGGTGAATTGGTTAGAAACAGTAATGGATGGCCGACAAGCGCCGGCAGGAGTTTTTCAATCTCCAAATGATACTGCGGCTGGCTGTCTCCAGATTCTTCTTTCTTGATCGCCATGCAGATTTTCCGGTCCTGAAGGGTCAGGAACGGGAGTTTGGCTGAGCCGTGCAGACGCTCCAGGGAGACGGGTCTGCCTTTACTCCATTGATCATCAGCTGAGCGCTTCTGCTCTCGGGGACTGACGGAAATGTTTCCGTTTTCATAACCAATGAGCCAGGCAAGCCGGCTGTCAAGTTCAGGGGGGGGCTGGGTGGCGGTTGCCGATATGTTAATCAATGCCTGCAGGCTCCGCTTCCAGGGCTCTTCCGGCTCCAGTATATCAAGAAACGATACCAACCCCGTTGCGGTAGACAGCCGGTTAACTATCGCCTGATATTCTGCCGGGTCTGAAGCGATATGAGAAAGAAGATCAGCCAGGTGGAAGGAGAAGAACAAATAGCTGTCCTGCTCTGCTTTTCGAGAGTAGTTACGGACAATCGACTCAACAGCAGGGTCCAGAGAAGCATTAAGCCAGTATTGCACAAGGCTTACAAAGAGTATCGTCAGACTGTGAGGTGCCTTGTCGTCGGAGAGGTCAAGCGTGAGGTTACTGTTGTACTGCATTGACTGGTTGTTTACCAGTGATGCGAGATAGCTGTAGGCTTTATTCTCTTCACTTTCTTCAAACTGGGTCAGGGCAATGCTGATCTGGTGAGTGAGCTCGTGAAGTGAGGCACGGTCCTTACCGCTGATTTCGGCAAGAATATGGAAAAGTCCCTGGACACCAAAAAATGCCGCTTCATCACTTCCCGAGATTTCTTTTAGTTTAGCCATGTCCTCACGAAATAAGGTAAGGGCATGCTCACGATCACCCTTTAAAAAGGCAATCGTTCCCTCCGTTCCTGTGGCCGTGAAACTTTCCTTGCTGCTCGATAAAAGGGTTTCTGCGGCGCTGATGTTTCCCCGCATGAGATAATCGTTAAGCAGCAACCGCTGAAAAGGCAGCCGCTCATCTTCCGTCAGGTGACAGAATTCATCTTCACTCTGGAGATAGTCGATGATCTCAGGAAAAGCGGTAAGCTGTGCCTGGCCGTATCGCAAGATATGGTTGAGCAGGAAAAACTGGAAGGAGGCAGGGAGCGTCCGAAACCAGATACGATCGAAGGGACGGGTCACCACCTGTACCGCCGGCGGCAGTGCGGTAAGTATCTCACTGCACTGGGAGTCCAGAAATTCCAGTGCACTGTGGATGAGTTCAAAATTCTGGGAGTAGATCCCGATTCTCATTTCTCTCATAGCCCGCCAGCAGCGGGTGGTCCATTTACCGTAATAGTAAGAGACAGGAGCCTCTTTTTGAACAGTTTCAGCAAAACGCTGGAACGTCCCATCTGAAATGGATTCTCTGCTGAGAAATTCTACGAATTGGGGATCGCACTGGCGTGTGCTGTTCAAAAGGCCGGTTGTTTGAAATTTATCGATATAATGATTTATGCTGGCCGCTGTTGGTCGATTTCCCCTGGGACTTTTCAGTTCAAGCTTGCGTAGGCAGCTGACGATAAGAGTCGTGTGAGCCGGCTCATAGACCACTGAAAAGAGCTGAAGCAGCGTCTGTTCGAACGAGTTCAGTTTTCGATAGCGTTCGATGTAATGATCTATGTCTGACATAAAAATCTGGGATTATGGAGATGATAGTAGGATTCCCATTGTTTGGCCGTGGTCAGACAATGGACGAAATTCAAAAGGCCGAACGGTCACTATATCATTGTCCAACCGTGATATAAACACAAAAGTGGGTTTGCGTGCCAAAGCGTTCGTAAATATGGGTCAGGAAAGACGCGGGAAAAGAGAAAACGCTCAGCTGTTCTCTTGCCCTGCTGGATTATGCTGATCAAGAGATGCATCAGCCACAATTTGAGAATGTATTGAAAACAAAAAAGCTGGTTTTTGGGATAGTGGCACGCTCGGCAAAGCGAGCAGATGAGAGTTATCGGGAGGCAACATTGTATGTCGGCTGTTCCAAGCGGACCCAGCCGACATGATCTGAGGGGTTAGTTCTCCAGGCTTTTATGGATAAAAATATCGGCCACTGCCTGCTGGTTGCTTAACCAGCCATCCACAACCTGCTGCTGTTTAAACTGGAGTAGCAGATCCCTGTATCGTTGCCGGTCTTCATCGCTGATTTCTACTTCAGGAGGTTTGCGTTCCAGAAAGTTGTAAACATAATAGTCCGTCCCCACCAGCTCAGGTTCTTCGGGCAGTGGCGCAGTTGAAGATAGTCTGAATGCGGATTGGATCAATTCCGGTGGAAAATTGGTGTCAGAAGCTGTTCCTGATTTTGTCAATAATCCTGATTGTCTGATTTCCAGTCCAGCAGCCTGGGCAAGTTCATCAAAAGAGCTGGTTCCTTTTTTGCTATCACTGATCAGTTTTTCTGCGGCCTCTCGGGCCGCTTTTCCTGCTTTCTCGGCCTTGAAATCCTCCGCGACCTTCTCTTTAATTGACGCGAGCTCGGGTACTTCTGGAGGCTTGATTTCTGTTGCAGAGATAATGGCATATCCCTGAGCGGTTTCAACAATTGAACTCAGTTCGTTTTCCTTAAGCAGAAAGGCACGTTCCAGGAATTGCGGTTCGGCACTCATGCCAGCAGGGGGATCTGACTGGTTGAAAAACGCTGTTTCAACCACCTTGGTATCCGGGTTCTGTGAAAGATAAGCAGCCAGACTACCCGCCCCGATGATCTTTTCATACGTCTCATTGGCAACCTGGAAAGCAAGCGGTCTTGCCTGCTCCATTTTCAATGCGGCAACGATTTCTTCCCGAACTTCCTCAAGGGACCGAACCTTTGCTAGCTGGATTTCTTCAAGTAGTATGATATGGTAACCAAAATCTGTTTGCACAACGTCACTGATTTCTCCTACCGGCATCGCAAAAACAGCATCCTCAAACGGTTTTACCATCTGGCCTCGACTGAATAGTCCCAGCTCACCGCCATTAGGGCCCGAGGGACCTTCGGAGTATTCTTTTGCAAGTGCGCTGAAATCTTCTCCGTCGTTTGCCTTTTGAAGAATTTCTGCAGCTTTGAGTTTTTGAGCTTCATGCACGTCTTCAGCGTCTTCAGGGCTGGCTTTGAAAAGAATATGTCTTGCTCCTCTTTTTTCTGGCAGTTGATAATCCGTCAGATGTTGATCGTAGTAAGCCTCGATGGCCGGTTCGTCAATGGTGATTTTATCACCGATATCCTGGAAACTAAAAGGAAGGTAGGTGAGTCGGACCATTGGCTCTGTCAGATATCTGTTGCCCGTTTCCTGATACCACGCTTCCAGGTCGGCATCGCTGATTTCGATATCCTCCATGAAGGCGTCTGGCGAGATAGTCACATATGCAAGTGATACTGTTTCCTTCTCGAGCGTGTAAAAGTCCTCGATCTCGAAATCGGTTGGTGGCAGGGCAAAACCAGACAGACTGTCTATCGATTTCTGACTCAGCAGGTCGTAGCGCATGGATTGCTCAAATTTTGTCGGAGACAGTCTGTTTGAGGCAAGAATTGTTTTGTAGCGTTCGAGATCGAACTGGCCATTATCCTGAAACTGAATCATACTCTCGATTTCTTTTTGTATTTCATGGCCACTGACCATGAGTCCCATCTCTAAACCACCCTGTCTGAGAAGCGCCTGCTGAGTAAGCTGGGTAATTACCTGTTGCCTTATATTCAGGGTATCGGCCAATCCTTTGGGTATCGTACCTCCGAACTGCTGGGCGATCCGGGAATAGGCCTGGTCGTAGGCCTGCTGAAACTGTTGAAAAGAAATTTCTTCATCATTAACAACGATTGCAGCTTCCTGTTTGTTCATCATATTGGTTCCAACACCCCAGAAGATAAAGACAAGGGCGATGATAACAACGACTGCCTGGATTAGAATTGATTGAGCTCTGTCTCTTAAGATTTGCAGCATGAGGTTGATCTTGTTTGAGGTTAGTTGTCCGAATGTCTGATCTACCCATACAGGTAGCGGACATGTTAATTGCTAAAATACAGATTGTAATTGGTAAGAGATCGATTTACCCCGTATATTTTCTTCCTGCAAGCAAAATCGCCTGCCATCTAACGGCTGAGAGAAATATGGAGTTTTTGGTGTTGGTCAAGAGCTCGTTAAACTAGTAAATTATGACAGAAAAATGGCAGATCCAGAACTGAGAACAATTTGTTGCTGACAAATAAATGATGTAATTATAGGGTGATAACAGCAACCAGTACAAAGGGGATTAATGATTGCTCATTCACTTGACAATTCGTTTCTCCTATAGTAATAAGGCGTAGTTAGTTTGTCGATTGTTTATATACATTACGCTCCGTAATGATGCGAGTCAGAAAATAAATATACCAAGGAGGTATGAAATGCCCACAGTAGAACACAATGGAGATAGTTTCCAGGTAGATGAGGATGGATTCCTGTTGAAAGGAATGGAAGAGTGGAATGATAACTGGGTTGACTATGTAAAAGGATCAGAAGGTATTTCCGATCTGACCGACGAGCACCAGAAAGTTATTGACGCACTGCAAGAGTACTACAAGAAAAACGGTATTGCTCCGATGGTACGTATCCTTTCCAAGACCACTGGCTTCCCGCTGAAGAGAATCTACGAGCTCTTCCCGTCTGGACCAGGTAAAGGAGCCTGTAAAATGGCTGGTCTGCCGAAACCTACCGGCTGTGTATAATTACACCTGCTAGTTTCGATTTGATCTGAAGGGGGTTGTCTCACAGGGGCAACCCCCTTTTTCTGTAGAGACGTTACAGGCACCCTTCCAAACGACTGAGCCACTTGCAAAACGCCCTTTTCGCTCAACCTCTACGTTATGCTTAAATTTTTATCCTCGGAATATCAGTTATATGCCTGCGGTAAAAATTTTTCACATGCCTTGACGTTGAACGAAAATCATCATTTTGCAAAAGGCTCGACTGTAAATAATTATTGTTCAAGCGCCTTGCAACAAAGTTCAGCCTGGATTTTGTTGATTTTTTCCTGGTAGGCAACACTGTCTATTGCTGCACCCCGCAGTCCTCCCCGAAGATTAATCTCTGTAAAATAGTTCGTACCGTCATCGGTGATGAGCAGGTCGATATGACCATACGGAAAACCTCCCTGACCCATTATTTTCTTACAAAGCCGCAGTTGCTGGTCGGTAAGATTTGCTGGCTGAGATGAGCCGCCACAGTGGATGTTGTGCCTGAAACTGCCTGAGCTGATGCGCTCATAGGCCTCCAGATAATCATCCAGAATAATAATGCGAAGATCTCGAAAATTCTGGATAAACGGTTGAATTACAAAGGGAAACGAGTGTGCTCCAACGACCGATTGACTATAGACATCTTCTATGCTGTTAAAAAGTAAAACACCGATACCGCCATTTTTACCTTCCTGCTTTAAAATGACCTTTGTGATTCCGCAGTTGCCGTACTCGCTGCTCGCCTTGAGCAGGTCATGGATTGTGTAAATGACTGTTGTTCCCGGAAGCATTGCCCATGAAAACAGTCGAGTCTGAAAGGCTTTTGACCTGCTGCAGAGCTGGGATGTCAGTGAAGGAATTGCCGTTACTCCTCGTTCTGAGAGGTCGAGGAGAAGGTGTTCTTCCCCCGGTTTCAGCCGGATACGGCAGCAAATAATATCACCGGTTTGCAGAGAATTATAGTGTTTGAAAAGCGCTTGATTATCATTGATTACGATAGGGCTGCGATTCAAAAGATCATCTCCTTGAAACGCTGATGGTAATGGGTCAGGTCTTCTTCACATGATCCGCAGAATAACAGAACATCACCATTTATTTGAGAGGCATCGCTTTCATGGGAAAAGCTGCCGTCGCTGTTTTGTCGGTAGAATGAGGTCATCAGGACATCATTCGCGAGTTCAAAGAAATCCTCATCGTTACCGCAGACCGGGCAGATGATCCGATTGGTAATACCTGGGTGATGGGCAGATGGCATTGCGGTTTTATCAGCAGGTCACTTATCGTTTTTCTTTGGCCCTGCAGCCTGGTCGCTACTGGTTTCAGGGCTCTTGGGCTGATCCTTGCCGGCGGCAGCTTTTACTTCACCATCAAGTGTTGCGCCTGGTTCAACGGTGAGACTGGTGGCCTCGAGTTTGCCAATTATTGAACAACCTTTTCGGGCCGTGACCAGCTTGGCAGTGATGTTTCCTTCCAGATGACCGTGACAGATAAACGATGATACCGTAACGTCACCAGCAA
Organism: uncultured delta proteobacterium; assembly: GCA_963718195.1. GTDB lineage: Bacteria > Desulfobacterota > Desulfobulbia > Desulfobulbales > Desulfocapsaceae > MADRE3. The sequence goes on from CAVQYQ010000006.1 coordinate 248,655, forward strand.
TTTTTCCTGATTCACTGAGGATCAGGTGTTCACCGGTTATGTTACCGTTAATGGTACCATCGATACGTGTTTTGCCTTTAAAGGTCATCTCTCCACTCACCGACATACTCTTGTCGATGATGGATGAAATTGTTTCATTCTCAGCTTTTTGCATTTCTTTATCAAAACCGTTTTTTTTGCTGAACATGGTTCCCTAATCTTGTTTCTGGTTTACTCTTAACGTGTGTGAAATGTCAGCAACTTTCATGAATTTCGCAGGATCGACCGGTTTTTTGTTCAACTGGATCTCGTAATGGAGATGGGGACCGGTTGATCGACCGGTACTGCCAACCTGGCCGATGACCTGCCCCTGTTTAACGCGTTCTCCTTTTTTCACCAGGTAGTTTTGCATATGCGCGTAGGCAGTGATGTAGCCATTACCATGGTCAATTTCAACATAATTACCGTATCCGCCGTTCTTGAAGGCTTTGATAACTTTTCCGCTTGCCGTGGCCAGGATTCGGTCACCCCGTTTCCCCTTGATGTCCACTCCTTCATGAATTGCCTTCTTATTGTTAACCGGATCAGTTCTTTTGCCAAATCGTGAAGAAATTCTTCCACTCACCGGTCTGCCCAGGGGAATGGAGCGGATGGTCTCCAGGTAGTCGTCCACCTGCTGGAGAAGTCCATCATAGGAGACTTCATTATCGGGTACAAACGGACCGCCACTATTTTCCTGGTCCTGTGCTGCTGCAGTTTTCTTGATCTTCACACCGATGGTGCCCATCACTGACTCAATTAATTTTGAGCGTTGATTGAGATCACTCACTGCAGTGTTCATCAGCCGGACGTTTTCAAGCTGAAGGTTGGTCGTTTCAAGGTCAGACTTTACTTTTTGGTCAGTAAACAGGGTTTCAAACTCCTGTTGCTGTGAGGCAAGCAGGTCATCGTGTTTCTTTTTCAAACCGGCAATAGCCTCGTCATGCTGCTTATTTAGTGCAGCAATTTGCTCGGCATAGTCACAATTATTTTTCTCAGCTTGCTCGAGTTTTGCGGTGAGCTTGTTGACCCTGTTCTTCAGTCGTTTACTGTTGAAATAGGAGCCAGTCGTGAAATAACTGACCACGCAGACTGTCAGGATAGCAACAGCCACTGCTGAGAATGATAGAAAAAATCTGCGTTTTGAAATCTGGAGACCGAGGGATCGACCACTTTCACCAGTTACGATAATATGAAATTGTTTGCCCATGGGAGAATATCCAAAACTGTTGTTTTAAATTGTTCGTCTCAGTAAGATACGCAGCCTGTAGAAATAGAAGCCCAAAGATCATCCCAAATTACTGTACTGCTTATACTCTTAGACATTAAAAGTTTCAAGCCAAAAGGGGCATCATTGGGCTCCCTCTATAACTTAACATCTTGATTTTAGGATTATGTCTTATCTATTTTCATGTCAGGGGCTTGCTAAAGCGTATGGGGCCCAGACGCTTTTTTCCGATATCAACCTGGTTATCAATCAAGGTGATAGAGTTGGCCTGATAGGTCCGAACGGTTCGGGAAAATCAACACTGCTGAAAATAATTTGTAACCGTGAGGATGAAGACGGTGGAACGATTTTACGAAAGAAACACTGTATAATCAGTTATCTTGCCCAGGAGGATTCATTTGATGACAAACTGAGTCTCGTTGATAATCTGCTCGTTGTTCTTGAGTTGTCTCCGATTGAAGATGCAGAAAAAGAAAACAGGGTCCAGACCATGTTGAGCATGGCTGAATTTCAAGATACGACCGTGCCTGTCAGCCAGTTGTCCGGCGGGTGGCGAAAGAGGCTTTCCATATGCCGTGCGCTCGTCCTGGAACCGGATCTGCTGGTCATGGATGAGCCCACGAACCATCTGGACATAGAAGGTATTCTCTGGCTGGAGAAGTTGCTGGCCGGGAGTTTTAAAAATTCACCCTCTGCATTCATCCTTGTCAGTCATGATCGCCGCTTCCTGGAAAACAGTGTTAATCGGATTATCGAGCTGTCCCGGGTCTATCCCACCGGTTCTCTCCAGGTGGCGGGACCCTACTCCTCATTTCTGGAGGAGCGTCATCGTTTTTTGGCCCTGCAGAGTGAACAGGAAGATCGCCTAGCAAACAAGGTTCGGCGTGAAACCGAGTGGTTGCAGCGGGGTCCGAAGGCACGGACAACCAAGGCACGATATCGAATCGATGAAGCATATCGATTACAGGACGAACTGGGGCGGGTGAAAAACAGGAACCGTTCTGATGGCAATGTTTCCATTGAATTTTCAGGTACGGGCCGAAAGACAAAAAAACTTCTGGAAGCTACGAACCTGGCCAAGCGTTACGATGACAGTGTGTTGTTCAAGGATCTCGATATTCTTTTGTCTCCTGGCAGCAAACTTGGCCTGCTGGGACGAAACGGTTGTGGCAAGTCAACCTTAATCCATATACTCGCCTCAGCTGGAGATGGCCAGCATCAGCAGGATAGCGGAACGATTGTGACGGCAGACGGGGTATCGATCGTCAGCTTTTCACAGGATCGGGCTGGCGTTGACCAGTCGATAACCTTGAGAAGAGCGCTTGCCCCCGACGGTGATTCAATTTCTTACCAGGGCCGCTCAATCCATGTGGTGTCCTGGGCGAAACGGTTTCTGTTCAGACCGGATCAGCTCGACACCCCTGTTGCTCAACTCTCTGGTGGTGAGCAGGCCCGAATTCTCATCGCCTCCCTGGTGCGTCAACCCGCAGACATCCTGCTGCTCGATGAACCGACCAATGACCTCGATATTGGCTCTCTTGATGTGCTCGAGGAAAGCCTGCTGGAATTTGCTGGGGCACTGGTACTGGTGACCCACGACCGGTACCTCCTTGACCGGGTATGTGGCCGGGTCATCGGTTTTGTCGGTGAGGGTGCTGCGCATTATTATGCAGACTATGAACAATGGCTCCGGGACCTTGAGCAGCAAACAAAGGAAGGGGATGAGGGGAGTAAGCATAAGTCCCAAAAGCAGCCGTCTCCTAAAAAACCAGCAAGTGGTCGCCTTTCCTATATGGATCAGCGTGACTACGATACGATAGAAGAGCGCATTCTGGAAGCAGAAGAGAATAAAGAGCGGTTGGAACAAATAATCAACAACCCGGCAGTTGCAGCCGATCCCGAAAGACTCCAGCAGGGCTGGTCTGAACTGGAAGAATGCCAGAAGCATGTTGAACAGCTCTATCAACGCTGGGATGAGCTTGAGCAGAAAAAGGAGCAGGGGAGCTGATCTGTATTAGTTTATAGTGAAGCATGGGGAAGGTTGCAATAGTGATTTGGTGACAGACCAAACGGTTTTGGGAATGTCTGGAGCTGACAGATCTAGACGTTTTGCTTGGAAGGAAGAAAACGACGGTTTCAACAAAAATGTTAGAAGTCAAATTATTGCAAAGGTGCCTGGGGAATGGTAGGCTTATGTAACAGTGATTCTTGAAAATGAACTTCTTTCATTATTGTTCTTCAATCAGACATATCGGTCATTTCCATTCTGCCTGTTGATAAAAACATGAAAGCCGGTGATAAAAAAGTTTATATCATTCTCGTCAGTGTTCATGGTTTGATACGCGGTCATAATCTAGAGCTTGGCCGCGATGCGGATACGGGTGGGCAAACCAAATACGTGGTGGAGCTTGCGCGAGCTCTTGGAGAGCACCCTGATGTCGGTCGTGTCGATCTGCTGACCAGGCGGATTGTCGATCCCTCAATAAGTGATGATTATAGCCAGCAGTATGAGCGGCTGTCTGACAATACGCAAATAGTGAGGATTGACTGCGGAGAAGAAAGCTATATGCCCAAAGAACAGCTCTGGGATTGCCTCGACAATTTTGCAGACTCTGTCCTTGAATACATTAAAGAGCAGTCTGAGCTTCCTTCGATTATTCACAGCCATTATGCAGATGCCGGATATGTCGGTACCCGGCTGACCCATCTCCTTGGTATCCCTCTGGTTTTCACCGGTCATTCACTCGGTCGCAGCAAACGTCGACAACTTCTCGCAGCTGGCTTCAGGAGTGAAACCCTGGAAGCCCGTTACAATATTACTACCCGCATCGAGGCGGAAGAAACGACCTTGGGCGTTGCCGAACGTGTCATAGCAAGCACCAAGCAGGAAATTCTAGAGCAGTACGCTACCTACGATCATTATCAGCCTGAACGCATGCATGTCGTTCCACCGGGCACCGACCTCCGACAGTTCCATGCCCCCGAGGGGAGTGAGAACAGCTGCACCATCGCAGCTGAAATAAATCGTTTTCTAAAAAACCCGGATAAGCCAATTATCCTTGCCATCTCACGGCCCGATCCGCGAAAAAACATCCTGCAGCTCATATCTGCCTATGGGGAATCGGATGAGCTCCAGCACCTTGCAAATCTTGTAATTGTTGCTGGTAACCGGGATGATATCGACGATATGCACGATGATGCAAAAGGTGTTCTGCAGGATATATTGCTCCATGTCGATCTTTATGATTTATACGGAAAAGTCGCCTATCCGAAACATCATCAGTCAACAGATGTGGCAAGGATATACCGCCTCGCCGCTCTCAGTCACGGGGTCTTTGTAAATCCAGCCTTGACTGAGCCCTTTGGCCTTACGCTGATTGAGGCCGCGGCCTGCGGCTTACCCGTGGTTGCAACAGACGATGGTGGTCCCATCGATATCATTGCAAATTGCCAGAACGGCTACCTTATAGACCCGCTTGACACCGAGGATATTGGCAATAAACTGCTGGCAATATTGTCTGATCGCACGCGTTGGCAAGATTTTGCAGCCAATGGGCTGGGCGGTGCCCAGAAACATTATTCCTGGCAGGCGCATATAGAGAAATACATGGATGTATTAAAACCGCTCATTGCCAGAAAGGAGGTTACCCCACCATTCGCTGCCAAGCGTCGCAAACAGCTGCACCACGACCGGGCACTCTTTTCAGATCTTGACCAGAATCTGCTGGGCAACCCCGAGGCTCTCAAACCGTTTATCAATAACCTCAAGGCGAATCGAAAATGTGTGCTCTTTGGTATAGCGACCGGGCGCCGAAGAGACTCTGCAATCCAGGTCATGAAAAAACACGCTATTCCGATGCCAAACGTTCTTATAACAAGTCTTGGAACCGAAATATATTACAATCCGAACCTGGTTGAGGATGCTGCCTGGAAACGCCATATCGATTATCTATGGAATCCTCCAGTCATCCGTCGTGCCCTTAAGGAACTACCGGGTATGAAACTGCAGCCACGATTGGAACAAAACCGTTTTAAGATAAGCTATTTCATTGACCCGCAAATTGCCCCGGACGCCCAGCATATTACTAGGCTGCTGCATCAGGAGGGGCAGGCAGCGAATGTTGTGCTATCGTTTGGACAGTACCTTGATATTATTCCTATTCGTGCCTCCAAGGGACTGGCCATGCGCTGGGTAGCAGAACGGTATGACATACCTCTGGACAGGATTTTGGCGGCTGGCGGCTCTGGTGCCGACGAGGATATGATGCGGGGTAATATGCTTGCTGTTGTTGTTGCTAACAGGCATAATGAAGAACTCTCAGACCTGACAGAAGTTGATGAGATCTTTTTTGCCTCCCGCCCATACGCCGAAGGCATTCTTGAAGCCATCGAACTCTATGATTTTTTTGAAACCTGTGAAATGCCCGATTCCTAGATATGCGCCTGTTGCTCTGTACAGACCTTGACCGCACCCTTGTCCCGAATGGTCGTGAACCGGAATCGCCTGATGCTCGAAAATGGTTCAAGAGGATTGCAGGGCTGCCAGAGGTTACCCTTGCTTACGTTACCGGGCGAGACGAGCAATTGGTCAGGGATGCCGTGCGGGAATACGAATTGCCGATGCCAGACTTTGTTCTTGCTGATGTCGGCTCCTCGATCTATGTCTGCAATGGGGATAAATGGAGTTTTTTCCCAGGATGGCAGGCTCATATCGCCGAGGGTTGGGGGCAGTCAACCCGATCTGATATTGTTATGCTGCTCCAGGAGTTCCCTGAACTGAGGTTACAGGAAAAGAGCAAACAGAATGATTTCAAGCTCAGCTACTATGCCCCTCTGGGAACGAACGATAAAGAGCTCCTGGCCGCTGTGCAGCAGAGACTCAAGGACACGTCCCTTGAGGCCAGTCTGATATGGAGTCTGGACGAGGCAGCCGGTGCAGGGTTGCTTGATATCCTTCCGGCACGCGCCAGCAAACGGCATGCCATTGAGTTCCTCATGGAAAAAAAAGGATTTCGCCTTGAAAACACAGTTTTTTCAGGTGACAGTGGGAATGATCTTCCGGTACTGGTCAGCTCGATTCCCTCAACGCTTGTCTGTAACGCCACCAACGAAGTCAAGCAGGAAGCAGAGCAGTTGGCCGTAAATCTTGGTACAGAAAAACAACTTTATCTTGCCCGGGGTGGCTTTGCAGGAATGAACGGAAATTATGCAGCAGGTATCGTCGAGGGTGTGTATCACTATCACCCCGAAATATTAAAAATTATGGATTAAAAATCGATGTACGAACAGGTATCCCACTCTCTGCTCAACGAAATACTCACTGATCTCAAACCTGAAATCCATGAAGAAGATTTGCGCCATTTTTATACTCGGCTTGGGGCGAATTTTTATTCCATTCACTCACTGTTTGTCATTCTCTATGGCAAACGTGACGATTTCAAGCTGCATATGCAGAAACTGGTAGAAACAATGGCCAGACAATATATCCAGCGGCCAGACCATCTCAGGCAAAGCGATATAGAAAGAGAAAACGACCACAACTGGTTCCTCAGCCAGGAGTGGGTCGGGATGGCGCAGTATGCCGACGGCTATGCGAAAGACCTGTCACAGCTACAACAGAAAATCCAATATTTTCTGGAGCTTGGTGTGAACATGGTGCATCTCATGCCGATGATGGTCTGCCCGCGAGGGGCCAGTGACGGGGGCTACGCGGTGAGTGATTTTCGTCAAATTGATCAACGTTTCGGAACTCTTGAGGATTTGCAGGAACTGGCAGGGTTATTCCATAAACACGGCATCCTCCTGACGCTTGATGTCGTCGTTAACCACACCTCCGATGAACACGAATGGGCACAGAAGGCACGCCAGGGAAATCTTGAATACCAGGATTACTTCTATGTTTTCAGTAGTCGAGAAATACCAGACATGTTCGAGGTGACCATGCCTGAAATATTCCCGGAGACATCTTCTGGTAACTTTACCTGGGACCAGCAGATGGACAAGTGGGTTATGACCGTATTCAACGACTATCAGTGGGATCTCAATTACAGTAATCCCGCTGTGTTTATTGAAATGCTGGACATAATACTGTATTGGGCAAACCAGGGGGCCGACATTTTACGTCTTGATGCGGTTGCCTTTCTGTGGAAAAAAATCGGCAGCATCTGTCAGAATGAACGCGAGGCACACCTGCTTCTGCAATTGTTCAAAGATTGTTGTCAGGTTACCGCTCCTGGTGTTCTGTTTATTGCTGAAGCGATTGTTGCTCCGGTTGAGATTATTAAATATTTCGGTGAGGATGCAATCAATGCCAAAGAGTGTGAGATCGCCTATAATGCCAGTCTAATGGCACTCCTCTGGGATGCGGTCGCGACGAAAAATGCCAAACTGTTAAATCAGGGAATTAGAAGCCTTCCTGATAAGCTTGAACGTGCAACATGGCTGAACTACGTGCGCTGCCATGACGATATCGGCCTTGGTTACGATGACAATGATATTCGGGCTGTCGATTACGAGCCTCGCGCCCACCGGCAGTTTCTGGTCGACTACTTTACCGGTAAATATGGGGAGTCAATGTCTCGCGGCCTGCCTTTTGGTCACAATTCGAAAACAGGCGATACCCGGATTTCCGGCTCTCTTGCTTCACTGGTTGGCCTCGAGGCGGCCTTGGAGTTGGGAAGCCCGGAAGATATAGATGACGCGATTAAAACCATTGTGCTGCTGCATGGCATAACCATGTCCTTTGGCGGTATCCCCTTGCTGTACTATGGTGATGAGATCGGTACGCTCAACGATACCAGTTATCTTGATGATCCGGCAAAAGCCAACGATAGCCGCTGGGCTCATCGCCCGAGAATCGATTGGCAGAAGGCCGAACTCCGCAATAAACCGGGAACGGTTGAACACACTCTTTTTTCTTCGCTGAAAAAAATGATAGCTGTGCGCAAAGAACTATCCGCCTTTGCTGATTTCAATAATCGTGAATTGCTCGATGTCGGCAATCCCCATCTATTTGTGTTTGCCCGTTTTGAGCATGATCAGACAAGCCGGAGAGTGCTTGTCGTGGCGAATTTTGACAAGGCTCCACAACACCTGAATCTTCATGACCTTGGTCGGAAGGCGTATTTTCGCAACGGTGCTGTCCGCGACCTCTTTTCAGGTGAAAAACCGGCAATGTTCAAGGATGATCTGGTCATTCCGCCCTGCCAGTTTTACTGGCTGACAGATCAGTAGGCTCTGGTTCGCATTACCTCGGTTCTTTAAAACATTGAAAAGATGAATGCAGATGATAGTCATCACCGCTCTGATTGGCCTGTAAGCTCCAGAAATTCATTCTCAGAGATTATTGTTTTCCCCAGTTCCCGGGCTTTCTTGAGTTTTGAGCCTGCTTTTTCACCCGCAACCACATGGGTTACCTTTTTGCTCACACTGGTGGCGATCTGCGCACCCTGCTCCTTGACCAGTTTTTTTGCCTCATCCCTGGAGAGTTGAGTCAAGCCGCCGGTGAATACAACAACGGCCCCGGATAACGGCCGGGCAGTTTGACGCTGTTGGACTGCCTTCGGGTGGACGCCCAAGGCGATCAGGGTATCGAGCATGGAAGAGTTTTTTTCCGATTGAAAGTAGGTGAGAAGGCTATCGGCGGCCTGTTCTCCAATACCGTCGATATTGAGAAGATCATTTCTGGTTGCAGATCTCAAATGAGCAAGAGAGCTGTAGTGATCTTCGAGCAGCGAAGCGGTTATCTCACCAACAAATCGAATGCCGAGTGCGGCAAGAAATCGTGAGAGTGACGGAGTCTTAGCTCCTTCCATTGCGCTCAGAACATTGTCTGCCGACTTATCCCCCCAACCATCAAGGGTGATCAGCCTGTCTCGATCCAGAGTGTAGAGGTCGGCAATATCCTGAATCAGCTCCTCCTCGAAGAGCTGCTCAATATATTTTTTGCCAAGCCCTTCAATATCAAGTCCCGCCTTGGAGGTAAAATGGCTAAGAGCGCGAAGCTTCTGGGCGGGACATGAGGGGTTGATGCAGCGGGTTACCGCTTCACCGGCAACTCTTTCCAGTGGCGAAGCGCAGGCCGGGCAACAGGTGGGCATGACGATTGCTCTTTCATTGCCCGTGCGCAGGTCTAAAACCGGTTTGACAATCTCGGGAATGACATCACCGGCACGCTGCACGAGAACCGTGTCTCCGATTCTGAGATCTTTTCGTTCAATTTCGTCTCTGTTGTGCAGGGTTGCTCGTGTGACTGTCGCCCCATCAAGCATCACCGGCTCAAGGATCGCAACCGGTGTTACTGCTCCAGTCCTGCCGACCTGAAACTCGACACGCGTCAGCCTGGTCGTTGATTGTGTAGCCGCAAACTTGCAGGCGATTGCCCACCGTGGTGCCCGTGCCTTCGCACCAAGGCGGTTCTGCAGTGTGAAGTCGTTGATTTTGACAACCATCCCGTCAATCTCGTAGGGGAGGGTGTGGCGCTGGCTTGCAAGTGAGTCCAACCGCTCAATAACATCATCTATCTGCGGACAAAACAGGTTGTACCTGCAGACGGGAAAGCCGCACTCCTGCAGATAGGCCAGTAATTCGGTCTGGGTTTCACAGCTGACAACCGCCGAATCTGAGATCCCGTAGGCAAAAAAACGTAATGGTCTTTCGGCGGTAATCGTCGGATCAAGCTGGCGAAGAGAACCTGCCGCAGCATTTCGAGGGTTGGCAAAAAGGGGAAGCCCTTTTGTCAACTGTTTATCGTTCAGCTGTTTAAATCCCTCTTTTTCCATGTAGACTTCGCCCCTCACCTCGAGCAGGTTTGGCGGGTGACCAATCAGTTTCAGAGGAATTGCTGATATTGTCTGAAGCTGGGGTGTGATTTCTTCGCCGCTTGTTCCGTCCCCCCTCGTGGACCCCTGGACCAATATCCCTCTCTCATAGACAAGTTCCACCGCCAGACCGTCCAGTTTTGGTTCGGCAGAATAGCCCGAGGCTACTTCAAAATTGAGGAACCGCTGGATACGCTCTGCGAACTGGTAGAGGTCCTCACCTGAAAAGGCATTCTCCAGGCTGAGCATCGGGAGCCGGTGAGCGACCTGGCTGAACTTTTCAAGGGGGGGACCGCCAACTCGCTTGCTCGGTGAGTCAGGTGATTTCAGGTGGGGATAGGCCTCTTCGAGAGCGAGGAGTTCCTGAAAGAGTTTATCGTACTCCCCATCTGATATGAGCGGATCGTCAAGAACATAATATCGGTGGGAATGTTTATTGAGGAGCTCGTGTAGCTCCTCAATTCTCTGGGCTGCGTTCATGGGTTGATCAGCCGTTGCTCAATAACTTTCCGGCTTTGGCAACGTTGTCTCGATCCGCCTCGTCGATGAAAAGAAGGACTGCTTCAGGAGGCTTGTTTGTCTCTCGGCAGATCACATCGGTAACTCCTTTACTGATTTTTTCCTTCTGCTCTTTTGATAAAGAACCTGCAACTCGAATGTTTACGTAGGGCATACTTTGTCCTCCCACTTGGGTTTCATGAACATGGCGTCCGGGGGCAATGGTGATAAAAATCAATAGAACATACATCCCCGCTACAGGGTTGCTTTATGGTTGAACCCTCGGTTTCTTCAGGCTATGCTACAGAGAGGAGTATATCAAAATTACTAATAAATTCATCATCTATAAACAGGTGAGGGGTACAAATCCAAATGCATATTCTAGTTACGGGCGGTGCGGGATATATCGGCAGTCATACCTGTCTTGAGCTGCTGGACCAGGGAGACGAGATCACGGTGGTGGATAACCTGTCGAATTCGACACCTGAGTCTTTGAAACGGGTTGAACGATTGACTGGAAAAAAAATTGATCTGCAGGTTGCTGACCTGCGTGACAAAGAGCGACTCAAAACGATTTTTTTACGAAATAACCAACCAGTTGAGGCCGTCATCCATTTTGCCGGCTTAAAAGCAGTGGGAGAATCGGTGGAAAAACCGCTGCTCTATTATCAAAATAATATTGTTGGTACGCTCTGCCTGTGTGAAGTGATGGCTGAATGCGACGTTAAAAATCTTATTTTCAGCTCCTCGGCAACGGTTTACGGTGACCCGGAAACGGTTCCAATAACAGAAGATTTTCCGCTCTCATGCACAAACCCATATGGTCGGACAAAATTGATGATCGAAGAGATCCTGGGGGATCTTTGTGTCGCCGACCCACACTTCAACGTTGTCTTACTGCGTTATTTTAATCCGGTGGGGGCGCATCCAAGCGGACAGATCGGGGAAGATCCTGCCGGTATCCCTAACAATCTGACGCCATTTATCACCCAGGTCGCCATAGGAAAACTTGAAAAACTGTCAATTTACGGTGATGATTATCCAACGCCTGACGGCACTGGCGTACGCGACTATATCCATGTTGTCGACCTGGCTAAAGGGCATGTGAAAGCCTTGACTAAAATAAGGGAAAACCCCGGCATTGTCACCTATAACCTGGGAACAGGTCAGGGATACTCAGTCTTGGAAATGGTACGGGCCTTTGAAAAGGCCAGCGGCAGATCTGTTGCTTATCAAATTGTCGGACGCAGACCAGGCGATATCGCCTCGTGCTATGCTGATCCTGCCAAGGCAGCTGAAGAGCTGGGCTGGCGTGCTGAATTTGGTCTTGAAGAAATGTGTCGGGATGGCTGGAACTGGCAGAAAATGAACCCGAATGGTTTCTGATTTTGCCAGGAAACCACCATCGTATACCTTGTTATTGAAATTTTCTATCTGTTAAATCCGATTTATGTATTTTTATACTACAAGTGTCAGCCCTTTGTCCACAAGGGTTTGCAGGCCATTTTTCGTCTATGAACAAATTGCACAATAATTTCGCACAGGTGTGGTAACTTTTCCCTGGTATTCCTTGATTATCGAAAAAATCCCTTGAATCAGGCAGTTTTTGGTGGTAGTTTTTTCGCACTTCACTAATGTAGGCAATTTTTGCACAACAGGAACACTTATGTATTCTACCGTAATTTTCGGGTGTGGTAATCTTATCATGGGAGATGATGGCTTTGGCCCTGCTGTTATTGAAAAACTGGATGTTGATTATCAACTACCCGATTCAGCAACTGCCATTGACGCGATGACAGGAATCAGAGAGTATCTCTTCGATTACCTGTTGAGTGAGGAAGGGCGTCCTGAACACATTATTATCCTTGATGCTGTCGATTTTCCCCAACGTAAGGCGGGTGATGTATTCCTGATCGACTCATCTTCGATTCCTGCCAAAAAGATCCACGATTTTTCTCTCCACCAGTTTCCAACGGTAAATCTGCTCCACGAACTAGAAGAACATACTGGTATTAACGTGACAATTATTGCTGCACAGATTGAGTATATCCCTGCAGAAATCGAGCCGGGACTCTCACAACCTATGACGAGTGCCGTTTCAAAAGCATGTGAGATGATCATGGAAATGTTATCAGAAACCAGCCCCAGAGAGGTGACCTTAGATGATGTACGAATTTAGAGTCAGCGAAATGGCGGAGGAGTTTGGTGTCCACAGGAACACCATAAGAAACTGGATTAATGCCGGCACCCTTCCTGCCAAGGAAGGTCCGGGTAGAAAGTATCTTATGCAGTTTGCGGATTACCAGGCCCTCTGTGAAAAGTTTGGCCGTGAGCCACTTATCAAACCCACCAGCTATGTCGACCTTGAAAAGGTCCAGAAGTATGAGGCAACCAAGGATATGCCGGAACCGATGGTGCTTGGCCATCAGGAAAAGACGATCTACTCAGATGCCCAATGGGCAGACACCTGTCTGACCTGCGGAACCTGTGCAAGTGCCTGCCCGATAGCAGGGGTTGATGGCCTGGACCCGCGGAAAATCGTCAGGATGGCAGTGCTCGGTCTCGAGGATGAACTGAAGGCGAGCAACTGGCCATGGAAATGCACCATGTGCGCCAAATGCGAAAATGCCTGCCCGGCAGGTGTCCAGATCATGGCCCTGATGAGACGGCTACGGGGAATGAGGGATAGAGACCTGGTTCCGGGACCCATCCACAAAGGTGTTGTGACCTGTCTTGAACGGGGAAACAACCTCGGTATACCCAAAGATGACTTTATCTATCTCTGTGAGGAGCTCGGTGAGGAACTTGTGGACGAGGGCCTTGCCGGATTTACAACACCGATAGACAAGGTCGGTGCACGTATCATGGTCACGGTAAATTCCAAGGAACCATTCGCAGAACCAGATGACATGAAATACTGGTGGCGGATTTTTCATGCCGCAGGGGAATCATGGACGATTCCGTCTGAGAACTGGGAAGGGGTCAACTGGGGGCTTTTTTCAGGTGATGACGAGGCGATGAAAACCATTGTCGGCAGGCTGGTTGACAACATGAGGAGGCTGAAATGTGAAATACTCCTCCTCCCCGAATGAGGCCATGCGTATTTTGCAACCCGGTCCGGGTTGAACAGATGGTTTCCAGAAGCACTGAACGAGTTTAAAATCATGTCAGTCTTTGACCTGCTCATGGAGTACATCAATGAAGGCAAGATCACGCTCGACACCACCAGACATCCGATGCGCTCTACCTATCATGACCCATGCAACTATGGACGAAAATCGATGAAGGCATTTGGTGTTGCCTATTATGAAGAGGGACGAACTATCACCAGTACTGTTGCTCCTGACTATAAAGATATGGAGCCCAACCGCGAGAGCAACTACTGCTGTGGCGCCGGAGGAGGTGCCTGGGCCATGCCGTTTGGGCCAGAACGAGTTTTCTATGGCCGTATTAAAGCTCGACAGGTGCAGGAGACAGGTGCAGAGCTGGTTATCACTCCCTGCCACAACTGTCGAGATCAGTTAATGAAATCACTCAACCAGGAATATGACCTCGGTATTGAAGTAAAGTACCTGTGGGAACTTGTTGCTGACTGCCTTGTCTATCCTGGACAGGAAGCGGGTGAAGCTGTAGAGGCAACCGAAGCTGATTAAGCTTCTCTGGTGAAGAACTGCGATGAAAGAGTTAAATGTCAATTACAGATAATAAGGAGGCACCTGTCATGCTGGACACCAAAACAGTTGGATCGGTGATGATAGTGGGTGGCGGAATCACAGGTATGCAAAGCGCTCTGGATCTTGCGGATTCCGGGTATTATGTCTACCTGGTCGAGAAGTCCGGGGCTATCGGCGGAGCCATGGCCCAGTTGGACAAAACGTTCCCGACCAACGATTGCTCGATGTGAATTATCGCGCCAAAACTGGTTGAGTGCGGTCGGCACTTGAATATAAAGTTGATGACCCTGAGCGAAGTAATCAATATCTCCGGAGATGCTGGTGACTTCCAGGTGAGGGTAAAAGAGAATCCGCGTTATGTGGACATGGAAAAATGTATTGCCTGCGGCGAATGTGCGGCAAAATGTCCAAAGAAGGTGGACAGTGAGTATGACGCTGAAACAGGAAAACGCAAAGCGATTTATGTTAAATACGCCCAGGCCGTTCCGTTGAAATACCAGATCGATGCGGATAACTGCATTCGTTTCAAAAAGGCTGGAGCCTGCGGATTTTGTGAAAAGGTTTGTCCGGCTGATGCCATTAACTTTGATGATACAGAAACGTTACATGATATTAACGTCGGTGCTGTTGTCCTTGCGCCGGGCTTTGAAGCCTTTGACCCTGCAAAAGCCGATGTCTGGGGTTTTGGACGTTATCCAAATGTCGTGACCTCAATGCAGTTTGAGCGTTTTCTTTCTGCCTCCGGGCCCACTGAGGGCCATCTGGTTCGGCCTTCCGACAACAAGCAAATCACCAAAGTTGCCTTTCTGCAATGTGTCGGCTCACGCGACGAGAACAAATGCGGCAATGGCTATTGTTCCTCTGTCTGTTGTATGTATGCCATCAAGGAAGCGGTGATGGCCAAGGACCATGTCCCAGGTCTGCGGACTTCCATCTTCATGATGGATATGCGCACCCACGGAAAAGATTTTGATCGTTACTACCAGCGAGCTCAGGAGGATTCAGGGGTTCGTTTTGTACGTTGCCGCGTTCACGGGGTAGAACCGGAAGGAGACAGCGGAGATTTACGTCTCCACTATATCAATGAAGAAGGGCGTCAGGTTGAGGAATATTTTGACATGGTGGTGCTCTCCGTCGGGTTGCAGATTCCTGAGCATGTCAAGCACTTAAGCGATATTGCCGGTATTAAACTGACAAATGACAGTTTTGCTGCAACATCTGATTTCACCCCGGTTTCAACATCAAAACGGGGTATTTTCACCTGTGGCGCATTTGCCGGTCCGAAGGATATTCCACAATCGGTACTGGAGGGTTCTGCCGCTGCCGCAGCTGTTGCCGAGGTCCTTTCTCCGTCTCGGGGGGACTTAACCGAGGAAAAAATTTTTCCGCAGGAGCGCGATATTGCCGCTGAAGAGCCAAGAACAGGTGTATTTGTCTGTCATTGTGGCTCCAATATTGCCGGCGTCGTTGATGTTGAGGCGGTGGCGGATTATGCAGAGACACTGCCTGGGGTCTCCCATGTCGAGCGCAATCTGTTCAGTTGCTCGCAGGATACCCAGGATCAGATGATGCGGACTATCAGAGAGAAGGCACTGAACCGCGTTGTTGTTGCCGCCTGCACGCCGCGTACACATGAACCGCTGTTTCGCGAAACACTCAAGGCTGCGGGGTTAAATGAATACCTGGTTGAAATGGCCAATATTCGCAATCAGAATTCCTGGGTGCACTCTGGAGATCCTGTTTTTGCAACGACCAAGGCCAAAGATCTGGTCAGGATGGCGGTTGCCAAGGTAGACAAGCAGGTTTCCCTGCAACCGATCTCCGTACCAATTACCCAGAAAGGGCTGGTGGTCGGCGGCGGCGTGGCGGGCATGACCGCAGCGCTCAATATGGCTGAACAGGGATTTGAGATACACCTGGTTGAGAAGAGCGATACACTCGGTGGTAATGCACTCTTCCTTTCATATACCTGGTCTGGTGAACCGATCCAGGATAAAACCAGGAAGTTAGTGGAGGCCGTTAAGCGAAATGAAAACATCATCATCCATATGGGTTTCGAGGTAACCACGGCGGAAGGCTTTGTCGGCAATTTTACAACGACAATTTCCACCCGCGACGGACTGACCAAGACAATTGAACATGGCATCGGGGTGGTTGCAACCGGAGCGCAGGCCCTGCGCCCGAAAGAGTATGGGTATGGCCGTATTCCAAACGTCGTCACTGCTCTGGAATTTGACCGACTCTACGAATTAAAAGAGCAGCATGTGGCAAAGGGCAAGTCGTTTGTCTTTATCCAATGCGTCGGTTCCCGCGAGGGTGACAGAATGTACTGTTCTAAGGTGTGCTGTACCCACGCCGTCCAATCTGCGATAGAGCTTAAACAGGAAGACCAGTCACGAATGGTCTATATTCTCTATCGTGACATGAGAACATATGGACAGCGTGAATCACTCTACAAGAAGGCCCGTGCGCTCGGAGTGATCTTCATCAACTATGAGTTGCATGGCAAGCCGAGTGTCATCGAGGATAATAAGCAGGTGAGTGTTGAGGTCTGGGACCATGTGTTGCACCGCCCGATTAAAATCGGGGCCGATATGGTTGTTCTGGCCTCGGCAATTGTTGCCAATCCTGATGCTGAAAAGCTCAACAAACTCTACAAGGTATCCGTCGATGGTGACGGCTTTTTTCAGGAAGCCCACGCAAAATTGAGACCTGTTGATTTTGCCACCGACGGCATGTTTGTGGCCGGTCTGGCACACTATCCGAAACCGGTTGAGGAATCGGTGGCTCAGGCCCTGGCCGCATCTGCCAGGGCAACGACACTGCTGTCTAAAACTGAGGTGAGTCTGGATGCGGTAAAAGCTGAGCCGGATCTTGACTATTGTGATGGCTGTGCACTCTGTCTGGATGTTTGTCCGTATAATGCCATCGCTCTGGTTGAAAGACAACCGGAGGAGGAAGGTGGGGCGGTTACCAAGTATATTACAGTCAACAAAGCACAGTGCAAGGGATGCGGTCTCTGTCAGGGCACTTGTCCGAAACGCGGTGTTGCCGTGCAGGGCTTTACCATGGATCAGATCAGCAGCCAGATTACGGCAGCACTTGCAGTCTGAGAGGTTGATTGAAAAAGATGTCAATACAGAATGAAGGAGTAAGTCGATGAGTTATGATCCTAAGATCATTGCGTTTTGCTGTAACTGGTGTTCTTACGCGGCGGCTGATCTCGCCGGTACCTCCAGAATGCAATACCCTCCCAACGTGAGGATTATTCGAGTGATGTGCTCAGGAATGGTTCATCCTGAATTTATAGTGAATGCCCTGAGCCAGGGTGCCGATGGCGTTATGGTACTTGGCTGACACCTCGGTGAATGTCATTACCTGGATGGTAATTATAAAGCAATGACCCGTTCTAACATGATTGTCGAGCTTCTTGAAGATTTTGGCTATGACAGTGAACGCTTCGGGTTAACCTGGGTATCCTCGGCTGAACCGGATAAATTCGTCAAGGCAGTTACTGAAATGACGGAACGAGTTAAAAAGCTGGGACCTATAAATGATGAAGCTCAGATCGCATAAGGGAGGATGAAATGGGTGTAACAACTGCTTTAGAATGGCTGAGCTCCTGTTCCGGATGTGAAATTGCTGTTTTGAATATTGGCGAACCACTGGTGGCGATTTTGACAGAACATCTTGATATTGTCCACGCCCCGGTGATTATGGATCACAAGTATTATGGTCAGTGTGGCGACGAGGGAGAGCACTTGAATATTCCGGAAGCTGTCGTCGGTATTGTAACCGGCGGTGTTTCCAATGAAGAGCATATGGAAGTGCTTGAGGAAATGAGGAAAAAATGCAAGATCCTCATCGCTCTTGGTACCTGTGCAACCCAAGGTGGTATTCCTGCCTTGATGAATGGACAGGATGGTGAGAAAAGTTTCGATGAAATCTACCAGACCGCATCCACAGATCCCGGCGCGACGAGGCCGGACGAGGGTGTCCCCGTACTGCTTGATCGGACCTATGCCCTGGACGAGAAGGTAAAAATTGACTTGCAGCTTCCCGGCTGTCCGCCAAACCCGGAACACATTGCCGAGGTAATCATGTCTCTGTTGGAAAACCGTGACCCGGTTTTACCGACCAAGAGTGTTTGTGATACCTGCCCGACCCGAAGAGAGGGTAAAGGAGAGGTCAGCACGGTTAAACGGTTTGTTGAAAATGCTGCATTTGATCCCGATAAACCGATCAGTGAGATGCGTTGTCTTCTTGAGCAGGGTTTCCTGTGCATGGGGCCGGTTACCGCTGCGGGATGTTCCAAGCGTGGGGCGCCAAGCTGTATCGAGGCACGAGTGCCCTGTCGGGGCTGCTTCGGTTCGGTACGTCCAAAAGGAAACCAGCTGCTTGATATGATGAATGCGCTGGCCAGTAACGGCATTGATTTTACCTCTGTTGTTGATCGTCGGTCGATCCAGCGGTTCAGCGGGGCACATGGCAATCTGCGGCCAGCAAGGCAGGCAGTGAAGGAGGATGTATAAGATGGGAAAAGTTCTGAATATTCAGCCAGTATCCCGCATTGAAGGGCATGCAAGGATTTCTGTGCACCTCAACGATGATGGAAATGTTGAAGATGCATTCATGAGCCTGATGTCGCTTCGCGGATTTGAAAAATTTATTGAAGGCCGTCCGGCAGAGGAAGTTCCCCGCATCGTTAACCGTATTTGCGGTATCTGTCCGTGGATGCACCACACCGCCTCTAATAAAGCGGTCGATGGTTGCTTCGGTGTCACTCCGACACCTGCCGGGCACAAGCTGCGCGAACTGCTCCAGGTTATGGCTCACATCAATGACAAGATTCTGCATTTCTTTTTTCTCGCCGCTCCTGATTTTGTGCTGGGGCCGGATGCCGATTATTCCGTGAGGAATGTGATGGGCGTGGTGAAAGCAGCCCCTGAGCTGGCAACCCAGGTTGTTAAAATGCGACAACTCGGGCAGATGATGATTGATCGATTCGCAGGTAAAGCGATCCACCCAATTGCCGCAGTCGTTGGAGGGTTTTCCAAACCGCTTCCGGAAGCGGAGCGGCAGGCGATGTTGAAGGATACCCAGACATTGCTCGATTTCAGCCTGTTTTCACTCGATTTTGCCAAGAATAATGTCTTTAACAAATACCTCGACGTGATTGGCGAACTCGGTGTCATTACTACCGGCTTTCTCGGGACAGTGGACCGGGAGGACGGATCTTTCAGGATTTATGATGGAAAGCAGCGGCTGATGAAAGCTGATGGGTCATACGTTGACTTCGAAGGTGAAGATTACCTTGACTATATCGGTGAGCATGTCGAGCCGTGGGGATATGGAAAAATGCCCTATGCAAAATCATGGGATGAGGGATTTTCCCTGGACCTGGATGCCCCAAAAGGTATCTACAGGGCCAACACGCTCGCCCGGATAAATGTCTGTGACCAGATGGCAACGCCAAGAGCCCAGGAGGCACTGGAGGAGTTCAGGAGCGCTTTCGGGAGGCCTGCACAGGCAACGCTACTCTACCACTACGCCCGCCTCATAGAGCTGATATACGCCTGTGAGAGAACGATGGAGTTGCTTAATTGGGAAGGGATCACCGATACGGATGTCAGGGCTAAAGTGGAACCAAAGGCCGGGCGGGGTGTGGGTATCGTCGAGGCTCCCCGTGGGACCTTGATTCATGATTATAGTACCGATGAGAACGGATGTATTGAGGATGCAAATCTTATTGTCGGGACCACTCACAATATCGGACCGATGAACATGAGCGTGAAACAGGCCGCGACTTCTTTGATTAAAGATGGCAACTATGATCAGGGTATCCTCAACAAGGTGGAAATGGCCGTAAGGGCCTACGATCCCTGAATGTCGTGTGCTACGCACCGCCTGGATGGCGGCATCCCACTGGCATTGGACATCGTAGATGCAAAAGGCAACCTGATTGATACCATTAAAAACTGACAGACATAGAGTTCTCACAGTGTTTCCGCTGTGTTCGGGCAAGATGGGCACAGCTCTCTCCCTTGACGACAGCCTCTTTTTCAGTTATCAAAGGATTATCGGTCAGATATGTGGTACTGATCAGGATCTCCGGGTTGTCTCCTCAAGTCGATGTGAAACGATGTCAACGCTGATATCCCAGCAAATGGAGATTTGACATGGCAGAAAAAACAAGAAGAGCTGGTCGCCCACAGGTCCGGGCAGAAAACCCCAGTGGGGCCTGTGGTAATGTCGACCATATGACCATTGATGAGCTGAAGGCGCGGGCAGTTGGTGAAAATTTTGACGGCAGTTGCCCGGCATGCGGCATGTTCCACCTGACCCGAGCAGATATAGATAAGATTGTTTCAGAGAAGATAAGTGAAACTGAGCATTATGCTGAGATGAAAAGAGAGGCGGAGCAGGCCTGATCCTTGGCAGAAATGTCTCCTTGATTATTTTACGGCAGATACTCAGCTGTTGTCTGCGGTAGAATAAGAGGTCGAGCGTATGATTAGCCGGAAAGAGCAAAACGATACCTCTGTTCCTGCTCTGCTGATTGAGGAGTTACAAGCGCTGGTGGACCGTCCGGTTCGTGTGATGGTTGTCTGCGGTACTCAGACCAGGGCCATGCTGAAATATGGGCTTGATGATCTCCTGCCGGAAAACCTTGATATTGTCTCGGGACCGGGATGTTCAGTGTGTGTCATGCCTGCAGGGCATATTGACGCATTTGTCAAGATTGGTCTTCAACCTGACGTCATAACGGCGACCTGTGAAGACCTACTGCGTGTTCCAGGTAGCAGGGACTCTCTTGAAACAATAAGAAAAAAGGGTGCCCGTGTTGAAGTGGTTGATGCCCCAATGGAGGCACTTGACCTTGCCAGGAAATTTCCTGATAAAATCGTTGTTTTTACCGCCGTGGGCTTTGAAGGGGCTGCGCCTGACGTAGCAGAATCAATCCTTGAAGCAGCCAGTGAAGGAATTGATAATTTCTGTGTTATTCCGTCGATTCGACTTCTTCCTCCATCACTTGATAACCTGCTGCGGGATCCTGATCTGAATATTCGAGGGTTGCTCTGCTCGGCGCATGTTGAGTCAATCACCGACACCGAAGCCTACACCGATCTCGCCAGAAGGCACCATCTCGCCTGTGCGGTTGCTGGATTTGATATCGTCGAGATACTCAAGGGGCTTATATCAATTGTAAAGCAGATCGGTACCGGAAAATATGACAATAAGAATCCGTTTGCCGGAATAACCTCGAAGGAGGAAAATGCACTGACCCAGGAAATGCTCTCGGAGGTTTTCTTTGCAGTGGAAACTGACTGGAGAGGACTTGGCAGTATAGAAGGAAGCGGGTTTGTCATTCGCGATGAACTTTCGCTCTACGATGCTGTTAAGCGATTTAATATACGTTTCAGAAAGGGAGCGGAAGAGATTCAATGCAATTGTGCCGAGATAATCTCGGGGCGCGGCACCCCGAACGATTGTCCGTCTTTTGGTATTTCCTGCACATCCCGTCATCCTGTCGGACCGTGTATGGTCGCCCAGGAAGGAATCTGTGCATCGTATTTCCGTTACACCTTCGGCAGGATCTAGATATTTCTGCCAGGCAATGGGCTGATAAGCTGATCGCTTATCAGAAGTGACACTTCTTTGTTAATGGGTATCCGGGAACCGGCCCTCTCCCGATCAGTTTGACGTGTCCTGCGTATCATCTCCGGGCAGAGGTTCGTGGCGTATCACATATTCAGTCCATGTCCATGGACTGTTCTCGATCTGTGCCCCAATCGTTTTATTCATTCCATCTTCTTCTTCCCATATGGGTCGGGCAAGCAGTTTAAAGTGAGTACCGGGTCCGTCGAGTATGACCGAGTAAATGTCAGCAGATTTATCAAGACGTTTTGGTATGTTTGAGATAGATAATCCGAAACGTGAGATATCCTGGACAGTTCCGGTATAGAATCCTTTTCCGTCCGATATGTCGGCTTGGATATGAGTGATTTCAATCCGGGGATGTTTTCTTTGGTTCATCTTGCCACCATTGCATGTTGACCGGTCTGCTTCAGGCTATTGGTCCTTTGAAGCGGTGATTGTGGTCTACCATAACAAACATTTCCACTGGTAAAATCTAAATAGGGATAGTCTAAAAGTCAATATCGAGTTTTGAAAATCACGTCAATCCAGGATGATAAAAGATTATCAGAACATTAAGGCTGATGCGGAAAGAAAAAGTAACTCAGTGAAATAAACAGGCATACCAGGGCAAGAACATCCAGCGTATTACCAAGCCCGCATGGATTCCGGGATCGGTGCAGGGTTGCCAGCGGGGGAGTGTCCTCCTGATCTTTAAGCTCCAACTTTTTCTGTACCGGGTGGTTAAGGATCTCGCCAATACCCAGAAACAGACCAAAAATACCAATCGCCCTGAGCCCTTTGGCCTGATGAATGTCGACGGGAATGGTTGAAAAACTGGCGAGCGCGAGCAGCGCACCGCTCACAATAAGCAGGATAAAAAAAGAAAGCCGTGCCGTCAGGACCTTTATTCTCATATATAAATATGTATCACGCTGCTCATGCAACCGCAAGTCTGCAGAAGGTGAGAATAGGAATCGTTTTTGTAGATTTTCAACCTGAGATGACGTATGGTTAAGGTCGTTTTGACTTCAGTGAAAAACGCCTTCCAGGCGATTGACGATAGATAAGGAGATTGAAATGCCCCTTTATAATCGGGAGGATTTCAGGGATAACTGTGGTTTTGGATTAATTGCCCATCTCGAGGGAACGGTGAGCCACCGTCTTGTTCGCACAGCAATAGCTGCGCTTGACCGCATGGATCATCGAGGTGCAATCGGTGCTGATGGAAAAACCGGTGATGGCTGTGGCCTGCTGCTCCAGAAACCTGACTCGTTTTTCCAGGCAATTGCCGGTGAGAACGGTTTCAGTCTGAGCAGTCGCTATGGCGTTGGCATGATTTTCATGGGACATGGGACGGATCGGCAGGCATATACTCAGCTTGTGGTTGAAGAAGAACTGAACAGGGAGACCCTGTCGGTTGCCGGGTGGCGGGAGGTACCGGTTGACCCGACCGTGCTTGGCCAGATTGCCCGGGATTCTCTGCCGGTTATCATGCAGGTCTTCATTAATGGCCCTTTCGGGTGGGGACCGCGGGATTTTGAACGCAGACTTTTCATGGTGAGAAGGCGGATCGAGAAACGTATTGTTGATGATCCTGACTTTTACATACCCTCATTTTCCAACCTGGTTGTTGTCTACAAGGGGCTCTGTCGTCCCGGTGATTTGCCCGGATTCTATCTGGATCTCGGGGACCTGCGGATGCAGTCGGCGGTCTGTCTTTTCCATCAACGTTTTTCCACCAACACCCTGCCCCGGTGGAAACTTGCCCAGCCATTCAGGTACCTTGCTCATAACGGCGAAATCAACACCATTACCAGTAACCGCCAATGGGCAAGAAGCCGAGCCTATAAACTGGAATCTCCGTTGATGCCGGACATGAGGGATGCTGCCCCCTATGTCGGAACAATCGGCTCGGATTCGTCATCTCTTGATAATATGCTGGAAACGTTTCTGGCTGGAGGAATGGACCTGTTCAGGGCTTTCAGGCTGTTGATCCCGCCTGCCTGGCAAAATCATCCGCAGATGGATGATGATCTGCGAGCCTTCTATGACTTTAATTCAATGCACATGGAGCCGTGGGATGGGCCGGCTGGAATTGTCATGAGTGATGGCCGATTTGCGGCATGTGGACTCGATAGAAACGGTTTGAGGCCCGCCAGGTACGTGATCACCAGCGATCGGTTGATCACTCTGGCCTCAGAGGTGGGTATCTGGGACTATGCACCTGATGAAGTTGTTGAGAAAGGGAGAGTGGGGCCCGGTGAACTTCTGGTAATTGATACCATGAATGGCCGCATCTGGAGTTCGTGGGATATCGACAATGAACTCAAGTCACGGCATCCCTACAGGAATTGGCTGGAAAACAACTCCAGAAGCCTCATTCCAGCGGAACAACTGGATGAGGAGAAGGCGGGAAAGCGGGGGCTTGACGATGACGAGTTATTAACCCGTCAGAAACTCTTTGGTTATTCAATCGATGAGCTCGATCAGGTGATCAGAGTACTTGGCGAAACAGGCCGCGAAGCGGTTGCCTCGATGGGTGATGATACGCCGATTGCCGTGCTGTCCCATAAACCACGGCTGCTGTTCGACTATTTCAGGCAGCAGTTTGCTCAGGTGACAAATCCTCCGATCGACCCGCTCAGGGAACAGCATGTGATGTCGCTTGCCACCTGTATCGGCAGAGAGCAAAATGTTTTTAATGAGACGATGGGACATGCGAACCGGGTACTTTTCAACTCTCCGATTCTCGTCTACAGTGACATGACCCAGTTAAAGGAGTTGGATGAAGAGCACTATCGTCATGTTGTACTTGATCTTGATTATAAACCTGATATCGGCCTTGAGACAGCAATACGACAGCTGGTGGACAAAGCCGTTGAACAAACTCGGTCAGGTGCGGTTCTGATTATTCTGTCCGATCGGAAAATATCACCTAATCACCTGACAATACCGGCAGCAGCGGCTGTGGGTGCCGTGCACAACGGACTCGCCGAGAACAATCTACGCTGTGATGCCAACATAATAATCGAGACCGCAGAAGTCCGGGATCCGCACCATTTTGCCGTACTCATCGGCTTTGGTGCGACCGCGGTATACCCGTATCTTGTCTATGAGATCCTTGCCAAGATGGTTGAGGACGAAATCATCAAATTATCCGAGCGGACGGTTATGGTTAACTACCGTCAGGGCATTAACAAGGGGATGCTGAAGATAATGTCCAAGATGGGTATTTCAACCATATCGTCATACCGCTGTTCTCAGCTTTTTGAAGTGGTCGGCTTATCCTCTGAGGTCGTTGATCTCTGTTTTAAAGGTGTCCCCAGCAGGATCGAGGGTGCCGATTTCAGTGATATTCAGCAGGACAGTGTAACGCGTGCCCGGTTGGCCTGGAAGTATCACAAGCCGATGATCGCCGCAGGGTTGTACAAATATGTTCACGGCGGAGAATTTCACGCATACAACCCCGATGTTGTTCAGACCCTCCAGAAATCTGTGCGTAGCGGATCCTGGGACGATTATCAGGTGTATGCTGGGCTGGTGAACAATCGTTCCATATCCAGTCTCAGAGATATGCTGGTTCTTAAAACCGGCTGCCACTCCATTTCCATTGACGAGGTGGAACAGGAAGAAAATCTCTACCGCCGGTTTGACTCTGCTGCCATGTCAATAGGAGCCCTGAGCCCAGAGGCACATGAGGCGCTGGCTATCGCCATGAACCGACTTGGCGGATATTCCAACAGCGGAGAGGGAGGAGAGGATTCTGCCAGGTTTGGAACAGAGCGTGTATCCAAAATAAAGCAGGTCGCTTCAGGTCGCTTCGGCGTAACCCCCGAGTACCTGATGAGTGCGGAAGTCATCCAGATCAAAGTAGCGCAAGGGGCGAAACCTGGTGAGGGTGGACAGTTGCCCGGGCATAAAGTCTCCTCGATGATCGCAAAACTGCGTCACTCGATGCCCGGTGTTACCCTTATTTCCCCGCCACCACACCACGATATCTATTCAATCGAAGACCTGGCACAGCTGATATTTGACCTGAAGCAGATTAACCCCGATGCGCTGATTTCAGTAAAACTGGTATCGGAGCCGGGGGTGGGAACGATCGCCACCGGTGTTGCCAAGGGATACGCGGATATGATTACCATCTCTGGATATGATGGCGGTACCGGAGCCAGTCCCCTGACGTCGGTAAAATATGCCGGTAGCCCTTGGGAACTCGGTCTGGTGGAAACCCAGGCTGCACTTGTAGAAAACGGTTTACGACATAAGATAAGACTACAGGTCGATGGCGGTTTAAAAAGCGGTCTTGATATTGTCAAGGCGGCTATTCTAGGAGCGGAGAGTTTTGGTTTTGGAACCGGACCGCTTGTGGCGCTCGGCTGCAAATATCTGCGAATATGTCATCTCAATAATTGTGCCACCGGGGTCGCTACACAGGACGAAACCCTGAGACGTGATCACTTTACTGGATTGCCCGAAATGGCCATGAACTATTTTCGTTTTCTGGCACGGGAAACGAGGGAGTGGCTGGCGTTTCTGGGGGTAAGAGAATTGACTGATCTTATTGGCAGAACCGATTTATTGGAGATCACTGCAGGAGAGAACAAAAAACAGGACAAGCTCAGGCTCAAACCGCTTCTCGAGTCTTCTAATCCGCCGGAAGGCAGCGCAGTTTTTAACCAGATACGAAATCATCCTCATGACAAAGGGGTGCTAAACAGGAAGCTTTTTGAACAATTCTCTGCCGCGGTTACTGATCGAGCAGGTGGCAGGTGGAGTTGCGGGATCAACAATACCGACCGTGCCCTTGGCGCACGGTTGTCAGGGTTAATTGCCAGGGTACATGGCAACAGGGGAATGGACTCCGATCAGATAACTGTTCACCTGCAGGGGACTGCCGGCCAGAGTTTTGGTGTCTGGAATGCCGGAGGCCTGAAGCTGGTGTTAACCGGTGATGCCAATGATTATGTGGGCAAGGGCATGGCTGGCGGTATGCTGGTAATCAAGCCCCCTGCCGGAGTTGCCTACGAGTCTCACCAGGCGGTGATAATCGGTAATACCTGCCTCTACGGTGCGACCGGCGGTCGACTGTATGCTGCAGGCAAAGCGGGTGAGCGTTTCGGTGTCAGAAACTCAGGCGCTCGGGCGGTCGTCGAGGGTATTGGAGACAACGGATGTGAGTATATGACCGGAGGGGTTGTTACCATCCTTGGCGAGACCGGCATAAATTTCGGCGCCGGTATGACAGGTGGCTTTGCCTATGTATTCGATGAATTTGATCATTTTATCGACAAGATTAATCCTGAATTGATTGATGTCCTGCCGATGAAAGAGCAATATCTTCTGAAAGAGCACCTGAGGGGAATAATCAGTGCTCACTATACCGAGACAGAGAGTTCACGGGCGGAGATGATCCTGGATGATTTCGGCAGTTATTGCGATCGTTTCAAGCTGGTGAAGCCGAAAGGAATGAGTGCTGAAGATCTGCTTGGAAAACGCGGCCGGTCGGCCACCGAACTCCTGATGACTACCCAATAGGAGCTGATATGGACCAGAATGTTTTTCAGTTTCTGGAAGTGGATCGTATTGATCCGCAAAAGAAATCGATCAAGACTCGCAGGGAGTCATTTGTCGAGATATACAAACTATTTAATGAAAACCAGCTGCGAATGCAGGCAGACCGCTGTCTCGGCTGTGGGAATCCCTATTGCGAGTGGAAGTGTCCGGTTCACAATTACATTCCGGATTGGCTTAAGCTGGCTGGAGAAGGTCGGATTATTGAGGCAGCTGAGCTTTGCCACCGCACCAACAGCCTGCCCGAGGTGTGTGGCCGGGTCTGTCCCCAGGATCGACTCTGCGAGGGAGCGTGTACACTCAATGACGAATATGGAGCGGTGACCATTGGCAGTGTAGAGAAATACCTTGTCGATACCGCATTTATGATGGGGTGGCGTCCCGATCTGTCAAAAGTCATGAAGACGGGAGTAAAAGTTGCTGTGATCGGTGCCGGTCCAGCCGGTCTCGGCTGTGCTGATATCCTGGTAAGAAACGGTGTCGTGCCGGTTGTTTTTGACCGCTATCCTGAAATCGGCGGCCTGCTGACTTTTGGTATTCCCGATTTCAAACTCGAAAAAGAAGTGATGGCCCGCAGAAGAGAAATCTTCATGGAAATGGGTGTTGAGTTCATGCTGAACACTACTGTCGGGGTCGACATCAGTTTTACGGATATTCTCGAAGATTATCCGGCAGTATTTGTTGGAACCGGAACCTATCAGTCCATTCGGGGCGGTCTTGAAAACGAGGACGCTGACGGGGTGCTGGAGGCACTTCCATTTCTGGTTGGCAATATCTGCCATGAGCGGCAGTATCAGTACACCCAGGAATCTTATACATCGCTGGCAGGCAAACGGGTTGTTGTCCTAGGTGGTGGCGATACCGCCATGGATTGCCTGCGGACATCGATCAGGCAGGGAGCTCAGTCTGTGGTTTGCGCCTACCGCCGTGATGAAAAAAATATGCCCGGTTCCAGACAGGAAGTACAAAATGCCAGAGATGAGGGCGTTGAGTATGAATGGAATGTCCAGCCCGTGTCAATTATCGTTGATCAGCACGATAGAGTTACCGGTGTCCGCGTTGTTCGTACCAGTTTGGGTCCGCCTGATGAAAAAGGGCGGCAGAGGCCGGAGGAAATCGCCGGATCCGAATACACTCTGGAAGCCGATGCGGTGATCATGGCGTTTGGTTTTAAACCGAGTCCCGACAGCTGGCTTGAAGAGCATGGGGTCGAGCTTGATCAACGGGGATTAGTCGTAGCGAATGAATCGAGTCGATATCCGTTTCAAACCTCTTGCGAGAAAATCTTTGCCGGAGGGGATGTGGTACGCGGCTCGGATCTCGTGGTTACCGCAATTGCAGAGGGCAGGTACGCAGGGGAGGCAATTCTCGATTATCTCGACCTTTGAGAGTATGAACAGATCAGTCCGGTTTATCCATCCGGTTACTGTTGAGAAATGCTTTCAGACCTTCTATTTCCTCTAAAATACCAAAAACAGTCAACACGTCTCCGGGTGCCAGTTGATGTTTTCCCCTTGGAATTATGACCTTTCCTTCCCGCTTGATTGATACCAGGTTAACCTGCTGCGGCAGGGGTAGATCCTTGACTTTAACATGGCAGCAGGCATCATCTTCATTGATCACAAACTCAACGAACCCTGTTTCAGATGAAGAACGCAGTGTGGTTTGCTTTTCTACCAGTTGTCCTCTTTGTTTACGAACAACCCCGACATCATAGGCCCGCAAGATGTCACTGCGGCTGATCATGCCGACCAGTCTCATCGTGCCGTCCCGTGAAATCACCGGAAGCCTGGCTAAATCTCGCGGCGACATTTTCTGAATGGCAACCCAGATCGGTTCATCGGGGTGGACTGCAATCGGCCCCTCGACGGCAAGATCCTCGACTTTCATCTGGCGAGGGTTGAAATTACTTTCAGACTGGGCTCTGTGAACATCCTGCAGGGTAATAATACCCCATAGTTTTTTACCCTCAGTTATGACAGGAAAGCCGAGCAGGTTGGTTTCCTGGAACAGGGCCATCAAATCCGATACCGATTGGTTCTTGTTAATACTCACCAGCCTGGTTCTCATGACCTCCTGCACCTTTACCCCCTGCATGATATCCATATCCCGTCCACCCTCAAAACGTATGCCCCGCTTAGCAAGTTTCAGGGTATAAATGGATTCAGGGTGCAGCCATTGGGCGAAGTAGGTGGCTGCAATACCGGCAACCATCAGGGGAAGAATCATCAAGTAGTCATTACTCATCTCAAAGACAATGAGCATGGCTGTCAGAGGAGCCCGGGCGGTCGCGCCAAAGAGCGCTGCCATGCCGACCAGGGCGTAGGCACCAGGTTCACCTGAGATCTCGGGAAAATAATTTTTGAAAAGAATACCAAGCGCTCCTCCCAGCATTGCTCCGATGAACAGGGAGGGCGCGAAAACGCCACCCGAGTTACCGGACCCGAGGGTAAACGAGGTCGCAAGCGGCTTCAGGAAGACAAGGAGCAGCAGAATCCATAGCGATGATCCTCCCTGGAGAACCTCTTCAATATAATGAAAACCGGAACCGTACATGAACGGCATGAGGATACCGTCAGCTACGGGAAGTTGCATGAACAAAACACCAGAAACCCCGAGAAGCGCAGCACCAACGGCCGGCTTGTATAGTTGGGGGAATTTCCAGTTATCAAACACGTCTTCTGCTCTGTTCAGCATCCTGATAAACATGATGCCAACCAGTGCGGCCAGAAGACCGAGGATCAGATAAAAAACCAACGATAACGGGGAGACCAGTGAATGAATGGGTACCGAGAATGCAGGCTGCGTTCCAAGGAAGACCCGGCTGACAATTGAAGAAGAAACAGCGGCAATGACGACGTTTCCAAAGGAGCGAACCTGCAGGTTGCACATCAGCACTTCTATAGCAAACACAACACCTGCAATTGGAGCGTTGAAGGTAGCTGCAATACCAGCTGCCGCTCCGCAGGCCACGAGATTTCTGATACGCTCATCCGAGAGTCTCAGGACCTGGCCGATACTTGATCCCAGGGCGGAGCCGACCTGGACGATGGGGCCTTCACGACCCGCTGACCCGCCGGTCCCGATACAAAGCGCCGATGCGGCGATCTTTGCAGCCGCCACGCGTGCCCGAATGCGGCCGCCACGTATGATCAAAGCCTGCATGACCTCCGGGACACCATGTCCTTTTGCCTCCTGGGCAAAGAGAATCAATGGGCCGACAAGCAATCCTCCGATGATTGGAACGATGAAGTATATGAGTGATCCGAGAGAGGGCAGCAGTTCTGGAAGCTGTGAGTAGCTGAAATGCTGGATAGTTGCGATCAGTTTGATGAACAGTACTGCGGCCAGACCGGTACTGGCCCCGATTATGATGGATAGAATCAGGAGCAGCAGGCCGACAGGAGGGGAAAACCTGTCAATATATCCACTGAGAACGGTCTGTTTTGGAGTCATTGGTTATGCCTGTTACCAGCATGTACCTGGCACAATGCATGGTGAAAGATTAATGTACGATTGATTAAAAACCACGCACTATATACTGAATATGTCAAGATTGCTATCTTAATCTGGGTCGTTATCCCGAAGGTTACGACGTTGACCATTAGGTTCTGCTTAGCGCCTTACGGGCCTCCTGGCGAAGAATCATATCAAGAATAACCAGAGCAGCCATAGATTCAACGATCGGTACCGCCCTTGGGACCACACAGGGATCGTGACGCCCTTTGGCCTGAAGGGTTACCTGGTCACCACGGTAATTGGCCGTTTTCTGCTCAAGAGATATTGTTGCTGGCGGTTTGAAGGCAACCCGAAAGAATATCGGCTCACCATTGGCGATGCCGCCCTGGATACCGCCCGAGTTATTTGTGAGTGTGCCAAGCCGGGCTGCTTTTTGAATAAACGGGTCATTGTGCTGGGAACCTTTCAGTCGTGTTCCTGAGAACCCTGAACCGAATTCAAATCCTTTTGTGGCCGGTATTGCCAGCATTGCCTGGGCGATTTTGGCCTCCAGTTTTTCGTATACAGGTTCTCCGATGCCGGCTGGAACATTTCTTATTACACATGAAACAACACCGCCGGTGGAGTCACCTTCATCTTTTAATGCAAGAATAAGTGAGCGCATCTGTTCAGAAACAGTCAGGTCCGGACAACGCAGATCGGTTTCGTCAATCTGGCTCCGACTGACGGTATCGATGTTTGGCTGATTTGCTTCAAAGGGACCAACGCCACTTACCCAGGCAACTATTTCCACCCCAAACTGTTCCCTGAGTATTTTGTCGGCAACCGCCCCTGATGCCACGGTTCCAATTGTTTCCCTGGCACTTGATCTTCCCCCTCCTGATGATGCTTTGATACCGTATTTGGCCATATAGGTAAAATCAGCGTGAGATGGACGGGGAATGGTATTCATGTCACCATAGTCTGACGGTCGCTGGTCAAGGTTGTTAACCTGCAGCGCGATGGGGCTGCCGAGTGTAACGCCGCCTTCCGTGCCCGAGATAATGGTAACGGCATCTTTTTCAGCCCTGTCGGTCGTCAGTTTTGACTGTCCGGGCCTTCTCCTGCTGAGTTGAACCTGGATGTCTTTCTCTGTCAGAGGCACCCCGGGAGGACAGCCGTCAATGACAACTCCCACCGCTTTACAGTGTGATTCACCAAAGGTGGATATTCGAAATAGTGTTCCAAAATTACTTGACATGAGTACTCCCTGACAGATCTTGAACGAGTTACTGGTCTATACTGCCTTCCGTATCAGCGCTATACCCTAAGCATGGTTGGATATTAGAAAAGGCAGCAGCAAAAAAAAAGCAGGTTGGTGTTGCTGCTCCAGAGCAGGATTCTGTGAAGTGTCTGATAACGACAGGGTCCAGCAGCCATCTTAGATGCAGAAAATGCAACCTCTTGTATTCTTACCAGCAGATAATGTCCCGAGAAGAGCGTATCCTAGCGTTTTTTATTGTCCATTTGCAAGTATGGTTTCCGAGATCCCGATTGATTCGTCGGTCAGTCGCTGGACTTCTCTTATCATGAGCAGTTGCTGGCGACGATAGACGTTGTCTTTTTCGGGTTCTGAGTCGACCGCGAGCGTCTGGTACTGGTGCATCCAGTCAAACATCATTTTATTGGCGTTCTGGAGATCTGATATCGCCTGGTCAAAGGTTTTTTTCCGGGCGGGATCGTTGGTTGCCAGGGTCTGCAGTTTGATTTCGAGCTCATACATGAGGCCGATTTTATCCATGGCCCGGTCATGAACAGTTATGATCTCTTCCCGTAGCCTGCTATTTTCTCTGTTCTGCTCATCCGTGCAGGAACAGACAAGGCAGAGGGCAACGAGAAATGGGGCCAGAATAGAGCTGAGCTTTGGAGGCATCAGGTCTTGCATGATAAAAGCCATGCCTCGAGCTTAGACTGGGTGATTTCGATGGCGTCAGTCGACCAGCGACCCTGGAGAAAATCCAGCAGGGTGAGCAAATCGGGTGTACCGATTGATTTAATCGGCGGCATGAAACGGCTGCGGGCAGTGCCACCTGCATTAATAGCACCCCTGCTTCCTTCTATGATCAGGCAGGGAAGTTCTGGGATCCGATTAGAAAGGTATGGGCTTTTATCCAATGGTGGGTAGAGATTTCTCAACCCCTGCCCTGACATACCATGGCATTGAGAACATTTTTTCTGGTAAACGGCTTGTCCGGGATGCTCCTGGCTACACCCAGAAAAGAGCCCGAGCAAGCACCAGAAAAGAATGGCACGTAGCCATAGACGAGGGCGGCGGCTTTCAGGTTTCATTGAGAAGCCTTCTGATATCGACAATGAGCTGATCGACTGAATCCTCTTCCGTTCCCCGGTAGAACCCTCTGATTCTGCCTTGCCCGTCAACGAGACAGAAGGAACCTGAATGGATAAAGCCGCCCGGTGCCTGTTTGTCCTCCATGGCGGCGAGCATATAGCGTTTGGCGGTGTCGTATATTTCATTCTTGGGTCCGGTGACCATATGCCAACGAGCGGACAGGATACCGAGTCGTTGTGCATAGTCATGCAGAACTTCAACCGTGTCATGGTCGGGATCAATGGTATGGGATAGCAGCAGGATGTTGTCCTGTTCAGAGAAGGATTCATAGACCCGCAGCATCTGTGATTTCATTACGGGGCAGATTGTCGGACAGCTGGTAAAGAAAAAATCCGCCACATAGATCTTGCCGGCAAAGAGTTTTTGGGAGACAGGGACACCATCCTGGTCTGTAAACGTATACGGGACGTCGATCGTGCCGAGTACAGGCAGCGGTTCTTTCGGCTCCAGACTGCAGCTTTGAATTGAAAAAATCAGCAATATCATGATCAACAGCAGACCAGGTCGTGTAGGAATGACAGCCAGGGGGCGATTATTTTGTCTTTGCATCAGCGTTTTCTTTCAACGAAACAGTCTTGAGATGATCGGTTAATTTGATTACACTTCCTTCGAGTTACCTGATTTTAATTGAGTTGACAACCGTTTCCCTGAATAATTGGTGTAATCAGGGTATTTTAAGTTTCCAAGGAGCAATAATAGTTATGAAAAAAGTAGCGCTGGTGACCTTCAATCCCGAAATGATGTGCTTTACCCATGTTCTCCTCTACGCTGTTGATTTCAAGGAGAAAGGGTACGAGGTAAAAGTGGTCATAGAAGGAGGAGCTGTAAAACTGGTATCTGCCTTCCTCAAAACTGATGCCCCATTTGCCGATCTATTCGCCAAGGTTAAAGACGCCGGGCTGATTGACTGTATCTGCAAGGCATGTTCAGCAAAGCTGGGCAGCCTGGAGGATGCCCAGAAGCTTGGACTGAATGTGGCAGGTACCATGATGGGGCACCCGTCGTTGGAAGAATATATTGACCAGGGATATCAGGTTATCACATTCTGACCAAGAATCATCGATTACCCGTACCTGCCTGAACCAGGAGATACTCTTGTTAGCGATAGTAGAGGTGTGGGCTTCCCATGGTCTGTAGACATTTGTGCAGGTTTTTTCTGAACTCTCGTCGATCCCAGATACCTTGGATGTGTCCGCACCTGAGTGCATTTCGGGCCGAGTGATAGTCAGGGGGGATATCAATCCCTGTTGTTTCCCGTATGACGCGGGGACCGGCAAAACCGATCCGGGAAGAGCGAATGGCAAACTGATAGGGAGAGCAGCCGAGAAATGAGGCAACCGGTCCGGCATAAGAATTGTTGTCGTAAACGACGATATACAGTCCGCCTGAGTCGATGTACTCCCTTACTGCCATTGTGCATTTGGGCATTTGCACCACGCCCAGCGTGCCTTCCTGGATTCTGATCCCGCCTGTTGAGTGGACATAGGCGAGAAGGGGTCGTTTTTTTCGCTGGGCGAGTTTACAGGCCTGGACAAATTTTTCCCCTTCGGTGGAGCCAACGGTACCGTTCCTGAAATCAGAATAGAGGATCGATGTAACCAGTTTAATGGTGTCAATCTGGGCGGAAAAAGTCATGTTGCTGCTTTTTCGTTTGGTCTTTTCTTTTGCCTTCTGCAGCCTCTCGGAAAAACCGGTATAACCAAGCGGATTCTGGGCTTCAAGATGGGTATTGAAAAAGCGGATTGATCCGGGGTCGAAAACATTTTCCAGGTACCATTGGTACTCGAGCGGGAAATGGTGCCCGCAGGTTTCGCAAACGCCTGCAAATTCGCCGTAAAGGTCTGGGATCCACAGATCTTTACATCCGTATTTCTCGCCGTTGGGACAAGAGACGGTACGGTCACTTCTGGCCAGCGGACTGGTATAGGTATCTGTCAATTCCAGCGGGTCCTGGCGCTGGCTGCTGCTCTGGCCATTACCGTTGTAGGTGATCAATTTTGTCTTCTTTTCTTCTGGTTGCGGAGCGGTAAGAAATGAAAGAACAGCATTCAGTGGTTCGGTGACACGTTTGAGCATCACCGATCCTTCTCCGGAAACGTCGTTGAGGACCTTGCGAACCTGCTTTTTATGGTTCTTGAAAATGTCATAGCGCAGGGTGTAATAGACCTGCTCGCTGTAAATTCTTGCCTGCTGCATAATGGATCTTTGGGCCTCCGGCTGGCCAATATATCCATGTGTTGCAAGGCTCAGGTACTTTTCAGAGCGAGAACGCAGGAGCCTGACAATCTCTTCCTTGCTCAAATCCCAGGAAACAACCACCTCAAACTCCAAATTTTCCTTTTTTGATTTTTTTCGTCCGATTTCAAGGGTCCGAAACGATTTGAAGCTCTTGGTTGAGAGAACGACCCGGTCAGTTGCCCTGATCATTTCTGAGCGCACCAGACCGAAAAAACTGAAATCATCCCTGCGTGCACCCAGCGGAGGTTCTTTGATAATTTTATCAATTGTGCCGTGGTTGAGATTGTCCAGGGCGGTAAGCCGCAGTCTGTCGGCACAGATTTCAATCAGTTCAGCGGGAACCTTGTTGCCTTCCCTGACTCTTCCTTCAATTGCTGCAGCCCCTTCTGGGGAAATCACTGAGTAATAGCCGTGACTGCACATCATCCGGTAATCTGACAAACCAATGGCCTCAGCTCCCCCAGACCCTCCTTCAGAAATCAATGAAACGGTCGGTACCCGTAATTTGGTCATACCGTAGATGTTTCGGGCAATCTGTTGGGCGGCACCCGGGTACTCCTCAACAGGATAAGAACCAGGGGTAAAGACATAAAAATGAATCGGTATTCCTTCAGTTTCCGCAACTTTCATGTACCTCAGGGCTTTTTCGTTCCCTTCTGGTTTGCATGATCCCCCGTTTCTGAATTCTTCACCATGGCCCTTTTCCTGGCCAATTACCATTACGGTTGCCGTGTGGGTTTTCTTTTTTCCTTTCCTGGTAATGGTGGCTTTGGCGCAGACCATTGCCGGATCGATATTGGCATCGTCTTCTCCACCGAGCTCGGTGTAATCGTCATATACATTTTCGAGAATGTCCTTGAGGCTGAAACGCTGGAGGGATCGGACAATCCTGACACGCTCCATGGGGGTGAGTTGTTCTTCTGCCCGTTCCTCAAGAAAAATGACGGAATCATTGAGTTTGCGGATCTCCCGTATGATCTCCTCTTCCGAGTAATCGTAAATGGTCAGTTTCAGCTGCTCGCAACTTGCCTTGAAACCGTCAAGGTTTCCCCAATTGGAGTAATCCTTGAGCTGTATCAGGTAATCAATCCGCTCCTCAATTTTCTGGAGCTGCTTTAATTGTTCATTCATAAAGGTATATATAAGTGCACCTGCATCAGAATGCCAGAAGACGACCCAGGTTGTTTTTCAGGTATTGAAGATTGGTTGTAATCGGTCCACCATTGGAATCCTTTCCCCGGATGGAGGTCTTGTCAATAAAGTTGGCGGCACGCTTTTTGGCTTCATCCATGGTTTCAGCCCACACCAAAGCAAGTGCCAGGTTCGGGTCAAAATCACTCGGTATTGTATAGGGTCGGTCAAACGGTACATGCGTATATACCGCCGACCAGTCATAATCAGGAAATGAAAAGTCGGTAATCGTCCCGATCCAGGGTGAAAATCCCCTTTTTGTGTCCTCGGCGACAATGCGCAATTCAATCGCAGCACCCTTGAATTCTATATCTTTCTGCTTGTAGCCGAGGCGCTCGCCGAGTGCCACCCTGATCTGCTCGCGAATCAGGTTCGGGTGTTTGTCGTCCAGGTAACTTATTCGGGCAGATATGTCATTTTCAACTTGAATACGAGTGTTTACCTCGAGAAGATACGGCTGGCCACTGCGGGAAACGATCCATTCCCAGGTACCGACATTGTCATAATTCACATGATCAGCCAGTTTAAGTGAATAGTTGACAATCTGCTCAAGAACGCTCTCTTCATCGAACTCATAGTCAAAACATGAATTGTGGAATCCGGGGGCAGCTTCAACCCTTTTTTGTCTGCCGGTCGACTGTATGGTGCAGTTCCTGGAACTGAAATGAACGCGCTCGTTGTAGGTGGAACAGACCAGTTGAACTTCAAGGTGATTATAATCACGCAAACATTGTTCGATCAAAACACCACCGTCGCCAAACTGCCGCTTTGCATAATTCTGCAGTTGACGGTATACCCGGCGGAAATGTTCAATTTCAGTCACTTCTTCAATTCCCATTCCGCCACCGCCGGCAGCGGCTTTAACGAGAATGGAAGGATCTTCAATTCCATCGGCCAGCTGATCTTCCAATAGCGTTACCGCAATTTCTTCAGCCTCCATCTCGTTGTATATAGGCGTGTCAGTTCCTGGTATGGTGGGGATGCCAAGTTGATTGGCAACGCGCTTGGTGTTGATTTTGTCACCAAGATTTTTGATAACCTGCCAGTTTGGACCAATGAAGGTCAGGGCACGGTCCCTGACAGTCGCCCGGCGCGCAAACCTGAAATCTTCTGAAAAGAATCCGTATCCAGGGTGAATTGCTGTACAGGACGTGTGGTCAGCAACTGCAAAGATATCATTTGGTTCTGTATAATTTGTTATTCGCCAGGCATTTTGCTCACTGCCATCGGTACGGTTGCGCCGAACGTGCTCGGAGTCTTTGTCTGCATCGGTATAAACAACGACATAATCTAGGCCCAGATCCTGGCAGGCGTTCATTATGCGGATGGCAATTTCACCCCGGTTGGCGATCAGTACCTTTCCTTCCACACTATTCCTCTTTGAATATAAATTTAAATGGGACAATGTAAGCAGACAACTGGTCGAGCTGTCGGGTTGCTTCATTGACTTATTTGCTGGTAAACCCCCCTAATATAGTAAGGAGTAGTAATAAATCAAAGAGAAATCATTCTTTGTTGCGTCAGAATCGTTGATTCCAATATCATTTCCCGCCGATTTAAGCGCCTTTCTCCTTGACTTTCGGGCCAATTATCCCTAGAGATTCTCCATTAAGTATTGGTACTATCTTAAGTATGCGATTGTTCCCATTCCGGGTCCCACCCATTATACGGTACATAGATTAACGGACACATATGAGCAGTAATGATGATGCACCTCCTTCGGCTGAAGGAGAAGAAGTTTCGATTTTCAGACGTTTAAGAGCTCTATTCCCCTTCGGCAGGGCTCCTGATACCACTGAGGCCCTGGAACATGAAATCCAGGAACTTCTTGAGGAGGGGGAAGAGCACGGGTTGATTTCCAGCCTCGAAGAGCGGATGATAAATTCAATATTTGACTTCCGCGATACCCAGGCAGCAGAAATTATGACGCCGGCCGCTGAAATAATCAGTTTTGAAATTTCCACGCCAATTCCTGAAATGATCGATGTGGTAATTGAAGAGGGTTTTACCCGTATTCCGATTTTCAGGGGAAACACCGATAAGATTATCGGTATCCTGCATGCCAAGGATTTGCTGCGGATTTGCGCCCGCGGCAGTGAATTTGATGGTGATCTGGAAAGCTACCTTAATAGTACGTATTTTGTCTCGGAGGGTAAACCGATCGGTGAACTGCTCAGGGAGTTTCAAATAAACAAGACCCACATGGCAATCGTTATTGATGAATTCGGCGCGGTTCGCGGGTTAATAACCCTTGAGGATATTCTCGAAGAAATAGTCGGTGAAATCGATGACGAATATGATGTTGAGGACGATGATTTTGAGAAGGTCAATGAATGCACATCAATCGTCAGGGGGAAAGTTGATATTGAAGATGTGGAAGAAAGGCTCAATATTGAACTGCCCGAAGGACCATATGAGTCGATTGGCGGTCTGATTATCCACTCCCTTGGCCGTCTACCGCAGAATGGAGAGTCAGTGAAGATTGGTGACATCGAACTGATCGTCGAGTCGGCCGGAATGAGGAGGATCAAGAAGATAAAGGTTGTCTGTCCAGTGCGCGAGGATTCTGCGTAATGGCAAAAGTCCGGAAGTATGGATGGCTCAACCTTGTACTGATTTTCCCCTGCCTGGCCTGGCTCGCCCTTCCCGGTCGTTTTTCTCTATGGCCACTTCTGTTCGTCTGTCTGCTGCCTCTGTTTGCCTGGCTTTCTGGTGCTGCAGGTATAAGACAGGCGTTTCTTGGAGGATTACTCGGTGGCGTTATCTTTTATATCCTCCAGTTATACTGGATTGTTGCCGTGCTCACCACCTTCGGTGGCCTACCCTGGATTCTTGCTGCCCTTTCTCTTTTGCTTCTCGTCTTTTACATGAGTCTTTATCTTGGTCTTTTTTCATCCTGTTTCTACTTTCTGTACAGACAGGACCACTTCTGGCTCTGGTTATTAGCGATACCAGCCCTGTGGGTAGGTCTTGACTGGGTGAGGTCATGGTTGATCAGCGGATTCCCCTGGATGGATTTTGGGTATGGTCTCTGGTCGGTACCCGGTGCGTTGCAGACAGCTGATTTGTTTGGGCACCATGTACTGACCTTTATGATAATTCTGATTAATCTTGTCCTGTATGGATTTCTTTGTGGTCGTTTCAGCATTTCACAGCGTCTGTGGTCGGTTGCCATCGTCCTGGCACTGTTGAGTTGCGGGTTGCTCTATTCCAAGAAGCGATGGGAAGCAATGGTGAGTTTGGTTGACCAGGCAGCGGTAGCCAGGGTTGGCATTGTCCAGGGCAACATAGAGCAGGATAGGAAATGGTCACCCGAGGAGCGGGTTAATACGGTGGATTCATACCTGAGACTCAGCGACCACCTGGTTGCAGAAACGTCTCCTGATCTTATCGTCTGGCCGGAGACTGCGTTGCCCTTTTACCCTCGTGGCAATGATTTAATCACGCCGGTAAAATTGTTTTTAGCCAAATCCGGCATCACCCTGTTAACCGGGGCCCCGTGGTATGAAATCGTTGATTGGGATAAACGCCAGTTTGACTATTTCAATGGCGCATTCATGCTCTCGCAAACGGGTGAATCGCTCGGTCATTATTTTAAATCTCACCTGGTACCCTATGGAGAGTATGTTCCGTTGAAAAAATATATGCCGTTTCTTGCACCGCTGGTCGAAGCTGCCGGCGATTTTACTCCCGGAACGGTGGGCTCACCCCTTGAAACCGGGCAGATAAAAGCGGGAGTGCTGATCTGTTATGAATCTATCTTTCCAGAGATCGGGCGGCGCTGGGTAGAAAATGGAGCTAACGTACTTGTCAATTTGACCAATGATGCCTGGTATGGTAAATCAAGTGCCCCATACCAGAGCTGGGCGATGACGGTGTTGCGTTCGGTCGAAACCAGACGCAGTTTGGTTCGCTCGGCCAACACAGGCGTTTCGGGAGTGATTGACCCGTTGGGGCGCATCAGGAGCGAATCGGAACTCTTTATCCAATGGTCCGACACAATTGAGGTTCCACTAATGACACAGCGCTCGGTTTTCGTCGCCGGAGGTTACTTGTTCGGACCCATTTGTGCAGTAATTGGAGGAGTGATTTCTCTTGTCGTTTGGGGTATGGCAAGAAGGAACAACAGGTAGAGAAGATCCGCTTTGTCCCGGTGGCATAAAGGTGCCGGGAGCGAGATCTTGTCGGAGAAGATGCAACTATTTACAAGAGTGAGAACATGGCACAGGAAACAGGATCGGCAGTATCGTTTCAAAGATTAACCGATATGAAAAGCCGTATGCACGCTTTGAAGGAGCATCTTTGACTTAGCTGCTAAAAAAGAACAGCTCGAGCAGTTGGAGCGCCAGACACTGGCTCCGGATTTTTGGACCGATACCGGTCGTGCCCAGAAAGTCCAGAAACAGCTTGGACAGATCCAGGAAATTATCAAGAGCTGGGAAGACACCTGGTCAGCTATCGAAGAAGCCGAACTGCTGCTTGAAATGGCAGCTGAGGAAAACGATGCTGATGCTGAGCGGGAAGTTGCAGAAAGTCTTGACTCAATTGATAAAGAGATCGGGATAACGGAGCTTGAGTGCATGTTCAGCGGTGAACATGATTCCTCGAATGCAATCATCTCAATTCATGCCGGTGCCGGTGGAACAGAAGCCCAGGACTGGGTTGATATTCTTTTGAGGATGTAT
This sequence comes from uncultured delta proteobacterium, assembly GCA_963718195.1. Taxonomy (GTDB): domain Bacteria; phylum Desulfobacterota; class Desulfobulbia; order Desulfobulbales; family Desulfocapsaceae; genus MADRE3. Next base: position 290,069 of record CAVQYQ010000006.1, read on the forward strand.
CTCCGCTGGGCTGAAGCAAAGGGGATTAAAACAAATATCCTTGATTACCTTCCCGGAGATGAAGCAGGAGTGAAGAGTGTTTCGATCTTCTTTAGCGGTAAACATGCCTATGGCTATCTGCGCTCTGAGCTGGGAATTCATCGACTGGTACGAATCTCTCCATTTGATGCAAGTGGTCGACGGCACACCTCATTCGCCTCTGTTATGGTCATGCCGGAACTCGATGATACCGTGAATGTTGATATCTCCGAAAAAGATCTGAGAATTGATACCTACCGGGCAAGCGGAGCGGGGGGCCAGCATGTCAACAAGACTGACTCTGCCATCCGTATCACCCATCTGCCAAGCGGCATTGTCGTACAGTGCCAGAATGAACGATCCCAGCATCGTAATAAGGATATGGCTATGAAGATGCTGATGTCGCAATTATATGAACGCGAGCAGCAGCGACAGCAGGAGGAGCAGCAGGGGCTGCATGGAGAGAAAAAGGAGATTGGCTGGGGCAGTCAGATACGGTCTTATGTCTTACAGCCATATCGGATGATAAAAGACCACCGAACCGAGTATGAGATGGGTAATGTGGACGCCGTTCTTGACGGTAACCTGGATTCGTTTATCAAGGCCTACCTGCTCTGGGCAAAATAGCGTATTCATTTCCCGGTCTCGCGGAGATCTCAGGGGCGGTCGACCGGTTCCTTCTGGATCTGCATAGCCGAGCTGCAGCTGCAGCACATGGTACCGCCGCTCTGGTGGCACATGGCCGTGAGCGGGTGGCGGGTTCGCGCAGCACGCCTCCTGCAGAAATTAACAATGAGTGCCGCCCCGATAAACAGGGGAAGTGTTATAAAAAGGGTGAGGAGTAACTCCATGGGGCAGGTCTAACCTCCAAAATCATCAAAGTGGATATTTTCTTCTTCAACGCCAAGATTATCAAGCATTTCCATCATAGATTTAAGCATCATCGGCGGTCCGCAGATATAGTACTGGAGATCTTCAGGTGCCGGGTGATCCTTCAGGTAATTATTGTAGAGCACTTGATGAATAAAGCCGGTATCTCCATCCCAGTTGTCTTCTGGAAGCGGTTCGGACAGGGCAAGGTGAAAAGAAAAATTATCATGCATTTCAGCCATTTTCTCAAATTCTTCCTGGTAAAACACTTCTTTCATCGAACGGCCGCCATACCAGAATGAAACCTGGCGGTCGGTCTTGATACGTTTGAACAGGTCGAATATATGGCTGCGCATTGGAGCCATTCCGGCACCGCCGCCAATATAAACAAGTTCCTCGTCACCGTCTTCAAGCAGAAATTCCCCGAAAGGACCGGAAATAGTGACTTCATCTCCTGCCTTGAGATTGAAAATGTAGCTTGAAACCTGGCCAGGCGGTGTGGCCGGTTGTCCCGGAGGAGGACTGGCAATTCGAACATTGAGCATGATAATACCGCTCTCTTCGGGATAGTTTGCCATTGAGTAGGCCCTGGTGACCGGGGTGTGGACATGTGATTTATATTGAAACATCTTGAATTTGGTCCAGTCCCCGAGAAAGCGTTCATCGATTTCAAAATTTTTATATTCAAGCACATGCGGAGGAACTTCGATCTGAATATAGCCTCCTGCTTTGAAATTCACATGATCATCTTCCGGCAGTCTCAGCACCAGTTCCTTAATGAAGGTGGCGACATTTTCGTTTGATTCTACCACGCACTGCCATTTCCTGGTCTCAAGCATTTCCGGCGGTACTTTGATTTTCATATCACGCTTGATCGGTACCTGGCAGGCGAGACGATATCCTTGCCGTGCCTCCCGTCTGGAAATAGCCGATTCTTCGGTGGGCAGGATTGAACCGCCGCCCTCTGTCACAATACATCGGCACTGGGCACAGCTGCCCCCGCCGCCGCAGGCAGAGGAGAGAAATATTCCCTGGTCGGCAAGTGAGGTGAGCAGTTTGCCGCCCGGTTCTGTTACCAGTTCCTTTGAATCGTTGACCACAATGGCTATATCGCCGCTTGGCAGTAGAGTCCGCTTGGCGACGACGATCAGCGATACGAGGATGAACTGGATGATGAGGAAAATCGTGACTCCCAATAAAATTTCATTCATGCTACTTTCTCCAGCGATGTTTGAAGCAAAAACGGTGTAATCGGTATGGCAATGTTCATAAGCTCATTCCTGCCAGCCCCATAAAGGCCATGGCCATCAAGCCGGCAGTAATAAAAGTGAGACCGAGGCCGCGAAGGGCTTTCGGCGGATCCGCATATTCACTTTTTTCCCGGATGCCTGCCAGTGCGACAACCGCCAGGAAAAAACCGGCTCCGGCCCCGACACCATAGGCACAACTTTCAAGAAAGGTATAATCACGCTCAACCATGAAAAGGCTACCGCCCAGGATCGCACAGTTTACCGTCAGCAGCGGCAGGAAGATGCCAAGGGTGTTGTAGAGTGCCGGGACAAAGCGATCCAGGACCATTTCAAGAATCTGCACGACGGCTGCAATCGTGGCAATGTAAATGAGAAGTCCGAGAAATGTCAGGTCTAGCCCTGATAGACCAAGCCACTCAAGAGCTCCCGGTTTGAGCAGGCTGTTGAGGATAAAATTGTTGATTGGTATGGTTATGGCCGTTAAAACCAGGACAGCGAGACCAAGCCCCATGGCAGCTTTTACCGTTTTGGAGATCGCGAGAAAGGTACACATGCCGAGAAAGAAACTGAGCGGCAGGTTCTCAATAAAAACTGATCGGAATATAATATCGAGATAGTGCATCAGTTTTTCTCCTGTTGTTCCGGGTCAAGAGCCCGCAATACCCAGATAAGGCAGGCAATCAGGAAGAAAGCGCTTGCCGGCAGCACCAGCATACCGTTCGGGACATACCAGCCGCCATTGGTGACAAGTCTGAAGATCTCGATGCCAAACAGGCTGCCCGAACCAAACAATTCTCGGACAAAGGCGACTGCCATCAGGATAAATCCATAGCCAAGACCGTTACCGATTCCGTCCAGAAAACTTGGAATGGGTGGATTGGACATGGCATATCCTTCAGCCCGGCCCATGACAATGCAGTTTGTAATAATCAAGCCAACGAAAATAGAGAGTTGTTTTGAAAGTTCATAATAGAAGGCCTTGAGAACCTGATCGACAATGATCACCAGGGTCGCAATTACCATGATCTGCAGTCCGATTCTTACTGTATTTGGAATCTGATAGCGAACAATGCTGATGGTCAGACTGGAAAAAGCAGTTACCAGGGTAACACAGATCGACATTACCAAGGCGGTCGACATTTGTCCCGTTACTGCAAGTGCGGAGCATATACCGAGCACCAGTAAGGCAATCGGGTTTCGTTTGAATATGGAGCTCAGCAACAGCTCCTTATTTGTTTCAGCCATTGAATCCCCCTTCACGCTTGATTCGGTTGAAAAATGGTTGGAAACCGGAATCGCCGAACCAGAAATGGATTAGGTTCTCAACGCCCTGTGAGGTCAGGGTGGCACCGGAGAGCCCGTCGATCATATAGGGCAATTCTTCAGGGCTGCCCTGGGCACCGCTCTTGACAATATCAAGCGCCATGTCACCTTCGGGCGAGTAGAGCTTCTTATTCTGCCATCCCGCCTGCCATCGTGGGTTCTGCACCTCACCCCCAAGTCCGGGGGTTTCGCCGTGTTCGTAAAATGAAATCCCCCTGATGGTTGTCAAATCATTTTCAACTGCAACATAGGCATACATGGTGGACCACAGTCCCTTACCCCTGACCGGCAGGACCACCTGGGTACGCTGTCTCCTTCCCGGACCAGATAAACGAGCGAATACTTTTCCAGCCGACGGATACCTGCCGGATCTTCAGCGCGGTCAAGCCCCCTGCCGCTTTCTTCAGATAGTGCTGCACCAAGTTGATTATAGGATGCAGGGTTCACCGTTTCAGAGGCAACATATTCGCCGCTGGCAAGGTCAACGATTTTTGTTTCAATTAGCACTGAACTGTTCGGCAACTGGCGTGTCCGGTTGGTATATGCCGGCAGCATTGAGGATATTTTTTTTCTGGTCCAGCTGTTTATTGGCATCCTGAAGCGGTCTGAGCCCTACGGCTGCGACAGCGACAAGCAGGGAGCAGCCAAATGCCAGAACAAGCACCGAGTAAAACGGCTTGAGTGGGTGTTCGTCAGCCATGTCGTAATATCCTCCTTCTGGCATTTGCCCTGATGACAAAATAGTCGAAAAGGGGTGCGAAAACATTAGCCATCAGTATGGCAAGCATAACCCCCTCGGGATAAGCAGGATTTGCCACTCTGATCAAAATCGTCAGGAAACCGATCAAGATGCCGTATAACCATTGACCGGTGAAGGTCTGTGCGGCGGATATCGGATCTGTTGCCATGAAGACAAGACCAAAGGCAAACCCTCCCAAGACTAAATGGTAATGTACGGGTACTGAGTAAAGTGCACTTGGGGGGTCGGGGATGAGCTGAAAACAAAAAACGGTAATCACCGCCCCAATCAGCATTGACAGCATGATTCTCCAGGAGGCGACGCCAGTGATCAACAGCAGGGCCGCTCCAAGCAGACAGGCAAGTGTCGAGGTTTCTCCCATTGAGCCTGGGATGGTTCCAATGAATGCTTGAAACCACGTTATGTCAAGACTCTCCAGTGGATTACCGGTTGCAGCTGTGGCCAGTGCTCCCAGGGGGGTGGCACTGCTTATGCCATCTACAGCTGTCCAGACCGTATCTCCTGTCATTTGAGCAGGATAGGCAAAATATATGAAGGCACGGCAGGAAAGGGCCGGGTTCATGAAGTTTTTGCCGACCCCACCGAAAACCTCTTTGGCAAAAACAACCCCGAAACTCGTCCCGATTGCGACCTGCCAGAGAGGAATGGTCGGTGGCAGTGTCAACGGCAGGAGAAGACTTGTTACCAGGAATGCTTCTGAAAATTCGTGGCCACGGATCAGGTTGAAGATCAACTCCCAGACTGAACCGACCAATACAACGACAATATAGACGGGAAGGAAATAAAGAGACCCGTGGATGATGTTTGACAGAAACGAACCTGGGTCGGCACCGACACTCAGCATCACCGCCCCTCGCCATCCAGCGGGCAGAGAGCCGGCTGCAGCAGCAAGCGCGCTGTTTGCCTGGTAGCCGGTATTCCACAGGGCCATAATGGTGCAGGGGATCAGGGCAATGATCACGGTTATCATAATCCGTTTCAGATCAATTGCGTCCCTAATATGTGGTGCCGCCTGGGTTGATTTTGTGGTTGAAAAAAGAAAAGAATCAGTCGCTTCGTAAAGGGGGTATAATCGTTCAAAGCGGCCACCTTTTTCAAACAGCGGTTGGAGATCGATAAATAGTTTGTTGAGAAATTTCATAGCCTGGATAAATAAGGGTTACCCTTCATTTTCGATTGTTGTGAGTGTCTGACGCAACATCGGGCCAAAATTATTCTTGCCGGGACACACGTAAGAGCAGAGAGCCAGATCTTCTTCTATCATTTCGAGGCAACCCAGTTCCTTGGCTTTGTCAGTATTGCCGGAGGCCAGGCTTTTTAAGAGATAGGTGGGGACTGTGTCGATGGGCATCACTTTTTCGTATGATCCGAGTGGAAAAATTGCCCGGTCTCCTCCCCACACAGCGGTATCAAGATTAAAGGAATCCGGTTTGGTAAATGCAGAAAGAAAAGCCTTTGTCACTGAAAATCGTTCTTTACCCGGTCGCAGCCAGCCGAAAAACTGTCGGCCGGTTCCTTCAGGAAGACAGGTGATTTGCTGATGATAGCGGCCAAGAAAGCCGTGGTTGTCGGTGGCTTGCCGACCTTCAAGGACAGAGCCGGACAGCAGTCTCACCTCGTCTCCGGTTGTCTCTGCCTGGCAGAGCTCCAAAATTGATGCTCCCACTCGGGTTCTGATATGCCGGGGCTCGACGGCAGCAGGACCGCCAATGGAAATGATGCGATCATTGTCCAGCTGTCCGGTTTTAAGAAGAGCTCCACAACTTATCACATCCTGTGCCCCGATATGCCAGACATATTTGTTCTCATGCACCGGGTCAAGAAAATGAATGTGGGTCGACGGCAGCCCGGCTGGATGGGGGCCTGAAAATGCAACCCGTTCGACTCCGTCAATATCCTCGGTGATGGCCTTCTGATCTTCGGCAAGACAGAGATAGATGGGGCTGCTGATGCACTTTTTCAGAAATTTAAGCCCTGTCAGGAACAAATCCTTTTTCAATTCGATGATTCCCTCCATATCTGGAGCCAGCGGAGAGGTGTCAATCGCGGTCACAAAAACAGATGCCGGCTGGGAATCTATCGCCGGGATTTTGCCGTAGGGTCTGGTCCGAAGTGCGCACCAGAGTCCTGAATCAATGAGAAGTTTACGAAGCTCCTCAGCAGAGAACCCATCGACATCACTCTCCGGTTCACAGAAGGTAACGGGCTCACCATCTTCAAGGCGAATGACCAGCGATTCAAATTTACGCTTTTCCCCACGATTTACGGCGATGACCTCACCGGTGCCGGGTGAGGTAAAGATCACACCTTCATTTTTCTTGTCGGTGAAAAGTGGTTGTCCACACTGCACGCGATCTCCAACCTGGACGAGCATGGTGGGCTTCATGTTGGGATAGTCGTCACCAACGAGTGCGACATGGCTCAGTGGCTTGCTGCTTGTCACGGTGTGCACCGGTTTACCACTGAGCGGGATATCTAAACCTTTTGAAATAGTAATGTGATTCATCTAGCTGAAAAATCCTGTTGTCTTGAATTTATTGAGCTCTTTATCAAAGAAATAACCTTCACATTCGGGTATTGTTTCAACCAGTTCGACTGCGGCGCGGGGGCCGAGCACCATCGTGGCTGTGGCAAGTCCGTCTGCCTGGGCAACGGTTGGGGCGATGATGGAGCTGCTTGCTGTATCAACCGGAGAAAACCCGGTGAACGGGCTCAGTATGTGATGCGTTTTTTTATCGTCGGTAAAATATTGCAGATAATCTCCGGAGGTGGCGATCGCCCTGTTGCTCAGGCTGATCGTATCCATCTTTTTTAAATCATCACTGCGAGGGTTTCTAATTCCTATTTTCCAGGGATTGCCATCCTGCCTGGTGCCAATGGTCATAAGGTCTCCACCGGCCTCCACGTAGGCATTTGGAAAACCAGCATCCACAAGAACATCAATGCCGCGATCTACAATGTAGCCTTTGGCAATACCGTCGAGTGTTGCCTGGGTACCCGGCACGGCATACCTGATTGTGCTGTCCGCTTCAATTACGATGTGGTTGAAGTTGACCCGCTGCAACAGTTCGTCTATTTCTGACTGAGGGGGCAATATTCCCGATTCTTTTACTTGCTTGTAGCGCCCGAGCAGCGGATAGATCGTCGGATCAAAGGCCCCACCGGTCTGCTCACTGAGTTCGTGCGACATGGTGAACACTTCAATGAGTTCTCGGGGAGCGTCCGCCAGTATACCGTCACGGTTTAATCGTGAAATGGGACTGTCCGGAACGTAGGTGCTCATCATGTCTGATAATTCTGCCATTCGTGATATACAGTCAGAAATCGCCGTTTGAGCACGCTGTTCATCTTCGCAGCAGACACTTATATGGACAATCGTGCCCATCAGCATTTGGGTTCGCTTGGCCACCTTCATGGAGCCTTGCGGCATAAAACCGTAATAATATGCGGCTCCGAGACCGGCGGCAACCGCGCATATCTGCAGGAGTTTTCTTCTGCTGAAGCCTGGAGTATGTATGGAGCTGTTATTTTGTGAGGTCGCCATCAATTGTGACAGGATCAATTAAATTGTGCGCTCGAGCTTTACATTGCTCTTATCTACGCTTATTCGTTGAATAATCTGATCTAATAGAATCAAACAATGAGAACTATAACCACAAAGTGCTGGTCGAGCAAAGTAAAGATTATCTTTTCTTGGATGATGAAACATGCACCCTTCTCGTGCTGTATGACGAGACGGCAGAAATTTTCTTGACAATTTCCGGAGATCATAGCGTTGTAGAGAACGATAGAGTTCACGTTCATCAGGTCAAGTTCATCGGGCAGGTTTCATCGTTAATTGTGAGCAATGAATGAGGTGAGTAATGGAAGAGAACAGTCAATATGAAAAACTTGGGTTGCTGTATCTAGGCAGGGAACTTGCTATTTCTGATCAGCAGACGTCCCCGCTGCCACTGCTGTTCAAGAGCAAGAACCTTACAACCCATGGGGTTATTATCGGGATGACCGGCAGCGGTAAGACGGGGCTCGGTATTGGGGTTATAGAGGAGGCGATCATGGATGATATCCCCTCCATTATCATCGACCCGAAAGGTGACATGGCCAATCTGCTGCTCACTTTTCCCGAGTTAAGGCCTGAGGACTTTGCCCCTTGGGTTGACCCGGCTGAAGCGTCCAGAAAGGGTATGTCAGTAGATCAGTTTGCCCAGAAAACGGCAGAGTCATGGAGGAGCGGTCTTCTCTCCTGGGGACAGGGTGAACAGCGAATAGGGACGCTGGCCGAGAAAGCCAACGCAACCGTCTATACACCGGGAAGCAGCAGCGGGGTTCCGGTATCTATTCTTGCCGGATTCAGTGCTCCGGCCCCAGATGTTCTTGCAGACCAGGACACGCTTAATTCTCTGGTCGGTTCAACAACGACCAGCCTGCTTTCCCTTGTGGATGTCAGTGGGGATCCGCTGACCAGTCGGGAGCATATCCTGGTTTCCTCAATTTTGCTCTATTACTGGAGAAAAGGCGAAGATCTTTCGCTTGAATCATTAATCGGGGCTATCGTCAATCCACCGTTTGAGAAGGTGGGAGTCTTTGGGCTGTCTCACTTTTTCCCACAGGCAGAGCGCATGAAGCTTGCCATGTTGCTCAACAATGTCATTGCCAGTCCCTCTTTTTCTGCCTGGATGACCGGAGAACCGTTAGATATTCAGCGTATGCTTTATGGGGAAGACGGTAGGCCGCGGACATCGATTTTTTCTATTGCCCATCTCGGAGAATCCGAACGGATGTTTTTTGTAACCTTGCTGCTCAATGCGATGATTGGCTGGATGCGTCGTCAGCAGGGAACATCTTCATTAAAAGCGCTTCTTTATATGGATGAAATTTTTGGTTATTTTCCTCCAAGCAAGAATCCGCCGTCAAAAAAACCGATGCTGCTGCTGCTCAAACAGGCGCGGGCCTTTGGGGTCGGCGTTGTGCTCTCCACCCAAAATCCGGTCGACCTCGATTATAAAGGGCTCTCCAATATCGGAACATGGTTTGTCGGACGGTTGCAGACGGCTCAAGACCAGAACCGTGTTCTTGACGGTATCGTCGGAGCCAGTGATGGGTTGCTGGACAAATCGACAGTAAAGCGACTGCTTTCAGACATGAAGGGCAGGCAGTTTCTGCTGACCTCGGCACACCTCGATGAACCGCTGATGTTCGAGACCCGCTGGGTTATGTCATACCTCAAAGGGCCTATCAGTCTGCTGGAGATTGGCAAACTGATGGCAGGACATCAGATCACTGATCCAGGTGCGGCCAGTCATGAAGCAGTCGGAAAAACAAGAGACGGCAGCCTGGGAGAACGACCTGTACTTATCAGTGAAACCATAGAACAGCGTTATTTTATCCCGCCATTGCTTACCGAGGAAATGATCTTTGAACCCTGGCTGGCAGGATCTGCTACTGTTCGATTCTATAACAGCAGCAGAAACATCGACGAGTTGAAACAGTGCGACCTGAGACTCTATCTTGATGGATCTTTCAAAGATGCTCAGTGGAGGGAGGCAGAACCGTTGGGTCTCGACCTCGACGGCTGTCATGATACTGCACCGGATCAAAGCTCCTTCCACGAACTTCCGGAGATTTTCTCCTCAATTAAAAACCTCCGCTCATTTGAAAAGGAATTTGCTGATTTTTTATACCAGACTGAACGCCTCGAGCTTTTACGGGCACCGGCCATCAAGCTTGAATCACGACCGGGAGAATCGGAAGTGGATTTTATGGTACGGATCTCAGATAATATGCGGGAAAAGAAAGAAATCGCCGCTGAAAAACTGCTCGCGAAGTTCAATACCAGGCGTCAGCGGCTTGAGAAAATGCATGTCAGTGCCCTGGGAAAAATAGAAAAGGAGAAGGGTGATGTTACCTCAAAAACAACCGACACGCTGTTGTCTATTGGTACAGCGGTGCTCGGTGCCTTTTTCGGGCGCAAGGCGCTCTCCTCCACAACGGTCACCAGGACTGCAAGCGGTATTCGAAAAGCGGGGCAGGTGGCCAAGGAAAAAGGTGATGTACAGCGCGCTGAGGCAGCACTCTCAGAAATCGAGGAGCAAATCCAGCAGCTCAACGATGAGCAGGCGACGGCTCTTGAAAAACTGGTGAACGAGCACGACCCGACCCTGGTGGAAACAGAGACCTTTGCTATTAAACCACGTCGAAGTGATATATTTGATCTTTACCTCTGTCTGCTGTGGGAGATGATTCCGCCTCGTCGCTAACCATTTCGGGGCCGATGAATTGATTGGTCGGAAGGGATTCAGCTGGTACTGTTTTCAGGGTCAATAATTTTTCAAAGTCGAGAGCAGATAATGCATTGCGAGCTTTATAATAATGATTTTTAATGTTATAAACAAGAAATGACTGTGACCGGAAAGATATTTGCGATAAAGCGATTTTCCCTGCATGACGGGCCGCATCTCAGGACAACTGTCTTTTTCAAGGGGTGCCCGCTTCACTGCCATTGGTGTCATAACCCAGAAGGCATATCAAGGAGGTTGCAGACGGTTTCGTCAGTAGAAAAGTGTATTGGCTGCGGTGAGTGCATCCTCCATTGTCCACGCCAGGCATTGTCCATGGGAGACAGGGGGGTTGAGCGTTCTGCAGGAATGTGCGATAGCTGCGGCGAATGTGTTCAGCGATGTCCGGCCCTGGTCCATGAGCGGACTGGCTGGGAGGCGACGGTTGATGAGGTTATGGAAGAGATCAGGAAAGATATGCCGTTTTATGACCAGTCAGGAGGCGGTGTTACCTTCTCGGGCGGTGAACCTTTCGACCAGCCTGATTTTCTGATGGCACTGCTTGCAGCATGCAGGGATTTGTCTATTCATCGAGCCGTGGATACTTCGGCATATGTTTCCAGGGCAGATTTACTCGCAGCCGTCGAGCTCACCGATTTGATGCTCTGTGATATAAAACACATGGATAGTGTCAAGCATAAAGAATATACCGGTGTTGGTAACGAGAGTATTCTTGAAAATATTCGCTTGCTCGCTCAAGCCGATTGCGAGGTGAGGATACGTATTCCTCTTATTCCAGGAATCAATGATTCCCCGGAAAATATTAGCGCAACGATAGATTTTATCAAACAACTGGATAATGTCAGTTCTGTGGACGTTCTCCCGTATCATCAGGCGGCCAGGGCAAAATACAGCAAACTTGGCACTGATTACCCCGGAAGCACAATTCCTGAGCTGGGTAACAGTGCATTGGAGCAGACGGTAAAACTGCTCAATCGGCGTGGTCTTGAAGCAGTAGTCGGAGGTTGATATGAACAGCAGGATAAAACGGCTGAGACAGCAAAGCTTTTCTACAAAACCGGGAATTTCGGTTGAGCGGGCACTTCTTGAAACCCGGTTTTACCAAGAGAATTATGGGAAACATTCCATTCCCGTTCTCAGGGCTTTGTTTTTTAAATATTTATGTGAAAAGAAAACAATATATATCGGTGATGATGAATTGATCGTTGGCGAGCGCGGTCCCGCACCTCGAATCGTTCCTACCTTTCCGGAGCTGACCTGCCATTCTGCTGAAGACCTGAGAATACTGAACAGTCGTTCGATGGCACAATACCGGGTAGCTGAAGAAGATATCAAAAAATATGAGGATATCGTTATTCCTTACTGGCAGGGCCGTTCAATGCGGGAGCGGATATTCGGGCAGGTTCCGCAGGAATGGAAAGACGCCTATGAATCCGGTCTTTTTACAGAGTTCATGGAGCAGCGTGCCCCCGGGCATACCGCTCTTGACGGCAGCATTTATCGTTGCGGTATGGATGAATACAAAGAAAGAATTGCTGCGAGCATCAGCGCTTTGGATTACCAGAATGACCCGGAGGCCGCGGATCGGTTCGAGCAGCTGACCGCAATGTCCATCAGTTGTGATGCGGTGATTATTTTCGCCCGGCGTCATGCCGAGCTGGCTGCAGAAATGGCAGCAATGATCACCGATGATACCCGGAAAGAGGAACTTTTAACGATCGCCGAAATCTGTCGCAGAATACCGGCCCAGGCACCTCAGACCTTCCACGAAGCGCTGCAGATGTATTGGTTTGTTCATTTGGGTACCATTACCGAACTGAATGGCTGGGATGCTATGACACCGGGGCATATTGACCAGCATCTCAAACCGTTTTATGACCGGGAAATCGGGGATGGAAGTCTGAACAGGGCATCGGCTAAAGAGCTGCTTGCCTGTCTCTGGATAAAAGTTAATAACCATCCGGCACCTCCCAAGGTAGGCGTTACCGCTAAGGAATCGGGAACATACAACGACTTTACTCAGATAAACCTTGGAGGCGTTGACAGCAGTGGCGGTGATGCCTCCAACGAGGTTTCCTATATTGCCCTGGAAGTCTCAGATGAACTTCATCTCCTGCAGCCGCAGCCAAGTGTCCACATCAGCAGTAAGACCCCTGATCGTTTCTTAAAAGCCGCCATGACTGTTATCAGAAATGGCTATGGTTATCCGTCTGTTTTTAACTCAGATGCGGTTGTCACAGAACAGATCAGGGTCGGAAAATCTGTAGAAGATGCCCGTGAGGGGGGGACAAGCGGCTGTATTGAAACCGGAGCTTTCGGCAAGGAGGCATATATCCTGACCGGTTACCTGAATGTCCCTAAAATACTTGAAATTACACTGAATAATGGTGTCGACCCGTTGACGGGAAAAAAAGTTGGTATCGAAACCGGAGATCCAGAATCCTTTCATACCTTCGATCAATTGTATGAGGCATTTTCTCGGCAGCTGCGTTATGTGGTTGATTTGAAAATTAAGGTCAATAACTATATTGAGCGAATGTACGCCAAGTATTCGCCAGCACCATTTTTGTCTGTTGTAATTCAGGACTGTATTGACAAAGGTCGTGATTATTATGACGCGGGTCCACGGTACAATACCAACTATATTCAATGCTGCGGTATCGGGACGATCACTGACAGTATTTCTGCGATTAAAACCCATGTGTATGACGAAAAGACCCTCAGCTGGGAACAGTTGCTGGCAGCTCTTGCCAATAATTTTAAAAATGATGAAGCCCTGCGCTTGAAGCTCTGGAATAAAACACCGTTTTTCGGCAACGACGATGATCGGGCTGATGCCCTTATGATGCGGGTTTATGAGAGCCTGTATGGGGCGATTGATGGTCGGCCAAACACCAAGGGTACCGTATATCATCTCAATATGCTTTCCACCACCTGCCATGTTTATTTCGGTAAAATGCTCGGTGCCACGCCAAATGGACGGTTTGCGTATCTACCGCAGTCCGATGGGACATCGCCATCGCATGGAGCAGATCGCAGTGGTCCAACTGCTGTTGTTAAATCCCTGAGCAAAATGGACCAGATCAAGTCGGGAGGCACACTGCTCAACCAGCGCTTTTTACCAAGTGTGCTTGCTTCAGAAAGTGATCTTGACAAGCTGGGAGCGTTGATCCGGACCTATTTTAATTTAGGTGGGCATCATATCCAGTTCAATATTGTGGATACCGAAACACTTCGAAAGGCACAGGATGCGCCGGATGAATATCGCAATCTGCTTGTCCGGGTGGCAGGCTACAGCGATTATTTTGTGGATCTTGACAGGGAACACCAGGAAGAGATTATCAGCAGGACCCAGCAGCAGTTCAGCTGATTGAGCACTCTTTAAAACGAATGAGTCTGGTCAGCAGCTCGCACATTGGTGTCGCAACGCCGTTCATTTCTCCCTGGCGCCACACATAGCCAGTCAGGGCCTCAATTTCGGTGGGCTTACTGTTTTCCAGGTCCTGGAGCATTGACGACCGGTGATCGTATGTCGCAGGCAGGAGTGTAGTGTAAAAGTGATCCTGGTAATGGGCTGCATTCTTCCACGCTATCGTTCCGCCAAGTGCGGTGATGACACTGAAGGTCTCTTCTATGACTGAGTTCATGATTGTACGGCTATCATCATGTTCAGACAATCGTCCGTAATTTACGCCGAGAATTGCACCCAGCGGGTTGAGTGCACAATTATACAAGAGTTTGGCGAATAGTGACTGGTTAATGTCCTCAACCGGGACAGTGGGGAGCCCCGCCTGGCTTATTGTAGCTGCGAGCGTCTGTGCAGCTGGTGAAATTGTCCCGGGAATGGCTGCGCCAATGTGAATGTCATCTGCTGACACGGTTATTTTGACCACACCGTCCTGCTGGATCTCAAATCCGGTTATGACCCGTGCTCCGAGGCTTCGATCTGTGCCAAACTGCTGGCTAAGCCGTTCGATGTTACCGCAGCCATTCTGCACTGATACAACCGGGCAGGTACAGGCGTCGAGCATCGCGATATCTGAGATTGCCTGGGGTGTGGAGTATGATTTTGTTGTTATGAGTATATAGTCGAATTCCCGACTTCGATGATGACCCAGAGAGGGGAGCAGCTCAATGGCAGCTCCCTCTGCATGAAAATTGCCGAAAATACCGGTAACGCTAAGCCCCTTGTCCCTGATGGGCTCAATAAAGCGTTCTCTGATAACCAGGCTGACGCTATGTTTCTGTGCGGCAAGCAGACACCCGAGGGTCTGTCCAAGGGCACCAGCGCCGTAGATGAGAAATCGCATGGTAATACTCCACCTTTTGGAATGAACTGATCTGGCGGTCAGCAGGGATGCTTTCCACCCGGGCGTTAGAATGTATATATCAGGAATCTAAATTTCACTCGAATAAATTTGCACTGTTTCCGGGAAAAGTGTGGGATAGTCGATGAGGGGTAAAAGGAATTTCTGTTGTCGTCAGCGATTGACAGGTGCGATCTGAACGTCTTTTAGAGTGTTACATGTCAGTTCTACAGATTGAACTCGCTCATGACTGTTTCAATCGGGATTGCCAGTCCCCTTCCTTGCAGTTTAGTGGTTGTCGTCGTGCTGACTCCACGAACATAACCATCTTCATCGATCAGCGGACCACCACTGTTGTTTGAATTAAAGGATCTGTCGGTCTGGATAAAAAATTCTTCTGTGCTTTCTCCACGATAAAAGCCGGTAAAGGTGCTGGGTATGGAAGTGTTTCTGGGGCCGATGGTAAAGAGCCGATTTCCTTCGGTGAGTGATCTGCCGGAAGGCGGCAAAGCGATGCCCTCGATATTTGCCCCAATGACAGTGAGGAGGGCAAGGTCGAAGGTTTGACTGTAACTCGGGTTGGTGATGGCAAGTTCCCGGCCATCGCCAAGGACTGCCACTATCTCGTTGTTTTCCAGACGTTTTTCTATGTCGAGAACCTTGTCTTCCAGCCGTTGCTGTTCAGCCAGTGCCTTGTCTAATTGTTGCTCCCCATCCTCAATAATCACCGTGAGTTCATCTTTGCTTGGGCCATCAGCCATTGCTGTGTGCTGCTCCTTCATTTTCTGGAGTTTTTCATTTTCCTGGGCGACGCGGTCACGGTAGTTCTCGAATGCGCTGCGGGCCTCTTCCAGGCCGTCTTTTTTCTGTTCAACAATATGTTTATTGGTAACGACAAGATCCTTTGTGACAAAAAATCCGGTGCCGCTGCCCCATGGTGTTGCAATAGAGACCGTGGCCTGCTTGGCACGGCTGACATTGGCAGAATCTTCTGCGCCACCTGCTGCCGGGGTTGATGCAATGGTTTGTTGTTTCAAGGCCTTATTCGGTGAAGAGTTTGCTTCGTCAGCACCATCTGTTCTGTTGTTGTAATAATAAAAACCGGCTCCACAGACGATAGCGACCAGAATCAGGGAGACCACAGTGCTTATGACCTGTCTGGCTTTGGTCTTTTTCTGGGCCCGCGCCTTTTCCTCTGCCCGTTTCAGGGCTTCCGCCTTAAAGTACCGTTCAAACAGGAGTCCACAACTCCTACACTCGATTTTATTGGTAATTTTACTGGAGCACTTTGGGCACCGTCTTAATACTCTTGCCATAGCTATTCAGCCAATCCTGTTTTGCTTTTGTTGTGGTTGTCGAAAAATATATACAACTGATATTACAAATATATTTCGTTTGAAAATCTGACTGCCATTAAAACCCAGCTCAACTGCATCCATTCGTTTCGAGCAGCAAAGCAAGAGCACTGATGGTTTTTGGACAGAAAAATCAAGCTCTTTGCCACTTGAAAAATCAGAAGCTGAGGAAGGTGGTAATTAAATTAAACAATAATTGAAGTTGAATGAAAAGGGATTAGTTACAAAAAGAGAAGCGTGACGCAGAAGGGTGCAGTCCAAATTTCAGCCTTGAGTGATAATCAAAGGCAAAAACGGAATAATACGGATAAGTTTTCGTTATTCTGTTTTATTTGTACATTCTGTTACGGTTTGTATGTTTTTTGGATCCTGCGGGGTAATTTCTGGTGATAGTTTTCCTCCAGATACGACTTGAATTCGGTGAGACAATCGAACCTGCCCTGCAGATAGACCTGCTTATCTGAAAAAGAATCATCTGGTGACAGCTCATCGTTCATCCGGGCAAGACGTTCATCGAGAATACGGTAGAGGTCAAGGAGGTAACTGTAGGACATGTCAGCGTTTGTTCCGGATGGTTGCTCAGTTTATCTGGGGTACTGTTAGTAGTATTTAAAATCCTTCAGATCGATATGTTCTGCAAGGTAGCCCCGTATCCACCGGAGCTCATTCAATCGTCCCAAACTGTAGTTTCTGTCATCATTACCGCTGTCAGCTTCCCTCACTTTCTGCTCATGAATGCTGATTTGTTCGGTGATGTAGCTGTGAATTTCTATTGAGTATTCGTTCGGCATGATCGTTGTTGCGTCTCAAGCAGCAGGTCACTGGAAAGAAAGAGGTGACCTGGCAGTATTGACCTGGGTGAGTCATCCCCGGGCCTATGTCGTGCGGTCCGGGGATGTTCTGTCTTATCCTCGCCTTTCGCTGAGCAATCTTCTGTCGGAAGTTGAATTCTGTATCGTTGTCCGTGTCTGCCTGGTTAATTGGTCAGCTGCTGATCTGTCCGGGGTGAGACAGGTCCTGATGATGACCTGGTAGGTATCCCACTCTCTGGTTGTAAGTGCACATTGTTTCGCCTGGGTGATTTCTTTTTCAATCATTGCAACCTCCTGCTGATTAAATGAGAGGCTCAAGACATAAAAAATGCCCCGAAGCCAGTATACTGACCTGGGGGCCCTGTCACCACAGATTCAGATAAACGATCCCTGTTCCACGAGGATGTTCAACTATCACGTTCAAGGCAGGTCTTCTGACTTCCGGATCGATCTTCCAACTGCGCCTTCCCGACATCTGTCAGTGGCATCTGCAGTGGTTGTCCCCGGTTACAGCGGCGGGCCCGTTCCTGATTTGCACAGGATTCCCTATTATGTCCTGGTGACACCTTGCTTGCTGAAATCTAGACGACCCCCATCATGTTGTCAATACAAATTGCAGTGCTGATCAGGAGCATCAGTGTGTCAGATAGCCATCATCGCCTCGATGGAAAACCATTGTAACGATCGTCTTTATTAATCCTGATGCAGGAAGCATGGTCGTGTTTATTGTGATAGAGTTGGCAGTGTGCAGGCAGAGACATACGCTTCATTTCATTTTCAGTGAGGTTACCATGGAAAACAGGGTGATTATCGCGCTGGCACCGACAGGCGGCTGGGGCAAGGGAAGGAACAATCCGGTGAGTCCGGAGGATATCGCTTCAGAGGTTACCGCCTGTGTCGATGAAGGTGCTGCTGTTCTCCACCTTCATTGCCGTGATCGAACCGGCAACCTCACCGATGAGATGCGTTTCTTCGACCAGACCCTCGATCTGATAAAAGAACGGACCGATATCATCCTCGAAGCCTCAACCGGTGGAATGTCTGGGCTCACTGCAGCCCAGAGAATCGTTCCTGTCACCAGCAGCCATGCTGAAATGGGATCGCTCAATATCGGATCTCTTAATTTTGGAGATTTTTTCTATCAGAACAGTCTGCCTGATGTTCGGTTCTGGGTCAAGGAGATGAGACGCGAAGGGGTAAAACCAACGCTTGAGATCTTTGATACCGGCCATCTGGAGACGGCTTTAAAATTGATCGGTGACGGGTTAGTGGATAAACCATGTAACTTCAGTTTTATCTTCAATGTACAGTGGGGGATGAGGTATGACCAGAGGCTGTTGTCATATCTTTTATCCAGAATTCCTGCTGGAAGCTGCTGGGGTGCAATAGTTATCGGAAGTGTTGATTTCTCGGTTCATGTCGAGGCCGCAAAAATGGGGGCAGCAGTTGTCCGTGTGGGGTTTGAAGATTCACTTGAATTTGATGGCAGGATCGCTGCATCCAACGCCGACCTTGTTTCAGCCTTGCGCAGGGAACTGGAACGCAATGGATTCAGCGTAATAGGAGCTAAAGAGGCTCGTCTGCGACTCCTTGGCAGCTGAGCCGTGCGTGCAATAGTGCTGTCTGAAGACGGGGCAATTTGAAGCAATGCAGGTTATTTGATCGGTATCTAAAATCAGCTGTGTTTCAAGGTGATGGTCGTCATGGCAATACCGGTGAATATCAGTCCGATCCCCTGTAGGTGATATATTTGGAGGGTTTCTCCAAGAAAAATGACCGCCAATATTGTGCTGAAGACAGGCATCAGGTGAATGAACGGACCTGCCCGGTTCGCTCCAATTGTTCGCACCGCTCTATTCCAGAAGATAAAGGCGAGCACTGAGGCAAAGAGAGCGACATACAGAATTGTTGAGACCGATGCTCCGTTAACAGTAAAACCACCGACCGTGAAGAGTTCAAAAAAATAGAAAGGAACCAGCATTAAAAGACCACTCACCACGATTGCCGACTGGTAGGCCAGTGGATGCAGCTCTTTGGGATAGTTGCGGAGATTTGAGGAATAAAGTGCCCAGACCACAGCAGCCGTAAAGATAAATAGATCCCCTGGATTGAACCGTAATTTAAGCAGATAGGTCAGTTCTCCATGGGCGATGATCAGGATAACACCGCAAAGTGAAACAACGACACCGAAATATTGCCTCACTGTCATGACCTCACGGTACATAATCCAGGAACAGACGACAATGAGTACCGGAATAATGGAGTTTATCAACACGGCATTGATGGCAGTTGTGGTCTGTATTGCCAAATAGACGAGTGTGTTAAATCCTGCCACGCCAAGCAGTCCCTGGATGACGATAAATGGGAGGTGGCGCCGGATGAGTTGTCGCTGGCGGTAGAGGTGGTTGACCGCAAACAGACAGAGAATTACCAGTGCCGCAATCCAGCGCCAGAACGCCAGCGAAAAAGGAGGAATTTCAGCGTGCATGCCTCTGCTGACGACAAAGTTTCCAGACCAGAAGAGCGTGGTGAGGACAAGGAGGAGATAGGGCATAAAAAGAATAGGGATACTAAGGATTATGGAAAAAGCAGCAGCCAGTCTCTTAAGGTGTTACTCCACGCACTGGTCATCTGACATCCAGCATTTCAATGTCCATAGCAGGCGACACTCGATCGTGATAAAAGAGTAGTTACCCCTTGATGTAGGCACTGATATCTACTTCATCAATCTGCTCGGGGTTCATGTATTCTCTGGCATACTCGAGATAGGCCCCGCTGGTCAAGAATAACTTGAAGAGGCTTGCATCGATGTGATGATCTTTTTCCATGAAACCCATGATTTTTATCGCTTCACTGAGTGTTTTTGATTTTTTGTAAGGCCGGTCAGAGGCGGTGAGCGCTTCAAAAATATCGGCAATTACCATTATTTTCGCGGGTAGGGTCATCTGGTCGCCATGCAATTTCCGGGGATACCCGGTTCCATCGATCTTCTCGTGATGGCCTCCTGCAATGTCTGATACGTCCCGCAGATGTTTCGGGTATGGCAATTTTTTCAGCATAATGATGGTCTGCACGATATGGTCGTTGATCTGGTATCGTTCTTCATCTGTGAGTGTACCCCTGGCCACACTAAGATTGTGAAGTTCTCCTCTGTTGTACAGGTGTCGTGGAACATCCAGGATAAAACCGTACTCATTCTGGGCACCGATGATCTCCTGTTTAGAACGGATGAACAGATGATCATCACGATCAGCGATAAGTGATTCTTCCACCGGCAATGGAGGTGGCGCAGTCCTTGCTTTACGCTGGCTTTCTTCCCAGGAAATTCCTAACCGGTCATCGATGGTTCTCATCCAGGTGCGTTCGGCGATTTGTTGCAACCGTTCAATCTTTTCCGCAGCCATGAATTCACCACCCAGGTTGCACTCGGCAACAAAAGCAAATTCTTCATCGAGCTCCAGCCAGGTCGATTCGAGCTGCTGATGTGCCTTCGCTTCATCCTCTCCCTGGGCGCATTGCTCCCAGTAATGAACCTGTGCATCTCTTTTCAACAGTTCAAATCTCATCCTGATTTCATGAATACGGTCATAGATGGTTTCCAGTTTTGTTGCCTTATCAACAACAAACTCTGGCGTTGTCACCTTACCACAATCGTGCAGCCAGCTGGCGATGTGCAATGCTTCCCATTCCTCATCATTGATAGTGAAATCAGCAAAACCATCATCCTGTGACTCGCAGGCTTTCTGGGCCAGCAATTTGGTGAGGACCGGGACACGCTGGCAGTGACCGCCGGTGTAAGGCGATTTTGAGTCAATGGCCCCGGCCAGCAGTTTGATAAAAGACTCCAGAAGATCTTTCTGCATTCTGAGCATCTGGCGACTTTCAAGCGTCACCGCACCAAACCCGGAGAGTGCGTCAATAAAGGCGAGGCGCCCGACATGCTCCTGAGATTCGATTTGCCTCTCAGTTCTAAAGATCAGGCAGAGAACTCCAATTGCCTGCTGCTGGCGGTTCATCTCAGGAATGACGATAACCTGTGCCGAGGAGAGGCCGGACTCTTTTGCCAGCCTGTCGTCGGTTAGAACCGTATTCAGCGGTTGGACGACCCGGTGACCACCATTGAGAATCTGCACGAGGGCGGCATCGCTCTCAAGGTCAAAGATCGGGAGAATCTCGGGACTCAAGGGGCCTTTAACCCGGGTCTGGACAGCGCCGGGGACAAGCGATTGAGTGGCTTCACTGACCACATAGGAAAAAGCGCCATCTGCCTCGCTGATGGTCATGATTTCCTCGTTGATCATTTTCAGCAGTTTGTCAAAATCCTGCTCACTGGCAAGAGAGGTGATCAGTGAAATAAATTTACCGATTGTTACCTCCATCAGAGCCATTGCCTGCCCCAATTCCTCAACCTCCTTGATAACTGAATGGCTCCTTTTTTTATCGTTAAAGTCAAAGCGACATATCCGCCTGGTGTCTTCGGCCAGCATTTTAATGGGACTGGAAATTTTCCTGGCAAGTAACCAGGTGAATGGGATTGCCAGCAGGATCATGACGACCGTATAGGTGAGTACCTTCTGCTGGAGCATCCGTGCATCCTTGAGTATTTCCTTTTCAGGGGCGAGGCTGACTAAATATAAATTATCACGCCCCTGCATGTCCAGGTTCCGTGTCGAGCCGAGCCATTGCTCACTGTCGAAGGTAAACTCATAGAATGAATCGAGTATAGTCGGGAGCGCGGCTGCATAGTTTAAAACGGGGCTTCCCAGGTCTGCTGCACGGGATCGATCCTCTTTACCCTGTGGCCCGGCCATCAGTTTTTCCGGGTCCTGGTAGGCGGTAACCCAGTAATCCTTGCCGGCTTTGTCAAAGAGAATCAGCTGTGACTGGGGGGTCTGCCGATGTTTTGCAAGTGTTTGTGAGAGATGAAAAAGGGAAATGTCACCGGCAATAACCGCCTGTGTGTCAGCAGGTCGATAACCGATAGTAAGCCCCATCTCCTGCATGAATTTGAAGAAGTATGGCTCGGTTCCAACTGGTTGCTTGCTGGTTAAGGCCGCCTTGAACCAGGGTCTTGTGCGCGGGTCGAAGGCTGTGGGCTGCAATTGTGCGCGACTGAGCTCAGCCATTGATCTGCTGAACCAGATGCGTTGCAGGACCCGTTTGTTTCCCTCCACGGTGGATATATTGTCGACCACGACATCAGCCTCCGGCGGGGCCTTGAACACTTCTCGCAGGTGTTTGTCCAGAGCACGAACGATAAAATAATCACCATTGTCATAGCCGACCTGCAATGCGGAGAGGTTCGGATCAGCAATAATCGCTTCAAAAAAAACGGGCACCGATTTCAACCGTTGATCAAGACTATCTGCAGTTATAACATCGGTTTTACCCAGAATCAGAACCGTTTGATGGACCGTTTTTCTCGTTGAGAGAAAATCCAGCCGGAGCTGCTCCTTGACTTGGGAGAAATAACGATCTGATTCTTTAAGCAGCATTTCCGAGGTCTGCCAGTAGATGAACTGCCTGAAGATCAAGCCAAATATTACGATCAATATGGTGAAAAGCACACTGATCGTGATCAGGAGCCTGAACTGCCGGGGTGATTTTTCATTCATAACAGGACACCATTTTGCAAGTGGTTAAACTGACTTGTGTTTACTATAATGGGAGTTCCCGCTATGAACAAGCGTTCTGTTTTTCCCAACATATTTACCTGTTTAAGCAGTGAATTTTTTCGCCATGCAGGTGATATGGATCTCACCTCATTATCTTTAAATCATACAGATGGCATTATCTCTTACCAGGTAAAAGCATATAATCGATACCTTCAGCCTGGAAGTGATTTGAACAGCGCCCACTATTTATTGTGCATTTGCAAATAAATGGTGGACTCATCTGATGAATGGTGTAAAGATCCTGTAATCAGGAACTAAAAATGTAGTAGCTTGCCCAATTAGGAAAGAGAAATGAAAGAAGAACCGGTTCGAAGGTACAATACATCATTCCAGGCGGAGCGTGTCCTACTCCTTTCAGCCTGCCATTTTATTCATGATATCTATTCAAGTTTTCTTGCTCCATTGCTTCCCTTTATCATTGAGAAGTTTTCACTGAGCCTTACCCAGGCTGGGCTGCTTTCCACTATCATGCAGATTCCAGCACTATTGAATCCAATAATCGGTAAACTGGCAGATCGGGTAAGTGTCAGGTATTTCATCATACTTGCCCCGGCGATGACGGCAATTCCAATGTCTTTGCTGGCAATCGCACCGAACTATGTGGTGCTTCTCGTTCTTCTCTTTGTTGCAGGGATCAGTGTGTCCCTGTTCCACGTTCCAGCGCCGGTTATGGTTTATCGTGTATCGGGCGGAAGAACCGGGAGGGGGATGAGTTTCTACATGACCGGCGGGGAGTTAGCGCGCACTTTGGGACCATTGGCCATCATTGGGGTGGTTTCCCTGCTTGGCTTTGACGGGTATTATCCGGTTATGATCATCGGAATCATTGCCTCACTCATAATGTATTTTAAATTCAAAGATATACCTATCGTTTCATCCACCTCTGAGAAATCCTCGATTCGCAGGACCATGAAAGAACTGAGAGGATTACTGGTCCCTCTTTCCGCAATCGTGATAGTGAGAGGATTCATGCACGCATCACTAACTGCATTTTTACCCCTGTATATCATCCAGGAAACAGCAGATGTCTGGCTGGCCGGTATCTCACTATCTCTGTTTGAGGCTGCGGGGGTGGTGGGAATCCTGACAGTCGGGACCCTCAGTGACCGGTTCGGAAGACGGAACATGTTGCTTTGTTCTCTTGTCGTTGCCCCTGTCTTCCTGCTTGTTTTTGTTTCCGGTCCGCCATGGTTTCAGTTTCCAGCACTGATCATCACAGGTTTTACCCTGCTATCCACGACCCCGGTTATGCTGGCAATGATCCAGGAAACATCCGAAGGTGGCTCCTCTTCTGCAAACGGAATATTTATGATGATCAGTTTTCTGGCCCGTTCTGCGGTGGTTGTTGTCGTTGGATTTACCGCCGATCACGTGGGACTGGAAAGAACGTATATTCTCAGCGCCTTACTAGGGCTCCTGGGAATTCCGGCAATTTTGATGCTTCCCCGTAAAACGGTTGCATCGGTTACTATATAATAGCATAAGGTTAAAGAAGAAATGTCAGTTTGATGTAACAGGAGAATAGTATGAAAAAGAAAATAGTAATCATTGGCGCTGTAGCGCTGGGTCCGAAAGTCGCCTGTCGTCTGAGGCGCCTGGATCCCGATGCAGATATTCTGCTGATCGACCGCGATGATATCATCTCCTATGGTGGTTGCGGAATTCCCTATTACGTCGGTGGCGATATCAACGACCTCGAAGACCTTTACAGCACGACATCACACGCTATCAGAGACATTGCTTTTTTCAGGGATTGTAAAGGAGTAAAGGTGATGACCCGGGTGGAAGCAATTGAGATTGACCGCAGGGCTCAATCCCTGAAGATACAACATCTGGACACCGGAAAGAGAGAATCACTCAGCTATGACAAGCTTGTCCTTGCTACCGGAGCCAAAGCCTTTCGCCCCCCATTTCCCGGTGCTGACCTTCAACGGGTTTTCACGATCTCTGATCTTCATGATGCCGAACAGTTGAAATCTCTCATGACTGCGGGGAAAGTCGGCAGGGCAGTTGTTATTGGAGGCGGGGCAATTGGGCTCGAGATAACCGAGGCTTTGACGGATCTCTGGGGAATTGATACAACATTGATAGAGATGGAAGACCAGGTACTGCCGACCCTGCTCGGGAAATGCATTGCCCGCGCCGTTGCCACAGAGCTGCGGGCCCATGATGTGAAGCTTCTGCTTTCCGAGCGTGTGATGGCGATCAGTAAAGATGATAATTCGCCGGCGCTCAAGGTACAAACCTCACGGGATACAATTGAGGCGGATATCGTGGTCATTGCAGCTGGTGTCAGGCCCAATAGTGAGCTGGCCAAAACAGCTGGCATTGCGGTAGGCCAGTCTGGGGGAATACTGGTTGACCGTCGGCTTCGTACCAATGATCCAAATATCTATGCAGGGGGTGATTGTGTTGAAACACGAAACCTGATAAGCGGCGAAAATATGATGATGGCCCTTGGCTCCCTTGCCAACCGACAGGGGCGGATTATTGCCACTAATATCAGTGGTGGTAACAGTCACTTTCAGGGCACCGTCGGGACATTTTGTGTAAAGGTTTTCGATCAAGGTGTCAGCAAAGCTGGCCTTACCTTCCGTCAGGCCAGAGAAACCGGCTTTGACCCGGTCTATGCTGTTGTTTCCCAGGCCGATCATGCGCATTTTTATCCCAGTTCAGAAATGATTTATCTGTCCCTTCTTGCTGACCGAAAGAGTCGACGTATATTGGGTGTGGAGGCAATTGGCAAACATGGAGACGCGGTAAAATCGCGGGTCGATACCATTGCGGTTCTGCTTAAACATGGTATCGATGTTGATGAAGTCTGCAGTATGGAGATCGCCTATGCGCCGCCGTTTGCCTCGGCGATGGACGTGATCAACAATGCGGGAAACGCGCTTGACAATGTCCTGGCCGGCTACAATAGAACGATCGATGCCGCCGATTTTCTGGATATGTTCCACCATGGATTAATAAAGGTTCTTGATATTCGGGGGGAACGTGAGGCCACGCCGTTCATTGACAGGTATGGTGAGCGGTGGCTGAATATACCCCAACCCGAGTTGAGGAAGCGGGTTGATGAAATCTCCGACGATGAACCTCTCTACCTGTTCTGTGATACGGGTGCCCGCTCCTACGAGGCCCAGGTTTTCCTGAGTTCAAGGGGAATGAGCAACACCCTGCAGGTGCAGGGAGGTTATGCAATGATTCGCATGACCGATCCCACATTTGGATAGACTGGAGACACCCATGGAACCAATTGGCGTTATCAGGAGTCCCTTTACAACCCTTGCAAATATGCCTGTTCAGCCAAGAGGTGCGGCGGACATAGAAGGAAGGGTGATTGTCGACCAGGCATACGAGGAAGGACTGGCGGATCTTGACGGGTTCAGCCACCTGTACTTGATATACCGGTTCCACCGTGCGGTGAGGACAGAACTCAAGGTCGTTCCCTTTATGGATGATCGTCAAAGAGGTGTCTTTTCGACCCGTTCTCCATTGAGGCCGAACCATATCGGTTTATCTGTCGTCGAGTTGATACGGGTGGAAGCAAACAGCCTGTTTGTGAGAGGTGTAGACATCCTTGATGAAACACCTCTCCTTGATATCAAACCATACATTGACCTCTTTGACAGGGTTTCCGGAAGCCGGTCAGGCTGGCTCAAGGCGGATGCACGGGAGGTGGCGAAAACCCGTTCTGATTCCCGCTTTACCTGAGGGACTGTCCGGGGGGGATATGTTCACGCCTTTTCAGGCTGCGCAGGGGGACCAAAAAACCGGTCAGTCAACTTTACATACCAGGCAGCTGACTGGACTTGAATAATATAGGCAAGGGCGATTACCAGTGCGGCGTGGGTACCGTCCTGCCCAAAAGCGTTCATGGCGACCGCCAGGGCGATAGAGAGATTGCGCATGACCGTGCCATACACCAGCGCAATGGCTTCGCCCCGCTTGAACAGGGATCTGCCAATGAGGGTTGAGGCGATAAAGTTGAAGCTGTAAAGAATCAGCAGCGGAATGATGATGCCAGCCAGGAGTTGCGGTTCTGCCATGATTCCCCGGGCCTTGAGGGCCATTGCAACGAAAACGATGCCCAGAACTCCAAGAGAAGAGATGGCCGGAAAGCGGGGGGCAATGGATCTTTTGAATTCTTCAACAGGGTATCGTTTGAGCAGAACCCGGCGGGTCATCTGGCCAATTATCATTGGCAGAAAGACAATAACCAGGATCTGGTAGACGATTCTCATCAGGTCAATTTCAATGGTTGTCCCCATCAGTACCTGGACATAAAAAGGAGTAAGGAAGGAACCAAGCAAAAGACCAATAACCGTCATGTTGATTGCTGCACCCATATTTCCCCTGGCAAAACCGGTCCATGATATGGTCATACCGCTGGTCGGCAACAGTGAGGCAAGGAGCAGCCCCAGAGCCAGGTATGGTTGATCAGAGAAAAAGATTTTACCAAGCAGGAATGCTGCGCTCGGAATAATGACAAAATTGATGAGCTGGGCAGTTGTTTGTAATTTATAGTTGAGGCCTTTTTTCAGGTTCGCCATGTTCAGCGTGACCATCATCGGAAAGACCATCAGAATGGTGAGTGGAACGATCAGGGACTTCAGTGTCTGACTTACCGAGGGATCAACTGATATACCGAAAATGAAGCCGCTCAAGAGGAAAAGTGGAATTGAAATTGTCAGGTTTTTATTCACTTGTTGAAGAATGTTCCACATTTCAAGATATCCTTTTAGTAAAGAAACGGTATACTTCTCACATGTCGTGTGCATATGCAAAATAGTGACTCTGGAGATTTTGTCAACAGACTATTTTATTAAAGCATTAAATAGGTCTGTGTTATTGACAACACTCGACCTGAGAGGTAAGTAGTGTGATGAATTGGGTATATGTCCATAAGGTGCGGGTGCATTATGAACGGACAAGATGACAGATAGATGGGGTTAAAGGGATAGGTATGGATAAGCAGGAAAAGGAAATTGAACAGTTTATTGCTGCGTGGCCTGATTCTTCTCAAGCATCGAGAGATCTGTTTGCCAGGCTGAAATTGCAGCTCCAGGGATTCGAGGGTGTGAACCTGCAATTCGTTGCGCGACCCGGTGTAACCTATTCACTCAGGGGGCTGTGCCAACAACGTGACGATCGACCGCTTTTTGCGATGATTGATGTGATTGATGATGATCCGCGCTGGCTGTCGATCTGTTTCTATGGCGACATGGTCAAAGATCCAGAGCAGCGGGGAGACTATGTTCCTGGAGGTTTGCTCGGTGCAGACGGTATATGCTTTGATCTTGATGCCGGCAATGAGGATAGTCTTGCCTATGTGATGGCACGAATAGATGAGGCCTACAGGGCAGCATGTTCAGCGTAATTTCAAACTGGTAAAGCGTGAGGGATTCATGACGTTGCTACATTTTGCTGTTTTATTTCTTATCCTGCTGCTTTTCGTGGGAGGATGGGTTTTCTTCAGTTACCTGCTCAACACGGAAATGGATGATCCAGACGGGTATGCCCGTGTAACCGGTAATTGTGGTGACACCATGGAGATCAGCTTCAAAGTTGATGGTAGCAAGGTGACAGAGACGCACCACTGGTCAAACGGTTGCTCCATAAGCGCTCAGTGTATAGAATCTGCCGCCCGACTTGTTCTTGACAAGCACCCAGATGATATCAAGTCCATAAATATGATCCATATCATGGACCAGGTTGGCCGGCTGCCAGATAGTCATGTCCATTGTGCCCAGCTGGCTGAAACAACCCTGCAGAAGGCGTTCGACAACTACCAGCAGAATTCGCGGATTAGCTCCGATGGTAGGGGGAAGCAGGATTTGCCGGGTTCTCCCTGACAATCTGAAGGTACCAGGCTGTTCCCGGTGCTGGAGTGTTACCCTTGCTAAATTATGGAGCCGTAGTTACTTTCTTGTTCAATTCGGTTCTTATTCATATTTTCATGGGGAAGCATCATGCTTGGCGAAAAACGGCCGCTTGGAGAAACGGGCATAGAGGTGGGGCGAATAGGAATCTCCTCCAGCTTCGGTGCCGGCCCCGATGTCTTTGAAGAAGCGCTGGACCATGGTTGCAACTACTTTACCTGGGGGACATTCATAAAGGGCAGATCTCCTCAATTCATTACCTTTATCCAGCAGCTCGTTGCTGCCGGAAGAAGGGAGGAAGTTATAATCGGGCTGCTCAGTTACTCCCATACCGTTACCCTTGGTGATATGTTTTTGAAATCCGCTTTGCGTCGGCTGGGAACGGACTATATTGACTGCCTGATCCTTGGGTATTATTCTGGCAGACCACCCGAGCGAATTCTGGAATGGAGCCAGCGTTTAAAAGAGCGTGGCATCATCCGGGCCATTGGTATAACAACCCATAACCGGGATACTGTGGTATCTCTTGCTGAAGAACAACTCCTTGACTTCTTCCATTTTCGCTATAACGCCGTTCACCGTGGGGCAGAAAGAGATATTTTCCCGTTCCTTCCCATTTCCCGACCAGGCATGGTTTCATTCACGGCCACCTGTTGGGGTAAATTACTGAAGAGCAAGAAATTGTTGCCGGGAATGAAGCCGATTTCTGCGGGTGACTGTTACCGCTTTGTACTTGAGCGGGATGAAGTTGACATCTGCATGATGGGTGTTCGTGATCTGCAAATGTTCCATGATAACATGGGCGTATTGAAAAAAGGTTCCATGGGTTATCAAGAACTTGAGGAGGTGATAGCGCTCGGTGATCACCTTTACGGCAAGAAACGGTTTCTCTAGCATCGACCAGCGATCCTGATAAAGGATACAAACTGTGTCATCGGCATAATCGCAATAGAATTGATTTACTTAAATATAAGTGATTGTAATTGTTTTTTGATGAACTATTCAGGCTGAGCGGAATTTGACGGCGTGCGGCAGGTCAATCAATAATCAAATTATGTAATTCATCCTTGTCATCTTCTGTATAGGGGAAAAATTCCTGCAACAACGTACCAATCCGGGTTACCGCTTCGCAGATTGCCTCACCCTGGCGGTTGTTTCTAATACCATTGACGACCGTATTGACAATTTCCTGCCACTGTTCATGGGAGATTTTCTCATTTATTCCTGCGTCAGCAAGAACCCATACACGGTGTTCAAAAACAGAGATATAGAGAAGAATTCCGTTTTGGGCCCTGGTTCGATAGAGTCTCTCTCTGAAAAATGCCTGCACGGCACCCGCCTGCACCTCCTCTGCCGCCCGTTTCGGTAACAGAAATCTTCGTTTCAGCCAGCTGACACGCTGGACCAGAGGATAGGATAGGGCGAACAGCAGGATGAAACAGGCAAGAAAGAGCCACATATTGTCTGGACCAATCCAGAAATAGCCGCCGATCAGGTGTGCGGCTAAAAGTGAGGTCGGCAGTGAGATAAAGGTGGCACCGGCCACCGCTGCCAGGGGATAGCTGTGGCTTTGGGAAACAATCATCGGAACAATTTCGCCAGATGTCAGTTTTTCCGCTTGCTCCACGTGCCGGGTGATTTTTTCCTGTTCTGCCGGCGTCAAGAATGATTGTGCGAGTGTTGCCATAGTAAGCTACCATCCCCCGGAGGCACCGCCGCCTCCAAAACCGCCACCGCCGCCGCTAAAACCGCCAAATCCGCCGGACGACCTGCCAAAACCGCCACCCGAACCGATATAGGCACCACCGGCTCTCCCGCCTCCTCCGCCAGTTCCTGAGGAAGATGTCAATATGCTGGCAATCAGTCCACCAATCATGCCAACAGGGATGAGGGCCATAAGCGCCAGCCCGGTCAGGCTGAAAAAGAGAAAACCAATAATTGGTGAAATAATACCGCCGACAACAGCTGCGAACAACTTATTGGTCCGGAACATGGAACCAAAGAAAAACGAAATAAATACCAGAGAAGTGATCAAACCGCTAAAATCGTTGTCACTGGCTCTGTTCTTACCCGCTAAATGAGTGGCATTGAATTCTCCTCTGACAACTGCAATCATGGCACCAACCCCGTCTATTACCCCCTGGTCAAAATTCCCGCTGCGAAACCGGGGGGTAATGATATTTCTGATAATCTGCCCGGCTACCATGTCTGTCAGTGTTCCTTCCAGGCCATATCCAACTTCAATTCTCAGTTTCCGGTCATCCCGCGCAACCAGCAGAAGTGCACCATTATCGTAACCTTTCTGACCGATCTGATTCTTTTCTGCGGTCTTCAGTGAAACCTCTTCAAGGCTTGCTCCTTCCAGCGATGGTATGGTCAGAACGACGATCTGGGTAGAGTCGGTCGTCTCAAGTTCAGCAAGTATCGATTCGAGCTGGTTAACTGTAGCTGGAGACAGTATCCGGGCATAATCGTTTACCCGTTTCGACAGGCTTGGGATATCAAGTGCATGGGCGGAGGAAGAACAGATGACGACGGTGAACAGAACAAAAAAGATCCTTGAGAATCGAGCTGATGCCGTCGATGCCATGATGCTCCGCTAGCTGTTAAAGTTGACCTGGGGTACCGCCTGCGCACCCTCATCCGCTTTGTAGTATTCTTTTCGGTCAAGTTTAAGGATGAAATTGTTGGTCAGACTTTGCGGAAATTTCCTGATTGATCCGTTAAAAGCTTCAACTGCTGCATTGTATCGCTGCCTGGCGACATTGATCCTGTTTTCGGTACCCTCAAGTTGATTCTGGAGGTCAAGAAAATTCTGGTTGGCTTTCAGGTCAGGATAGCGCTCAACGACCAGCATCAGTTTTGACAGAGCAGAGGTCAGCCCACCCTGGGCTGAAGCCATCTGCTGCATGGCGGCTGCATCACCCAGGTCTGCCGGTGCGACTTGCACAGAGGTCGCCTTGGCACGAGCGTTGATGACAGCTTCAAGCGTCTCTTTCTCATGTGCAGCATAACCTTTAACCGTTGCCACGAGATTAGGTATGAGGTCGGCTCGTCTCTGCAGGGTTGACTCGACATCGGCCCACGCTTTGAAGACAGTTTCCTCCTTCATCTGCAGGGAGTTATAGCCGCAGCTGCTCAGCAGTAAGGTACAGAAAATAAGAATAATCAAACGACTTGTTGTTCGCATATCTCCTCCTCGGGTGACAGATTGATTAGTCTGTCCAACTGGATGGGGCTGATCTTTCTCACGTCTTGTTGTGAAAACAATTCAGTCTCTCGGTTCATCAACAGATATAAACAAACTTTCCATTTTACCAAAAGCAGCAGAGCTGGTTTAGAAATTTCTCATGCAGGGGTAGTAAAAGATCCTGTGATCCATGGCACATGAAATACGGGAGCTAGTCGGTGACAATGTAATCTTTTAATTTTTCAACAAGCTCATCGGGCAACTCCTCACCATAGAGAAAGGCACGGGCCTCATCTCCAGTCAGTTGCTGTTTTAATTCTACAGGCAGAGAGCGCAGCACGTCCATTCTCTCAGGAATAATTTTCTCTTTATCCAGTTCGCTTTTCTTTTCCATACCGTCCTCTTTTGGTAAATGGCTAAAATTGTTCCGGCTGTAATGCAGATCAGGGCCAAAGCGTTTTAATACCACCGTTTATTCCCAGAACCGGGTCTGCATCCGGCAGGCTCACCCTGCTGATCACCTGGTCAACGGTAGGCCGCTCTCCGGCTTTACCGTATTTCATGTCCCAGACTTGACCATGGGGGTAGGCGCCAACCACTTTGAAATCTGGTGACTGATCGTTATTACAATGACTTACTCCTGCAGGTATGAGAATGACATCTCCAGCCTCAGCCTCAAGCAGCAGGCCACCAGGGCCACCAAAACAAGCCTTCACCCATCCACTATACACGCCGAGCACTTCGTGGGCAGAGGAGTGGTAGTGATGGAATGTAAAGAGCCCGTTTCTCCAGGCAGCCGGCCAGGAATTTGCAGTGAATAACTGTTCAAACCGTTCCGGGCTTGCATGGTTGCTGTCAAAGACCTGCTTGAAGATCAGCAGCGGCAGCTTTTCATTGTTTGGAAAAGAGCCATTCTCCGCAAGAAGATGCGAGCGTATTGTCTGGAAAGTTTCTTTCATCTTGCAAAATAAACTAACGTTTCCAGTAGTAGCGGGCTTCCCTGCCAAGTTGATATTCAATCTCAAGCAGCCTGTTGTATTTGGCGACCCGGTCGCTTCGTGAGGCGGAACCTGTCTTTATCTGACCACCATCCATTGCCACGGCAAAATCGGCAATGAAGGTGTCCTCGGTTTCCCCCGAACGGTGGGATATCACATAGGACCAGCCGGCATCCCGGCAGAGTCTGATTGCTTCAATCGTTTCGGTTATCGTGCCGATCTGGTTTAGCTTGATCAGGACCGAGTTAGCAGTGTTCCAGCTGATACCGCGTTCGATGTATTTTGTATTGGTGACGAAGATGTCATCGCCTACGACCTGGAGTTTATCGCCAACAAGACTGGTAAGCTGAGAGAAACCATCCCAGTCTGCTTCAGCAAGTGGATCTTCCCATGAGACGATCGGATAGTCATTCAGCCATCTTTGCGCCAACGCTATCATCTCCTTGCTCCCCATAGATCCGCCTCCTGACCACTTGAGGTCATATTCCGACTTTAAATCGCTAGAGAACGAACTTGCTGCACTGTCAAGCGCCAGGGCAATATCGGATCCCGGCTGGTACCCTGCTTTGCGAATTGCTTCGAGGATAACATCCATCGCCTCTTCATTGCTGCTGAGATTCGGGGCAAAACCGCCTTCATCCCCAACTCCGGTCGCTAGATTTCGCTCGTTGAGGATTTTTTTTAGCGCATGAAAGGTTTCAGCTACTGCCCGCAGACCGTCACTGAATTGTTCAAATCCCAGTGGTACCGCCATGAATTCCTGGAAATCAACACTGTTGTCAGCGTGTTCCCCACCGTTAAGTATATTCATCATCGGTACCGGCAGCCTGCTGGCACCACACCCGCCGAGGTAGCGATAGAGAGGAATCCCAATCGATTTCGCTGCCGCACGTGCCGCTGCCATTGATACGCCGAGAATGGCATTGGCACCGAGGTTCGCTTTGTTTTCGGTACCGTCAAGATCGATCATCATCCGGTCAATGGCTGCCTGGTTATCAGCCTCGATACCCACAATCTCAGGGGCGATAATGTTAGTGACATTATCGACTGCAGTCCTGACACCCTTGCCATTATAACGGTTGGCGTTGTTGTCGCGGAGCTCTATTGCCTCGTTTTCACCGGTACTGGCACCTGAAGGAACCGAGGCGGAGGCGGTGGTGCCATCATTGAGGTCGACAAATACCCGCACAGTGGGATTTCCCCTGGAATCAAGGATTTCTAAAGCTCTTACTGAGGATATTCGAGATGTCATTGTTTTTCCTCCTGAGGATAAAAAACGATCATTAAAACTGAAATAAGGCTTTGAGGTAAAGTTATCTTAAATGGATGATAGTGCAACGATATACACACCGGACCATAGGTCAAGAGTTGATCCGCATCAACTGGAATTAAGGGTCCAGTTTGGCAATTGCTCGCTGTATTCTGTATTCTGGTGTATCTGGTTGGGCTGGTAACCGGAGTAACAAAGTATCCTCTGGTACCATGCCAGACTTCAGGAATTGAGTCCGCTCACAGGCGGATCGTCACTGAGAACAGAGCCGAGGAGAAAGGAGAGTGATTCAAGCTGCGGCATGGCACAGGACGTCCCACCGAAGCGATAGAGGAGTAATTTTACAGCCTCTGCGGCGATGGGGGAGAAATAGATTTCAACACTTTCAGCACCTTCGTCCAGCCAGACGGTGAAGCCTTCAAGGGCCCCTCGAGAAATCCAGATCTCTGAGATCTCCGCTCTTATTATATCCACAAATCCAAAATCAACCTGTTCAGGCGTCAGGGACAGACAATACCAGGATTTTTCATTTTCAGGACCTGCCATCGGTTCCACCGCTCATGCTCCTACCTTTGACACTTGGGACAGAAAAAGGAGGCCCGTCCTCCAAGCTTGATCGCTTTTATGACTGAACCGCAATGCTGACATTTTTCGCCACTTCTGCCGTAAACACAAAAATTAATCTGAAAATAACCCTTTTCACCGCTGGCACCGATAAAATCACTGATCGATGAACCGCCACATGAGATCGCCCGGGTCAATACTTCTCTGATTTTTTCTATCAATTCAGCCCATTTTTTCTGCCCGATTTTACCGGCTGGCCTGGTGGGACGAATTCCTGCTGCAAACAAGCTCTCATTGGCATAGATGTTGCCGATTCCGGCAACAACTCCGTTATTCATGATAAAATTCTTTACCGGCACACTTCTCCCTGCTGCTTTTTTGCGAAGGTACGCCGCGTTAAACGTTTCGTCAAAAGGCTCCGGGCCGGTTGTTTTGAAGAAGGTATCCTCAAGTTTTGACCGTTGTCCGGCTCCAATCAGCGATATTGAGCCGAACCTCCGCACGTCATTGAATCTCAGTTCCATCCCGTTATCCAGTTTCCAGGCAACATGGTCGTGAACCATCTGCAGACTTGATGGCTTGAAAAGACCGAGTTTACCTGTCATTCCAAGGTGGATAATGAGCAACATATGGTTGCTCATTTCAAGGATCAGAAACTTTGCTCTTCGTTTCAGGCAGACAACCCTGGTTCCCACCAGGTGACGCCGCATATCCTGGTGTGGAACATCGGTGCGCAGTTTTTTACCATTATGCCAGACCTTTGTAATGCTTCTCCCCACCAGGTGCGGCTCGAGTCCTCTCTTGACTACTTCAACTTCAGGCAATTCGGGCATAATACGTCTCTTATTCTGCAGTGCAGACTGCTATGGCGTATGACTCGTCATGATGGGCAATAACGGACAGCGAGTTGTCCGATGAGAGTGTGATACCCTCTAATCCGGGCTGAAACTGGAGGTTGTAATAACCGTGTTCCTCGTAGGCCCGGAAGAGCTTTAACTCGCGGAAGCCGACAATTCTTGACCCACTGAAACATTTCCGGATTGCCTCTTTGGCCACCCAGAGCAATCCCAGCTGGACGAGTTCGTCAGCCGGTAACTGGTCGAGTACGGCAGCCTCGACATCTGCGCAGAAACGATGCCTGACCTTGAACAGTGTCTCGTTAAAGAACTGGATGTCAATGCCGCATCTTCCATGCCCGGCAAGACCAACGGCAATGTCGTGGGAGTGTGATATGGAAATATCGATATCGGCTGATCTGAACGGGAACTGTTTCAGGTTTAAAAAGGGCCGGCCGGAGGGATTGGCAATGATTGAGAAATCATGAGCTGAAAGCGATTCGAATCGGTCGCTGGTTTTCAGCAGACTGATGGCTGCCTGTTTGGCACAGATCCGGCCGGAGAGCCACTCATATTTTCTTTTTGCAAAGGTAAAATGGGCGAGCTGCTTACGTTCCTCATCGGTCAGCCATAATTCAGCAAGCTCTTTTTCAGTCCCGTTTAAACCTGTGGGAATGTTAACCATGGAGACTGCAAGTTTTTCTCCCGGGGCCCGGGATGAAATCAACTCCTGCAGGCTGGCGGGCAGTAACGGCTGAACCGGAATATCGGGTGATGATAGCATATTGATTGAATAAAAATTGATTGCATTTTCAAGCTGCCCTGCTAACTAGAGGGGGTGGCTTATGGCCAGCAGACAAAGTATTACCGTTTTTTCGGTTCTGCAAGAGGACAATATGGAAAGTTTGCAATTGAGTGGTTATGACTTTGCAGTTCTTGGTGTTTTTTTATTGTTCATAGCCCGGGGTATGTGGCTTGGCCTCTTGAAACAGGTTGTGCCGCTTCTGGCTCTTTACCTCGGATACATTGCCGCAAGTCGATACCATGGCGAGCTGCTGCCGTTTCTGTCTGATTTTTCCGATAATGGCAGGGTCGTCTTTATTGGCGCCTATGTTATTCTCTTCGTCGTTACCTATGTGGTTGCAGCACTGATGGGAAAGGGCGTGGCGAAGGTTATCCAGATAACAATCACACCCTGGTTCGACCGGATACTCGGCGCAGTCCTCGGGTTTGCGAAGGCATTAATTCTTGTTGTCCTCGGGCATATGCTGATCGGAGCGGTGGTAGCCCCCGAAAATACCATGCTGCAGTCATGCGTTACCTGTCCGATCTTAAATGAGTTTGCCGATACCACCAGGGCGATAATAAAAGATGAAGACATCAAGGATGCGCTCCGGCAGCAGAAGCCGGCGATCGCCATCGACAGTGTCAAGGATATACTGAACCAGAAGAATCGGGCAGAGAGCAAACGTGCACTACCTGGGCAACCGTTGGGGGAGAAGAAGCTGAGCCCGCCGGCTGATCAATGATTCTACAGCTGATATTGGCTGCGTCGCTCAAACCGTATCGCAACCCATGAAAAAAAATGCACGCCAGAGACGCCCCCCTGCATCCTACACAAAAAGAACATATCGGGGGGTGGCTGAGAAAACCGGGCTTTGCTCAGCTTATGTAAAGATCAGGGAGACCGATCTCCATATCCTTGCTGAAACCGACGTTACCCGGCGAGCGCATGAACTTGCTGCCCAGTTCCGGCTGCAGGTTGAACACCATATCGACCTCTATCCGGAATTTGCCGTGGCCCTGACACCATTACCAGACGAAATTCTCGCGCCGCCCATTATCCGGGCCATGCTTGCTGCAGGAAGAAGTGTTGCGGTGGGTCCAATGGCAGCTGTGGCCGGAGCTATTGCCGAGTTTGTTTGTAAGGGGTTAATTGACGATGGATGTAACGAGGTTATTGTAGAAAATGGCGGTGATATTTACCTGCAACGCAGCAGCAACTGCACCATAGCTGTTTTTGCAGGAGCGTCACCGCTGAGCAACCGGGTTGGCTTAAAACTGGATGCAGATGAGATGCCGGCAGGAATTTGCACGTCGTCTGGAACAATTGGCCATTCATTGAGCCTGGGCATGGCCGATTCTGTTACGGTCCTTGCTGATTCAGCAGTTCTGGCAGATGCTGCCGCAACCAGGATCGGCAACGAAGTGGGAAATTATAAAGAGCCGAGGGACGGGGTTGACAGGGCCCTTGAGACGGCTGAAAAAATAATCGGCATCCGGGGGGTTCTTGTGATCTGTAACGATCTTCTCGGGGCCAGTGGGAGGGTGGAGCTCATTCCACTTGATTGAGGCAATAGATGACAACACCAGGGAAACCAGAATCTGGGCAGGAGCGGAGGAAGATTCCGCGCAGGCACCTTGTTTTTTATCTCCGGGTATTTGACGGAATGGGCAGCCGTGTCCTCGGCCATCTTGTCGATATATCGGCCCGGGGTGCAATGCTTGTTTGTGAATCTCCGATTCAGCCGAATCAGGAGTTTCGCCTGAGAATGAGGCTGCCAACCGATATCGGTGGACGTTCTGAGCTTGTGATCGATGCAAAAAGCATGTGGTGCAGGCCCGATACAAATCCGGATTTTTTTGTGGTTGGATTTCGGCTGGGAGAACTGGAGTCAGAACATGAAGGGTGCATTAAACGGCTGATTTCAGATTTCAGTATTGAAGAGACCGTGTCACCACCGGAGGCCCAAAGTCCCGCCTGCAGCCTCAGCAGCACGACGGGTTTTTAGGACAGGAGTCAGCTGTTAATAAGTGCCAGCGCCTCTTTGACCAGCTCATCTCTGAAATCGGCTACAAAACGATTCACATCTTCCTGCCAGGAGTTAAATACCGAAATATCATTTTTTTCCAGGACGCTGTTGTTGAGGATTGAATTGGCAGGGCGATGGGCAGGTGTCGGGTAATCAGCTGTCGTACAGGGCACAAATGCATGCGGAACCTGCATCTGAGCCAGGAAATAACATGCCGCCTCGTACCAGGAGGAGTAACCGTTGGATGTGGTGTGTATCACGCCTCGAAGTGGGAGTTCCAGAAGTTTTTCAATCTGGCGGGCGAGAGTGTGAGACCAGGTCAGGGAGCCAAACTGATCGTTGACGATGGTAAACGGGCGATGCGGATCAGAGAGAGCGAGTCTAAGCATGGTCTTTAAAAAGTTTGGGCCATGAGCGGAGTAGAGCCATGCCGTTCTGAGAATAACCGAATCTTCAGCGTACCTGGTGGTTGCCTGCTCTCCGGCCAGCTTGCTCCGGCCATACTCTGAGAGAGGGTTTACCGGATCGCCCTCTTCATATGGGATTGGAATTTCCCTGTTGCCGTCGAACACATAATCAGTTGAGATATGGACGACCCTGCACCTGCAGGAGTTGGCAATCTCTGCAATAGAGCGCGGTCCTTCACTATTAATTTTCCAGGCGATGTCACGCTCTGTCTCACACGCGTCGACAGCGGTGTAGGCGGCGCAATTGATTACGCAATCGGGCGTAGTCCGCTTAAACCACTTTTCGATACTGCTCCGCTCCCCGATGTCGATATCGGGAAAGTCGATCCCGGTGATCTCATGCGTATTCTTAAGAATATTCATACAGTCGGTACCCAGCTGGCCACCACTGCCAATAATCAGTAGCTTCATGAAAAATTGTTCTCTTGAGAGGAGTTATCGCTGATGACGTCAATGATGTACTGGCCATACTGGTTTTTAAGCGTATCCTGGGCAAGAACGACCAGTTCGTCAGCGCTGATATATCCAAGCTGGTAGGCAATCTCTTCAATACAGGCAACCTTGAGTCCCTGTCGCTCCTGTACCGCTTGGACATAACTTGAGGCCTGCTGTAGTGATTCGTGGGTACCGGTGTCCAGCCAGCAGAATCCCCTGCCAAGTGGCTGGACCTTGAGGTTACCCCTGCGCAGGTACTCAAGATTTACATCGGTAATCTCCAACTCTCCGCGTGCTGAAGGTTTCACCTGCTCAGCAATGGCGCAGACCTCATTGTCATAGAAATACAGTCCTGGAACGGCGTATTTTGAGCGCGGAATTTTCGGTTTCTCTTCAATGCCAAGGACATTGAAGTGTTCGTCAAATTCGACCACACCATAGCGCTGGGGGTCCCGGACCAGGTAGCCGAAGATCAGTCCGCCTGATGTCAGTTGTGAGCTCTGCTGGACGATGGAGGTAAATCCTGGGCCAAAAAATATGTTATCTCCGAGAATGAGGCAGACAGAGTCGTTGGCAATAAAAGATTTTCCGATAATGAATGCCTGGGCAAGCCCATCCGGGCTTGGCTGAACTTCATAGCTGATTGAAAGACCCAATTGTGAACCGTCTCCAAACAGTTCCTGGAAAGAGGGCAAATCGTGGGGGGTCGATATGATCAGGATATCCCTGATACCAGCCAGCATCAGGACAGAGAGCGGGTAGTATATCATCGGTTTGTCGTAGACAGGGATGAGCTGTTTACTCAACACCTTGGTTAACGGATACAACCTGGTTCCGGATCCTCCTGCGAGTATTATTCCTTTCATAAATTCCTGTAATTGTCAGTAAATCTTTACATTAGCATATTGCTGCGGGTACATTGATTAACAGAAGAGCAATAATTATAGCAACCTTTGAACGGGTTAGATATTACTTTCTTGACTTCAGGGCAAGAATTAATTCCATGTGTAAAATCACCTCTGGCATGGAAATCAACGGGTGACAGAAAATGAAGCAGAAGATTCCCGCCTGTTTTAAGGCGTATGATGTCAGGGGGCGGATACCTGATCAGCTCAATAGTGAACTGGCACTGAAGATCGGCAGGGCATACGGCCAACTATATAAACCGTCCAAAGTCGCTCTGGGCCATGATATCAGGCTTTCAAGCCCAGAACTGACTGCAGCGGTTGCCAGGGGGCTCAACGAGATGGGCGTGGATGTTCTGCATCTCGGGTTGTGCGGTACCGAGGAGGTATACCATGCAGCTTTCAGTATGGTGGAGCAGGGCGTTGAAGGCGGAATCATGGTAACTGCCAGTCACAACCCGTCTGACTACAATGGCCTGAAATTTGTAACAAGAAATGCCCGGCCGGTAACGGGAACGAACGGTCTTTTCCGGATGGCAGAGATGATCAGTTCCGGGAGCTTGCCAGAGCCGCTTGCACATCGAGGTGGACAGGAAACCATTTCTGGTAAGTCCGATTATATAGATCATCTGCTCGGCTATGTTGATACCTCGCGGCTCTCGCCCCTGAAGCTCGTGGTTAACAGTGGCAATGGGTGTGCCGGTGGCGTTGTTGACCTACTCGATGAGCGCCTGCCGGTTGAGTTTATTCGACTGCACCATGACCCCGACGGCACGTTCCCCAACGGTGTTCCAAACCCTCTGTTACCTGAGAATCGTGCCGAGACTGCAGAAAAGGTAATAGCGTCCGGTGCGGATCTTGGAATTGCCTGGGATGGTGATTTCGACAGGTGTTTCTTCTGGGATGAAAAAGGCAATTTTATCGAAGGCTATTATCTTGTCGGTCTTTTAGCCCTTGAAATGCTCGAGCACGAGCGGGGCGGCAAGATTCTGCATGATCCCCGGCTGATCTGGAATACTCAGGACCTGGTGGTCGCGGCCGGTGGTCAACCGGTAATGACCCGGACCGGCCATGCACTGATCAAGGAGAAGATGTGGCAGGAGAACAGTATCTACGGTGGTGAAATGTCTGCCCATCACTATTTCCGCGACTTCGGTTGTTGCGATTCCGGGATGATCCCCTGGATGCTGGTCTGCTCGATAATCAGCAGGACAGGATTGCCGCTTTCAGCGCTTGTATCTGAGCGAATGGAGGCTTACCCGGTATCGGGAGAGATTAATTCGGTGGTAGACGATCCGGATGCAGCGATAGCCCGGGTTGAGCACCATTTCCAGGGTGGTGAAAAAGACGAAATTGACGGCTTGAGCCTTGCCTTCGAGACGTTTCGTTTTAATATTAGAAAGTCTAACACCGAACCACTGCTCCGGCTCAACGTTGAGAGTAGGGGAGATAAAAGACTGCTGGCAGAAAAAACTGACGAGCTCCTCGGGCTGATTCGGCAATAAGCGTTTGTGACCGCTGCCTGTCGGCGGAGCATTGATATTACAGGAGAACTACATGCAGACAATCCAACCGGTAATTCTAGCCGGAGGCACCGGTTCACGATTATGGCCGCTGTCCCGTGAAATGTATCCCAAGCAGCTGTTATCCCTTACAGATCACACCTCGCTCTTGCAGACAACGGTCATGAGGGTGTGTTCTCTTGCAGGGATGCTGCCCCCCATTATTGTTGTTGGTGAGGAGCATCGATTCATAACCAAATCCCAGCTTGATGAGCTTGGAATCGTTAATGACTACACAATTCTTCTCGAACCGATTGGACGAAATACGGCCCCGGCGATATCCGGTGCGGTACAGTATATTGTCAACTCACAGGAGCAGAACGGCCAGGTGATCCTGGTAATGCCGGCTGACCATCTGGTCAGGGATGTTGATGCGTTCGAACAAGCAGTCCGGCAGAGTGCACAGCGTGCGGCCGAGGGTGCGCTTGTGACCTTCGGGATCGAGCCGGAGCGACCTGAGACCGGATATGGCTATATCGAGCGTGGTGATGGCGGCGTAGTAAAATCATTCAGGGAGAAGCCGCCCGTCAAAGTCGCTGAAAAATATCTCGCAGAGGGGAACTATTACTGGAACAGCGGCATGTTTGCTTTCACCGCTGAAACCTTTGTCGAAGAGATGAGACTGCATGCCCCTGCTATTCTCGAATGCATGGAATCGGCGGTTGCCAAGGGGAACCGGGATGATCGCTTCTTCAGGTTTGGCCTGGAGGAGATGGAGGGGTGTGCTGAGGATTCAATCGATTATGCCCTGATGGAAAAGACTGGCCGTGCGGTTGTCGTTACTGCTGATCTTGGCTGGAGTGACATCGGTTCGTGGCAGGCACTCTACGAGGTTTTGGAAAAAGACGCCGACGGCAATGTCTGCCAGGGGGATGTTCTGCTCGAAGACACCACAAATTCCCTAATCCGCTCAGAGGATATGCTGGTTGCGGCAGTGGGGCTTGAAGACACCCTGGTGGTCGAAACATCGGATGCCCTGCTGGTCGCACCGCTTTCACGGTCTCAGGATGTGAAGAAGATTGTTGCCGGGCTTAAAAAGGAAAAACGTGATGAGTTCCGTTTTCACAAGACTGTTTACCGCCCCTGGGGGAACTATACCGTCTTGTCGGTTGAACCCCGCTATCAGATAAAACGGATAACGGTCGACCCATCCCAGATCCTGTCTCTGCAGATGCACCATCACCGCCATGAACATTGGGTCGTGGTAAAAGGGACTGCTAAGGTGACAAATGGAGACCAGGTACTATTGCTCCATGAAGATCAATCAACCTATATTCCTGCGGGTAATATGCACCGGCTTGAAAACCCGGGAGTTATTCCGCTTGAGCTGATAGAAGTGCAGATCGGCAGCTACCTGGGAGAAGACGATATCGTCAGGTTCGAGGATTTATACGGACGAAAGGTCTCATAACAGGTGGTGAGCGCGTTCGTCCGTGGGGTGGTGAGCTATTCTGTGCTCTGCATTTTGTCCTTATGCTCATGGAACGCGTCGATATATCGACGTAATATTCTCCGACCTTCTGTTGACATTTTGACAAATTCCAGGCCGGATACATAGCGGTCACCGGACTTTTCCGTATAGGT
Source organism: uncultured delta proteobacterium (assembly GCA_963718195.1). Classification (GTDB taxonomy): domain Bacteria; phylum Desulfobacterota; class Desulfobulbia; order Desulfobulbales; family Desulfocapsaceae; genus MADRE3. The sequence goes on from CAVQYQ010000006.1 coordinate 333,241, forward strand.
GATACGTGCTTGAAGATCGATAAGGTCTTCCTCGACGCCCACTGTAATTTCGAGGGACTCAGCAGTTGACAAAGAATAAACAGTCTCCAGTTTCAACCCATTGACGCTGACATCCAGTGTTCTGCCCATGGAGTAGCGGCCAACTTTCCCGTCGCTATGGGTAACAATATAGTCAAGTAAATGTAGAGAATCCCATCTGATAAACTTGCGCTTCTCACCGTGCGGCATACAGATCTCCTTGCAGTTAACGAGCCGGAACTGAAGCTGCATGCTCCGGAAACATCGAATGAATAGCTGATTTTTCCGCCGCAACAATTCCTCTTTCCGTGATCAGGGAACTGACGAGGCGGGCAGGTGTCACATCGAAACTGTAGTTGACAGCCGTGGTATCGGGTGCGACCAGGGTTACTTCTTCCAATCTGTCTTCTTCTGTGATTCCTGCGATCGTTGTAATTTCTTTTCCTGACCTTCTTTCTATCGGAATATCACCTCCTCTGTCAAGAGTCCAGTCAAAAGTTGATGATGGAAGGGCCACATAAAATGGTATATTATTGTCCGAAGCGGCAAGTGCTTTGAGATAGGTTCCTATTTTATTTGCCACATCTCCGGTGTGCGTGGTTCGGTCTGACCCCACAATCACCATGTCTACCTCACCCTGCTGCATAAGATGTCCGCAACAATTGTCGGTGACCAGTGTATTGTCTATTTTTTCCTGCTGGAGCTCCCAGGCGGTCAGCCTCGCACCCTGGTTCCATGGACGGGTCTCGCTGACCCATACGTGAATATTTAGTCCTGCATCCCGGGCCGTATAGATTGGTGCGGTTGCACTGCCGATATCGACAAAAGCCAGCCAGCCAGCATTACAATGGGTAAGAATGTTAACAACCTCTCTATTCTTTTTCTCCCAGATATCATGAATGAGTTTCATTCCATGCTTGCCGATCTGTCTGCAGAACTCCACATCTTCGTCAGCAATAGAGCATGCTTCAATAAAGGTTTTTTCGCGAAGATGCTCTGGTGAGTCAGCAGTGGCCGCTGCGGCAATAACCCGATCCACTGCCCAGGCAAGGTTTCGGGCGGTCGGTCGGGCAGTCTTCAGGTACTCGCCAGCCTCAAGTAGCGTGTCCCAGCATTGTAAAGAAGGTGCCTGGACTGCCGCCAGGTACATACCGAACCCCGCAGTTGCACCGATGAGACCGGCACCACGGACAACCATTTCCTGAATTGCAGCGTGGGCGTCCTCGACCCGGGTCAACGTCTGGGTGACAAAATGGTAGGGAAGGACACGCTGGTCAATGACCTCCACCGCGTTGTCAGCTATGGGCCAGATTGTCCGGTAATGGGTTCCATTGATGTTCATGATTCTTTTCAGCTGATTGGTTATCTGGGATGAAAGCACAATTATTCATTGGGCAATTAAAAGCATGTCTGGCATCAAAGGTCAATATTGGAAGGGGATATTTCTGGGGTGACTCAGATTTTTGTTGGGAACGAGTTTACCAAAGCTCTTTACAGATTGAATCAATGTCCTGAATAAAAATGAATTGATCAAAACATCATGGACGAGCAAATGTGGAATTTATAAGAACTTGTAATAACGATATATTTGTCAAAAGAGAGACAGACTGTTTCACCCAGAGAGGGTAAAAATATATTGAATTATGTTCCATTCATGTTATCTTCATGCGGCAATAATGTAAATATGTGACAAAAATGTAACAATAATGTTGAAGCCTGCTCTATCTTGAAGATGTTATTTAGATTGTAAAGGAGAAGAAAATGAACAAAGCTGACACCGCCTTTATCCTCGCCTCTGCTGGTCTTGTCCTGCTGATGACTCCTGGTCTTGCCCTGTTCTACGCCGGAATGGTTCGCGGTAAGAACGTGCTGGGTACCATCATGCAGAGTCTCTTTATGATATCGATTATTTCCATCGAGTGGGTCTATCTCGGCTACTCGATGTCTTTTGGGCCCACTATCGGCGGGTTCGTCGGAGATCTGTCTTGGTTTGGGCTCAGTGGGGTGACATCTGCGCCAAGTGATGTCTACGCAACAACGATTCCGCAGACTGTCTTTATGGTTTACCAGTGCATGTTTGCCATTATTACTCCGGCATTGATTACCGGTGCTTTTGCCGAACGGGTCAAATTTGTACCGTTTATTATCTTCTCAGTTCTCTGGGCTGTCCTGGTATACAATCCCGTCTGCCATTGGATCTGGGGGAATGGCGGCTGGCTTGGTTCGATGGGAGTGCTTGATTTTGCCGGGGGCCTTGTTGTTCATGCCACCTGCGGAATGGCGGCACTTGCCGGAGTGCTGGTGATCGGGCCACGAAGAGGCTACGGCAGAACAAGTTTTATGCCCCATAGTTTGCCCATGACAGTCATCGGTACTGGGTTGCTTTGGTTTGGCTGGTTTGGCTTTAACGGGGGGTCCGCCCTGGCAGCAGATGAAGTAGCGGCAACAGCGTTTGTGGCAACTCATTTTGCAGGTATGGCAGGTATGACAATGTGGGTGGTGATGGAATGGTTGACCCAGGGAAAGCCAACGACACTTGGGGCGGCCTCCGGGGCAATTGCCGGTCTGGCAACAATTACGCCAACCGCAGGATTTGTTGGCCCGAACGCTGCTATAATTGTCGGGCTTCTCGGAGGAGCACTCTGTTTTTCAGCAGTGAATTTGAAAGGTCGTCTGAAGCTCGATGATTCCCTTGATGTTGTTGGTATTCACGGTGTCGGTGGTCTGCTGGGGACACTTTGCCTGGGACTTTTTGCGAGCACTGCAGTGAATCCGGGTGGAGTTGACGGGCTCTTTGCGGGCAATCCAGCTCAGTTGTTTATTCAGCTCAAGGGCGCTGTTATCGTAAGTCTCTATGCATTTATTGTAAGTTGGATTATCTTAAAAGTTATTAATGCAACGGTTGGGATGCGGCTTTCTGAAGAAAGTGAGGTTGCAGGGATGGATTCAACAGAGCACTCCGAAACTGCTTACAACAACTAGCCTGGGTATTTGTCTCGCATTTTCGGGCTGAAAAAAAGGGGCGGGACATTTGAGAGAGGAATGCAATGAAGAAGATAGAGGCGATTATAAAACCGTTCAAGCTTGATGATGTCAAAGATGGGCTGAATGAGCTCGGTATCAAGGGGATGACCATTACTGAGGTCAAGGGATACGGACGCCAGAAAGGGCACACTGAGGTCTACCGGGGAGCAGAATATGTGGTTGATTTCATTCCAAAGGTGAAAATTGAAATCGTTGTGCCTGCCGACAGGGTCGACCAGGTGGTCGAAAAAATTCGAGAGTCGGCAAATACAGGAAAGATCGGTGACGGCAAGATTTTCGTGCTTCCAATTGAGCGAATTATCCGAGTCAGGACCGGTGAAGAGAATCGTGATGCGGTCTGATGGTTATGACTGCTGTGCTTAAAACGCAGAAACAGGCGCTGGATGAGCTCTGGTCCCGTGGGTTGAGTGGAACCTCACTTTTAAAGGATCACAGCCTTCTTGCCGACAGTTTTGTCAGGGACTGTTATTTAAACATTGACCTTGAGGATTTGCCTTCACAGGTTGCCGTCCTGGCTCTTGGTGGTTACGGGCGACAGGAGCTTTTTCCGTTTTCAGATATCGATCTGATGATTCTTTTTCGACCCGGATTTCGGGAGCAGGTCAAAGAGGTTGCCGATGGCCTTCTCTACCCGCTTTGGGATACCGGCTATGAAGTTGGACATGGCGTCCGGACGATTGATGAATCTCTTGTCCAGGCAAGAGGGGACTTCGTCTTTCAGGTTGCTATGCTCGATGCCCGCCTTGTGGTTGGCTCTGAACTGTTATTCGCTGAGCTCATTGATGCTTACCGTCAGAATTTTATCGAAGGGAGGCGCAATGAGTTTGTTCGAAATATGAACCGCTACATTGAGGAGCGAAGAGAGCGCTTCGGCAGTCACGGCTACCTTCTTGAGCCAAATATCAAAGAAAGCAAGGGCGGGTTGAGGGACCTGCAGTCAATGGTCTGGTCCGCCAAGGTGGTTTTTGGCATAGAGAGCATACAGGGGATTGTCGATGCAGGATTTCTTCTCGACCAGGAGGGGGAGCGTTTCGAGGAGGCCCATAATATGCTGGTCAGGATACGGAATCGCCTCCACTACATCAGCGGAAGAAAGAACGACCAGCTCTATTTTGAGCAACAGGAAGAAATGGCTGCCGCCTTTGGTTACAAGGAAGGGAAAGACGCACTGGTTGTGGAAAATTTCATGCGCGATGTCTATGCTCACCTACGCACCATTGCGGTAATCGCTGATCTTTTCTCTGACCATGTCAATGAGGTCCTCGGTCTCGGCGATGCAGGGCGGCAGACAGCTGATCGTGAGATCGAAAACTGGATTGAGTTGAGGCGAAACCGGATTCACCTTGTCGCAGGTGCCCAGGAACGTGCGGCCAAACCGCATCTGCTAATGCGGGCATTTCTTGCGGCTTCGCGCTATGGGGTCCCGGTACATCACCGGTCGAAGATGATGATAACCGAAAATCTTGGTCTGGTGACAGGCAAGGTCCGTTCATCACCTCGAATGGCCAAGCCCTTTCTGGCAATTCTTACCTCACCGGAAAATGTCCTGCCGGTCTTGGAAGCGATGCTTGAAACCGGTTTGCTTGGAGTCTATATTCCAGAGTTCGCCAGGATAGACGCCTTGGCTCAGCATGATGTTTATCATATCTATACGGTTGATCGTCATTCTATTCAGGCAGTTTCGGAACTCCACAAGGTTGTCGGCGAAGAACCTGAGATTGCAGCATGTGTACGCCGAAAGAGCCCGTTTTTCCTGGCTGCACTTTTACATGATATCGGCAAAAACTCCGGGAAAGATCACTCCGATTATGGGGCTGACCTCGTGCAGACGGTCGGGGAGCGGCTCTGTCTTGACCCAAATGAGATCGATGATTTGAGTTTTCTTGTCAGGTTTCACCTTTTTATTCCAGAAAATGCGCTGCGAAGGGATCTCAACGATACGGCCTTTATCAAGCGATGTGCCGAAACTATCGGCAGTTCGGAGCGGTTGGCGATGCTCTATCTTCTATCTGTTGCAGATTCCAAGGCTACCGGTCCTTCAGCGTGGAGTGACTGGAAAGCGACGCTGATGCGGGATATGTACCTGAAAGTGGACGCCTATCTTGCCCATATGGGTGACTCTGAAGATATGCCGGAGATGGTCGATCGCCAGTTCGAAGAAGGGGTTGCATGGTTGCGGGATCAGGTAATTGATCTGGTGAGCGATGAAAATGAACTGAGGATGGATGTGGATGATCTGTCGGCCGATTACCTGAATAGTTTTACTCCCGGAACCGTTGCTGAGCACCTGAAAATACATAGGGACTATTACCGGGTAATCAGACAGAAATCGCTGACTATTGCAGAAAAATCTGCTGACCATTGGTCTGTTCTGGTTATGTCTCGGGATACTCCAGGACTGCTTGCGAAAATCTGCGGTGTGATGACCCTTAACAACCTTACGGTCGTAAACGCTCAGATTTTTACCTGGGTCGACGGGACCGTTGTAGATGTCATCGATGTCAGGCCGTCTGATGGCTTGTCTTTTGAGGAGCGGGACTGGCTGAAACTCAATAAAGATCTGGATAAGGCGGTAAGCCATCGGCTGGCACTCGGTTACAGGCTCTATGAAAAGCTGAAAAACAGTTACAGTTATAAGCGGGAACTGACCGGGAGCCAGGATCAACGGGTGGTTCTGGATAATGATGGTTCTGATGATTTCACCATTATTGAAGTTCATGCAACCGATCTTCCGGGACAGCTTTACAGGATTACGCAGATGCTGGCTGATTTTGGAATCAACATTCACAAGGCGTTTATCGCCACAGAGATTGGCCAGCTGATAGATGTGTTCTACGTACTGGACAGAAACGGCGAACGAATCAAGGGAGAAGACTATCAGCGTGAGGTGATTAATGGCGTGCTCCACGCCATAGGAGCAACTGAAAACGAGGCACAAATATAACAAATTTGTAATAAAATATAGTTTTGTATTTTTTTTCTTGCAGTTTTTGTAACATATTGGTAAACGAATGGTGACTGATTGAGATCAAATCAGACTATTACAGATCAACTATTCATAAGGAGATGTGGAAATGACCAGAGACGAAATAATGAAAATCATCGAGGAGGAGAATATCCATTTTTTTCGACTCCAGTTTGTTGATATTTTCGGATTTATGAAAAATGTTGCGATTCCGCGCAGCCAGATAGAAAAAGCGCTGGATGGCAAAATGATGTTTGACGGTTCTTCAATTGATGGATTCGTTCGAATCGACGAGTCAGACATGTATTTGATTCCGGACTACGACACATTTGTCGTACTCCCCTGGAGAAACAAAGAAGGTATCGCTGCAGCCCGGATTATCTGTGATGTTTACATGTCAGATGGAGAGACACCGTTTGAAGGGTGTCCCCGTGTAAATCTCAAGCGCGTCCTGGCAGAGGCAAAAGATATGGGCTTCACCATGAATGTCGGAACCGAAGCTGAATTCTTCCTGTTCGAGCTTGATGAAAATGGGCTGCCGACAACTGATACCAGTGATGTTGCCGGTTATTTTTCTCTTGATCCTGAAGACAAGGCAAATGATTGTCGTCGTGAGATCATTGAAACCCTGGAGAAAATGGGTTTTGAGATTGAAGCCTCCCACCATGAGGTCGCAGAAGGCCAGCATGAGATCAACTTCAAATACGCCGATGCTCTCACCTGTGCAGATAATACCATCACCTTCAAGTGGGTTGTCAAGTCAATCGCTGCACGGTATGGCCTTTACGCAACCTTTATGCCAAAACCGATTTTTGGTATCAACGGTTCCGGAATGCACACCAACCAGTCGCTGTTCAACCTGGATGGTACCAACGCATTCTTTGATGAATCTGCAGATCTGCAGCTTTCGCAAACCGCTTATAAATACATTGCTGGTATCCTGAAAAACGCGCCAAGTTTTGTTGCAGTAACAAACCCGCTTGTTAACTCCTACAAACGCCTTGTGCCTGGCTACGAAGCACCGGTGTATGCCGCATGGTCAGCATCTAACCGCTCAGCACTTGTCAGGATTCCAGCCGCTCGTGGCATGTCGACCAGAACTGAAGTGCGTTGCCCCGATCCAAGCACGAACCCCTACCTGGCATTGGCGATGATGCTCAATGCTGGTCTTGACGGTATTAAAAATAATCTTCCCGTACCGGCATCAGTCGATAAGGATATCTTTGAAATGAACGCCGAGCAGATGGCAGCAGAGGGTGTAACCGTGCTGCCGGGGAGCCTGAAAGAGGCAATTGATGAGTTCAAGGCGAACCCGATTTCAAAGGAGACCCTTGGAGAGCATATTTTTGAGAAATATATCGAAGCCAAAGAGGCGGAGTGGGATTCCTATCGTTGTGCCGTAACCGAATGGGAGCTTGAAAACTACCTCGCTATTTACTAGGTACCTCAGCCAGTAACCATACTCCTGGCGCTAAAGGGCTCACGTGTCATCCGGCATGTTGAGCCCTTTTTGTTTTTATTCTGTGATAGCCGCTTGCCATAGAAGAGGTGAAGAGGTAAAAAGAGCTGTGATGAGGGACAGGAGCAACCGGCTATGAACGACTCAATCAGGAGCAGGAAAACAGATAAGCTCTCCGTAACTTTGCCCGGCATAATGAGGGATAAAGGGTGGGAGCATAAGCTGGACCAGCATCGGGTTTTTGTTGACTGGCAGGAGCTTGTCGATGATCTCACCGCGGCACATTCCCGGCCATTGAAAGTGGTTAAGGATGTGCTCTGGGTTGAAGTGGATAACTCTTCCTGGATGCAGCAGCTGCAGTATCAGAAATTTTATCTGCTCGAGACCTTGAATGGATATTTGAAAATATCTTTTTTTTCAGATATTCGTTTTGTCGTTGAAGGGGAGAAGAGAGAAACGGTAGCGAAGAAAGAGCCCAAAATACGATTTGTCCCTCCATCACCCGCAGAAGTCGAGCGATTCAAAAAACAGATCAATTCTATCGAAGATGAAAAGATCAAAGAATCATTGATGCGTCTCTGGTATCTCTCCCAGGCCTGCAGGAAGGACGAAGAATGAGTTTGAGCACAGGAGCAGGAAACAAAAACCCATGCAGATGTCTTTTGAGCAACATCAGACGCCATATCAGCGTTATACGGAAATAACATGATCTACAGCAATATACTGGAATCCATCGGGAATACCCCCCTGATAACCATCAACCGCCTCAACCCCAACCAATCGGTTACAATTTTAGGTAAGCTCGAGTCACGAAATCCCGGTGGCTCAGTCAAGGAGCGTATTTCGCTTTCAATGATTGAGGCTGGTGAAAAGTCCGGTGACCTGACCAAGGATAAAATTGTCCTTGAAGCCACCAGCGGTAATACCGGTATTGGGCTGGCCATGGTGTGCGCCGCCAAGGGATATCGCTGTACCCTGGTTATGCCCGAGTCCGCATCCATTGAGCGGCGAAAGATTATGCAGGCCTACGGTGCAGAAATCCTGCTGACCCCTGCCGCCCGGGCAACAGACGGGGCAATCGAAAAATCATATTCATTGGCGCGGGAGTATCCGGAACGTTATTTCTTGACAGATCAGTTCAATAATGAAGCAAACTGGGGTGCACATTATAACCAGACCGGCCCTGAAATTTGGACCCAGACCGAAGGGAAGTTGACCCATTTGGTTGCAACCCTCGGTACGTCCGGAACGGTCATGGGATTGTGTGCCTGGTTCCAGGAGTTTCAACCCCATGTCCAGGTTGTCGCGGTTGAGCCGCATCTCGGCCATAAAATCCAGGGACTCAAAAATATGAAAGAGTCCTACAAGCCTGGAATTTTTGATAAAAAAGTTCCTCACACGATTGTCAACGTTGATGACCATGATGCCTTCAGCATGGCACGAAAACTTGCCCGTCATGAAGGAATGCTGGTCGGTATGAGTAGCGGTGCTGCAATGTTTGCAGCGATTGAATACAGCAAACATCTCGACAGCGGACTTGTTGTCGTCCTGCTGCCCGATGGTGGTGAGCGGTACCTGAGTACACCGCTTTTCACTCCAAAGGATACATCGGTTAAGGAGAGAAAATCGCAGCTCCGTTTCTTTAACACCATGAGTAAAAAGAAGGAGCTGTTTATTCCTCAGAAAGAGGGTGAAGTCTCCTGCTACTCTTGTGGACCGACGGCCTATGAGCCGGCGAATCTCTCATTGTGTCGCAGATTTGTTGTCTCTGATCTGATTGTACGGTACCTGGAGTCCAAGGAGTTTAAGGTGGTCTCGTACATGAATTTCACCGATCTGGACGACAACACGATTGAAGGATCAGAACGAGCAGGCGTGCCAATAAAGGAGTTTACCGGCCACTATATCAACAGCTTTCTCTCCGATATCGACACGCTGGGAGTCAGGAGGGCAAGTGGCTACCCAAAGGCATCAGAAAATGTTCAGGATATGATCGATATCAGCCATACATTGATGCATAAAGGCTATGCCTATGAAAAGCACGGTTCTATCTATTTTGATATCTCGAAATTTGCAAATTATGGCAGGCTTTCCGGTATTGACCTTTCCAAGATCCAGCTCGGAAAAACAGTTGACCTGGACAACTACGAGAAAGATAATCCCCGGGATTTTACACTGCTCAAACGTTCTACCCTGTCAGAGCTGAAGAAAGGAATATTTTTTGAAACGGAGTGGGGCAATGTTCGGCCAAGCTGGCATATCGAGTGCTCAGCAATGTCTACCGGGCACCTGGGTGAGACACTTGACATCCACACCTCAAGTCGGGATCTGATGTTTCCTCACCATGAAAATGAAATTGCCATTGCCGAGGCCCTCACGGGTAAATCGCTTGCACGGTATTGGATGCACTCCGAGTTATTGCTGGTTGACGGTAAGAAGATGTCGAGTGAAAACGATAATGTGGTTACGCTCAAGGATCTTCTCGCCCAGGGGTTCACAGGTCGCGAGGTCAGGTTTCTGCTGCTGACGGTGCACTATAGAAAACCAATCAATTTTTCTATCAGGCGTCTCCAGAATGTCCGTACTGCACTTAAACGGCTCGACGAGTTTACCTGCAAGCTGCTCTGTCTGCCTCCGGGAAGGCCGCATCCGGAGGTAACAACCTATGTTTCAGCGATGGAAGAGCAGTTCTATAAGGCGATGGATGATGATCTAAATGTCTCACAGGCGATGGCCGCCATTTATAACTTTATCAAAAAGACAAATCCCATCCTGCAGGTAAACCATCTTGATCTCGATCAAAAAGGCTATATTCTCGAGAAACTGGCAAAGCTAAACCAGGTGTTGAAGATCTTCAAACTCAAGGGATGCCCGCTTGAGCCCGAAATTGATGCCCTTATTCAACTGCGTGAAAAAGCCCGTGTAGAAAAAGACTGGAAAACAGCAGATGAAGCAAGAAACGATCTTGCCGAACGGGGAATATCTGTTATCGATACGGCAAACGGTCCTGTCTGGCAACGGATAAAAGATACGGTAGAGGATTAGCGTATCGCGAAAATCCGGTTGCTTTTTAATGATCTTTTTGTAATATACGGCGTCTTTATATCCGGATCATTGCACTCTTCCGGAAAATAATGCATATTTCACCAGATATACATCACACAAAGCGCCCGTAGCTCAGCTGGATAGAGCAACGGACTTCTAATCCGTAGGTCACAGGTTCGAATCCTGTCGGGCGTGCCAATAAAAAAACGGGTTGGGTCATTTTGGTTTAACCCGTTTTTTATGTCTACAGTTTATTATCCCCACTCTTTCCCCGTTATTGAATCGAGCCTACATCACGGGACACCTTATTTGAAAGTTGCTACTAAAATTGTAAAGTCATCTTCAAAATTATCATGGCTGTTGATACTTTGAATATGGTGGTATAAAGTATCTAATTGTGATCGGTCTTTTGGTTTTGAATGTCTCATAAAATCAACAAATTCAGATAATTGCCATATCGAGCCATCTGGTCTTTGAACTTCGTAAACGCCGTCTGAAAAAATATATAGTGTCGCATTTTCGCCAACCAGATGTTTATCCTTTTTGTAATTTATATCCGGGATTGCCCCAATGACAGTATTGGCTGTCTTCAATGAAAGAAGTCTGGAGTCACCCTCTTGGTTATCATCTATAAATAGTGCTGGCGGGTGACCACCACTTGCATATCTTAATTCACGAGTGCTTTTATTGTAGACGCCATACCATATCGTGAAAAACATACGATTATTTTCTTCACCAGGAAATGCATTATTTAGTGAAACCAATACTTGTGCAGGGTCTTTGAAATCCGTATCAGTTAGAGATTGGGAACGTAAAGCATTGATGACGGAAACCGACAGCAGGGCGGCCCCAACTCCGTGCCCGCTAACATCTAGCAAGTAGATCACAAAGTGGTTTTTATCCAGCCAGTAATAACCAAACGCATCACCCCCCAGAGATGTTGAGGGAATAAATTTCCAATCAATGTTAATTTCCCCCTTCTGTAAAGGGGGTGGAAGTATATTCTTCACATATTCTGCCGCTTCTGATAACTCCTGAGCGAGAAGTGAAAATGCCTGTTTTCTTTCATCTAAGGCATCCTCCAGTTCTTTTTCACGTTGCTTCAGGTCGCTAATATCTGAGTAGATTGCGACAGTTCCTCCATCCCCGGTCTTTCGTTCAGTTATCAAAATCCACTGACCACCGCTCCGTTTTTGGAGATGAGGCTCACCAGGATCATGATGAAGTGCCAAACGATCTGCTACCCACTCATTGATTCGGCCATCGGCATCAAGAATGTGCCCATTTTCGGCAGCTTTTCGAATGATTGTTTCAAACGTTGTTCCCGGCTCAATAGTGACGTCTGTGTTTGAATAGAGCAATTCGTGATATCTGGTGTTGCAGATCACTAATCGATCCTCGTGATCGAAAAACACGAATCCTTCAGATGAATTTTCAATGGCATCAACGAGTCTTCGGCGAGCTGTTTCAATTTCACGTAAATTGTTTTCCTCAACTTCAATCATTGTGTCTCTGAAAACAACCAAAGCCTCTGTCATGCCACCGATTTCATCATTGCTCCCTGGAACTGGCAAAGACGCTCTGAGATCCCCCCCTGCTATCGCAAGCATACTATTGCTGAGTGCGGTTAATCTGGCAATCAGGTTACGTCCAACATAGAGCCAGACAATGAGAAGGGAGCATACGAGACTCATCGAAGCAAGCAGGATTAAAATAATACTGATTTTCTTCTGAACAGCATGTATCTGAAATGTCGCCTGAGAAATATTCAACTGGGTATCTCGAACAATCAATTCCACTAATTTGGTTAACTCTTGTGACAAATGGATATTTTGGCGTTTCACTTTTTTGCCATCATTGATGAGAGTGATTTCATGTGCCCGCAACGAAGGCATGTTATCTTCTCCCTTGATAAACACATGAAAACGTTGAATTTCTGAAAGAATGAGCAGGTTAAGCTGAGACTCAACGACTTTTGACAGCGTGGCGAGAGCCTCCAATGACCACTGAGCACGAGACTTCGATATTTCAATGTCCTCATATTTTTCAGCAGCAGTAATCCCAATAAGGATGTGGTGAATTTCAGTGATGCTCTGATGGGTCTTCTGCAGCGAGGTAAGAAGGGTTTGTGATTCGATCAATTCCTTCTCGGCTATTGATCGATCTTCCGATGAGATTTTATCGTCATTAATGGTGGAACGCAATCGCTGGACATTATTATTTGTACTCGTCAGCCAAGGTACCAGTACATCAAGGATTTCCCCTTGTGCTTTGTCCATCCCATCCAGAAGTAAATCCTTATGCTCGGTCAGTGTAATACGTTCACCAACGAGTGTGTATAATGTAAACAGGTTGGAACGTAACAATCCGAGGTTACTCTGCAACGAGTCAAGAGAATCAATTGCAAATTCATGGTTACGGAGAAGCAACAAAAGTTCATCAATTGCTTCGAACTCGGTAGTTATCCTCCCCCAGCTTTGCGAACGTTGCTGTAGAGTACTGGCTGAAAGCAAGGTTGATGTTTCAGCAAGACTTCTTTCCACTCTTGAAGAGAGTTCTTGTGCCGCCAGAGCTGTCGGAACTCGTTGTTCGGTAACTTTATCAAGAAGGGATTGCACAATCCAAAAGCTGTATATTGCACCTCCGGTTGTGAGTACTGCAAAAGCACTGATGCCGATAAATGACAGTAGAAGGCGGCCACGAACCCCAAATCTTTTAAACATATTGAAAGTTAAGATCAGTAGTTAATGAATTAGAAAGTTAATTTGCCTGGAAAGTGATGCATGTATGCACGTTTATAATCGGCGGTGTTCAGGAGGTCGTAAAACGCAATCCGTTGCGACCATTCCTTCTGACTATCGACGACTTTCTTGAAAAATGGATCTTTCATCAAATCTTTTAGGACTTTATCCCAAGACTTGAGCTGTTCATCCATAACCGATTGTGGGGTACGATATACGCCAACGCCGTCTCTTGTAATAAGAATTTCAAGGTCTCTTGAATGACTATCTATCGCCAGTGAATAGTTGGAGATGTTAACTGCGTCTGCGGCATATTCGAGAATAGCCTGGTGTTCTAATGGTAGAGAATCGAATATATTTTTGTTGAATATAATCTCAAAGAACTCAGCTGCCTGATGATAACTTCCCAGCATATACGTCTTAGACACTTCCTGAGCACCAAGCCCACGGTCAGAGGTCGGGTTGGTGTACTCAAAAGCATCGATTATGCCTCGTTTAAAGGCTGGGATGATTCCACTACCCGGTAGCTGCAAAACATCTACCCCCATCCCCTGCATGACATCAGCAGCTAAACCTACGGTGCGATATTTTAAGCCCTTGAGCTGTTCTACACTCTTGATCTCTTCTTTGAACCAACCTAAAGGCTGGGTAGGGAATGGAAAGGTGAAAAAACCGACGAGATTCAGTTTGAGAATGTCCTGGACAAGTTCCCGGTATAACTCTTTTCCTCCACCACGATGAATCCATGCTAGGAGTTGCAAAGAGTTGGTACCAAATACAGGACCTGTGCCGAAAAGTGATGCTGCTTTATGTTTGCCGTACCAATAGGCAGTGACTGTATGCGCCCCATCAAGAACCCCTTTGTGCACAGCTTCTTGTAGCTGAAAGGCTTTGACAATCGCATTACCAGAATAAAGCATAATCTTGAGACGACCCCCTGACATTGCCTCAACTCGATCCACATACTGACGCGCCATATCTTCGTAGATATCACCAGAAACGTAGGCTGTCTGCATTTTGAGAACTGTGGTCTGCGCTCTTGATATGTTAGGGAATGCCAATGCTGCGGTTCCTACGGCTGTAGCCGCAGCACTCTTGAGGAAACGGCGGCGATCCGTGCCCACTGTTCTCTTGCTCGTCGTGCTCTTGTTTTTAAGACGATATCTTGATTTAGACATTTTAAACCTCCCATTTGCTCCTCAATAATTAGGTGATGAAGGTCTTGTCATAGGATCATCAATAAATATATTTTTTTTATAAGTAATTGCGGGTTATTACACTCTGTCAGCAAATCTACGATCTCTGTTTCAAAGCCGAGTTAATTCTTTGTGGTAGCTTTACTGGCAAACCAATAATTGCTCATCAAATTAGTTAGGATGGGGAAAATGTATGCGTAAATTAGTTATGTGTCAAGGCAAGTAGCCAGGTTAGCAAAGAGATCAAAGATCCTGGTTTTAAGGAAGGTTTTTATACCCTGCATATAGCCAATGTAATATTGGCCTAAACAAGAAATTGATGTGTTACTTGGTTTGCTCTTTGAGCTCTTCTGGGGGAATGAAAGGTGGAAAATTAAGATTATAGGGTCGAACACATTGAATGTTAGTTGATATGCAAATATTTTGGGCAAAGTGATTGTGAGGTGGGGTGATGCGAGTAAACTTTATCCAGATGGTAGTATCTTTTTTACAATCACGTGGTATTGGAAGTTCTCAGGACGTTTAATTTGTTGATTTATCTGGTTTAGGTATCTTTTCCAATGGTAATATCATGTTTGTTTGGCCACTTTTTTGATTATTTAGATCGGACATTTTTAGGAAGCTCAAATTGATTGTAAATTCGCTAGAGGATTATTTGCTTATATGGGAAAATATCCCGTTCCAATTCTCTGGTGTTTGAATGAGAAATTCAGTACAACGTTTTCGATATAACTTATACAGCTGTTCGTTAGGACAATATGCGTTGAGGGATTTAAATCGTCTGGCTGCAATTTCGAAATTTCCCTTTTTATACAATTCCAGTCCTTCCTGCCAAATCTCAAGTTCTTTTTGTTCGAGTAATGAAACTTTGCGAAAGGTAAAGAGTTTTACAGGATTTTCTTTGCCTTTTACTCGCACGGTGTCAAGTTCTTGTAATTCATAGTTTTTCACTTTGATGTCCTGCAGCGCCTCGCTCACTATGATTTCTACTCCGTAGTATTTGGTTAATCCTTCAAGACGTGAGGTGAGGTTCACGTTATCTCCGAGGATGGTGTAATCAAAAAGATCATCGGAACCCATATTCCCCACTCGAACGACACCGGTATGAATACCGATACCCACCGCAATAGAGAGGCCAAATTTACTTTGAAATATTTTGTTTAATTCTGGTAGTTTATTTATCATTTCCAGACCAGCTTCAACGGCGAGCTGTCCATGGTGATCAACATCAAGAGGTGCATTCCAGAAGGCCATTACGGCATCTCCTATGAATTTATCCAACGTCCCTTGTTGCTCCCTGATAATTCTTGTCACTGGTGTAAGATATTGATTGAGTAGTGTCGTAACCTCGGATGGACTGAGTTTCTCAGACATGCTGGTAAAACCTCGTATGTCAGAAAAGAGTATTGTGACCTCCTTCTCTTCACCCTCTAGATTTAAGGCTTGTGGATTGTTTGCGATTCGATCAACCAGCGATGGGGCAACATACCGGGAGAATGCTTGTCTGATGTGGGCTTTTTCATTTTCGGTGTGATACATTTTTAATAACGTTAGTGAGGTAAAGGTAGCTGCCAGATTAACTAACGGGAATAGTGGTGATACAAAGAAATGATAATTTTTGAAAATAAGCTCGCTGCCAGTCCAACATAGAACTGCAAGTAATGAAATTGCCAGAATAACTACTCTGGTTCCCATGATTGAAACCAAGAAGACACCGATACACCCTACCAAAATTGTTATCAGTAATTCCAGACCCGGTACCCAATCAGGCGCCTTTATGAAATCGCCTGTCAGAATATTATCAATAAGCGTCGCTTGAGCCTCAACACCCGGAAAATAATTGTCAAACGGGGTTGTTCGCAGATCTTCCAGGCCTGCGGCTGAGGTACCGATTAATAGTATTTTTCCTTGTAACAGAGCGTTGTCGATTTTTTTGTTTAAAATATCAGCAGCAGAGTGGTATGGAAAACTATGTTGTTTTCCTCTGTAGTGAAGAGAAAATCTACCGTTTCTGTTCAAGGGAATAATCGATTTTCCAAAACGAAGAGATTCGACACCACCTTCCGTAGTCTTCAATACAAGAGAAGGTTTGTTCAGCCCAACCCACAAAGTGGCAAGGCCAAGGTTGAGATAAAACTTCCCATTATAATCCATCAGCAGAGGTGTCGTTCGCAGAATACCGTCTCTATCCTTAATCGTGTTGATAAAACCAGTGGAAGTAGCAGCTTCACTGAGAACTGAAATTGGAGCAATTACCCCATTAGGTTTTACCAACGAAGGCAATGTCTTTTCTTTGGAGGTCTTAGATACAATAGAAACTTGAACAGATTTGAGGAGGGTATTCTCAGCAACTGCATGATTTTCATCAAAACTAAAGAAAAACCCTAGAACAAATGGTCCTTGCGACAAGATTTCTGCAAGCAATTTGTCATTGTCTTCCAATTGTGCCGGCAGATTATTAAAGCTAATGTCCACATTGAGGTCTTTTTGCAAGCCCTCTTGTAATACGACAGGGGAACTGCGGTCGGCTTCAGCGAAGATCATATCCATGCCGATTGCACGAGCACCCGCCTGATGCAGAGTCTTCAGAAGAAGTGCAACTCGATATCTAGGCCAGGGCCATTGACCAAATTCTTCCAAACTTTTCTCATCGATATCAATAATTTCGACTATTCCGGAAGTTGTCGCGACATGATTACGTCGCATAATGATATCGTATATCTTGTTATCAAAAAAACGGACAAAGTAGGGCTGATAGACATAACAAAGCCCTATACCCAAGCTGAGCAAGAGCCCTACGACCGGCAGAGAGATATTTCGTAAAAGCCGAAACGAACGAAAAAACATACTGAAATTATAGCCTTATTTTGTCCAGCGCAGGACAGGATATATTCCTCTTTCTGGATCGTTCAGAGATAATTGCGTAACAGAATAAACACCTTGCAACCTACAACACCAATCATTTCATGCATTAAAAAATTGATTCAAGAAGAAATTTTTGAGGTCATTTTTAAATGGGAACTATTCTCTGATGAAATCAACAATAAGAAAATATCGCAGAAAACACCTGTAATTTGTATTGCTCCATGCATTTGTGTTATTTTCCGGAATAATATTCCATGATAATAGAAAAATTCGTCAATAAAACAGGGTGATATTGCCACAATTGTATGATAACTTTTCGGGGTACATGAGGGTTGGGGACTTTGAACAAGGTATGATAAATATGACCCTACTTGGCATATTTACTGCACGAGTGTTCATTGGCAGAATGGTTTTAGCGTTCGGGAGGGGGGCTTTAAACAATCTTTTAATTAGTATAAACAAAATAATAACAAGCTATTGTATAATTTCTGTTCGAATATTTGATAAGTTCATAAAGCCTCGTAGTTGTCATAATGTCTGCAGTGTACTTTTCCACGCTTAGCTTTTCTCCTTTGTCTTAATTTACATGCCTTAGCTCCAGCATGCCAATATTCTAACAAGGAGACTTTAGTATTATGATAAAAGCATGTTTTTACGTTGTGATTGCTGTATCAGTGCTCTTCTTCTCTCATTTTGTAAACGCAAAGGAGCTGATTTCTTTACTTCCCAAACTGCTCAATGAGCATGAGCTCATACATGCTGCCGAGCAGCGGCGAGACAGGGCCATGTTTCTACTGCGAGCCTCAAAAGGAGGCTATTATCCTAAAGTCGATGTTGAGGCAAACATTGGACCTGAATGGGTTAATCCAATTATAGGAGATAACACCAACCTGACAAGAACCTATGGCGAGGCCCGGATTAATCAACTGATCACAGACTTTGGTGGCACCACCGGAAGGATTAATCAGTCAGAAGTGGTTCTGGCGATCGAAAAGGAAAATCTCAATGGCGTCCGTCAAGATGTGCTTCTAAACGGTATCACATCCTATCTAGGCCTGATCAGAGCCGAAAAGACTCTAAAATTTGCAGAACAATCAGAGGCAAACATAAAGACTCAGACCGGAATGGAAGAAACCATGGTTAAGTATGGTGCGGGCCTCTCATCTGATGTCTTACAAGCTAAATCTCAGCTCGCTAGTGCCAAGGCCAGGGTGGCTCTAAACATGGGAGAGCTCGCATTTGCAGACCACCGATTCAAGGCCGTTTTTGGATACAGCGGTAAAAACATGGTTGGTGATTTCACAATTCCATCAGACCAGAATGAAAAAATTCCCACCGCCATCGATGAAGCGGTAGCTATTGCCTGGCAAAATAACCCACGTCTCATTGCTGCACAATTGGAAATTGAGCGTCTTATTCAAGAAAAACGAATAAATGCCTCTAACAACTATCCGAAGTTTAACCTATTTGCTGAAGCCTATTATCGAGACGATTACCGCGGGGCCGAAGGCGAGCGAGAAGAGGCCGTTTTAGGCGCCGAATTCACCTACAATCTATACAACGGTGGTTCAGATAGAGCCAGAGTAGAAGCCGTAAGTAGAGAAATTATCGAGACAAGAGATCGATATGCTGAAACCAGAAAGCTCATTGAGGAAGAAGTCTCCAACGCGTGGCAGGAATTGCTGACCGCTCGAGAGCGTTTTCAGTATCTTCAAGATCAAGCCATCATTGTGGGAGAATTTCTCGAGTTCGCTCGCAGAGAACGGAAACTGGGTAAACGCTCTCTGCTTGATGTTCTTGCAGGGGAGGTAGATCACTTGAATGCCCAAAGCAACGCTGTCGCTGCAGGTATAGATATTCATGTAGCCAGTTACCGGCTATTTTACGCAATGGGTAAACTCGATATTGATCTGCTTGTACAATAACCTTCTTCATTAGTGGAAAAAAGATAATAGAAGACAGGAGTTGACAATGGAAATGCAGCTCATCGGCAAGATCGTCGCAGTTACTGGAAAAGCGTTAATTCAGTATGATGGAGAAACCACTCCTCTTGAAGTAGGGAGCCCAGTTTATAAAGGAGCGATTCTTGTTACCGACTCGAATTCTCATATCGAAGTGCGTTTCAATGATGATACAATGCTCTCCCAGAGCGAGAACAGTACAATTTCCATAGATAACTTTGTCTTTGACGACCCCAGTGACTCACCTTCTATTTTACTCAATTTATCCGAAGGGGCTCTTCGCACAATCACCGGCAAAATTGCTGAGGAAAACCCTGAAAATTTTGAAGTCAAATCTCCGTTAGCAACGCTTGGAATTCGTGGGACTGATTTTATCTTGAGTTCTTCACCAGCTGATGGTGACAGAGTTGTACTCAACCAAATAAGTGAAAATCACATTCTCATTGTCCAAGATGAAAACGGAAATATCCGATATCTCAATGACCCAGGTTCTTATATTACCGTAAAAATCGATAGTCCCATCAGTCCAGTTGAGTTTTTCACTCCAGAGCAGTTGAAAGAACTTCTCCTGGACACACCATTTTCATCTCTAACTGATAATGACATTTCTGGCGAAGAGAAATCCCTTTCCGGTGGATTGTCTCAGAACGCTACTGATAATAATGAATCAGAATCGAGTGATGAAGACAGTTCTGGTAATCAGGATGAAGAAAAGGATTATGATGTTCCTTTAACAGAAGGCGATGCGCTCGGTTTCAGCTTGCCAGAAACTCCTCTTGAAGAAGGTAGCCTGTCTGAGAATTTGTTTATTAGTGAAAATGATACCCCAGTTAGCGATGGCACAACAGGATATGACACACTTGGTTACAGTTCACTCGGTATACTTCAGCTCGGTGAGGTTGGTTCAACTCCTCTCGAAGAAAGTGTCACGTTTGAGAATCTGCTTATCAGCGGAATATATGGATCAGTTAACGACGGATCTCTAGGATATGATACGCTTGGCTACAATTCACTTGGTATATTCCTGCTCGGTGAGGTTGGCTCAACTCCTCTTGATGAGAGTAGTCTATTCGAGAATCTTCTTACCAACGAATTATATGGCTCAATTAACGAGGGTTCAACAGGATACGACGCACTCGGTTACAACTCATTTAACATGTTCCTGTTGGGTGAGATTGAACCAGGTCTTCCTGAAAATAGTGACCCGTTTGAAACACTTTTTGTAAGTCAAATAGATTTCTCACTTGAAGATGGAATAGCAGAATATGACGCACTTGGGTACAGTTCACCAGGTACACCGATGCTAGAAGGTCTTGATCCAATTCCTCTTGAAGACATTGGTCAATTTGACAATTTACTTGTAAATGAGATAGATGGCTCAGTTGGCGATGGAGTAGCAGGGTATGACGCTCTCGGATACAGTTCATCAGGTACCCCCCTACTGGAGGGTCTTGACCCAATTCTAACTGAAGATAGCGGCCTGTCTGAAAATCTATTTATTGATGGACTATACGGCTCATTTATCGAATGGACACCGGAAAACAACGCCATTGTTCCAGGCAGCTCTATAGTCCCGACCAGTTATCTTTATGAGCCAACTTTAAGTACTTTTAATGAGTTGGACACTTTTTATGGCGAGGCAGAGAACTATCAGGCGCCCTCTCAGGTAGACGATGAAATAGCATCTGGAAATGATGAACTTTTAGTTTCAACAGGCATCTCGTCATTACAACCTCAAACCTTTTCTCAACCCGCTGCATCGCAGCAGAGTACCCAGTCATCGAATATCATAGAGCCTGGCCCTGTGGAAACTGATCCGCCCGTCACAGTTGTACCGCCGCCTGTCAGCCTTGATCAAATTTTATTAGGTACTGCAGGAAACGACATTATCACAGGAGGTGCAGGCAACGATATACTTGTAGGGTATGGTGGCAGTGATCAGCTGTTTGGCCAGGATGGTAACGATAGTTTCGTTATTTGGGGCACTTTTGGTGCAACGGTCTACAGTGGTACAGATATTGCCGGCAACAGTTTACCTGGAGGCAATACTGCCCCACACCTACCTGACGCTGTGATCGAAGGCGGAGCCGGATACGACACATTAATTAGTTATGGAGCTGCAAATTATAGCGGTGTAACCATTAATTCCATCGAAGCCATCGAAATCAACTCCGATGTAACCTTTACGCCTGATCAGTTTGACACCATCTCTGCACTAACAGGCACCGGGCTAGAGTACCACACTGTTACGTTAACCACCAATGGTCAAGGTCCAGCTGTTGTCGATCTGAGCCATATGACCATCTCAGGCATAGATCAGATAATCATAGAAGGCAGTGTTACCGCACACATGAGCGGAGCAAACCTGGCCGGACTAGATTTGAATGGTACAGACAGTGCTGTTTCTGGCGATGGGACAGTAATCGCGGAGGGAGATGACCTCGATTCGATCATCACAACTTACGGCAATGACATAGCAGACTCTATTGATCTTGGCCAATCCCCTACCGGTATTGTCATTAACAACGACCAGGTTAGTGAGGAGGCAACGCCCGGCACAGTTGTTGGAACGCTAAGTGCTCTGGACCCAGACACTGGTGATAGTCATACTTTCTCGCTCTTAGCAAATCCATATTTCACCCTCAACACTGACAACCAGGTTGTAACGACATCCGTCTTTACTGGACCCGGTACCCACAATCTCGATGTGACCGTAACCGACCTTGGTAATCATGTGTTTAACCAGAACCTGATCGTTGAGGTCACTGATGTCAATTCCGAAGTTGGAGCTGTCATAGATGTCGATATTGCTTTCGAGCAGGTCGCAGAAGATGCACCAAACGGAACATTAGTTGGTGTTACAGCTCTTGCAACTGATCCAGATGCAGGGGATACGGTAACCTATTCACTTAGTGACGATGCAGGCGGAGCTTTTACTATTGATGCAGATACCGGTGAAGTAAGTGTTATGGATAACACTATACTGGATTTTGAGAACAATCCGTCACTTGATATCACAGTCCTTGCTACTTCGTCAGATCTCTCCACCAGTACAGAAACGTTCAGCATAGCAATCCTTGATGCCAACGAGGCCGGCGTCGGGCCAATCTCGGATACAAATACTGATGCAGATGAAATCTCTGAAAATGCAGTAAACGGGACATTTGTTGGGATAACCGCTTTTGCCGATGACCCTGACACAGCTGATCAAGTAACCTATTCGCTCTCCAACAATGCCGGTGGCGCATTTGCAATTGACGCAACTACCGGTGAGGTGAGTGTCGCCGATACCACTCTTATTGATTACGAAAGTGAGCAATCACTTGATATCGAGGTTACTGCTGAATCGACTGACGGTTCTTCAACTACTCAAGTTTATACAATAGACGTCCTCGATTTTAACGAGTTCGCTATCACCCAAGTCACTGATAATGATACCGGTGCAAATGAAGTTTCAGAGGCTGCTCTGGCTGGAACTGTAGTTGGTGTTAACGGCCTTTGCAGAGGACGCTAGATTTATCTGCAAACGTCACCTATGCAATAACTAACGACCCGTCGGGTGCATTTGAGATTGATACGGAGCTCTGGGTGTTGTAACGTTAGCAACAACTGGAGTTCTCGATTTTGAAACCGTTCCTTCGGTGGACCTTGAAATAACGGCAACATCTGATGACGGTTCAAGCAGTACAGAAATTTTCACGATCAACATACTCGATGCCAACGAGGCCGGCGTCGGACCGATCTCCGACACAAATACTGATGCAGATCAAGTTTCAGAAGATGCAGCAAACGGTACATTTGTCGGCATAACCGCATTTGCCGATGACCCTGATACATCGGATCAAGTCACCTATTCGCTTTCCAACAATGCCGGTGGAGCATTTGCAATCAATGCAACAACCGGTGAGGTCAGTGTCGCAGATACTATCTTATTGATTATGAAAGCGATCAATCACTTGATATCGAAGTTACTGCCGAATCGACTGACGGTTCTTCAACTACCCAAGTCTATACAATAAATGTACTTGATTTCAACGAGTTCGCTATCACCCAGGTCACAGATAGCGATACCAGTGCCAATGAGGTATCAGAGGCTGCTCTGGCAGGAACCGTAGTTGGCCTTACTGCCTTTGCCGAAGACGCAGATCTATCTGCAAGCGTCACCTACTCTATAACCAACGATCCGTCCGGTGCCTTTGAGATCGATGAAACAACCGGTGTTGTGACAGTAGCAACTGCCGGAGTTCTCGATTTTGAAACCGTTCCTTCGATAGACCTTGAGATAACGGCAACATCTGATGACGGTTCAAGCAGCACGGAAATTTTCACGATCAACATACTCGACGCCAACGAAGCCGGCGTCGGTCCGATCTCGGACACAAATACTGATGCAGATCAAGTTTCAGAAGATGCAGCAAACGGAACATTTGTGGGTATTACCGCATTTGCCGATGACCCTGATACTTCGATGATCAAGTCACCTATTCGCTTTCCAACGATGCCGGTGGAGCATTTGCAATAGACGCAACTCCGGTGAGGTGAGTGTCGCTGACACTACTCATATTGATTACGAAAGCTGATCAATCACTTGAAATCGAGGTTACCGCTGAATCGACTGACGGTTCTTCAACTACTCAAGTTTATACAATAGATGTCCTCGATTTTAACGAGTTCGCTATCACCCAGGTCACTGATAGTGATACTGGTGCAAATGAAGTCTCAGAGGCTGCTCTGGCTGGAACTGTAGTTGGTATAACGGCCTTTGCTGAGGACGCTCGATCTATTCAGTAAATGTCACTTATGCAGATAACCAACGACCCGTCTGGTGCCTTTGAGATCGATACGGACTCGGGTGTTGTAACGTTAGCAACAACTGGCCTGCTTGACTTCGAAACCGTTCCTTCGGTGGACCTGGAAATT
This sequence comes from uncultured delta proteobacterium, assembly GCA_963718195.1. GTDB lineage: Bacteria > Desulfobacterota > Desulfobulbia > Desulfobulbales > Desulfocapsaceae > MADRE3. The sequence continues at coordinate 357,456 of CAVQYQ010000006.1, forward strand.
ACCGCTACTTCAGACGACGGCTCAAGCAGTATTGAACTCTTTACCATCAACATACTCGATGCCAACGAGGCCGGCGTCGGACCGATCTCCGACACCAATCCTGCTGCTGATGAAGTATCTGAAGATGCCGTAAACGGCGTCTTTGTTGGGATAACCGCTTTTGCCGATGACCCTGATACGAGTGATCAAATCACCTATTCACTTTCCAATAATGCCGGTGGTGCGTTTGAAATCAATGCAACAACGGGTGAAGTCAGTGTCGCTGATACCGATCTTATTGATTACGAAAGTGATCAATCACTTGAGATCGAAGTTACTGCTGAATCGACTGACGGTTCTTCAACCACCCAAGTTTATACAATAAATGTTCTTGATTTCAACGAGTTCGCTATCACCCAGATCACAGATAGCGATACCAGTGCCAATGAGGTATCAGAGGCAGCTCTGGCAGGAACCGTAGTTGGTGTTAACGGCCTTTGCAGAAGACGCAGATCTATCTGCAAACGTTACCTATGCGATCACCAACGATCCGTCAGGTGCCTTTGAGATTGATGAGACAACCGGTGTTGTGACAGTAGCAACTGCCGGAGTCCTCGATTTTGAAACTGTTCCTACGATAGACCTTGAGATAACGGCAACATCTGATGACGGTTCAAGCAGTTCAGAAATTTTCACGATCAACATTCTCGACGCTAACGAGGCCGGTGTCGGGCCAATCTCGGATACAAATACTGATGTAGATGAAATCTCTGAAGATGCAGTAAACGGGACATTTGTGGGTATTACCGCTTTTGCCGATGATCCTGATACTGCCGATCAGATAACCTACTCACTTTCCAATAATGCTGGTGGTGCGTTTGCAATCAATGCAACAACGGGTGAAGTCAGCGTGGCTGATACCGATCTTATCGACTATGAGAGCTGCTCAATCAATTGATATTGAGGTTACTGCCGAATCGACTGACGGTTCTTCAACTACCCAAGTCTACACGATAAATATCCTTGATTTCAACGAGTTCGCTATCACCCAAGTTACGGATAGCGATACAGGTACCAATGAGGTATCAGAGGCTGCTCTGGCTGGAACTGTAGTTGGTGTGACGGCCTTTGCAGAGGACCTCGATTTATCTCATAACGTCACCTATGCAATAACTAGCGACCCTTCGGGTGCCTTCGAGATCGATACGGACTCGGGTGTTGTAACGTTAGCAACAACTGGCCTGCTTGACTTCGAAACAGTTCCTTCGGTGGACCTGGAAATTACCGCTACTTCAGACGACGGCTCGAGCAGTATTGAAATCTTTACCATCAACATACTCGATGCCAACGAAGCTGGTGTTGGGCCAATCTCGGATACAAATACTGATGCAGATCAAGTTTCAGAAGATGCAGCAAACGGTACATTTGTCGGCATAACCGCATTTGCTGATGACCCTGATACAGCTGATCAAGTAACCTATTCGCTTTCCAACAATGCCGGTGGAGCATTTGCAATAGATGCATCAACGGGTGAAGTCAGTGTCGCTGACACCGATCTTATTGATTACGAAAGTGATCAAGCACTTGAAATCGAAGTTACTGCTGAATCTACTGACGGTTCTTCAACCACCCAGGTTTATACAATTAGACGTCCTCGACTTTAACGAGTTCACCATTACCCAGGTCACTGACAGTAATACCGGTGCAAATGAAGTTTCAGAGGCTGCTCTTGCAGGAACCGTAGTTGGTCTTACTGCCTTTGCTGAAGACGCTGATCTTTCAGAAAATGTTACTTACGAGATCACCAATGATCCGTCTGGTGCCTTTGAGATCGATACAGACATCGGGTGTTGTAACGTTAGCAACAACTGGCCTGCTTGATTTCGAAACCGTTCCTTCGGTGGACCTGGAAATTACCGCTACTTCAGACGACGGCTCAAGCAGTATTGAGCTCTTTACCATCAACATACTCGATGCCAACGAGGCCGGCGTCGGACCGATCTCCGACACCAATCCTGCTGCTGATGAAGTATCTGAAGATGCGTAAACGGAACATTTGTTGGTATAACTGCTTTTGCCGATGACCCTGATACTTCCGATCAGGTAACCTATTCACTTTCCAATAATGCCGGTGGTGCGTTTGCAATCAATGCAACGACCGGTGAAGTCAGTGTCGCTGACACCGACTCTTATTGATTACGAAAGTGATCAATCACTTGATATCGAAGTTACTGCTGAATCGACTGACGGTTCTTCAACCACCCAAGTTTATACAATTAATGTCCTCGATTTCAACGAGTTCACTATCACCCAGGTCACTGATAGTGATACCGGTGCAAATGAAGTTTCCGAGGCTGCTCTGGCTGGAACTGTAGTTGGTCTGACGGCCTTTGCAGAGGACGCTCGATTTATCTGCATAACGTCACCTACTGCGATAACCAACGACCCGTCGGGTGCCTTCGAGATCGATGAAAGACTCCGGTGTTGTAACGTTAGCAACAACTGGCGTGCTCGATTTCGAAACCGATCCTTCGGTAAACCTTGAAATAACGGCAACATCTGATGACGGTTCGAGCAGCACGGAAATCTTTCACGATCAACATACTCGATGCCAACGAAGCCGGCGTCGGACCAATCTCCGACACAAATCCTGATGCAGATCAAGTTTCTGAAAATGCAGTAAATGGGACATTTGTGGGTATAACCGCTTTTGCCGATGATCCTGACACATCTGATCAAGTAACCTATTCGCTTTCAAACAATGCCGGTGGAGCATTTGCAATCAATGCAACAACCGGTGAAGTCAGTGTCGCTGATACTACTCTTATTGATTATGAAAGCGATCAATCACTTGATATCGAGGTTACCGCCGAATCGACTGACGGTTCTTCAACTACTCAAGTTTATACAATAAATGTCCTCGATTTTAACGAGTTCGCTATCACCCAGGTCACTGATAGTGATTCTAATGCCAATGAGGTTTCCGAGGCTGCTCTGGCAGGAACCGTAGTTGGCGTTAACGGCCTTTGCCGAAGACGCAGATCTATCTGCAAACGTCACCTACGCGATCACCAACGACCCGTCCGGTGCCTTTGAGATTGATGAGACAACCGGTGTTGTGACAGTAGCAACTGCCGGAGTCCTCGATTTTGAAACCGTTCCTACGATAGACCTTGAGATAACGGCAACATCTGATGATGGTTCAAGCAGTACAGAAATTTTTACGATCAACATCCTCGACGCCAACGAAGCAGGCGTCGGACCGATCTCCGACACAAATACCGATGCAGATCAAGTTTCAGAAGATGCAGCAAACGGAACATTTGTTGGCATAACCGCTTTTGCCGATGACCCTGATACAACTGATCAAGTCACCTACTCACTTTCCAACAATGCCGGTGGAGTGTTTGCCATCAATTCAACAACCGGTGAGGTAAGCGTCGCCAGATACCGATCTTATTGATTACGAAAGCGCTCAATCACATCAAATTGAAGTTACCGCTGAATCGACTGACGGTTCTTCAACTACCCAAGTTTATACAATAGATGATTCTCGATTTTAACGAGTTCGCCATCACCCAGGTCACTGACAGTGATTCTGGTGCCAATGAAGTCTCAGAGGCTGCTCTGGCTGGAACCGTAGTTGGCCTTACTGCCTTTGCTGAAGACACAGATCTATCTGCAAACGTCACCTACTCTATAACCAACGATCCGTCAGGTGCCTTTGAGATCGATGAAGTATCCGGTGTTGTGACAGTAGCTACTGCCGGTATTCTCGATTTTGAAACCGTTCCTTCAATTGACCTTGAGATTACTGCTACCTCTGATGATGGCTCAAGCAGCACGGAAATTTTCACGATCAACATACTCGACGCCAACGAAGCAGGCGTCGGACCGATCTCGGATACAAATGGTGCTGCAGATCAAGTTTCAGAAGACGCGGCAAACGGTGACATTTGTCGGCATAACCGCATTTGCCGATGACCCTGATATTTCCGATCGACGTCACCTACTCGCTTTCCAACGATGCCGGTGGACTATTTGCCATCAGATTCAAGCTACCGGAGTGGTAACCGTTGCCAGTCAGCTTGATTACGAAACTGCTCAGTCTCATCAAATTGAAGTTACCGCTGAATCAACCGACGGTTCTTCAACTACTCAAGTTTATACAATAGATGTCCTCGATTTTAACGAGTACGCCATCACCCAGGTCACTGATAGCGATACAGGTGCCAATGAGGTATCAGAAGCTGCTCTGGCTGGAACTGTAGTTGGTGTAACGGCCTTTGCAGAGGACCTCGATTTATCTCATAACGTCACCTATGCAATAACTAGCGACCCTTCGGGTGCCTTCGAGATCGATACGGACTCGGGTGTTGTAACGTTAGCAACAACTGGCCTGCTTGACTTCGAAACCGTTCCTTCGGTGGACCTGGAAATTACCGCTACTTCAGACGACGGCTCAAGCAGTATTGATCTTTACCATCAACATACTCGATGCCAACGAGGCCGGCGTCGGACCGATCTCCGACACCAATCCTGCTGCTGATGAAGTATCTGAAGATGCCGTAAACGGCGTCTTTGTTGGGATAACCGCTTTTGCCGATGACCCTGATACGAGTGATCAAATCACCTATTCACTTTCCAATAATGCCGGTGGTGCGTTTGAAATCAATGCAACAACGGGTGAAGTCAGTGTCGCTGATACCGATCTTATTGATTACGAAAGTGATCAATCACTTGAGATCGAGGTTACTGCTGAATCGACCGACGGTTCTTCAACCACCCAAGTTTATACAATCAATGTCCTTGATTTCAACGAGTTTGCTATCACCCAGATCACTGATAGTGATACCAGTGCCAATGAGGTATCAGAGGCAGCTCTGGCTGGAACCGTAGTTGGCCTTACTGCCTTTGCCGAAGACGCAGATCTTTCTGCAAACGTCACCTATGCGATCACCAACGATCCGTCAGGTGCCTTTGAGATTGATGAGACATCCGGTGTTGTGACAGTTAGCAACTGCCGGAGTTCTCGATTTTGAAACCGTTCCTTCGGTAAACCTTGAGATAACGGCAACCTCTGATGACGGTTCAAGCAGTCGGAAATTTTCACGATCAACATACTCGACGCCAACGAAGCAGGCGTCGGTCCGATCTCTGACACAAATACTGCTGCAGATCAAGTTTCAGAAGATGCAGCAAATGGAACATTTGTGGGTATAACCGCTTTTGCCGATGACCCTGATACGCTCAGATCAAGTAACCTATTCGCTTTCCAACAATGCCGGTGGAGCATTTGCAATTAACGCAACCACCGGTGAGGTGAGTGTCGCCGATACTACTCTTATTGATTATGAAAGCGATCAATCACTTGATATCGAGGTTACCGCCGAATCGACTGACGGTTCTTCAACCACTCAAGTCTATACAATAGATGTCCTCGATTTTAACGAGTTCGCTATCACCCAGGTCACTGATAGTGATACTAATGCAAATGAAGTTTCAGAGGCTGCTCTGGCTGGAACCGTAGTTGGTCTAACCGCCTTTGCAGAAGACGCTGATCTATCAGAAAACGTCACCTACGCGATAACCAACGACCCGTCTGGTGCCTTTGAGATTGATGAAGTATCTGGTGTTGTAACAGTAGCAACAGCAGGAGTTCTCGATTTTGAAACCGATCCTTCGGTAAACCTTGAAGTAACCGCAACATCTGATGACGGTTCGAGCAGCACGGAAATTTTCACGATCAACATACTCGATGCCAACGAGGCCGGAGTCGGACCGATCTCGGATACAAATACTGCTGCAGATCAAGTTTCAGAAGATGCAGCAAACGGAACATTTGTGGGTATTACCGCTTTTGCCGATGATCCTGACACCTCAGATCAAGTAACCTATTCACTTTCCAATAATGCCGGTGGAGCATTTGCAATAAACGCAACACCGGTGAGGTAAGTGTCGCTGATACTAATCTTATTGATTACGAAAGTGATCAATCACTTGAGATCGAGGTTACTGCTGAATCGACCGACGGCTCTTCAACCACCCAGGTTTATACAATCAATGTCCTTGATTTCAACGAGTTTGATATCACCCAGGTCACTGATAGTGATACCGGTGCAAATGAAGTTTCCGAGGCAGCTCTCGCTGGAACCGTAGTTGGCCTAACTGCCTTTGCCGAAGACGCAGATCTATCTGCAAACGTCAGCTACTCTATAACCAACGACCCGTCCGGTGCATTTGAGATTGATGCAAGTTCTGGGGTTGTAACGGTAGCGACTACCGGAGTTCTCGATTTTGAAACCGATCCTTCGGTAAACCTTGAGGTAACGGCAACATCTGATGACGGTTCGAGCAGCACGGAAATTTTCACGATCAACATACTCGACGCCAACGAGGCCGGAGTCGGACCAATCTCGGATACAAACACTGATGTAGATGAAATCTCTGAAGATGCAGTAAACGGGACATTTGTGGGTATTACCGCTTTTGCCGATGATCCTGATACTGCCGATCAGATAACCTACTCACTTTCCAATAATGCTGGTGGTGCGTTTGCAATCAATGCAACAACGGGTGAAGTCAGCGTGGCTGATACCGATCTTATCGACTATGAGAGCGCTCAATCAATTGATATTGAGGTTACTGCCGAGTCGACTGACGGTTCCTCAAGCACCCAAGTCTACACGATAAACATCCTTGATTTCAACGAGTTCGCTATCACCCAAGTTACGGATAGCGATACAGGTACCAATGAGGTATCAGAAGCTGCTCTGGCTGGAACTGTAGTTGGTGTGACGGCCTTTGCAGAGGACCTCGATTTATCTCATAACGTCACCTATGCAATAACTAGCGACCCTTCGGGTGCCTTCGAGATCGATACGGACTCGGGTGTTGTAACGTTAGCAACAACTGGCCTGCTTGACTTCGAAACCGTTCCTTCGGTGGACCTGGAAATTACCGCTACTTCAGACGACGGCTCAAGCAGTATTGAACTCTTTACCATCAACATACTCGATGCCAACGAGGCCGGCGTCGGACCGATCTCCGACACCAATCCTGCTGCTGATGAAGTATCTGAAGATGCCGTAAACGGCGTCTTTGTTGGGATAACCGCTTTTGCCGATGACCCTGATTCGAGTGATCAAATCACCTATTCACTTTCCAATAATGCCGGTGGTGCGTTTGCAATCAATGCAACAACCGGTGAGGTCAGTGTCGCTGATACCGATCTTATTGATTACGAAAGTGATCAATCACTTGAGATCGAAGTTACTGCTGATTCGACTGACGGTTCTTCAACCACCCAAGTTTATACAATTAATGTTCTCGATTTCAACGAGTTCGCCATCACCCAGATCACAGATAGCGATACCAGTGCCAATGAAGTATCAGAGGCAGCTCTTGCTGGAACCGTAGTTGGTGTAACGGCTTTTGCAGAAGACGCAGATCTGTCAGAAAATGTCACTTACGAGATCACCAATGATCCGTCTGGTGCCTTTGAGATCGATGAGACAACCGGTGTTGTGACAGTAGCAACTGCCGGAGTCCTCGATTTTGAAACTGTTCCTACGATAGACCTTGAGATAACGGCAACATCTGATGATGGTTCAAGCAGTACAGAAATTTTCACGATCAACATTCTCGACGCCAACGAAGCTGGTGTCGGTCCGATCTCGGACACAAATACTGATGCAGATCAAGTTTCAGAAGATGCAGCAAACGGTACATTTGTCGGCATAACCGCATTTGCCGATGACCCTGATACTTCCGATCAAGTAACCTACTCGCTTTCCAACAATGCCGGTGGACTATTTGCCATAGATTCAAGCTCCGGAGTGGTAACCGTTGCCAGTCAGCTTGATTACGAAACCGCTCAGTCTCATCAAATTGAAGTTACCGCTGAATCAACCGACGGTTCTTCAACTACTCAAGTCTATACAATAGACGTCCTTGACTTTAACGAGTTCACCATTACCCAGGTTACTGACAGTGATCCAGCAGCCAATGAAGTTTCCGAGGCTGCTCTTGCAGGAACCGTAGTTGGTCTTACTGCCTTTGCTGAAGACGCTGATCTTTCAGAAAATGTTACTTACGAGATCACCAATGATCCGTCTGGTGCCTTTGAGATCGATACGGACTCGGGTGTTGTAACGTTAGCAACAACTGGCCTGCTTGACTTCGAAACCGTTCCTTCGGTGGACCTGGAAATTACCGCTACTTCAGACGACGGCTCAAGCAGTATTGAAATCTTTACCATCAACATACTCGATGCCAACGAGGCCGGCGTCGGACCGATCTCCGACACCAATCCTGCTGCTGATGAAGTATCTGAAGATGCCGTAAACGGCGTCTTTGTTGGGATAACCGCTTTTGCCGATGACCCTGATTCGAGTGATCAAATCACCTATTCACTTTCCAATAATGCCGGTGGTGCGTTTGAAATCAATGCAACAACGGGTGAAGTCAGTGTCGCTGATACCGATCTTATTGATTACGAAAGTGATCAATCACTTGAAATCGAAGTTACTGCTGAATCTACTGACGGTTCTTCAACCACCCAAGTTTATACAATAAATGTATTTGATTTCAATGAGTTCGCTATCACCCAGATCACAGATAGCGATACCAGTGCCAATGAGGTATCAGAGGCTGCTCTTGGCAGGAACCGTAGTTGGGTTAACGGCCTTTGCCGAAGACGCAGATCTATCTGCAAACGTCACTTATGCGATCACCAACGACCCGTCCGGTGCCTTTGAGATTGATGAAACATCCGGTGTTGTGACACTAGCAACGGCAGGAGTTCTCGATTTTGAAACCGATCCTTCGGTAAACCTTGAGGTAACGGCAACATCTGATGACGGTTCGAGCAGCACGGAAATTTTCACGATCAACATACTCGATGCCAACGAGGCAGGCGTCGGACCGATCTCGGATACAAATACCGATGCAGATCAAGTTTCAGAAGATGCAGTAAACGTTACATTTGTCGGCATAACCGCATTTGCTGATGACCCTGATTCGAGTGATCAAATCACCTATTCACTTTCCAATAATGCCGGTGGTGCGTTTGAAGTCAATGCAACAACGGGTGAAGTCAGTGTCGCTGATACCAATCTTATTGATTACGAAAGTGATCAAGCACTTGAGATCGAAGTTACTGCTGATTCGACTGACGGTTCTTCAACCACCCAAGTTTATACAATAGAGATTCTCGATTTTAACGAGTTCGCTATCACCCAGATCACAGATAGCGATACCAGTGCCAATGAGGTATCAGAGGCAGCTCTTGCTGGAACCGTAGTTGGTGTAACGGCTTTTGCAGAAGATGCAGATCTGTCAGAAAATGTTACTTACGAGATCACCAATGATCCGTCTGGTGCCTTTGAGATCGATGAGACAACCGGTGTTGTGACAGTAGCAACTGCCGGAGTCCTCGATTTTGAAACTGTTCCTACGATAGACCTTGAGATAACGGCAACATCTGATGACGGTTCAAGCAGTTCAGAAATTTTCACGATCAACATTCTCGACGCCAACGAGGCCGGAGTCGGTCCAATCTCTGACACAAATACCGATGCAGATCAAGTTTCAGAAGATGCAGCAAACGGTACATTTGTCGGGATAACCGCCTTTGCCGATGACCCTGATACGAGTGATCAAATCACCTATTCACTTTCCAATAATGCCGGTGGTGCGTTTGATATCAATGCAACAACGGGTGAAGTCAGTGTCGCTGATACCGATCTTATTGATTACGAAAGTGATCAATCACTTGAAATCGAAGTTACTGCTGAATCTACTGACGGTTCTACAACCACCCAGGTTTATACAATTAATGTTCTCGATTTCAACGAGTTCGCTATCACCCAGGTCACAGATAGCGATACTGGTGCTAATGAAATATCCGAGGTAGCTCTGGCTGGAACTGTTGTTGGCCTAACGGCCTTTGCAGAGGACCTTGATTTATCTCATAACGTCACCTATGCAATCACCGACGATTCCTCGGGTGCCTTTGAGATCGATGAAACATCTGGTGTTGTAACATTAGCAACAGCCGACGTTCTTGATTATGAGACCGTTCCTTCGGTTGATCTTGAAATAACCGCTACTTCTGGCGACGGCTCAAGCAGTACCGAACTCTTCACCATTAACATTCTTGATGCTAACGAGGCCGGTGTCGGACCGATCTCTGATACTAATATTACGGATAATGAAGTATCTGAAGATGCCGTAAACGGAGTGTTTGTTGGGATAACCGCTTTTGCCGATGACCCAGATACTTCCGACATCGTCACCTACAGACTTTCCGATGATGCCGATGGTGCGTTTGCAATCAATGCATCAACGGGTGAGGTCAGTGTCGCTGACACCAACATTATTGATTACGAAAGTGATCAATCACTTGATATCGAAGTTACTGCTGATTCGACTGACGGTTCTTCAACCACCCAAGTTTATACAATAAATGTCCTCGATTTTAACGAGTTCGCTATCACTCAGGTTACGGATAGTGATACTGGTGCAAATGAAGTTTCCGAGGCTGCACTGGCTGGAACCGCAGTTGGTGTAACGGCTTTTGCAGAAGACCTCGATTACTCTGATGATGTTATTTACTCGATAACTAACGACCCTTCAGGTGCCTTTGAGATTGATGAAACAACCGGTGTTGTGAGCGTTGCTGCAGCTCTCGATTATGAGACTGCTAACGAGCATACCATTACGGTCCGTGCAACCAGTTCGGATGGCAGCACTAACACAAGAGATTTCACAATTTCAGTCACCGATGTATCAGAAAACCTAAAAGTTGGTTCTGAGATCCAAATCAATACATATACTAATTCAGATCAAAATCATCCTGTCATCACCAGTCTAACGACTGGAGGCTTTGTCGCTTCCTGGGAATCTGTTGATCAGGATGGAAGTGGTCCAGGAATTTTTGCTCAACTTTATGATAGTCAAGGAAACAGGGTCAATGAGGAATTCCGGGTTAATACCAGGATAATGCAGGAACAGAGTCAACCTGAGATTACTCAATTAGCCGGCGGTGGCTTTGTGGTTACCTGGCATTCTGATGACCAGGATACTCCCGGAAGTTATGGGATTTATGCCCAGGTTTATGATAATGAAGGCAATACGGTTGGCAACGAGTTAAGAGCAAATAGTTTCACAGCAAATGATCAGTATCTTCCTTCGATTGCTGGACTGACCGATGGTGGTTTTGTTATCACCTGGGAATCATATACACAGGATAACAGCGGTGCAGGGATCTACGGACAACGCTTTGACAACCTCGGAGTGACGGTCGGAACCGAATTCATCATCAACACCTATACTGACTCAGATCAGCAGTCTTCATCAGTTGCCAGCCTTCCCGGTAACGGGTTTGTCGTTACCTGGGATTCAGACGGCCAGGACGGAAGTGGTCGGGGAATTTACGGCCAGATCTTTGATAGTTCCGGTAACCGCAGTGGCAGTGAATTTCTGATAAACACCTATACCGATGGGCTGCAGCGCTATCCTGCAGTTACTGGTCTGGTGGGTGGTGCTTTTGTTGTTACGTGGGATTCTGATATTCAGGATGGCGATGGTCTGGGAACGTATGGTCAGCTATTCGACACGGTCGGTAACCTCGTTGGTGATGAATTTCAGGTAAACACCTATACTGATTCCCATCAATCTTACTCTTCCATAACTGGATTACCAGATGGTGGATTTGTCGCAACCTGGCACTCTGATGGCCAAGATGGTGACAACTGGGGTGTTTACGCGCAAGTATATGATAGCGCGGGGAACCAAGTTGGTAGCGAATTTCAGGTTAATACCTTTACAACTGCTCCACAGGGAGATCCCGACATCACAACTCTTGCGGATGGCAGTTTTGTAATCATCTATGAGTCTGAAACTCAGGACGGAAGCGGGACAGGGGTTTTTGCCCAGCGCTTTATGATTGATAGACCGGGGAATGAAGCACCTGTCGACGTTTACCTCTCCAACATCAGTATCGATGAGAATCTACCAGTTGATACAGTTGTCGGCAACCTCACAACGCTTGATCCTGACCAGATTGATACTCACACCTACAGCCTGAGTGGGATCGATGCGGCACTCTTCAAGGTTGTCGGTAGTGAATTACAACTCACTGGTCCCCTTGACTATGAAGCGGGATCCAGCCGTCAGATTACCATAACTGCAACAGGTACGGACGGTCTGAGCGCCAGCAGGGATTTTACCATTGCTGTCAATGACATTGCTGAATCGCTTCCTGTTGATATACGCATGGTCGGCAGCGAATTCCAAATTTCCTCCCTTCCAGACACTTCTTTTTTCAAACCGACCATCACCGCATTGAGCGATGGAGGCTATGTTGCTGTCTGGCCAACCGATGATTTAGGTGGGACCGGTCTTGATATATATGGACAACGATATGACAGCCAGGGCGATCAGGCCGGCGATAGTTTTAAAATCAATACAGTCACCTCTGCACACCAGATGGGGCCGGTTGCAACAAGTCTGGGTGACAACGGATTTATCACCCTCTGGTTCTCCTACCAGAATGATCAGGACGGTGATGGAAGTGGGGTTTTTGGTCAAATTATTTCTAATGACGGTGTTCCCTCAGGTCTTGAATTTCAGGTCAACAGCTACACCAGCTCAGACCAAGACCTGCCTTCAATTACCAGCTTGGCGGATGGCGGTTTTGTCGCCACCTGGTCATCGTTGGGACAGGATGGCAGTAATTATGGTATCTACGGACAACGTTTTGATAGCAGTGGAAATGTAGTTGGCTCTGAGTTTCTGGTAAATTCAACCACGATAGAAGAGCAGGATTTTTCCGTAATTACTGACTTGAGCAGCGGTGGTTTCGTGGTTGTCTGGGAGTCGGATCTGCAGGACGGAAGTCAGCAAGGGATCTTCGGGCAGGTATATGATAGCAGCGGTGCTGAAGTTGGCGGTGAATTTCAAATCAATTCATTTAGCGAACGTGATCAAACCTATCCAGCTGCGACAGGTCTTTCCAATGGCGGCTTCGTGGTCGCCTGGAATTCTGACAACCAGGAAAACCAGTTATATGAAATTTATGCTCAGATCTTTAACGAAGAAGGAGCTACAATTGGACCTGAGTTTCGGGTTAACAGCACCACCTCTCTTGATCAGACAGAACCGGCGATTACTGAGCTGGCTGACGGCAATTTTGTCGTTACCTGGACTTCTGACGGTCAGGATGGAGACGGGCAAGGCATATTCGGTCAGGCCTTTACCAGCGATGGAATCCTTCTTGGTGAAGAGTTTCAGGTCAACACCGGTGCCGCAGAAGATCAGCACCTCTCAGATGTGACCCTTCTTGCAGATGGCAGTTTCGTGGTCAGCTGGAAATCAAGCGGGGATGATACCCTCTATGCGCAGCGTTTTATCGTTGACCAGCCAGGCACCAATACCCCGACCGGTATTGCACTTTCCGTCACCAGTATCGACGAAAACCTGCCGGTAGGCACGGTGATCGGCAATATAATCGTTCTCGACCCCGATGGTGATGACACCCACACTATCGAGCTGGTTGGCGGTGCCACAACGCTCTTCTCACTGAGCGGCAATGCAACAGATGGCTACCAGCTCCTGACAAACCAGGCGTTTGATTTTGAAAGTGCTGCCAGCCACGAGATTACCCTCCGGGCCACTGGTATTGAAGACGGTCTGTCTTATGAACAGGATCTGACCATCTCGGTGAATGATATAGCTGAGACGCGCATGCTCGGCAGTGAGATTCAGGTTAACACTTATACAGATCGTGATCAGCTACATGTGGATATAACTGGCCTTTCCAATGGCACATATGTTGTCACCTGGGCTCCAATGACAACCAGGATGGCCATCCTGGTGGCGTTCGCGCCCAGCTCTACCAAACCGACGGCTCACCGATTGGTGTAGAGTTTCCAGATAATGACTAATACCGACGGCTGGCGATAAGGCCTCCCCTCAGTTGCTGCGCTGAGTGATGGCGGTTTCGTAGTTGCCTGGTATGCCAGCGAAATGGAAGGAAATCATAAAAACGTTGGTCAGTTTTTTAACGATGATGGCAGCAAAGTCGGTCCGGAATTCGATATCAGTGGCTATGTTGGCTCCGTAGATGGCGGACCAGGCGATCAGTGCGCTTACCAATGGTCGCTTTGTCGCTGTCTGGCAATATATGGATCAGGATGGGGATGGCTTTGGGGTTTACGGGCGCGTCTACGGCGCCAATGGCTACGAGCCGGGCAACGAGTTCCAGATCAATACCCATACTCCGTTTGACCAGGCGCAACCGGACGTTGCCGCGCTTGCCGACGGTGGCTTTATCGTCACCTGGCACTCCGACGGCCAGGACGGAGATAATGAGGGCATTTACGCTCAGCGTTTTACCTCCACCAATAACAGCGCCACTGCCGCAGGAACAGAATTTCAGGTAAACACCTATACAACCAACAGCCAAGTCCTCCCCTCTACAACCGGACTGGCTAACGGCAGCTTCGTAATTACCTGGCAGTCCTATGATCAGGATGGCAGCTATCGCGGAGTTTACGCACAGATGTACGACGCTGTCGGCGATGCAATCGGCAGCGAGTTCCAGGTCAACACGGAAACCGCAAATTCCCAACGTGATCCGGCCATTGCCAGCCTCTCCGATGGTGGTTTTGTTATCACCTGGTCGTCCTGGGGCCAGGATGGCAGCGAAAACGGTGTGTACGGCCAGGCCTATGACCAGGACGGCAATGCAGTAGGTAACGAATTTCAGATCAACAGTTTTACCGGTGATGGCCAGCAAAGATCAGCTGTTGATGTGCTCAACGATGGCAGTTTCATCGTTGTGTGGGAATCGTTGGATCAGGATGGCTCAGGTGTAGGTGTTTACAGCCAGCGTTTTGTGATCGATAAGCCGGGCGACGAAGCCCCAGCTGATATTTCTCTTTCAACCACTATCGTGGATGAGGATCTGCCAGCAAGTAGCGTGATTGCTGACATCACCAGCCTTGATCCGGATTTTGGTGACAGTCATACCTATGAGATCGTAAATGACCTAACTCACGGGGCTACCTTCTCGATCAATGGTGCCAATGAGTTGGTCCTTGAAACGCCGGTTGATTTTGATAATCCGCCGAGCCAGTTTGATGTGACAATCAGGGCCACTGATCAGGACGGTTTGATGCTGGATAAAACCTTTGATCTCACTATCAGGCAGACTGCTGCAAGAACGCATTGGGGATGAATTTCAAATCAATTCATTTACTGAATTTGACCAGCACCGGCCAAGTCTAACTCATCTTGATAATGGCGGTTTCGTGGTCACCTGGCAGTCAGATACGCAGGATGGCAGTCAACTCGGTGCTTTCGGTCAGGCATATGACGGCGGCGGTAATCGAGTGGGAAGCGAATTTCAGATTAATTCCTACACAGACCTTGACCAGAACCGCCCGGTGGTAACAGGACTAGCCGACGGGTTTGTGGTTGCCTGGCATTCGGATGGCCAGGACGGTGACGGTTTCGGAGTCTTCGGCCAACGCTACACCAATATCGGTGCACCGATTGGAACCGAGTTTCAGATCAACTCGACAACAGCCTCAACGCAGGACTTACCGGCCATTGCCAGTATTTCAGATGGCGGCTTTGTCGTCACCTGGACCTCGTTCGCGCAGAGTGCCAGTGCCGATGTTTACGGCCAGCGCTTTGACAGCAATGGCGATCCCGTTGGTATCGAATTCCAGGTGAACAGCACGACAGCCGAGCATCAGGACTGGTCCGATGTCAACGGGCTGACAGACGGCGGTTTTGTCGTCACCTGGCAATCCAATGGTCAGGATGGGGATTTGAATGGCGTTTATGGGCAACGCTTTGACTCTGCCGGAACCCCAAGCGGTGGAGAATTCCAGATCAACACGCACATTGACAACGAGCAGCGCTATCCGGTGGTTACCGGGCTGATTGACGGTGGCTTTGTTGTTGCCTGGGACTCAATGGACCAGGATGGCAGTAATACGGGCGTTTATGGACAAATCTTCGATGTGGCAGGGAATCCGGACGGTGCTGAGTTCAGGATAAACACCTTAACCTATGATGGACAGCGCCTCCCTGCTATCACCGCCACCCCTGACGGTGGCTTCGTTGTCGTCTGGGGTTCAGATTTCCAGGATGACAGCGGACAGGGGGTCCTAGGTCAGGTCTACGACGCCTCCGGTACTCCCGTCGGCAATGAAATCGAGATCAACAGGACACCCAGTGGAAATCAGTACGCCCAGGTTGTAACCACCCTAAATGATGGTAGTTTCGTCATCACCTGGGCTTCGGAAGATCAGGATGGTTCGGGATTAGGCATCTATGGACAGCGCTTTATCCTTGACAGCCCCGGTGTAGAAGCGCCAATCGATCTGTTTCTCTCCTCAACCAATATCTATGAGAATCAGGCCAATGGGCCGATTATCGGTACCCTTTTCACTGTCGATCCCGACGGGATAGATCATCACACCTATGAGATTATAGATGCCCAGAGCCATGGCGCCTCATTCTATATAAGAAACGGCAATCAGATCGCCACTGATACAAACCTTGACTATGAAAACCCACCTCCAGAACTGGATGTAACGGTACGGGTTACTGACCAGAGCGGGCTCTCATACGACAAGACCTTTGACCTGTCGCTCGACCATGTCGGCATCTGGAAGTTTGACAGTGAATACCAGGTCAATACACAAACGGATTCATACCAGGGAGAAGCCGCAATATCGGGTTTCTATGGAGATGCCGTTGTCGTCTGGCGCTCTGATAATCAGGATGGAGATGCAGGTGGCATTTACGCCCAGAAAATTGACCACAACGGTCAATTCATGGACAATGAGTTCCAGGTCAATACACAAACCGCTGGGAACCAGTCACGACCGTCAATCGCCGAGCTCTCTGGTGAGGGTTTTGTTGTTGCCTGGCTCTCGGAAACGGGTCCTGATATTGATATCCAGGCACAAATCTACGATGGTGGCATCAATCCGGCTGGTAATGAATTTACTGCCGTCAGTGGTTTGGGTAGTGCTGATGTCATTCCCGTGCTCACCAGTCTATCAGATGGTGGCTTTGTCATCACCTGGGAATCAGATGATACCGACCAGAGCGGGATTGCTGGTCAACGTTTTGATGCTGGTGGCACTACGGTTGGCAGTCAGTTCACGGTAAACACCACCATTGCCGGAGCACAAAACCGTCCGGCGATAACCAGCCTTGAAAGTGGCGGCTTTATTGTCGCCTGGAATTCCATGGATCAGGACGGTGATGGACAGGGGATTTTTGGTCAGCGCTTCGATGCAGGCGCCAATCCGGTTGGTAGTGAATTTCAAATCAACTCGGAGTCAGTTGGTACTCAATCTCAGCCTGCTATCAGCAACTGGTGGGATGACAGCTTTATGGTGACCTGGCAGTCGGACCAGGCGGGTAATGATTTCGACATTTACGCTCAACATTTTAACCCGGATGGCACCTTGTCCGGATCAGAGTACCTGGTTAATTCCTCCGCCACTGCCGGTGATCAAATTGAGCCATCTATTCAGAAAGACGGTGTTGGTCTGGTCATCACCTGGGATTCATACGATCAGGACGGCAGTGGCCTCGGCGTCTTTGGCCAGGTCTTTAACCCCAATAGTGGGGAACCGTTTGGTGAAGTTTTCCAAGTTAATTCGTTTACCAGTGGAGACCAGCAGGGATCGGTAACTGCCGGTTTATGGGGTGGATTCGTCACCGTCTGGGAGTCGGATGGCCAGGATGGCAGCGACTCGGGCATCTTCGCTCAACGCTTTGCGGGCGATTATCCAGGGAACGAGGCACCGGTAACCGTCTCGCTTTCTTCCTTTAATATTGACGAAAACCTGCCGGCTGGTTCGACAGTGGGGACCCTCTTCGTATTTGACCATAGCCTCGGCGATACCCACACTTTCTCCCTGAGCGGCCCTGATGCACACCTCTTCCAGATTGTTGGAAATGAGTTGCAAACAACTGTCGAACTTGACCATGAGGCAGCCAGCGAGCACCAGATTATTATCACGGCAACAGATCAAACCGGCCTCAGCAATTGGAATGATCCCTCTATTTATGTAAACGATGTGAGCGGAGATGTAGCGCAACCCTTGGGAGACAGGATTCAGGTCAGTGCCCCGACAGCCAATCCCCAAAACAATTTTTTTACAGCAGGCCTAAGCAATGGCAACTATGTGGTGTCATGGACTGAGAGTGAACCGGACTATTCCGTATCTTACAACTATTTCAGGATCTTTGACGCGGATGGAAACCCTATTGACTGACGAGGTTCTTACCGCCACCGGACAGAACCAATACGGATCAATTGCTTCCTTGAGCGGCGGCGGCTTTATTGCAACCTGGGAAACATATGATCCGGAGTGGGCCTACAACGGGCGTATCTATGATAATCAAGGGTCCGCTGTCAGCGGTGACATACTTATCAGCGATCCACAACCCGATCAGCACTGGCCGGCAGTTGGCGGTCTTGAGAACGGTAATTTTGTCGTTGTTTCGAATTTTAATAATTCTCAACCGGGTGTCGGCCAGATCTTTGGGCCTGACGGTACGCCGATCACCGGCCATCTTTCAGCTCAATGGTGATGATGTTCCAATAGAGTATATCAACGGTATCGGCTCATATCCACTTGGCAGTGACAGCAACAGTTTTATGGTTGAGTGGTGGGGTGGTGAAACGGCGTTTGCAGGGAGTGATCGAATTATCCAAGCATTCTCTGCCAACGGCACTCCAATTGGAGAAGAGCTAGGCTATGATTGGTATAACGACAATGAGTGGAGACAATCCTCTCCAACAGCCAACGCACAACGGTCTTTGTGTGCTTGAAAGCGGTCATATCATCAATTTCTACCAAAATGATAACGCATCATCTGGGTTGTATGATCTCTTACTTGATGTCAGAGCTCCGGATGGCCATTTTCTGGAACAGAACATCGTCGATTCATTGCCCTACTATAATGGTTATGTAGCGATTGAACAATTAGGCGGAAACCAGCTGGCTGTGTCCTGGGTGGAAGACGATGGTTCCATCACGGCTCAATACTATACAGTTGATCCAGCAGCAGGGGTTTATGCCGGGCCTCCGAACCAGCTTTTTCTCGATGCCGTTATCGGTCACAATTACAGTGGGGAAGTAGTCGGTATCCTGGCTGCAAGAGATCCGGATGATTTGGATATCTCATACAGTATCCTGGGGGGACATTCGCACTTCCATATCGAAGGGAACCTGCTGATCCTCGACAGCCCGCTGGACCCGAATAACCTGCCGCCGCTTGACCTGACCATTGTCGCCAGTGATCCGGGTGGAAATACGCTTGAGCATGATTTTACCGTCAGGATCAAGGATTATGTCAACGAGCTGGCTCCAATGCAGCAGGTATACAACAATGTTACCATACCTCCTCCCACCGATTCTGCACTGACCGATCTGACCAACGGCAACTACGTACTCACCTGGAATGTCGAAAATGTCGGTGCACAAGGGTTGGATATTTTCGGCCAGGTTTTTAACGCGGACGGTACACCTGTTACTGTCGATCCGTTCCTGATCAACAGTGCTGTTACCGATAATCAGGACAGCGTCTCTTTGACTGGTCTAGAAGGCGGCGGCTTTGTGGCCACCTATCGATCGGACGGGGGGGATGGCCAATTATCTGGTGTTATGGCAACCATCTATAATGCTGATGGTACTGTTGCGACCCCTGAATTTGTGGTCAATACAGACACGGCCGGTAACCAGGAGAAAAACACGGTATCGGCGCTTGCCAGTGGCGGTTTCGTTGTGGCCTGGGCCTCTGAGGCTGCCGGCGTTGGGGATGTCCGCTACCAGCTTTTCGGGGCTGATGGCACCAAGCTTGGCTCGGAACTGACCGCCAATGAGACGACCACCGGTCTCCAGGTCGACCCGGATATTACCCAGTTAACAGACGGGACTATATTGGTCACTTGGACCTCCAACCTGCTGGATGGCAGCAGCAGTGAAATTTTGGGCCGTTTGTTTGATCCGGCCACAGGCAACGCGCTTGGTTCAGAGTTTTCCATCAGTGATGACCTCCAGGGCGTATCAGGCGATCACGAGGATTCCCAAGTCACCAGCATGACTGACGGCGGATTTGCCGTTACCTGGTTCAACCCTGCCGAAGCGGGGCAGAGTCATTATTGGGATGCATCCTACTTTGCCATCTATGACTATGACGCCGGCACGCATCAGTCTGCAAATGGTTTCAGACGGATTTGAGTGGGTCAGACCGTCCGGATGATAGATCAATTTGACGACGGGTTCGTGATTTCCAGCGGAATTCTGGTAGATACGGTCAACGATATACCCTACTACACCATCGGCAGCAGGCTATTTGATGATACGGGGAACTCATCGGTTACGGCGTGCAGGTGGCACCGGACGGTCAGTTTGACTGGAATACCTATTCGATTTCCGTAACCTCTGATGACCCTGCAGTTACGATGCTACAGGATGGTACGTTTGTCGTAAGCTATACGCATATCGATAGTATCAATCCTGATAACGGCGGCATTTACACCCATCGTTATGAAGTCACCTCAGCCATTGACAGCGCCACCCCGCTCGTTGCACCGATAACAAATGCTGTCCTGGTCAACGATCCGTTCACAGACGTATATCACATCCTACTCAATTTTCCGCCAAGCGGAACTGCTCTGGCCGGTGGTCTTTATGTGGTCGTAGACTCTATTCAGGATAAAACAACCAATGATACGGCCATTGTTGGACAGCTCTTCGATGAAAATGACCAGAAGGTTGGTGATCTTGGCGTGATTGCCGATTATCAGACCGACATCACCAAATTGCATGCAGTCGGTTACCCCACGGCTTGACGGTGGCGCATTTCTTGTCACCTGGTCCGAATTTGGTCATGGCGGCTCGGATTATGCCATTATATACGGGCAGCGCTTTGAATTGACTGGGGACCCAATAAATCCGATCAGCTCTCCGGACCCTGCCCCCATTTCCATGAGCAGTGATTCAGGTGCTGATAAAGATTACTCTCGTGCCACCGCGCTACCGGGTAACGGGTTTGCCGTACTGATGCTGACCCACACCGTTGATGACCGCGAAGCGATTTATCTCAGCATCTTTGGCGACGACGGTGTCCAGGTTGGCTCCGACATTCTCGTGCACAGTGTCGGGCTCGGCAGTTATGAACACCACATGTCTATCGCCCCGTATGCGGTGGCTGAGGTAACAGACAGTTTTGTGGTCACCTACTACACCGACGATGGCGTTAAAGGCCAGTTTTTCGACGGGACAGGTAATCGACTTGGGAACGAATTTACCACGAGCAACGACGCCATCGGCGACGACCTTGCCTCTGATAACTGGCAGACCCTGCTTGGTAATCGTGAGCTCGTTGATCTGGTTCAGCAGACCGACGGCAATGGAGTCACCGGTATCGATTACAACCTCTATGCCCCCAACTGGCAGGATATCAATGATACACTGGAATCAGGAAATCTTGTTCAGGCTGCACCGGGAGAATATATCGGCGGCAACACCATTTTCAGCCTTGCTGGCAATGATTTTGTCGTGGCCTGGGGCAGTGGCATTGATGGTCCGGACCAGCTTTATACCCAGCACTTCTCGGTCGATGCCAACACGGGAACCCTGGCCGGTCCGCCCACTGACCTGATCCTGCATGGCACCAGTGTGGCAGAAAACGCTATGGGCGGGATTGTCGGTGTTCTGTCGGGACTCGACCCCGATACCGCAGTCGCTGATCTCAGCTATTCAATCGTTGGCGGTAATACGGAAAACTACTTTGAAATCGTTGGCAATACCCTGCGCCTTAACTCTGGCACCGTCTTTGATTTCGAGAGCCAACCGACCAGTGGTCTTGATCTAACGGTAGAGGTGAGCGATGGCACGGGCAGCCTCAGCGAGAATTTCACCATTGCCGTTGAAAATGTAATCGAAGCGGGTGAGCCCTATCTGGAGGGTGTACGCTGGGGCAACAGTCGTTTTGTCGACAGTGATACAACGCCGGCCGAAGGGTCGAATCCGGTAATCGGCTCTTTGCCAACTGGCGCCTACATCGGATATAGCATGATCGTAAATCTCGACGCCGGCGGTAATCTCGATGGGCGTATCTACGACCAGACAGGCACCGAGACTGTTGCTAATTTTGAAATCTTTTCCGGCCAGACCGAAGGGGCAATTTCCAACCCAAGCATCGCGGGATATGGCGAAAACTTTGTGGTAACTTGGGCCAATGAAGGATCCTCGGTGGTTCATCAGCAGATCTACGATTATACGGGAACTGCCCTTCTCAGCGGCGATGCTGAACTCGTTGCAGGTCCCGGTTATGTTCCAACAGGCACCCCGAGTGCGCCGGTCGTCTCAACAGGCGCCGGTGACTATGTGGTCACATGGGTCGAGGACAACGGTGTAGACGGTGATGGTACGGGAATCATGATTTCTGAGGGGAATGTCATTGTCAATCAATCGACCGCCGGCAATCAGTCTGCTCCGTCGATCGCTTCCTTTGACAACGGCGATTTTGTTGTCGTCTGGCAGGATGACAGCGGCCTTGATGGTGACGGCAGCGGCATTTTCGGTCGGTACTATGATTACGCAACAGGCACCGGCTTTACCGATCAGTTCCAGATTAATGATACCACCTGGGGCGACCAGGTAAATCCCACTGTCGCCGCCAACGGGCTGGGCAGCTTCATGGTCAGTTGGACAGACCTGCCGGGAGAAGGATCAGGTGTCTATGCCCGGGTCTTCGATGCCGCTGCGCCAGACTTTTCGGCTGATGCGGAGATTCATGTTGCCGACTCCATGGCAACTCAGGCAAATCAGGGCGTTATCACTATGCTCAACGGTAACTACCTGGTCTATTGGGACTCGGTCGTCTATGATAATTATTCGATTCGGGCGTCACTCTATGCCGAGGATGGAACCCTGCTCATCAAAGGTGATTTAAGTCAGGTTCGACCTTCATCTTCATCCAATGTATCGGTAACTGCGCTGCTGAATAGTCCGGGCGATCTGGCCGGTACCTGGGATGAAACCGATTGGCAACTGGGAATTCCCGGTGAACCGTATCTGTTTCGTTCCAATGCAACCATACTCACGAAAATTGAAGGGGACGATGCGAACAACAATTATTTCGGACCAGTTAACGCCTCTTCCATTCTCATCGGCCGGGGTGGCGATGACACCCTGACCGGAGGCTCTGAAGGCGATGCTATCAAGGGTGGAACGGGAATGGATACCCTGATCGGAAATGGCGGTAACGACACCTTTGTTATCTGGGGTGAGTTTGCGGCTGATTTTTACAATGATGATCCAAATACCTGGCAGAATGAGAGTCGTGATATGACCGGTGAAAGCCTGATCCCTGGTAACAGCGTCAGCCACTGGGTGGCGGGAGAGACCATCGACGGCGGGGACGGCTATGATGTTATTGAATCATATGGAACGGTTAACTGGGGAGTAGCCGATCCACACCTTAATATTCCGACGATCACCAATGTGGAGAGTTATGTTTCTCATTCCAATGTTACTTTTGAGGTGGGACAACTTGCCCAGTTCGGCTTTACCACCATATCCGGCAGCGGTGATGAGCCCCATGTCCTCAATTTTACCGGTGAGGGTGTTGTTGACCTTTCCGGCATCGTTATTGAAAATATTGATGAGATCAATATCGACAGTAGTGTGGAACTGATCATGAGCCAGGAGCAGCAGGAAACGCTCACTGTTCAGATAGCCGAAGCAAATCCTGATTCAGCTGATGATCAATCAACCAATGAACCACTGTTTGGCGATGCGGCAGACGAGGTACCAGATGAGGTCGAAAGTGACGAAGCACTCGTTGCCCTTGAATCTCCAGCGGATATAGATGAAAGTGAACCTCTCTTTGGTGAAAATCCAGCTTCCGGGCACAGCGATGATGGTTCGGTCAACAGTGTCGTGGCTGCAAACAACGACGAAACACAAAGCAGTTCTGAAGAACCGTTATTCGGATCCCTGGAGACTGGTGAAGAGACGTCAGCACCACTCTTTGAAATGGATGAACCTCTGGTAGCAGATGTACATGATGACACCGCTATGGACCTTGCTTCAGATAATCCGGTCGCTGATTCAGGGTTGGAAGTTGAACAGCCGGCAGATCTGGAGCTCATCGTTATTATCGATTCGGTCGATGACGGTGGTTCGGCAGCATAGTAGACGGGTGTAATATCAAACCCTGGTCGAGCTGAAAATCCATCAGGGTATGTCAACCTGACATCAACAGGCAATGGAGCGATAGATTGATCATGACGACCGAGATTGAGAACAAGCGACAATCTGAACGAGTAGAAGATGTTGAGTCCGGACTTGGCTTTGCCATATGGCAGCCGGAAACCGTCGGCTCCGTGAGAAACGGAGAGCAAAATTGTCGTTTTATCGGGATCTGTAATCGTTCCGAAGGTGGCATGATGGTGGAGTCTCCGGAGCCACTTGATACTAAAAAACCTTTTGTCGTTAAACGATACAAACCCAATGGTAAAAAATGGCAGCTCTATGAGGGTGAAGTCGTCTGGTCCAGGCCAATGGAAAAGAGTGTTTGCCGCAGTGGCATTAGAGTATGCAGAGATACGGTTCTGCCTCAGAAGTGCCAGGAGACCGCCTCTTATCACAATCGGGTTATCGATAACCTGGAGTTCTTCCTCGAGTTGCCTCTTCTTCAATATTTACCCCGAAAAGCCTTCTGGGCTCTACTCAACTGTGTTGTACCTCGAGATGTAAAAAAAGGAGATCGTTTCATCAGTCAGGGGGACGAGGCAAAAAGCCTCTTTATCATTGAGAAGGGCAGAGGTCAGGTGAGCGTGGAGAAGGACGGAGAGGAGTTGGAAATGATCCACCTCGGACCTCAAGACCTGGTCGGCGAGATGGCCATTTTGACTGGTGAGCTGCGTATGGCGAACTTCACGGCCAACGAGGATATGCTGCTTTGGGAACTGGATCGGCAGCAGTTCCAGATGGCCATGGATCGTCTGCCGGAGATGCGTACCTTTCTTACAGAGCTGGTCAGTCGAAGATTAGAGAGTTCAGCTCACTCGGCCGATCGTGTTGTCGGCAAATATATTGCCAAACACAAGATCGGCTCTGGTGCCTGGGCGATCGTCTATCAGGGGGTGCATCGTGCCTTGAATAAAACGGTGGCCATCAAGATGCTCAAGCATCAGATGGCTATGGACGAAGAGTTCAGCGCAAAATTTATCAGTGAGGCTAAAGTTATCGCCAACATGAACCATCCGAACATTGTTCATGTATACGATATTGAAGTGATGTATGCTACTCACTTCATTGTCATGGAATACCTCGAAGGTGAATCGCTGGAACAGCTGCTAAAGAGAACCGGTGCGCTGAGCCCTGAAACAGTTGTGCAGTTTCTCCTGCAGATTTGCTCAGGTCTTGATTATGCCCACCAATTTGATATCATCCACCAGGATATCAAGCCGGACAATATCTTGGTCCAGAAAGATAAAACCCTTAAAATTCTGGATTTTGGCCTTGCCTGTCCCACTGGAAGTGAAAATTTTGAAATGGAGGGTACGATCCAGTATATGTCGCCGGAGCAGATTGATTCGTATCCGGTCGATGCCCGAACAGATATCTATTGCCTGGGAATTACCGCTTTTGAGATGGTTACCGGTGCAAGACCCTACCCGGATCAAGATCTGCAGGAGATGATGGTCAAGCGACTGGATGAGGATATCCCCAGTCCGCTGGAATTTAACGATGGGGTGCCGGAGCGGCTGTGTCAGTTCATTCAAAAAGCGTGTGCCAGAGAAAAGGATGACCGGTATCAAAATGTTAAAGAGGCTATTGCGGAATTAACGATACTTGCCCAGGAATTGGGCCTCCATCAACCGGCAGCTGTGCGCCAGCACATGAGTTCACTTTTTCTTTTTTATACTGAAGACCAGCGGACCATTCTTGCAGAATTGCTTGAGGAATTCAGCTCCCGGGCCAGTGACTCAGGGGTTCGCATGCAGCTCGCTGATTTTGAAAATGTAACATCTGGATAGATAGGAACGCTATTGGAGTTTGTTTCAAGAACAGAGCGAGGTCGTGACAAGGCTGTAAACGAAGATCGGCTCTTGATCCATCAGGTGAAGCCGGATGGTGGGGTGATCGTCGTGGCCGATGGATTGGGTGGCCATCCAGGGGGAGAAGTAGCGGCCTCGATTGTTATCGAGACAATTGGTGCAGAACCGCTGCCATGGTCACAAGGAAAGCTGCATAATGCCCTTATTACGGCCAGTGAGAAGATCATGGTCCACGGAGCAGCCCACCCAGACATCGACGGTATGGGGAGTACGGCGACCCTTGGTCTGATTGAAAAAACACGAGTGTGCTGGGCGCATGTCGGCGATGGTCGTCTCTATCATTTGCAGAACGACCAGCTCCGGTGTGTTACCAGGGACCAGACATTGTCACGGCAACTCTATGATCTGGGGAAAATCAGCTGGGAAGAAATTGGTGCTCACAAGCTGAATCACTTTCTCGAGCAATGTCTTGGCGAAGATGACATCATTCCTGAATATGGCTCCTTTAAATGGCAGCCCGATGATCTCCTGCTGTTAAGTACTGATGGTCTCCATGACATGGTTTCAGATGCCACAATTAGAAACATTTTGACGGATAATAGTAGTCTGGCAAAAAAGGCGGATCGATTGCTTGAGGAGGCTATGGAATCAGGAGGAACCGATGATATAAGCTTAATTCTCTGTCGTCTGGGGTAGAAGGTGAAGGTCTGTATGCAAGAGTCGTTTTCCACCTATGAAATATCAATAGCTTTTAAGATTTTATAGGTTTACTGTGCTGTAAATACTTGAATTATTATTTAAGTCAGCACTTGAAACACATTTAGGATCTCATGAAGGAACTGCTTTCTCGATTTATCCGACGTCCGTTTCTGACAATTGAGTTACTGGTTGCAACTTTGTTCATCACTGTTTTGAACCTGGCCTCGCCCATTTTTGTCATTCAGGTTCTTAACCGTTATGTCTCCCATGGAATAACTGGAACATTGATCACCCTTACAATCGGCATGCTGATTGCGATGTTTCTGCAGTTTTTTTTCCGACTCATCAGAACGAGGATCTCCTCAGATATCAGCCTAGAGGCTGACCAACAGCTGGCAGCAAAGGTGCTTGATGCCTTGGGCAATGCCCGGGCTCTGGATCTGCTTGATTTTGGAAGAAACCGCCTCCAGGAAAGTGCCAATCGCCTCCAGCATATCAGAAACGGTTATTCCGGTGCCAATATAACCAGCTTTATGGATGGACCGTTTGTGGTACTATACCTGCTGGCGGCTTTTATTATCAGCCCGCTGTTGGCTGGTATTGGTCTTATAGCCATCCTTGTCGGCATCCTGTTCGGCATTACCAACGTGATCCTCTCGGCCCGCACGAGTATGGCCACCCAGCAAAAAAGTATCGAACAACGCAGTTTGATTATGTCGGCAATCAACAATCTTGAAACAGTTCGGATCTTCAGTGGCATTGATTTTCTCAAACGCCCCTTTCATGCTGTTACCGACTCACTGCTCAACCGGGCCCGGAAAGAACTTTCGGGCAAGGAGCTTTATAAAAGTGTCACCATGTTTCTGACCATTCTCCTCAGCGTGACGCTTTATGCGGTTGGAGCCATACAGGTGGTCAAAGGTGTTCTATCGGTGGGGGCTTTGATCGGTATTAATATTCTTGTGACCCGGGCATTTTCTACCCTTACCCAGTTTGTTCTCAGTATAAGCTTGATAAATAGAGCTCAAAGAGAATACTCAAGCCTGATCGAAATTATAAATCTGCCGATGGAGACGGACTCTGGAAATAGTTTACAAGAATATCGTGGCAATGTGGAACTGCGGGGGTTGGACTTTGCTTACCCCGCCTCGCACAATCCTTTATTTACTGACATTAATATTAGGCTTAAGCCCGGTGATCGCTTGATTATCACAGGGCAAAACGGTACCGGAAAGACAACACTCATCAGGCTCATAACGGGACTTATTGATCCAAGTCGCGGCAGCGTGTTGGTAGACAAGGTTGATCTACGGCAAATTGACCCTCATTGGTGGCGTGCACAACTTATTTATCTTCCTCAGGAACCAACCTTTCTGCAGTCAACCATTCAAGAGGCAATTACCATGGCTGCATCGGACATGCCGGATGAGAAGTTGCAGGAAATTATAACCAGATCCGGATTAAATGAATATCTCAACAATAGTGTCGACGGTCTGTCAACCTATCTTGGCGAGGAAGGGCGGAGTCTGCCACAGGGGATTAGACGCAGGCTTGCATTAGCCCGAGCTCTTGCGACCTCTGGTCGGCTGGTCGTCCTGGATGAACCTACGGAGGGTCTGGATGAGCAAGGATGCCATACCGTTTACCGATTATTGAATGAATTAGCTAAAGATGGCAAAACAATGGTCATTGTGACCAGAGATCAGCAGATCATCAAAGGAGCCAGTCATATTATTAACCTTGATCTGAAACCCGTACCCGAAATACATATAGTCAGTAAAAGCGATGGATGACAAATTACGAAAAAAAGCCGGTCCTTTGACCCATATACTCTTTTTCTTGTGTATCGTACTGAGTCTCAGTTTTCTTGTTTGGGCTGCGGTGGCAAAACTCGATATTGTCAGCGTCGCTCCCGGCCGGATAGTTCCGGTTGGGCGCATTAAAGAGGTGCAGCATCTTGAAGGTGGCATCATCAAAGAAATTGTTGTTCAGGAAGGAGATAAGGTCAAAGAGGGAGATACCTTAATGGTATTGCAGGGAATCAGCAGCGATGCCACGGTTGGAGAGATGGAAGCTCGGATGGCGGCTCTACGTATTGATTTGCTGCGATTTGAAGCAATGGCTGAATTCACTGCAGAGTATGAGATTCCAGAAGATCTGGAGCGTAATTATCCGGATTTGGTTAGGCAAAATCGTCAATTATTTACGGCAAAGCTAAGAGAATATGATGCCGGTTTTGCCGCAAGGCAGGAGCTGATCGCTCAGCGCCAA
The DNA here is from genome assembly GCA_963718195.1 of uncultured delta proteobacterium. Lineage (GTDB taxonomy): Bacteria > Desulfobacterota > Desulfobulbia > Desulfobulbales > Desulfocapsaceae > MADRE3. The sequence goes on from CAVQYQ010000006.1 coordinate 386,527, forward strand.
AGAGATATTGAACAGGTAAAACAACGCATCACAGGTAACAAGGAAAGTCTTGTACTGCTCCGAAAACAAATAACGATCAGTGAGAATCTTCTCAAAGACAATTTGACGACAGAGTACGAGCATCTGAAATTTCTCCGTGAAGAGGCGGTTTTGAAAAGTGCACTTCTCGAAGATAACAGCAATCTGGCAAAAGCAAAGTCTGCTTTACGGGAAGCTGAAGATAAATCTCTACACTTCAATAATAGTTACCGGGTGGAAGCCCGGGAGAACAGGCGTGAAACCCAGCAGGAACTCAATGAGTTGAATCATCGTTTAGTAAAGTTCAGTGACAACCAGAGTAGAACTACCATCAAAGCCCCTGTAGATGGAATTGTGAAGACTCTGTATGTGGACACGAAAGGAGGGGTTGTGCCGCCAGGAAGAACTATTCTTGATATTGTACCTACTGATGGGGCCTTGGTGGTGGAAGCACAACTTTCAATTGAAGATATCACTTCTATCAAACCAGGCCAGAGCGCTATCGTAAAGTTGGCCAGTAGAAATGCCAGGCGTGTCGGGAAAATTACTGGAGAAGTTGTGCAGATAAGCCCCGATGCCATGACAACTGAGCAGGGTATGACCTATTATGCGACTAGAATTAAAACAGATCAGGATTTTTTTCTCTGGGGCAAAGAACGTTATAGATTGATCCCGGGAATGGGGGTATCTGTATTTATCCACACCGGGTACCGGACGGTTTTAGAGTATCTGCTTGACCCTTTCCTTGACTCTATGAGTCAGGGTTTTCAGGAGAGATAATTAATGTATTGAATGAGGACCAGACAGTTCCTGTTCTCCTTCTGTTTCATTCGCTATTTCTATATACCTTGTGGGTGAATGTATCAGTAATGTTTGATAAATCGAACATTAAGTTGTTGTATTCGTGAGAACGATGTCTAAAAGCTATTCTCAAATTCGCTTTATTTTGCACAATTCGCTGACTGAACTCGAGCGCCTGAGTGAACAGCTTGATATCGCTGCAGAGCTATGGCAATTACCTAGCAGAGCCGCTTTACAGATTAACCTGATCATGGATGAACTTTTCACTAATACGGTTAGTTACGGTGTCGGTGATGCCACTGAAAAGAGAGTGAACATCTGTATGGATTATAACGGTAACGAGGTGCAAATAGTGATGATTGACGATGGTCATGCTTTTGACCCTAGTTTGCCAAATGATCCGATCTTGGATATTCCGCTTGAGGAGAGAGATGTGGGTGGCCTTGGGATTTTTCTCGCGCGTAAATATGCTGATAAACTCACCTATATGCGGGAGAATGGGAAGAATATTGTAAAATTGATAAAAACTATCACCTAAAATTGTTACCGTTCAACACAAGAGGAATGATCAATGAATATCGATAAAAGAGATGAAAATGGAGTTGTTATCCTGGTCCCTGATGGACGACTAGACTCAAATACGGCCCCTCTTCTTGATTCTGAGATTGATAGTGTCAACACTCATAATGGTGGCCACCATCTGCTGATTGATTTTACTAAGGTGGAATACATATCAAGTGCCGGATTGCGAGTGATCCTTAAAGCTGTTAAAGAGCGTAAAACAAGCCCCAAATCTTTTGCAGTAAGTTGTCTGCAGGACCATGTGAAAGAGGTATTTGAAATTTCAGGTTTTAATCATTATTTAGTTATCCACCCTGATATAACAAGCGCACTCACTTCTTTTAAATGAAGAGGTTTCAGCAATGATTAATAAACGAAAAGATGACCGATTCGATGTAGAAGAAGATGTTATGTTTGCCCATCATTTAACTCACCCGTACTGCTATTATGGTGGTTCAACAATCAACTATAGTGTGAGTGGTATATGTCTCTCCAGCCGATATGAGGTTGTAGAAGGAGACAGCCTGTGTCTGAGAATGATCGGCGATCACCTGCAGTCCTGTACTTCTCTTGGTATTCTGACTTGCATAGCGGAAGTGAAGTGGTGTCGGCCTGTTGATTTGTCAAAGGAGCCTTCTTATCATATTGGCCTTCGCTATATCAGTGATCAGGTACCAACTTTGTTTAAACCTTAATTCTCATAACCCGTAATTGATAAACGTATCTGACCATGGCAAAAAAATTAATCTACCACATACAAGTGTAGTGCAATTTATCGATTTTATTTGGAATGTATTCTTATATCCAATCAAATAGATTGAGCTAAGTTCAGATTACGAGGAGACAAAATTAGTTATCGTCTCCTTTCTTTTCTGGTGTGTTTCTAATAATTTCCATCGTATGATAGGAATATCATTAATGTGTTCAGTATCTAAGATAAACCCCTGTGCTGGTGATGTCACAACAAAATCAGTCCGATTATCCTCTGAAAACAGCGCTCTATTCTCGCCAAAAAAGTCTCCTTCTGCCAGATTTTCCAATACATTGCCCTTGTAAACTCGATCTATTGTTCCACTCTCTATAAGATAGAGCGTATTAGGACGGTTTATGACCACCTTCTTTCCCTTGTTTGGATATGAAATCGGTTGCATCTGCTCAGCAATCCTTGTCTGTACCCGTGGTGATAATGCCTCACCAAACAGCCAGGAATGCAAAAGAAATTCTTTCCTTCCGCATAAATGTGTCATCGTTTCAACCAGCTTGTTTCGCTCCACAAACCGGCGATATGTTTGTGTGGGTATCTTGAGCGCATGAACGAAATTGATCGTACGATACGTGGCTGTTGTTTGATGATCGTCAGGACTATAATGCTCTCCGATCATTGCCCCGGAACTGAAAATATTATAGACGCCGGTATCGGCATTTATCATTTCAATATTTCCGGTGAGGAGCAGGAAGAGAAATTCAATTTGAATACCACGCTTGAGAATAATTGTCCCTGGGCTAAAGCTGACAATTTTGTTATTTAAAAGCTTTTGAAGTTCAGGCTCTTCGACACCAACTAAATATTCTGCAATGTAGGCGTATGCCTTTTGAGGAAGGTGGTCTGCATGGCTATTTATAAGAACATCAGTTAGCCCAAACGGAGCACTAGAACCTATTTCTTTTTGTCTATTATTTAAGGGTATTGCTGTGTGGGCTAAAATGATACGTTTGGATTCATCTGCTTCAAAATCTTCGGCTCGTCCGTGGATTATGCTGGTCCCAATGTCAATTTTTTTTAGATCAACTGGATGGAGGTATTCATCAAAAATATTTGGGTTAAACCCGCTGAATAAATTATTTGAATTAAGCCCTTTCAAATTAAGATTGTCCCTGGAGATAATGTCTGCAAGATGCGCATAAGTATAATAACGTGCTCCCCAAAAAGTGCGAAATGTGAAGATCGTGGTCTCAACTGGATGGGGTGAGAGTAGAGGCCGAACTTCCAAGCCGTCAATATTGTTCCATTGTCCATCCTCAAGGTCTTGAACATCAAAGAAATCGAGAAAATCCTCCTCAGGCTGTGAAAGAAGAGCAGCCAATTTCTTGAAAACCGAGGAACGAACAATGGGAGTTGCAAAATATTTGATCCGATGGTCACTCAACAATAAGGTGGGCAGGCCTGCAAAATGGTCATCATGACAATGAGTATGAAAAATCCCCTCTATCTCATTAATACTGATTCCTAAAGCAATCAGACAATAAGCAATATTGGGTCCGGCATCTATCAAATATATTTTACTCTGATAGATCAGAATACTTGCCATACAGGGACGATTGATGTCCCAGCCGTCACCCTGTCCAGAGTGGACAACAGCGAAGTATTCTCTAGGAATGTCCTGAAATCCAAGAGGATACGGGGCTGGATACCTTTCTGCACGTGGAATTGACAGATCAACCAGGACTTGTTCTTCTTTGTAGTGAATGGAGAACTGATTATTTCCTTCACGTTTTATAAAAACGCCGTCACGAATTTCTGTCTTATTTTCTTTGAGGACAATAGAATCAAGGAGATGGTCAGTTTGCTTTATTTCACCGATAGCAAACGCCATTTTCATTTTCCAGAGTGCTTCCGCATTGTCTTTTCCCATTCCTGCGGCGATCAGCTCATCTTGAGAAATCATGCCATAATTACCACGATGAATATATTCCATCTGAGCAGCAATTTGTTTTGCATCCCCTACTAAAAGAGGTTTACGACCAGAGTTGTTGGGGTGCCCGGGAAGTGCCATCCCCTGACGATAGAGCATCTGCAGGACAGGGAACTCTGCAAGATTTGAAAAATGACCACCCTGGAGCATTACGTCAGAAAGTAAGATAGTGTTAGGTCCTGACTCGTAGCTGATACCATTCTGCTCTAACTGATATATGAGTCCACGTCTGATAAAATGTTTTACTGAGTCTTCAATGCAGCCACATTGTATATAAATTTCAACTTCCGGGATAGCGACCCAGTAGAGGCCAGTGGCTACCTTGATTTTTTGTATTTTTTTCATAAGACAGTGCGTGCAATTGTTAGGTCAAGACCTGTTGAATGCGATGCAGGTTATATCATCATATTGATCAACACCAGACGTGTGCTGTAAGAGAGTCTTTACGAGGGAGTCAAGACGATTTTTAAGAGATATTTGTTTACTGAGGATTTCTAGAATACGCTCTTCCCCAAATTGATCATCCGAAGAGGAACGTGCATCACTTACCCCATCCGTGAAGGCAAAAAGAGAATCACCGGATTGTAAACATATAGATTTGCACTCTAATTGGATGTCGGGAAACATTCCTATGGCTGGATTTGTTGGCATTAAACGCTCTTTTCTGCCGTCGGACCGTATGATTACCGGAGCATCATGACCACAGTTTATGTACCATACTTCATCCTTCTCTTGCTCAAGCAGGACAAGAAAAACCGTAGCAAACATATTGGCTTGATCATGATTTATCGCAATGTAATTATTTGTTTTCCTGACGGCAGTAATAATTGCCTCTTTAGGGATTATATTTGGGCCATTATTCTTGTCAAAGCATTGTTGAACATTCGCCCTTAAAAGACTGCGAAAAAGAACCATGAACAGGGCCGCCCCGACCCCCTTGTCACAGACATCTGCTAAAACGAGAGCTAGTCTTTTATTTTCATCAACCGGGAAAGCGTCATAAAAATCCCCAGCGACCTGTCGAGCAGATTGGAAATATGAAAACAATTCCCAGCCGGGGACTTGTGGCATTGATTCAGGGAAAAACCCTGTTTGGATCTGTCTGCCGATTTCAAGCTCTCGCTCTGCAATGTCGCGCGCTTTTTCAACCGTTTGATGTAAACGGGCATTGTCAATTACACTGGCAATTTGACCTGCAATGGTTTGAGCTAATTGAACTTCTTTTCGAGAGAATACGGCTTGTGAGTCTGAAGGAATACCGATTGTGCCAATAACATCACCTCGTGCGAGGAGGGGGACAACAAGCAGGCATGAAGTTTCGCGTTGGATCATCACTTCGTGAAGCGATCGGGTGATTGGGTTAAATTGGGCATCGGGGACAACGATGGGTTCTCCCGTTTTTATAACAAAAAGACTGGCATCATTGCCAGCAAGGGAGAATTCAAGCCCTGTGACATCGCTTTCCTCAGGATGCTCCGTGTGAAAAGCAACCACTTGGAGTTTAGTCTGGGACTCGTTGAGAATGGCAATGCCTGTGTTGCGTGCGTTGAAAACATTTACCATTTCTTTGCAAATGGAGTTAAGTATTTCATTAAGGTCCAAAGTTGAGCTGATAGCAACAGCTAGGTGATTCAAAATAGCCAGTTCATCAGCTTGTCGTGCCAAAACCTGTTCTGCTTCAATCAACCCGTTGTCGAGCTGGCTTTCTTCTTGAATACCGTATAACCATCCACGAAAACAGTCAGATCCGTTAATATCATTATGTTGCGCAGGGCTCAAACAAAGTCTGACCGACAAGGCCTCTTGTCCTGGAAGATGCAGTCTAAAAGGTACCTCCTGATGTTTTCCCTCTACAATGATTTGGGAAAGACCATCAATACCTATCTCGTTTGCAAGACCATCGAGGAGGTCATAGATGTTTTTTCCAACTGCATCACCAACAAGCTGAACCAAAGCTTCGTTAGCAAGAAGAATTACTCCTGATTCCGAGACTTCGAAGTAAGGCTTATGGCAAGAGTTGATAAGCTCAAGATATGTCGGGTCATATTTCATGGCAATAGAGTCGTTCCATTTTAATCGAGGGCCGGGACATGTTTTTTTAATATTTGAAACAACTACATAAATTACATTAAATGACTAATTGTTCATTATTTTATTCAATCAAATAAAAAAAAATGATGAAAATGGATGCTACTACGCTATTGGTCCCCCTTAAAAAGAGTCCAATAGCTTCTTTCCCGGCACAAGATCAAAACCTTTTCATAAACTGATATAGTGTCTTGTCAGCTCGGTTCGAGCTCTCGAAGAACGTTTTCGGCAACATCACATAGTTGATGAGAGATTCTGCTGTATACTTGACCCTGCTTAACTATTCGAAAGTATATTTATGTTAATCTGTCGATATTTAATGTTTTTGTTACTTCCTGTTACCACCATTTATTATGTGTTACTTCAGTTTAAACAGCACTGAACCGAATTTTAGCCCCTAAATCAGCGGTACGAATCTTCTGGACTGCCCGGTACAAAGGTCTTATCCAAATAAGTCTTCTCCAATAAGTCTTCTCTCGATATTCGGTAGGTGCTTTCAATGAGCAGCCCCCGTTTTCAAAATTATATAATGAGGATAACTTGTTGATTTCGTAATGAATGATTATCTTCATATCTGGCTTTACTGATAAATTCTAAAAATAGGAGCCATCATGAATAAATCAGACCTGGTACAAGCAATCGCCGATAAGCAAAATATCACCACTAAGGATGCCACTGAGATAGTGAATACGATAATCACCAGTATGGCTGATTCACTTGAAAATGGTGATAATATAGAACTCAGAGGTTTTGGGAGTTTCAAAATAAGAGAATACAAATCTTATGTTGGAAGAAATCCTAAAACGGGTGAGAGAATTACCGTGAGACCAAAGAGAAGTCCTTATTTCAAACCGGGGAAAGACCTGCGGAATTCGGTGAACAGATTCGACTAATCATACCTATTGTTTGATCGGGCACAGTTGAAGTTATAAAAAATTGCCCAGATCAATAGTGACGCTTTTGGCGGCGGGTTGTTTGTTACATATGGAGCTTGTTTCCTGCGTTTCTGGGTTAAAGGGTCGTTATACTGGTCAGATACCAAAGTTGATCAAGTAATGAGCGCCGTCGATGGAAGTTATTTAGGAAATAAAAGTCGACCGATGCGGCACATGATTTTATAAGGCAGTTCGAAAAGAGTTGTGAACAATCCCTGAGGTGCAGCACTTTGTCTGACACCACCAAGTTTAAAGTCGGAATTAAACTTTTTGCCACATGATGGACAAGCCATAAGCATTCCGCCGATATTTTTTGGGAAACGTAATCGCTGGCCACATTTTGGGCACTTTTTTTCTGTATGTTCAGTCATGATATTCGGGTTGACATGTATCTATTAACAACAGTACTTAAGGTGTACTTCCTCATCACTCATGATGTATTACTCCCCTTGTTCAATGGTAAGATGTAACCCTTCTAACGTTTTGAAAATACTGATATCACCTTCGATCTTGGCAAAATAATTACCTGGTGAAATCAACCGGGGTTTATCGCTGGTACTCGCTGGGGTGCGACCGTATAATATACAGAATCCTGAACCTTGCAACCAATAGGCTATATCCCCAACTTCAAATTCTTCACGTGGGTTTTCTGCATCGATATCTACAGGAATAGTTCCATATAACTCATCTCCCCATGTAGATAATTTGACGGTCAAGGGAAGCGCTTCCCAGATTTTAGCACATGTGTTGGGTGCTGTATCTGTTAGCAATTTTGCTTTTATTTCACCGATCTCTTTGGCTTTTAATACAATAGTTTTCATTTCTTTGTTCCTCTCTTTATCAATCACCGCCTGAAAAAATTTCATTATTTCTTTCACCTAAAAATCATGAGATGGCAGTCACTTTTTACTCTTCATATTTTTGTGGCTGGTCTCAGCGGTTCATATGTGTCAAGTTGAAGATGGTCACGAGCCTGGGCAGGTACATGGGTCATTAAATTACTGTACAGAACATGATTTTGGGTAATATCTGCAATCGTAGGAGTCCCCATCAATCGCATCACCATGGTTAATTCTTCTTTGAATAAAGAGCACATTCTTTCAACTCCAGGCTGGCCGTATGACGCAAGGCTATAGAGAACCGGACGCCCAATGCCAACAGCAGTTGCGCCAAGAGCCAAGGCTTTAAAGATATCACTGCCACGTCGAATCCCTCCATCCACATAGACCTCAAAACGCGAGCGCCAGTTCTGGTCATTTTTGTTAAGTGCATTAACCGCTTCTGGTAATATTTCAATTCCAGATCTGGCAGTATCTAACTGTCTGCCACCATGATTTGATAGAACAACACCATCACACCCCATGTTGTAGGCCATCACAGTGTCCAGTCCACAGGCAACACCTTTTAGGATAATAGGTAATTTGGTGAAGCTTTTAAGCCATGTGATATCGTCCCAGCATAAGCTTGGGTCAATGAATTCACTTATAGCCCTGGCAACACCCTCACTGCGGTTGACGTCATCATCTTTTTGAACATCGGCTTTTTTTGTGAATTTATTTCGCATATCTTTTTCACGACGCCCCAATTGTGGTGCGTCAACCGTAACAAATAAGGCTTTAGCACCACCGGCTTCGAGTCGCTGGACATATTCTTTTGTGCGTTCCCTTTTGGCGTTTACATACAATTGGCTAAATTGCACTTGATCTGGTTGGCAAACTTCAAGCATTTCATCCAAGGTATAAGAAGAGAGCGTGGGCAGCATGTAGATTACACCGGTCTTAGCTGCAGCACGTGAAACAGCTAATTCACCATCATCATGCGCCAGCTTGCCAAGTGCTGTTGCACTGAAATACAGGGGAAAAGAAGATTTCACACCAAGTATGGAAGTCGTCATATCAATGTTTTTCACATTGACCAGGATGCGTGGTTTGAACCAGATTCGCTGGAAAGCGGTATGGTTTTCACGAAGGGTAATCTCATCATCAGCACCGGATGAGTAATAGCCCCAGCCTTCCTCCGTCATCGTGTGGGCTGCAACGTTCTCAAAATCAAACGTATTCAACATGGTATCAATCGGAGGTTTCTCCCATGGCTGGCCCTGTTGATCATTGGGTGCAGCTGGTGCAGAGGTTTGCTTCACCCCCCTGGAAGGAGCTTTTTTCTCAGCGGCAACGATATGCTTTGCAGGGTCGACCGTGCTTTCATCCAGAGTACCAACACAGGCTTCAGGGGAAAGGAGTCGCTGGACAATATCTTTCGGATGCACGGCATTGAATAAGTTAGAAACGTCTTTTCCCGCATTGTCCGTGATTATTTCTGATCCTCCGGGGTGTCCTTCTTGAAAGATTGATAAATCGTAAACCTTACCGTTTAGCACTACCCAACAGTCATCAGGAGTATTGTGACATTCCACTTCTTGCATTGTAATTTTTCGCATTGTAGAAATCCTTTAGTCTATTTTTGATTTTTCATTCTTTCGTAAACTTCCCTCATGTGCAGACAGTTTAAAAGTAGAGTTTCTCGTTGCTTTTAATTGTTTTGCCAACGTCAATCTCCAGAACCGTTGAACAGCTTACCTTGAAACCACAGAGCTATCCAGGATTATCGGAAATTTCCCCTTCACTAAGTTGACAAGCAAATGCAAAAAAACCATGCTGGATTGAGAGACCTGTCATGTCAGCACTATAGGTTTGGGCTGCAGCGGGAAACCCTTTTGGGTAAGTTAATCAGTATGTCAGGATGGTAGAGAAGGATCAGCGAAGAGATGGTTATTCTACCCCCGTACTTCCAGAGTAGGGGGACGGGGGTAGAATAACCACCATCTGTTAACAATGGTTGGTTGTGCTACTTCTCAGGCAACCTTATGGGATGCCATAAGCTCAAGGGCACGGACCATAGCAGAGTGGTCCCAGCCATCACCGCCGTTTGCAGCACAGGAGTTAAACAGTTCCTGTGCGGTAGCAGTGTTTGGCAAGCTAATCTTCATCGCCCGGGCATTGCTCAGTGCCAGGTTCAAATCCTTCTGGTGCAACTCAATGCGAAAACCGGGATCGAACGTTCGCTTGATCATACGCTCGCCATGCACTTCTAGAATTTTGGAAGAAGCAAAACCACCCATCAAGGCTTCCCGCACTTTGGCAGGATCAGCACCGGCTTTAGAAGCAAAGAGAAGGGCCTCTCCAACTGCTTCGATATTCAGGGCAACAATGATCTGGTTGGCAACTTTACAGGTTTGGCCGTCACCATTACCCCCAACAAGGGTAATATTCTGACCCATGAGCTCAAAGAGCGGTTTAACTTTTTCAAAGGTTGCCTCGGTACCACCAACCATGATTGTAAGCGTTCCCGCTTTAGCTCCTACTTCGCCGCCGGATACCGGGGCATCCAGGTATTCACAGCCAAGCTCGTTGATACGTTTGGCAAATTCCTTCGTCTCAATTGGTGAAATTGAACTCATATCAATGACGGTTTTTCCCTGGGTCAATCCGGCTGCAACGCCATTTTCTCCAAACAAAACAGTAGCGACATGCGGAGTGTCCGGAACCATGATGATGATGAAATCAGCTTTTCCTGCTACTTCCTGACTGTTCTCACATGTTACGGCACCTTTGTCTGTAAGTTCCTGAGGTACTCCTTCAATGGTAAAGGCATATAAATCGTGTCCTCCATCAAGAAGACGACCAGCCATGGGCGCGCCCATGATTCCAAGTCCGATAAATCCAATTTTACTCATTTTTTTCTCCTTTTAAGGTTTGTAGTTATTTTGTTTATCTGAATCCAGCTAACCGAGCGGTGAATATGGTGAAAACCAGATTACTTATAAGGTTCAAACCACCCTAATCCCTCTTCCGTTTTCTGGGCAGGGATATACTCACAACCGATCCATCCGTCGTAGCCAATTCGATCAAGGAAATCGAAAAGGAAGGGATAATTGATCTCACCTGTTCCTGGTTCGTGACGGCCTGGGGTATCTGCCAACTGGATGTGACCTATGCTGGTGAGGTGTTTCTCCATTGTAGGCGCAAGGTCGCCTTCCATGATTTGCATGTGGTAGATATCATATTGCAGCTGAATATTGTCTGATCCTGTATCAGCTATTAAATCAAGAGCCTGCTGGGTGCCACTCAGGAAGAAGCCAGGAACATCCCTGGTATTGATCATCTCTATCACCAGACGGATGTCATTTTTAGCCAGTTCGGAAGCGGCAAAAACTGCATTGTCTATAAATGTTTTATTCAACACATCGGCTTTAACACCCTCAGGTGCGATTCCCGAGAGCATATTTAACTGGGTATTGCCTAAAGCTTTTGTATATTCAATGGCTTTTCCAACTCCCTCCTGAAATTCGCCGATACGATCAGGCAGTGCCCCAATGCCACGTTCCCCTGCACCCCAATCACCTGCGGGCAGGTTATGTAACACATGCTTTAGATCATTTTTCTGCAGAATCTCAACCAGTTGATTTACATTAAAATCATACGGGAACAGATACTCTACTCCTTTGAATCCCGCCTTGGCTGCGGCTTCAAAACGATCTAAAAAATCTACTTCCTGAAACATCATTGATAGGTTTGCGGCTAATTTCGGCATAAATATCTCCTGAATGTAAATGATATTTTGTGGTTATTAAATGTAAAACGACCTTAGGAACTTCGATCCCTCAACTCGATAGCCTAAAAGACCTGTGTCAAGACCGGGAGAACAGGAATGTCCAGCTTATCTAGAAAATTCTTCTGTTTCGGCAAATTGATGCGCCTCTCATCTAAAATTAATAATATATAATTTACGCCTTGCAACTAACTATTCCCGGCTACAGAAAAAACAGTATGACAAGTACGCTCTATTTATTTTGGTTACAGTCAGTTTAACCATACACGGAAGCACGATAAACGGCTCATCCTGGAATTATCGGGGATACCAAGCAAAATGCCTGCTTTAATGATAGAAGTTGGAGCTGAATATAATAAAGAAGAACCCCGTTGAAAGATAGTTATCCAGGCAGAGATTAGCAAACGTCTTTCGTTTATCAGCGTATGCGTTGCTTTTTCTAATTGAAAAGATTACTGCGCATTGTTTGAATATTGACTTCCACGGCATCTTTTGCCGCTGAAATATCTCTGTTTTTAATTGCCTCAGCAATACTCCGATGTTCCTTAAGGGTGCGTTTATTCTTTTTTTGAGGATCACTCCTCTTTTCTTCTTTTCTGACCAACTGAAAAAAAGCTGATAAATCGTTCAATAGACTCATTAAGCGGCTGCTCCTAGACATTTGAGCGATTAGAAAATGAAACTCACCATCAAGTAGATTACATGCATCGTAGTCTTTTTGATTAAGCGCCTTTTCAAACTCCTCTACTGAATTGATAATTGCTGCAATATCCTCGCCTGTCGAGCGATCAATACATTTCTCAATCGCCAGTTTTTCCAGGCAAATTCGGATATCAATATTATCCTTTATCTGCTCGGGATCCGGATCAATAAGATACAAGCCCCGTTGAGCTTTCTTGATTATAATCCCATCTGCGACGAGCCGGTTTATTGCTTCACGTACCGGTGTACGACTTATCGATATCTCTTCAGCAAGGTCATCTTCTCTTATTCGGCCACCGAGTTCAAATCCTCCGTGCAAAATTTTTTCTCGGATAATTGAATACGCTGCGTCATTCAAGCTCTTGAATACCATATATGAAAAATCCTTTTTCCCCGGGATTGTGATCAAATATCCCACATGCTGGTCTTTCTTGACTGAAAAATCTCAAATATTCTTCTTTAATGTAAACCAACAGTAAAGTTAAACATCAAAGATGATATTAGGAACCTGGAAAAGTTGTTTGGTGTCTGAATCTTTGATCATGCAATGATTTTAATCTGTTCGATATTACGAGACTTATAAAGCATAAACTGAATTTCGGCTTATACATTTTGATCTCAAACTGCTGCTACAGCTATAGCCTGTATTTCAACCAGTGCTCCTTTTGCTAAAGCTGCGACACCAACCGTAGCCCTGGCCGGGAAACGATTATTGAAATATGAAGCATACACTTCATTCATTTTGTCAAAATCATTCATGTCAACAAGATAGATGACGACTTGAACGCAATTTTCCAACGATGCCTCTCCCGCTTCTATAACGGCTTGAAGATTTTGTAAGGTTCGGTGTGTTTGCTCAACGATTCCACCATCCACCAGGGCTCCGGAGTCAGGATCAAGCGGCAGTGCCCCAGAGGTAAAGATCATACCGTTTACTTTCGTAGCCTGGCAGAATGGTCCAAATGCGGCAGGCGCTTTATCAGTTGAAATCTGCTTCATGTACATTACTCCTACATAGTGCTTGGCAGCCAGGTGACAATTTGCGGAAAGACGATAAGAAGGCCCAAACCAACGGCAACGATACCTACAAAAGGAAGCATTCCGCGGATGATGTCCTTGGTCTCGATCCCAAGTTCTGGGTCAGCCGCACCCTTAAGAAAGAACATTGCGTAGGCGAAGGGAGGCGTCAGAAACGACATCTGCAGGTTAACGATGATCATCATTGCAAACCACAATGGATCGAATCCAAGCCTGGGGATGATCGGGGAGAGGATAGGGACAAGTACGAAAATTATGCCGACCCAGTCAATAAACGCTCCCAATATAAAAGTTACGGCCATGATAGCCGCAAAAACCGCCCATTTCCCACCCGGAAAATCAAGGATAAACGATTCAACTATCTGACCTCCACCACCGGCGAGAAAAACACTGACGAATGCGGTGGAACAGGCAGCAATAAATAGAACCATACAGGTCAGCTTGATCGTACTCAGTGAAACCTCTTTAATGTCTTTCCAGGAAAACTGTCCGTATGAAGCCGTGAGTATTACAGAAACGACCGCACCGACAGCTGCTGCCTCGGTGGGAGCGGCAATTCCCGAGTAGATTGCTCCTAGAACCGAGAGTATAAGAAGAAGTGTCGGAACCAGTGATGTCACCACCATTTTGATTTTCTGAAAGGTCGTGAAGTTTCCCTGCTCTTCAACACTTACTGACGGTGCTACCGATGGCTGCAGGAAAGACCTGACGGCGATATATATCATGTACAGAACCGACAGCATCAGTCCCGGGCCAAACGCTGCCATGAACAGTTTTCCAACTGAGATCCAGGCAGCAGGACCATAGACAATCAGCATGATACTCGGTGGAATCAGAATACCAAGCGTACCTCCAGCGCATATACTTCCGGTGGCCAGCCCCTTGTCGTATCCGCGCTGTATCATTACTGGAAGAGCGACCAGGGTAAGCATTGAAATTGAAGCGGCGATCACTCCAATACAGGCAGCCATGATGGTGCCGATCAAGATACTGACGATCGCAAGTCCACCTCGAAAATTACCGAAACAGACATACAAACTCTCGTACATTTTCTTGGCAATTCCGGAACGCTCAAGCATTCCACCCATAAAAACAAAGAGCGGGACAGCCATAAAGCCGGTGTTGGTCAACTGGGCGTAAACTCTGGCATATACCATATCGAAGACTGTATCTCCGAACATGAGGAAACCGAAGATCACACCGGCTCCTCCAATAGGTGCGGCCAATGGGAAACCTGTCAGCACGCCAAAAAACAGGACTAAGAACATCCCTATCGTTACAAACTCCGGACTCATTGTTATATCCATTTCACACCAGCCCTTCCTTAGCGTATTCAGATTTCGCCTCGATAAGCCTGTTTCCTTTCATGATGAAATAGACGTTTTTCGTGAGTTCTGAGACCGTTTGAATAAAAAACAGGATAAATCCAATTGTTAAGACCAAACGAAACGGCCATGAAGGTGGAAGCCAGCTGCTGTCAACCATTTTTTCATTTGTCTTCAAGGCGAACAGCGTCCACTTAATCCCCGAATGAATCAGAATATATTGGATTGGGAAAAGGAAAATAAATGTCATAACAACGTCAACGATTGCTTTCCACTTCTCCGAAAGCATCGTGTAAAAAACATCGACTCGAACGTGACCGCCGATTTTTAGTGTATAGCCCCAGCATAGTGCGCCAATTGCACCAAAAACCATCTTCGACGTCTCAAGAGCCCAGATTGTCGGCTTATTGAAAACGTATCGTGCAACGACTTCGTAAAGGAGAACGAAAATCAAAATAAGGATCAGGTATTTAGCGAAGTGTCCAACAAGCTCGCTTATCCTGTCGATAGTTTTAGTGATTTTCTTTAGTACTGGTGGAACCATGTTGCTTCTCTCCTCAGTAATGGTGCCGTGACAAATGAGTCTATCACGGCACCATGGAATTACTGAATGTTAAATTGTTTGCTAATAACCTGCCATCCTTGCATGGAATCATATATTTCCTTAAAAGCAGGGTCAGACGCCGCCTGCTCTGCGTAATAAGCTTCGGCAGTCTCGTAGAGAAGAGCTTCAATATCCTCAGGTACCGGTAAAATCTTCGTGCCATATTCTTCAAACTTCTTCAGGGCCTCAGCATCACGAACTATCTCCTCTACATAATACTGGTCGGCAACCATAAAACATGCCGTTGTCACGATTGCCTGAAGGTCAGCCGGAAGCTCGTCCCATTCCTTCTGGTTAACGAAAAGCGCCTGGGCATCGGTGGGAGCCCGGGAGGTAGAAAGGTACATATAGGGAGTAACTTCATGGAATCCCATTCCCCAGTTAACCGAAGGAGTTACATACTCAAACCCATCAATAATTCCTCGTTGTGTCGCCTCGTATACTTCCCCGCCTGGCATAAACACGGGAGCTGCACCCATCCGCGCAAAGATTTCATTAAGAGCTGCTGAGCCCATCCTCACTTTAAAACCTTTGAGATCTTCAACACTGTTGAGCGGTTTGGTGCTGTGAACAAAGACTTCTGCATTATGAGGAGTTAATGGGCCGACATAATGAGCACCCAGTTTCTTGTAATTCTTCTGGGCAAGTTCAAGGCCTTGATACTCAAGCCACATTCTTTGCTGATTGGCAGTTAAGCCGCCGACAGTGTTGTTATAAAAAATAGCGGCTGGAAAATACCCAAGTGACCAGCCCGGTGCTCCGTGAATAGCTTCAACTGAGCCCGAGAGAACGGAATCAAACTCTTTTCCGGCTGGAATAATTGCACCGGCATTATAAGGAGTAATAATCAAACGGCCATCCGAAGCCTCTTTAACAAGTTTTGCAAAATTAAGACTTGCCTCATACGTTGCATCACCGGCAGGCGCCCAGGATTGCAGTTTCCATTTAATAGCCTTCGCAGCTTGACCTTCATTAGGTCCTGTGATTAGCGCTACACCCACCAACGTAATTAACAAGAAAAAACTCATTCTGTTCTTCATTTGCCACCTCCTGTACATATTATAATTTATAATTTATACACTACAGCCGCATGATTACCAATTATCAAAACGATGTCAAGAAAAAAACAGATACCTGAGTGTCTGGACAGACCAGATTCAAGCCCTGATACCTGTCAGTTTAATCGCGCCGTATATACAAGCAGAAGAAGTGCCAAGGACGCACTGGATATGTCGTTATGGCCTGTTGTGAAGGTTGTTACCTTATCCTGGTCTTAGAGCGACATGATGAAGGAATCAAGAAATTACTGCTTCTTGACGATGTCAATTTTCGACCTCTGGACTATGACATGCAGTTGGTAGAATTTCGCATCTTCTGGGGTTTGGTAGCCGGGGTCTCTTGTATTCCAACTGTATTTCTGAGATGATTCTCGTATGGCTATTAGAATTACTGAAAAGTCTAAGTGGAGAGGATCGAGCGATCAGCTCAAGAGATACTACCTGTGCGATTACCTCGAAAAGACCACAGGTGAACGGGTTGATCCTGCGGATTCCTACATTGTGTTTGCAGTTGAATTTATAGATACAGCCTACAATTTGAATATCACCTTCGAAAACCGTAAGCCTTTTGAAATTTTCGAGAGTCTCCACCAAGAGGGGTTGCGATGAAAGAGAAACCTGAATATCAATGATTTTGCAGACGCTTCTGAGTTATTCCTCATTGTATTCTATCGCGAGGTTAATTTAATCTCGATACGCCGGTTCTTGCGGTAGGCCTGGGCTGAATCTGCCGGGTCTATGGGATGAAACTTGCTGAATCCTGTAGCAGCCATCCTCGTCTCAGGAATTCCCTGACTGGCAAGAAAGCGAACAACAGAAACTGCCCTGGCAGTTGATAATTCCCAGTTGGAGGGATACATCCCCGTATTGATCGGTACTCTGTCGGTATGGCCATCAACACGCAGGATCCACTGCAGGTCGTCGGGAATGCCAGCGCTGATCTCCTTGAAGACGGCGGCGAGTTCCTGAAGTTCACCTTTGCCTTGATCGGAGAGATCAGCGGTTCCTGAAGGGAACAATAACTCTGCCTGTAAGAGAAAACGATCTCCTTCTATGCGAACCATAGGGTTATCGGCGATGATTTCGCGAAGACGACCGAAAAACTCTGACCGATAGCGCTCCAGGTCATTGACCTTTCGCGCCAGTTCGATGTTAAGACGTTTTCCAAGATCGCTGATTTGCTCTTTCTGTTCCTCGCGTTCCAGCTCTGAGAGTTTCAGGGCCTCTCCGATTTCGGTGAGTTGTTCACTGAGTTGATTGATTTTCTGGTTGAGAAGGGCGACTTCTGCTCGTGCATCAGCTGTAAGGCTGCGCTGGTTATCCAAGGCCTGCTGCTGCTCACCAATCAGGGCGGACAATGCCTGGATTCTTATATCGCGCTGGTCGATGTCTTTCTGGGCGAGTACGGTTTTTTCCTGTTCATCTGCTAGCTGGGCTTCAAGTGCTTTGCTCCGGTCTCTAAGAGATTTGGTCAGATTTTGTTCCTGGCTCAATGCGGAGGCCGTCTCTGCAATTTGATTTTCAAGTTTCTGCCGCAGTGTCCGCAAAGATTGAATATCTTGTTGAAGACTTGCTATGGTTCTCAGCTGCAGCTCTATCACTTCACGGTCTTCAATTCTTTTTTCAGTTAATAAATCGAGTTCACCCTGCAGATTTGACCGGTCGACGGTAAGTGCTTCTATTTCCATTGACAGCGTTTCGATTGTTTCGGTCATCGCAGCATTTGTTTCCTGCTCGAGTCCCAGCAGCCCTGAGATCTCTGCGATACGAAGGTGCAAATCTTCCAATTCGCTATTCTGGTCAGTAAGAATGGTACTGAGGATGAATTGTGACAGGGTAAAAATGAGCAACACGAAGATTATGATCATAATCAATGCGGAGAGCACATCCACATATCCTGGCCAGATGGAGACCGACTCTCTTGAATGGCGGGAGTTTGAAGCCATGATTATTCTTTTGCACCGTTGTCAGGTTTGGAAGTTAAATCCTCATGCTGCCCCGGATCTGATCTCGTCAACAATTGTTTCATATTCTGGTTGGTGTGGTGTAATTCTGTTAAAAGCATGTCCAGCTGGATTTGAGTGTTCTGTTGTTTTGAAAAAGAATCGCTTTCTTCGATTTCCGCTCCAATTGTCCGGTCAACCAGCTGGGTAACGCCCGACAGCCATTCCTCTAGATCATTGAAAAATCTGTTCTGGGCATGATTTGCCTGGATATCTATAAACCCGAGTACCAGAGATCCTCCGAGCCCAAAAAGAGAGGAGCTAAAGGCAGTCCCCATTCCCTGAAGCGGTTTCTGCAGGCCAGCCTTCAAGGCCTGGAACATTTTGTCGTAATTTTGATTGCCGATTTCGAGTCCTCCGATAACGCCACCGACCGAACTGATGGTGGCGAGTAACCCCCAGAATGTTCCGAGTAAACCAAGAAACACCAGCAATCCGATTAAATAGCGCGAAATCTCTCTTGATTCATCTAATCGACCACGGATTCCTTCAAGCACCGTTCGCAGGGACAATGCCGATAGGCTGAAGCGGTCACGATGCATTCCTTCAAGGTGTTTGGCCAGCGGTTTGAGTAAATCCGGACTGTTAGCGACAGATAAACCAGAAGTTCCGGTACGGAAAATCTTTATCCAGTTGATCTCCGGTTCAAGTGTCTTAACACGACGGATATTGAGGAGGATACCGATTACCAGAGCGCCGACAATAATCAGGTTGAAACCCCAGTTCGACATGAATGCCTGCTTCAACGGTATGTAGAGAAGTGCGCAGACCAACGCGACAATGCAGATAAAGAGAAACATGATAAAGAGATGGTAGCGTGGATTACTCATAATCTCGTCCCCGGGTTTTTTAATACGATGGGATAAACGTTTACTATAATACTGTTCTGATTTGGTGCTGCATGTCACAGACCAAAAATAACAAAAGCCAGTGATTACTCCTGGTATTGTTTCAGATCAACTGCACATACAATTGTTCGGAACTGAGGCGGTGAATTTGAGGTGTTGATTGTAACTGCTGTGTCTGGGTATTGACAGAGGATTATCTGATCTTCAATTTTTGACCTGGGTAGATGGTGTTGGCAGTGCTCAGGTTATTTAATACCCGGAGTTCTGCAATGCTGATACCATTTATCTGGCTGATTCTATAAAGGTTTTCACCCTTCTTGACTTCGTAGTAAACTGGTTCAGCCGGTGCTGTTTTTTTGTTTTGCTGCAGGTCGCTGTATTCCTGCGTGTTGACAACAGGTCTGTTTTGTATCTCTTTCTGTAATTTTTCCATTGACGTTGATAGAGAGGAGAGTTTTTCCTGGAAACTCCACATCTGCTGGTTCACCAGCTCTATCTGCCCCTCTATCTCGGTCAATGTCTGGTTGGATTCCTGAAGCGAGGCAATCTGCAACTGCTGGCCATTGATGCTTTCAGCAAGCGATGCAAGCTCCGAGGTTTCGGTCTCCTCGACCTCAGCGCTGCGGCCTGAGAATAGATAGAAAGACAGCAGAAAAATGCAAATGGCTGACCCTGCCCATAAGGCGGGTTTTCTGAACTGCTGATTCAGGGGGAAAACGGCCTCTCTGTTTTCTTCGGGTTTTTGGGGCCGAACGGAAGAGGCAGGCTGAATCGTATCTGAATACCATTCTGGTGCGAGGTTTCCTGAAAAATATTTGAGGTCTTCATTTGAAATGTTTGTGAATTGTACCGCCACTGAATAAGCGTATTTTTTTTCAACAAGATTTTTCAGGGGAGTGACGCTGATAACTTCTCCCTCTGCGGTGAGGACACTGCTGCAATCACTGATTTCAATAGCAAGGCGAATCGTATCTTGTGGTTTAAGAGTCTCGGGCAGATAGACGAGTACGCCACCCTGGCTGATATTTTTTACTATTCCCTGCAGCGTTTGGTTTTTGGAAATCAGGGTGACAGGCCACCTGACGGCTGCCCGCGGAAATCTGCGCCTTTGATGTAATCGCCTGTCATCCCGTGATCCTGTCTTAGCAGTATTTTGTTCCAAGATACCCCCTATCTATGCAGCATTTATTGGTCAGATATTTTGTAGTCTCCAATGATATCGCAATTGGCACCGTTGTTCGCGCATGGGGTCAGGATATCATAATACAGGTACCATTATTTAATGCAATACTCTATACATCGGTGATTTTGTCGATTCATTTAGTTTTACATTCCAATAACGGGAACAACCATTCTATTTCGCTGTTGCTGCCAGGAGTATACGGTTCTGCTTGCAGCAATCTTCTCCGGGCTGATGTCTTTTTCAGGTCGCTACTATTTATCATTCTGGTACAGACGTTGCATATACTCCGATAGAGGCAGAGATCTGCTTCGCTCTGTAGTTCCTCTGATTTTCTTATTATAGCGGATTGCGTTACTTATGAAAATGGTCATGCGATGATAATCACGAGAAACCATTTTGCTGTCCTGCCCAAAGGGTGCGGTTATTGAGATAAAAAGGATCACAAGGAGGCTAGGATGTGCTGTCGGAAGAACTTCCCGCATGTCATTGTACTGATAACTCTTGTCGCTGGCTATTTGCTCTGCATGTCTGGGATAGTGATCGTCAATGCTCAGGAGCAGACGATGCTTCAGGGTTGGTTGACGGTTACCTGGGGCGATGAATCCTCAGGTGGATCAACCGGGCCTTTCTATCAGGTTACCGATGAGCAGGGCGAAGCAACTGATTTGATCATTGGCGAGCCGGCTCGAAGAGCGCTCGGGGATGTTTTATCACTCAACCGCAGGTACGTTGGTGTTCAAGGCAGGACGATGGCACGGGCAATGACAATCGACGGCTCTTCACCGCCGATAATTGTCACCTCAATTGGTGTTGTCCCGGCTCCCCAATCATCTGCGATGAAAATGGATGTTTTGGACGCGCCGGGTGTGAGCGGATCCCGTCCCTGGGTGTCTATCATGTGCAAATTTAGTGATATAGCGACTGAACCCAAAGATCTGGCTTATTTCCAGGGCATGTATGCTAACACGATACCCGGGTTGGATCATTATTGGCGTGAGCAATCTTACGATACGGTGGATATCAGTGGCAGCACTGCTGCTGGCTGGTTTGTGCTGCCGGGAACAGAAGCCACCTATAATTCTACCGATACCAGGGGGGGAACCGATCGCTCCCTTCTGGCAGATGATTGTATCGCCGCTGCCGATAGTGTCGTCGATTTTTCTCAGTATAACGGCATAAACATGATGTATAATTCCGATTTTGATAATGGGTATGCCTGGGGGGGAACGAGGTATATGACGCTGGACGGGGTCTCCAGGGCCTGGAGTGTAACCTGGGAACCGCCATGGGGGTACTCTGATATTACGGTTATTGCCCATGAGATGGGTCATGGCTTTGGCTTACCCCACTCCTCTGGTGAATATGGGCAGACCTATGATAACGAATGGGATATTATGAGTGATTCCTGGTCAAACTGCTCACGATCAAGGGACGCCACTTACGGCTGCATAGGACAGCACACCATTTCCTATCACAAGGATCGGCTGGGCTGGATTCCTGAACAACAACAATATCTTGTCAGCGAGAACAGCTCGGTTACCCTGCGTGTGGAACAGTTGGCCCTGCCTGTCACAGAAAACTATAAAATGGTCAAAATTCCGATAGCAGGCTCGGGGTCGAACTATTATACCGTCGAGGTTCGACGCCAGACCGGATATGACTATAAACTTCCCGGTCAGGGGGTAATTATCCACGAGGTAGATACCTCTCGTAACATTCCGGCTCAGGTGATCGATGTCGATGGAGACGGGGATACCGGGGATGATGGGGCGATATGGGAACCGGGCGAACTATTCTCGGATGCTGTCAACAAAGTTTTCGTTGATATACTTTCCGCTACTGCAACTGGATTTGATATTTCTGTTCGTCTGGGTGACCTGCTCGGTGATGTCGATTCAAACGGATCTGTTGATCTCAATGATGTTATCACCGCTTTACAGATAGCCTCAGGCCTGCAGCCATCGGGCACCACTTCTCTGTCTGCCGATGTTAATGATGACCAGAGGCTGGGTCTGGCAGAGGTGATTTACGTGCTAGACCAACTTGCCGCCCAATAACACGAACCCCGGCAGTAAATCGTTGCTCTTGATTGAGTAATCCGCTGATCAATTCTTGACTGGAAACAGCAGCCTCAGTCACGAATGCAGGATCTGTCAGAGGTATGCCTTGTCAGTTCCATATTTCCAGCTGGGGCCCTGACGAAAAACCCATGCAGCAACTACCTGCCAGATTGTTTTCTCCAGCAGACCCTGAAAAATCAGAAAGAAGGCTTATAATCTTCCCTACTACCAATTGGTACCTCTCCGCTAAAAAATCGTTGCAGTCTCAGACATCTCTTTTGACGAGGAAAAATGACAGAGATAATTCTTCACGCAGAACCTGGAACGGTGCTGACATGGGAAAAGTTTCAAGCCTCAAAACCCCCGTTTTCCATGGCGCTTGACGGCTATGTATCCGGGCAGACGATTTATACCTCGTGCGGACCATATGCGAGTTTCAACCACCATGAAGCAGTTGATCGCATGGCCACACGAAGTACCTGTATGCAGATTTTTTTCTCGCTGAAACTCGGTTTGTTCGATACCTTCCAGCAGCACGGTAAACCATATGCACATGTCTTTGTTAATGATGCTGACCAGGACGTGTGCCTCTCTTACTGGCTGCTCAAGCATTCCGAGACAGCACTTAATACCAGCTGGCTGGATCCGCTTGCCAGATTCCTGGTTTATGAAGATTTTATTGATGCATCTGCCGGTGCGTATCCGTTTAATGATGGAGGTGAACCTGACTCACTTTTTAGACAGCAGGCATGGGTGTTCGAACCCTATACGAAAGCCAGGAGCGAGCAAAAGTTGCATGCCATGACCGGGACTGAGCTGGTCGCGTTGATAGAAGAGATCTGTGATCGTATTTCCCTTTTTACACAATCAAAGAGTGGGGCACTGGACGTAGATACAACTCCAGAAATTATCGGAGGAGGAAGAGGTTGGAAGCTGATGGTCGACACCTCCATTTATGCCCGGACGACCATTTATGCATCGGGTAGCCATGCATTTGTTGGGGTGAGGAAACGAAATGATGGAAATTATACCTATGTCATAGGCAAAATGTCGCCGTTTATTACCTTTCCACTGTTGAAAATTCTTGAGGAGCTCAATACTATCGAAAATATACAAACGGCTGAAGATGGCTGGGGCGGGAGTGATATCATCGGCGGGTCACCAAGAAAGACGGGAAGTACACTGCCCCCTGAGAAAATAGAAGCGATAATTAATAACATACTTGAACCGGCAGAATCACCCAAGACCTGAATTGTTTGACAGATTGAGTATGTCAGCATATGTGTTTATGACGATACAGGACAGTCAAGGCTCCGAAATGGACCGCTGAGGGTGGTACTCATGTTCCAGGGCGATGGAAGTGCTCTGGGTGAATTTTCATGGGAGAATCAAGTGCAGCAAAACAGCAAAGCAAGTGCTTTCATCTTGGGCATTTTTGTATTTATGGGGTTGTCCGTACTGGGTTACCTGCTCAGTAACGGTGCCATAAAATACAAACAGTTTGAACGCAGTGTTACCGTCAAAGGCTTGTCTGAACGTGAATATGATGCCGATATCGTTATATGGCCAATCCAGTTCACCGTGACAGGAAATGACCTGGAAAGCCTCTATAATTCAATTGACACAAGCACTTCGCAGATTAAAGCATTCCTTGTGGAAAATGGTATCAGCGGGCAATACATCACCTTTGCCTCTCCAGGGATAACCGACAAGGCCGCACAACAATATGGCAATAGCGGTAAACCTGAATTTCGCTACACCGCTCTTCAGACAGTTACCGTCTACTCTGATAACATCAATGCAGTTCGCTCTGTGATGGGCTCATTATCGGAGCTTGGCAAGAAAGGTATTGCCTTTAGCAATACGAATTACCAGTCTCAGACAGAATATATTTTTTCCAGACTGAACGAAGTCAAGCCGGAGATGATCGAAGAAGCGACGCGCAAGGCGAGGGAAGTTGCGGAAAAATTTGCATCCGATTCTCAAAGTACGCTTGGAAAAATTAAACGAGCTTCACAGGGACAGTTCAGCATAAGCGCACGAGACAAGAACAACCCGCAGATCAAAAAAGTCCGTGTTGTATCAACCGTTGAGTATTATCTGTCTGATTGATGAATTTGTGGTTTTTCGGGCGATCTCTGTCCGAAAAGATTATTCCCTGACCCTTACATGGCAAACGCCGGTGAGGGTCTTCTTCTCATACGGGAAATATTTCTTTTTCAATTTCAGAGCGACGCCCACCAGTGCAATCAGGACCGGAACTTCGACCAGTGGTCCGATAACAGCGGCAAAAGCCTCTCCGGAGTTGATTCCAAACACTGCAATAGCAACAGCGATGGCTAGTTCAAAGTTGTTTGATGCTGCCGTAAAGCTCAGCGTCGTCGTCTGCTCATATGTTGCCCCTACCTTCATCGACAGGAAAAAAGAGACCGCAAACATGACAAGGAAATAGATGGTCAGAGGGAATGCAATTCTAAGGACATCGGCCGGTAATTGAACGATGTATTCTCCCCAGAAAGATATGTCAATATGCTTTGATTGATCTTGTCACACTTTGTCGTGATAGTGCCCACTGGTCTCCATTTAAAGATTTATGTAGTATGGTACCCCCAGCTCACCTGTGCTGTGAAAAGTGACACACACCGATGGCATGGTTGTCGGTCTATGCCAAACCGATCATAGAGGAAAATAAAGCACTGTAGGAACCAATGAAAGAGATTATTTCCGAAAGTCACAAAGATCCACTCGGCACCATGTTGCTTGACTATTTGAGCGGTCGGCAGGACGCTTTTGTTGAGGTGGATTCAACCACCCTTGAGATGTGGACCATGAAAGGTGAAACCATGTTCAGAAGTTATTTGAAGATGGATGCAGTGGAGCGGTTAGCCCTTGAAATCTGTGATGGTGCAATTCTCGACGTTGGTGCCGGGGCAGGATGCCACACGCTTTATCTGCAAGAGCAGGGACTGGGCGTGGATGCCCTGGATATATCTCCGGGTTGTATTGAGGTGTTAGCTCAACGGGGAGTCAAAAATATTTTTCACCAGAATCTTTTCTCGGTGACGCAGAAAAAATACAAGACAATTCTGATGCTCATGAATGGTCTTGGGATATGCGGGACGCTTGACGGATGTAACCTCTTTCTACAATTTGTTAAAACGATTTTAGATGTCGGTGGGCAGGTGATCGCTGACTCGACTGATCTGACCTCACTCTATAATGAGACGTTACCCTCTGCTTCGGAACTGGACAGCTATTTTGGAGAAACAGAATTTGTGATGAAATATAAGAATCTTAGGTCAGATCCCTTCACTTGGTTATATATCGACTTCAGAACACTTGAAACCCTGGTACGTTTTAATGGTCTTCAGTGTGAACGTCTCCTCTCAGGTGAAGGTGGAAAATATCTGGTTCGCATCTATTCCTGAGTCACGCTGCCTATCAGTCCTTCACCGTGTGCTCATTTCCGCAATTGGCTACGTATTAACAGAGCAGGATAGTGGAGCATGTTTTTCCGGTTGACATATCGGCAGAGCTCCGTTAACCTCACCAAAAATACTGGGTAACGAAATGGACACGAGACAAAAAATTTTTGCAATGCTTAACGAGACCGAGCAGATACTCTCCGGTGAGCGGATCAGTGCTGAGCTTGGTATCAGCAGGGTTTCCGTGTGGAAACATATTAAGAAAATGGTAAAGGCTGGCATTCCCGTCTCATCGTCGTCCAAAGGATATCGGCTGATATCAGATCCGGACAGTCTGAATCCCATGGAGTTTGGTATCCGGGCGGAGCGTGTCCACTATATGGTGGAGACGCCCTCAACCATGGACGAAGCGGCAGTCTTGGCTCGCGACGGTTGCCCCGATTTTACGGTGATCGTTGCTGGTCGCCAGACCGGCGGGCGGGGACGAATGGAACGGGTATGGATTTCAGATAGCGGAGGGCTTTATTTTACCATCGTTCTGAGACCAGATATCCCCCTTGTCGAGGCAAGTCTTGTCAATCTGGCGGCGGCTGTCGAAATGGCCAGCCTGCTGCGCTCTTCATATGATGTGCCAGCCGCTCTCAAATGGCCCAATGACATCCTTGTCAATAATTTGAAAATCTGTGGAATTCTATCCAGGATGGAAACAGAAGGTGACCGGATCGGTTATCTGAGTATTGGAATGGGGCTCAATGTCAATAACACACCTGAGCAGAAAGAGCCGGTCGCTGTTTCCGTGAGTGGACTCCTGGGGCGAACAGTCCCGCGAAGAGAAATCCTTGTTGCCTTTCTGGACCGCTTTGAGAAACGGATGAAGCAGTTTGATCCTCAATCGGTGATAGATGACTGGAAAACCGCCAATATGACAATCGGCAGAGAGGTGACGGTCAAGACGATCAAAGAAACGGTTGAGGGAGTTGCTGTAGATATCGACTCCATGGGCGGGCTGGTCCTGCAATTGTCAGATGGAAGCTGTCAGACGATTGTCCACGGTGATTGTTTTCAAAGGTGAGGAAAGAGAAAAAGATATGGATACTTCGACAAGACAGTTGAAACTGATGGTTTACTCAGCGCTTATGGCGACACTTACGGCGGTGGGCGCATATATCGCAATTCCAATCGGGCCGGTACCGATTGTTCTTCAGAATCTGTTTGTCATGCTGGCCGGGCTCCTGCTGGGAGGTCGTTGGGCACTCATCAGTATTGGCGTCTATCTGCTGGCAGGGATTGTCGGACTTCCTGTATTTGCAGGGGGTACCGGCGGTATTGGTAAGCTTGTGGGGCCGACCGGCGGTTACCTGCTCGGTTTTGCAGCTGCGGCCTATTGGATCGGCACAATAAGCGAGAAGGGCAACAGGAGTATCCTGGTTGATATATTCGCCATGGTCACCGGCACCCTGATCATTTACCTGTTTGGTGTCTCGTGGCTTAAAATAGTGACCGGCATGAGTTTTTCAAAGGCAATTACGGTCGGCATGGTACCATTTCTGATCGGGGATGTGCTTAAAATTGCTGCAGCTGTTCCCATTGCCAGGGCGTTAAGACCGATGATAGGTGATAAACTTGGCGTCTTGCAGCCAGTGAACTAATCTCGTGTCGATCATCGAGACAATCGACCTGTGCCATACCTTTGCAGATGGCACACAGAGTCTTAATGATGTATCCCTCTCTTTTGCGGAAGGTGAGTTCACGTTGATTGCCGGTGCCAACGGCTCCGGCAAGACCACACTGCTCCGCCATTTCAACGGCCTGCTTTTTCCTGATTCCGGTTCGGTTTTCGTCTGCGGTAAATCGGTGAAAAAAGATCCATCTGCGGCCCGCCAGCAGGTGGGTATGGTTTTCCAGGATGCAGACAGTCAGATTATTGGTGACACGGTTTACGATGATGTGGCCTTTGGTCCGGAAAACCTGAGAATGGATCGCAGGATGATCGATGAGAGAGTCATCAAATCACTCTCTGACGTTAACCTTGAAGGGTTTGAGGATAAAAACCCACACAACCTCTCCGGTGGGGAAAAGCGGCGGCTGGCAATTGCCGGGGTATTGGCTATGGCTCCCAGCGTCCTGCTGATGGACGAACCGTTTTCCAATCTTGATTACCCGGCAACCTGTACCATATTGAGCCAGATTCTCAAACTACATGAGGCGGGGCACACGATTATCATTACAACGCATGATCTGGAGAAGGTAATCGCCCACGCCCAGCGGCTGGTCATAATGGAGAACGGCTGTGTTGTCAGAGACGGCAAACCAGCGGAGGTCGTTGTCGGAATTGAGCGATACGGAATCCGACCTCCATGTTCGATACAGCTCGGAAGGGGAATACAGCCATGGGTGAACTGACGACCATCGGATTTAAGCCCGGTGTCTCGCCCCTTCACAGGCTGGATCCCCGCACCAAGCAGCTGCTGATCATGGTCCTGAGCGTGGTGTGCCTGCGGGGTGATCTCTTTTTCCTGAACAGTACTTCGATCTTGCTTATCGTACTTTTCTACCTGTCAGAATTGAAATTTAATAGATTTATTAGAGAGATACGGTATTTTCTGTTCTTTCTTCTGTTCATATTTATTATTCGTATCATCACGGTAACCAGCGATCTCCAACCTGCCATCAGCTTGGGAAATGTAAAGGAGGCGTCCCTTGTCTGTTGGCGGCTGCTTCTCGTGGTGTTAATGGGAGTGCTGCTCATATCCACGACACGAACGGCCGATATTCGGGCATCTCTGATCTGGTTTTTGAGACCGCTCCCTTTGGTCAACGAGCGGCTGGCCGCAACCATGGTGGGCTTGGTTGTTCGTTTTCTGCCACTTGTTCTGTTACAGGCCCAGGAGATAGGAGCCGCGATGCGTGCTCGAGGCATTGAAAAGCGGAAGAATCCACTGGTCCGGCTGATAAAATTTACCATTACGCTCTTCCGCCGGGTATTTTTAAGAGCCGATGATCTGGTTGATACCATGCAGGCCCGGTGCTACAATGAGCACCGGACCCTTCCGGAACTCTGTTTTACCAGGGTAGATGTTGCTGCTGCAGGGGTGGGTTTACTGTTACTGCTGACTGCATTTATCCCGTGAGCTGATGGAGCAGATCAGCTGGAGACAGCGCGCTCAAGATGAGCCGGATCTGTCGGGATTAATGAAACCGTAACCCTTTTTAAACTCAGGAAAAAAAAATGACTTTTACTACTATTTTGCAGCAATACCCGCTCATACTGACCGAGTGTGCAATCTCAGAGAGGCTGCGTAGACGACCGGATATCGAACTCCATCCGCTCCTCTTCAATACGCCTCTCATCTATGAACCAAACGGCAGATCCCGTCTGGAGGAGATCTACAACAGCTACCGTCAGGTGGCCCGCCAGGCTGATCTTCCAATTCTGCTTTGTGCACCAACCTGGCGGATTGATAAAGATCGTATTGGCGAGGCCGGTGCACCGGTGTCCATTAACCAGGATGCGGTTGCTTTTATGAAACGGTTCAAATCTGGCAACACCAGTGCTGACTCACCGATCAGTGTGGGGGCGCTGCTTGCTCCTCGAAATGATTGTTACGCTCCTGAAGCAGCATTGTCCAGGCGCCAGTCGGCAGATTTCCATGGCTGGCAGATTGATCAGCTGCTTGAAGCGGATGCCGAAGTGATAATTGCCCAGACCATGCCGGCTGTCAGTGAGTCATTGGGTATGGCAGATCGGCTCGGGACGTCCGGCAAACCATATATCATCAGTTTTGTTATCAATCGGTTCTGCACTGTTCTTGATGGAACGCCGCTGGCTGATGCCATAGATAGAATCGACCAGTCGGCAATATCGCCCCCTGCCGGTTATATGGTAAATTGTGTTTACCCGACGTTTCTGAAGGTCAAAGATCAGGTGCCTGACCTATTTAATCGGCTTGTGGGTATCCAGGCAAACGCCTCTTCAAAAGATCATGACCAGCTTAACGAATCTCAACAGTTGCAGCAGGACCCGCTTCCCGACTGGACCAAAAACATGCGACAACTCCATACTGAATATGGAATAAAGATTTTAGGAGGTTGTTGTGGAACCGACCACCACTATCTTCAGAATCTGGTTGATTCCCTGCAGCGATATTCCAGTTAATACAGGGGGTAACGGGATCCTCGTCTAGGGAGAGGGAGGAGTTCTTGTCTGGAAAAGAACCCAGGGTGTCGAACCTCGTATGCAAAAAAAGTGATTATTTCATGTTGCAGGAGGGGAAAATCACTTTTACTCTTGTATTTATTTAAAAAGAGGTTACTTTCCTTTCAACATGTGGTAAAACCACGCATCCGA
Source organism: uncultured delta proteobacterium (assembly GCA_963718195.1). Lineage (GTDB taxonomy): Bacteria > Desulfobacterota > Desulfobulbia > Desulfobulbales > Desulfocapsaceae > MADRE3. Next base: position 416,825 of record CAVQYQ010000006.1, read on the forward strand.
TCATGCACAATCCACTCACACCTGTCTTGTAAACCTCTTCATTTCAGTTGCTAATAAGAGATTCTTGCTGATCATAACTGCAGGAGTACTAAGATGAAGCTCTTTATCGGCAACTTGCCTTACGATATATCAGAGCAGGAATTACTGGGGTTGTTTTCAGACTTTGGTGAAGTCGTCAACACGAATCTGGTAAAGGATCGTTATACCGGTCAGTCGAGGGGGTTCGCTTTTATCGAAATGTCCACACGGTCCGGCGGTCAGCAGGCTATGGAATATCTCAACAAGAGATCATATAAAAGTAAAGAACTTGTCTGCAACGAAGCGACACCCAAAAAGAAAGGCAAATATCGTAGGTAATGGGGAGACGACTGTCCGCTATTGATATGATATTAAAGCAGCGTTAGATCAACTCTTGAATTTTTCTTTGATAACTCTTTCTCAACCGATTGAATTCCAGGGGGTAGTGGCATACAGCTCCTCCAGAATGGTCAACGCATCAACACATCTATTTCGCATATCCAATGATATCGACAACCAGCAGCATAGAGGCTGCAACACAGAACATCACATGGTGTTCTTTTAATACTCTACAGGAGATTCAATGAGTTTTAACGTTTTTAATTTTAATGATCACATATCAGATGGCCTGAAAGGCCTCGGCTATGTATCACCAACACCGATTCAACAACAAGCAATTCAACCGATACTGGAAGGACGTGATCTTTTGGGTCTTGCCCAGACGGGAACCGGAAAAACAGCGGCGTTTGCACTGCCAATTTTGCAGAACATCAGTTCCGGAAAGAGGGGCACAATCCAGGCCCTTATCATTTCACCAACAAGAGAACTTGCCCAGCAGACGTACGCATATATACAGGAATTTTCCCGAAAAATGAATGTTCGCTGCAGTGTCATCTACGGCGGCGTGAGCCGGGAGGCACAAATACGAGAATTGAGAAAGGGCACGGATATTGTGGTTGCCTGTCCAGGCCGTCTCCTCGATTTGGCAAATGAAGGGGCAATCATCCTTTCCAAGGTAGCCGTACTGGTACTTGATGAGGCCGACCAGATGTTTGACCAGGGATTCCTGCCAGACATTAAACGGATAATCACCAAACTTCCCAAGACCAGACAGAATCTGGTTTTCTCGGCAACCATGCCCAAAGAGATTCGCACCCTGCTCGATGGATTGCTGGTAAATCCCGTCAAGGTTGAGGTGAATCACACCAAACCATTGACAAGCATATCGCATACCTTTTTTCGGGTAGCTGCCAATAAGAAAACCATACTGCTGAGGTCAATCTTAAAGCAGGGAAATGTCGAAACGGCAATTGTCTTCACGAGAACAAAGCATAAAGCGAAAAACCTTGCCCGGCAATTAAGCAACAACGGGATTAAAGCAACCTCGCTGCAGGGCAATTTATCCCAACAGCAGCGGCACCTGGCGCTCAATGGTTTTAAAAGCGGAACCTATGATGTCCTGGTGGCTACCGATATTGCAGCCCGGGGAATCGATGTGGCAGGTATCTCGCATGTGATCAACTATGATATGCCGGGGACTTCTGAGGACTATATTCACCGGAGCGGTCGCACCGGTAGAGCAAGTCTGTCCGGAGAAGCATATACCTTTGCAACGGCTGATGATTACAAGATGATCAAAAGTCTGGAGCGGACTCTCGACGGAGAGATTGTTTATAAGGACTCACCGGGGATGATGGCTGATACTGTCGTCGTTGATGAGAAAGAAACTAAGAAGAAAACGGTAGCCAAAGTAAGGAAAACCCGGGAGAAGTTGAGAGGAAAAAGATCGTCTCAGCGAAACCGAGCGGTTTCATTTGATTTTGGCATCTAGAAGTCTGAATATTGATAAACTGTTTTATCAGATAAAGGGCTTCAAGCCGGGATATGGAAAATATCGCGGCACAATAACAAAAAGGGTTCCCACGAGAACCCAGTATAAAGGAGTATTACAAGATGGCTGAAGGTACAGTTAAGTGGTTCAACGATGCAAAAGGTTTTGGTTTTATTGAGCAGGATGGCGGCAAAGATGTATTTGTTCATCATTCCGCAATTCAATCCGATGGTTTCAAATCTCTCACCGAAGGTGAGCGTGTGACCTTCGATGTTGTCGACGGGCCGAAAGGACCTGCTGCTGGCAACGTTGTCCAGCTGTAGGATCTTTGCACACTATCGCAGAAGTCACGTTATTGTAACGGGGCTTCTGCGTTAACCATGGAACATCCATAAGGACAGAGTCTTGGCGAAAACTAACTATTCATTTGCAAAGCGTCAGAAAGAATTGGCAAAAAGAAAAAAGAAAGAAGAAAAACGGCAGAACAAGCTAGAGAAGCGCAAAGCTGCGACCGAGGAGAAGGACGGTTCAATACCAGAGGAAGATTAGCCGTATTACTTTATACCTTCCACACGGGTAGCGTCAGAATAGAGCTACCAGATCAATCCTGATTCAAGCAAGCTGCTGCGTGTTTTGAGTTAAACCTGATTCCGACACCTGTTATTTCATTCCTGCGGCTTCGTGAGCGCTTCGCTTTTGCTTTACCTCATGTTTTTTTTATATTATCATCCTGCCCCAGATTCGACATGATTAAGCAATTATACATGGTGAATGTTCTCTTTGAATTTCATGATATCGCCTGTCAGTAGATAGGAGTTTCTCAGAAACGATCTTAATATCCGGTAACGTCTTGGTTTTCAGCTCAATTACATTCCTGTTTGTTTTTCTTCCTCTCACGATATTTCTCTACTTCCTCGTTGGAAAAGCGCTAAGAAACATCCTTCTGTTAACAGCAAGTTTGTTTTTTTATGCATGGGGAGAGGGAATCTACGTTCTGCTGATGCTCGGGTCAATAGCGATAAACTATGGGATCGGTTTTTATCTGGGACGGGTAAACGAGCACGCGGCCCGTAAGCGGGCAGTTATCATTGGTATTACTGTCAATCTCCTGCTGCTGGGAGTTTTTAAATATACAAACTGGTTAGTCGATATTGTGGCAGGAATCTTTCCACACCTGGAGAGCTCTGACCTGCTTGCCGAGCCAATACATCTTCCTATCGGTATTTCTTTTTTTACGTTCCAGGCACTGTCCTATATCATTGATGTCTACAGAAATGATACCGAGGCTCAGAATAATCCGTTTCATCTCGGTCTCTATATCGCTTCCTTCCCTCAACTCATCGCAGGCCCCATTGTTCGCTATAACCAGGTTGCCCGGCAGATTAAAGAACGGCAACACGCTTTTGCCATCTTCGCCAGCGGCGTTGAGAGGTTTGTTTTTGGGTTGAGTAAAAAGGTGTTGATCGCAAACCAGATGGGAAGGATGGCTGATCTGGTTTTTCTTCAGGATTATACGCAGCTTTCTCCGGGAATCGCCTGGCTTGGCATTGCCTGCTATACGTTGCAGATTTATTTCGATTTCTCCGGGTATTCGGATATGGCTATCGGTCTTGGAAGGATGTTTGGTTTTCAATTTACTGAAAATTTCAATTACCCATACATCGCCCGCTCAATACAGGACTTCTGGAAGCGATGGCATATCTCTCTGTCAACCTGGTTTAGGGATTACCTCTATATTCCCCTGGGCGGGAACAGGAATGGAGATAAAAAGACATACAGGAATCTGTTCATTGTTTTTTTACTCTGTGGACTCTGGCATGGTGCCAGCTGGAATTTTGTCACCTGGGGCCTGATTCATGGCGCATTTCTGGCACTCGAGCGGCAATGGCTGAAAAATTTTCTGGATAGACTCACCCCGATCCTTCAACATTTTTATACGATGTTTATCGTTGTCAACGCCTGGGTGTTCTTCAGGATAGAGGATATGTCAGATGCCATTGATTATCTGGGTGCAATGTACTTTTTGAACGGGAGCAGCGAACCCTTCAATCTGCATATTCACAACAGCTTTAATCAGCTGTTTGTTCTTTGCTTTATCCTGGGACTGCTCTTTTGCCTGCCGATCTATCAATATAGCAGAGCCCGTGTGCTGCCATTATTGGATGGTCGTAGATCTGTTTCCCTGGTAGTCGAATCCGCTAAAACATGTATGCTGTTTTCAATGCTTTATATCTGTGTATCGTTTCTTGCAGTGCATTCATATAACCCTTTCATCTATTTCAGGTTCTAAGAAATTGATTATGAAGCAGATTTCCATTCATCACCTGCTGCTTTCCGTGTTATTCATGGTGTTTATCTCTTTGCCATTGGGAATTGCATTTATTTCTGTCGATGAATCTGTTTCCCAGACTGAGAAGCGCAAGCTGGCGGAATTACCTGCTATCGATTTTTCACTGACCTCACTGGAAGAATTTCCAACCGCTTTTGATAGCTATTTTGGAGACCATTTCGGTTTTCGTCAACAGATCGTCCGGACACACAATTATATATTGGTAAAGATGTTCGGTGTTTCACCAACGGGTTTAGTCATTATTGGAACGAATGACTGGTATTTTTTTACCGGGGATAGTGCGATAAAAGACTACCTTGGCGGTAGGCAACTTGGTTCGAGAAAACTAGCGAGCATCTATTACCTGCTTCAGGATCGAAAGTACTGGCTCAACTCAAGAGGAGCAGAGTATATGTTCCTTCCCCTTCCCAATAAAGAGATGATTTATGACGAATTTCTTCCAGCGCACATTCGTCAGCATCGGGGTGAAACCATTTATCGGCGGGTAGTAAACTACCTGCAAGAAAAGGAAGGGTTTCAGGATTTTATTGATGTCGAGCAGCTTATGCTTAAAAATAAAGAGAAAAAGCAGCTCTTCCTGCGAACTGACAGCCATTGGAATCACGATGGAGTCTTTCTCACGTATCAGGAAATCATGAACAGAATAGGTCATTGGTATCCGGATATGGTCCCCATCCCGAAACGCAGTGAGAGAAAAATGATCTATGATTTTTCCGGAGACCTCACCGTACTTATGAATTTGCAGGGGCTAATAACAGAAGATGCGCCAGATGTGATTGTGGACACTGTATGCAGCCCCCGTGCGTTGGAACGGATGGATGAGATAAAAAAGATTCCAAAGTACCAAGACCTGGAATTACACCGTCTGCCAGTTCAATCCGGCTGCAAAGAGCAGACGTACAAGGCGGTAGTATTTCATGATTCGTTTGGAAGATTTCTAAGACCATACCTCTCTCAACAATTTGAGACGGTAATCTATATTAACCATTTCGACTTAGAGCATGCCAAGGCGATTATAGAGCGTGAGAAGCCGGATGTGGTTATCGATCAGCGGGTCGCCAGGAATCTTCTGAAAGCCCTCAGAAATGACCATGAGCTCCAGCAAGACGTTCTCAAAGAAAGATTTGACGATCTGACAGAAGTGCGGACGGAGCTGGACAATAATCACTTGCTGCAGGCAGCTGTGATGAATGGGGATGGCAGTCTCACAATGTCTGGAAACAACCTTGAATTTGTGGTTGAGAGCAAGGAGTCAGCTGTCATCGTCACCATGGACAAAGCAGATCATTCTTCAGATCCAAGCGTCTTCAGAGTCGATCTGGACAGCAGCCAGGATACGAGAGTTATACTCTGTTATCGAGAAAAACCTGCAATAAATCCTCTCCACCCTCAGTGTCTCAGAAGAGAGGTGGCAGAAGGAGAAAACAGCCTGTTCTTTCGAATGCTGGAACCTGGGAGCGGGGGCACCCTTGAAATCAATCCGGTAACGCCGGGCAAGTATCGTATTCGTTCGATTGTGGCCAAAAAAGAGACTATTTGATCCTGCCGCCTGGGGAGTAAACCATCTGATCGCTCTACTGGCACTGGTCCAGATCAGTACATTTTTCGTTTCCCCAGGTCTGCCCCTATCACGTTGAAGCTGTTTTCAACGATAAAGAGTGCATTTTCATCAACGTTGAAGACCCTGTTCTCGAGTCTTTTTAACTGCAAGTTGTTGGTAATCGTCATAACCATCTGTTTCTTCTTGTTGGAGTAAGCTCCCCTGGCATCAAGCAGCGTTGCCCCCATGTGCAGATCAGTGGTGATGGTTTTAGTAATTTCTTTATACTTATCACTGAGAATAAAGACAATTTTCCTCTGGTTGAAAAGGGTAAGAACCTGTTCGAGTGAGAGGGTCGAGATGAAGGTCAGGATAAGCGAAGCGATGACAATATCTGGTTTGTATTGACTTAACACAACAGTGAACAAAAGAGCGTTATAGATCATGAAAAACTTTCCCACCCCAAAATTAAATTTCTGGTTGAGAAGGATGGCGATGATATCAAGTCCTCCGCCAGATCCCCAAGATCTCAGAACGATACCTGAGCCGATGCCGCAGATAACGCCGCCCGCTACTGCTGCATAGAGTTGGTTCTCAATGGGATAATTAAGGGTTAAAAGTTCTGTGAATAATGTCACAGCGGACACACCGTAGACACTGTAATAGAAAAAACGTTTGCTGAGGTAGATCCAGCCGACAATGAGAAGGGGTATGTTCAGGATAAAAAACCACAGCCCTGAGGAGAGCATGTTTGTCTGGTAATAAAGAAACAGGCTGGTTCCGTACAGTCCGCCGATAATAAATTTCTGGTGAACGAGGATCGATTCCACACCGACTGCAAAAATAAAAGATCCCAGTGTAATGAGCAGGATGTTCCAGCCAGCTGTGGCTAGTGGGCTTTGTTTTTTCATTTAAATACCATCTGTTAGAAAGTTGATACCAGCTGTTTCTTATCTGAGCGATCCACTATACAGCAAATTTTTTTAATGGCTATTTTTAAAAGGCTGCAATGACTAAAATGTTGTATTGAAATGGTGATGAACCAGTTCATCCTAAAAAACATATCTTGAAACATCTTGAGTATTGTTTTCTTTCCGTTACATTCACTCAGGTTTTTCAATGAACCCTGGAAAAAGAAACTGATATGCTCAAAGGTTATTCCCTTATCATTGCGGCCGCATCTTGCTGGGCGCTCATCGGTATTTTCTCATTTGTGGCCTTTGGAGAAGGCGTTGAGCCAATGGAAGTCGCATTCTGGCGTGCTGTGTTGTCATGGGGATTTTTTGCTTTCCAGGCAGTTTTGAATAAGCAGACTCACCTGGCAAAAAAAGATATTCCGTTGCTGCTTATTTTTGGGGTGCTGGGTATATCAGCCTTCTATGTTTCCTATCTTGTTGCCGTTAAACAGGGCGGGGCCGCGCTTGCCGCTGTCCTGCTTTATACGGCACCTGCCTGGGTGGTGACCTGTTCGTTTTTTATCTTTGGTGAAAAATTGACCATCACCAAAATAGCGGCGGTGTTAATGGTGGTGACGGGCGTGCTGCTGATCTCAAAGACAGGCGGGAATTCCAACTCATCGACTGAGTTGGGCTTTGTTGCCCTCTTCTCGGGCCTCGTTGCCGGGTTCTGTTATTCGCTTTACTATACAATGGGCAAATACTTCAGCTCACGATATTCCTCTGCCAACCTCTTTCTCTATGTCCTTCCTGTCGGCGCCCTTGGTATTCTGCCGTTTGTTTCTTTTGAGCATAAATCAGCAACAGCCTGGCTGGCGTTGCTGGCAGTTTCATTCATATCAACGTTCATAGCAAATTACTGCTATTATCAGGGATTAAGATATCTTGAGGCTGGCCGGGCATCAATTGTTGCCACTGTCGAACCGGTAATAGCTGCCACCTGTGCCTATCTTATTCTTGGAGAATACTTTGCAACTCTTGGCTATATTGGGGCCATCATGATATTGGCAGCTGTTCTTCTTACCATTTACCGCACCTGAATATATCAATGCAGTTTGTTCGGCAAAAGAAGTTGTTGTTCAGAGGATATCTGTTAGCTGAAGACCAATACCAAATCGGTTAACATATTGATTATAATCAATAAGGCTCTCTCCATAGCCGGAAAAGTATTGGATATATCCCTTAACGAACGGATAGCTGAAAAGTGGAAAACTCCAGCCCAGTTCAACGGCACCGCGGGAAAAGCCTGATTCAAGATTATTTCGGGTCATCAGGCTGAAGGTCTGATCCTTGTGTTTGTAGGCGAGCCAGAGCTCACCATGGCCGTAGTAGTCGGTGATATCTGGATTGTCATCATCTGCAGAATCTTCCTCAATACGTATCCAGGGTCTGAGCATAAACACAAAATTGCCGCGTTCAAAGACAACAGCCGCGTAGATTCTATTCCAGCTCCGTGACAGTGATCCTCCCTGGCCGTTTGACATATGATTGATCCCAATCGCACTGAGATTATTGTGAAAACCGAAAATCTTCCAGTTAGATCGAAGCTGGAGCCAGGCTTCAGGTTCATGGTTTGTTTCCCGGAAGGGTGAAGACGCTTCAGAATTGTAGAACTGCCAGAACGACCTGATTGTATAGGCGGCAAAGAGGTCAACCGGCTTGTTGAAAAGGTCGACCGCAAGTGGTGTTTTTATACTGACTTGAAATTGTACCTCGGTGTTGTCAGCATCAAGGTCGTCTGTTTTGAAGGCATCTTGATAGTTAGTTGTATTCCACCCCTGAAAATTATGGGCACCGAGCAGAATATAATTATTCCTGTGGGACATCAGGGTGAATGGCTTGAGAATATTGGTTTCATCGATGCTGAGCCGTTCTTCTACCAGTTTGTTTTGCTCTCTTTGAACAGTCGCTTGATATGGCACATCTTTCGACTTCCGTTGGTTACAGATTTTTCTTGCCTGGCCGAGTGTCATGGATTCCGGTGCACTCTCCATGAGCTCCAGCAGGCACTCCTCGCGGCTGGTAGAAGGAGCTGATCGCGCATCGTTTACCATGCCGACGCTCAATGATATGAGCAACAGCAAAGGTATCTGGCAAGACTGGTGTTTTATTGAAGGTTTTATTCGACTGGGTAAGAGGTTCATTTAGGTATCATAAACCATGATACGTCATGGAGCAGGATTTTTTTGCGAATCCACCAATCGCAGCAAAAACGACTCCCGGAAAGATGATAATCGGATGCTGCATCTAGTTGAAGAGCATTCCAGAGAGTTGCCATCAGAGGTTCAATTGCTTCAAGCAGCGGCACCTGGAGCAGCAACTTCCACCCTGTTCCTGCCATTGTGCTTTGCCTGGTAGAGTGCGTTATCTACCGACTTCAAGAGCTCCTTGAGGTTTTGTCCATGGATCGGTGCGGTGGCAACGCCACAGGAAACGGTAACGTACAGCATACCTGAGTGGTGAGGTATTGCAAGTGTCTCAGCAATTTCTGCACGTATCTTCTCAGCCTTGTCGAGGGCCCGTTGGGTGGTGGTGTTGACCATGATTATCATAAACTCCTCACCGCCAAACCGGCAGGCCAGGTCTTCTCCTCGTGTGTGTTTCTTCAGGTAACGTCCTAGTTCCTGCAGAACCAGATCTCCTATCTCGTGGCCATACGTGTCATTGAAGGTCTTAAAGTGATCCACGTCAAGCATGATCAGACTGCATTGGGTCTCATATCTCATTAACCGGTGAAACTGGCGTTGCAGTATTTCTTCCATATGACGTCTGTTGGCCAGGCCGGTGAGGCTATCCTGTATGGATTTCAGTTTTAATTCTTCCTGGAGCCTGAGATTTGCAAAGGCCAGGGACAGGTGATCAGCCAACCGTGTACAGAGACTGGTTTTACGGTCCAGCAGCGTTGCGGCATTCTCGAGTTCAGAGTCAACGGCAGCATCAAATGCAAAATGGAGCAGTCCGATGGTGACACCATGGGCGATAAGTGGGATACAGAGATAGCCATGTGGTGTTTCTTCCGCGTGTTCGCAGGCCATATCTTCATCCATCTCATAAAACAGGTAGCTTTTCCCCTGCCTGAGTGCCCAGCAGCTGTCATTTATCATTGTCTTTGAGCTTCTGGAATCCGAGACCGACGGGATAACCTGATCCAGCAGCTGTCTTGATTCGTCATGCAGGAAAAGTGTGCAGGTATCCTCTGGAAATAAAATTTTCAGATATTGCTTGATAACCGGAAACGTCTCACTGATGGAACGACAGGACTGCATCATATCTGCCATCTCACCCATGGAGCGATTGAGCTGGTTTCGCTGTTCAAGCTCGGAGATTCTCTCGGAAAGTTCAACTGTTCGTTGCTCCACCATCACCTCAAGATCTCCCAGGATCTTTTCCTGTCCCTCCTGGGCGAGTTTTCTGTCATTGATGTCTGCGAGGAACCCTTCGATATGAGAGATTTCGTCGCTGTCTGTTTTCTGCACACTGCGGGCATTCAGCAGGCACCAGAATACGACCCCGGATTTTCTGTAAAGCTGGACCTCAAAGCCTTTTACCGTGCGTTCGCCGATAAGTGTATCCATGATTTTACCGCAGAGTTCTTTTCTGACGATGAGATCCTGGTAGAAATTCACGTTCTGGTCGAGTAACGCCTGACTGTTGTTGTACCCCAGCATTGAAACAAAAGATGGGTTGACCTTGAGAATTTTACCATCAATGTCAAACTGCAAAATTCCTTCAACCGCATTTTCGAAAATTGACCTGAACCCTTTCTCAGATTCATGAAGTTTGGCATTGGACAGCTCGAGCTGAGTGAGAAAGGTATTAAAATGATTCTCGAGCTGACCGAGTTCGTCAAGTGAGTTGGGCGACAGACGTTTGCTGAAATCACCTTCCGAGGCAGCTTTGAGTCCGAGTGTCAGGTGTTTGATCGGTCGGGTAATGGTCTTGCTTATCTGCCAGGTCAAACCAATGATCAGGAAGCTCAGTAGGATGATAATGCCGAATATAACTGATCTCAGATTAGCCAGGGGGCTGTAAAATTCATCAATAAAACCGGTCGAAACAACAATCCAGTCCAGTTCAGGTATGTAATCAAAATAGACCTGGGCTTCCCGGGAACTCGGTTCTCCCGGGTTTTGCCAGGAAAAATTCATCTTCCCCTTTTTCATTTTGCAAATCTCCTGGATAACTTTTCTTCCCGATGAATTCTCCAGGTTGTAGATATTCTGTCCCTCACGCTTTGGATGGATTATCAAGTTTCCTCTGGAATCCATGACGAAGGAAAAGCCGGTCTCTCCAAACTGGTTGGCAAGGATCGATTTTCTTAGCTCATCGAGATCCAGATGAGAGCTAAAGTCATCTTTACTGATTGCAGCGGAGATGATCCAGTCCCAGGGTCCGAAATAGGTCCGGTAATGCGCCTTCCCTGAGATCCAGTTTGTTATTTGCGGATCGTTTTCGTCATGTCCGAGATGATAGCCATATTTGGGTTGAATTTTATGACCAAGGTGATTTTGAATTGTGACGTTTTTTCCAATTATTTCACTGTCGGGATGGGCCTGGACATCGCCACTGCTGTTGACCACATACAAAAATCCGGTCTTTCCAATGGATTGACTTGCTAAAATCTTTGCTGCCCTTTTTTTTGCATCAACCTCCTTCAGCTCTTCCTGGTATATACCGATGATGATCTCCAGGTTACGCTCCACGACCACCTGGAGTTGATCGATGATCGAGTTACTTATGGCTGTTTTGATCATCAGCTGGTTGGCAAGTGTGCTGCTGCCTAATTCCCCGGCGATATCTTTATTGATTGTTGAGCGAACAAAAAGATAGATAATGGAGTTGCCGATGAGAATCACTAACAGGAAAATAAGCAGATAACCATAAAGCAACCGCGACCTTATTGGTAAATCCCGCGTCCATTTTTTAAAATTCATATTCAACCTGATTTCAGAAGAGAGCCACGAAAAAAATACCGACCTTATAAAGTATACCTGAACGGCAGGTCCCGTTCAAATTTGAGACCATTAAATATCTCTTGAAAACGTGCAGCTGGTTGGCCGACCAGATCCTGGATCAGACTCTTTGAGCTGACGGATAGTGATTGCAGCTAAGTAAGTGATAAAGAACACCGAATCAGTTCTTGATTTGACCTGTATATCCATGTTCTTATATAATATTATGATCAGCTTGATTTGTCTCAAAAACGAGCTTTACCTGAGCCAGCTGTATAAAATGATTCTATGAGCTGAAACATTGGCAAACATACTCAGCGATAGTATCAGCAGCAGAAGAGGTAGTGTGCAGATAACTTCAAACATCAACCTGTTTCGACGTTCCAGAAGTTTGTAAGAACAGAGAAAGGAGAACACGTACATGCCGGAATCATCTGAACCGCTGTGGGATCGCACGTTACGGCGAATGAGAGAGATATGGCCACTGGGAGATCCCGAACTGAAGAACATGGTAGGCCCGTCTTTTCCCAAAAGTGATTTTGATAAAGTAAGGGCAAAAATTTATGCATGCCTTGAGGGCCAGGGAGGGGAAGTTTCAGCACGTGGACGTGCTGCGGAGCTTGGAGAGGCCTACTCTGTATTGAATGCGGAAGGGAGAAAGCGGTTTCTGAAGCTTCTGGCCAGGGAATATGATGTGGACAGTGATGCGGTGGAAGAGGCTATTACCAAACATCGCGAGGCGGTTGAGACGGATGAGAAACAGATGGCCACATCCCAGTTGCGTGACCTCCTTGAACCTCCCCGGTCCAGGTTGATGAGACAATTCAACAGTTTACCCGAGGGTGTAAAGTTTCTGGTCGACCTCCGGGCAGAACTCATTGGCTGGGCCCGGGAAAGTCGGGAACTAAAGGCGCTCGATAACGATGTTTACCGTCTCCTGGAGTCCTGGTTTGATGTGGGATTTCTGGATCTGCGTCTCATTACCTGGAAAACTCCGGCTGATCTCCTTGAGAAGTTGGTCAAATATGAAGCTGTCCATAAGATAAGGTCATGGCAGGATTTGAAGAACAGGCTGGAGGAGGACAGACGATGTTATGCTTTTTTTCATCCACGAATGCCTGAAGAGCCGTTGATTTTTGTCGAGGTGGCACTTGTCAACGGTATTACAACGAATGTGCATGAACTTCTCGATGAAAAGGCCCCTGCCGGTAATCCCAAGGAAGCGGATACGGCCATTTTTTACTCAATATCCAACTGCCAGAAAGGACTTGCTGGTGTCAGTTTCGGCAACTTCTTGATTAAACGGGTTGTTGCTGATCTTAAAATAAATCTGCCAAACCTGAAGAGATTTTCAACCCTGTCACCCATACCAGGGTTTACCAGCTGGATAAAAACAGTTGGTGATGATAATGAGTTTTATCAACGGGAGAAAGAGGCGATCACCTTATTGAAAGATGATGCGTTCTCTGTCGAGCGATTTCGGGAAATTGTTGACCTGGATGACACGGCAGGCAAGGAGCAGAGGGACCGGGCAAAAAAAATAGAGCAGAGCCTGCTCAGGTTGTGTACCCGCTACCTGCTTGAAGAAAAAAGAGGAATACAGGCCTTTGACAGAGTCGCGCATTTTCACCTGACCAACGGAGCGAAAATAAAACAGATCAACTGGGCAGCCGATCTTACCACCAACGGAATCATGCTGTCCGCCGGAATGATGGTAAATTATTTATATGATCTGCCCACCATTGATAAAAATCATGAAGCCTATTCCAGCCTGGGTGAGATACCGGCACTCGCATCGGTCAGAAAGTTGTTGAAATAATGTTTTTTATGAGAGCCGTTGAAGCTTTAATTTTCGTCTGAGACGTTGCCTCTGGTGTTGATGATGACTATCACATATTGTACAGGCGGCAGGTTGGTCTGCCTGTTTACAAAGGTCATCGATTTTCCCGGATCACAGGGAAATGATTCACACAGATCAATACCGAAAAAAGGAGAGAAATATGAAACAAATTAAAAGAGCATTGATTCTTGTTTTAATTGTCATGGCCGGCGGCAGTTTGTTTGTCCAGCAGGCATTTGCTCATTGCCAGATTCCCTGCGGTATCTATGATGATCACGCACAGGTAACAGCCATGCTCGAAGATGCAGCGACGGTTGAAAAGTCGATTAAGCTCATCAATGAACTCGCGGGCAAATCAGATGCTCAATCCCAGAACCAGCTGGTCAGGTGGGTGGTCAACAAAGAAAATCACGCCCAGAAAATTATCTCCTCCATAAGCGACTATTTCCTAACCCAGCGGGTGAAGTCAAGCATGGATGACTACACTGAGCGGTTGACAAAACATCACGCTGTTATCGTGGCGGCAATGAAGGCAAAACAGAACAGCGACATGGCAGCTGCAACGGCTTTAAAAGAAAGTATCGAGGCATTGATACCCTACTATCCGCAACACTGATACAAGACCGGAAGAAATGGTGTCCCAGGACCGTTTCTTCCGGTAACTCTGATCAATACAACACTTCCGAGATCACACTCTTTTCTTCTGCTGACAGGTAATTATTGTTATTCCTTCAGGAAAATAATAAAAGCAGGTGATTGAATGATTGTCCTTGTCTGTACACCATCTGTTTGCGCTCATTTTAGCGGATGGGCAATGATTGTTGGGTGGATATGAGTAAAAGAAAATATGGCAAGTGGTGATTTGGAATGAAAGCCGAGATATATACAAAACCTGATTTTATCGGTATCGGCCCGCCCAAAACGGGAACAACCTGGATATACCAGAACCTGCTGAATCACCCGCAGGTCATGATGCCGCCAGACAAAGAGATTAGATTTTTCTGGGAAAGATATTTCGTTGGAAAGTTAACCTTCAGGGAATTGCTGGGCGGAGACCACTGGCATGTCAAAGGACGAAGGACATTTCATAAGAACAGGTTTAGAAAACATTTTTCCGACCTAGTTGCACTGAAGTTGAATGGCAAAGAACTGCGCTGGGACCTGAACTATCTGTGCGGAGAACGTACAGACAAGTGGTACGCTTCTCTTTTTCAGCAGCAGGCAGTCAGCGGTGACATTACGGCAAAATATTGTGAGTTGCCCGAAGAGGAAATCTTCAGGATAAGCCAGGTTTTTCCCCGGTTGAAAATTCTCATTACACTCCGTGATCCCATCGAGAGGGAATGGTCGCGGGCAAAAATGAATCTGAGCAAAAAACCGGGGCGCCAGCTATCGGAAGTCAGCCATTCAGAGTTTATCGCCCAGTTCAACGATCCTCCTCAAAGAAAATCTAATGATTATGCTGCGTTGATCGATCAGTGGTGCAGGTCTTTCGGCAAGGATCAGGTTCTGGTTCTCTTTTATGATGAACTTTTAGAAAATCCGTTCCACTACTTTACAAAACTTTGTGACTTTCTTGCGATCAGTACTCCTGAGCCGAGCACCCGGCAGCAACTTGAAAAATATGTGTTTAAAGGGGTGAAGGGTGAGGTGCCCCAAACGTTCAAAGATATCCTGTTCAGCATGCATGAGGAGAATATTCAGAACTTGATAGACTACTGTCCGTCTGTTGACTACCCCAGGTCATGGTTGGAAAAACACCATAAAAACAAATAGATAATTGGTTGTCCGTGGGCTCTCACGTGTGCAGGGTTGAGCGATACGAAATCGATTTATACGGTTGACTATTCCTCTATTTTTGTTATTAGTAGCCAATAATTGAAGCATGAAGGTAAGCCTTTTCAGGGCTTCAGGAAATGATGATTTTCATCTTTGTCTTTTCCTGCAGGGAACCCGGTGAAATTCCGGGACGGACCCGCCGCTGTGAGTGAGGACGAAGGTTCGCTGTTCGCCACTTTATTGCATGTTATATGACGAAGCAATGAGGGAAGGCAGAGCCTGAAGGATGATTCACGAGTCAGAATATCTGACCTCATTGCTTAAACCTCTCGGAGAGACGGTAAATCCCCGAGCTGACATGATTTGTGTCGGTTTGGGATTTTTTTTGCCGGCACCGACACCAATGGAGGGGACGGTTGTGCACCGTATTCCCAACTCCATTGACGGGAGGTCTTATGGACAGTTATTCTACTTTTATCACGCTTCTTGCAGCTTATATCTCATTTCTCTTTTTTATCGGGTACCTGTTTAACCGGCGCCAGATTTCCCTGAGGGAATTTCTTTTAGGTGGCAGGCGGGCCGGACCGCTTTCAATCGGTTTTTCTGCGGCAGCCTCATGGCTGACGGCTGGAGCTTTGCTGGCAGTAATCGGCTTTTTCATGCTCCTTGGTATGGGCTCAATCTGGGGATTTGTAGCTCCGAATATTCTTGCCTTGCTGGCCCTTGTTTTCCTTGTTCCGAAAATTCGATCCATACCCGCCATGACCCAGCCTGAACTCCTAGAGATGCGGTATGGATCGTTTCTCAGACTGCCTGTGGCATTGATCATCATCGTTGTCATGATTCTTTTTGCTGTGGCTGATATCAAGGGGTTTGCCCTGGTACTGCAGGTTTTTTATGGAATTGATACGATTCAGGCTGCCTTGATCGTCGGTCTCTCGGTAACCGTCTATGTGATGCTTGGGGGACTATCAGCGGTGATAACCACAGATGTTGTCCAGTACCTATGTCTTGCCACTTTTATTCTGGTGATGGCGGTGCTGGTTGTCAGTGGAGCAGGAGATATTTCGGGTATGACGAAAAAAGATCTTTTCCTTGCCCCTGATAGCTCGTGGTGGAACCCTCTTTCAATAGGGTTGCCAATGGTCCTCATATTCTGTATCGCAATTCTTCCCGGATGGGTTAGTGAGCAGGATCCGTGGCAGAAAATATGGGCAGCCCGTGATCAAAAATCTGCAATGGGCGGTATGGTTATCGGTGCACTGTTGGTATTTGTCGCCTTTTCAGGATGTATGATGATTGCCCTGGGGCTGAATGTGCTTTACCCGGACATCAGCGAAATGGGATTTCCAATGGGGCTTGCACGCGGTGAATCAGCCCTTCTAACCTTTATCCAAGACAGTGGTTTTTCTGATATCACCGTTGCTCTATGTGCCGTTGCACTGGCCACAGCTGCAATGTCGTGCGCTGATACGTTCGCTGCATCCGGTGCCTCATGCATCGCACGAGATATTTACCAGCGCTACTTGAATCCGTCTGCATCTGTGAGACAGATGATCCTCGTTACCCGGATCAGTGTCCTGATAATTATCGGTTGTGCGGTGCTCGGTTCATTATTTATCACCTCAATAATAGATGCTATCCACATCGCAACATTCATTGCCAGCGCCTCATACTTTTTTGTACTGATCGGCGGCATCTATTGGAAAAGGGGAACCGGAATCGGGGCTGTCACATCTCTGCTGTGCGGATTTGTGATTCAGGTGTGCTTGATCGTCATCGACCTGATTGCTACAGAACAGGGTGCCCGCCCCTTTCTGGAATCTTTTCACCCATTACTGATGGGGCATGGCGTCATCGTGGCCATGATTGTCAGTGGGTTGGTCTATCTGGGAGTGTCACTGGCAACGAAACCGTCGGAACAGTTCCGGCTCGCACCTTTTTTCAGATCCGAGGCCAGGCGAATGGCGGCTGTCAGCATTGACCTGCCGACTCAACCGACCATTCCAAAGGGTACTTCTGTTACTCATACCTTATCGGGAAATACAATGTATTGCCGGACCAGTGTTGAAATGCCACCTCAACTGAGCTGGAAAAAAATCGTTCGATCTATATCCTCGCACTATCCTTACTGGATTTGCTGGTGTGGGGTGGAGGCAGTTCGAAGGTGTACAAGAGCCGATTTCAGCTCAGGTGTATCCTTGACCCGGGGAGATAAACAGGGGGATTGCTGGCTTGAAATCGAGGGGTCATGTGAGATTGCAGATGAACTGCAGGAGGAGCTGGCTTCAGCATTCTGGGAAGTCAGGCGCGCTATTGATCTTCAGTCTGAAGCTGACCGTGAAGCGGGCGCCAGCTCTCAGGGGGGTGGTTTGGCAACACTTCAAGAAGCTATGTCTGTTGCCCTTTCGGTAGATAAGATTGAATAAGAATTTGTTTGAGTTTTTCCCGTGAGGACTGCATCTGCAAAAGGGGGAAAAGGTCTTCAGGGAAAACGGCACCATAGACCAGTTGTTGCAACTGCTCCATATCACTGATCTGAACTCCGTCCAGCTGTTGCTCAGGGTTTTTCGGTCTCAGGAGCCAGAAACCTGAAAACTGCAGATTCCAGAATGGGATTGCCATGGAAGGTTGTACTTCAGAATGGCCCGTTACCATGCTGCTGCTGAGTTGATATGTTTCCTCCAGTTCCGGAGAGGGGAGAATATAGTTTCTGGTAATGTGGCCTGAATCGATATTCTCCAGAACAGCAGCGAGAAGAAGTGGACACCAGAACCAGTCCCTTGCACAGGTGAGCGGGGAAGAACCGTTTGGCCCTTCACAGGTTTTTGAAAACAGCAGGAGATAATAGTCAAGTCTGCCGCACATTGTCAGCCGCCCGCAATAGCTGGATCACCAAAGAGGTGTTCAATTATTGTCTTGAGCCACTTGCAAAACGCCCATTTCGCTCAATCTCTACGTTATGCTTAAATTTTTATCCTCGGAATATCAACGATGCCTGCGGTAAAAATTTTTCACATGGTTTGACGTTGAACGAAAATCATCATTTTGCAAAAGGCTCGTCTTTATAGAGAAATGTGCCTGGGTAAAGAGAAATTTCATGTTCAGACAACATAATAATCAATTGAGCTGAGCATGTCGATAATCTGATCAGAAATCTTCCATGGTTGAGAATTACTCCTGGTTCGTGTTAGATTATGGCAGAAGTTTGATTTTTCCATCTTTCATCAGGTTATCTCTGTCGACGAGGCACGATTCCCATGAGCCAGGAATACTCTTTTACCTTGACGGTCCCGCTTACCGATTATCCAATTGCCGAATCATTACTCGAGGAGGCAAAGAGAAGATTTCCGCATATTCGTATCAGCAGGAAAACCAACAGAAAAGCGTGCGCGCGCTTTTACCTGAGTTTTCCCTTCTCGACTGCTCGCCCGGATCTTAAATTCCTGGAATGGTTCCGGGAACGGGAGAAAAAAGACTGGGACCTTTTCGGGCCGACGTATGGTCGCTGGGGGCTCGCCTGAGCGACAAGCCCTGATCCAGTCCCGTATCTGTGGCAGGGATCTAGAGCATGCAGGTACTCATCACCTGTTTAAGGTCGGTGACTCCATCAAAAATTAGGTGAATCCCCTCCTGGAGCAGCACGGTCATACCATCATCAATTGCTGCCAGTTTGATTTCTTCAGCCGGATCCTTGCGAATGATCTGGTCTTTAATCTGTCGGTTGGCAACCAGAAGTTCAAACAGCCCGTGTCTGCCCTTGTAACCGCTGCCATTACATTCATCACATCCATTTGACCGGAAAAGTGTCAAATCTTTTGAATATTGAACATTCAAGTGCTCAAAAAACAGTGCACCGTAATGATGGACCAGGTGATCATATTCCTCTTTTAAAGGATTGTAGGGTTCTTTACACTCTTCGCACAGGGTCCTGACCAACCGTTGGGCTAAAACGCCCAGCAGCGCATCGGAGAAATTGAATGGATCCATGCCCATATCAATCAACCTGATCACCGTTTCAGCCGCTGAGTTTGTATGCAGGGTACTGAAGACAAGATGACCGGTCAACGATGCCTCGATGCCCATCTTCGCAGTCTCCTGGTCACGCATCTCACCGATCATTATGACGTCGGGATCTGCCCGCAGGAAGGCACGCATAGCTGCCGCAAAAGTATAACCGATATACGGTTTAACCTGAACCTGTCGGAGGCGGTACTGGGTAATTTCCACCGGATCTTCGGCGGTCCAGATTTTTTTTTCCGGTGTGTTTATGTACCGCAAGACTGAATGGAGTGTTGTTGTTTTGCCGGAACCGGTTGGTCCGACGACAAGAAAAATACCGTATGGTTTGGTAATGACCGGTACAAGGCGCTCAAGAATTCTTTCCGGAGCGATTTTAAGCAAGGGGAGCGGTTTGCTGTCTGCCAGAATTCGCAGGACCACATCTTCGTTACCATCAGCAGTCGGCAGCGTTGCCACCCGCAACTCAATGTTGTCTGCCTGCGTGGTGGTAAATCGCATCTTGCCGTCCTGCGGTTTTCTTCGCTCGGAGATATCAAGGTCAGCCAGCACTTTTATCCGTGCAATAACTGACTTGACGTTGGTCTTCGGGATATTGACGATATGTGCGCAGGTACCGTCAACGCGGAATCGTACCTCTGCGTCTTTGAGGTTTCCATAGGGTTCTATGTGGATATCAGAGGCCCCTGCAAAAAAGGCGTCTTCAATCATCTTATTGACAAGTTGAACAGCAGGTGTCGTATCAACTTCAACCTCGAGCGGCTCTTCATCATGCTGTGCGTATATTGAGTCGCTGTACTCCTCTTCTTCCGGAACTTCATCCATACCACCGATATCTTCAATGTCTTCTTCACTCGGCGGGGAAACGGAATCGAGGAGTTCTTTGATATCGTCTCCAAAGGCAAGCAGCACACTTATCTTGGCAGCCTGATACAACTTTTTAACCTCGAGGATACCGTTTTGGTTGGCGGGATTTTTAGCGGCAACAATCAGGTCGTTATTCTTCTTCTGCAGCGGTACAATATGATGTCTTCGGAGGATCTCAAAATTTGCGTTTTCAAGGAGAGACAGCGCAGAATACTGTTCGGTTTTAAGGTCGACAAAACGTGTCTTGTAAACGGTAGAGAGGGCGTCTCCCAGATCAGCTTTGGACACCAGGAAGTTTTCCATCAAGACGGTTTCAACTTCTTTTTCCTGCTGGGTGGCGATGACCATCGCCCGCTCCATTTCCTGGGCTGAAATAATCTCACGGTTGACCAGCTCTTCATAGCGCATCGGAACTTTTTTTCCGCTCTTGTAATGATTGAATAGCGCAATCGCCAGCGTGTCAGCGAGTTCCTTGACCCGGGTCTCATCGGTAGAGTCGAACTCTGCCCCCTGTTTTTTGTTTATAAGCTCGATGACCCCCATCAGGTTTGACTTGTGGACGATTGGTGTTGCCAGGATCTGTCTGGTCCGGCTGCCTCCTTTTTGATCCCAGGATGAGTCAAAGGTAAGGGTTGGGTCAATATCCTGCAGTTCCTTGTTGTCGTAAACGTTGGATATATTGATCGTCTGTTTTGTTTCCGCAACATAGCCGGTGATTGAAGACCGGTTGATATCCATCCGGATTTTGCGTAATGAATCGCTGGGCAGCAGGACCCAAGATACGAGCTTATTTTTCTTGGTATCGATCAGAAAAATAGTTGCCATCTCAACATTGTAGATATTGAGAATTTTATTGCGAAGCCCAACCATGATCGCATTGGGTGAAGAAGCCGCATGAATTTCGTTGACCAGCTTTTTGAATCGTTCGTCGAAAACCTGCTGAGAGGCGATTGTGGCGGATGGATTTTCGGTCATGTTTTGGTACGTTTTGTTATGGAGTTAACAACTCCCGTGGCAATTCAAATGAGTCAATTACGCCCGAGCAGCTCGCGATTGCTCCCCAAAAGTCGGATGACAACCTTCAGTATATCACAATCAAACTGACAGTAAAAATTTTCAGATAATTAATTCAGCAGGTTAACAAGAGGACCTTACTGGGGCATCAACGTTCTGGGGATGACAGTACAGTGAACCATTTACATCATGGGATGGGAACCGGGGAAGCAGTGCCGCCCCGGTCTGTTCGTATGGGTGAAGGAAGCTGCTCAGGCAACTTTTTCAAAAACTTTGGACAATGCACCGCAAATGGGGCACACATCCGGGGCTGCACCGAGCTCGATATATCCGCAAATCGGACAGAGATAGAAATCGGTGACATCCAAGTCAACGCCTGCTTTGACGGCCTCAAGGGCCTTGGAGTAGATCTCGGCATGAACCTTTTCCGCACCGAGTGCAAAACGAAACATGGTCTTGGCACGATGGCCTTCCTCTGTCGCCAGCTCACTCATGGGTGGGTACATTTCAGTGAATTCATACGTCTCACCCTCTATGGCACCCTTGAGATTTTCGGCTGTTGAGGCAATCGCATCAAGTGCTTTCAGGTGGCCTTCAGCGTGAATCCGTTCTGCTTCTGCTGTTGTTTTAAAGAGTTTAGCGATATTGATGAAACCTTCTCTTTCCGCCTTCTTGGCAAAGGCACTGTATTTCTGGTACGCCTGACTTTCACCGGCAAAAGCATCTTTTAGATTTTCTGTTGTCGTGGCCATGATTTCTCCTCTGGTTAATGGTAAAAGTGGTAATGATAACAATGTGCTGATAATAGCTTACAGCAGAAGAATATACATGAAAAAAGTGTATATGTAAAAAAGAATGCAGCTGAGATCTGTTTGCAGCTTCTATTTAGAACGGCTCGATAAAATAAAAACGACTTCACTGGACGATTGCGCCAAATTACAGGTAAACAGAGATCATGCTGGCAATACAGGCAGGACAGGTGCTATAAAGATAACAGTTGAAAACCGTGTTCTCAAATGGAGTGTATCGATATGAACCCGTGGAACCTGCCCTATCATTCACAAAGACCGATCGTCATGGCTGCAAATGTCGTCTCAACATCTCAACCGCTGGCTTCACAGGCCGGGGTTCGAATGTTGATGGATGGCGGCAATGCTGTTGATGGTGCGCTGGCAGCTGCCATTGCTTTGACCGTGCTGGAGCCGACCGGAAACGGGATTGGCAGCGATGCCTTTGCAATGGTCTGGGATACACGGCAGTTGTTCGGAATCAATGGTTCAGGCAAATCTCCAGCCTCATGGTCACGGGAGCGGTTTGCTCACCTCGATGAGATGCCCAGGTCTGGGTGGGACTCCGTGACTGTTCCCGGCGCTGTCTCGGTCTGGGTGGAACTGTCCCGCAGGTATGGCAGGCTGCCATTTCAGCAATTATTTGAGCCGGCTATCGAATATGCAAACGAGGGGTATCCTGTATCGCCCATTATTGCCAAAAAATGGAAAAAAGCTGCAGATAACTGCCGGGATTTTGATGAATTTGGCAAGGTTTTTCTGCCAGCTGGCAAAGCGCCTGGACCAGGATCAATGTTTTATTTCAGGGATGCAGCTATGACACTCGAGGAGATTGGCCGGACTGGGGGTGAATCATTTTACCGGGGTGATCTTGCCAGAGAGATTGCCAGCTGTTCTGAAAAACTGGGCGGTGGCATGACCTATGATGATCTTGCCTCCCACCAGCCGCTCTTGGTTAACCCGATCTCTCAACGCTACCGGTCTCTGGAACTCTTTGAATTGCCGCCGAACGGACAGGGGATTGCTGCGCTGATAGCACTTGGAATACTTGAAAATTTTGATCTGAAACAATACCCGGTGGACTCGGTTGATTCGGTTCATCTGCAGGTGGAGGCGATGAAACTTGCCTTCTCAGACATCTCAGCTCACCTGGCCGACAGCGAGGCAATGAGGGTGGACTATCGGCAAATGCTTGATCCCGCCTACCTGAGAAAACGGTCTGAACAGATTGATATGATGCAATCCCGATCACCGGTAAGCGGAATTCCGGACAGTGGCGGAACGGTCTACCTGGCAGCAGCAGACGCAGATGGTATGATGGTTTCTTTTATTCAGTCAAACTTCCATGGATTTGGCTCCGGTATTGTTGTACCCGGGACAGGTATCAGCCTCAATAATCGCGGCTCTGGTTTTGGTTTGAAGGATGGTCATCCTAATTACGTCAGTGGCGGCAAAAGACCGTTTCACACAATCATTCCCGGATTTGTCATGGATCGTGGACAGCCGCTTCTGGCATTTGGTGTAATGGGTGCCCATATGCAGGCACAGGGGCACGTGCAGATGATGACTCGACTCTTTGACTACCAACAGAATCCGCAGGCAGCATCAGATGGTCCCCGCTGGCATGTCATGCCGGAATCAGGCCTGGCACTGGAAGACGGCTATTCTGCCTCTGTCGTCCAGGGGCTCGGGGAACGCGGGCATCAGGTCCTGTGCGGGGAAGATGATATTTTCGGCGGGGCCCAGCTGATTCTGAAATCAGGGAACTGTTATGTGGCTGGTTCAGATCATCGAAAGGATGGCCAGGCAGCCGGATATTGAGCGCGGTCTCGATTTATAAAAGAGGGTTGTGACGAATTGACTGACGCGACAGTTTACCAGGATGTTATTATAGGCGAACTGCCCCTCATTGATCTGCGGGCACCTGTTGAATTTTGTTCAGGATCACTGCCCGGTGCTGTTAATCTGCCGATACTCGACGATGAAGAGCGACATCGCGTTGGGACCTGTTATAAGCAGCATGGCAAAGATAAAGCGATAAAACTTGGCTCAAGGCTGGTCTCAGGAGAGATCCGGAGCCGGCGGGTTTCCGGCTGGATCGAGATGCTGTCGGGACACGCTGGCACAATGATCTATTGCGCCCGGGGTGGCCAGCGGTCTCACATTGCCCAGGAATGGATTGAGGCTCAGTCCGGACAGTCCGTGGGACTCCTTGAAGGAGGGTATAAAGCGTTCAGGTCATACCTGCTGGAGCGGCTTGATCCTCAATGGATCACGAGTGAGGCAATCGTTCTCGGCGGGCGCACAGGGGTTGGAAAGACGATCCTGATAAAAAGATTGAAAAACAGTATTGACCTTGAAGCGCTCGCCAATCACCGCGGGTCATCGTTTGGCAGACATATCTCAGCTCAGCCGGTCCAGGCGGATTTTGAAAATAGACTTGCTGCAGCCTTGGTAAGGCACGGTCATCTGGATTTTCGATATATGATTGTTGAAGATGAAGGGCGACATATCGGTAAACGTTTCCTGCCCAAACCGCTCGCACAATTTTTCGCAGACGGTCAGTTGATTATTGTCGAAGCGCCGCTTGAAAGAAGAATCGAAATCACTTTTGACGAATATGTGGTTGCTGCGCAGCAAACCTACCAGCAGCAATTTGGTGTCTGTCGTGGTATGGAAAAATGGATTGTCGAGATGGAATCTGGCGTTGACCGTATTGCCAGGCGACTCGGGTCAGCACTTCATCAGCGGGTCAAAGAGCAACTCGGTGATGCCTGCAGGGCTCAGAAACAGAGTGGCAACATGGAATTGCATAAAATATGGGTTGGGCAGCTGCTCAGCTGCTACTATGATCCGATGTATGATTTCCAGCTGGCAAAAGACAGACGAACAATCCTTTTCAAGGGAAGTCCTGCCGAAGTAGAGGCATATCTTGCGTCAATAGAGTGATGGATATCAAAACGAAGGTTATGGTGAGCAGAAAGGGCATGTCTCTCTTATATCTACTGGTATTTGTTTTGTTTTTCTTGCTCGGGTGTGAGCAGTCACCGGAGCAGGCCCTGGGGACACTGGAGTGGGATCGGGTAAACCACCGCTCTCCCGCAACCGAAATCATTGTGAGCATTAACGTAAGCGAAGGACAGCGTGTTGAGAAAGGAGATCTGCTCCTCGTTATTGACGATCGGAAAATTGTTCAGCAATACCGTGATGTGGAAGCACAATTGAACCAGGCCTCATGGCAGCTCCAGGAACTGGAGACCGGGCCTCGCCCTCAAACCATCGCAGAAGCCAAGGCACGGCTTGAAGCAGCCAAAGCAACGCTTGAAAACGACAGAGAAATATACGAGCGCAGAGAAATGCTGTTCAAGACTGATTTCTCCAGTCGGGAACAGCGGGACAATAGTTACAATGCCTATATCAACTCAAAAGAGCGGGTGACAGAGCTGACCGAAATGCTTGATGAATTATTGGCCGGTACCCGTATTGAGCAGGTTGAGCAGGCCAGGAGCCAGGTCGAAGCGCTTTCTGCCAGGCTTTCCAGGCTGGCATTGCTTAAAGAGGATTACACCATTACCGCGGCCAGGAGTGGTCTCGTGGACAGTCTGCCATTCAAGACAGGTGATAAACCACCAGCGCAGTCGGTCGTCTGCACACTTCTGGCGGGTAGCAGGCCCTGGGCCAGGGTCTATATCCCTGAAACACATCGATCCCGGATGAAACCGGGCGGCAGATACAGTCTGGAGATTGACGGTCAGCCAAAGTCGTTTACAGCGCAACTGCGAGCCATATCTTCAGAGGCTTCTTTTACCCCGTACTATGCCCTGTCGGAAAACGATCGATCCCGGCTGTCATATATTGCCCAGCTCGACCTGGTCGACAGGGAGGCGCAGGAATTAACAGCAGGCACCCCGGTACAGCTCATTCTGGAGGCCCTGTGAACCCGGTCATTGAGGTGAGGGGGTTGACCAAACGGTTTGGCAGCTTTACCGCAGTTGACCAGGTCGACATGACCATCCCAAAACAGCAGGTGTATGGGTTCCTCGGGCCAAACGGCAGCGGTAAAACAACAGCGATCCGCATGATGTGCGGCCTGTTGACGCCGACGGCGGGGCAGATTGAAGTGCTGGGAATGAGAATACCCGAGCAGACAGAACAGATTCGGCGTCAGGTTGGCTATATGACCCAAAAGTTCTCAATGTACGGGGATCTTACCGTTTTACAGAACATGCAGTTTATGGCACGGATAATGGGGGTCTATGGTCGGGGTATGGGTCGGAGGATTTCCGAGCTGCTTGTCCGGTTTAAACTTGATTCCTTTGCCAGTAGAGCGGCCGGTTCTCTGTCTGGAGGTCAGAAGCGGCGGCTGGCGCTTGCTGCCGCTGTTATCCATGAACCCAAACTGCTGCTGCTCGACGAACCGACTTCCGAGGTTGACCCAAATACCCGCCGGGAATTCTGGGATGAACTCTTTCTGATGTGTGAAGCCGGAGCCACAATTTTAGTGACCACTCACCTGATGGATGAGGCTGAACGCTGTCATCACCTGGCAATCCTGAACGAAGGTAAGAAGGTTGCCGATGGTTCACCCCAGGAGCTTAAGACAGATTTGGCAGCAGAAATCTTCCAGATTAACGGTCCGGATATTTCAACAATTCGGGATCATTTACATTCCATGGTGGAAGTGCTTGCCACCGCACGATCAGGTATCTCGCTTCGGGTGATATTGAGAAATGATGGGCTCAGGGCACCGGGATGGCTCGAAATGACGCTGCAAGCATATGATGCGGAGATCACCCGGGTGGCTCCATCTATTGAGGATGTCTTTGTCATGGCAACTCAAAACAATATTGATAAGGTCGTGGGCTGAGATGTATTCTCCGGTCCCGTCTTTTGTCCGTATAGCAGCCGTCTGCAGTAAAGAAATGATTCATCTCGTGCATGATCGGCTTACCTTTGGCATGGTTGTCATGATCCCTCTTTTTCAGCTCATCCTGTTTGGTTATACGATCAATACCGACGTCCGCAATGTGCCGGCAGCTGTTGCCGATAACCTGAACAACAGTTTTTCGCGCCAGTTGACCATGGACCTGCAGGCCACTCAGGTAGTAGACTTTGTTCAGGTGGTCGACACCCCCCAGCAGCTGGAGGCCCTCATTCAGCAGGGCAGTGTGAGTGCGGGTCTGTATATCCCGCGAGATGCGGAAGAACGCTATTATACGGGCGATCGATCCATAGCACAATTACTGGTAGACGGCTCTGACACGACGCTTGGTGGAGCGGTCCGGCAGCTTTCACGCTTCCCTTTTCTGCCGGGAGGCACAATTTCAAATAGTGAGCGTGTGGATCAGATATCGGTCCGTCTGCTCTATAACCCAGAGCGGCGATCTGCACTTTTTACTGTTCCCGGGCTGCTTGGAGTCATTCTCACCATGACCATGATCATGTTTACCTCCATCGCCATTGTCCGAGAGCGTGAACGCGGTAATATGGAATTGCTGATAACAACGCCGGTTAGAAATCTGGAGCTGATGGTCGGGAAAATAACCCCCTATGTCGGTATCGGACTCGTTCAGGTCTCGGTGATCCTTTTCCTTGGCGTGGCTCTTTTTGATATCCCGGTGATGGGCAATATCTTTCCCGTCTACGCGGTCTGCCTTGTCTTTATCCTCGCCAACCTGACTCTTGGCCTGATGATCTCCACACTGGTGCGCAACCAGCTCGCGGCAATGCAGATGTCGTTTTTTATTCTATTACCATCGATTTTACTTTCAGGCTTTATGTTTCCCTTTGTGGCCATGCCCAAAATTGCCCAGTATATTGCAGAGATTCTGCCACTGACCCATTTTTTGAGGGTAATCAGGGGAGTGATGTTACGCGGAGAGCCCCTGACCGGTCTTGTTGGCGATCTCTCCTATTTATTGGTTTTCTCATTGGTATTTCTGGTGATCAGCACACTTCGTTTTTCCAAGCGGCTTGAATAGGGTTTCTATCGATCAAACATCTGTGGAGCTACGATATGACAGGCCTGACAAAGACCATTAGAGCAATGACGTTCCTCCTGGTGGTCTTTTATTTGAATTCCTGCTCAGATAATAATGAACCATCGTTTCTCGACGATCGCCCAACCCTTTTGAATGAAGCGCAGAGAACATATCTCAACGACTACAATAAAGCCCTGTTAAGAGATCTTGATATCCACTTTAAACTGATCATTTTGGCAGATCGTGCAGAGGATATTGATGAACTGGCAGCCGCCGTTTTTGGAAATCTCGGACAAAAAACAAACGGAGCAAGGGGTTTGCTCTTCCTCGTTGATCCCATGGGCGAACAGGTACGGATTGAGGTTGGATATGATCTGGAGGGGGTTTTCCCGGATGGTTTCGTCGGGTATGTCGAGGAAAAACAGATGGTACCGTTTTTTGAGGTGGGCCAGGTCGGCATTGGTGTTGCAGCCACCACGGAACTGTTTGTCTCGCGGGTTCAGCATTTTAATACCGGAGATCAGTTTGATCCGTCTCAAGAGCTTGGTAGCCAACGGTTTTCCCATAGTACCGCAGTGAGTTCTGCATTATCAACGCATCAACAGTAAAAAAAAGGAGCTTTTCCCGTTTTCATGGAAAAAGCTCCCCGATCTAAGCTGCCTGAGCTCTGTTGATTTACCAGCCCAGGGTCAGGTAATCGTGTATGGAATCAGCTGCCTGCCTGCCGGCGCCCATGGCCAGGATCACCGTCGCGGCCCCGGTGACGATATCGCCGCCGGCCCAGACCCCTTTTTTGGTGGTCTTGCCGGTTTTTTCGTCGGTTAAGACATACCCCCACTGGTTGAGCTTCATATCAGGTGTTTCACTGGTGAGCAGCGGATTGGCACCGGACCCCACTGCAACAATGCAGAGGTCACATTCCATATGAAACTCTGATCCTTCAATGGGCACCGGTCGTCTTCTGCCTGACTCGTCCGGTTCACCCAGCTCCATCTGCAAGCACTCCATTCCGGTTAACCGTCCCTTCTCGTTACCGATATATTTTGTTGGATTGGTCAGCAGAAACATCTCGATCCCTTCCTCTTCGGCATGGTGGATCTCTGCTTTTCTGGCTGGCATCTCCTCCCTGGATCTTCGATAGACAATCTTCACGTTTTCGGCACCCAGCCGCATTGCGGTTCGAGCCGAGTCCATCGCCACGTTTCCAGCCCCGAGAACGACAACGTTTTTCCCCATGGGGATAGGAGTGTCAACGTCCGGGAACTTATAGGCCTTCATCAGGTTGGCACGGGTAAGATATTCATTTGCCGAGAGGATACCGACGAGGTTTTCTCCCGGCAGGTTCATGAACCTCGGCAGACCGGCGCCGACACCGACATAAACAGCATCGTATCCCTGCTCGAAAAGCTCATCAAGGGATACAGTGCGGCCGACAACGGCGTTACATTCTACGTCTACACCCAGTCTCTCCAGAAAGTTGACTTCCTGGGCAACAATGTCCTTGGGGAGGCGAAATTCTGGAATTCCATAAACCAGAACACCGCCCGGTTTGTGAAACGCCTCGAGAATGGTCACATCATGACCTTTAACAATAAGGTCACCAGCGACAGTCAGGCCGGAGGGGCCTGAGCCGACAACCGCAACTCGTTTGCCAGTTGTCGACTGCTTCGGGGGAAGTTCTCCAGTACCAAATTCTCGTTCATAATCGGCACAGAAACGCTCAAGGTTACCGATGGCGACCGGTTCTCCTTTTCTGCCGACGATACACTTGCCTTCACACTGGATCTCCTGGGGGCAGACACGCCCACAGACCGCCGGCAGGGCATTTTTGCTCCATAGATTCCGAATTGCACCGGTTGTGTCACCCTGGGCAAGCAGGTCGATAAAACCTGGAATATCAACACTCACCGGACAGCCGGCCACACAGCCGGGTTTTTTACACTGCAGGCAGCGGGCAGCCTCTTCCTGGGCCATTTTGGGTGTGTATCCTGTTGGTACTTCAAGAAAATTTCGGGCCCTTATCTGTGGTTCCTGCTCGGGCATTGGTATCCGGGGATTCTTCTTGGTTGCTTGTTGCGCCATCACTCCCTCCATTGATTAAACCTATATACGTTATCTCTTCAATCTGATTTCCCGTCTCTCCTGCAGGGATCAGTTACTCGGCATCACGAATGGTGCAGAAATCATTGTGGCATTTTTGTTCATCTTCTTGGTACGCCTGAAGCCTGAGCATCAGCTCGTCGTAGTCAACCTGGTGACCGTCAAATTCCGGTCCGTCCACACAGGCAAATTTGGTATCTCCGCCAACACTTACCCTGCAACCGCCGCACATACCGGTTCCGTCTACCATGATCGGATTGAGGCTGACCAGTGTTGGTACATCATAGCTCTTGGTAATAGAGCTGACGGCTTTCATCATTGGAACCGGTCCGATGGCAACGACCTGCTTGATATCCTCTTTTTCAAGGATCTCTTTCATTACGTCAGTAACAAAACCATGGTGACCATAGGATCCGTCGTCGGTACAAAGCCTCAGATCATGGGAGGCGTCTTTCATCTGTTCTTCCAGGATCAGCAGATCTTTTGTTCGTGCACCGATAATACAGGTTACATCGTTACCGATTTCTTTCATTGCCCGGGTAATCGGATGCAGAACCGCAACGCCTGTTCCGCCGCCGATGCAGATCACTTTCCCGATTTTTTCCAGGTGCGTAGCCTTACCCAATGGACCGATAACATCCTGGTAACCGTCGCCAACCTTTAGTTCCTTGAAGAGCGCGGTAGATTTTCCGACAACCATATAGATGATGGTTATGGTGCCTTTTTCTTTGTCTGAATAAGCCATGGTGAGGGGGATTCTTTCTCCATCCTCACCGGCTTTTATGATCACGAACTGGCCGGGCAGGGCTTTTTTTGCAATCAGCGGTGCCTCAATCTCGTTGAGTATTACGGTACCTTCTGCCATTTCTTCACGCCTGACAATTTTAAACATGTGTTCCTCCCGGCTTTGTAACCATTGAGTTTACCATGAGCTCTTTTTCCTGTGAGCAGATTTGCAATGCTCTTGGATTGAAAAGCTCGTATCCGAACGATCCATTGAAATGAACAATAGATGGGAACCTACCTTTTTTACCCGCTCTTTTCAATCATGATATCCTTTTGAAAGGACAGAACTATTTATCTGATATTTAAAGAAAATTTATTTCACAATCTACTGCACTGAATATATTGGGAAAATTATTTTACCACGAGTGGTGGTTATGGCTATTCCTGGCTGTTCAGCAGCGCATCAATTCCGGCCTGGGCGACAGTCTCGTCCTGATCAGGGCTGCCCGAGCTGCAGCCAATGCCGCCAACCGGATGATCGTCGATGAAAATCGGCAGTCCACCGGCAAATATCATGAACCGCCCTTGAATACTTGAGTTGATACCAAAAGCAGGGTCACCCGGGCCGCTTACATCCCCATAAGCCCGGGTTGATTTTCTTGCTGCACCTGCAGTGAAGGCCTTGTCAATAGCAATGGTTATGCTGGTGATTCGGGCATTATCCATTCGTTGAAAGAGAAGGAGATTTCCTCCATCGTCAACGATGGCGATATCCATGTCGACCTCGATATCCGTGGCTCTCTGTTCCGCTGCCTCCATCATTAATTTTGCATCTTCCAGGGTAAGTTTTGGGACCCGTTTCATCTTGTTTCCTCCATGGATTATAAATAATTTAATAAATGGAACGTGTTGCTCTACCAAATATGGTCTGTCCGTAATTATGTGATGTTCAGCATTTTGTCAACATTACGATTTGGTGTGGTTAGAAATATCTCCAAAAATCCTTATTCTATGAACGAACGACTTCGATAAAAATAAGGGTAATTGAAGATCGCGGCAGGTATACTCAGATAAAGAAATTTGCAGCTGGTGCTTATGAGATCAACGAGTTCAATGCACCGATTCACCATATCTGTCCACGCTGGTAACGACAGCAGATACATCTGGTCAGCGGTAAATGCGCGAAAATAAAACACTACAGTTTCTCACCTGTCTCCTGTGGTTATCGGTCACCGGCACCGATGGACTGGCATATGACAACACTCATTTGATTGAAGATGCCACAGCAGGCGACCGTGAGGCTCAATATACACTCGCCCATCTCTATTACAAGGGGTTAGGGGGTGTTGACCGAAGCATCCCGAATGCAATTAATTGGTTTAGAAGGGCTGCCGAGGCGGGGCATATGGACAGCATGTATGATTTGGCGATGCTACTGCTTGATGGCGGCCAAAGCTCCGGCAAGAAAGAAGATGCAATTTACTGGCTCAAAAAGTCGGCTGAGTTGGGACATGGAGCTGCCCAGTATGCGCTTGGTCGTGCCTATGGCTTACATCAGCCTGAAAAAGCAGTTCACTGGCTGAAACAGGCGATCCAGAATGGATACCCGCAAGCTTCGGAATACCTTGACAGGTTGTGCAAACGCGATTTGCCAGGGTGTGAGTAGTCCCGGCTTTTGCATATCAACCCTTGACCGGAACAGTAAAAGGTCCTGAACCAGGCTCGCACCTAATTACCAGCACAACAGGCGCGTCTTGGGCGTTGCAAGCTATGGGTTTGAAATCCATTTTTTCATATTGTCATCAGACTTTGTGAGACCTGAAAACGGAGTTGTGGCTTCCCGATGTATCGCGTCAAGCAGTGCCTGGGGATTATGTTTAAAGTCATGCTCGATGGATTTGTCAAATTCCACCAGCTTTTCATCATAGGTGGTAATCAGATTCTGGTGGCTCCATCGATTGATGTAATAGATGATCATTTCAGGCAGCCGGGAAAAAACCGTCTCATCCGGCATTGGATCAACGAAACTCGATTCCTCAAGACGCTTTCCGGACAGGGTTTGAGTCCGATAAAATGCACTCAGGAACATCAGTTCAGGGGGCAAGGTCGCCTTCAGGCCAATTTTGGTGAGCAGTCTCAGGACGATCTTTACACTTTTTTTACCAGTGCGGGCAACAGTGTATGGTACGTATATTTCTTTAGGACTACTGAGGTTTAGGTGGGATCTGATTGTCAGGATCAGCTTGGACAACTCGACCGGGTCTTTATCAACAAAATGATAGGTGTTACCACTGAACTCTTCCCTGTTGTCAAGCATGTGGTGGACCAGGTACGGCAGCTTTCTTGAGTTGGAATAGGAATGAATAATCCCCTTCTTGGTGAAGAGAAACGGCATGGATTCGTCAGCAATTGAAAAGAGCAGGCGCTGGAACCCCTGAATTTTATGATCATGACTTCCATAGGCAATTGCCAGCCTGATAGTGCTGTAATCAAGCCCATCGTGCTTGGCCATGTAGCTCAGGGTTTCTTCCGTCATCAGTTTTGATTTTGCATAGTTGCTCAACTGCGCGGACATGGGAAGCTGGTCATCCTCGGAAAGGTTTGTGCCTGGAGGGAGGGTTGCCGCTGAACTGAAGTGAATATAGGGGATTTTTAACGCTGCCGCAGCTCTGGCAATATTGATTGCACCGATATAGTTGACTTCGAAGGTCAGCTGGGAGCCTGCATCAATATTGGTGATCGCCGTGTTAATGACGAAATCAGGCTTGAGTGATAACAGATAATCGCGAATATCCTTGCAGTTTCTCAGAGAGACTTTCTTGCTGCTTGGAGCTCTCATGTCAACAAGACCTGGTCGTTTGGTCTTGAAATAGTTAACCATTGTCCCGCCTATCAAACCCGAACCACCGAACAGTACACCAATTTTTGGTCTGTTGCCCATATGCTCTGTATCGTTAAACATTCCGCCCTCTCTTTTGGGTAAATGGTTAGGATGATGATAACAGTTAGGTTGAGCGGGTCAATAATTAATTTGGCAGCAGTCGTATACCAGACTATTCACCAGGTAGGATATGTGGGTTGGAATATCAGTGTAATAAAGAGAAGTTACGTTCTACAATCTCTTCTATAACGATATCCGGTTTGAAAACATTCATGATTTCCTCAATGTTGTTCTGGTCAAACTCTTTCATGAGATAGACAACCTGTTTGAAATTTTCTGAAAAAAACGGTTCAAGCTCAACAAAAAACGAATCTCTGAAAACGATGGCTTTGAGTTCTGCCTGATCGCACCTGCTGGTTATTGATGACCTGACAACATCTTTTGGAAGGTTCGTGAGGGAGTAATCGGTTGGTACGATAAACGAACATCTCTTGAATTGTGACAGCTTCCTGAATGACTCCTCAAATGGTTCGAAATCGAGAAGCATTCTGGTCAGGTCTCCGCACCGGTTTTCCCCGGGTCCGCAGCGTCGAGTCTGAAGGTCTGAAAATGTGAAATTTTTCTTGAAGGAGACAGAGGGAAACTTCTGTTCAATTTTTTCGGCAATGAGGAGATAGGCAGCATATGCACCTGCAGGAGTCCAGTGGGTGTCGCTTTTATAGAAAACGGGTTCATGTTTTTGCTGTTTCAGTGGTGTGGCAAGATCAAGCAATTCACTGTCTCCGACCTCCGGATATGCTTCCAGGAGTTGCCGTAGTTTACTTTTACCCCGAAACTCCTGCCAGGAGTCCATGACAAACTCTGGGTATACACTCTCCTTGTTGGGTGATACTATCAGCAGATACTGGATCCCCTGCTGTTCAAGCCATCGTTTTTTCGCTTTATATTTATTAACCCAGCGTTTCATTTCAGCATCAGAGAGGTATTTCTTTCCGGCAAAATCGAGTAACATTTCTGTATGTCCGAAATAGAACCAGTTATCAAGCCCCTGGTATAAATTTGATTCAATCCCAGCTGTGCCAAATCGTTTTCTGAGTTCTCTTTGATAACGGTGGATAAAAAAATCTCGAAACCCAAAGTGATCATTT
The DNA here is from genome assembly GCA_963718195.1 of uncultured delta proteobacterium. Taxonomy (GTDB): domain Bacteria; phylum Desulfobacterota; class Desulfobulbia; order Desulfobulbales; family Desulfocapsaceae; genus MADRE3. Next base: position 451,616 of record CAVQYQ010000006.1, read on the forward strand.
AAATAGGTTCCAAGCTCAGAAAAGAAAATATCGGTTTGGGAAAGCGATTCAGGATACGGTGGAAAAGAGGCCAGAGGCCGCTTCTCGGTAAAGGAAAAAAGCGATTTTTCAGAGCTAAGCATCTTTATCGCCGGAGCTGAAAGCAGTCCGATAAACAGGCAGATAAGCAGCAGGTTGTAGAGAACAGGGATTAATCTGGCGTTCATTTTCTTAAAACCTGAAGTAGATAAACGGATTGTACGCACCTGCTGCCAGACTGATTACTGCAAAGTAGCTGATGGTCATAAAAAACAGGAGTTGTGCCAGGTGCACCGAGATACTCGTGATAAGATTGGCCACCGTTGAGTTTCTCTGTAGTATAAATTGCCTCAGCCTGAGAATATATGGATAAACCGGGAAAGCGAGAATAATTGCCACGGCGATTTCCAGATAAGCCTTGCCATCCATATAAAGAGCGAAAACCGAAGTGTCGAAACTGATCTGTTTTGCTCCGAGCATTACACTCAAAAAAGAGATTGCCTCACCCAAGGTGTCGCTTCTGAAAATCACCCAGCCAAATAGTACGATCAGAAAGGTTACCATGATACGAACGGGCGACCAAACGCTTGCTAGAATGGATCCGAAACGGGTGCGTTCCAGGATGAGAAAAAAGCCATGATAAAGACCCCAGATGACAAAGGTCCAGCTTGCTCCATGCCAGAACCCGCAGAGGACAAAAACGATGAGAAGATTTATGTGGGTACGGACTGGACCAGCCTGGCTGCCGCCCAGAGGAATGTAGAGATAGTCTCTAAACCAGCTTGATAGTGATATATGCCATCTGCGCCAGAACTCTCGTATGGATTTTGAGATATATGGATAGTTGAAATTTTCCGGGAAATGAAAACCAAACATGCGGCCGAGCCCGATAGCCATGTCAGAGTATCCTGAAAAATCAAAATAGATCTGCAGGGTATAGCAGAGTGCTCCGAGCCACGCCAGAGGCAGGGAAAGTTCGTTCTCCGGCAGCATGAAAATGCTGTCAGCAATGGCGGCAAGTGGGTTTGCCAGCAGGATTTTTTTGGCAAGTCCGAATAAAAACCGTTGAATTCCTTGTGCCGTGTTGCTCATCGAGGTTATGCGGTTTTCGATTGCCTCGGCAATATCATTGTAACGGACGATGGGGCCTGCAATTAATTGTGGAAAAAGGGAAATATAAAGTGCGAGATTTATGAGATTTCTCTGCGGGAGTACCTTTTTGCGGTAAACGTCAATGATGTACGATAATGCCTGGAAAGTAAAAAAGGAAATGCCAATCGGCAGTCGGACGGGCTCAAGTTCAAAGGGAGGAAGACTCAGGTACGAAAATAATAGATTGAGATTATCTGCAATAAAATTTGCATATTTGAAATAGCCAAGAATGAGCAGGTTCAAAGAGACTGCGAGGGCAAGAAAAAGACGACTGGCCAGTGGCGACCTGCTTCCCGAGATAACAAGACCACCGCTGAAGTTAATGATGATTGAGACCAGCATGAGAAGCACGTAGATGCCCTCACCCCACGCATAGAAAAAAAGACTTGCCGTGAGCAGGAGGAGGTTACGTGCCTTTTCCCTGATATCCAGTATAGCAGCAGAACGGTTGGCAGGAAGAAGAAAAGGAAGGAGATGGAGGAGAAAACCATTCGTCTCTATTGCTATAAAAAAGGGATTGTCGGTTGCCGGTTGTCTGGCAAGGCAATATATTGATAATGGGGTGCGAGTTCAAGTTAAGAATTGCATTTTGGTCTGGAATTGTCAATTGTTGAAAATACTGTTATTTCATCTGGTATTGGAAGAAACAATGGCGGCAAGACCTGAAAGACAAAAACAAGGAGAGTTTCATATGGTAACCTACCTTTACTGGCTGTTGATATTTCTTTTGTGCGCTGCGGTCCTCTATGGCGTCGGCGTAAAAGCGAATAGTTGGAAAATTGGCATTTCCGTTGCGCTGCTTATTCTGCTGGTGGGGTGGTCAGCCTATTATTTTCGCTTTCAGCAGGTTTTTGTCAAACGATATGGAGGGGTGATGACCATTGTCGTGCCTGCCGGTCAGCATCATCTTGGGTCGACCTGGAAGGATGACAACCTGTGGATAGAAAATTATCGATCCCAAAACAAACACCTGTGTATTCAGTGAATATTCCAAAGGTAATTTACTGCAGGGACGGGTCACCATCAAAAACTGCAATCCCCTTTTGCCACAATTGTAATGGGCAACCTGTCGAGTCGGTTTACCTAGGTCGCCACTGCCGGTTGCTTTACTCAACGCTGCAAAACCCTCGTTCCAGCCAGTTATCAATGGAGCGAGGGTTTTGCAGCGTTATCAGAATATGACAGGGTTCTCCCGGGTTGAGCGATCGTTTTCCCTCTTGCGGGCTGCGCTGCCCGCCGCCATGACGAAAAATAAATAAGAATTTCAGTGACATATTAAATTTTTACATGCTTGATACGTATCTTACGTTAAAGGCCGATTATTGCAAGTAACAGGGGTGCCACCAAGCTCTACATTTCTGACCGGAGCAAGGTGTTTTGGTGTTACGGTTAAAACATTGTTCTTGTAGTGCTATTTTGTATTTTTCGGTGGTAGATGTCTGCTTACTTGTTATCTTATAGTTTGACAGGCAATGGGTAGACGATTTTAAGTTGACTTAAACGTAAGGGTAAAGTATAAGTTTGGCAATAACGAGACTGTTTTTTGGAGAACGTGAGGATGATTGACCTGAGATAATATTTTCCCAGCAGGAGTTAAAATGGACTTTCTGTCGTATAAGTCAATCCCGGCGATACTCAAGGATAACGCAACAAGAATCGGTCAGCGCACCGCAATCAGTTATAAGAAACGCGGAACCTTTCTTTCTCTTACCTATGAGGAGTTTTATGAACGGGTGCTGATGCTCGCCCGGGGGTTGTGCAAGGTTGGGATGAAGCCCGGTGACAGAGTCGCCATTTTCTCAGAAAACCGTCTTGGCTGGGCAATTTCCGATTTTGGTATCCAGAGCGGTCGGGGAGTCACAGTACCGATATATGCAACAAATACCGGAAAGCAGGCGGCCTATATCATCAATCACTGCGAAGCAAAGATTGTCTTTGTCTCAACGAAAGCACAGTATGAAAAGCTCCTCTCGGTTCGTGATCAGATACCGGGTGTGGAGCTGGTTATATCCTACGAACGTTTTATGGGTGATCGGTCATTTCCCGTCTATACACAATACCAGCTTTCGGAAGTTTCCACGCCACTTACCGAAGAAGAACAGAACCAGCTGGAGAGCCAGATTGATCTGCTGACCCCGGAAGACCTTATAACGGTCATTTATACATCCGGTACGACAGGTGTGCCCAAAGGGGTGCTCCTGACCCAGTACAATGTGATGATTAATGCCAAGTACGGCATGAAAAAACTTGGGCGCCTCTCGGAAAATGAAACGTTTCTCAGTTTTCTACCGTTGAGTCATGTGCTTGAGCGAACAGGTGGCTATTATGCGACCTTGCTCAGCGGCAACCATATCGCTTTTGCCGAAGACGTTAAGGCGGTAATGGAGAACATGGCCGAGATACGGCCGACCTTCATGGTCAGTGTTCCGCGATTGTTTGAGAAAATTTATTCACGGGTATATGAAAATGTTCACCAGATGAGCCCGCTGCGAAAAAGTCTCTTCCACCAGGCGATTAAAATTGGCAGGGAATATGTGAACAAAAAGTATATCGACAAGGAACCGGTTGGGCTGCTCGGTCTGAAATATCGATTTTTCGACTGGTTGGTGTTCAGGAAAATACGGGATCGTTTCGGGGGAAAACTCAGGGGGTTCATCTGCGGGGGTGCACCGCTGGACAAGACAATCAACGAGTTCATGTGGACCATCGGCATCCCGGTGTTATAACGGTTATGGTCTGACCGAAACGAGTCCAGCCCTGACCCTGAGCAGTATTGATGAGGTCCGGTTCGATTCTGTCGGCAAAGTTCTGGAAGAAACGGAACTTAAACTGGCTGCTGACGGCGAGCTGCTTGCCCGCGGGCCGCAGGTGATGACCGGATACTATAAAAATGACCAGGCCACCCGGGACACCTTTGAAGATGGCTGGTTCAAAACGGGTGACATTGCCCGAATTGACGACGAAGGTTTCGTTTATATCGTTGATCGCAAAAAAGAGATTATCGTCACGGCAGGCGGCAAGAATATAGCTCCCCAGCCGATCGAGAACGAACTCAAGCTGGATAAGTATATTTCCCAGGCAATCGTTTTCGGTGATCGGAAACCATACCTGGTGGCACTGCTCAACCCAAATATCGAGCGGCTGATTGACCTGAGCCGAGATGAGAATCTTGACTATCTCGATACCGATGAACTGGTGAAGAGCAGCAGGATCAAGGAACTCTATTTCGAGCGGATCGAGGAGATCAACAGGAATCTGCCGCCCTACAGCACCATCAAATATTTCGCTCTGGTTTCGCGCGAATTTTCCATCGATGGAGGTGAGCTCACCCCGACGCTGAAGCTGAAAAGAAAAGACATCTATTCAAAATACAAACAGATCATCGAAGAGCTGTACAATAACAACGGTAATGGTTTGATTCTTCAGTCTAAAACCATAAATGGAGAAGAAAAATGAGGCAGATAAATCGGGTAGCTGTACTCGGTGCCGGAGTCATGGGTGCTACCATAGCCGCCCATTTGGCAAATGGCGGATTGGATGTCCTTATGCTCGACATTGTTCCCCGGGAACTGACCGAGTAAGGAAAAAGCCAAAGGTCTGACGCTTGAGGATCGGGAAGTACGGGATCGTATCGCCCGCGAGGGTCTGCAGGGTCTGATGAAGATGAAGCCAGCACCCTTTTACCTTAAAAATTATGCGGATCAGATCGAGGTCGGCAACCTGGAGGATGACCTGGGCCGGCTCAGAGATTGTGACTGGATTATTGAAGTTGTCGTCGAGTATATGCCGATCAAACTTGACCTGCTGAAAAAAATATCACCGCATCTCTCACCCGGGGCAGTCCTGACCACAAATACCAGTGGCCTATCAGTCAATGAAATGGCTGAGGTGCTGCCAGCTGAGCTGCAGAAAAATTTTCTGGTTACCCATTTCTTCAACCCACCCCGCTATATGCGTCTGATGGAAATTGTGCCCTGTACGGCCACTGATCCGGATATCGTCTCGGGAATGGCTGATTTTCTCAGCAGAAGACTCGGCAAAGGTATTGTCTATGCCAAAGATACCACAAACTTTATTGCCAATCGTATCGGTGTCTATGCAATTTATAAAGCAATGCAGCACATGCAGGAAATGGGGATGACAGTTGAGGAGGTCGATTCGATCTCAGGACCTGCCACAGCACGACCCAAGAGCGCAGCATTCAGAACGGCTGATCTCGTCGGGCTTGATACCCTGGCTCACGTGGGTACAAACTCTTACGAACAGCTGCCCGATGACGAGGAACGGGATGTTTTTAAATTGCCTGGTTTCATGGCCCGGATGATCGATAAAAAAATGCTTGGTAACAAGAGCAGGCAGGGGTTTTATAAAAAAGAGATGGTCGACGGCAAGCGTCAGATTTTTTATTACGATTACCGGAATGAAGACTATAAACCGCTTGAGAAACCAAAATTCAATTCCGTCCAGTCGGTAAAACAGGTTGATGATCCAGAAAAACGACTCAAGGCACTGGTGAACGGCAACGATAAAGCTGCAGAATTTGCCTGGAAAAGTCTGCGTGATACATTGCTCTATACCCTTAACCGAATACCTGAGATCGCCGATGACATCGTAAACATTGATAACGCGATGAAGTGGGGATTTAACTGGGAAATCGGTCCGTTTGAAATGTTCGATGCAATCGGGGTCAAAGCGTTTGCTAAACGGGCAGAAAAAGATGGCCTGGACATTCCGGATACCATCAAGAACATCGATTCGTTTTATCGTTTTAACGAGGACGGTAAGAAAGAGTATTTTGATTTGCAGAACGGTGATTACAAGCCGGTTCCCAGCAAAATCGGAGAGATCCAGCTCGAAATCCTGAAACAAAGCGGCCGGGTGGTCGAAAAGAACAGTAACTGCTCGGTGGTGGATCTCGGTGATGGTGTTTTCGGTTTTGAATTTCATTCAAAGATGAATGCCATCAGCGGTGACATCCTGGCAATGACTCACAAGGCTGTTAAGCGTGCAGAAGAAGAGGGTATCGGGCTTGTCGTGGCCAACAGGGGGGCAAATTTTTCCGTCGGTGCCAATCTGATGCTGCTTGCAGTGGCTCTTGCCGAGGGCGCCTATGACGACATCAACATGGTCCTGAGATCATTCCAGAAGGCCACCATGGCACTCAAGTATGCCAAGGTGCCGGTCGTGGCTGCACCGTTCAACATGACCCTGGGCGGTGGTTGTGAGTTTTGTCTGCATGCGGACAGTATCAATGCCTATGCCGAAACATACATGGGGCTGGTGGAGATTGGTGTTGGCCTGCTGCCAGCCGGCGGTGGAACCAAGGAGATGTGCCTGCGGGCGGTAGATCTTGCCCGTCAGTATGAAACGGATGTGCAGCCCTTTGTCCTGAAAAACTTTAAACAGATTGCCATGGCGACCGTGTCGATGGGGGCAGCTGAACTACCGGCAATGGGATATATGCGCTTCGGAGACAGCATCAGCATGGATCTTGATCTGTTAATTTCCGATGCAAAGAAAAAAGTTCAGGGGCTTGCCGTAAACTATCGCCCGCAACGGCCGCGCAGCAATATACCGGCGCCGGGGCGCAATGTGGCAGCAAGCATAAAAAGCCAGCTCTGGAATATGAAGATGGGGGATTTTATCACTGAATATGAAGCTGAGATGGGTGGCATCATTGCCGATGCGATCTGTGGAGGCGACGTGAATCCGGGAACCCTGGTGACCGAAGATTATCTTCTCCAGTTAGAGCGTGATAAATTCCTGAAATTGTGCGGTAATAAAAAAACAGCCCAGCGTATCCAGCACATGCTGAAAACGGGAAAACCGTTGCGTAATTGATCATAATGAGAGGGGATGAAAATATGAAAACAGCCTATATCCTGGCAAGCTATCGAACTCCCGGCTGCCGGGCAAACAAGGGAAAATTCAAGGACGTGCGCCCCGATGATCTGGCAGCACTGGCAATCAGGGGGCTTGTCGAGCGCACCGGTATCGACCCAATAAGTGTTGATGATGTTTATCTTGGTTGTTCCTTTCCTGAGGCGGAGCAGGGCATGAACATCGGCCGCGTTGCCGCGATGAAAGCGGGAATGCCGGTAGAAATTCCCGGTCAGACCATCAATCGCTTCTGCTCGTCCGGTCTCCAGAGTATCGCCATGGCCGCCGAGCGGGTAATGCTCGGGTTCGCAGACTGTATTATTGCCGGTGGTGTTGAATCGATGTCCTGCGTTCCGCTGGGCGGACTTAAATACAGTGCCAATCCGGGCATGGCAGAAGCCTGGCCCGAGGCATACTCGTCAATGGGAATTACTGCTGAACTCGTGGCAGAGAAATACAACATCGACAGAATGGCAATGGATAGCTTTGCGGTAAAGAGTAATGAAAAAGCGGCACAAGCTATCGAGTCCGGCACGTTTACTGATGAAATAATACCTGTCGAGATAGAGAAGGACACCCTGGTCAATGGGAAGATAAAGAAAACAAAGGAACTTGTTACCGTCGATGACGGCGTCAGAGCCGGAACAACGATGGAGACCCTGGCCAAACTCAGGCCGGCATTCAAGGTCGGCGGACCGGTTACTGCGGGAAATTCCTCTCAGATGACAGATGGCGCAGCCGTATCTCTCGTCGTATCAGAGGAGTACCTGAAGAGGATAGACAAGGAGCCAATGGCGAAATACCTGGCCTTTGCCGTAAAAGGTGTTCCTCCTGAAATAATGGGAATTGGACCGATTGCGGCAATTCCGGCTGCCCTGAAGATGGCTGGACTGAAGCAGCAGGAGCTGCAACTGATCGAGCTTAATGAAGCGTTTGCAGCCCAGGCACTTGCGGTTATCAAGGAACTGGGGCTGGACCCGGATATCATTAATGTCAATGGCGGGGCAATTGCCCTGGGACATCCGCTCGGCTGTACCGGGGCCAAATTGACGGCAACACTGTTACACGAAATGGGACGCAGGGGGTTGCGTTACGGCATGGTTTCAATGTGTATCGGCGGCGGGATGGGTGCCGCTGGAATTTTCGAAAAATTATAAAGTGATAATAACCTCAGAAGGGGATAGCAAATGACAGATACAATTATCAAAGGTGGGGAATACCTGATAGCCGAGACCGCATGCCAGGATGTCTTTACTCCCGAGGATTTCAGTGACGAACAGCGGCAGTTTGCTGAGACCACAGAACAGTTTGTAGAAAGCGAGATTGTTCCTCATCTGGAGGAAATCGAAAACCAGGAATTTAGCCTGGTTGTCGAAGGCATGCGAAAATGCGGTGAACTTGGCCTGCTGATGATGGATGCACCCGAAGAATATGGCGGACTCGAACTGGACAAAGCATCCTCGATGCTGGTGGCTGAAAAGATATCTGTTACAGGATCCTTTTCGGTTGCCTATGCCGCACATACCGGTATCGGAACACTTCCACTGATCTATTACGGAACAGATGAGCAGAAAGAAAAATATCTTGAAAAGATTATTTCTGGAGAATGGTGTTCTGCCTATTGTCTGACAGAACCTGGTTCAGGCAGCGATGCACTCGGTGCTCAAGCTTCTGCGGTATTGTCTGAAGATGGCAAACACTACATTCTGAACGGCACAAAACAGTTTATTACCAACGGTGGTTTTGCAGAGTTGTTTACTATTTTTGCTAAAATCGACAAGGAACATTTCACCGCCTTTCTCGTCGAGAAAGACTTTGAAGGCCTTATTGTCGGACCAGAAGAGAAAAAGCTCGGGATAAAGGGTTCCTCGACAACTCAGATCATCCTGGACAATTGCAAGGTCCCGGTGGAAAATCTGCTCGGCGAGCCGGGGAAGGGACATAAGATCGCCTTCAATGTCCTCAATGTCGGCAGGTTCAAGCTTGGGGCAGGGGTGACCGGTGCCGCTAAAATGGCCCTTGTCACCGGTATCAAGTATGCAAACGAGCGTAAACAGTTCAAGAGAAAGATCAGCAGCTTCGGGGCGATTGCCGAAAAAATTGCCGATCTGACCGCTGATCTGTTTGCTTCAGAGTCGCTTGTCTACCGGCTGGCAGGGCTGCTTGACAACAAACTTGCCACGATTGAAAAGGGGATCGACAATTACTACGAGGAGTACCAGAGGGGGATTGAAGAGTATGCCCCTGAATGCGGGATTTCAAAAGTGTTCTGCAGCGAGGTCCTGGCCCGCACTGTTGATGAAGTCGTACAGATTCATGGTGGCTACGGGTACGTCAGTGAGTACCCGGCAGAACGCTATTATCGTGACGAGAGGATTAACCGGATTTTCGAAGGAACAAATGAAATCAATCGGTTACTGATACCGGGGATGATCCTGAGAAAAGCGATGAAAGGTGAGCTGCCGCTCCAGTCAGAGGCGATGAAGGCGTTTGAGTCACTGATGACCCCAAGCTTTGAAGAGCTCGATGATTCTGTTCTCTTTGCTGCGGAAAAAGAGCTGATCAAAAACCTGAAAACCCTTTTTCTGATACTCTCCGGTGTCGGGGTCCAGAAATTCATGGACAAGATTGCCGACGAACAGGAAATCCTGATGGCGGCAGCAGATATCGCCATCCAGATTTTCGCTCTCGAGAGTACAGTGCTGCGTGCTGAAAAACATTTCAGCGAGGCGAGCGATAACCGGAAGGAGCTGCTCAGGGCGGCGGTCAAGGTCTTTGCTTTCAGTGCCACCGAGATTGCCGGATCAGCTGCAAAAAAAGGAGCATTTTATATAGAGGAAGGAGATACGCTTACCATGATCTTGTCTGGTATCAGGCGATTTGCCAAATATGATGCGACAGGTCTGCTTGGTGCAAAACGACTGCTTGCAGGTGCAGCATGTGAAGAAGAAAAATACCTCTTTTCGTAAAAGCTCCGGATGTTCCCGGGAACTTGCACCTTTTGGGCTCCCGGGCTGATGGATCTGTTGCATAATTCAGAAGCTGTCGTCAAGCGCGACATGGTACCAACACAATATACGGTAGATACTCCCTATATGGTGGGTCCGGTACATTTTTATACCATTGACCTCGATGGTGAACTGGTAATGTTCGATACCGGCCCGCCTACCGAAGAAGGAACATTATTCCTTCAGGATCATGTTGAGCTCGAACGCCTCAAGCATGTGATCATTACCCATTGCCATGTTGATCATTACGGCCAGGCAGCCTGGCTTCATGCCAACAGCGATGCCGCGGTCTATTTTCCCTACCGTGACATCCTGAAGATAAAACAGCATGAAAAACGTCTGGAAAAGATGTATGAGCTGCTTTCAGGCATGGGTTTTGACGAGGGTTACCTGGTCAGGTTCCGTGAATCGTTTAACCGTGGAACCGTTTTTCCTCCTGTTCCGGCCAGCTACCTTGTCGCTGAGCATGATGTTCCCGATCGGCTCGGTATTAACATTCTCGGCTGTGCCGGGCATTCCCAGAGCGATCTGGTATATACCGGCAATAGCTGGGCGGTAACCGGCGATACCTTGCTTCGTGGGATCTACCAGTCGCCGCTGCTTGACGTTGATCTTGAAAATGGCGGACGTTTCAATAACTACCAGTCGTATTGTCGGACGCTGTATAACCTTGCGCAGTTAAGGGATAAAACAATCCTTCCCGGGCATCGTCAGACAATTGAGAGCGTGGATGCAACGATCCATTCCCATATCGCCAAAACACTCTATCGTATCGTACTTCTCAAACCCCATATCAGGCTGTATTCTGTCGCCGAGGTTATCGACCGTGTTTTTGGAAAGGAGTTGAGCGACCCGTTTCATGTGTACTTGAAGGCCTCTGAAATAGTATTCATGAGCGATCTGCTGGAAAGCCCGGAAGTTCTGCAGACGGCACTTCAGCATATTGGCCTGTTTGACAAGGTGAAGGATAATTTTGCCCGGGCTATTGCCTAACCGAGCTGTCAATCGGCAGCCTTGTAATCTATGTCTGAGGCCAAAGGGAGCACGTCCATGAAAGGTTTTGATCTCCTGGTCTCACTCACCTCACGGGCGAAAGGATCATCATTCTGGCTCTGGGTCCTCAACAGGGCGCTTGGCTGGACAATTCCATTTAACCGGCCTCACGGTTTTAAGCTTATTAAGATCGGAGATGGCCTCATCAGGACAATGGCCCCATATAAAAATGGTAATCTCAATCACCTCAAGGGAATACATGCTTGTGCGATTGCTACCGTGGCGGAGTTTTCTGCCGGTTTTCTGTTATTGACAAGCCTTGATCCAAAACGTTATCGACTGATAATGTCCCGAATTGAAGTTGATTACAGTTACCAGGCAAAAGAGCAGATTATTTCCGAGAGCTCAATACTCCCGGAGGTGCTCGAAGAAGAGGTATTCAAACCGTTACAGCACCAGGAAGCGATCACCATCACGCTGGCAAGCAGGGTAACTGATCTGTCTGGTCATGAGATAGCAGTCGCCTCGACCACCTGGCAGGTGAAACGCTGGGACCAGGTTCGCACGCAACTCTGAAAGGTTCGTGGGTGATAGAGAAGATCGTTGTTTGGAAAACGAACCGTCTGGAAAAGCAGGAGATATATGATGTTACTTAACCCCAAGGCATATGTTGCAGATTACCAGGATCCATGTTTCCAGGATCTCGTCAAAAAAACAATTGAGTTCTTCGAAACTAAAGGGTTGAAACAGATCAAGAAAGATGATCAGTCCATGGTCTGGTATGATGATTTTCTCGCCTTTGTGAAAAAGGAAAAGGTTTTTGCCACATTGCTCACTCCGGCCAGGTATGGTGGAAAAGACAAACGCTGGGACATGAGGCGTCTTGCTGAATACAACGAAATTCTGGGGTTTTACGGACTTTGCTACTGGTATGCCTGGCAGGTGACCATTCTCGGGTTGGGGCCAATCTGGATGGGAGATAATGAAGCTCTCAAAGAGCGGACTGCCCGCCTGCTCGACGAAGGCGGTCTGTTCGCTTTCGGGCTTTCGGAAAGAGCCCACGGCGCCGATCTTTACGCCAGTGAAATGACGCTTTCACCGGCAGATGATGGTACCTTTGTTGCGGAAGGCTCCAAATACTATATCGGCAACGGAAATTGCGCCGCCCTTATCTCGACATTTGGCAAGATGGCAGGAACGGGCGAGTATGTATTCTTTGCGGTAGATCCATCGCTTCCCCAGTATGAATGTCTGAAAAAAATTGATACATCCGGCGTTCGCCAGGCGTACGTGGCAGAATATGTTCTCAGAGATTATCCGGTCACGCAGGCTGATATTATCTGCTCCGGGCAACGTGCCTGGAACGCTTCACTGAATACCATCAACATCGGTAAATTTGAACTTGGCTGTGCTTCGATTGGCATCTGTTCGCACGCGTTCCACGAAGCGCTGAACCATGCCTCATCCAGAATCCTCTATGGTCGCTTTGTTACAGACTTTCCGCATGTTAAAAGAATCTTCAGCGAGGCGTATGGTCGTCTGGTTGCGATGAAACTCTTTACCTGGCGTACTGTCGATTATCTGCGGGGTGCATCGGATGAGGACCGCCGGTATCTGCTCTTTAACCCCATTGTCAAGATGAAGGTAACCGGGCAGGGAGAAAGGGTGATCAACCTGCTGCACGAGGTAATCGCTGCCAAAGGATATGAACAGGATACCTACTTTGAGATGGCCATCCGTGATATCGGCATGCTCCCGAAACTTGAAGGTACTGAACATGTCAATATGGCCCTGATCATTAAGTTCATCCGCAAGTACTTTTTCGACCCGGTTGACTACCCGGTGGTTACCAGAAGCACCGACATCTCTGACGACCACTATCTCTTTAACCAGAAAACGGGTGGTCTGGCCAGCATCCCCTTTCCTGACTATCGGCGAGCCTATGCGTCGGTTTCTGCAGGAAATGCTGTCATCTTCAGGGAACAGGTTGAGCTTTTCAGATCACTGTTGGTGCATGCTCCGCCGAGCACTGAGCAACAGAACAACATTGATTACATGCTCGGTGCAGGTGAGTTGTTCACCCTGATTGTCTATGCTCAATTGATTCTGGAAAACAGCGAGATATACACTCTTGATGCGGATCTTCTCGAGCAGATTTTTTCATTTCTGGTAAAAGACTTCTCTGCCCAGGCACTCCAGATGAACTTACATTTTGAAAACAGTGAAAAGCAGCAGGAATACTTCACCTTGATGCTCAAAAAGCCGATACTTGACGAAAAACTCGATGAGCGGGTCTGGAAGCAGCGGGTATCTGTGCTCAAAGACCACTACAGTATGAATGAATAAGACGAGATCATCACCGGATTAGTCATGGGACACCATTTAGATTCAAAAGATAATATCGTACCGCTCATTGACCGGTTGAACAGATACCCGATCGGTCTGCCGGATAATGACAAGCTCCGGCAGATCCTGGCAATTCTCTTTTGAGAAGAAGAAGCCTTTTTCGCTTCACGTTTTCCGCTCCAGGAAGCTTCCCTGAGTGAGCTGGTCCGGGCGACCGGGTTTGCTGAGGACAATCTCGGCCGGGTACTTGAAAAGATGGCCGAGAAAGGGTTGATCATGGACCTGGTCTATGATGGAAAAACATACTATTTGCTGTTGCCTGGATTGATAGGTTTTTTCGAGTTCACCTTCATGAAACAGCGACAGGATCTTCCGGTTGAAGAACTGGCTCTGCTCATGCATGAATACTTGTTCGAGGATCCTGAAAATTTAATGGGAAAGGAGATGTTTGCCAGGATCCTTAAAGAAAAAAAACGACTGACTCCTTTTGTTATCGAAAACGTCAGGAGAAAGATAATGAAGGCTGTGGGTGTTAAGCGCTAATTTCTATAGAGCCTTTCTCAAGTCTTCTTGGCTATCAGGCCGTTTCAACTGGTGAAATATTCAGTCTAGGTAAAGAGTTTCAGCAGAAATAAGTAGAGCAGTGGAAGAAAAATTCCCGGTAACAGATTTCCGACACGGATGGTCGTTATCTTCAACAGATTAAAGCCAATGGCCAGAATTAAAAGTCCGCCCACCGAGCTCATCTGGTCAATCGTTTCAGGTACCAGGTAGCTTTTCAGGATGACAGCCATCACGGTAATCAGCCCCTGGTAAAAAAAGACGGCAAGACTTGAGAAAAGGACGCCCAGCCCGAGTGTTGAAGCAAAGATGATCGAGGTCACACCGTCCAGTACTGATTTCGCGAACAGAGTCTGGTGGTTGCCGGTCAGTCCGCTCTCAAGTGACCCGACGATGGCCATTGAGCCGACACAGAAGACAAGACTTGCGGTCACAAATCCCCGGGCAAACGAGCTCTGTTCGCTTGATTTCGCCGCCACTTTACGCTCAAGATATTTTCCCAGTCCCTCCAGCTTTTCCTCTATTCCCAGAAATTCTCCGATTACCGCCCCGATGATTACCGAGAAGATTACAATCATCAGACTCTCTGAACTCAGTGCACCTTTGAGGCCGATCAGGATTACGGCGAGCCCGACACCACTCATCACGCCATTTCGGTAGTTTGCAGGAATTCCTCTGTTCAGCAGCAGGCCCAAAAGACTGCCAGCTATGATTGCCAGTGCATTGACTATTGTTCCAAGCATGCTGTTTTATATGTGTCAGTCCAACTATTCAGGGGATGATCAGGTTCGTTTCGTTGCAGCCAACTCTTATACCATCTTCATTTTTTTGCAAAGCCCTATCTTGAAGAATTAATAGAGGAATTGGTTTTGTGCAGCGAGAATTCATCTGAGGGGGCCACTATAGAGCTGAAAACGGATAAAGATTCGGTAAACAGGGTGCACAGGCAAAGCGTCGAAACGGCTTCATCCGGCAAAAAGATAGGATCCTTTATGAAAGATAAGATGCGACTATTGTGATGACGTATCGTTTTTGAGAAATTCAGTGATCCGGACCCGATAATTGACAATATCCGAGCGCAGGGAAGATAAACTCGCCATTTTTTCATCAACCAGGGAAATATGGCGATCGAGGATTTCGATCAGCTTGGGGGTGATGGTGTGAAAATCCTGCTCATTGATATCAAAAATATCTGAGAGTTCATGAATTTCTTTGAGCGAGATACCAAGTCCTTTCAGCTTGAGGATAAATTTGAGCCGTAAAATGTCATCTTTGTTGTAGGTTCGGGTTCCGCCCCCGATACGATCCGTCTTGCCCAGTAAACCGATCTCTTCATAATATCGAATGGTCCGGGTCGTTATGCCAAGTTGCTTTGCCAGTGCTCCAATTTGAACAGAGCTCGTACTTTTCTGCGCCATTTTGTTCCTTTTACAGCCAAAAAGCCCCGTGACCTGTCTTCTGCTTGGCAGCAGTGATCGCACAACATGAGGGGTGGAGAACGGTTATTGTTTTGGTTTACCTTTACGTAATATTCGAGCACACCTTATCATGGAGATTAATTGACTGTCAAACAAAAAATTCTATAATTTCAGCTACAGTTAAGGCTTGAACAACCAGATCAGGGTGAGACAGTTTTTGTCTTGACCTTTACGTAAACACATTTTATAAAGAACTGATAAATTCGGCTGCTCTTCTGGGAGAGTATGAACAGCTGATAGTGTGTTGTCTTCTGATCACTAGGTAATTGGAGAACAGGATGGAATTCACTCGAGAGATCTATTGGAATGTCGGTCATGGCGCCTTGACACTTGTACCGATGTACCTCCTTGTTATTGCAGCCATCACGGTTTTGGTCAAAGCCTTTCTCAAACGGCGGGCAGTGTATAAGCAGGGGCAGCCGCTCAACAGGACAGATAACCTGGGAGCGAGGATCAGTGATCTACTGAAGAATGTCATCTTGCAGAAAAAGGTTACCCGGGTTGCCTGGCCTGGTCTTTTCCACGGACTCTTCTTCTGGGGTTTCTTCCTGCTGTTTATCGGCACGACCCTGATTGTCATTCAAGCGGATTTTACCGACCTGCTATTTGATTATGTTTTTCTCAAAGGGACGTTTTACAAACTTTTTTCTATTACCCTTGATATCGCCGGTATCATCGCCATTATCATGCTCGGCGTTCTCTTTTTCAGACGATATGTCCTTAAACCCGAGGGGCTGGAGACGAAAAGAGATGATGCCATAATGCATGGACTGCTCTTTGTGATCCTGGTCACCGGGTTCGTTATCGAGGGCGCTCGCATGGCTGTTACGGAGCTTGGCACCCCATTAGCTGCCTGGTCTCCGGTGGGCTTGCTGTTTGCAAAAGCTCTGTCGGGCCTGGAGGAAAGCGGGCTGAGGATGATACATAAGCTTACCTGGTGGTTTCACCTCTTGCTGGTTATGGGATTTATTGTGCTGATCCCCTTTACCAAGTTTCGACATATTTTTACCACAAGTGCAAATTACCTGTTTGCTGATCGTGGTCCGAAAGGCAAACTGGTCAGCCTCGATCTTGAAGATGAGGATGCTGAGAAATTCGGCGTGACCGAACTTGCGGATATGAGCTGGAAGGATATCTTTGATGCTGATGCCTGCACCCTGTGTATGCGCTGTCAGGATCGGTGTCCCGCCTGGAATACAGAAAAACCGTTATCGCCGATGAAACTGGTCAACCAGATCGGCGATATCGCCTTTAATGATCCGCAGGCAGACCTGATTGATACGGTCACTAAGGATGTGTTGTGGTCTTGCACAACCTGCAGGGCATGCCAGGAAATATGTCCTGCATCCATTGAACATGTCAGCAAAATTGTTGATATGCGGCGCAGCATGGTGCTGATGGAAGGGGAGTTTCCTGGTGAAGAGGTCATGACGGCGATGGAACAGACCGAAGTCAACGGCAACCCGCTCGGCATCGGCTACGCTTCGCGAGGCGATTGGGCGGAAGATCTGGACGTGGTTCTTGTTCCTGAGCGTTCTGATGCTGATATTCTCTATTTCGTGGGCTGCTATGCCTCCTTTGATAAACGCAATAAAGCTGTTGCCACCAGTTTTGTAAAGCTCTGCCGGGCGGCGGGTGTTACCGTTGGTATTCTGGGTAAAGCGGAAAAGTGCTGCGGTGAGCCCATGAGAAAAATGGGTAATGAATACCTCTACCAGACCCTGGCTATGGAAAATATAGAGCTGTTGAATTCTTCAGGGATTAAAAAGATTGTTACAACCTGCCCGCACTGTTTTAACACCCTTGAAAAAGATTATCGAGATCTCGGATTAGAACCAGAGGTTGAGAGTTACACAACCTTTTTGCACACCTTGATCTCTTCAGGAAAATTAAAACTGAACAATGCTCCGCTGTCATGTACCTATCATGACTCATGCTACCTCGGCCGCCATAACGACATCTATGAGGCACCCCGTGAGCTGATAGCAGCGGCGGGAGGACAGCTGGTCGAGATGCAGAAGAACAGGGAAGAAGCCTTCTGCTGCAGTGCTGGCGGTGGGCGAATACTTGCCGATGAAACGATCGGTGAACGGATTAATGTCAAGCGCGTGCAGATGGCCACTGAAACGGGCGCTGAGCTGTTACTCTCAAATTGTCCGTTCTGCCTGACCATGTTTGAAGATGGTATCAAAGGTGCTGATGTGGAGGATTCCTTGAGAGCAAAGGATATATCTGAAATCCTGGTGGAGCGCCTGGAGCAGCAGTGAAAGAAGACAAACCAAATAAAGGGGCAGGAAAGGAACAAGGGGATTAATTATGGTTGAGAAGATATTTGATTCGTTGCCGTCTCTGTTTGTCCCTGGCGCTGTCAAGGAGCCGATCAGCTACTATTTTTCTCTGGGCGATATCAAGAAGACGGTTCGACTTTCTCCTGAGACATGTCTGGTTGAGGATGGCAGAACTGTCGAGCGTGCGGACTGTGTGTGCAAGACCAGCGGAGAATTTTTTGAGAAGATCTGGAATGATGATTATCGACCGGGGGTCGGGGATTTTCTTTCCGGAAAGATAAAATCAAATGACCCGGGTGGATTACAGACTTTTCTGACAACCTTTGGCAAAGCAGCTTGATGTGTAGCCGGGAACCAGTGGAGTAGATCTACCAAACCGAGGTGACCCCTGGGTCTGGCACTGAGGAAGTGGAGTGGGAAGGAATATACCAATGGACCAGTTGACGGAAATAAAAGTGCGCGGCTACCACGCGGATTTCTATGGACATGTGAACAACGCGCGATTCCTGGAGTTTTTTGAGGAGGACCGCTGGGCCCACCTGGAGTCAAAGCTGAATTTGAGAAAACTGGCCCAACAAAATCTGGTCTTTCTCGTCGTCAATATCAATGTCAATTATCGTCAGGCGGTGCCAGTTGGTGCAACGCTTGCAGTTTCAACGATGCTTGAGCATGTCGGTAACCGAAGCGCCGTGTTTAAGCAGGAGATTGTTTTTAAGGATACTGGAGAGATTGCTGCTGATGCACTGGTAACCTTCGTACTCATAGACAGAAGTGGCAAGGCGATAACAATGGCGGGTGAACTGTTGGCAGGACTCCAGAAATTTGATAAATCGCCCGGCTATGATATATGATAAAGATTATTGAGGTGATCTGCTGACGACTCCGAAAAATTGCAGGTGTGAACCTTTTTTTCCTGTCCATGCACCATCGCCTTGGACCGCGGTCGTTTTTTTCGTGACCGGGTCTTGCAGAACAGAAACACTGTACTTTGAACATTCAACCGTTCCAATCGTTGCAAAGATATCAACTTCTGGTGCCAGGCACCAGTTATTATAAAATCTAAAACGTGGAGAGAGACGAATGAAAAAGGTAATTTCTGTAACCGCAGTTGCATCACTGTTAGCGGCAGGAACCGCGTTCGCTTCAGGATACCGGATTCCTGAGCAGTCAATTGACTCAACCGCCAAGGTCGGCGCCAACATCGCCTCGGCCACAAAGGCCGATACCACCTATTACAATCCGGCCAATATGTCCTGGATCGATGACGGCTGGCTGACTGAGGTCGACCTGACCTGGATTAACCTGGCCTCAATATCCTATGACGATATCCGCACCCCTCTTTTCAGCGGCAGTTCCGAGACAGAAAACTTCCTGCTGCCGACCTTCTTTCTGGTGTCACCAGATTATAACAACTTCAGGTTCGGTTTTTCGGTAACCGCGCCGTATGGTCTGCAGAAACGCTGGAAAGACCCGTACCCGGCAACGTTTGCCAAGAAGTTCTCCCTGCAGGTGATCGAGCTGAACCCGACCGTTTCCTACGAGATCAATAAATATATCTCGATTGGCGGTGGTGCTCGGGCCCTGATTGCCAAAGCAATAGCCCGCAATGGTGGGGTTAACCCCTCTACTGGCATTTCTTTTAGTCGTGATCTGGAAGGCGACTGGGAAGTCGACTGGGGCTATAACCTTGCCCTTTCCGTAAAGCCCAACGATGACCTGAATCTCTCCGTCACCTATCGTTCTAATGTCGATATGGGCTTGAGCGGTGATGCGACGCTCACCACCAACACTCCCTCGCCGTTCGTGTTTGAATCAAAGGGTAATGTAACACTGCCGGCGCCGGCAGTTCTGGCCGTATCAGGCGCGTACACCTGGGATAAGCTGACCGTTGAGCTGACCTGGGACCGGACGTTCTGGTCAGAGTACGAGGATTTGGATATCCGCTACTCAGAGCCAATCATGCAGCCGGTATTGGCGTCCATTTTCGGTCCTGCGGTGCGGAAGGATTGGGATGATACCGATGCCTTCAGGATCAGTGCTTCCTATCAGTTTAACGACAGCTTTACCGGAATGGTCGGATTTGCTGTGGACGACAATCCGGTACCGGAAGAACACCTGAGCTTTGAACTGCCCGATTCCGATGCCTGGCTCTATTCGATCGGCGGCCGTTACAAGATCAATGAGCAGATGGAGTTGGGGTTGGCTTTTTTGTATGACTACAAGGATTCTCGTAAGGTCACCAACGGACAGGTCATGGGTGAGTTCACCGATGCCGCGGCAATTCTGCTTACCGGCGGGATCAGCTATAAATTCTGAGACTTGGAGACGCGGGCTGTAACAGTATCACAGCCCGCGCATATATTCTGGCTTAAGGCTTACGGATCCTGCGAGTGCATGTTCGATGAGCTCGAGGGTCTCTGTTTTGTCTCCGGGAAGCTTTGCCTTGATAGGCAGGTAATTGGAGGCGTGATTGGCATGGAAGTAGCCGTTGGAAAGGTCGGTGTTAATCAGCATGATTTTCAACTCTTCAAGCATTTCCTGTGGGCCGGGCAGCTGCCAGTTTCCTTCATTCCAGCTCTGGTGAACAGGGGTTCCGGGCGTGAGCATCAGGCTGAGGGCACCGACGTACTCGGGGTCGATGGCGCTTAAAACGCGCCCGGTTTCTTTGGCGTGGATATGGGAGCGTTCTTTCTGGGCTATGCCGAGTAACACGGTAATGGAGAGCTTGATTCCTGCAGATCTGATCTTTTTCCCCATCGTAATCATGCTGGCTGAGTCAGCGCCTTTCCTGATATCCGCCAGGGTTATGTCATCACCTGTTTCAAGACCCATATAGGCGATAAGCAACCCGAGCTTTTTCAGTTCTGCGAGTTGCGCTGTACTTTTTCTTCTGATACTTTTGGTATTGGCGTACACGCCGACACGGTTCACCCAAGGAAGTTTGTTTCTTATTTCAGTCAATATGCGGACAAGCCGTTCCTGGGGGAGGATTAATGCGTCACCGTCGCAGAGAAACAATCTTTTCTGGCGCCTGCAGTGGGTTGCTGCAAAATCGATGTCGGCAAAAATTATATCGTCGTCTTTAATGGAAAAACGAGTGCCTTTATACATGGAACAGAATGTGCATTTGTTGTGTGAGCAGCCGGTTGTGACCTGGAGGAGGATACTGTTTGCCTCGCTCGGAGGACGAAAGATGTTGCCTGTATAGTGCATGGTGGCCCTGAGTAGAGATAAATTATTTTCACAATGTCCAGGTTCCTATAATAAAGACGAAATGGAAGATGGCAAGATTCTTCTTTAGATGTGTCTCCTGAAGAAGACAGAGCCTGCCGGCCCCAAACGGGCGGATGATTATTGCCTGAAACCCTACCATAAATAGAGATTATGGAAAAAAACACCTTGTTTCCCAACTTGTTTCGTCCGCTGGATCTTGGCTTTACGACACTAAAGAATCGAGTCTTGATGGGTTCGATGCACACCGGCCTTGAAGAGGAAAAGGATGGTTTTGCTCGGATGGCATGTTACTACAGCAAACGCGCTGAAGGCGGTGTCGGACTCATTGTCACCGGCGGTGTGGCTCCGAATAGAGCAGGGTGGATTGCACCATTTTCGATTCGACTCGCCAAAAGCTCGCAACTGGGTGGTCATCAACTGGTTACCGATGGTGTCCACGACAAGGGCGGAAAAATCTGCATGCAGATCCTGCATGCCGGCAGATACGGCTATCACCCGCTGTGCGTAGCTCCGTCCAGAATCAAAGCACCCATTAACCGCTTTCGTCCCAGAGAGTTGTCATCCCGGGGGGTCATGACAACCATAGATGATTTTATACGCTGTGCAGATCTGGCCCGTCAGGCGGGATATGACGGGGTTGAAATTATGGGGTCGGAAGGGTACCTGATCAACCAGTTTATCGCCAGAAAGACAAATCGCCGTAGCGATGAATGGGGTGGAACATTTGAGAACCGCATTCGTCTGCCGCTTGAGATTGTTCGTGGCATACGGGAAAAAGCAGGAAGTGACTTCATTATCATCTATCGGCTTTCCATGCTGGACCTGATATCAGACGGAAGTTCATGGGATGAGGTCGTTGAGCTGGCACGCCAGATAGAGGAAAGTGGAGCAACAATTATCAATACCGGGATCGGTTGGCATGAGGCGAGAATTCCAACCATTGCCACGATGGTCCCCCGTGCCGGTTTCAGCTGGGTTACCAAACGGCTGATGGGTCAAGTATCGATCCCGCTTGTCACCACAAACCGTATAAACATGCCGGCGGTGGCCGAGGACGTGTTGTCGGAAGGATGTGCAGATATGGTCAGTATGGCCAGACCGTTTCTTGCCGATCCGTTCTGGGTGGCAAAGGCTTGTGAAGGGCGCGTTGATGAAATAAATACCTGTATCGGCTGCAACCAGGCCTGTCTCGACAACATCTTTTCCCGGAAAACTGCCTCCTGTCTGGTTAATCCGCGTGCCTGCAGGGAGTCGCTGATGGTGCTGGAACCGGCAGAACCCGTTAAGCGTGTTGCCGTCGTCGGTGCCGGCCCCGCCGGGCTTGCCTGCGCAACGACTGCGGCTGCCCGTGGCCATGAGGTGACACTGTTTGAAGCCTCAGGTGAGATAGGCGGTCAATTCCGCCTTGCCCGCCTGATTCCCGGAAAAGAAGAATTCGAGGAAACGCTGCGTTATTACGGCCGCCAGCTTGAACTTCTTGGTGTCCAGGTCAGGATGAACTGTCGTGCCACAAATGCTGAACTGGAAGGCTACGATGAGGTGGTACTGGCCTCGGGCGTCCGGCCGCGTATCATCGGTATTCCCGGAGCCCGTAACCACAATGTTGCCTACTATGACGAGGTGATCCTGGGCAAAAAAGAAGTGGGCAGCAGGGTTGCGGTTATCGGTGCAGGAGGAATTGGTTTTGATGTGGCTGTCTTTCTGTTGTCCCATGGATCTTCCCCGGGTGATGTGGACGCTTTTCTGGCGGAATGGGGGGTGGACCGAACATACAGTCAACCGGGGGGGCTGATAAAAAACAGACCCGTCAGGCCAAAGCGTGAGATTCACCTGTTGCAGAGAAAGAAAACCAAACCGGGTGCAGGTCTGGGAAAAACGACCGGCTGGATTCACCGGTCGGTGTTGAAAAGAAATGGCGTGAAGTTCTGGAACGGCGTTGAGTACCTCGGGATTACCGACGAGGGACTCGGAATCAACCATAACGGTGCAACCCAGCTGCTCGCAGTTGACACAATCGTGGTCTGCGCAGGGCAGGAGTCGGAGCGTGAACTGTTAGATCTGCTGAAGGAGGAGAACAGAGACAGGTATCATGTCATTGGTGGTGCTCTGGAGGCGGGAGAACTCGATGCCCAGCGTGCTATTGAGCAGGGGGTATCCGTTGCCGATTCGCTATAAACTGTTCATCTAATATATTTATCATAAGCACAAAAATTAATGTTTCTCCTGTGGTCTGGTTGTTACACCAAAAGAATCACGCAAAATGAAACCGTTGGCATGGTTGGGCGTCTGGTCAGTCCAGTAGCCATCGGGTAAGTCAAAGATTTCTTTTTTAAAAAATTCATTTATTAGGTAGAGTAGGCAGGATTGTGAAGAGAGGGCAGGCTGTGGTTAATCTTAGTCTCGGGAACCCGGATGAGTAAGTGCAAGGTAACATTTCTTCCTCACAACAGAACCGTTGAGGTTTCTGAGGGAGACAGCCTTATCCGGACAGCGCTGCAGGCCGGGGTTCACATCAACGCTTCCTGCGGTGGAGAAGGTGTTTGCGGTAAGTGCCGGATCCTGGTTGAAAGTGGCAGCATTAAAGATGGCCTGTCAGAACGACTGAGCGACGAGGATAAGGAAAAAAAATACCGACTTGCCTGTCTGTCTCACATTCACGAAGATGTTACTATTCGTATTCCTGCAGAATCATCCATTGACCGGAGTGTCTTCGATAAACATGTCACCCCCCGTCGCACGGCATCGATCAAGCAGATGGATTTTGAAAGCCTCAAGGAGCAGGGGCTTTTTATCCCTCCCGTGGAGAAGATCTATCTCGAATTGATTCCCCCAGATGCCCAGAACCATATGCCTGATGTGACCAGGCTGATCGAACATCTCAAACTCAAAGCGGATGAACATAAGCTGGAGTTGACACTGCCGGTGATCAGGAGTTTGCCGGCCGTTCTCAGGGAAGAAAACTTCAAGGTAACCGTGACGCTTGTCCGTCCGGTCCGAACTGATGGGAAGACTCAGATCATCAACGTCCAGCCGGGTGATACAAGCGATGAAAATTATGCAATTGCCCTCGATATTGGAACCACGACAATTTATGGCCAGCTGATAGATCTTGGATCCGGTGAAAGTCTCGGGGAGGCCGGGGATTTCAACGGCCAGATAAGTTATGGCGAAGATGTTATCAGCAGGATTATTTATGCTGAAAAGCCTGGCGGTCTTGAAAAACTGCAGGAAATCGTTGTTGGCACCATTAACAAGGTTCTCGGCAAGATCATTTCCGGTGCAGAGGTTGCACGGGAGAATATCTCGACCATAACCATGTCGGGCAACACCACGATGACCCAGCTGCTGCTCGCCATCGATCCGCGTCATCTCCGCAGGTCGCCGTATGTCCCGGCATCGACCCTCTATCCCCCTTTCAGGGCGGCAACCATTGGCCTTGATCTCGATGATCACGTAATAGCACTGCTGTATCCAGCCATCTCCAGCTATGTCGGCGGGGATATTGTGGCCGGAATAATGGGCACAGGCATGTATCGGGAAGAGGAACTGACCCTCTTTCTCGACATCGGAACAAACGCCGAGATCGTCGTCGGTAACAAAGACTGGCTCGCCTGTACGGCCTGCTCGGCAGGACCAGCTTTCGAGGGGGGCGGCATCGAATTTGGCATGAGGGCGGCAAAAGGTGCTATCGAGGATTTCTCAATGGATCCGGTCACCCATGAGCCGATGTTGCTGACCATTGGTGACGTCAGGCCAAAAGGTATCTGCGGTTCAGGTCTCATTACCATGACGGCGGTAATGTTTGAGATGGGGGTCATCAATAGTCGGGGCAAATTTAACCGGGAGCTGGGGACGGAGCGGATAAGAGAAAAGAACGGGATATGGGAATACGTGCTTGCCTGGCAGAAAGACAGCCAGATCGATCGCGACCTTGTCATCACCGAAACGGATATCGATAACCTGATACGGGCCAAAGGTGCGGTATACAGTGGTTGTATGACCCTTCTCGAGGAGGTAGGGTTGAGTATGGATCTGATCGAGCGGATCATTCTGGCCGGCGGTTTCGGCAGTTATATTGACCTTGAAAAAGCGATGACCATCGGGCTATTACCGGAGATAGATCCTGAGCGGGTAATATTTATCGGCAACGGTTCATTGATGGGAGCTCGGATGAGTTCACTGACCAACAGGATCAGAAAGGATGTTTTCGAGGTGACCAGAAAAATGACCAATTTTGAACTATCGGAAACTCCGTCATATATGGATTATTATGTTGCGGCGATGTTTCTTCCTCATACTGAAATAGAAAAGTTTCCCAAGGTCAGGGAGAGAATTGAGGGGTGGAAATCCGTCTCTGCAGCAAAGAAATAAATGATTTGGTTTGAAATCTGAACCACGATACGTTAATAAGATTGGGTGTATCTGCAGTTAAACAGGGAATACCCAAATTTATATTTTTTTGTACCTCTGCTTTTTGGTTTGTCTGGAAGATGGGAGGGCGGTGTTGTGCGTTTTGGACGGTAGGCTTTTCAGTACCGCTCAAAACACAGCGTTGAGCCCTTCGGAGATTAAATTTTCAATTGCAAGGAGGCGAAAGTGGGATTTGAAATAAACAAGGAATCCTATACCGGCGGCATCAAAGAAATTTCCATTGGTAAGGGAGATTCTGCCATTACCATTGGTGGCGAGACATGTTACCCATTCTATACGTTTGAAGGTGACATGCCCAACAAGCCCATCATTGCAATGGAAATTTGGGACATGGAGCCGGAAGACTGGGCCGAGGCAGCCCTGGCACCTTTTAAAGATGTCGTTTCCGACCCTGCTGCATGGGCCAAGAAATGCGTTGACGACTATGGTGCTGATGCTGTGGTGGTTCAGCTCAAGAGCATCGACCCCAACGACAAGGATGCCAGTCCTGAGTCGGCGGCGCAAACAGTAAAAAAAGTATCAGATGCCATTGATGTTCCACTTATCGTCTGGGGATGTGCATCTCCTCAAAAAGATGAAGAGGTCTTCAAGGCAATCTGCGAGGCATGCCAGAATGAGAATATTCTCATGGGGCCGGTTGAGGAGAAAAACTTTAAAGGTATAGCCGCGGCAGCAATGGGCTATGGCCACTCTCTTATCTCTTCATCTCCAATCGATGTAAACCTCGCCAAACAGATCAATATCCTTTTGGAAAATTTCGGGATGCCGATGGAGCGGGTAATCGTAGACCCGACAACCGGTGGTCTCGGGTATGGTATGGAATATTCCTATTCGGTTATGGAGCGTCTTTCCATGGCTGCAATGACACAAGGGGATGATAAACTCCAGTACCCGATTATCAATAATCTTGGTAATGAAGTATGGAAATGCAAGGAAGCAAAACAGAGTGTCGAAGAGGCTCCAATATTGGGAGATCCTGAAAAGCGCGGGATTTTGATGGAAGCTGTCGGGGCTGTTAGCTATCTGCTCAGCGGCTCCAACGTTCTGATCATGCGTCATCCGGAGGCCATTCGACTGACCAAGGATTTCATCGCAGCACTCGGTGATGGTGGCTCGGTAAATGGACACGTCACCAATCAGCAAAACCCTTGCTGATGTCTCCATTGATTTTGCATCACTCGCTCCGGAACTTGACCTCACAATTGCTGAAGAGGAAAAGAAAGCTGCCCCTGCTAAAAAGGCAGCTCCTGCGGCCAAGAAAGAAGCTCCGGCAAAAGCAGCACCAGCTGAGAAGCCGAAAGCGGAAGCAAAACCTGCCGCTCAAAAGGAAGAACCGGCAGCTGCTCCGGTAGATCCTGAAGTTGCCGCCAAAGAGAAGGCTGAAGCAGAGGCCAAGGCAAAAGCGGACGCTGAGGTCAAGGCAAAAGCGGACGCGGAAGCCAAAGCAGCGGCAGCAGCAAAGGCCAAGGAAGAAGCCGAGGCAAAAGCCAAAGCAGACGCAGAGGCCAAGGCTGCAGCGGAGAAACAGGCTGTGGCAGACGCCAAAGCTGCTCGGGATGCAGAGGAGAAGGAACTGCAGGCAAAACGAGCCAAAGAGCGCGCCCTGTTAGCAGCAAGCAGGCCAGTAAAGCAAGATGATGAAGAAGAAACGATTACGGCTGCTGCTGTCCAGAAGACAGAACAGGAAAAAATACTGGAAATGCTGAACAGATTCCATAAGCGTGGATAACCTGGTCAGTCTCGTTTTCAATATATCGGCAGATATTTTAGAAACTATTGATGGAGGAACATCAGATGGCAGAACAAAAACCCGTTAAAAGTCCGAAACTTGCGGACCCGAGAGAGGCTTCAATTGAAGCATCAACCCAGGAAATGATTGCCAGAGCTCAGAAACTGCAGATCGAGACCGTTTTTGACAGGGCGATGACGATGAAGCCCTGTGCTATAGGTCTGCAGGGAATTTGTTGTAAAAACTGTGCAATGGGCCCATGTCGCCTGCCGCTTCCCAAAGGCGGAATAGAAGGCGAGGATACCCGTAAAGGGCTGTGTGGCGCGACGGCAAACACCATTTGTGCCAGAAACTTTGCACGTATGATCGCCGCTGGGGCCGCAGCGCATTCCGATCATGGCCGTGGTGTGGCGGAGACATTTCTCGCTGTTGCTCGGAAAGAAACAGACGATTATACCATCAAGGATCCCGCAAAACTGATCCAGATCGCACCCTATTTTGATGTAGCCACCACGGTGGAAGTTGACGGTGTTACCCAGGATCGTGATCTCGATGAGATCGCCTTAGGTGTTGCTGAAGCTGCCATAGCAGAATTTGGTAAAACTGGATCAACACTTTCATATTTAAAAAGAGCCCCACAAGCGCTCCAGGATAAATGGGAGAAGCAAGGTGTTAAGCCTCGTGCCATTGATCGAGAAGTCGTTGAGATCATGCATCGAACCCACATGGGTGTTGACCAGGATTACAAAAATCTGATGAAGCAGGGAGCGCGATGTTCATTGGCTGATGGCTGGGGTGGTGCAATGATCGGTACTGATCTCCAGGACGTCATGTTCGGCAGCCCAACCCCATTGCAGGCCGAGGCAAATCTTGGCGTTATGAAAGAAGATCATGTCAATGTTATCGTTCATGGTCATGAGCCACTGCTCTCTGAAATGATCGTTGCTGCGACTCAATCGCAAGAAATGCTCAGCTATGCCAAGGAGAAAGGAGCAAAAGGTATTCAGCTCAGTGGTATCTGCTGTACGGCCAATGAAATCCTACAACGTCACGGCATTCCACCGGCTGGTACGTTTCTCCAGCAGGAACTGGCAATTATTACCGGTGCCTGTGATGCAATGGTTGTAGATGTTCAATGTATTTTCCAGAACCTTGCTAATGTGGCCAAATGTTTCCACACAAAACTGATCACCACCCATCCGATTGCCAAGATGGAGCAGGAAAATGTTATTCACATAGAGTTTGACGAGCATCATGCAATGGAAGATGCAATTCGTATCGTGAAAATGGCTATCGAGAACTATGAGAATCGTGGTGCAGATGTCATGATTCCTCAGCACAAGACCACACAGATTGCAGGTTTTGGTGTTGAGTCCATCAAGTACCATCTCGGAGGCTCATTCCGAGGCAGCTATTATACGCTCAATGATAACATCATCAACGGCCGAATTCGCGGTATCGCTGGCGTGGTCGGCTGTAATAATGCCAGGACCAAGCACAATGAAGAGCATATCGTTTTGATCAAAGAGCTGATCAAAAACGATGTCATCGTTCTGACGACAGGCTGCAGCGCGATTGCCGCCGGTATTCATGGTTTATTGACGCCTGGTGCTGCAGCAGTTCATTGTGGACCTGGTCTTGCGGAGGTATGTGAGACGGTCGGTATCCCACCGGTTCTGCATCTTGGTTCCTGTGTTGATAACAGTCGTATCCTGCTGGCCGCAACTGAGGTTGTAAAAGCGGGTGGACTTGGTGACGATATCTGTGATCTGCCGGCAGCAGGATCTGCTCCCGAGTGGATGAGTGAAAAAGCGATCGCCATCGGTCAGTACTTTGTAACTTCCGGTGTTTATACGGTATTTGGATATCATATGCCGCTTGAAGGCGCTCCGGAGTTCAAGGATTACCTCTACAATGAGATGGAAAACATTTACGGTGGGAAATGGGATTGTGAGCCGGATCCAATCAAGCATGCTCACAAGATGATCGCCCATATTGACAAAAAACGTAAAGAGCTCGGTATCGACAAAGCTCGCGAGCGTGTCTTGATGGATATGGCTGACAGACAGGCCCTTGGAATGGAGTAATCATCCGACCAGACTTTAAACGATGTTATATAACAATCATCCTCAAAGAAGGAGGAAAGCATGTCACGATTAGTAGCATTTGCAGCGATACAGGGCGGATATAAGGTTGTCTCTGAAGTAGAGGGCGAACTCGAGAAAGCGCTCCAGACCTATGATGCTTCCACCGCGGTTGGTTTTGGAAATACAGCATATTATTTACCGGTAATCTATTCTCTTACCGGCATGAAAGTGGAGACATTGGAAGATCTCAAAAAGCCGCTGGAATTTGCCCGCGGATTACTTCCACCGCATGTGAAGGGATCTAACCATCTTCCCTATCTCGGGCCTCTGCTTGATGCAGGTATGGCTGGCCTGTTTGCCTATGAGATTAAGGAAGCGATTCGAATCCTCAATGAACCCGATTTCTATACCTTCACTGAAGATCCGGATATTGATGCCGGTAAAATCTGGGTTGGTCCTGCTGATGATACCATCCTCAGGAAGCGTGGTGTTGAGTTTGTTGACGGCTCTGCGCCGGGATTTGCCGCAATTGTTGGAGCGGCGCCAGATGCTGAGACGGCGAAGATGATTATAGAGGATTACCAGAAGAAGAGTCTCTATATTTTCTGTGCAGCTAACCATAATAGAAAGACGGCAATCGAGCAGTGTCTGGAAGCTGGTATGCAGGTCGGCTGGAATACCCGCATTGTACCATTTGGCCCGGATATCTCTTCTGCTATATTCGCGCTCGGTTTTGCCAACAGGGCTGCGATGGCATTCGGTGGTGTTGAGCCGGGTGATTATAACAGGATGTTGATGTACAACAAGAATCGTATCTTCGCGTTTGTCAACGCGCTCGGTGATGTTGGAACCGAGTGGGCTGTTGCTGCAGCAGGTGCGGTAAACTGGGGCTTCCCGACACTTGCCGATACCGATATCCCGGAAATTCTGCCAACCGGTATCTGTACATACGAACATGTTGTCGCCAATGTACCTCACGATGAGATCTGCCAGAAGTCAGTTGAGGTCAGGGGACTCAAGATCAATGTAACCGAGATCGATATTCCCTGTGCGTTCGGACCTGCATTTGAAGGTGAGCGCGTCAGAGGAGCAGACCTTCACTGTCAGATGGGGGGCGGTAAAACCCAGTGTACCGAGCTTGTCAAGATGGCGGAGATGAGCGAAATCGAAGATGGAAAAGTTGAAGTCATCGGACCAGATCTCGGTGATCTCAAAGAAGGTGATACCTTGCCGCTTGGTATCTACGTGCAGATCGCCGGTCGTGAATTCCAGACTGATTTCGAGCCGATCATGGAACGCCAGATCCATCACCTGATTAACTATATCCAGGGCATCATGCATATCGGACAGCGTGATATAGCCTGGGTTCGGGTTGGAAAGGCAGGTGTTGAGAAAGGCTTTACCCTGAAGGATATCGGCGTCGTGCTTCATGCCAAGTTCCATCAGGACTTCCAGAAAATTGTCGATAAAGTTCAGGTGACGCTCTATTCCAACAAGGAAGATGTGGACAAACTGACAACCCGTGCGCGTGCCGAATACAAGATGCGTGATGAGCGTGTCGACACCATGACGGATGAGGACGTTGAAACCTTCTATTCCTGTACGCTGTGTCAATCATTTGCACCAAGTCATGTCTGCAGTGTCAGCCCGGAACGGACCGGACTCTGCGGTGCATACAACTGGATGGACTGCAAGGCGTCCTTCGAGATTAACCCAACCGGCCCGAACCAGCCGATTAATAAAGGCAAGGTACTGGATCCGGTACTTGGTCGTTTTGAAGGTGTTGACGAGTTCATTAAGTCAGCTTCTAAAGGTGCCATAGAAAGCTATAACTTCTATTCAATGGTAAATGCCCCGATGACAACCTGCGGTTGTTGTGAGTGTATTGCCGCCATGTTGCCGGCGTGCAACGGTATTATGACCGTTGGCCGTGATTACGCCGGTGATACGCCGTGTGGTATGAAGTTCACCACCCTCGCTGGCGTCATGGGTGGTGGAGCATCTTCTCCAGGATTTCGTTGGTCATTCGAAGTTCAATATCACCCAGAAAAAGTTTATCCTTGGTGATGGCGGATTGCTTACGACTCGTCTGGATGCCGAAAATTCTCAAGGATGAGATTTACGATAGACTCAATGCCAGAGGGAAGGAAATGGGGATTGATAATTTCGCAGACATGATTGCCGATGAAACAATCGGTATCACTGAAGACGAAATTCTCCCATTCCTCCAGGAAAAAGGACATCCGGCACTTGAAATGGAGTCTTTGATAGCCTAGATGAATTCGGGCTCAGGTTGGCCACCGGGCGATCGGTGGCCAACTTCGCTTTCCTGACCTAAACAAATGATAAGGAGATATAACCCATGGCATTAACAGGAATGCAAATTTTCAAACTCCTGCCAAAGACCAACTGCAAGGAGTGTGGAGTTCCGACATGTCTTGCCTTTGCGATGAACCTTGCATCCGCTAAAGCAGAGTTGGATTCATGCCCGTATGTATCCGACGAGGCTCGCGCCCAGCTGGAAGAAGCTTCTGCTCCTCCGATTCGCCAGGTAGCGGTGGGTAAAGGGGTTCGTGCAGCCAAGACAGGCGGCGAAACAGTATTGTACAGACATGAAAAAACATTTTTCAACCCGACTCTTTTTGCGGGAACGATAGCATCTGATCTTGCTGCCGGTGACGCTGAAGCGAAACTGAAAGCGTGGAATGCCATCCAGTATGAACGAGTTGGCCTGAATCTGCGGCCGGAGCTTGTTGCCGTTAAAGATGTGAATGGTGATAAAGGCAGCTTTGCTGCACTGGCCAAACTGGTTGCCGAACAATCAGAATTTAACGTCATCCTGATGAGTGATGACGCTGCAGTCATGGCTGCCGGAATCGAGGCGTGTAGCTTTAAAAATCCCATCATCTACGCAGCGACAGATGCCAACGCTGATGATTTTGGCAAACTGGCGCTTGATAATGGACTACCGCTTGCTATTAAGGCAGACTCCATAGACGGTTTGATTGCATTGAGTGATAAGCTTACCGGTATGGGGCTCAAAGATCTTATCCTGGATCCTGGCTCACGCGAGTTAAAGCAGGCGCTTGAGGATCAGGTCGCTCTTCGTCGTGCTGCACTGAAAGATGGCAATCGATCACTTGGCTTCCCTACCATCAGCTTTCCGTCTGAAATGGCTTCAAATGTAGACATGGAAGCATTGGTCGCTGGAATGTATGTCTCGAAATATGGCGGCATTGTCGTCCTTTCAGATCTCACTGCAGAAGCCCTCTTCCCACTCCTGCTGGAACGGTTGAATATTTATACTGATCCGCAGAGACCGATGACTGTTGAAGAAGGAATCTTCGAGATCGGTAACCCAGACGAAAATTCACCGGTGCTGGTAACGACAAACTTCGCCCTGACCTATTTTATCGTCTCAGGTGAGATTGAAGCAAGCAGGGTTCCTTCTTGGCTGCTCATCAAGGATTCTGAGGGGCTTTCTGTCCTTACCGCCTGGGCGGCAGGTAAGTTCAGCGGTGATGATGTCGGCCTTTTTGTCAAAAAATGCGGGATCATGGACAAAGTCAAGCATACCGAGCTTATCATCCCCGGTTATGCAGCAGCCATTGCCGGTGATGTTGAAGAAGAACTCCCCGGCTGGACCATTACCGTAGGTCCGAGGGAATCTGCCCACCTTGCGGGCTTTCTGAAGGCGAGATAGCATTATCATTTTTTCAGGCGGGCAATTCCATGAAGTTGCCCGCCTGAAAAAACCTTTGCAGCATTTAATTACCCATTGAAAACAGTTAAAGGAGATAAATATGATTCTTTTCGGTGAAAGCCTGAATGTCATCTCAAAAGTAATTGGAGGTGCTTATAAGGCCCGTGATCCAAAGCCGATTCAGGAAGAGGCCCTTGATCAGAAAGAGAAGGGCATGGACTATATCGACATCAATCTCGGGCCTGCAAAAAAGGATGGTCACGAGCTGATGCCGTGGGTTTGCCAGGTGGTTCAGGAAGTGGTTCCTGATATGCCGCTGCTGCTCGACACATCCAATATTTCTGCAATCGAAGAAGGACTGAAGGTCCTGAAACCGGCCAGTAAGCCACATATCGTCAACTCAATCATGGCCCGTGCCGAGCGGTATGAGGCGATGCTGCCGATGGCGGCAAAATATGAGGCTGACATTGTTGCACTGCTCTGGGGACCGGATGGCCTGCCGCGTGATGAGAATGAGCGTGCAGCTCTTGCCGTGGAACTTCTCTATGCAGCCAATGAAGCCGGCATCCCCAACGAGAAGATCTGGGTGGACGGCATTGTCACGCCAGTTAATATTCAACAGGCACAGCTGGTCTGCCTGCTGAATTTTCATATGATGCTTGATGACATCGCCCCTGGTGTCATGAGTACCTGCGGTCTGTCAAATATCTCAAACGGACCGCCAGTTGAACTCAGGCCGATCCTCAACACGACCTACATGGTTATGCTGGAACGGTATGGCATGAAAGCAGTCATCTCTGACCCGCTTGACGAGAACCTGACAGCCGTTGCCAAGGGCAAGCGTCCGGAAGTTGTTGATGTTATTCACCAGGCGATGGACGGAACGGTTGATACCTCCTCTCTCGACAAGGAATTAGGCGATTACGTCAAGACAGTTCAGGTTATTATGGGAGAAACGCTCTTCTCAGATTCATATCTTGAACTCTGATTTCTGATTTTCAGAAAATGAGAGCCCCGTTCTGAAAAGAATGGGGCTTTTTTCGTTATTGTGATTACCATGTGCTGAAACGCAGTGGTCTGACTACTAACAAAAGGAGTAAGGACAGAGATGGCAGAGAAAGCAAATGTTGAAGGTTGGGTATATGCAGTCGTTTGTATTCAGGAAAATGACAACCATTTCCTTGGTCTTCATAATGATGAAAAAGATATAGATTTTATACCTGTCTTCGAGAGTAAAGAGGCAGCAAATGACTGCTTTCTTCAATTACCAAGAGAAAAAGGGAAAAAATACGAAGTTCAGGCCGTTCATATAGAAGAACTGTATGAGGACGCAGAAAAAAACGGATTCTCTGTCGCCTTGTTTGACGGCGATGGATCCGTGGTAAATAAATAATGTTCCCATTACCAGGCGTGCACATTTCGTGACTGGTGAACGATGTAACGTGATCATTGTGATCAGTGGAGATAGGATAAAATGAGCTTGAAAATTGCGATTGGCGGGAAAGGCGGCGTTGGCAAAACAACGATAACGGCACTTTTGGCTCGCTGTCTTGCGACAGATAAGAGCAATAAAGTGATCGCCATTGATGCTGATCCCGTTGCCAACCTTGCTGCCGGGCTTGGTATTGATGAGACTGAGCCGATTACCCCTATCGCCGAGCTGCGCGACCTGATAGCGGAACGGACCGGAGCTGAGCCAGGTACCATGGGCGGATTTTTTACGCTTAATCCCAAAGTTGATGATATCCCTGACCGATTCTCAAAAGAGCGTGACGGGGTGAAACTGCTTGTCATGGGGACGGTACAGAGTGGAGGGTCCGGCTGTATATGTCCGGAAAGCACGATCTTGAAAGCCCTGATGACTCATCTGGTACTATATCGGGACGATATTGTCGTCATGGATATGGAAGCGGGAGTCGAGCACCTTGGCAGGGCAACTTCAGGTTCCGTTGATGCTCTTGTCATTGTGGTCAATCCTGGTGCCAGGTCGAGACATGCCGCAGAAAAGATCAGAAAACTCGGGAAAGATATTGGCATTAAACGCATTGTTGTCCTGGCAAACCGGGTAAATGATGAGCAGGATGAGGAACTGATCAGGTCAACCATGACCGATTTTGAGATAATCGGCTTTATCCCTGAGGCAGCAGAGATCGTTTCAGCTGATCGTCTGGGCAGACGACCGTTTGAAAATATCGACGAGGTGCCGGATCAATTGAGGGCAGCGGCAGATCGTCTGAAATCATTGAGGACAGAATAGTGTGCACCATCTTTGCCTGGTCACACCGGGATAGCTGCTAATTTTTTCTATTGTGCCTGAGCAATCTGCGAAATGCTTCCCCCGGTCAAGTCAGCCAGATCCCCCGGAGCCAGTTCAATTTCAAGCCCTCTCCGACCACCACTGACATATATGGTCTGAAAGTCTTTTGCAGAAGCATCGATGACTGTTCTCAGCCGTTTTTTCTGACCGAGGGGACTGACACCTCCCAAGATATAACCGGTCGTTTTTTCCACCTCTGTCCTGTCGGCCATAATGCATTTTTTTGAGCTGCACGCTTTGGCGAGCATTTTAAGGTTAAGCATGTTCGTCACAGGAACAATCGCGACAACGAGCTCGTCAGTGTCGAGTTTGGAGACCAGGGTTTTGAAGACCTGGGCCGGGTTAAGATTCAATTTCTCTGCCGCTTCAAGGCCGTAGGATGCGTGGCCCTGATCATGCGAATATTTGTGAATTCGGTAGGTGATTCCACTCTTTTTAGCGACATTGATGGCAGGGGTCATAATCTGCTCACAGGGAAAAAGAAGTACACGCCGGCTTGCTGATCGTCAGCAGTGGAGATTTCCCGCTACGATGAGCCAATTCAGCGTGATGATATTATGTGTAACATTCAGTATTTTCCTACAACCTACTGACTATTGTAACAGATTAGGTGTGATACTTCATACAATATGGGTTCCAACGTGTAACAGGGGAAAAGATTCGCAGAGATTTTTGTAGGTGATGCCGGATTTCTTGAAAAATAGAGTGACATCTACGCTTTAAGGATTATTTTCCCTGTTAGTCCCTTACACATATTTACCCATAAAGGATACCTTCTCCCAGGTTTACACAATGACAATGATCAAGGCAAAATCGCTTCCTGTACTGATTGGAAGTCTTCCGCTTAAGAACCACCTGCAGGCAGTAGAGCAGATCTTTGAGTATACTCCCCAGATTCCGCTCTGGCCCCAGCTGCCGGTTAACAAGAATGAAGGGATGCTCCTGCAGTTTCTGCCCGGCATGCCGGGAATCGCCACGAAAGGAGATAAGATCTATATCGACACTGAGCGTTCTGAGTTTGAGACAGAGCTGCTGGGCTTTTTTGAAGAATACCTGATGGTAATGGAAGAGGTTACAGATATTGATGAGTCACGATTCAAAATGAACCCTGATGAAGGAGGTGGATTCTTCACTTTTCTTGGGTTTGCCGAACAATTCCAGGAACAGATCACCGCACTGAAGGGGCAGCTAACCGGTCCGGTTACCTTCTGCACCGGGCTGGTTGACCAGGCAGGAAGGGCAATATTTTATAATGATCAACTCCGTGATGCTGCTGTGAAACATTTGGCTCTTAAGGCAAAGTGGCAAACCAGGCAGATGGCGAAGATAAAAAACTCACCGCTTGTTTTCTTCGACGAGCCTGGCCTTGCCGGTGTTGGATCTTCAGCCTTCATAACAATTACACCAGAGGAAATAAAAGCATGTCTGTCTGAAGTGTTTGAAGCGGTCCATGCTGAAGGTGGTCTTGCCGGTGTCCACGTCTGCGCAAATACGGAGTGGTCGATTATCTTTGATTCCGGGGCCGATATTGTCAGTTTTGATGCCTATTCGTATTTCGATAAATTCATCCTCTATCCTGATCATCTCAGGGCATTTTTTGATCGTGGCGGTATTTGCGCCTTCGGGATCGTTCCGACAATTCCTGAGCATATTGAGGTGGAAGATGTCGAGTCGCTGACTCAAAGATGGCTTGAACAGTCTGGTCAGCTGGAAAAATTAGGGATTGAAAAAAGGAAGGTATATGATCAGACACTGATATCCCCAAGTTGCGGTACTGGAACCATTTCTGAGGAACATGCCAAAACGGTAATGGAGCTGACACGTGATGTTTCGGCCCGGATCCGTTCTCAGTACCTGTGAGGAAGCTGCGGTCATATGATATCCATCACCTACGATGATACGACCATACCCGACTGTGCTTCAGTCCTGATCGTGCCTGATATCGCAGAACAGGAGCCGGGATATATCCAGGCGCTGACCAGTGCTCCCGGGACCAGCTCAAAACATGAATTCCATGCACTGGCGCAGATGGCATATTTCCAGTTCCAGGACGATGAGATTGAAATTGATCGTATTAATGGCACCTGTCGGGTTTTTCAGGAAAATAATGATCAAACGCTTGTTTCGGGTCTGATCATCTATCGGAGCGGAGATGGCACGATACATATCCTGTCTCACCCTGGTGTCAGCAGCAATAAGCTGCTGGAAGCGGCAAATCGTTACTGCACCCGCTGGGTGCGGCTCGATATTTAGCGCTTAATAACCCCAAAAATTACTCTGATTTTATCGGTGACAGTTGTGCAGAAAAATACTGGTCGTCAACACGTTACTGTTTTTCAGCAACAGGGAAGTGGAGAAAGAAAGATAGCGGGTGTCCGCCTTTATGGCGGCGACATTATCGATCTGGATGTCATATCAATTGATGACGAGCTCCCTGCGGTTCTGGACGACAGTTCAGCATTTCTTCCTGCCGATCTCGACACAGATCTTGTTCTTGATTTTCTCAAACATAGTGATCTTTCCCAGGATCTTGCAGATCTCTGTGCTGAACAAAATATACCTATCATTGCTTCGGGGAAAAAGATCAGTAATAAATGGGTAATGAAACCCCCTACCTGATGCGGACTTCCGAGGCAGGCTGACCTCGGCAACTATGGAGAGCGTTTCGGACTACCTGAATTTGAGGTCGAGATCGAGGACGGAACGCTAACTGCTGTTCGGGTCATTCGTGGCGCACCATGCGGTGCAACCTGGGAGGCGGCAGAACGGATGGTTGGTCTTACCGTAGAAGTTGGACCACGGCGAATCGGGCTTGACACCCAGTTTTATTGTATCGCCGATCCGTCGGGGTGGGATCCAATTCATGGTAAGAGCCCGGTACACTTTGCCGGTAAAGTACATGACAGGGCTTTGGCCCGTGCGATCGCTCAAGCACTTGGTATCGGTGAAGGCTGATACCATGCTCATCTCGGAATAATCCGGATGGATCACCAGAAAGATCACTATTTCAGGAGAAATGTCCTCAGTGTATCGCTGGTCGAATTCTTTTGGGGCCTCGGCTTTCCGATTGTTCTCGAGTCTACCTTTCTGCAGCTTTTTCTGAAAAACCTGGGCGCCTCGAGTTTTGCGATCGGTATTGTACCGTCACTGTTAATGACCGGTATTGCCTGTTTCCCGCTGTTCTCCAGTTACATCTCAAGAAACGTAAGGATGAAGATGCCGCTCGTGCTGTTTCTTCACCTTGCTTCGGCACTGTCCATATTGCTGTTTGGCCTGACGCTTCTTCTGGTAAAACAGTCCGCACCTGTCTTACCTCTCTTCTTTTTTTCATATTCAGTCTTTTCAATCTGCCTGGGTCTGACCATACCGGTATGGCTCAACTATCTGGTGCGCATTTTCTCTGAGGCAAAATCCGTTCCCGGCCTTGGGTATATGATGCTGGCCCAGAATATCGGCAAGGTAATAGCTAGTTTTTTTATTCTTAACATCGTAGAGAAATATTCCTTTTCGCCCGAATCATCAGCCTGGGTATTTATCGCAACCGGTCTGTTCTTCGTCACTGGTTCACTCTGTTTTATCTGGACCAAAGAAGTGCCTGACAGGGATGACGGGGCCGGGGAAAGACGATCATTTATCGCTCATACCCGTGGATCGTTTGCAGAAATTGTCTCAAACAGAAGATTCTTGGTTTTTCTGGCGGCAGCAGATCTTGAGTTTATTGTGATTATTACATCGCTCTCGTTTTATGCAAATTACGCAACACTCTATTTCGATATACCAGCTTCAATTGCCGCGGGTCTGTTTGTCGCCTGTATTTATGCCGGCTCGATTACGGTGAATATTTTTCTTGGCGCCCTCAATTTACTGAGTTTGAAACAGAAGTTTGTCCTCTCCAAGGTAGTTACAGTCCTGCTGCTTGTTCTGCTGATATTCGATCCCGGATATATGGTTTTCTTCCTGGCCAGTTTTATGCTTGGGTTTGGGCGAGCGACAAGAAATATGGTATATCCTCCGTCGGTAAAGAAATTTGCGGCCAGAACTGATGCCACCAGTTATTTTGCTCTTGCTCCCATTCTCACCTTGCCGGTTACTGCCGGTTATCCGCTGCTGTTTGGAAAGATGTTGGATCGACTCGCTGACCTTGGCCAACTGTCGTATCAGATACTTTTTGGATGTTCAGCTGTGATCGCGCTGGTGGCGCTCTGTCTGGCACTGTTGACAGATTACCAGGAGGCACCATGACCCTGAGGCCTGACGCCTGGCAAAACCATGTGAGGAATACAAGGCTTTTTTTGATAGGCTCTTAGAGGGTGAGTAGATTCCCGCTGTCTTCACGTAACGGTTCTTTTCCCGCAACCTTTGCCATGATTTTTCCCGGTCGGGCAAACCTGTCGACGTTTCTGCTGAATAACAACCCGTCGGTGGAACTTTTGACAGGAATAATTTTATCAACCTGAGACCTGGCCAGCGGGTTCAGAATTTCAGCGATCGTCTCGTCTTTTTTCACATGCTCTCCCACCTGTTTGAGGTAGGTCACAATACCGGGCACCTCAGCCTTGATATAGTCAACGCCGGTGAGCGGCGTCGCCTCTGAAACAAGAGCTGGGAGATCCGGGGCACTGCCCTGGATACTTCCTCTATTTTGCAGAAACGAATAAAGGTTCCGGGCATCGTTCTGCACCATATCATGATCCGTGTCTGAAATTCCCCGCAGCTCGACCGTTGCCGAAAAACATGCAGGTGGTATCGGGTGGTCGGGAAACGTATCGCTAAGCTGCCACCAGATCCTGCTGTTTGCTTCATCAAAGGGTGTTCCGCCGGAGTCAGCGGCAAGCAGTATGGCCTCGGCACCCATATATGCAGCAAGGTCAGTGGCGTCCGGCCAGAGCGCTATCCCTAGGTAGAGATGCATCGAAGCCTGCAGGTCGCAGTGAAGATCAAGAACAATATCTGCATCGTGGGAAAGGCTTAGCAGCTGATGTTTTAGATGACCCGCTTCATCCTCAGGGGTAATGGTCGCAAGAACCTCAGACATGCATTCCCGTATCAGATCGATATTTTTTTTCGGGACAAGCTCCAGCCGGCCCGAGATCCTTTCAGCCACGAGATCGGTAAGATCGAGATGATTTCTGTTGAAATTAACGGAGTTGGAAAAATCAAAACGCCCGTTGAGAGATTCATCCCGCCACTGTGACAAACCAATCGGGTTGGCAACCGGAATGACAATGATCTCACCATTTACAATTCCCTGCTTACTGGCCTTATCGAGGAGTTCTGTTAAATGGTGCAGGGTAACGTAGCCAGGTGCCTCATCTGCATGGAGACCAGCCTGGATGTACACTTTCGGCCTGGTCCCCCTGGTTCCGAAACGGATGATATCCAGGAACCGGTTCGTTCCTGGGCTGGCAGACAGAAGAGGCCAGGTTTCAATCTGTTTCATCATGGTGCCTCAATGGTCGAAGGGACGGCAGATTGTGGCTGCAGGTGGGCAAACCACTTGATCTCCAGTCTCTTGATGAGGAATACGATAATGAAGGTGAGTGACATGTAGAGCAAAGCGGCTGTCAGGAACGCTTCGTAAGGACTGTAGTAACGGGAATTTATAATTCGGGCGGCTCCAGTGATATCAATAATGGTAATAACCGATGCCAGTGAGCTGCCATGGAGCATAAAGATGATTTCGTTACTGTATGCGGGGAGGGCCCGACGGAATGCGCTGGGCAGGATAACTCTGCGAAACATCAACATGCGTGACATCCCGGCAGCCATCGCCGCCTCAATTTCACCATGAGGGGTCGCCTTGATTGCTCCGCGAATTATTTCAGTTGTGTAGGCACAGGTGTTCAGCGTGAAGGTAAACAGTGCGCAGAAGTACGCTTCCTGGAAAGCCGGCCAGAGGAAGCTCTCGCGCAACACTTCGAATTGCCCAAAACCATAGTAAACCAGAAACATCTGGACCAGAAGTGGTGTTCCCCGGAAAAAATAGACGAATGCCCTGATCGGTGCCTGCACCAGCTTGCTGCGCGAATTGCGCAGTACCGCAAGAGGGACGGCGAGCAGCAAGCCAATTACAAGCGAGATGGACACCAGGATGACGGTGTTTTTAAATCCCTCAAGATAGGTCGGGATGTTTTCCAGGATGATTGACAGGTCCACCGGTTATGCCTCCCTTACGCCGACGCTGTATCTACGCTCCAGATATTTGAGCAGGTAGATGGAAACCGAGGTAATGATCAGGTAGTTGATTGCCACCATCAGGTAGAAGGTGAATGGTTTTCTAGTTGCTCCTGCAGCCAGGCCAGCTTTTCGGACCATGTCATCGAGTCCGATAATGGAGACAAGCGCTGTTGTCTTGATAAGAACAAGCCAGTTGTTGCCAAATCCTGGCAATGCATGGCGAACCATCTGCGGCAGTGTGATGCGCCTGAAAATCATCAGGCGACTCATGCCGTAGGCACTCCCCGCCTCGAGTTGCCCCCTGTGAACAGCGAGGATGGCACCGCGGAATGTCTCAGTCATATAGGCACCAAAAATGAATCCTATGGTTGAGACGCCGGCGATAAAAGGGTTTATATCGATATACTCATTATACCCCAGAAGAGGACCGACCTGGTTTATAAAAATCTGACCTCCGAAAAAGACGAGCAGCATCAGGACAAGATCTGGAATACCGCGAATAACCGTCGTGTATACCTGGGCAACGATCTGCAAGGGACGGGAACTGGAGAGTTTTGACAGGGCACCAATAATGCCGAGAAACATGGCAATAACCAGGGAAGCCAGCGAAACCTCCAGCGAGAGAATCGTACCTTCGATAATACTGGGTCCGTAGCCGTACAGGTTAAGCATAGTGTCCTGAATGGGTGGGGTTGCCTCCTGCCTCGAGACGTTTGACTGCTCAAAGCAGGAGTGTTTTTCTTTCGTTTGGGGAGAAACTACTCGCCATAAACATTGAAATCAAAGTACTTGTCCTGGATTTCCTTATAGGTCCCGTCACTTCTGATTTTTTCAATGGCCATATTAAATTTCTCAGCCAGGTCGGCGTCATCCTTGCGGATGGCTATACCGGCACCGTCCCCGAACCATTTTGGATCATTGAGATCCGGACCGATAAACTGGTAGTCAGAGCCTTCGGGTTTTTTCAGAAAACCGTCAGAGAGGGCAACGCTGTCAGCGAGCAGCATATCGACCCGGCCGGCGGTGAGGTCAAGGTAGGCCTCATCCTGGGTTCCATAGCGTTTTATTTCAACATCCTTGCCATAATTATCGGTAAGATAGCGGTCATGAATAGTTGCCCGCTGAACGCCAATCTTTTTCCCTTTGATTGCCTCTTTGGAGAATTCCGCCATAGCTCCTTTCTTGACGATAAATTTTGCCGGTGTCTGGTAATATTTATTGGAAAAGGCGACCTTCTTCTTACGTTCTTCTGTGATGGACATCGAGGCAATGATCGCGTCATATTTCTTTGCCAGCAGTGCTGGAATAATACCGTCCCAATCCTGGGCGATGAGCGTAACTTCTGCTCCCATTGCCGCTCCAAGTGCCTTGGCTATATCGATATCAAAGCCGGCAAGGTCGCCATTTGGCTCGGTATAGCTGAATGGCGGATAGGCCCCTTCAACACCGATCCGTACCTTTTTCCAATCCTTGGCCCATACGGTGCCTGCTGCCAGTACCAAAGTGATCAGGGTGATGTAAAACAAATGTTTTTTCATGTAATTTCCTCCTCTTTTTTTGGGATATCAATTCAGTAAATTGTTTACTGAAAACCTAGACCATCGCCTGGATGAATGTCTGGAAGCGGTCTGTCTCGGGATTGTCAAATACCCGTGATGGCGGACCATCCTCCATTATCTGCCCCTGGTCAAGGAATACGACCCGGGATGATACCTCTCGTGCAAAGCCCATTTCATGGGTCACCACGATCATGGTGCGTCCTTCTTCGGCAAGATTGCGCATGACCTGGAGAACCTCTCCGACAAGTTCCGGGTCAAGTGCTGACGTCGGCTCGTCAAACAGCAAAACGTCGGGCTCTACTGCAAGCGCACGGGCGATCGCTGCACGTTGCTGCTGTCCGCCTGAGAGATGAGAAGGGTAAACATCAAGTTTATCACCAATGCCGACGTGGTGGAGGTATTTCTTAGCGCTCTCTATCGCCTGTTTTTTCGGGATTTTGAGAACGTGTACAGGCGCTTCAATGACATTTTCCAGAATCGTCATGTGGGACCAGAGATTGAACTGCTGAAATACCATTGCCAGTTTCGTCCTGATCCGCTCAACCTGGCGGTTGTCAGCCGGCAGATATTTCCCGCGTCGGTTCTTCTTCATCAGGACTTCCTCCCCGGCTACTGTCAAGGTGCCGCTGTCGGGGATTTCCAATAGATTTATGCAGCGCAGGAGCGTTGACTTGCCCGATCCGCTCGGTCCAAGAACTGATATGACATCACCCTGGTAGGCAGTAAATGAAATGCCGCGCAAAACTTCGTTGCTGCCAAATCTTTTATGGATGTCTTCAATTGTTACCGAGGCTATCCGATCACTCATAAATTTCCTCTAATTGTACAATTTGACAGGCGGGCTATTTGAATATCTCGTTGCGTGTATATCAGATACTTATCAATAACGTTTAAAATGTCAAATCAAAAGGATAATGCAGTCCGGGAGCTGCCATTATCACCCCTGCTGCCGAATCATCGGAAAACGCTTATATACTGACTGGTTTATTGCACAACAATTAATAATCATTATCAGTTAATATATGTTCTCATGAAGGGCAGTAGCCGAAATGAATCTGGTGCAACCGTCAATAGAGGAGAGATATCATGAGTGAAAAGGCAACGTTAACTGTCGCTG
Source organism: uncultured delta proteobacterium (assembly GCA_963718195.1). Taxonomy (GTDB): domain Bacteria; phylum Desulfobacterota; class Desulfobulbia; order Desulfobulbales; family Desulfocapsaceae; genus MADRE3. Next base: position 495,694 of record CAVQYQ010000006.1, read on the forward strand.
ACAAGACCTATGATCTCGATGTGTTCACGGGAAGCGAAGACGAGAAATGTATTGATATCAGAAAGCTGAGGTCAGAAACCGGACTGATAACCATGGACCCGGGATATGGTAATACCGGATCCTGTTATTCCTCCATAACCTATGTTGATGGCTCAAATGGGATTTTGCGTTACCGGGGGTACCCCATCGAGGAAATTGCAGATCAGGCGTCGTTTGTAGAAATTGCCTATCTCATAGTCTACGGTGACTTACCAAATGCTCAGCAATATGAAGCGTTTCGCGCAACCCTGGCCGAACATGCAGCATTGCATACGAACCTGGAACGCCATTTTTCAGGATTTCCAAAATCATCACCTCCAATGGCCATTCTCTCTGCAATGCTCAATCTGGTTTCATGTTTTCATCCTGAGGTTCTTGATGTTCATTCTGAAGGACCTGGGTTTGACAGGACAGTGGCGCTGCTTCTCTCAAAGGTTCGTACCATCAGCGCTTTTTCGTACAGAATGACTGCTGGAAAACCGTTTAACCACCCGAATCCAAATCTGAGTTATTGTTCCAACTTCCTTCATATGATGTTTTCGGGTCCATATCGAGAATACATTGCCAGCCCGGTCATCGAGCGAGCTCTTAATCTCTTTTTTGTTCTTCATGCCGACCACGAGCAAAATTGTTCAACATCAACCGTTCGAGTTGTCGGCAGTTCACGGGCAAATCTGTTCAGTTCGGTTGCTGCCGGGGTCTGCGCGCTCTGGGGGCCCCTGCATGGGGGGGCAAATGCCGGGGTTATAAAAATGCTCGAGGATATCCACACGTCTGGCCGGCCTATTGACTATTACCTGGACAAGGCGAAAGATAAGAAGAGCAATTACAAATTGATGGGATTTGGTCATCGGGTCTATAAAAATTTCGATCCTCGGTCTCTGATCCTGAAAAACCGGGTGTATGAGGTTCTCGATGAATTGAAACGTCAGGATCCACTCATGGACATTGCCCGTGAGCTTGAAGAGAAAACGCTCGATGATGACTATTTTATCAGTCGTCATCTCTACCCCAATGTTGATTTTTACAGCGGTATCCTGTTACGGGCCATCGGAATCCCACTCAATATGTATACGGTGATGTTTGCCATCGGCAGGATGCCGGGATGGATCTCCAACTGGCGTGAATTGCTCGAGCACAACCAGCGGATTTCCCGGCCTCGCCAGATATACACCGGGGAAACCAGCCGTCCGTTTGTTCCTATTGAAAAACGATAGTCAATACAGTACATCTGGTTACACAGTTTTGTATAAACATTTGACCGGAATGGTACGATGAGCAGATTTCAAAATGTTATGCAGGTTTTTACGCTGCTGGATAAATCAAACTGTCGTAAATGCGGGGAAAAAACCTGTCTCGCCTTTGCCAGTTCTGTATTCAGGGGGGATAAGGATATTTCTGCCTGCCCGACACTCGATAAGGAGCTCGTGTCTCGCTACACGGATGGTATGGAGCACCCAGAGTCAAACACCAATGAGGCTGACCAGTTCAGTGGACTGCTTGAGAGCGTTCGAACACTCGATTTCATTGAGGCGGCACAGCGCACCGGCGGAAGATGTGATGGAGACCGTCTGACAATCAAGATTCTCGGCAAAGATTTCAGTGTTAATCAGCGGGGGGAGTTCTTCTCTGACATTCACATGACGCCCTGGGTGACGACTCCTTTTTTAAGCTATATCCATGACTGCCAGGGAGACAGGGTAACCGGGGAATGGGTTTCTCTCCGTGAGCTCAGCGGCGGAATGGAACGCTATCCGTTATTCAGAAAACGATGTGAAGAGGGGATGAAGCGGATTGCAGATGTGTATACAGAGCTGTTTGATGACATGGTTCACCTGTTTCAGGGGCGCCAGGTGGAACGTGTTTTCAACTCTGATATTTCTGTGGTTCTCCCTGTTTTTCCCCGTGTCCCGATGATGGTATGCTATTGGAAGGTCGAGGAGGGAATGGAGTCAAGTCTGAATATTTTTTTTGATCGTTCGGTGGACAGGAACCTGGGTGTCGAGTCGGCCTTTTCAATCGGGGCGGGTATTACCCAGATGTTTGAAAAAATAGCACTTCAGCATGGTTTTTCAGTCAATTAGCAAATGGTCTGGTACGACCGGGGCAGTCCACCTAAAGGGATAGACCACCCCGGTATTTGTGCTACCAGTTTTTTACCAGGAGTTCGAAGTATCCCTGGGGCCTGACACAGGCCGGACATTTACTTGGTGCTTCAGATCCATGGTGCAGATAACCGCAGCCAAGACATTTCCAGACCATTTCGCTGTCTTTTCTAAACACCTGGTCCCTGTCAATATTCTCTGCCAGTTCCCTGAATAATTGTTCATGATGTTTTTCAGATACGCTGATGGCATCCAGTGTATCGGCTGCCCGTTTGAAACCCTCTTCAAGGGCAACCTGGGCAAACCCTTTGTACATCACATCATGGACATACAGCTCGAGTTCGGCAGAGGATAGCAGGTTTGACCGGGTGTCTTCGATTACCCCCGCCGGAAAGTTCCAGGAAATTTCCAGGTCCCCGCCATTAAAAAATTTAAAAAACCTCAGGGCGTGCTCGTACTCCTGCTCGGCCGTTTCGTCAAAGAGTTTGGCGATCTGCATGAAACCGTCATCTTCAGCACGCCTGGCAAAAAAATTATATCGGGTACGTGCCTGGGCTTCAGCGGAGTAGGAGATAAGCAGGTTTTTAGCGGTTTTACTTTGTCTGAAGGCTACCATGTAATAAATCCCGGTTATTCTTCAACGATAATGGCGTCGGCACCACATTCCAGTGCCGCCTGTCTGACGACATCTTTGAGGTGATCAGGAATTTCATCGACCTTGATAATTGACAGAAGTTTATCCTCATCATATTCAAATATTTCAGGACAAAGTTTGTTGCAGTTCCTGTCTCCCATGCACTGGTCCGTAATTGTCACTTTCATAAAAAAATCTCCTTGTTTGGTTAGGTGATAACAACATCCGTCGACACATTTTCAAAGTGCGTATATAGTCTTAAATGGCAATGACCTATCAGTCAAATATTTTTTAACACAAAATATCAGTAAAATAGCATTGGCAGCATGGAGACGCTGCTGTTTGTATAATCAATAATCGCCTTTTTACGAGAATATGGTATATAGTCGCGTTGCGGATTTGGCGGCAATGTTGATTTTTAAGGTGTCACATCATGGCAAACCACAGGATCAGGCGAACCATAAGACAAAAGATTCACTCACAGAGGAAGCGATGAAAGTAGGAATAATTGGATTACCGCAGACCGGGAAGAAAACCCTTTTCCAGATTCTCACCACCAGTCAGCTTCGTGAGCAGTCCGGAGTGCCGAAACCGATTCCGGGAACTGCCGATATCGTTGATTCGCGGTTTGACCGGCTGGTGGAGATGTATCGTCCCAAAAAAGAGACGAGGGCCCGTATTGACCTGGTCCTGCTCCCTAAAATGGAACAGGAGACCATCGTCAAAGGTGAAATTTTTCGTGATATCAGTGATGTCGACGCGCTTTGTCATGTTGTAAGGGTGTTTGAGGATGACGCCATTTATCATGCCTCCGGTTCAGTTGATCCGGTGCGGGATGTGGAAATGGTTAACTCAGAGCTGCTGATGCATGATCAGATTTTTGTCGAAAAACGAATCGAACGGTTGGAGATCAGCCTCAAAAAAATCAAAGACGAAAAACAGGCCAAAGAACTTGAGCTGATGCGGAAGATCCTCGATCATCTCGAGCAGGAGAAGCCGCTGCGCCTCATGGAATTTGATGAGGACGAGGAGCTGCAGACCAGGAGCTATCCCTTTATAACTCGCAAGGAGATGATCCTGGCGTTCAATGTGTCCGAGTCCTCGGTTGGCGATGTGTCTCTGCTTGAAAGGGTTGCCGGGCTCTGCAGGGAGAATAAAATTGAAGCCATGGTTGTCTCCGCTCAGGTGGAGTCAGAAATCGCCCTGCTTGACAGTGAGGCGGAAAAGCTTGAATTTCTCGATGACCTCGGTATTGAGGAGCCGGCGCTGGGGATTCTTACCCGGCTGTGTCTTCAGGCGCTGGGGAGAGTTTCTTTTTTTACGGTTGGTGAGGATGAAGTTCATCAATGGCTTGTACGAGTCAACTCGGCAGCACCGATTGCCGCAGGAGTCATTCACTCTGATCTGCAGAAGGGGTTTATTCGGGCAGAGGTCATGAAATATGACGAATTAATGGAGTATGGCAGTGAAGCGGAGTTGAAAAAAGCCGGCAAGATGTATGTACAGGGTAAGGAATATATCGTGGTTGACGGTGACATCCTCAATATTCGTTTCAGTGTCTGACCCTGCTGCAGTTTTCCTTTTTTCAGAAAGTCGGAGTGTTCCTGCCAGGCGTGCTCCGACTTTCTGAAAAAATGATCGGGTAAAATTTCGCTGGGTTACATCAGTTTTTTTTCTCCAGAATGGTTTCCTATCTCATTATTGTGCAGTGCTTCTTTCATATCCAGGAAGTTATTTTCTGATTGACAATACCACTTTGTGGCGGTAAAGTAGAGATTGGTAATAAGAATTATTCTCGAAAGTGCATCCTGCCTCTTTCTCTCGGCATGGCTGTGCGAATATGTCAGTTGCTTTCCAGCAACGAAAAGGAAAGCCTTTTCACTAATACCTTCTAGGCGGAGGAGCCATGGCAAAGCCAAAACAATTAATTCGACCCGAAGATATCACCACCTGTGAATCCACACAGCAGATGATTTATAAAGCCCGCAAAGATGGGGTTGAACTCTTTTTTGACCGGGCGGAGGATGTGAAACCGTGCCCGATAGGGGCTGATTCAGCCTGCTGCAAGCATTGTTCCATGGGGCCATGCCGGATGAACCCCAGCGATCCGTATAAGCGTGTGGGCGTGTGCGGTGCAACGATCGATACGATTGCTGCCAGGAATTTCGGCAGAATGGTCGCGGCGGGAACAGCCGCCCATACAGACCATGGCATGGCCATGCTCGACCTGTTCAGGGGGGTTATCGAAGGAACGGTAAAGGATTTTGAGATCAAGGATACCATGAAGCTGAACGAGGTGGCGGAATCTCTTGAGATCGAAACAAAGGGGCGTTCTGTAAAGGCAATCGCCCGCGATGTTTACAAGGAGCTTGAGCGCACCTATACCCAGGTCGAGGGTGAAATACCACTGGTAAAACGGGTTCCCAAAAAGACCCTGGAGCTCTGGAGAAAAGAAGGCATTGTTCCCCGCGGTGCAATGCGGGAGATCATGGAGATGATGCACCGTTCGGCAATGGGTGTTGATCAGGATTATGAAAACATTACCAAACAGATCTCGCGGACAGCGCTTGCTGATGGCTGGGGTGGCTCAATGGTGTCGACCGATATATCTGACATCCTGTTTGGTACCCCTTCTCCGGTAGAGGTGACCGTTGATATGGGTGTGTTGAAGGAAGACCAGATAAATATTATCGTCCACGGTCATGAGCCAATCCTGCTCGAGGCAATGTTGATTTCTGCCGATGCTCCATCCATTAAGAAGATGGCCACCGATGCAGGGGCCAAAGGGATTAATCTGGTTGGTATGTGCTGCTCAGGACTCGATGTGCTGTCCCGACATGGTGTACCCCATGCCGGCAACTTCTCATCGACAGAGGCCGCGCTGGTAACAGGTGCTGTGGATGCCATGACTGTAGATATCCAGTGCATCAAACAGGATCTGCACAAGGTGGCCGGCTGTTATGATACTGAATTCATCACCACCAACTATCGGGCAAAAATTGAAGGGGCGCAGCATATCGAGCTCGATGAGCATGATCCGATGAAGTGTACCGACGAGATAATTATCAAGGCGGTCGGACGGTTTAAAAATCGTACAATGCCTATTGAGATCCCGCAAAAGACGGCAAGGGGAGTACATGGATTCTCCCATGAGTATATTAAATATATGCTCGGGGGGTCATTTCGTGGCGGCTACACCCCGCTCAATGATAATATCATCAACGGACGAATTCGCGGGGTTGCCGGTGTTGTCGGTTGCACTAATCCTCGATCCAAACAGGATTTTTCCCATGTTGAGCTGGTCAAGGAACTGATCAAGAATGACATTTTGGTGGTCCAGACCGGTTGCTCTCAGATGGCACTTGCCAAGGCAGGGCTGACCACACCGGGTGCCGCATCTCTTGCCGGAGACGGTCTAGCCGAGGTGTGTGAGACGGTAGGAATACCTCCGGTACTTGGTCTTGGTGCCTGTGTGGATAACAGCCGGATCCTGATGGCCGTATCAGAGATGGTCCATACCGGCGGGCTTGGTGAGTCGATAGCTGAACTTCCGGTTGCCGGGTGTGCGCCGGAATGGATGAGTGAAAAGGCGATTGCCATCGGCCAGTATTTTGTTGCCTCAGGCGTGTTTACCGTTTTCGGTCACACCTTTCCAATTACCAAGGAGACCAGTTTTGAAAAACACCTTTTTGGTGAACTGGAGGACAAAGGTTTTGGAAAATGGGGTTTTGCCGACAGTCCGCATGAGATGGCTCGTCTGATGATCCAGCATATTGACAAGAAGCGGAAGGAGCTTGGAATTGACAAGGCTCGAGAACGAGTCCTGCTTGACATGGCTGACCGTCGCGCTTTGGAAGCGACTGCCTGATGACGTAAATTTTCCATCTGTTATAATGGCCTTTTCTATTCTGGAAAAGGCCATTATAGTATCTGGTGTATGGGCAATCGGCAGCATGAGACTGGAAACAGCGATATGGAAATATTCAATGGTACCTATAGCTGGGATGGCAAGAAGCATGATGGCAGAGATCCCATTGCCTGGTTTCCCGGCTCATATAACCTGAGAATTTTTAATCTGACGATCACCAGTGGTGCGGTTACCCACCTCAAACCATACCTCTGTCTGTTCTCAGAAACAGGTTTGGGGCACTCTATTTCGGCAAACCCCGGTAAATTTGCCAAACATGTGAGTGAGGATTTTTCCCTTGATATGGAGCGGGTGCTCTGGGTTGAGGAAATTCACGGCAAAGAGGACCCCTTTGAAATTATTGTTTTCAGCAGAAACGGGAAACTGGGGGACGAACCACTCTACCATGCCGACAGGCGCCCTCCGACAGATGGGGAGCGTATCCTTATTGAACGGGAGCTAGCAGGGCTCTGTTCCTGACTCATACCTGGCGGAGAAATAGTTTCCATGGACTATACCCCTGAAGAAATGGACAGCAGGCTCAGCGAACTGGAAAAGAAGATCGCTGAAACAAAAAAAAGACTGCCCGCCCACTCGATTAAGCCACCGGTGATGATGGATTTGCTTGAGCTGGAGGATGAGCGTGATGAGCTGCTGAAAAAACGTACTCAAACCCAGGATGACAGATTAGGATGACCCAGTCACCGGTTTTTGAAGAGACCTACCAAAAGTATCTGCTGGAAATTAAAACGATTGATTATCTTGCCCGGCAGGTTGCACTGGGAGTAACTGCCAGGGAGAATGCACTGGAGATCCCGCTCTTTGACAGGCTTTATCGACTCAGTGATAAAACCATTGAAGATTGCCAGGGCGGTTCTGTAACTCCAGCGATTCGGGTTATTCTCTGCAAATATGTTCTGATGTGCCCCGATTCTTTACCACCTGCAGCCGACAGACTGATGACGTATCGCGAGTTCAAAAATGCAGGTCCACTGACATCATATTTTACCGTCAATACCAACAAGATCATTGAGACGACTTTCAGTGGCAGGGTGGAATATCTGCGGCAACGCCTGCAGCAGCTCGGGGGGACGATCAGAGACGATGAATCTTACGACCTCTCTTTTTTGTTATTTGCCTTACCGAGAATACCTGTAATTGTAAACTTCAACGATCGCGACGAGATGTTTGGGGCAACCTGCTCCATTCTCTATAGAGCCTCTGCTGAGAGTTATCTCGACATGGAATGTTTGGCCATGACCGGAACGCTGCTGGCGGGTAAACTGATTTCCCCGGCTGCATGAGAGCTGAGCTGGTCAACTGTCAGGATCATTGAGATGGAGCATAGGAGATGATTATGAAGATCGGACTGGTGCAGATGAATTCCCGGGACAGCAAAAAGGACAATCTGCTGTCAGCCGAGACGCTTATCAGAAAACTTGCAAAATCTGGTGTCGAGCTGGTGATGCTCCCGGAGCATTTTGATTTTATTGGTCCCGACCATGAAAAGCCGGGACAGGCTGAACCACTCGAAAGCTCCAGGAGTCTCGAGTTTATCAGAAATATCGCCGTGGATCTGAAGATTTATATCCATATCGGAAGTTTTCTGGAAAGAGATGGCGATAGGGTCTTCAACACTGCTGTGGTCTTTGACCCGTCAGGTGAAGTATGTGCCAGGTATCGTAAAATACACCTGTTTGATGTCGAGATTCCCGGCGGTAGAACATACCTCGAGTCCGATACCATATCACCAGGAGATGAAACAACCCTTTTCACGGTTGGTGATTTTGTTTTCGGAATGGCCACCTGCTATGATCTCAGGTTTCCAGAATTGTTCAGGCGTCTTGTTGAACAGGGAGCCGAGGTATTGCTGCTGCCTGCGGCATTTACCCTGGAGACCGGTAGAGATCACTGGGAACTCCTGTTGCGCGCCCGGGCGGTTGAAAATCAATGCTGGGTCGCTGCCGCAGGTCAATGGGGGACAAGTCCACCCAACCATAACAGTTACGGGCGGAGTATGATTGTCGATCCCTGGGGGGTTGTGGTCGCCCAGGCAGCCGATGGCGTCTCGACGGTAGTTGGGAAGCTGGATAAAGAGCGCCTCCGTTCAATCCGCACAACCTTTCCATCCCTCAGTCACGTTCGAAAAGATCTGTTCTAACCTGTTACTGGGCTGAGGTAGTGTGATTGAAAGTCATGGAGCCTCAACCCGGATACATAGAATTCTATCATCGTCACCAGGTCAAAAACCGGAACGTTCAGTAATTTCTGGATATCAGTTCGATAGGAGATGAGATTGGTACATTCCAGTACAACCGCTCCAAGGTTTTTGCGATCAAGCACGGCTGCCGCCTCGACAACAGACTGCCTCATCCTGCTGACATCAAGTTGCAGGTTCCCTCCTATGACGACGCTGTTGAATTCAACGCTGTTCTCCATGCCAACAATATCAACAGCTCCTGGATTAACGCCAGAAGCACTGAGATGGCGGGGCGTCAGTATACGGGTATCTCCAGTAATGATCCCGATACGGGTTTTAGTCGGGAAAAGCCGCTGCAGCAGGGGAATCAGATCAAGCGCAGTACCAATAAACGGAACATCAAGATGACGGTTGAAATCCTCGTGGAATGGCCCAAATAGGCCACAATCTGCCGCAACCAGGCTGACCCCTCTGGCCTGGAGGGAGAGCGCTGGAGCCATGAGCCGGTCGATGTTATCCTTGCAGATAGTAATCAGGTCGTTGAATGGAAAACCTTCCAAAACCTCATGGATGACAGGAAAGGAGAAGGTCTCGGCATGACCTGGGTCTCCCGGGATTCTCGGACTCCTCGAGTCGCTCATCAGAATCCCGACGACATGACCGTAAGACGATCTCCCGCCGATTACTTTTGGGCTCATGGCTTTTTCGGTACTCCGTCGTCATCCCAGCCTTTGATGCGGTAATAGTCCTTTACCATATCATGGACCGGAACGATCTGATTCTTCGATGCACCTTCTGTCAGTGGCTCATGGGTAAATCGGTGGGGGAGCGTGTCGTCGCTGGCCGTGACCCCAAAATCAATATTCATTAACCTGTCATTGGTAATGGTCGCACGTAACGCTTTGTTGACCGCGTCTTCAGTAAATTTCAGGCCGGTACCAGCCTGCAGGAGCTCAGCGGCAAGTTCAAAATCAAGGACGTCCATGCTGAGACCGACATTTTTACACATGGTCAGGCAATCGGTCAGCAGTGCCTGGCGCTCGGTGAACTCCACCAGCTGTGCTTTACCGTTATTGGAGAGCCGATCCGCGGCGTCCCTGGTGCCGAATCGCTTTTCAGCCTCGTCGAAACGGTTGGTCAGCTCAAAGAAGGGTTCTGCCCGCAGGTGATCTGCACCCCTGGACGCTATTGCATAGGTCAACCCGAACGCCTTGATCCCCCGTGGATCTCCACAGATAACGTCCAGACCCTTCACGTGAAGTGCATATTTTTCTGAGCCCCTGCCCATCTTCTCGGCCAGGTATCGGGTACCTTTGGCAAACGCTGCCCCGATCCCCTGCTGGTTGATGATAAGATCAAGAATTTTTTCAACTGTTTCAATGTTTCCCCAGGTAAAATCAAGTCCGTCAAAGTCATCTTTTGTGAAGATATTTTTTTCTACACACTCCATCGCCCAGCCGATGGTCTCACCGGTACTCAGCGAGTCAAGACCCATCCGGTTGAGAAAGTGGTTCATCTTCAGGGCAAACTGGAGATTGTCACTGCCGATTCGGGAAGAGAAACTGCACAACGTCTCATATTCAGGACCTTCACTCTCGACCTCCGGAGTGATGTAATATCTTGAACAGTTAATATTGCAGTTGTAACATCCTTTATTTTTTACTTTGTAGGTACGGGCAAGGGTCTGACCGCTGATTTTGTCCACATAGGGGGCGATTCCTTTCTGGAAATGATTGACCGGCAGGATGCCAAGCCCGTTGAGTGCCTTCATCAGCAACGTTGATCCCATGTCGTGCCGATCCTGGAATTCGGGATGTTCAATGATCCGTTTATCGATGGTCTGACAGAGCTCCATGAACTTCAGCGGATCCGCTGCTGAGACCATTCCCGTTCCTTTTACCACAACAGCCTTGAGGTTCTTGGTACCAAACAGGCAGCCCATGCCGGTTCTTCCGCAGACCCGGGAATTATTACAGGCGACAATAGAGTAACGGACAAGATTTTCTCCGGCAGGTCCGATCGCAGCAATCTGTAAATTATTGTCGTTGAGCTCTTTTCTTATTGCGGCGGTGGTGTGAAAGATATCTTTGCCTTTCAGGTGACTTGCATCCCTGATTTCCACTTGATCATCGCAGATATAGACATAGCAGAGTTTCTCGGCTTTACCGGTGAAAATGAGTTGATCGTAACCGGCATACTTGATTTCCGGCCCGAAAAAGCCACCTGCGGCAGAATCACCGAGGATTCCCGTCAGTGGAGACTTGCCGGAAATGGTCATGTAAGCAGATGTGGAGAAGAGTGAGCCGGTAACGGGGCCGACTCCGATCAATAGCATGTTCTCTTCAGAGAGCGGATCTATATCACGATCGAGCTCATCGAAGAGCCGTCTCGAGTTCAAGCCTCTGCCCCCGATTACCTCGAGCATGTAGTGAGGATCGGTCTTCTCACGCCGTATCTTGCCAGACGATAAATCTACTCTTAGAATGTGTCCGCCGTATCCATGCAGCATCATACTCTCCTGTCCTTGAACCAGCCTTCACGCATTGTTTTACCTTCCTTTAGAGCCCGCTCATGTCTTTTCTCAGAGGGAGTCATTTTGGCAGTTTTTTTCTTGATCGAGGAAAGCGAAACACTTTGCCTGACAGCAGGATCGAAGTGAATTGCACCCATTTCGCAGGCGATAACACAGCGCGGATTTCCTCCACAGAGATCACAGACCTGTGGAATTTCATTGTAAATCTCTATGGCCCCGACGGGACAGAGTTTTTCACAGACGCCACACAGGTCACACAGGGTGGGTGATACTTCAATCGATCCCCGTGCACTAATCGAGATTGCCTTTTGGGGGCAACGCGTACAGTAGTGCTCTTTACACTGGTGGCAGACCACCGGAAAGTCGAGGCCGATCATTTCAACCTTTTCGACCTTGATCCTCGATCCGTGATATCCGGTTTTTCCTGAATGGTAAAAGGAACAGTGGGTTTCGCATCTACGACAGCCTGAACATTTATTCGCATCAATCACCAACATTACGGTGCCATCCTTTCTATTCTGTAGTGCACTTTTCCCTTGGGATCCGGACAGACGAAAACCTGGCCAGATTCTTTTGCGGTCCAATCCCCCTTGATCCCGCTTTCTCGCTGCATCAGCGGGAAAATTGGCATCATGGACTGTAAGGCCCACATGCAGATATGTTTGTCGGCTGGAATGGTAATCTTACCACCCTCGACAAAGAAACAATCGCCCACAAGCATCGGCTGGTTGCAATACCCGTCAATACGTTCAACACTCACCTTTAATTTATACATGGTTGTCCCCTATAACTCCCCTCCCAGATAGGCCTTTTGCATTCCTTGGTGATTTAACAGGTTTTTGGCACTATTATCCAGCACAATCTCGCCAGTCTGCAGTACATATCCACGATCTGCAATGGAGAGTGCCATGCTGGCATTCTGCTCAACCATCAGGATTGTCGTGCCCTTTTTGTTTATTGATTCGATCACTTCAAACTGCTGGTCAACAAGTGCAGGAGACAACCCCATGGAAGGCTCATCCATCAACAGGACTTCAGGCAGAGAGACCAGGGCCCGCGCCATGGCCAGCATCTGCTGTTCTCCACCGGAAAGGACCATTCCAGGCTGGCTTATGCGTTGCTTGAGACGGGGGAACAAGACAAACATGGAGTCGATATCCTTTTTCGCAGCCGGTCGATCAGTTCGATGCATGGCCCCGATTTCAAGGTTTTCGAGTACCGTCATTTTTGGAAAAATTCTACGGTTTTCAGGAACAATTGATACCCCTTTCTGGATGATATGGTTTGTTGGTTTTTTGGTAATGTCCTCACCGTTGAGCAGTATCTTGCCACTTCTGGGCCGGACGATGCCCAGGATGGTTTTCAGGGTTGTTGATTTACCCGAGGCGTTTCCACCAAGCAGGCAGACCAGTTCTCCCCGGTACACGACCATATTGATATCGTAGAGAACCTGAATTTTCCCGTAGGAAACATTCACCTTCTTCAGTTCAAGAATTGGTCTGCTTGTCACGTTTCCCCTTTTTTCCTAGATATGCTTCGATAACATCAGGATCAGCAGCGACGTGATCGTATGATCCTTCGCAAATCTTCAGGCCATGATCCATTACTATTACCCGGTCTGAAACGGCCTTTACCAGGTTGAGCTTATGTTCTATGACGATGATGGTTAGCCCGTGCCGGTCCCTCAGCTGTTTTATAAATCCGGTAATTTCAGCTGTCTCCTGGGGATTCATCCCGGCTGAGGGTTCATCGAGAAGAAGTATCTCCGGGTCAGACCCCATTGCCCGGGCTATTTCCACCCTTCTTCGATTGGCATAGGAGAGCTGGGAGACATTTTGTTCAAAACGGTAGCCGGTCAGTCTCTTGCCGAACATGGCAAGAATCTCCTTGGCTTTGGTGTCGGTCTCCCGTTCCTCCTGCCGGTGTTGAGGCAGACCCAAAAGGATGGAGAGAAAAAAGGCTTTGGTCCTGCAGAACCTGCTTGCCCTGATATTATCGATAACCGTCATTTCATTGAAAAGCCGCACATTCTGAAATGTCCTGGTGATCCCTGCTTTGGCAACCTGGTACGGTTTGAACGAAGAAATATCCCGATCACGGTATCTGATGGTTCCCGCAGTGGGCTGATAAATCCCTGAGATGACGTTGAACAGCGTGCTTTTCCCGGCACCGTTTGGACCGATAATGCTGATGATTTCATGTTTGTGCAGGTGAAGGCTCAAATTTTCGATTGCCTGTATACCACCAAAATGCATGCTCAACTGGTCTATGCTCAGAATGAGCTCTGACTTGCGGGAATGGCTGGAAGTAACAGCAGCAGGCTGGTTTGTGGGGTAATAGAGATCGGTGGACGCTCTGAGTTTTCCGGTTTCTTCTTTATCCGGCCTTCGAACCACCCTGGTGAAACCGGGTATTGCTGAAAACAGGCCTTGCGGTCTCAGAGCCATAATTGCCACCAGTGTTGCACCGTAAATCATCATCCGCAGACCGCCATATTCCCTTAGTACTTCAGGGAGGATACTCAAGACAACGGCTCCGGCAATGACGCCATACATGTTGCCAAGTCCACCAATTATCACCATGCAATAGACCACGACCAGCTGCTGAAAATCAAAGTTATTCGGGAAAACAGAGTCCTGGAAAGAAGCGAAAACAGCTCCGGCAAAACCAGCAATCATTGCTCCGGTTGCAAAGGAATAGAGCTTCATCCCGGTCGTATCAATTCCCATGCAGTTTGCTGCCAGTTCGTCCTCCCTGATGGTATTCCATCCCCTGCCGATCCTGGAATCCTTGAGTTTCAGGGAAACGACAAATACAAGCAGAGCACAACCCCATATCAGCATTGAATAATGTTCTGGGGTAATAATCTTGATGGTAAAGATCTTGATGGCATCGAACACGTAGATGCCATTGACACCCCCGGTGATATTGACCGGTGCATCAAGATTTAACAGCAGGAGCTTGAAAATCTGGGCAAATGCCAGGGTCACGATGGCCAGATAATCACCGCGCAACCGGATACTGGTAAGCCCAAGAAGGTAGCCCGCAACCATCGAAACAAGGGCACAGAGTGGGAGTGCGAGAAGAAAAGGCAGGTGGATACCGAAATGATCTGAACAGAGGAAGGCGAATGAGTACCCGCCAATCCCGAAAAAAGCAATATAAGCGAGGTCCAGCAGGCCGGTATATCCGGCGACAATATTGAGTCCCAGAGCCAGCATTACATAGATACCGGTAATGGAATAAACGGATTGCCAATAATTGTTTGGCAATATGCTCGGAATAATTGTCAGGGAAAGCCCGAAGGCCATCAAGAAGATCGTGTTGGGGCGTGATATAAGTGCGGGACTAAACTTTTTCACGAAGTTTCTCTCCCCACAACCCCTGGGGCCTGAAAATCAGTATCACGATTAGAATGACAAAGGCAACCACATCTTTATAGGCCGCCGGAAAGAAGGTTACTGCCATCGCTTCACTGAGTCCGAGCAGCAACCCCCCGGCCATGGCTCCTGGGATACTGCCGATGCCGCCGAGGACTGCGGCGGTAAACCCTTTAAGGCCCGCCTGGAGCCCCACGTAGTAGTCGACCTGGGTAAAGAGCAGGCTGACCAGGAGACCGGCAGCACCACCGAGGGCTGAGCCGATAACGAAAACGGAGACAATGACCCGGTTGGTGTCAATTCCCATAAAGGCCGCAGCTTCAATATCCTGCGCCGTCGCCCGGATGGATCTGCCCATGGCTGTCTTTTTGATGGTCAAGGTCAATAGCAACATCAACAGAAAGCAGACGACGATGACCAGCAGCCGCATGAATGAAATAACCACTCCACCGACCTGAAACGTCCGTAACCCCTCAGGAATCAGCTGTGATACGTGGAACACTTTTACCTTGGCTCCCTGGAAGTAAAGAACAAAATTCTGGATAAAAATAGATACCCCGAGGGAACTGAGCAGCAGGTTCATCCGTGGTGCCCTGCGGAGCGGGCGATAGGCAATTCGTTCTATAAGTACGCCAAGCAGGGCCGATCCTGCCATTGCTGCGACAAGCATCAGTGAGATAAGCAGTGCTGCATTCATTACCGGCACGTGGTTGACGGTAAAGATCTGCAAAACCCACCAGCCGACAAAACCGCCGACCATATAGAGTTCGCCATGGGCGAAGTTCAGCATGGAAAGAACACCGTAGACCATGGTATAGCCAATGGCGATCAGCGCGTAAACCCCGCCGATGGTCAGTCCGTTGATCACCTGCTGGGAAAGTTGCGCGAAGATTTCTTCCATACCCATAACGACGGAAACAGGTGGCTGGAATACGCCACCTGTTTCCGTAAGATCCTTATGTTATTGTAGTGTAACTTATTTACCGGTCAGCACGGTAACCTGTTCAAATTCAGTACCGTTAACCCTGAAAAAATAAGTTGCCCCGCCAAGCAGGTCGCCTTTATCATCGAAACTGATAGGGAATCCGAGAATTCCTTTGTAGTCTTTGATTGCTGCCAGGTTTGAAATCACTTCGGTGCGGGAGATGTCTCCGTCTTTGGCGGCCATATCGATTGCGCTTAACAGAATATTCATGGCCTCATAGGAAGGTGGACCGAAACCACTCAGCGAGCCGTACTTCGCCTCATAGTTTTTCACATAATCCTCTGCTTCTTTGATTGCGAAGATGTCAGGGCTGAAATGATAGACATAGGCACCCTGTGCTGCACCCTCGGATGCTTCAATAAAATCTTTTTTATCCCGCCCCCCTTCGCTGCCCATGAAAATTGCATCAATCCCGAGTTCTTTAGCCTGCCTGACGCCAATCGCCTGATCCGGAGCGGCGGTTGCAATAAAGAAGAGAACATCGGGTTTATAGGCTTTCACCTTGGTGAGAACGGCAGAAAAATCTTTGGAACCGGCGACGATGGTTTCATTCATGATCTCGGAAACGCCGAGTTTTTCAAGTCCCTTTATGGTCTGCTGTGCCATATTTTCGCAATAGGCAACCTTCTCGTTCAAGATGGCGACTCTGTTGGCCTTTAAATTGTTTTTAATAAAAAGCGCACTATTCCAGCCATGGGCGTCATTCCTGGCATTAACCCTGAAGAAATGTTTATATCCGGCCTCGGTAAGGTCCGGCTTTGAGGCTGCTGTAGTAATACAGGCGAGATCGTTCTGGCCATAGATCTTTAATGAGGCCTGGGCGATGTGACTGACCGGAGGACCAATGACACCGTACATAAGCTCATCAGAGGTAAATTTTCTGGCAACTTTAATACCTTGAGCCGGATCGAGCGCGTCATCTCCCATGATGTGCTCGATTTTTACACCCTGGATACCTCCTCTTGCATTCCATTCATCCACCGCCAGCTGAGAGGAGTTGAAAATTTCCATACAGGGTGCTGCCGCATCTCCGGTAAATGAGCCGGCATTGCCGACATGAATACCCTTTGACACATCATTGGCCTGCACTGCCTGGGCAAACAACAGCAAAGCACCGATTGATAACAAAACAACGAATTTTTTCATAATACCTCCCCGGGTTTGTGATGGGATATCGCCTGAAAATCCTGACCAAACGCTCTCCTGGATAAGACTGCCACTCTGCAGGGGTCTATCATAGCCTTTTCTCTAGGATTTTTTCAACTGATATCTGGAGGTGGTCGCAAGGTGTCCGTGAAATGGAGTGATTGGCCAGCTGGTATCTGCTCTGGTGATTACGCTTTATCGCTTAACAGCAATGCTATCCCGGGGTGGCACAGCCTGTGCTTTGTGCATATCATTTACATCAGACTGGCCGCCTGGAGCGTCGGCCGAAACAGTAAATATACAGAGCCACTTGCAAAACGCCCTTTTCGCTCAATCTCTACGTTATGCTTAAATTTTTATCCTCGGAATATCAATTATATGCCTGCGGGAAAAATTTTTCACATGCCTTGACGTTGAACGAAAATCATCATTTTGCAAAAGGCGCTACAATTTTAAATTATGCTAACATCACTTGAGCAAAACCAATTTGTCAAGGATGTCCAATATAATTGTGATATCTCTGACGCCCGTGACCATGGGATATATTCGATGTGTTCGATGATCCTGAAGCTGAGAAACCTCTATAAGTGGGAGCATCGGATTGAGCCCTGGTCGGAACCGGAACCTGCCGATCTGCTCGACTGGGTTGATGACAAGGAAAAGTATTGGCAGGGTCTTACCCAGGAATCGTTTCGTCCCCTGACGATTTTCGGCAAAGCGATATTGCCCCACAATCTTGGTCTCGTTAATAAAGTCCTGGACCAGGGGAATCTTCTCTATGGTGCCGGACACGGGCGATCGATGAAAGCGGTGTTCTTCCTGGCAGATATTCTTGAAAAGCGGCTCGTTGAGGGCTGCACAGTCCATATTCTGGGAAGAGAAGTGGCAAAAGAGATGGCCAGCCCAATTGGGTTGGTACAGGATGGTATCGTGGTCATCAAGAAAGAATCACTGCGCTACTTCTTATGGGACCAGATCCAGGAGATGCGATCATCCTGTAAATCTTCCGTCAACCATCTGCTGAACCATTATGGCCTGTTGAAAGATGGTCATCTCGACCATACTGTGTTGCGGGAACGACTGGGTTTTATCGTGGATGAGGAGCTCGACCTGTTTATTTATCATGAAGTGGGTGAAATCCTGGAAAAAACGTTCAGTTCCGAGCTTTTTCAGCGAGTTGTCGGTTGTTTTCCGGGCTCGATTATAGAACTGGTGTGCCGGGCGGTTAAGGACCTTCTGGCTGACACCCATCCTTCCGGGCTCCTGGCGTATACGATCAGGAATAAAAAGGATTCCAGCCTGGCCCTGTACCTGGGGTTACTGGATGGAATGCGGGAGAAGCTGTTCCCTGAGATAAAGGACTGCTGGCGCTATTTCCAGCAGAGTGGGGACTGGGCGCATATCGACAGGGCACGATCAGCAGGGCGGCATAAGTTTCTGCGCATTGCCCGCGATATAAAAGAGATCAACCAGATGGTCGAACAACTCCCCGAGACCAGGATCATCGAACTATTCAGGGAACGGCTCTTGCGGCCGTTGGGGTTGGAAATCGGTCAACACGATGGATGATTATCTGCAGCTGATACGCTGTCATTTGCGGTGACATGTAATCCTGCTGTACGAGTAGGCTAAAATCGGATATACATGAAGCGTCGGTAGCCGGCCGACTGTAAACAGATTGAAAATAAAATCCATCACCAACCAAACCGGGACAGCCAATGGCACAGAAGGAACTCAAAATACAGGAGTCGATATCTGGCAAAAAAGAATCGAAGTTGAAGCGCTATCAACAGCTGATCATCGGTTCAGAAAAGATTTCCGATTTAATCCTGTATGAATTAGTGACGACATTCTTTTCCTGGATACCAGGAGCTTTTGGCCTCTTTCTTCCGCAGCAAGCTGTATCCTCTGCTTCTTGCTGAAGTCGGTTCGGGGACGGTGTTCGGTACAAATGTCGTTTTAAGACACCCCAAAAAAATCCGGATCGGTAAAAACGTGGTCATTGATGACAATGTCATGCTTGATGCAAAAGGTCATGACAACAAGGGGATAACGATCGAAGATGAGGTCTTTATCGGCCGCAATACGATTCTCAGCTGCAAGGGAGGAGATATCCTCCTGGAGGAGCGTGCTAATTTCGGATTCAACTGTTATGTCTTTTCGTCAAACCGGGTAGTTGTCGGCAGAGATACGCTGATTGCCGCCTATTGCTATATCGTTGGCGGCGGCAGTTATCATCTGGCAAATAAAGATATTCCGATCAATCAGCAGGTCGATTTTGAGGGAAAAGGTGGTATTACCATCAGCGAGAATATATGGCTTGGATCTCACAGCGTTATCCTGGACGGTGTGACCATTGGCCAGGGCTCTGTGGTTGCTGCGGGAGCACTGGTCAACAGGGATGTGGATGAAATGGTTATCGTGGCAGGAACCCCGGCTCAGGTTTTAAAAAAACGATAGCCACGTATTGTTTCACCCCTGAGAGCCAATTGTCCATGAACAGAATAAAAATCATATTTCCGCTCACCAGCCGTGTTGAGCTGTTGGTGCAACCTTTTAGCTCAGTCGTTTCCACTATCCTGCCTGAAGCGGGAGCCTGAACCCAACATGGGGCTGATAACTAAATTGTTTTATAGCGTTACATTGTCTCGTCAGATTGTTGGCTGGCTGGCCGTTCTTGGTTCTGCTTTCTTCTTTTATCTGGCAACAGCTGTTATCCGCTGGGCGGAATCATACGTGGAGATTGCCACCTCCTATTTTGTCTTTGGTCGTTTTTTTCTCGGGTTTATCGTTGTCTGTATCACCATGATTGTTAGTGGTCATCGTTTGAAACCAAGAAAATATCATCTCCTGGTCGGACGAACAATTGCTAACTGTATCGCCGTGTTCTGTTTCTACAAGGCGGTCGATGTCGGTACGCTTGCCGAAGCGAACATCCTCAATATGACATACCCACTTTTTGTGGCCCTGTTTTCCTGGTTTTTTGTCAAGGAACAGCGGGACTATTTTTCAATGTTCATCGTTATCGCTGCCTGTGCGGGGATCTGGATGATTCTCTCACCTGGGGATATGAGCATGAAATGGGACAATCTCTGGGGGCTGACATCAGGAATCACAACTGCGGCAGCGATGATTTACCTCAATGTTAGCAGACGTTACCATGACTCCCAGACCATTCTCTTTTATATGTTCGGTCTCGGTGCGCTGCTCATATTCCTGATGTTTCAATCTTCGATTTTCTGGCCTGACTGGAAAGAATTTGGTTTTTTGCTTGGTTGCTCGGCGGCAGGTGTCCTTGGTCAATATCTGCTCACCTATGGATTCTTGTATGTGACTGCCGTTGAGGGATCAATTGTGTCGTCAAGCAGAATAGTACTGGCAGCGCTTCTCGGACCTCTTTTTGTCGGGGATCCGGCCCTGACGGTGACCGGCTGGTGTGGTGCGCTGCTCATTTTTATGGCAAACAGCACTCTTGCAGTGCGCAAATCAAGCGCAAGGAATCTGTGATAGGCAGCCAAGGTATATCAGGCTGTTATTCTGAGTCAGTTTTTTTCCGATCAATTACCGTGAAAAGGGCTGCATGATCCAGGTTGGCGCCGCCGGCAGCTATCAGCTGGTCATAGAGGTCTCTGCTCAAGGCTGTTGCCGGCATGTCCAGGTCAAGTTGCGCTGCCAGTTCAATTGCCTGATGCATATCCTTGCGTTGAATAGTACTTTTTGCTCCTGGCTCAAATGATCCTTTGACCATTCGCTGACCGTGAACTTCAAGAATGCGCGAATCGGCAAAACCCCCCTTCAGTGCTTCACAAACCTTGCCGGGATCAACCCCGGCAGCTTTTGCCAGGGCAAGTGCTTCGGCAACTGCGCCGATATTGAGCCCGACAATCACCTGGTTTGCCGCTTTGGCCACCTGCCCGGCCCCGACCGATCCCACATGGGTGATGCGTTCACCCAGAACCTGAAGAACGGGCAGTGCCATGGTGAAAGCCTGAGCAGATCCTCCGGCCATGATGGTAAGATTTCCGGCTTCGGCCCCGATCGTTCCCCCCGATACCGGGGCGTCGACATAAAAACATTGTTTTGCTTCAGCTCTTTTGGCAAAGGATCTGGTTGCCGGCAACAACGTTGTGCCCATATCAATGATCAGGGATTCCGGGCGTATCGTCTCATATACGCCTTGAGGTCCTGACAATACTGAATCAACCGCCTGGGTGTCAGAAACCATGATGATGATGGTATCTGCCCGGCGGGCAACCTCTGCCGGTGAATCGACACTGGCAGCGCCATGCTGCTGCATCAGGGTTCGTGGAGGCTCTGAACGGTTGCTAACGATCAGCTGAGCACCGGCTTCGATCAGGTTGCAGCACATGGGTCTGCCCATCAGTCCAAGACCGATAAAACCGATTTTTTTTCCAGAAAGATCACTCATGCGGGTCTCCTCTTTGATCACCGTTCATCGTGTGGAATTCAATTTTGCTGGGAATTGTTGGTCAAAGTTCTGTATAAGAACTAGCATATTGGGGCGGGATCAGCAATTGATTTCACCGTGGCAGCGGGGGTGCCGGGATAGTATGTCGGGAGCTTTCCGACGGTGTCAATCTCATTTGACTGCAAAACAGCAAAGAGTGGAGTCAGGCAGCCAGTATCCCGAGGTGTTCAAATATCTTTTTTGCATTATTCCGTCCAGACGATGTCAGGAAACCATTTTCCAGATGATCTTCGACCATGGCGGAGGTAAGCGGGCTGATTTTATTCTCCTCTTCCAGCAGCGCTGTCCGTTGAGCATCACTGAGGATCATGTTTTCCCGGACATTCTCTGCCTCTTCAGTGTTGTGAGTCTTTAGTAACCTGCACACCTCTTCCAGGACCTGCTCATTTGCTCCGAGTCTGGTGAGGATATCAGTTGCAATCTCAAGGCTCTCTCGCTTGATGATTTCGGGCTCCTGGCTGTCATATTTTTCTTCTGCCCGGCTGGAACCAATATCGTTGAGGTAGGCTGCACAGAGAATGATTCCAAGGTTGCCGCCCTCTTCTTTTCCGATTCTTTCTGCATGATGGGCGATGCGTGAAACCCGGCTGATCAATTTGAAATCAGTTTTATAAAAGCGTTTAATTTCGACGGCAACCTTGTCTTTGAGTAGATTGTCCTGGGAGCCAATAAACTCTTCAGGAAGTGTCCCGAGGCATTGTTCGGCATACTTGCAATAGGCGGCACAGCCAAAATCCATTTTCGGATTAACAAAGCGGTGACCACAGTGACCACATTTACGGGTCGTGTCGTCTTTATAAAACTCAACCTGGTGCTCGCACTTGGGGCAACTGGCTTCAAATATTGCACCACTATCCCAATACTGCATATCCTGGCCGGGGCACTTCATGGGTGACCTCCTGTCGATAGTTCCTGTTAATTGCTCTTGAGGGAAAAAGTGTCATCAATGTAACGATTACTGAGCGAAACTATAAATCAGGGCGAGGCGATTTGCTTTGACCTAGATCAAAAAGACTGAAAATAATAAGATGAATAAACACTGGCAGACAGATCATACATCAACTGTTGGTTATGAACCGCTCTTTTAGGCCTTCTTGACAACCCTCTATCCCGCTAAATTAAAGAGATTTCACACTAAATTGCGTTTTTGGGATTTAGACGATTGACAAGAGGCACCCTGTGGCAGTAATATAAGAATAATTTAAGAGTGGGTTCAGATTATTTGAATATTGGAGTGATATCGATAGCTTCTGGAACCTTCTCCGCGTGGTTGTCTCGTTGCCGGCCCAGACCGTTAAACGAGGTGACTGGTTCGAACTCTCGACCTGACGAGTTGGACTTTCAATCTCGCTTTGTTAGATGATAAGGCTGCCGGAAGTAAGTTCTGCGGCTTGAAATAGTGCACGATCAGTACCGGGTTTTTTACTTTGAATATAAGTCTGATTTTGACGTTTCGGTAACACAGCGCAGTCTTCATTATCTTGCTTTTGCCCCTGGAATCAACAGTGTCCTGGGCCAACAGAAGCAGATACGTTGTACACATTGTTTAGATACACATGCACGTCCGACCTGCCCTATTACTGGCCGTGCTGGCTGAAAGAGCGGTATCTGAATAACCTCTGCATTTTGAAATGAAACTATTGTAAATTCAACGATAGGAGGTTCAATGGAAGCAACCAAGAACAGTCACCCTTCCCGTCAAACCACCCTGATCGCCGAGATCGATCCCCCTAAAGGCACAAATCTTGATTCTTTCCTGACCTCAGCTCTGAATTTGAGGGGCAGGGTTGATTCGGTTCGGGTCACCGACGGTGAGCATGCCATAATGCGTATGTCGCCACTGGCACCATGTTTGGCGTTGAAGGAAAAAGGAATCGATCCGAGCATGATCATAAATGGTCGTGATCGCAACCGTATCTCTTTTCAGGCAGATCTCCTCTGTGCTGCAGCCATGGGGATTAAGCAGATTGTCATCAAGGAAGGACATGACCCCAGAGAAGGTGATCAACCGGTAGCCCGGTCGAGTGGAGATCTGGATCTGGAGACAATGCTGAAGTGTGCCTCATCGCTTAATGATGGCAGGGACCTGGCTGGAGAATCACTTGATGGTGCCACTGATTTCGAAATTGGTGTCTATATCGAACTCTCAGATGATGTCAATCTTAACAGGGAACGGGCGGAATATTTCAAGCAACTCGAAGGGCTCGGAGTCAGCTCAGTGACGCTCGGGCCGACCTACGATCTGAACATAATAGAACAGTTTGTTCCGTTTGCTGAACAGACCGGCATTAAGCTCTTCTCATCACTGATGTTTCTGAAGTCAGTCACCATGGTTCGTTACTTGAATAACCTGGCTGGTGTACCATCTATTCCCCAGGAGTTCCTGAAGAAAATGATGCAGGCACCGGACAAGAAGAATGCAGGTGTCCAGGTAGCTGCCGATTTTCTCCAGGAGCTTGTCCAGCTCGGAGACGGGGTTGTCCTGCTGGCCCTTGGCTGGAGTGAAAAGTTACCGGAAATATTAGATCTTATAGAACGGTAGGTGCTCGTGCAGAAAAGTGATGACGAAAAGTCTCCTTTGAGAAAGAGTCTTCCCGAGGTAACCGAAGAACTTGGTTCACATCTTTACCTTTATCAGATTCTCGATGAAACACCCAACGGAGTAATGGTCGTAAGCCTGAAGCATCGGGTTCTTTACGCCAATCCTGCCGCAAACAGTTTGCTCGGTGTCGTCTACAGGAATCTGGATGATACCGATCTTGAGGTCTTGCTAGGACCTGAAAACCAATGGTTTTTTTACCTGATTGGTCAATTTTTTGATAACCTGGCCGAGATCCAGAAATCGAGAATCAGGCAGATAATTCAAATAAAGACGGGTGATAACGAAACAAAAATTGTCGATGCGGTACTCACCTATCCGCCATCGCACCCCGATTACTACCTTCTTTATTTGATTGATATTACAGATAGAAAAAGACTGGAAACCCAGTTGAGAAGGCGAAATGCTTTCTTCAACGACCTGATTAACTCGTCGGTCGATGGCATAATTGCAGCTGATATGACCGGTAAGGTGATACTGTTCAATAATGCCGCCTTGACCCTGCTGGGGTATACGGAGCAACAGAGCCTGGAGAAATTGCATGTTACCGGCCTTTACAAGGATGATCTTGCCTATGAGATCATCAGCAGGATGCGTAGCGATGATTTCGGAGGAAAAGGCAAATTACTGCACCATGAAATAAATGTCCGCCATAAGGATGGTCATGATATACCGGTGCAGTTTTCAGGTGGTATTATCTATGACAAGGATAAGGAGATTGCCACATTCGGCATATTTACCGACCTCAGGGCAATGCTGAAAATCGAAGAGGATCTTGAACAGACCCATAATATGCTGATGCAGTCCGAGAAGATGGCAGGCCTTGGCAGGCTTGCAGCCGGCGTGGCCCATGAAATAAATAATCCGATGTCCGGAATAATGCTTTATGCCAATCTGGTTATGGAGGAAATTGGAGACAACCACCAGGTCAGCGAGGACCTGCAGACGATTATTCACGAGGCTGAACGGTGTAAGGTGATTGTTGCAGACCTGCTCGAGTTTTCTCACCAGACCAGCTATGAAATGGAGCCTGTCGACCTCAATGAAGTTATTCAAAAAACGCTGGGTATCCTGAAGAACCAGCCATTTTATCATAACATTTCGGTACAGCTCAATCTGGCTGAATCTCTTCCCCCCATATTGGGTAACACAATCAGGCTGAACCAGGTGGTGATGAATCTTCTGGTAAATGCCGCCCAGGCGATGGAGGGCAATGGAACAATAGAGATTACAAGCAGGTCCAGGGCCAATAAAGGAGTAAACGAAATTCTGCTCAGAGATTCTGGTCCCGGTATCGAGGACGATCTACTGGAAAAGATATTTGAACCCTTCTTCACAACAAAGACAACGGGAGAAGGTACAGGGTTAGGGCTATCGGTGTCTTATGCGATAGTCAAGGAACACAAAGGAACCATCAGGGCGGTTTCATCAGTGGGTGAAGGAACAACCTTCACGCTGAGGTTCCCCGCTGTTGTGGACACTTTAAAGGGAGAAAGTTATGACCGATAACACTATCTCACCGGGGCAGGGAAACAAGAAGCTTCTTGCCAAACTGGAACATATGAATATCGACGTTCAGGCCTGTTTTCAATGCGGGCGCTGCTCTTCAGGGTGTCCCATTACCGAATTCTTTGACCTGACCACCATGGAGGTGGTCAGGCTCGCCGCCTACGGTATGGAAGATCAACTGCTCAACAGTAAAGCAATCTGGTTGTGTGCTGCCTGTGAGACGTGCGCAACCCGCTGTCCCAATGATATCGATATTGCGGTGCTGATGGATGTGCTGCGGGAGGTGGCCCTGAGAAAAGGTATCAAGCCGGCAGAGCCACGGGTGCCGGTGTTTCATCAGTCGTTTCTCGACTCGATCAATCACTGGGGCCGAGCCTATGAGGTCGGGTTGATTGCCGGTTACAAGATTCGTTCCGGTGACTTAACTGGAGACATGAAGCTGGGTGTGAAGATGTTTACCAAGGGTAAACTGGGTCTCTTACCCCATTCCATCAAAGGTAAAGCCGAGATAAAAAAGATCTTCTCGGGTAAGGGAAAGGAGTATGAACGATGAGATTATCCTACTATCCTGGCTGCTCGTTACACGGTACGGCCCTTGATTATGACCACTCTGTTAAGGATGTCTGCAGCAGGCTTGGTATCGAGCTTGTTGAGATTCCCGACTGGAACTGTTGCGGAGCGTCATCGGCTCATATGACCAATCACGAGGTGGGTGTCCGACTGCCCATGAGAAACCTGCTGCTCGCTGCCGAGCTGGGAAATGATATCCTGGTTCCCTGTGCTGCATGTTTTCAGCGCCTGAAGGCTGCAGATAAAATAGTGCGGGAAAATCCTCAGCACTGGGACCTCGAGCAATATGATCCGGGGTTTGAAATTATCCACATAAGCTCATTGCTGGCACAACAATCAATTGCTGAACAGATAGCTGGAACAACCAGCTCACGTTTAAAAGGGATGAAAATCGCCTGCTATTATGGATGTCTTTCTCTGCGCAATCCTAAAGTTACCGATGTGAAAGACTACGAACAGCCTCTCTCGCTTGAGACAATCGTTACTGCAGTTGGCGCATCGGCGGTTTCCTGGTCTCATCGGACTGAGTGCTGCTCGGGGAGTTTGACCATGGCCCGGCCCGATATTGCCCAGAAGCTTGTCGGCGATATTGTCAATGCAGCGAGGCGGGGCGGCGCGGAGGCAATGGTCACCGATTGCCCCATGTGCCAGGCCAATGTTGAAAGTCGGCAACTCGATCTTGATGGAGATGACCACCTTCCCGTATTCTTTGCAACAGAGTTGATACTCGCTGCGATGAGCGGGGAGTATCCTGCCAAGCAGCAGAAACTGCACCTTGTATCAGCGGAGGTTCTGAAACGGGTGATGACATCTCCTGAGCAAAGGGAGGAAACGGTATGACAGAGAATCCCCAGACTGGACTTGTAAAAAAACCGACCGGCGCGATCATGATCGTCGGTGGCGGTATCAGTGGTATGCAATCGGCGCTTGATCTGGCCAACTCAGGTTTTAAGGTGTACCTGGTTGAGAGTTCGCCGGCAATCGGCGGTAAGATGGCGCAGCTGGACAAGACCTTTCCCACCAACGATTGTTCAATGTGTATCGTTTCGCCCAAGCTGGTTGAAGTTGGCAGGCACAGAAATATAGAACTGCTCACCCATAGTGAATTGACAGGAGTCGACGGTGAGGATGGGAATTTCAGGGCAAAGATCGTGCAACATGCCCGTTATGTTGATGTCGACAAATGTACCGGCTGCGGGCTCTGCGAGATTGCCTGCCCGGTAACCTGTCTGTCATGGTTTCCCGAGCAGCCAGAGCCTGGTGAGAAAAAGAAAAAGCTTAAAGCCAAAGACAAGGTTGTAATCACCGGGCCCGGCAGGCCAGAGCCAAGCTCGCTGGTACCCTGGTCATTCAGCGTTGATGAAGAGAACTGTTCTAAATGCGGTCTCTGTTACCGGGCCTGTCTGCACGATGCGGTCATCTGGCAGAAAAAGGAGATTGCCTCCATTGACCAGGATAAGTGCACGGGATGCGGAGCCTGCTTCGTTGCGTGCCCGGATCAATTTCAGGCAATCAAAGTCAGCAATGCACCTGAGATTGATAAAAGCATCGGCGTTGCTATCCAGGCCCGCTCGGAGGCGATCATAAAGGAACGTGGCGGCCGGGAGAAGGATAACTGCATCCGCTGTGGTCTCTGCGCCATGATGTGCACCAAGGTCATGCAGATTGGCGCGTTGAAAATGGTTGCAGATGGTATCGAGGCCGGCAGGGATATCTGCCAGGTGTGTGGTGCCTGTGTTTCTGTCTGCCCGGTAAATTTCCTTGAACTTCCAGAGCTTACCAACAAGGAACCGCGACCACTCTATAACGAATTCAACGAGGGACTGGATACCAGAAAGCCGGTTAACATCTTTTATCCGCAAGCGGTTCCACGGGTGCCGGTTATCAGCGAAGACAGCTGTGTCCATCTGAATACCGGTGCATGTGGCACCTGTAAAACCATATGTGGTGTCGGAGCCATTGACTACACGCACACTGAAAAAGAAAAAGAGATAGAGATCGGTTCCATCATCTTTTCTCCGGGGATTGAAGTTTTCGATGCCGGGGAGCGCGGTGAGTTCGGCTATGGCATTCATAAAAATGTTGTTACCAGTATTGAGTTCGAACGGCTTCTCTCTGCCTCCGGGCCAACATCAGGAGCAGTCTTGAGACCTGGCGACAACAAGCACCCGAAAAAAATTGCCTGGATACAATGTGTTGGCTCCCGCGACAGTTCGTGTGACCGTGATTATTGCAGCTCGGTCTGCTGTATGTATGCGACCAAAGAGGCATTTATTGCCCGGGAGCATGACTCATCGATAGAACCGACAATTTTCTATATAGATATGCGTTCGTTTGGCAAGAACTTTGACGGCTATATAACTCGGGCAAAGGATAACAACGTCCGCTATATCCGGGCTATGGTCAGCCGTATTTTCGAAGACCCACAGACCGGTGATCTTGAACTGCGCTATGTGGACGATTCAGGAGAGCGAAAGTCAGAAATCTTTGAAATGGTGGTACTCTCGGTGGGAATTCAGGTACCAAAGAGCACAAAGCGTCTGGCTGACACCCTTGATATCGACATGGACGACTTTGGTTTTGCCGTAACTGATGGGTTTACTCCCTTGAAAACATCGAGGCCCGGTATCTTTGTCAGTGGTGCTTTCAATGGTCCCAAAGATATACCCGAGACGGTGAGCGAGGCGTCAGGGGCAGCGCAGGCTGCTTCCGTCAGCCTGGCATCTGCCCGCGGATCTCTTTTGACCGAGGAGGTACTTCCCCAGGAACAGATCCCCGAACCGGATGAGGAACTGAGGATTGGGGTATTTGTCTGTCATTGTGGTTCCAACATTGCCTCGGTGGTCAATGTTGCCGAGGTTGAGGAGTATGCAAAAACACTTCCTAATGTTGTCTATACCGATCGACCGCTCTATACCTGTTCACAGGATTCCCAGGAGAGCATGAAAGAAATCATCAATGAGCATCGGTTGAACCGAGTCGTGGTGGCGGCATGCTCCCCAAGTACGCATGAACCTCTTTTCATGTCAACACTGCGTCAGGCGGGGATCAACAAGTATTTCTTTGATATGGCTAATATCCGTGACCACTGTAGCTGGGTACACCCCTCTGAACCGGAAAAAGCAACAGAAAAATCACGACGCCTGATGCGCATGGCCGTGGCCAACGCGGCTCAGGCTGAACCACTGACCGAGCTTGAATTTGATGTCGATTCCAGCCTGCTGGTCATCGGCGGTGGCGTGGCCGGTATGAATGCAGCGCTTGAAGCTGCAGGGCAGGGCTTTGGTGTCTATCTGGTGGAGCAGCAGGAGGAACTTGGTGGTCAGCTACGGTTCCTTCAGCGAAGCTGGGATGGTCAGGATTTTATGCCCTATCTTGCTTCCTTGAAAGAACAGGTAATGAATAATGACCTGATCAGGGTAATGACGAGTTCAATGGTGGTGGACCAGGGCGGTTTTGTCGGTTCGTTTGAAACTGATGTTATGACACCCACAGGCGGCACCCGAAAGATAAAACATGGGGCAACGCTCGTGGCGACCGGTACAAAAGAGTCCCGGCCCGATCTTTACGGCTTGAATGATCTCGATGATGTAATGACCCAGACTGATCTTGAGACGAAGATTGTCAACGATCCTGTTCAGGCGTCATCCTGGACGAGCGTGGTCATGCTTCAGTGTGCTGGGTCCCGGTGCAGCGAGCATCTTGACTACTGTTCGAGGATCTGCTGCAACCAGGCGATTAAAAACTCGCTGCGCCTCAAGGAGCTTAACCCGAGTATCCGTATCGATGTGCTCTACCGGGATATGCGCTGCTATGGACTCGGGGAGCTAGATTACCGCCGGGCGAGATTACAGGGGGTAAATTTTATACGGTTTGATCCAGAGAGCTCCGCACCCGAAATACATGTTGATGATTCCATGATAAACGTCTCTGCCCTGGATCCCTCCATCCGCATGAAAGTCAGTTTGCAACCTGACATTCTGGTCCTTTCCACAGGTATCGTCCCCCATGATACGGAGGAGCTTGCCTCCATGCTTCGTGTGCCCCGTAACGATAACGGTTTTTTCATTGAGGCCCACGCCAAACTGAGGCCGGTCGATCTGCCGAGTGAGGGATTGTTCATGGCAGGAACAGCGCATGGACCGAAAAATGTCAGTGAAACGATTGCCCAGGCCCAGGCTGCTGTTGCCCGGGCAGCAACGATATTGGCCCAAAACAAACTGAAATTAACAGGTGTTTATTCCACCGTCGAACCAGAAAACTGTGCAGTTTGCCTGACCTGCGTCAGGGCCTGCCCGTATAATGTACCGATTATTAACGAGCAGCATACCGCTTATATCAATCCTGCACTCTGCCAGGGATGTGGGATTTGTGTTGCGGAATGCCCGGCTAAGACAATAACCCTTGGCAGATTTGAGGATAAGAACATCGCTGCCAAGCTGCAATCCTATACTGAAGCAGAGTATGCAAACGCAAAAGGAGGAAAATGATGGAGGACTTTGCCCCCAGTGTCATTGTTTTTGCATGTCGCCACTGAGCGTATACCGCTGCGGACCTGGCAGGTTCGGAAAGACGTTCATACCCTCCTGAGACCAGTATTGTGATGTTGCCGTGTACGGGAAGGATTGATGAGTCATTACTCCTGAAAGCGTTTGAGAATGGCGCAGACGGAGTGATGGTTATCGGTTGTCTGGAAGGGGATTGTCACTATGTCAACGGCAATATTCGGGCCCGTGCCCGTGTGGAACGGGTGTACAATATTCTTGGTCAGATCAATATCGGTCCCGACCGGGTTCGCATGTACAATCTGAGTGCCGGCGAAGGAGCAAAATTCGCCGCTTTTGCCAACGAATTTGTTTCAACGATAGAAGAACTGGGGCCAAGCCCAATAAATGTGAGTCGCAAAGCGGAGCACCAGGAGTCTGCACAGGAGGTTGAAAGATGATTACCGGAACGCCCAAACCCATTGAAGAACTATTGGAAATGGTGGAACCCTATGACAACATCATCGTGGCCGGCTGTTTTGGTTGTGTTACCGTGTGTCGGGTAGGGGGAGATAAGGAAGTCCAGATTCTTTCCTCGACCTTGCGGCTGGCGCGCGAGGCACAAGGTAAAAAAATCGAGATAAAAGAGGTCTGTCTCGAACGTCAGTGTGATCCTGAATATCTTGAACTGATGCGGCCGTATGTAGAGGACCATCAGGCAGTACTATCAATTGCCTGCGGAGCGGGAATTCAGTTTCTGGCAGAAAAATTCACCATAACACCCGTTTTGCCAGGGATAAATACCGGTTTCCTGGGGGTAACGGAACGGCAGGGTGAATGGGCGGAGCGTTGCCAGGGATGCGGCGACTGCGTTCTTCACTTGACCGGTGGGATATGCCCGGTGACCAGATGCGCAAAATCGATTTTCCATGGACCATGCGGGGGATCTGTTGACGGCAAATGTGAGGTGTCGAAGGATGTTCTATGTGGCTGGCAACTGATCATTGATCGCCTTAAAGCTTTGGATCAGATGGATAATTATGGCAAAATCAAACCATACAAAGGCTGGGACAGCTCGCGTGATGGCGGCCCGCGCCGAATTATCAGGGAGGATATGATATAATGAAATCAGGAAGCAATCTCGAAAGGGTTCTCGCTGCCGGTCATTTCTCAGTTACCGCTGAATGCGGGCCTCCACGGGGGGCAGACCCCAACGTCGTTTTGGAGAAAGCTGCTTTTGTTAAAGGCAATGTAGATGCCTGCAATGTAACCGATAACCAGACATCAGTTGTCAGGATGAGCTCCCTTGCCGGCTGTCTGCTGGTTAGGGATGCCGGAGTGGAACCATTGATCCAGATGGTCGTACGTGATCGAAACCGTATTGCCCTGCAGTCCGACCTGCTGGGTGCTGCGGCTCTGGGCGTACGAAATCTGCTCTGTCTGTCGGGTGATCATCAGAAGTTCGGGGATGATCCGCAGGCAAAAAACGTTTTCGATATCGACTCCATGCAACTCATTCATCTGGCCAAAACCATGCGTGATGATGGTGTTTTTCCCTCAGGCGATAAACTGGAGGGAGCCCCAAAATTTTATATCGGCTGCGCGGTGAATCCGTTTGCCGATCCCTATGATATAAGAGTGCCACGGTTAAAATTGAAAATGGAGGCTGGAGCAGATTTTGTCCAGACACAATGTATCTATAATATGCCGAAATTCATCCGGTATATGGAAGACGCCAAGAAACAGGGGCTGCATGAAAAAATAAAGATACTTGCCGGTGTAACCCCGCTTAAATCTGCAGGAATGGCCAAGTTCATGAATCGGATGGTCGCGGGCATAGATATCCCTGATGATGTCATCAAGAGAATCGCTGATGAACCAAAGGAAAAACAGGCTGCCAAAGGAATCGAGGTGTGCATTGAACAGATTGGCGAGATAAAAGAGATGGAAGGTATTGCCGGTGTGCATGTGATGGCGATTGAGTGGGAAGAAAAACTGGCTGAGATAATCGGTGGAGCAGGGCTGTTGCCCCGTCCGGTAGTAGAGCAATAAATAACGGGAAAATGTGCAGCATCACTTTTTAATGGAGGAGAATGATGACGGATAAAAAGCAAATTCTGTTAGTTGATGATGATCCGGATTTTGTTGAAGCGGTTAAGGTGATAGTCGAGAGTGGCGGCTACGACGTAAGGGTTGCTTACGATGGACAGGAAGGGCTTGAGGCCGTTGCAGAACAGAAACCCGACCTGATCGTTCTTGATGTGATGATGCCGGTGATGAATGGACATGAAGCGTGCGCCAAATTGAAAGGTGACGAGGCAACCAAGGAGATCCCGATCATATTGCTTACCGCAGTTGCCGACCGGGTCACAACCAGCACCTATACCCACCGGGACATGCTCGAGAGTGAGGCTGAAGATTATATGCCAAAACCGGTAGAACCCCAGGAGCTGCTCGAGCGGATAAAGAGCTGGCTGCAGTGACAGGCTGTATCTGAGATGTTGTTTGAGCTGGCGTGATTTCCGCTCTGGTAGATCGTTGCGGTCGTCTAAATGATAAGGAAAAGGCAATATGGATACAGTGCGCATACTTATAGTCGACGACGAAAAAGTAATCCGAGAAGGTGTTTCCCGGGCCCTCTCGGGGAGAGGATATACAGTTGACAAGGCGGAAAGCGGGGAACGCGGTATTGAAATGATCAAGCAGAGCGGTTTTGACATCGTTCTGCTTGATTTGATGATGCCCGGTATTGATGGTTTTGGTGTCCTGGATTGGATCAAAGAGCATGAGCCGCATATCCAGGTCATTGTCGTAACCGGATTTGCCACTGTCTCAAAAGCAGTTACAGCAATGAAACAGGGAGCATTTGATTTTGTCGGGAAGCCATTTACACCCGATTATATCCGTATCGTTGTTGAACGTGCCGTTGACAAGATAACCCTGAAGGCGGAAGCCGAAAAATTACGTGAGGAACGGAGTTTAAGCCTTGATACCATCCAGAAGGAGCAAAGCCGACTCAAAACAGTGTTTGGCTGTATGGTTGAAGCTGTGCTTATCACGGATCCGGAAGGGGTTGTTGTACTCCATAACCCTGCAGCTATCAAGCTCCTTGAAATCCAGACAGATCCGGTGGTCGGTAAACATTTTTCGGAATCACTCAGCGACACAGAGGCCTTGCAGATGATTGAGGAAGCAATGGACAAGGGTGTGGTTGTCACTCGGGAGTTCATACCGGGTTCGATTTCTCGCCGTTATCTAAGAGCCCACTGCTCTCCCGTCGTTTCGTCGTCAGGGCTCGTTCTTGGCTCGGTAACGACGTTTGAGGATGTTTCTACCAACAAGGAAATTGACCGGATGAAGTCAGATTTTGTGGCGATGGTAGCCCATGAACTGAAATCACCATTGGCCTCGATAGAGCAGATGATCTATGCGCTTCAGGTTGATTGCAAATATGAAGCATTTCAATCATGCAATAAACTTCATAGCCGGATGACCGTCAGGACGAAGGATCTGCTTCGTCTCATCGACAACCTGCTCAACCTTTCAAAGCTTGAAAGCGGAACAGTTGTCTTTAACCTGGAGGCTACCCGAGGTCATGATATTATTAAAGATATCGTGGATGTTGCCTCGCCACAGGCAGAAGCAAAAAGCATTGATGTCAACTATCTCCCCTGTGAGCAGGAATGGTGGTTCAATGTGGATTATGATCATATCCGCACCGCTATTATGAATATAGTTTCCAACGCTATTAAATACACGCCTGATCAGGGATCTGTTGAGATTAAGACGACCCTGTCAGGTGGCTTTGCCAACCTGATTTTCAGTGATTCGGGAATTGGTATCAGCCGGGAAGACCTCCCTCATATTTTCGATCGTTTTTATCGGGTAAAGGGAAAGGCCACCCGTCATATAACCGGTTCGGGTCTTGGTCTTTCTCTGGTTAAAGAGGTCGTAGAGGCACATAAGGGATATATCGATGTCAAATCGAGCCCTGATCAGGGAACGACCTTCACGATGAGTTTCCCGATCGTTGAACCAGCCGTGGCCGAATAACGCAACGATTCTTGTTGATTACAGACCTTGTAAGCCGTTATTCAATCAGCAGGGCCATAGCACGCAGGTGTCCCCCCACCTATTTTTCTATATTCCAGTTACTGGAAAACCGTCACGTCAAACCTTGCTGCTGTTCGATTTTCAGAGAAAAAGCGCTTGTTTGATTACTCTATTTCGGATACCTTCGTGATCGATAAGGCATGAGAAGGTGGGATTATATCGTCCCTGTTCCGCCTATTTTCTGAGGTGTAATCAGTTAATGTTCAGGAAGATAAAATATCTGGTAAAAGAAAATGGAACGTTTAAACCTGAGGGTTGAAAAAATCGGCGGCACATCGATGTCGAGGTTCCCGGAGATCATCGACAATATTATCCTGCGTCGTAAAAATGATATTTATGGGCGGGTGTATGTCGTGTCAGCATATGCGGGTGTCACCAACGAATTGCTGGAGCACAAGAAAACAGGGCAGCCGGGCATATATGAACTCTTTGAGCAGCAGGAAAATTATCCAAGAAAAATGCTTACGCTCAGAGACAGGCTGTTTGATTTGAACGAGAGTTTTGTCCCCTCCGGCCTCCATCTCCAGGATGCAAATAATTTTATCGAAGATCGTATTGACCTCGCCATCAATATCCTGCGAAGTATGGATAATGTTCTGGCTTCCGGATATGTTACCCGCCAGGAACTCCTGCTTGCAGCCCGGGAACTTCTGGCATCCCTTGGTGAAATGCATAGCGCCTTTAATTCAGCCAATATCCTGAAAAACCGAGGATACGATGCCACCTTCGTCGATTTAAGCGGCTGGGAGGATGCGCGGCAGCTCACCATTGATAAACGGATCAAGAACAGTTTCGATGCTATAGATCCCTTTAAGACCATCTGTTTCGCCACCGGCTATACGAAGGGAACAGAGGGTATTATGCGGGAATTTGATCGCGGCTATTCAGAGGTTACATTCTCGAAAATTGCCGTTTTACTGCAGGCTTCTGAAGCGATTATCCACAAAGAGTATCACCTTTGTTCCGGGGATCCCCTGGTTGTTGGCGAAGAAGAAGCTCATCCCGTCTGCAATACAAACTATGATGTGGCGGACCAGCTCGCCGATGTCGGTATGGAGGCGATACACCCCAAAGCGTCAAAACCGCTTGAAATCAGTCTGATCCCGATTCGTGTGAAAAATGCCTTTGATCCCGATCATCCCGGAACGCTGATTACCAACGACTTCATTGCGCCAACCTCAAAAGTCGAGATTGTTACCGGCTCAGCCACCGTCACCTGTCTTGAAGTTCATGATACCAGGATGGTCGGGGAAGTTGGCTTTGACAGGCGTATCATGGAAATATTCAGCAAGCATCAGGTTTCATATATCAGCAAAGTAACCAATGCCAATACCATTGACCTGATTGTTACTGAGCGTGATTGTTCCGCGCACCTGATCGCTGAGTTGACCGACGCTTTTGAGTTGATCTCAACCCGCCCGGTCGCCATTGTCTGCGCGATCGGATCCAATATTGCCCAACCCGGAATCATGGCAAAAGCGTCCCAGGCACTTGCTGCCAGTAAAATCAACATACTGGCCGTCTCCCAGACGACCCGTCAGACGAACATGCAGTTTATTGTGGAGCGATACGAATTTGCAAGAGCCCAGCAGGCGCTGCATAAGGCCTTGTGTATGTAAGCCCCAGAGTCGTCTGCTCTCAGGGGCAATATCTGGGCATAGTCTGAATGATTCTTATTAGATCGAGCTATGGCTCCGTCGCCGGATCGGGTTTCTGATTTTCTATCTGCTGCTGTTCGTCTGCGATCAGGGCTGCGGCTGCTCCGGCCTGTAAGATTTTCTCCTGTGTTTCCCTGTCGGTGGAGTCTCTCTTCGCTTGTTCAGGAAAATCTACAATCACCTTGCGATGAGCATAGTAAATACCCTTGGCGTTAAGTGCTTCTGTTAAACGCCTGAAGGCTTCTCGCTTGATGACGAACTGTTTCCCAGGTTTTGCGGTGAATTTTACCCTGATCACCATCACCGAATTGGTAATCTCATAAACACCCTGGGATTTGACAGGCAGGATAAAGTCATCACCAAGGTCTTCATCTTCAAGCATCGCAATGCCTACTTTCTTGATGATTTTTCGGACCTTGTCAATGTCTGTATCATAAGGAAATTCCAATGGAAACTTGATAACGATACCACCGCGCATATAATTGGTGATTGCCCCCAGGTCGCTGTGCGGTACTACCTGCAGCATACCCAGATGATGTCTGAGCATCACATTTCTGAGGGTGATTGCCTCTACAGTCCCACGTATTGAGCCCGCCTGGATATATTCACCGACCCGAAAGGCGTCATCGAGGAGAAAGAAAAAACCGGAGAGAACATCCGAGACCAGCTTCTGGGCGCCAAAGCCGATGGCAAGTCCAAGGACACCTGCACCGGCCAGGAGCGGCCCTATATTGACTCCCAGAGCGGAGATGACGATCAGGATGACCATGACCACAAGAACGGTACCAATCACCTTGCGCAGCATTGGCAGTAAGGTCTGGGAACGGCCCCGCGGCGCGGCACCACCGAATTCATTATCATCATCCTCTTCCTTTTCTTCTTCCTGTGGGGCTGCCTCTTCCAGTTTCCTTTCAATATATCGGTTGGCAAATCGCCAGCACACCAGAGCCAGGGCAAGGACGACGATTGATTGAAAGAGTGCATTGACCGCTGCTGTTGCAAATGGGATATCATATCCCCACAGGGAAAGAATCCAGGTGGCAAGTATTGCGATGAGAATATATTTGAATATCGAGTAGGATTTGGCAGTTATTTCCATCTGCCGCTCGAGTATTTCCTGTTCACGTTGCTGTGCATCGACAGGCTCACCTGGTTCGTCTTCCTCGATTTTACCCAGGCCAAGTGAATCAACAACAGCCGATGTCAGCAGTCTTCCAGCATAACTCAGGCCAAAATAGATGGGTACGATGAGCAAGCTGATGATAAACTGACCCTTGCCTGTCGCCGTGCCGCTCAGCTGCTGACCAATCCAGACAAACCAGACGACAGCCAGATAAACAAGAGCAAGCGTGTGCCAGTAGCATGGCAAGTTGTCGTTTGATCCATCCGCCTTTATCTTCTTCGATCCTGGCGATGAGTGCGGTGGCAACAGGTTTTTTCAGATAGATCATCAGGTAGCAATAAAGAGCGATAATTATGGTGCCCAGAATCATGATAACCCAGGACACCGACTGTGGCCGGGCGCCGAGTTCTTTCACCAGGGCGACAAGCAGGAGCCCTGATCCCAGGACACCAAATGAATACTTGAAGGCGATAGACAGGGGTTTGACCAGAGGTTGATCAATGTTAAACGGCCGTGATTGTCTGTCATCTGGTGAAAAAAGGATCCGGCTGATGATGGAGCAGAGTGAAAAAATAAGGATAACACCCAGTATTAACTGGAAAAGCATTCGTCCTTTGACACCGATATCTCCTGCCATGAGCAGAAAAGTGATGGTGGCAGATATGGCGAGCACCACTAGTGCGGCCAGCGCTGGAAGGTTGCGAACCAGTCCAACCCAGAGCAGCGCTGTTGCTTCTGCCTGTGGTGGAGTAAGCCCCTGTAGCGAATCCAGTTTTGATCTGACAATTCGTTTGAAGAGGAAGGCAAACAGAAAACCAAGAGCAATGGCAATAATGGCGCGAAGCAGTACACTCCAGAAACCAGGTGCTCCTTTTGAGTCACCGGTTGCCTGAATACTCCTGAGAAGATCTGCAGGCACCTGGGGAGCGTAAGCCATGACACTTGATTCACTGATTTCATCACCTTTTCCCGAATCAAGCATGTGGAGCCATTGGCTGATGAACATGAGCTGCTGTTTTTCTGACAGTTGCGATACTGGAACGAGATCTGCGTCACTATTTTCAGCGTCAGTTTTTGATGTGTTCTCAGATACCGGTTCAGCCGGCTTTATTGCAACGTCTGGGGATTCGGTTTGTTGCGGGGCAGCTGTTTCTTTATCAGACCCGCTGGCCGCAATTGAGCTGACAGTTCCGACAAGAAATAGCAGGAGGAAGAGCAGAGATACGAGCCTGAATAGTAATTTCATTCAATTTCTCCAAAAGGTTTCATGAGTATGGGATAGCGGCGGGTACTGCCCTGCATATTAATCACTTATTTGTGTTAGGTAAAGAACGATAAATAAATACAAACTCTTTTACCGTTCGATGTCGCCTGGTTATGTTCATTTATCTGTTTTGCCCATGGTCCTGCTTTTGATTTTATTTGCCTGGAAAAATTATTGAATCTGTGATTGTATCTGGTACGTGCAGATATTGTGCTGCTTTTCCGGTCCCCGTCAGCATGTAGCAAAAACCATAAATTTCGATATGCTCAAAAAGAGTATCCCTGAGAACTTCTGATAGAGCCTGAGTATCCATGTCAGATTATTTTGTTTAGAGCGGTCGCCTGATGGCTAAAATGCGAGACACATACTTTGATGCGTTCAAGGGGATGATGATTCTGTCGGTTATCAATATTCATACCGTCTACTGGTCTCTAAAGCCCTATACCCCTGATATACTGAGGGAACTGGCATATTTTGTCGATATTCCAATTTTCTTTTTTATCTCCGGCTATTTTGCCAGATACACTTCATTCTGGCTCAGCGCAGGCCAGGCCCTGCGTCAACTGATTCGGCTCTACCTCAGGTATCTGGTCATAACAATACTGGTGGTGGTCGGCACCTTAGTCTGGCTGTATGTCTTCCTGGACCGCATACCAGATGGCCTGGGGGAAAGTCTGTTGAGTGTCCTGTCAATGAAGCTCTCCGGTGAACTCTGGGGCTATTTTAAAGGTTATTATGGTAACCTGTGGTACCTGCATACCTATTTCCCGATGTTGCTGATTGTCCCGGTGGTGATCGGGTTGCCGTTTTTTCCCCGATTCAAGTATTCGGTGCTGCTCTTTCTGCTTGTTCTCTATTTTTTAATGACCTACCAGTTTAAAGGGCACGTATTCTTGTTACGGTCCTGGGGTGATATCTTTTTTTACTGCTTCTTTTTCGTGCTTGGCACGGTTTACCGGACAGAGGAAGACCGGCTGCCTGCACGTCTGGTGCTTTTCTCCCTTGGGGTGAACTGTCTTATGGCCTGGTTCATCTTTCACCTGGATGGCGGAGAGCTGCGGCTGTCGAGATATAAATTTCCACCTTCTCTGGAATGGCTCATATACAGTCTCTTGCTCGTGCATGTATTCGTGCTGATCAGACCGTACTGGAATAATACGCTGCGCCCTCT
This sequence comes from uncultured delta proteobacterium, assembly GCA_963718195.1. GTDB lineage: Bacteria > Desulfobacterota > Desulfobulbia > Desulfobulbales > Desulfocapsaceae > MADRE3. Next base: position 535,603 of record CAVQYQ010000006.1, read on the forward strand.
GCTTCGCCGCATAGCATCATGGTTGGAATGGATTGGTAATAACTCCTTGACCGTCTACCTGATTCAGGGACTGGTCTGCTCTATTCCCTATCATTTCGCTGCTGGTCTGGCACATGCGGTTTCGTCGACACCGCTTCTCTATCTTGTTGTTTATGGGTTTAACGTGTCGGTGGCCATAGCCCTGTCAGTCATCTATACATGGTCTGGAAGATATCTGCAAAATTGGTATAAAAGGCGGAAGATATCCTCAGATTTTACCGAAAAGTAAAACACTCGGGCGGATGGTGTATCATTGATAGGAATAGTTCCTGTAAATATTTGAACTCCGCTTGAAAAAGCCAATCGCCGGTAGTATAGTGCTGCGGTTGAACGAAATTGTAGTTTATCCTGACAGTATAGACTCAAATCCAGCCACGCTGTTTGATTTGTTCTTGAAACACTCACAGGGAAATAATCGTATTATCTTGATTCGCGAAGATTCAGCTCAAATATAGAGGTGAGAAACTGATGAAGAAACACATTTTATACATGTTGATGGGCTGTCTGGCGGTATTGGCGCTGGCGGGTGCGGTTAATGGTTTTGCTGAAGCTGTGCCGGTTGAAAAGGATATCGATATCGTATGGACGAAATCAGATGGTATCCGACCTGAGATTTTCTATACTTCAAAGGTTGCAGGGGGCTGGTCGGAGCCGGTGATGGTGACCGATGATTATTACGATAACATGCATCCGGTAATCGACCGTGACAGCGGCGATACCCGCTGGCTGTTCTGGACAGCCTATGATAACAATCGGACCGAAATCAGGTATGCCACTGGTTCTGCAGGAGAATGGGAGAGTAGTCAGACGCTTGCAGATGAACTGACGTCCAATAGTGGTCCATCCGTTGTTATTGATGAAAACGATTCGGTCTGGGTTGTCTGGTCAGCCAGTGATGGTGGTCCTGATGATATTTATTATGCGGTAAACAGGGATGGAGAGTGGTCCGATCCGCGTATTTTTCATGAACCAAATGACGTTCCTGACACATTACCTGTTGTGTCATTAACTGACGAAGGAATGGTTTCGGTATCCTGGAAACAGGTCCAGGGAGATAAGTATGTATTGGTAACAAAAGATTATGACGGGGCTGAATGGTCGCTTCCAGTCGCCAGCGAAATAGCAGATGAAGACGAAAAAGATGATTCTGAAGCAGATAGGATCGTACTACCCGAATTTATTAACCCGAATGGCAGGGTATTCATTCGGGTTTACTAAAAATGGATAATACTTTAAAACAGTGCATCCATCGAAATACGAGGATTAACTCAATGCTTAAGAAAATTCTTGCCGTTCTGACTGTCGTCATATTCTTTGCAGTACCTCATTCCAGTAGTGGGCAAAGCTCTTCAGTTGAGGATCGACCACTCACCATTGTCACCTTCGGCGACTCAATTACCCGAGGATTTGGTGCGACACCATATTCCGTATTTCTGAAGAGAAACTTTACGGCTGCCGGCTGTCTCGTGGTTGTCATAAACGAGGGTAGAGACTCAGAGACCACCATTACCGGGCGAGAGCGGATCAGCAGTGTTCTGGCAAAACATAAACCAGACTATATACTGATCATGGAGGGGGCAAATGATGCCCGCAGCGGTATCGGTTCTGGTACGGTCAAAGCAAACCTTGGGGCAATGATGAATAAAGCGGTTGCAGCCGGTACCATACCAATCGTTGCCTCCATTACACCAAATACCGAATCAGGGTCAGAGAACCGGGCGATCCCAAACAGCTATAATCCAGGTATCGCCGCTGCTGCTGCCGAACGTGGAGTTACCTATATTGACGTTTATACCCCTTTACAGGGACCAAACTGGGGAAGGTATAATCTTGACGGCCTGCACCTGACAAATGCAGGACAAAAGGTCGTTGCCGATCTGTTCTATGCCGTGCTTCCCTGCAGTGGCGGCGGTTCCGGTGGAGACAGCGGCGGCGGAGGCTGTTTTATCGCAACGGCTGCTTACGGTTCTCTGCTTGAGCCCCATGTTGTCCTGCTCCAAGAGTTCAGGGATACCTTCCTGCTGACCAATGCACCTGGTAAAAAGTTTGTTTCACTTTACTACACCTACTCACCGCCGATTGCAGATTATATCGCTGAACATGAGTTCTTGAAGCGTTCCGTACGATTCCTGCTGCTGCCGCTTGTCGGCCTGTCGTACCTGCTGGTGAACGGAATGTGGTATCTTGTTCCGGTTACACTGGTGGTTCTGAGCCTTTTGGTCATTGGCAGTTTGAGAAGCAGAGGAGTTCACAGGGTTTAATGATCTCCTGCTTTATCCAGTAGTTATAAAAAAAACCGGTTCTGCGATGGACCGGTTTTTTTTATTTAAACAAAAAGTTAACCTCTGAGTTGCAATTAGCTGGGTGTACCAGAGGTAATTCAGTCGTTACCTGACACTCTCTCCATCATCACACCACGACCTGATCATTTGTTGTACTGACCGGGTCATTTCGATGCTGTATTCCGCACTAAATTTTTTAAGGTAATAATGCTGTCCTGTGTTTGCTGTGTTGCCAGTGAATGATCCCGGCTGCATGTCCGAAAAAATCTGGTGCAGGGTCGCCTTGGCCGGGCGCTCGTACTGATTCTGCTGGACGATATGGGCCCGGTTGATTCGTGATGTCAGTTTTCGTGAGGCCGCACTGGCTGTGGGATAGCCAAAGCAGAGCATTGTTATCGGGAAGGTATATTTCGGGAGATTGAAGAGCTCTTGGTGCTGTTCATAATTCTCCATGATGTCCCCGATATAACAGGAGCCAACCCCGAGAGATTCAGCCGCAATTACCGACGTCTGGGCGGCAATCAGGGCATCGCAGCAGGCGAGCATCAAATCTCCTTCAGCCGGCAGTCGCATTTTGAGGTGGTGACGGTCGCAATAGGCCGGAACATCTGAGGCGAGGAAATAGTCAAACCAGCGCTGATAATCGGCAAGAAAGAGCAGAACCAGTGGCGCTTTGGCAATAAACGGCTGATGGTCGCAGGTCGTCACAAGTTTTTGCTTCAATTCCGGGTCAGTGATCTGAAGAATCGAATAGAGCATCATATTCCCGGCAGTTGGAGATCTGATTGCTGCCTCAAGAATCTGGTCGATGGTGTCCTGTTCAAGGGGTTTTTTTAAAAAGGCCCGGGTTGATCGGCGATCATGTATTATTTCAAGGGTCTGGTTCATATTGTCTCCGCCAGTTCAGAGGGGGCGGTCGGAAATATTGGTTATGACCGGTAAAATCAGTCTATGGTCTGAGCGTATACACGCAGGAAATTTCCTCCAAGTACACCAATGATCTCTTTTTCCCGATACCCTCTTTCAATGAGGGCAGCAGTGAAATCCTCCAGGTGCGAGTGGTCCGTAATGATATCGCATGCCGGCAAGGCGTCTTCCATCTGCAGGTAATCGCTGAAGCTGTTGCAGATATCAAAGCCGATACCGACATGTTCGATTCCTGCAATTTCAGCAATATGTTCGACATGGTCCACCATATGGGTGGGGCTCGCTTTCTCTTTATCTTTGTGATTAAAGACATTTACTGAATTAATACCGATTACTCCACCGTTTTTGCCGATAGCCCTGATCTGGTCATCAGTCAGATTTCGCATACTGTCCACAAGCGTCCTGCAGTTTGAGTGTGATGCGACAAGTGGTTTACTGGCAACCTCGATTGCATCCCAGAATCCTTCATCGTTTAAGTGACTCACGTCGATAAAAAGGCCAAGACGTTCCGCCTCTTCAATCAAATGAACACCAAAGGGTGTCAGGCCACCCTTTCTGCCTTCTCTGGTACGTTCGAAAAAAGCACCATCGCCACTATAGTTACGCCGGCTCCAGACCAGCCCAAGTCCTCTGAGCCCAAGCTCGTAGAATATTCGTAACAGGTTGAGGTCATTTTGGAGTGGTTCGGCCCCTTCAAGCGAAAGAAACAGTGCCGTTTCTCCTGCTTCTTTTGCCCTGAAGGCGTCCGCTGTTGAACGACAGATCCTGAATTTGCCAGGTGTTTCGTCAATCTCCCGATGGAGATAGCTGATCTGGTCAAGCGCCCTTCTCAGTCCCATTTCAGGGAGGAAGAGGTCGTGGATGAAAATGGCTGAGACAATCAGGTCAAAACTGCCTGCTTGGAATTTTGGCAGGTAATTATTTACGATCACATTTTTTTCACCTCGTTCACGCCGGTTGGCAAGATCATAGGTAAGATCGAAGTGGGCATCGACGGTAAATGCTTTTTGGTGAATGTCATCTATCTGGTCACGGAGGTTTTTATTCATGTTAATCCTTGAAACCGGCTCTATTGGCCTGAACTATCAGAGTGTAAAGAGAAAAAATCGAAGGATGTCAAAATAATCATCAGCTGTAAAACAAATCTGATTGGCAGCAATGAGCCGGGCACCAGGGTAAAAACCAGATTTATAGGCGTCCAGATGGTTTGAGTAGGTAATACAAACATCAAACCGGGAAGGCAGATCAGCCAGACAATTATTTAGTTCCATGGAAAGGGCGTTGCAGGCCCCCTCAAAAATTTTTTCAGCAGCAAGGTGGGGATGAATATTGATGGTCGATGCCCCAATTCCAGATTTTATCGCTGCCGAACCGATGTCAGGGACGAGTGTGGAGGCATGATTACAGAGTTGCTGATCTCCCGAGACAAACACCACCGGCACCTTTTCATACATTGCCGTATACCAGTTGATAAGAAATTCTGAAGCCTGCTGGCCATTGATCATCAGCTCGGAGATTTTGGTGCTCATTGTATGCGAAAGGGGGTTGCCGGTTCCTCCTGCATAGGAGTGATAGCCGATCATCATTGCAGCATCAAAAGAGGAGTCGAGTTCCTGCATCATCATATAGGGGTGGTTGCTCCAGCCTCTGATCAGCCGGCTGTTACGCGGCAATTGGTCGGCGATGATATTCCTGGCGGAATCATGGGCATCCCTGATGACGATTTCTGTAGCACCACCTCTGATCGCTCCCTCACAGGCGGCAACAACCTCTGCAGTCATCTGCTTCTGAAACGCTGGGTATTCGTCTTTACCGCTGGTGACCTCGAGCCAGTCGGTCGTGCCGCAGATACCTTCAAGGTCGACGCTGATATATATCTTCATCTCTGCTCCCTGAGCCCATCATGCTCAAACAAGAATTTTTTCGATCCCGAGTCCCGGTGCATCCGGTAAGTGGATGTCAGGTCCCTGGTAGGTCATACCGCCTGCGGCAGGATTTGAGCTGCAGAACAGGGGTGCGTCCAGATCGTAACTCCTTATAATCGCTTTGCTCGCCGCGAAATGGGCTGCTGCCGAAACACTGACATGGCACTCCATCATCGAGCCGATCATGCATGGGATTCCTGCACTTTCGGCGATTGCAGCAATTTTCAGTCCATTGTAGATGCCACCGCATTTCATCAGTTTGATGTTGATTCCGTCAACCGCCCCCATGGTAATCAAGCGCAGGGCGTCCTCTGGAGAGAAAATTGATTCGTCGGCGTACACTGGAAATGGTGAAGCGTTGCGCACCATTTGTAATCCCTCATAATCGGCCGCTCGAACCGGTTGCTCAATCAGCTCTACGGGTATCTCTTTCTGGACCAGTCGGTTGGAGATCGTGATCGCCTCTTTGGCCGACCATCCCTGGTTGGCATCAATTTTAATCCGCACCCTGTTGCCGACTGCTCTATGAATGGCTGTTAAACGTTCAATATCGAGGTCCGGATCTGAACCAACTTTGATCTTGAGTATGGAAAACCCCTCGGCGGCTCGCTCTTTACTCTCTTGAACCATGGTCTCAGGACTGTCAAGGCTGATTGTTATATCGGTCTCAACCGTACGTGAGAGCCCTCCAAGTAATCGGTATAACGGGATTTGCAGAGATTTGGCCAACAGGTCGTAAACAGCCATGTCGACCGCTGCCTTGGCCGACATATTGCCGACAATGCAGTGGTTCAGTCGCTGGAAAATCGCTTCATGGTTTTCGATTGTCATACCGGTTATGCTGTCACCAATGACTTCGACAGCCCCGAGGATGGAACCAACCGTCTCGCCAGTGATTACGGTTGCCGGAGCAGCACTGCCAAAGCCGAGTTGTATCACTGTCGGTTACGATGGTGACCAGTACGTTTTCAACGCTGCTGACTCTCCTGAGAGCTGTTTTGAATTCGCTGACAAGCGGTATGGAAACGGTGTCCGTTCTTATATCGACTATCTTCATTTGCAGGTCTCCTGCATGGGGTAGCGATTGATGGAAACAAAGGTCTGCAGGTGGCTCTTGCTGAAATCACTTTCAGTTTCCAGCAGGCTGTTGTATTTGACCCAGCCGCTCGCATGAATAAAACGCTTATTGTTGACAGCGATGGCAACATGGCTGATACGTTCCGGGGTTCTGGCAAAAAACAGCAGGTCTCCCGGTTCTGCGTCCAGGTGGTTGTTAGAAACAAGGAATTGTTTTTGTTGCTGCCAGGAATCACGGGGCAGGGTGACACCATGCAGACCAAAAACAGTCTGAACGAAGCCGGAACAGTCAAAACCCTTTGGACTCCGACCACCCCAGACATACTGGTATCCGAGGAACGATCTGGCCAGTGCCAGAATATTTTCAGCTGAGCATTCTGGGAAAGCTCCAAAATGTTTTTTTTCTGCCCAGCCCTTCTGTCCATCGGGAGTTGTGACCCTGTACCAGCCATCTTGTTCCTCAACCATCATGAGCCTGCAGCCGATGACTGCATCTTTAAGACAGTCAGAACTGGTGGAAGCACTGAGATGAATTCGCATAAAATGGCTGGTTACCAGCAGAGGGGTACCATCGATTTCGTCACACCGGGTAACCTGGTCACTGCTGACCCAACTCGTGTAATTGTCTGACTGGCAAATTTTTGTAAAAAGAGGGGTATGTTCGATAATTTCAACCCGCTCGCCAAGCAGTCCCTGCGAGGTGACCTCACTGCTGTAGGTCGGTTCACCGTAATGATTGCTGACACTGACATTAATTGATGCATTTGGTCGCATGCTTTTTCCTTTTTTGCCGCTTAGCTCAGAAATCCTGAAACTGGTCAATTGCAGCGCGGTCATATCCCTTGCTCGCCAGGAGCAGCTGGCGGGTATAATGATGTTTCAGGTTGCCATCCTGGAGTTGCTTCCGGCTGATAATTTCAACCGTTTCACCCCTGTTCATTACCGAAATGTTGTCGCACATGTGGGCGACCACCGCCAGGTCGTGACTGACAAGTATATAGGTCAGATTTCGTTCCTGCCTGATGTCCTGCAGCAGGTTGAGGACTTCTGCCTGGATCGATACATCAAGGGCTGAGGTCGGTTCATCAAGCAGGATAATTTCCGGTTCGAGTACCAGGGCACGGGCAACTGCCACCCGCTGCCTCTGGCCGCCTGATAACTGGTGAGGGTAGCGAAAACGAAATTGTGGACCGAGTCCGACCTCTCCCAGCACCTGTTCAACACGTCGATTACTATCTCCTAGTCTGTGGATCGCGATTGGCTCTTTGAGTGTCCTGTCAATTGTGTGTCGTGGGTGCAGCGATCCGTATGGGTCCTGGAAGACCATCTGGACCTTCCGGTAAAAAGAGAGATCCCTGGTGTGGGTAAGCGCTGTTTTGTCGATCTTGATCGTTCCCTGCCAGTTGTCGAGTAATCCCGATATACAGTTTAACACGGTCGATTTACCGGAACCTGATTCCCCGACCAGACCGAAACTCTCCCCCCTGGCGACAGAGAAGCAAACATCTTTTACTGCATGGTTGCGCGACAATCCATGGCCGAAAACGACATTGAGATCTTCTACTCGAACCATGGTCAGTTACCCGTTGAAAGGAGGGAAGCATCACTGTCAAGCCAGGAATCCTCACGCACAAGAGTCGCCAGCCTCTCTTTATTGCCGGTGATTTTGGGCAAACAATTTAATAACCCTCTGGTGTATGGATGTTTTGACTGGTGCAGCTCACCGGCGTTAACGATCTCCATGATGCGACCGCCATACATGATGATAATACGGTCACAGAAGGAGGAGACCAGTTCCAGGTCATGGGAGATAAAGAGTAATCCCATTCCGCGCGTGGTGACGAGGTCGTCCAGTATTGCCAGCACCTGGAGCTGGACGGTAACATCAAGTGCCGAGGTCGGTTCATCGGCAATGAGCAGGCTGGGCTCAGGTATCAGCATCATGGCGATCATGATGCGCTGACCCATGCCGCCGGAAACTTCATGTGGATAAAGCTTGTATACCTGTTCGGGGTTCCTGATGCGGACCGCCTCCAGCATGCTGATGACGCGTTCCCGTGCTTGTCGCCTTGATACTTTTCGATGAATCGCGTAGGCCTCAATGATCTGTTTTCCGACGGTGCGTACCGGATTGAGTGAATATTTCGGATCCTGCATGACCATTGAAATCTCCATACCCCTGATCCGGCGCATGTCTTTTTCACTGTATTCGAGCAGGTTTTTGTCCTTAAAAGAAATGGTCTCGGCCGTTACCCTCGCAGAGGAGGGAAGTAACCGCAAAATTGCTCTTCCGGTTACCGACTTTCCCGATCCGGATTCGCCAACGATGCCGATTTTCTCCTTGCCAAGAGAGAAACTGACGTCCTTGACCGCGTGGACATCTCCTTTTACCGAGGGAAAGACAACGGAGAGGTCTTTTACCGAAAGAAGCGTTTCAGGGTTTGTCATCAGCTGTCACTCTTGGGGTCGAGAACTTCTCTCAACCCATCACCAAGAAGGTTGAAGGCAAGGCTGACCACAAAAATTGCACTACCCGGCATGGTGATCAACCACCAGTGATCAAGGATATAGGCACGTCCGCTCGAGGTCATTGCTCCCCACTCCGGAGAGGGCGGTTGGGCGCCAAGCCCGAGAAAACCAAGACCTGCTGCAGTCAGGATAATACCTGCCATATCAAGGGTTACCCGAACAATCAGAGAAGAGATACAGAGCGGCATGATATGACCGGTGATGATACGAATTGGTCCCGCACCCTGCAATCTGATCGCTTTAATGAAATCTGAGTTTCTTATGGTAATCGTTTCCGCCCGGGCAATCCTCGCATAGGGCGGCCAGGAAGTAATCGAGATGGCAATAATTGCATTTTCAATACCGGGCCCGAGCGCGGCGACAAATGCCAGGGCCAGAATAAGTTTTGGAAAGGCAAGAAAGATGTCAGTAATTCTCATCAGTACGGTATCAATAAAACCACCGAAGTACCCGGCGACGGTGCCGATTAATATTCCCACAGGTGCGGCGATAATTGCTACCAGCCCGATAACATAGAGTGTCAGACGTGACCCCCAGACTATCCTGCTGAAAATGTCCCTTCCCACTTCGTCTGTACCGAAATAATGGACGGCTGACAATGGCTGCAGACGATTGGTCAGATTGGTGGCAAGCGGGTCAAATGGGGCAATCTGTGGGGCAAAGACAGCCACGAGAATCAATCCGGAAATGATCATAAGCCCCAATAACGCCAGTCGGTTTTTTATAAAATCAAGAAGCCCCAGATAGGTTCTGCCGGCAGCAGCTTGAAAAGCCGAAGCAGGGGTATCGGTGAGAAGCCACTGCTTGAAGGTTTGAGAATTATTATTCGTCATAATTGTGACATGCTCCCGGAGCGATCCCGTTAACGGGCCCTTGGATCCAAAACCTTATAGAGAAAATCGGAGAACAGGTTGACCCCGAGAAAAATAGAACCCACAACAATGGTGCTGCCCAGGACCGAATTCATGTCGGCATTGAGCAGTGAATTGGTGAGGTACAGGCCGAGTCCCGGCCAGGCAAATACGGTCTCCGTCAACACAGACCCCTCCAGCAGGGTGCCAAAGCTGAGCGCAACGACGGTAATCAGAGGAATCGCACAATTACCAAGGGCGTGACGCCAGATTACTTTCCACTCGGCAACTCCTTTTACCCGGGCAGTTAGTATATACTCCTGCCGTAACTGCTCGATCATAAATGACCGAGTCATTCGCGAGAGATAGGCCATACTGTAATAGCCAAGCAAGGCTGCCGGGAGTATAATATGGGAGAGGGCATTTCTGAAGATCTCCCATTCCCGGGCAATGATGCAATCAATGAGCATGATTCCGGTTACCGGATCAACGATACCTTCATAAAAAACATCAACCCTTCCGGGGCCTGGTAATAGATCCAGTCGGGCATAAAAGACCATGAGCGCCATCAGCCCAAGCCAGAAGATCGGCAACGAATAACCGAGCAGGCCGATAACCCTGGTAATGTGGTCGAGCAGACTTCCCCGCTTGACAGCAGAAAATACGCCGAGCGGGATGCCGATTAAAACGCCGATAATCGTTGCACTGACGGCCAGTTCAAGCGTTGCCGGAAAGACCCTGAAAATGTCTTCCAGCACCGGCCTGGCAGTTAATACCGAGGTTCCAAGATCGCCCTTCAGGACATTGCTGATATAGATAAGAAACTGATGCCAGAGCGGCAGGTGAAGGCCCATGGCAATACGGGCACGCTCATACACCTCCGGTGAAGCCTTGTCTCCCACCACCGAGAGTACCGGGTCAATGGGGACCACCCGACCGATCAGGAAGGTGATCAGCAGGAGGCCAAAAAAGGTAATGGCCACCATTATCAGGAGTCGTATCGTCTGATCTATGGCTTTTGTGAAACGCCTTTTGGTGAAATACTGACCCATTTTTATAGGAAATTGTACCGTGGGAATGTTGTTGTCCGGAACGTACCAAGGTCTCTTTTCCCCGGCTCGCGAGGAGCCGGGGAAAAGAGTGGTGTGTGTCTGTTTCTACTTGGTCGTGAATTGATAGAAATTGCTGTCGAAGCTTGGTCCGAGGACAAAGCCGTCAACGTTTGCCCGTTTTCCGAGGATCTCAATGTCCTGGAACATGATCACAAACGGTGAGACCTGCTGGTGTTCACGCTGGAGCTCCAGGTACATCTCGCCGCGTTTTGCCGCATCTTTTTCAAGTACAGCTGCATCGGCCTTCTTGGTCATCTCAGGAATGTCCCAGGCGTTTCTCCAGGCCAGCGGTTTTGACTTTGCGTCGTCAGAATTGTCCGGATTGCGGGCGAAGGTATCGGCGTTGGTGTGTGGGTCCATATAGTCAGGTCCCCAGCGACCGATGTAGATATCATGGTTTCGGGCCCGATACTTGGTCAGCGTCTGTTTGCCTTCACCGGGAATAATTTCTAGCTTGATTCCGGCTTGGGCAAGTGTTGCCTGAATGGCCAGCGCCATGGATGTGGTCGGCTCAGAGTTTCTTGTGTCCATGGTTACCGAGAAACCTTCTTCAAGCCCTGCTTCCTTGAGCAGCCCTTTTGCTTTTTCAACATTCAGTGAGAAAGGTGTGTCTTCCAGAGCTCCAAGGAACCCCTTTGGCAGAAAGGCCTGGTGGATGGTCGCCTTGCCATTGAGAATCGTCTGTTCCATACCTTTGTAGTCTATCAGGTATTTAAAGGCCTGGCGTACTTCAGGCTTTTGCAGGTATTGATTTTTCTGGTTTAACCCTAAATACCAGACTGCTCCTTTAGCCTTCTTGCGGATTTTGATGTCTGAGTTGCCGGCAAGACCGTTAATGTCATCTGGAGCTAGGTTCCGGGCGATGTCAATATCACCCTTTTCAAGAAGAAGCCTCTGGGTTGCAGATTCTGTTATATGACGAATAATGACCCGCTTCTGTTTTGGCTTTTCTCCCCAGTAATTCTGGTTGGCATCGAGGATCAGCGTTTCAGAGGGCTTCCAACTCTTCAAAGTGTATGGGCCAGAGCCGGCGTATGCCGTTTTAAGCCAACCATAGCCCATGTCTCCATCCTTTTCATGGGCCATGACCTCTTTCATGTCCACAACTGACCCGGGTGTCGATGTCAGGCAGTAGAGGAAAAAGGTTGGCGCATATGGTTTGTCGATAACCAGTTTTACCGTGTTGTCGTCAACTTTGACGATAGTTTGTTCGATGTTATCAGGAGTAAAACCGAATTGTGTCAGAATGAAAGCGGGTGATTTGTCCAGAATGATGACCCGCCTCAGGGAGAAAACCACATCGTCGGCAGTCAGTTTATTTCCGGAGGGAAAGGTAATCCCATTTCTGATCTTGAATGTAAAGGTTAAACCATCTTCAGAGATATCCCAGCTTTCAGCAACGCCGCCGTAGATATCGCTGACATTGTCGACGTCATAGTTGATCAACCTGTCGTAGGCGTTCGCCGCATATTCCGCACCGGAGAATTCAAAGATTTCAGCAGGATCGAGGGTAATGATATCGTCGATCTTGGATGCCATCACGAGGGTGTCTTTTGGTGTCCCAGCCTGGGCTGTGAAGGCTGCCAGGAATACGAGAGCACCTGCGAGCAGAAACAGTTTTTTCATTTTTTCTCTCCTCTCTTAGTGGATTAATACATGAAGTGTGGCTTAAACGCTCGGGAGACGATCGTCTGGTCGGCCACGAGAATCGTCGTTTTGCCAGGAAAATGTTCTCTTGTGAGCAGATCTCCTGCCAGGATCTGTCACCGTATATTCTTCTAATAAGGTATGAAATAGTTGATATTTTCAGACGTATCGCTGCAAATTCTCCGTTGCGCCTTTGTGCTATTTAAACGAATATGTCTCGAGTTTCTCAAGGGTACTAGATCAGAATCGGTTTTAACAACGACCCATGCATAATGCGATGCTATCAACAATAATTACTATGAACGCAGCGTATCGAACGATGTTCTCAAACTGAACCTGATCGAAACATTATCTCCTTTGTTTTTAATGTCAATAACTTTTGATCAGCAAAGCGTTGTCTCCGACTCTTTGCGGTGACTGAGGTTAGAAAGATGATCGTACCCAGGATAACGAATGTTCATTGTAATCGCTGTCCGGTGCTGTATTATCAGGATTTTCATTACTCCTCAGCTTGAGAGTTACGGCAGAGAGCTGAACAGAAAGGATATTGACCGAATGAATCGACAGATTCTGATTACGCTCCTGTTATCAATCTTCATCGCCTTGCTCGGCATCGGTATCATCATACCGGTGATGCCCGTTTTTGCAGCAGAACTCGGTGCCGGCGGATTTTCCCTTGGAATGATTATCGCCGCATTTTCCATCAGCAGGGGAATCCTGCAGCCAATTGTTGGGAGCCTCTCCGATCGCTGGGGACGGAAAGGATTTCTTGTGGCCGGTCTGTTTATCTATGGGCTCGTCGGACTGCTGATTCCCCAGGCCCAGAGTGTTTTTAACCTGATAGCCATTCGTGGTTTTCACGGTATTGGCTCTGCGATGATTGTGCCGATTGCCATGGCATACATGAGTTTTTTGGCACCTGAAGGCCACGAGGGCCGGTATATGAGCTACCTGAACATTGCAATATTCTGCGGGATCGGCTGCGGGCCGATAATCGGCGGCCTGATTTCCGACCTGTTTGGTTTTGCTTCTGTCTTTCATGTGATGGCCGCCTTGAGTTTTTTGGCGTTCGTGCTGGTGATCATCAACATGCCCTCCCAGATATCGGCAGGCTCAGTCAGCAGGTTCTCACTTTTTGAGAATATCTCACTTATGCTGAAGAGCAGGCGAACGCTGGGAATACTCATTGCCAGGTTCAGTACCATGATCATCATGGTGCCGTCCATGGCATTTCTGCCGCTTCTTATGACCCAGAAAATGTCTGTCAGTGGCTTGCAGATTGGACTTATTATTGCCTGCAGGACACTGGTTAATGCTGTTTTACAGGTCCCGGCGGGAAAGTATGCAGATCGTCACAACAAGCTTTTCCTGCTGGTTGGTGGTTGTGTTTGCCTGAGCGGGTCGATCATGGCCATTCCATTTGTTGAGAGTTTTGCGAAGATGCTTATCATGTACACCATTATCGGGTTAGGAGAGGCGATCATCTGGCCGGTCCTGGGAGCATACGCCTCTCAGGAGGGTAAAGCGCACTATGGGCATGGTACCATGATGGGCGTTTTCAGCCTGGCCATGAGCGGCGGGGTCTTTACCGGCGCAACCCTGGCCGGTTTCAGTATGGACATCTGGGGTATTGATTGGGCCTTTTTTACCACAGCGGCAGCAGTGTTCGTTATTAGCATGGTTGGGGCAGCATTGATTTATTCAAGTCAATTTTCACAGCAGAACCCTGGAGTGGTTGAGCGTGTATGAGCTATCCGGTAGATGAAATTCTTTTCAGGAGTCTGGCCGAATATCCTCCGGCCGATGTGTGCAGCAGGACGGGCTGCCGATATGATCAGGCGCTGAACAGCTATTACCTGAGCTATTGGGGAGAGGAGTATCAGGTAGACCTGCAGAGCCAGACAATAAAGCGTCTGACCACCAATTTCAACAGGCCACACGACTATCTCCATGTATTTATAATAAACTATCTGATGCAGATGAAAAAGACACCCCTGACAGGGGAGTGGATCTCGGAAAAAGACCTTCCTGGAGGAGTCACTTTCTTTCGTGGCCCCCATGAGATTCCCACCCACCTGATCTCCTCACGTTTCAATGATGATCTGATCCAGCTTGCCAAAAGCTGTGAGCAGCTCGGCGGTAAGCCGCTTGAACTGGCGGATGGCGCCCATGTCTTTCGCCCGAGGCCAGGTATTTCAATAGCTCTGTTATACTGGATTGGTGATGAAGATTTTCCGGCTGAGGCAAAGCTGCTTTTTGATAAGTCACTCTCAAAAAATCTTGCCCTTGATACGATATACGCCATGGCAGTGGACGCCTGCTCAAGGATCTCCGGATCCTGACAGTGATGGAAACTGCTGAACCCAAGAGCTAGAATATCCTTGCAGGATCGGGATTAGTTCATCACCCCTGGCACAGCATGCACGCTGACACGACACTATCTAATCACGGGGCCAGATACTGTTTGTTTCCTCAGCCGTGATATAGCAGAATTTGGTCCACTCAAATTCCTTGTGAGATATGGGGCAACGCAGGGTTATCTTGTGATCTGAGATTGCCACAACTTCCCAGTCGCCTGCTCGACGTGAATCTTCTATCCGAATTTTCTGTCCAACCCTGAACGGGTATGGTTTGAATACGGTAACATCATGTTTCATCGCCAACTCCCGGTAACTGCATTGTAAGAGATATTGGACCTTGTCAGGCCGGGCAGGTAGATTCCAGCAGCGTATCTGTTGCCAGCACTGACGGCGATGAATCGGGCAATTCAAGCAGGGAACGCTTCTCCATGTCGAAATCGAGCAATGCCGGATCATCTGGAATGATCCCAACAATCGGAAGCCCGATTTCCTTTACCTCAGCCATGAATGCGTCACTCAATTTCTCGGGTGCCCGGGTGACGACGATTCCGGATGCTTCAACTTTGAGCTTCAGCCCGCCCATCATCTGGTGAATCCTGCGCAAGGCCCTGAGACCGCGTAATGAGTAATCCGTGACCAGGTAGAGCATGTCGACCCGGCCACTGGTTCGGCGGCTGAGGTGTTCCATCCCGGCTTCATTGTCAACCACCATGTATTTATAGTTGGCCATCAAGCGATCGGTGAAATTATTGAGGATGTTATTTACCATACAATAGCATCCCTGGCCTTCCTGGCGTCCCATTACCAGCAGATCAAATGCAGGCTTTTCGATGAGCGCCTGTTCCACCAGCGTTTCCAGGTAGTTGGTTTTATCCATACCTGACGGAACACCCTGCGGATCTCTCATGAAATTTTCCCGTATATCGCCAACGGTGGTCGGCACCTCCAACCCCATGGTCTCGCCAAGGTTACTGTTAGGGTCGGCGTCCACAGCCAGGATCGGTGTTTTATTGTTGTGTGAAAGGTGGCGTATAACAAGGGAGGCTACCGTCGTTTTACCGACACCTCCTTTACCTGCAAAAGCAATTATTTTACTCATCTGTTTGTGTTCTAGATAAAGGGTTTCAGGTTATAGTTCTGTCATCGCAGGCAATAATAAGCATTTATGTGACAAAAAAAAGAAGCAGACGGCCAAAAAATTTCAAAAAGGCTGTCTGCTTCTCTGCAACTGGTTCTTCTAGCCAGTCTGCGCTATGCTTTAACCGCAGCTGGTTTCTTCTTTCGCCTTTTTTTCTTTTCCTCTACAGGCGAACCGAGCAACGATTTGAGCTTGCTGATATGCTCACTGCTGATTGTTGAATTCTGATCAATTCCGAGCTGCTTCTCGTCTATTCCCAGGACCAGACCGAGAAGTTGAGGGTAGAGCAGAACCGGCATGAGCTGTGTGTCATCTTTCCGAATATTCAGCTGAGCGGTGTCAAACTGCAGGTGGCAGTAGGAACAGATTGGTGTGATATAGTCGGCACCGGCACTCAATGCCCCATCTACCTTCTCGTTGAGCAGCGTTGCAGCCAGGTCGTTGTTGATCCCAGCCAGGGCCGCACCACAGCATTCAAGTTTTCCCTGCCAGTCGAGGCTTGTGGCACCGGTGGTTTCAACAAGTGCCTCTGTTATCTTCGGCACAAAGGAGTCATCAAAATTGGTAACCTCACGGGGACGGAGCACGTGGCAGCCATGAATCACAGACAATTTAAGCTCAGTGTAGCGGTGGGCCAGTTGTTTCTTGATTGTCTCAACACCAATATCTTCGTGAAGGACGGTGAGAAAATGCTTAATTGTCCCTGTACCCTGGTAGTTGAGGTTTTCCTTGGCAAGCAGTTCGTTAATTTCAGCTTTGAGTTCAGGATTTGTCCCCAGAACATTTCTGGCTTTCTGGAGGCTGGCAAAACAGCAGTTACAGATCACCATTATATCAAGCCCTTTTTGTTCAGCGATTGCCATGTTTCTGACTGATGGCAGGATATAGGCTTTTTCGTCAACATTGCGAACCGGGTAACCGCAACAGGTAAACTCCGGAATTTCAATCAGCTCAACACCAAATTTTTGCAGAACCGCTTGCGCTGAAGCAGCATATTGTTCAATTCGAATGGGAATATTACATCCCTGAAAGAAGGCCAGTTTCATGCGTTCCCCCCTGTCTCGATTTTATTAATCGCAGCATTTTTGAGATTATAGAAAATATCTGTCAGTTCTACGCCGTTGGGGCAGTGCTCCTGGCAGAGATAACAGGTGGAACAACTCCAGATCATCTTGGAGCCGGTGGCAATTTCCTTGTTGCCAACTCCAAGGCTGAAAATGATCTGGTGCGGCAGCATATCAAGTTCTTGCTCGGGATTATCAAAAAGACGTACAACGGGACAAATATTGGTACAGCGTTGACATGAATAGCATCCCTGATAGCTATTGTTTCCGACGACTGCCGGTTTGGCAATTGTCAAGGTTGTCATGTCAGAAAGTTTTTTAAACGACTCCTTAAACAGCTGCTCAACCTTTTTCAGGGCCTTGAGGTGATCGTCAACAAAATTTTGCGCAAGTGCCAGTGGAAATGAAAAATGGCTGAGGATTGAGGGCTCGGGGAGACCTTTGGCCAGGAGATGATACCGGGAGGTGGTGAAAAGTTCTCGCAGATTTATACCCGAAGGACATACCTCAGAACAGCGGTCACAACTGGTACAGATATAAAGACCTTTCTGGAGATGTTTCAATGTTCCTTCATCGACTTTTTCACCTGCGGCAATTTTCTTGAGAAACTGAACCTTTTCGGAGGGGAGGATAAAATCATTTTGAAAAGATTCATAAAACATCAGGGAAGAGCAGAGTTCACTGCATGAACCACAGTGCGTGCAGGCCGAGAGACCGATCATTTGTCTGCTCAGGACATTGGCACTGTCTTCTGCCGGTTTTTTAAATCCCATAACGCCGTTAATTAACAGAGATATTGGCACGGCGATAATGTGAAACATTTTACTGAATGGAAGCCAGGCAAGAAAGGCGAAACAGGTAAACAGGTGCAGGTAATAAAAGAGCGAGGCCCCACCGGAAATGAGCGGTCCGATCACTTTGGCAAGTGAGTAGCTGACAAATGCACCACTTGTTGCGGCATGACATTCGATACAGCTGTTACCGCTAATGTCGCGGCCCTGCTCAACAAGTTCACTGTTGAACGGTTTGGTTACATTTGCAGAAACGAGGCCGTGCTCGGCAGCCCAGTAAGTTTCGAGAGCGAGTGCTTCTTCATCATCGGCCACATCACCATATTCTTCAACCATGCTCTGATAAACAGAGTAGGAAGAGATCTGCGAACTTTGCAGCAGGATACCGGTAATGATGATTGCTCCGACAAAGATCAGTGCGGCCCAGTCACTGCTCAGGCTTTTAACCCGCTGTGGTTTGTCGGTCAGTCTTCGGTAAACAGCAATAGAGAGGCCAACCAGTACCAGCAGGGCGAAAAGTTCTCGCAGGGACAGGTAGGGCTGTAATGTGGAGTAATAGTCACTGAAGAAGAATTCACTGACTCCAGTACCAAGCCCGTGCATAAAGAGCAGGAGGATGAAACCGGTAAAGATCAGAGTATGAGCACCCCACCGAAAGATGTTTTTTGCCAGGAGCCGCTTTTGAAACAGGACGTCGGTGAAAAAGGTAGAGACGACCTGGACGATTTTGCCACTCAGCAGCGTGGAGAATACCCCTTTTGTCGCTGCCGCGATACGCTCACCAAGCGGTAGAGCTGGTGTCCGGATGACGAATCCCTTTGGAAAACCATTCGTACAACCTTAAAAAAAGTCCAACCAGAAAGACAATGATTGCTATTCCTAAAAATATCTTCATAATCGATTTTTACCAGTGCTCGTGTTCTTCTCTGAGGTCTTTTCTGTCGACCAAAATTGTCAATTTTGCATCTATCTGCACAATTGCGCAACGAAAACTTCGCTGATTTCTATTTCACCATTGAAATTCACCTTTATGTTGTCTGTTTATTCAAAGATATCAGTTGAAAAGGCCCAGATAGTGAGCAGCAGAGGTGTCCGAATTCTCTTCCGATTATATCTGAATTGAGATTGTGACGCGAGGGCGCACACGCAGATACTGTCCCTGAGTAGGAACTATTCGAAGGTTCTTGCCAGATCATGCTATCAACGGAATCCTGCAAATTCTTTGGTTTATAAAATCTTGGGCCTGAAGCTGATTGTCCGGCCCAAGGAGGCCATATTGTGCACTGACAGAATAGAGTCGACTGTACAGGTCGAAATCGCAAAAGTCAATTATCTTGGTGTCGTTTTGATCGATCGAAAAAGAATTAAGTGGTGTTTCTTCTCGCTTAACAGCCATCCTACCGCCACAGTAAAATAGATTGAGATTATGGACGTTTTTCTAAAAAATTTCTGTTATTCACCGGGACCGATCCGGGTTAGCAATTGTTTGTTTTTCAGTGATGATGAAATCCAGAATTTCATCGTGGTCTTGTAATGGGAGCAATGTGGTTACTTGCAGTTCAAAAGCCAGCGCGATTCTTGCTGCAGCCGGTATGGCAGCGAGCAATCGGTCATAATAACCACCTCCGTAGCCGAACCTGCCGCACCGTTTATCAAAAACAGACCCTGGCAGGATAATGGCATCAATGTCATCTGCAGAGATAAGCCCCTGCGCCACACATTCCTCTCTGGGTTCTGGGATCCCACAATAACCGGGGACGAGATCGTTTTCAGGGTCTGAGATGGTGACGATGTCCAGCCGTTTTTCCTTCACCCGGGTAACCGGTACAGCCACCTGCTTGTTCTGGTCAAGGAGGCGCCTGATGACCGCTCTGGTGCTTACTTCACTTCTGAAGTTCACATAGGTAAACACACATTGTGCATCCTGGATCTCTTTTCGGTCGAAAAGTCTTTGTTCTATAGCCGAACTCATGGCTGTAATCTGCTGGGTGGTTAATTGGTCTCGTTTTGCGAGGGTTTCTTTTCTTAACTGCAGTGGAGAGTCCATAATCAGCATCCTTATAATTTCTGAATAGTATAGAGAAACAGCGGCAGCCTGCTTTGTACTTTGAGGCGGTAGAATTTGAAGAGCTGGGCGCGGGACGGTGAACCAAATTGCAATGGTGAGAGATAGACACACCCTTTACTCTTCTGTTTCGGAATCCGATCCCGGATAAGTGAAATCAGGGTCTGGTAATGGTCTGTTCCAAGACCGTCGTCAGTGACAAAGTTGGATGTTATTTCAATGTTCTGATAACGGTCATTGATGTCCTGAATCAGGTCAAAGGCATCATGGACCATTTGACTGGTGAGCGGTTTTCCCAAGGTGTCGAGGGTGACCTGGTCCGCAGATTCCAGCCCCACGTTGATATAGATTTTTGGAGTCATGGTGGACAACTCCTTAAGAGCGAGGCTGGCGAGTTGAGCAGTGAAAAAACTGACCCGAAGAGAAAGATGTTTGAATCGCGGCACCAGGAAAGACCCAGCCTGAGTCTTTCAAGTGCAGTGCTGATCGTAAAAATTAATTTGTCAGAACCACTGTTCAGACCGTCATGTTCGCCAATGAATACACTGTTATAATTGAGCAGATCTCTGGAGTAGAAATGTTTGAGCTGGGTTATCTGCTCAAGGATCTGCGATCACTTTTTACAGAAAACGGTTTGCTGTTTTTTACTTTACAGAAACGGCACTTGTAGAGACACCCCTCTGAAAGATTCAGCGGGATCACGTTGTAGTCGACATGTCTGGTATCAGGAGGCAATACCGTAATCGGACCACCGTAGCAGAGGGCAAAGGACTCAGATTTTTTTTTCAGGTATTCTGGACTGTTGGCAATTGCTGCATCAAGGAAACGGGATACCTGTCTGTCGGGGAACTGGATTGCGGTGCGCAGCGTTTCCAGGTTCTGGTGCCATTGATTTGTTGCCGAGCGGATATGGTCGTTACTAAACGGTCTTCCCCCAAGTGCATTATTGGTGGAGTAGGGCAGGTTGGGAAGATAATATTCACCGGTTGTCTCAAAAACGCCGGTATAACCGCCTGTGGAATAGTAAATCCAGTCATTGCCCACTGTTCTCTTGAGCCACTCGTGCGGGTGAGGCCAGTCAGCAGTTTTACCGATTATTCTGAGAATCTCATCGTTGAGATTAAAATGATAGGTGAACTCGCTGGTGTCGATTTCGGTATAGATACCGGTTCGAACAGGGTAGCTGGCCTTTGAATACTCATGTTCTCCACGCTTGAAGAGCCGCACGCTGCAGTTTTTATATTGATACCGCTGTTCCGGGTAGTTGCAGGTCATGGTGGTCGATATGGCGTCCGCCAATTAATCGGATCAAGTGATGTTTTGAACAGAAGTTTTTACCGTAAAAATGGTATAATTGCACCCAATAAAGAGACTGGACACCGGTCGAGGTAGTGGAGATTGAATCAATCGTGTTCCTGATCGATCTTAAATGGAAGAGACAAATTGACCATTTTAGCCGATAAACCCTTGTCTTTCTGACAGGTCTGCTGTATTGTGGCCGTAGGCCTAACGCAAAATAGATCACGCATAGTGTTTCTCGTCACTTCTTTTGCAGTATCCCCTGCATCTACGTTGCCGATAAAGATTGTTGCAGATCATTCTTCAGCGGTAGATGCACACAGACGATTCGTCCATTTACCCTGAGCCATTTTGAGTTGGAAGTGTTTATAAAACTTCATCTGGCTGCCTTAGAGCAGGCGAGAGGTTTCGCCGGTTAGACCTTGTTGAAAGTAATGATAATTTTGCTCAGCAACATTGTTGAGCTGGGATTGTGGCTGGTCCGCAACCCGCGTTTATTGCCTGAAAATTTGTTCAGGCTATTGAAAAAAGGGGCTCAACTGGCCTCATATCAGACAGGAGTATGAGAAATGGCAGAAGGAACAGTAAAGTGGTTTAATGATGCAAAAGGGTTTGGCTTTATCGAGCAGGATGAGGGTAAAGATGTATTTGTGCATCATTCCGCTATTCAGGCAGACGGGTTCAAGTCCCTATCAGAAGGGGAGCGTGTCAGCTTTGAAGTCGTAGACGGTCAGAAAGGACCAGCAGCCCAGAATGTTGTAAAGCTTTAGTACACTACCAGGCAGCAGCGAATGTTTTCATTTTGCTGCTGCCTGGCTTTTCCCTGTTCTCATCCGAGAAATTTTCCCCACTCTCCATTATACCCGCATAGCAGTTGTTCACTGGACCACCGTGAAAAAGTTCTGCTCGTACCCATGAATTGGTGCATATTTGTTTCTTTTTGGGTACGTTCTTTAGCCACATTAATAAATTCTGACGGGTTGAAATGTCTTTAATATTAGTTGTTTGGGTAAAAAAAAACGACTAATTGGGCGAATAAATAAAAAAGAGATTGTCATAGCTCTCAATTTCCATGATAATGGTACCGGTTGTGGTACGTAGGCCGTAAGATTGACTACTCGAATTAACTTGATCGGGACCCGGACTTGTTGCCGGTAAGCTGTCGAGTAGCCGGTGGTACAAGCAGGCAGGGACTGATCCGAAGGAGGTTGTTTTGACAAGAAGTGCCCCCGGACAGGAAAGGACAGGCTCGGTATTGGTTGTTGGCTCTGGTATTGGAGGGATGCAGGCAGCCCTTGATCTGGCCAATAGCGGTCTCCTCGTTCATATGATCAATGATGAACCGTCAATTGGCGGGACAATGTCCCGACTGGACAAAACATTTCCAACTGGCGACTGTGCCATGTGCATGATCTCTCCACGCATGGTTGAAAGCAGTCGGCACCCCAATATCAAAATGCACACCATGACCAGCGTCCTTTCTGTTGCTGGTGAGGAAGGTAATTTCTCGGTAAAGGTGGAGCAGAAAGCACGATATGTTGATCCAGATCGTTGTACCGGCTGTGGCGCCTGTGAAGAGAAATGTCCAAGCCGTGTCCCGAACCTTTTCAATCAGGGACTCGACAACCGACGGGCGATATATGCTCTTTTTCCTCAGGCAGTGCCGAATACCCGGGCAATTGATGCTGATCATTGTCTCTATCTGACCAAGAATGTCTGCCGTAAATGTGAAAAAGTCTGTGACGCCGTTGCCATTAATTTTGAAGATACTGACAAGCAGTACGAACTCAATGTCGGTTCAGTAATTCTCACTCCCGGCCTGAAAACCTATGACCCTGCAATCCGGCAGGAGTTTGGCTACGGCAAACATAAAAACGTTGTTACAGCACTCCAGTTTGAACGGTTGCTCTCGGCTTCCGGCCCCTGCGGCGGGACTGTCGAACGTCCGACCGACAAGGGCCATCCAAAGCGTCTGGCCTGGATTCAGTGTGTCGGATCCCGAAATTCACATAATGGCAATGGTTGGTGTTCGTCGGTATGTTGCATGTATGCTGCAAAACAGTCAATTATTGCAAAAGAGCATGATCCCGATGTCGAGGCGACGATTTTCTATATGGAGCTTCGTGCCTATGGAAAAGATTTTGACAAGTATATCGATAAGGCAAAAAACGATAGCGGTGTAATCTACAGACGGGCAATGGTTTCTGAGATCATTGAGGATCCCGAGACCAAAAATCTGACCATTCACTATATCGATGAGGATGGTAATCGGATCAATGAAGAATTCGATATGGCCATCCTTTCAATGGGTTTTGAACCACGTGAGGACTCAAAACAATTCGCAGAGATCTTTGGGATAGAAACCGATGAATATGGTTTTGCCAAGACCTCAAAGCTTGCCCCTGTTGAAACCAGTCGACCAGGTGTCTATGTTGCCGGAATATACGCCGGACCCAAGGATATCCCCGAGACGGTGATCCAGGGCAGCGGTGCATCGGCGCGGGCGATGTCGCTACTTGGGGAGAGTCGGGGGCAGGAAATTGAGGAGGTGGTTCTCCCGCCTGAACGGGATATTACCGGTGAAGAGCCGAAGATCGGCGTCATCGTCTGTCACTGCGGTGTTAATATTGCAGGAACTGTCGATGTAAAGGAAGTAGCAGAGGCTGCCGCAAAACAGCCTGGCGTTGCTCATTCTGAAACCATAATTTATGCCTGCGCACCTGACGGCCAGCAGAAAATCCGTGATCTGGTCACTGAAAAAGGGCTTAACCGGGTGGTAATCGCCTCCTGTACCCCTCGAACCCACTCTCCCCTTTTCCAGGATACCATTCGGGAGGTCGGGCTGAACAAATTCCTCTTTGAGCTTGCTGATATCCGTGAACAGTGTTCATGGTGTCACAAGGAAGACAAAGAGGTGGCAACCGCCAAAGCCATCGAAATCACCAATATGAATGTGGCAAAGACCAGGCTGCTGGAACCGGTCAGCCAGAACTCGGTGGGCGTTAATCATTCAGCGCTGGTCGTCGGTGGCGGCATCGCCGGTATGACCGCCTCTCTGTCCCTGGCAGAGCAGGGCTATGGTGTTCACCTTGTTGAGCGAGAAGCGGTACTTGGAGGTCTCCTTCAGAAGGTCCGGCGAAATCTTGAAGGTGACGATGTTCAGGCCTATCTGAGTGATGTTGTCCAACAGGTAGAAAATGATGCATCGATCACTGTCCACAAAGAAACAATCGTTGAGAATACCGATGGTTTTGTTGGTAATTTCGTTACGACCCTTGCCAACGGTGAGTGCGTTGAGCACGGCGCGATTGTAATTGCCACCGGCGGTACTGAGTATGAGCCGACCGAGTATGGGTATGGTTCAACTGATGCAGTTATCACCCAGCGGCAACTTGAGGAGTTGCTGGCAGAGCGCAGTCCGTCTACAAATGAGACATATGTGATGATCCAGTGCGTCGGCTCACGAGAGGAGCCGACCAATTACTGCTCGCGAGTCTGTTGTCAGGATGCGCTTAAAAATAGTATTGCAATCAAGGAAAAATCACCGGAAACCACGGTCGCCATCTTGTATCGGGACATGCGTGCTTACGGGCTGAAAGAAGATTACTACAAACAGGCCCGTGAACTTGGCGTACTCTTCTTTCTCTTTACTCCGGATCAGAAGCCGGAAGTAACACCTGCTGAAAGTGGCTGCCGCGTGAGTCTTCCCGGAAAAGTGCTGGGCAAAGAAATTGTAATTGATGCAGACTATGTTGTGCTGTCGACAGGACTCAGGCCGCAGCCTGATTCAAATGAATTTGCCAAGAAGTATAAATTGACCTGTAATATTGACGATTATTTCATGGAAGCCCATGTCAAGCTCCGACCGATAGATTTTCCGAGCGAGGGCTTCTTTCTGGCCGGACTTAGCCATGCTCCGAAAAATCTGGAGGAAACCATCAGTCAGTCGCTTGCCGCTGCTGGCCGGGCAGGCGCATTATTGTCCCATGAAAGTCTGACTGTTTCAGGAGTTATCTCCAAACATAATCGCGACATGTGTATGTCCTGTCTGGCCTGTTTCAGAGCCTGTCCGTTTGACTCACCATTTATTGATGAGGATGGAATGGTGAGTCACAACGAGGTCAAGTGCACCGGCTGCGGTATCTGTGCCGGTGTCTGCCCGGCAAAGGCATTCCAGGTCAATTTTTTCAGAGATGACCAGATTACCGCAATGATCGACTCTGTCACAGAGATCGATTGACCATAACCCATGAGGAACGAATCGTATGGCACCTGGTGAAGAAGTGAAGACGGAACAGGTGAGTCCTGAAGTTAAACCAAAGGAAATACCTGCAGACTGGAAAGCAAATATAATTGCCTTTGCCTGTCACTACTGCGCTTTTGCAGCAGCTGACCTGGCGGGTGTGATGAGGCTGACCTATCCACCCAATGTCAAGGTAATCAGGCTCCCCTGCACCGGGAAGCTTGATCAGGTCTACATTATGCGTGCTTTTGAACGGGGGATAGACGGTGTCTTTGTGGCGGGCTGACTCCAGGGGCAATGTCATTTCCTGGAAGGAAATACCAATGCTACAAAGCGGGTTCAACGGGTAAAAAAATTACTGACCACTGTCGGGGTCGATCCTGAGCGGGTTCATTTTTATAACCTCTCCGCAGCACAGGGTCCGCGGTGGGCTGAGATCTGTACCGAGTTTACCGAGAAAATAATTGCGCTGGGGCCTTCGCCAATCTGGCTGGCGCTTAAAAAGAAACGTGCCGACCAGTGTGACACGCAGGCTGCCTGAACTAAGTGTTTCGACTGAACTACCTCGTTTTTGAAGAAGGAGTCAATGAATTATGATAGTAGGAGAACAGAAACCGTTTGAAGAAATCTGGGAGATGGTCAAACATCACAAACAGCTCACCGTCTACGGCTGCAATACCTGTGTCGCAGTCTGTCACCAGGGGGGCAATAAAGAGGCCGGAATCCTGGCATCACAATTGAAGATGCGGGCCAGCCAGGATGGTGTTGATATTGAAATCGTTGACAGCGGTATCGAACGTCAATGTGAGCATGAGTTTTTTGAGAAGACCGAGGAGCTGATCGAAGGCTCAGAAGCAGTTCTCAGCCTGGCCTGTGGGATCGGTGTGCAGTTTATGGCAACCAAGTATAAAAAGACGCCGATTTACCCGGCGCTGAACACCACCTTTCTTGGGCGATGTTATTGAAAGTGGTCATTTTACAGAGAAATGTCAGGCGTGCGGTGACTGCGTCCTTGGTGTTACAGGGGGCGTCTGTCCGGTCAGCCGATGCTGCAAACGATTATTCAATGGTCCCTGCGGAGGCTCTTCAGACGGCAAGTGTGAAATTTCAAAAGAACTTGATTGTGCCTGGCAGCTCGTTGTTGATCGCCTTGAGGCCATGGGCAGGATGGATGATTACGAGAAGGTTCAGCCATTGAAAGACTGGTCTAAGGACAGGGCTGGTGGACCTCGTTCATTTAAACTGGAGGACTTCTGATGGCTGTAGAGACAATTACCGAGAGCAAGCTTGAGAAGGTACTGAAGAGCGGGCAGCAGGCGGTTACCAGTGAATGCGGGCCACCGCGATCAAGTGACCCGGCCCATATCATCGAGAAAGGGAACCTGATAAGAAATCACGTTGATTCGGTCAACATTACAGATAACCAGACGTCCGTGACCAGGCTATGCAGTCTTGCGGCCTGCGTCCACCTGAAGCAGCAGGGTATTGATCCGATTCTCCAGATGGTGGTCAGGGACCGAAATAGAATTGCTTTGCAGAGCGATATTCTCGGAGCTGCCTCGTTTGGCATCCACAATATTCTCTGTTTATCCGGTGACCACCAGAGCTTTGGTGATAATCCGCAGGCCCAGAATGTCTTTGATCTTGACTCCATGCAGCTGGTCCAGACGGTAAGGCATATGAGGGATGAGGGAAGGTTTCTCAGCGGTGATGAAATAAAGGTTCCCCCCAGCATGTTTGTCGGGGCAGCAGCCAACCCGTTTGGAGACCCATTCAAAATCAGGGTTCCCCGTCTGGCCAAAAAGATTGCCTGTGGTGCGGAGTTTATCCAGACGCAATGTATCTATAACGTTGACAAGTTTGAGAAATGGATGGAAGGGGTGCGTGAGCGCGGCCTGCACGAGAAAGTGTATATAATGGCAGGCATTACCCCGATGCGATCAGTCGGTATGGCCAGATACCTTGCCAAGAACGTTCCCGGAATGGATGTCCCTGATGAGTTGATCGAACGTCTTAAGGGAGTCGAAAAGAATAAACAGTCCGAAGAAGGGATTACCATTGCTGTTGAGACCATCCAGCGACTCAAGGAAGTCGAAGGTGTTGCCGGATTCCATATCATGGCAATCGAGTGGGAAGAGAAAGTTCCCGAGATGGTTGAGCGCTCGGGTCTGTACCCACGCCCGGAGGTTAACTGAGAGAGGGGATCGAACAGTACTAAATCGACCTGCTAACTAAGGCCGGGTTACGTTACGTAACCCGGCCTTCTGTTTTTTCTAGCCGGAGGCAGCTTTCATTTTCCTTCCCTGGCCTGACTTGACAACGATAATTATGTGATAATCTGTTTGACTACACTGTTATGAATTGATGCCGTTAGCAAACATCTCATGACATGCTATAAACCTAGCTATCCAGCCAGTACTATTATTAAAACCGTATAAAGGAGACTTAAATGGCCACGTATGAATGCGACAAGTGTGGAATGGCAGTAAATGCAACCTGTGCAAAATGCGATGCTCCGCTTGTGGATGACTCGCTGAAACTCGATGATGGGAATGAAGTTCAGATTTCCAAGTGCCCAAACGGACACGGCAAGATTAAATCACCGCTGTGCTGTGGACAGGACATGACCTGTAAACTCTCGTAATCAGGTCTTATCGTCGGTTGTCCTGCTGGTATCGAGTTATCGGATGGGATATTATTTTTTAAAAGGGGCTGTTATTAACAGTCCCTTTTTCTATGTGCGCCCGGCAGGGGCGCACATACTTGGAGGTGCAAGTCCTCTACACCGGCTACATTTTCCAGGCTATGCTGGTAATCTTCAGAAGTAGCGCCACAGGAGATGCCAAGTTCTCGCTCAAATGCCTCAAGAACCCGAGCCGCACCTTTGACGTGACATGCTGTGCCGGAACAGATCTTGGTCTGGTTTTTGCCGCGGCGCGAAAAGTAAAACTGGGCATAAAATGTTGCAACACCGTATACTTGACTTTCTGGAATTCCCGTTGTTTGGCAACAGCTATCATAGCCTCTTACGGCAGATAGCCGAGTTCCTCCTGCACTGCCTGCAGGATCGGAATAAGTGCGTTGGATTTACGCTTAAAGGGCTCGAGTACTGCACTCAAACGTTCAACCATCGTATGTCCTCCTTCCGTTAATAGGTCTGTTTAACGTGCCGTTATCAAAAAAAATTACCAGCCAAGGTTCAAGTAATCATGAATAGAATCTGCGGCCTGCCTGCCTGCCCCCATAGCCAGGATAACGGTGGCAGCTCCTGTGACGATATCGCCACCAGCCCACACAGCTTTTTTTGTCGTTTTCCCCGTTCGTTCATCGGTGACGATGTACCCCCAGTCATTGAGCTTCATGTCAGGTGTTTCACTTGTCAACAGTGGGTTAGCGCCGGAACCGACAGCGACGATGCAGAGGTCACAATCCATGTGAAATTCAGATCCTTCAATTGCAACCGGACGCCTTCTGCCTGAATCATCAGGCTCACCGAGCTCCATCTTCAAGCATTCCATGCCGGTTAATCGGCCTTTGTCGTTACCGATATATCGGGTTGGGTTGGTGAGGAGAAACATATCAATACCTTCCTCCTCCGCATGATGAATCTCTGCTTGACGGGCAGGCATTTCCTCGCGGGATCTGCGGTAGACAATTTTTACATTCTCGGCGCCAAGTCGCATCGCTGTACGGGCAGCGTCCATTGCCACGTTTCCAGCCCCGAGCACTACTACGTTTTTGCCCATGGGAATTGGCGTATCGACCTCAGGAAATTTGTAGGCCTTCATCAGGTTGGCCCGGGTCAGGTACTCATTGGCCGAAAGAATACCTACCAGATTTTCACCAGGCAGGTTCATGAAGCGGGGTAGTCCGGCTCCAACCCCGACATAGATTGCATCGTAACCCTGTTCGAATAATTCATCCAGTGAGACCGTGCGGCCAACCACTGCATTACATTCAAGTTTGACACCAAGCCGCTCAAGAAAATGTACCTCCTGGGCAACGATATCTTTTGGCAGCCGAAATTCAGGGATACCATAAACCAGTACACCGCCGGGTTTATGGAAGGCTTCAAGAATGGTCACCTCATGCCCTTTCTGAATCAGGTCACCGGCGACGGTCAATCCGGAGGGGCCGGACCCGACAACCGCCACTTTCTTTCCAGTCGGGGCGGATTTAGGGGGGAGTTCACCTGTCCCGAATTCCCGTTCGTAATCGGCGCAGAATCGTTCCAGGTTGCCAATGGCGACCGGCTCTCCCTTTCTGCCGACAATACACTTTCCTTCACACTGGATTTCCTGGGGACAAACACGTCCGCATACAGCGGGAAGTGCGTTCATACTCCATAAATTTCGAATCGCCCCGGTCATGTCTCCCTGGGCAAGCAAGTCAATAAATCCGGGAATATCAACACCGACCGGACAGCCAGCTACACAGCCTGGTTTTTTACATTGCAAACAGCGCGCAGCTTCCTCCTGCGCCATTTTAGGAGTGTAACCGGTTGGTACCTCCAGAAAATTTCTGGCTCTGATTTCCGGTTCCTGCTCGGGCATTGGTACCCTGGGGTTTTTCTTGGTTGCTGCTTTTTCTGCCATTTCTCCCTCCATAGATATAAAACTGATCTCAAGTTGTCAGTGCTATCAAAAGTGACCAGGTCGACTTCCAGTTGACAGGGATTTATTTCGCATCACGGATTGTGCAATAATCCTCGTGACATTTTTTTTCGTCTTCCATGTAGGCCTGAAGCCTGAGCATTAACTCGTCGTAATCGACCTGATGTCCATCGAATTCCGGGCCATCAACACAGGCAAACTTGGTCTCACCACCAACGGTGACCCGGCAGCCACCGCACATGCCGGTACCATCAACCATAATCGGGTTCAGGCTCACAAGTGTAGGGACATTGAATTCCCTGGTTATATTACTGACGGCTCGCATCATCGGAACAGGACCGATGGCGACAACCTGTTTGATACCCCCCTCCTCGAGGATGTTTTTCATCACATCCGTGACGAACCCATGGTGACCGTAGGACCCGTCGTCCGTACAGACACGAAGATCATGGGAAGCGTCTTTCATCTGCTCTTCAAGGATCAGGAGGTCTTTGTTCCGGGCCCCGATAATACAGGTAACATCGTTACCGACATCCTTCATGGCACGGGTGATCGGGTGAAGAACGGCTACACCGGTTCCACCACCGACACAGATAACTTTACCCACCTTTTCGAGGTGCGTTGCCTTGCCCAGGGGGCCAATGACATCCTGAAAGCCGTCACCTTTCTTCAGGTCCCTGAACCGGGCAGTCGATTTACCAACCACCATATAAATAATGGTAATGGTTCCCTTCTCTTTATCGGTCGAGGCCATTGTGAGGGGAATCCGTTCTCCATCTTCATCTGCTTTCAGGATGACAAACTGACCGGGCAGGGCTTTCTTGGCTATCAGGGGTGCCTCAATCTCATTGAGAATTACTGTTCCTTCAGCCATCTCTTCACGTCTGACAATTTTAAACATGTTACCTCCAGATTCTCAAAATCATAAATTTAAAAGCATTCCCATGGTTATCAGGATAATGGTGCTCCTCCCGACACATGAAATAATGAGATGATGCTTTGTTAGGCATTGAAAATCATCAACATCTCAAACAGAACAACTCTTGGAAAGTACTCTCTTTGACTATTCTTTTCAATCATGTTTTAGCCTCTTGCTGATCAGAAAACGCTGAAACATCAGATCAATATTATTGAAAGATACAGGTTCGAAGAATGTCATGGAGTCGATCTTTCAGGGGATTGCCGGTTTCTTGCCGGGTTGGCTTTTGGGTAGAGGTTTTGTCGAGCGGATGGCAAGGCGTGCGTTGCTCATTTTATCACCATGTCCAACTTCTTATTTTCGTCGTGGTAATGTAGAAAAGAGTTGTCTGCCTGACGGGATTACGTTAGGATTCTGGATGGTTCCAATCAAGCACCGAATGAACCCGTGGGTGTTGACAATCACCGGTGCTGTATATAGATATAATATTTACTATCATTAACCGGGTTGACGGCAGTTCTCATATTTTTTTGAGAGCTGCTGGCTTATTAAGCATAAATAGTGAGCTAAGTATGTGTCAAATCAGTGTTTTCGTAGAGCAGGACGGTGTCGAAGAGTTACTGCTTGAAGATGTTACCAACCTCAGTAACGAGAAGACAGGTGTTACGGTTTCGACGCTCTTTGAAGGATCAAGAGAAGTTACAGATGTCGTAATTGAATCGATAGATTTCATGGCGGGCAAAGTGTTGCTCAGAAAGACTGCCTGATCAGGCTGGTCAGCTATATTCATTTCATACGGGTAGAATAAGGATTTCTGATGGATAATTCTGAGAAACTGCGGGTGATTTTACAGCACTGGATAGAACATAACGGGGGACATGTTGCAGAGTTTGAAAAATGGCAGAAAATCATGAACGAGGATGGCAAAGACAGCATAGCAGTTTCCCTCGGTGATGCCATTTCACAAATGGACAAAGTGAGTGATATTCTAGCTGAAATTTTGGCAGAGTGTGGTGGACCGAAGGAAGCTTCTGGCCATCACCACCACCATCATCATTAACAGGGCCTAAAGCCTTTAATTGTTGAGAACACTGCTTAAACCGGTGATCTCGATCTATTCTTCTTCCAACAAGAAAAGGAGTGACCAGATGAAAATCTCAGTTGATAAGAACGTCCTTGAAGTAACACCTGAAAATGAGCAGGAAACCGCTTCTCTTGACCTGTTGTGGAAAGTTGTTATTGACTGTCATGGAAATAACAAGAAGATCGTACCAATGGGTCAGTTTGTCCCTGGTCACGATAGTCTCGCACGCTTTCACATAGAGGGTGTTCAAGGCGGCGTGACGGCCTATTCAGAAGATAAAAAGGCGACGGAAGACTGCACCTATTTTTGTGATATTTGTAATAAATACATGAATGTGAAATCAGGTGATCCGGTACCGCTCTGTTGTGGTCGTGATATGGAAACAGTTGATTAAGCAGATCTGCAGGAATGGGTGATCGATTGTCACCCATTCCTGCTTTATTCTCTTGTGTTAATCAACCTTGCATGTTTGAGGGTCAAGCATCGCACCACAACCGGGGCACTTTACTTTTTTCTCCGCTTCATCCGAGAATATTTCAAATTCCTTCTCGCAATCAGAACATTTAATCTTCAGTTCTGATAATGACTTGTTGCTCTCAAATCCGGGACAATGTTGGTCGCTCATTACTAGTCTCCTTGTTACGGTTGTTGAGTTTGGGCTGCATCATGTTGGTCAATTGCACCCCCACCTTTTTCGGTCAGAAAAAAAATAACACACGAAGAACGAAATTTGCAGTAGATTTCTGGGTCTTTGCATTCCAGGCAGTCACCGCATAGATAGTAATTATGCTTTAAGCAGATATAACTCGATTCTCTTGTTGGATGGTTCTTGCAGGCACCCATAGATGTTGTTCCATATGGTTCTAATTAATTGCTGAATCAGAATAAGTTCTTACTATTATAGGCACCATCGCGTGGAAAAACAGTAAAAAAAGGCGTTATTAATAGTACGGGATAGGATAGATACATTTTATCAGCTTGATGCAGCATGAACTTTTTCCAGGTTTAAACAAACATACGTGAATCAGCAAAATCATGTCTATCAGGGGACGTATACGTAATAAAACGTTGCAACGTTTATAATCGACGTGGCCAAAGGAGTATTCGACATGTCAATCATCTCTATTTCAAGGGGCAGTTATTTCAGGGGAAAAGATGTAGCGGAACAAGTTGCCAAAAACCTCGGTTATCAATGTATCTCTCGGGATTCGCTGCTTGCCGCCAGTGATGAATTTGATATCCCGGAGTTAAAGTTAATGAGAAATATACAGCACGCCACCCAGATTCTCGAACGCTACTCGTTCGGCAGGGAGCGATATATAAACTATATTTCCTCATCTATTCTCCGGCACCTGAAGAAGAATAACCATGTCTATCACGGGATCGCCGGTCAGGTCTTTATTTACGATATAAGCCATCTACTCAAAGTCAGAATCATCGCAGATTTTGATGATCGGGTGCGTGCCGAAGCAGAGCGCGAGAATATTTCCCAGGATCAGGCCCGAGCGCAGCTGAAGCATGACGATGAGCAGCGGCAGAAATGGGCGATGGTTCTCTACGGTGTCGATATCGTAGACCCGACTCTTTATGATATGGTTATTAATCTGAGCGCAATGGGTGTTGATGAAGCTGTTGACCTTATTTCCAAGGCCTCGCAGCAAAAGTGTTTTCAGCCAACGGAAGAAACACACAAGAGAATACATGATCTCGCACTGGCGGCCGAAATCAGGGCCGCACTTTTTGATTTTCCCACGGCAGGAGTTGGCGCCAGTGACGGCAAAGCCCATATTAGCGTGAAAGCCCCGGAAGATCAGTCAGCAGCAATTAGAGCGCGGATTGAAGACAGTGTCAAAAATATTGAATCACTGAAAGAACTGGAGATCAGGGTAGATCCTTACTTTTAGATTCGGTGTATCTCTGCTGATTAAGGATATGGCATGCCCGGAGTTAATCCGGGAATGCGTCATATGCGTCTTTGCTCTGATGTTAGATACTCTTTTGCGCTGAGCGCAGGGTGTTCTTCATCAGCATGCAGATGGTCATAGGGCCGACACCACCTGGTACCGGTGTAATTTTTCCGGCGATCTCTTTCGCCTTGTCAAAGTCAACATCGCCTTTGAGAATAGCTTTTCCTGTCTTTTCATTCTTGCCCACACGATTAACACCGACGTCGATAACCGTTGAACCTGGCTTGATCCACTCAGGCTTGACCAGGTCCGGGACACCTGCGGCAACAATCAATATGTCTGCCCGTTTGCAGTGAGCTGCCAGATCTTTTGTGCGAGTGTGGACGATGGTCACGGTACTGTTGGCCCCGACACCTTTCTGCGCCATCATCATCGCAATCGGTTTACCAACAATATTTGATCGACCAACCACCACTACCTCAGCACCTGAGGTTTCTGTGCCGGACCGGACAATCAACTCCTGGATACCGGCGGGCGTACAGGGCAGAAAACGTACGACATCACCACCGATCATGAGCCGACCAACATTAACCGGATGAAAGGCGTCAACATCCTTATCTGGGTCAATTGCATTCAATACCTTTTTATCATCGATATGCTTTGGTAACGGCAACTGGACGAGAATACCGTGAATTTCCGGGTCATTATTATACTTATCGATAAGAGCGAGCAGGTCTTCTTCTGAAATATCATCGGGCTGATTGTCCTGGACTTCTTTAAAACCAAGTTTCAAGGCGGTCTTCACCTTAAGCGTAACATAGCTGATGGAAGCCGGACTTTCTCCAATAAGGATAGTCACAAGGCCAGGGACTTTGCCTGTTGCTGCTTTCATCTCAGCTACTTCTTGAGTAATTTCTTCCAGAATTGTTTTACTGATTTCGGTTCCACTGATAAGTTCCGCAGTCATGTAATACTCCCTCCTTCAAGAATGGTTTTAGTACTTATTTACAGGTGGTTCCCATAAAAGATACTGTCCAGGACACCAGGTGAGTGCAGCAGCTAAAGATTACCCCTCTGTTATTCTCACAACATCGTTAATCTGTCAACAATATAGTAAAAAACAGTATGCCCAGAATAATATTATTCGTTACAGAGCTGGTCTGTTGCGGTATGACATTGCGTACCTGCGGGCATCAGCTGCGGTGTAATTGCCGATGCTCAGGATAGAGCAGATGGATCTGTCGTCATATCAGGCACTTTGTTGAGCCTGGGGGACGAGACAGACGGAAGCCCATGTGCTGACCCGGGCATACCCTCTTCTTCGCTCATAATTAATGCGGCGCTCCCCGGCGTCACGTCTTTCAACACCACCCTCGGAAAAATAATACAAGGAGTAGGTCTGCCTTCTGTCCTCACCCGCTCGGCGGTCAAGATATGGATCTCCCATTCTAAGACGCTTGTTCGCTCTGGATTTTGAATCTTCTTTTGTCATCAAGCCCTCTGCAAGCAGTTTATTCCTGATGCGTGATGAGACCGAATTTGATGGGGCTCGTCCGTTACCTCGCAAACCCCATCCTGCACTTTCATATACCCGAGACCCTGACATAATACCATATCAACTCGTTGAATGCTCGTCTCAGTCGTTTGCTATAAATAATACCAAGTTGGTGGAACTTTCTGCAATGTACAAACATTTCAGCAGCCGATCGATGACAGGATTGCCGGGGTCGGGGGTAAATTGCTTGTATGCTCACATTGTTTTTAAGGATTTCTTTTACAGAGCAATAATCAATGATGTATAATCAGATCTTGAGAGGTGTAGATAGTTTGGTTCCTGTTCAGTCGAGACGTTGCAGGTGAGATGAAGGTGCTGTCAAAGTAGGAAAACAGGGTTATGGAGTCTCTTAAAATATTACCAGGTGCGCAAACCGTCAGTAAGTATCTCGGCACGGATAATGACAGGTTGACGAAAATCATCGAGATGGTTGCTTATAACGTAACTGCTGCAGCAAAGCAGGCGGCCCAGGCATTGGTCAAGGATCGTGAGCGGGTCTCAGATGTCGGGGATCACCTGGATGGCGAATTTGTTCGGGAACTGGAGATGGACCAGGTTACCGAGATAAACGAAATTGTCAAAATAAACAGTGAGCTTGAGCAATATTTCAACAATACCATCATGAAGCTCGCTTTTAAAAATTTCAACCTTTCCCTGTTGAAACAGCTTCGGGATCTGGAGAAAAAAGAGGCCGAACTCAGGGAACGGGAACAAAGTATTGAAAAGATAGTCAACAAGCGTATTTCCGAGCTGAAAGAACAGATCACCAGAGACAGTACGACAGCCAGAGGTTTTTTTGAGAGCGCCCTGAGCAAGGCGGAGAAAGTGTTTGATCAGAACAAAATTACCCGTTTTGCCTACTCTACTATCTCATTGTTCCAGGAAGAATTCTTTAACCTGCAGGGGACCCATGATGTGGAGCCTGTGACCAAACTCTACCAGAAAGCAATCGAACCGTATCAGATCACTAAAATGGTGATGGATAAAAGTGGAAAGTTGAAAAAGATGGTCACGAATCAGTTTACGGAGGAGTGCAGCCAGGATCTCTTCCTGTTCTTTTACAAGTATTTCAATGAGCTGCTGGAGATTCATCAGAATGAGGGAGAACTACCACCGGTAGCAGACGAACTCTCTCGAATTTTCCAGCGAAAGAAAAAAGATGTCTCTGAAATAATATCTGAAATGCAACGCGGAGAAAAACGTTCCTGAACCGCTAGTTTCCTTGGCCGTAACGGTTATATGATACCCGCTCAAACAGAAGAGATGAGTGGTCATGTCCCTGTTTTTCTTCAGCGGGGTAACCAATTGCCACAATCGCTTCTACCACGAGTGAGTCTTCCAGTTCGAGCAGATCCTTTACATATTGTTCTGAGCTTTCCCCTGATGCGTGTTGCCTTAACCGTATTTGAATCCAGCAGCTACCTAGGCCAAGATCATGGGCTGTGAGGTGAAGCAGCAACGACGCAATTGATGCATCCTCAACCCACACATCAGATTTATCCGGGTGGGCGCAGACGACAATTGCCAGCGGGGCGTTTTTCAAAAACGATGAACCATGCTCTTTGGCAGATGACAATGCTTCTATGGTCTGCTTGTCGTCGACGACAATAAATTCCCAGGGATTAAAACTCCTTGAAGATGGAGAGCGGAGCATCGACTCGATAAGAATATCGACGGATTCATTTTCAACGGGCTTGTCCTCATACTTCCTGATGCTTCTGCGCTTCCTCAGCAGTTCTATGATCATCATATCACCTTTTATCAGAATGAGTTTTCGATTCGATGTTCGTGTCATCATCCGTTTGACACCACTTGTTATAAACAAATAAGGCAAACCCGATGATAATGCCACCAATAAGCAGCGCTGGTAAGGTACCGATTAGATCGGGGAGAAAAAAAACGATTACAAGCAGGAGAGCGAGAATATACAACATCCATTTCGAGTAGAAAAATGAACTCATATGGGTCGCCCCAAAATCAGCCTGCAATACATTTGTGAATCCATAGTTTGACTGATTTTTAGAATGTGTTTGTTCAGGGAAAGAGGTTATGCGCAGGGTGATAGCCCCTGCACAGTCCAGTCAATTATGCCGACCAGCTCTGAGTTTTCATCAAGGACCAGACAGGCACAGTGACCGGCTTCTATAAATTCACCAGTGTCCACATCACAGAATATTTTTCGAAGATCGAGTACTGCATTTTTTAATGATCTATCCTCGGATGTGGTCGTATATTCAGCGATGGGAACCATAACATCACGTATCTGTCTTCTCGGCGGCATAGCTTCTATCATAGTATCGATCTTTGCCTGTTCCACGGGTTTGTTTTGAAACGGTCGGACCGAGCTTCTTTTACGCAGAAAATTAATCAACACTTCTCCTCCCGTGGTCTTTTATCAAATTGAGTTGAATCATAGTGCTTTGTCGTTGGAGTATATACAATTTCTCCGGATAATAGGCGATCTCTTTTTGTACCTGCTGGTACGAGACTTCACTGTCATAAAAAGGGGCTATTTCAGCACTTACTTGTCATCTTAAAGCGTTGTTTTTGCAAGATTTTCGGTTCCGTGAGAATGGTCAGTAACTACTCTCTTTATTGACAAATATCTATTTTTAATTTATAAAGTGCTCTTCGAATTGGGTGAAAATTAAACAGTTGAGCATTTTATAGTATTATGGCCCCATTGGGCCAGCTTAAAATTATTAAATTCCTTTTTATTGAGGTAACAAGGTTTTGATGACATTTTTATCTAACTACTATCCACTTATCATCCCTCTGGCCCCTCTGGTCGTTGCGGCCCTCACTGCACTTCCAAGCCAGGAAAAAAGCGATGCTCGCTACAAGATTTGCTTTTCGGTCATGGTTGCTGGTGCCGTAGCTTCCATCATAATTCTTTTGCGGGTTACCCAGAGCACTGATCCAATTCGTCTTGTTCTGTTTGCCTGGCCATGGGAGGTCTTGCCGATGGTGGCACTCTCCATCGATCGGTTGGCTGCCATTATGATGGTGGTCATTTCGGGAATCGGGACACTGCTATTTCGCTATTCTAGTCGATACCTGCAGGGCGACTCCCAGCTTCCCCTGTATCAGGTTCTGTTGACGGCCTGCATTTCGTCGCTGCTCTTCATGGTCTCAAGCGCCGATCTCGTGACCCTCTTTATCTCGTGGCAGCTGCTGAGCTGGCTTCTGTCCCTGCTTTCGCACAACTATTCACATGTTCCAACAGCACAGGCCTCCTTTCGAACTTTCATCATGCTGCGATTTGGGGACGTTGCCTTCCTCTCCGGAATTGTGTTGGCCTATCATCTCTTTGGGACCGTCCAATTTGCACCGCTTTTCGAGCGGGCCATGGCAGATCCAATGCAATTAACATTGCTCGGTGGTCTGCAGATAAGCGGCGCGACCGCTGTCGCTATGCTCATCTTTATCGGAGCAATGAGTAAATCGGCCCAGTTTCCGCTACACATGTGGTTGCCAGACTCACTCTACGCACCCACTCCGATCCATGCACTGCTGCATGCTGGCATCATCAATGCAGGTGGTTTTCTTCTTAATCGCATGGCTCCCCTGTATGCTCTCAGTACTCCCACGCTTCACGTCGTATTCGTTATTGGTCTGCTCACGGCGGTCCTCGGCACAAGTATGATGTTGGTACAAAACGACATCAAGAAGACCTTGGGCTACTCCACCATTGGACAGATGGGCTATATGATCATGGAGTGTGGACTCGGGGCCTTCTCTCTGGCGGTCTTTCACCTCATCGCCCACGGGCTGTTCAAGGCATCGATATTCCTCAACTGTGGCGACGTGATTCATCAGGCCCGCCACGACCCCGCACCACCACCGCATGCTGTAAAAAATGAAAAGAAAGTGGAATCCACGGGATGGCTGACGGCTCTTCTCGTGTCGCTGCTCCTCCCACTTGTACTTGTCACCGGAGCACACTATTTCCTTGACATCGCCATCCTCGACTCTCATGGACTATTGATCTTCCTGCTCTTCAGTTGGGTCACCGCCTCACACGCAACGTTGACGATCTTCCACGCCAACATCGAGCATTCCTTAACCTTACACGGCTACGTACTGGTAGTAGTCGGTCTTGTGTCAGCGGCATACCTGTTTGCAGCTGAGACCTTTACCCACTTCCTCTATCCGGATCCGGCGGTCGTTTCAGCATACTTTCAGGCCGGCGCCTTGCCAACGGGAGTTTTTATACTGATCACTGCGCTATTCATTCTCTCCATTACCGGCGGTTGGTTCTTCGTGTACACTCAGCGCACTCGTCAAGGTGGGATGCTACCTGGTAAACTACTGATACATTTGTATTTGTTCTTCGCAAACCGCCTCTATCTCGACGGGCTAGCCCTGAGAGTCAACAGCGCTCTCGCGCGTGCCGGAAAAGCTGTCGATCAATCTCAGATTGCCTACGTGGTGCTTGCGGTTATAGCCCTGATCGTTGGTACTCTGAGCATGTTACCGGATCTCTCGGGGGCCTTTTTGACCAGCATTACGGGGCTTTTCGTTATGGGACTGCTCGTGCCGTTGTTTCCTTTCCATATCCTCTATGTGAAGGTATTAACCCACGCACCTCGGCATCTAACAGTCGCTGCATCAATCTTAATGCCGGTTCTCGGAGTTCTTCTGGCGGCCGTATTTATCCCGAACTTTTCTCAGCAGGCACTTTCCGTGGTTGGGGCTCTGGCAGTGATTGGTGCGGTGTGGGGATCCATCAAAGCGATTGCACAGGTTCGAGTCTCTCTATTGCTGGTCTATGCCGGACTCGCTCTGTACTCTGTGTTCTGGTGGCATATCGCGCAGGTCGGTAAGCTCACGTCCCATTCGATTTTATACATTGCGGCGGTGACGCTCGCGCTTGGTGGGTTGACGTTTGGGTGGGATCGTCTTCGTGTTCGCTACGGTGATTTGGACTTGAACCAGATCGGTGGATTGTACAAGCCCATGCCGCGCTTTGCCCTTTGTATGAGCCTATTAATTATGGCCTTAGCGGGATTACCACCGTTTGCTCTGTTTTTCAGTTATCTGGTAATGTTGTTCAGCCCTGGGACCACGATGTCGATAGGTCTTATTGCCGTCGTCGCGACCTGGTTTGCCGCATCCTGGTATATGTTCGGATTGATGAAGCGGCTCCTTTTTGGCCCTCACCGAACGGATTTGCATTACGAAGATCTTGGCCCTAATGAGATCGGTGGTTTTGTGGTGGTGATCGCTCTGTTGATTCTTCTCAGCGGTGTACCACTAGAATGGATGGATGCAGGTGAAACCATGCTTGCACAGATCCGGGGAGGTATGTAATGAATGTAACTATTGACTCAAATCCCAATAAAATCCAGGAACTCCACGAGCTGATTGAACGCTCAAGCGAGGTCATCGCCCATTATTGGCCGATGACAGGCTTTGTCCACCACAACCCACTTCATGAGCTGATTTCACATCCGTTCCAGGAGGCTATTAGCATATCCAAACGCTTTACTGGAGGTGAAGGCTACTTACCGAATCAATACTACAGAGATTTTGTGAAGTCCGGCAGGATCACATCGAAGCAACTGGATGATGCTATTCGATCCATCGCTGGAGACGAAGAGGTGGAGGTTGCTGGACAGAAAATCAGCCACTTAGACGTTTTGCGCGCTCACCTGCTCGTAGGCCTCTCGGCGCCAGCCCACGAGACTGCTGAAGCTATGGTCAATCGTGCTGCAAACAGCGCCCAGATCCGTACTTTGGCTGAACGCATCAACCCAAAACGAGAGGAGAAGGACGAAACCGAGGCTATCGGCAAAGACATGACCCTGGTGAGATGGTGTGACAGCGCCTTGCACAAGCAGCTGGAATGGATGATGAACCGGGAGGTTATCAAGTGGTGTGAAGCCTTTTTGGACGAAGGCCACGCTGTTTGGCCGATGCCCAGAAGGGAACAAGGTTTCTACGTGGCCTGGAGATCGCTGGCCGGCAAAGAGTGGTCACCCTGTGGAATCGCAGACAGCTGCAGGAAAATCGCGGCCCTACCTGAATCTCCAGAGGAGGCTATCCTGTCCCACCTTGATGCACTGGGCATACCTTCAGAACTCAGACAGGAGTATCTTTCCCTCGTGCTGACCTCTTTGTACGGCTGGGCCAGCTACATCAACTGGCGTGCCCATCAGGACTTTGAGCTAAAATCTCTTGAGTGGCAGACGTATTACCCCATTGACCTCGTTCAATACCTCGCGGTCCGACTGTACTATGAGCGCGAACTGGTAGAGCAGACCTGTCGGAAGGAACTTGGCATTGCGGGAACGTACGAGGCCATTGTCTCATACGTGCGTGATCGCCAGAAAGGGGCCGACGCTGGTGGACTGAAGTCTGCGCGTCTTGCATCAGCTTTGCAACTCTCGTCGCTTGCCTCCGCTCTAGGACTTTCATCCACGGCACTGGAACAGGTAGCACCCGAGCAGCTCGACCAGCTCCTGCAATGGCTGAGCGATTTTCCAGAGTCCGAGCATGGACCCGTGTGGCTCGAGGCCTATGAGGCAAAATACCTGGACGATATGATTGGCAAGCTTCGAACATCGGCCTTAAAAATGAAAAACGATTCTGAGGAATCAGTTCGTCCAGACGCTCAGGGTATTTTCTGCATCGATGTTCGTTCAGAACCGTTTCGACGTAACTTTGAGAGCGTTGGAAACTTTGAAACCTTTGGGTATGGTGGATTCTTAGACACCCCTTTACGTGCTGTTGCTTTTGGCCACGACCACATAACAAATCAAAACCCGGGGATTGTTGAACCCGGTAACACCATCATCGAGGTGATTCGTGAGAACGCCAAGTCAGAGGAAGACAGGTTTAAGAAGGGCAAGGGATTCCTCAAGACCATAAAAAAGATGCAGCATGATATGAAAAGCCACGTGCTCACACCCTATGTCAAAGTAGAGGCACTGGGGTGGCTCTTCGGTTTCCCCCTCTTCGGCCGGACCCTGGCTCCAGCGACCTACAACAAGTTACGGAAACGTTTTCACGATGCAATCGTGCCGCCGGTGAGCACCAAGATGGCCATCGATCGAGACGATGAGAAAAACATAGGCTTTACCGACGAGGAACAGGAGACCACAATCGAGTCAGTGGTTCGGGCTATGGGGCTCACCACCAAAAAGCCTTCTCGTCTGGTTGCTTTCGTAGGCCACGTAAGCAGCTCGGACAACAATCCATACGAATCAGCCATCGACTGTGGCGCCTGCTGGGGCCAATCCAGCGGGCCCAATGTGCGCCTTTTCGCAACTATGGCCAACAGGCCTAACGTACGTAAATACGCGGCGGAGTGTGGCATCGAAATACCCGAAGACACTCATTTCATCGCCGCTTTACACAATACAACAACTGACGAGATCACTTTTTTTGATCCAGAGGAAGTTCCAGAGACACATAAGAGTGACCTTGAGATTTTTAAGAAAGGGTGTCGAGAAGCGACCGCCAGAAGTGCCCAAGAGCGGATGTTGCGACTGCCAGGCTCTGATCATGGTATGTCACCAGCAGAGGCGGTAAAGGAAGCCCAACGACGGGCAGGTGACTGGAGTGAAACCAGACCAGAGTGGGGACTTTCGCAGAATGCTGCCTACATCATTGGAAGTCGTAAGCTGACCCGGGATTTTAACCTCGAGGGCAGGACATTTCTCAACTCCCATGATTATCGTCTCGACTTCACAGGCGCTAAGCTCGAAAGGATCATGAATGGTCCGTTGGCGGTCGGCCAATGGATCAACGGCGAGCATTACTTCACGGCAACAGATCCTGAAGTTTACGGAAGTGGAAGCAAAATATACCACAACGTTGTTGGGCGCTTTGCCGTCATGGCTGGTCCCCAGAGTGATCTACGGACTGGCCTTGCTTGGCAGACAGTCATGAGTGGCGGTGACCAGACGTACCATGAACCTATGCGATTGTTCGTCGCAGTTGAGGCGCCGCGGGATCGGATTTTAGCTATCATTGAGCGCTCAGAGCTTCTCACAAAGCTGTTCGACAACGAGTGGATGCACCTTGTTGCAATCGATCCCGAGAGCGATTATCTCTTGTATCGGTACATCCCCAAACAGGGATTTGCCAGTACTCCTGCGTGATGTCTCAGGTCACACGAGTGCTTGATAATCCATCGCTGAAGTAGTACGCTAGGCAGCACCGCTCACGGGCTGCGTAGCCCCCAACACGCAGACGCTGAGCAGTGCACATGAGCTGCTGTCTCCAGGACTCGAGGTACCTTACCTATCCACAGAGCTTTCAAAAGGTTCACATCAGGCTTGAGAGGACCACTTTAAAAAACA
The DNA here is from genome assembly GCA_963718195.1 of uncultured delta proteobacterium. Taxonomy (GTDB): domain Bacteria; phylum Desulfobacterota; class Desulfobulbia; order Desulfobulbales; family Desulfocapsaceae; genus MADRE3. Next base: position 579,339 of record CAVQYQ010000006.1, read on the forward strand.
TTTTAAAAAACTAGTTGGCCGTTCTCTGCAATTACGTCAGATATTAGCGGCAGGCTGAAGCCGATATACCAATTGTCATTTGTCAGGCACTTGGTTACTTGAGTGGGGCAAACGCTTCTTTCTTAAGAACATCGACTTGTTCCGCGAAAATTGAATTAGGATGATTAGGCGCAATTTCATTGCGGCAGAAATCGAAAATCTCATCTCCTAATGTCTTGGGAACAATTATTTCTATTTTCAGCATCGCGTGGGCTTCAGGAAGTTGCCCCCTTGCGTCATGGATCTGATGTCGCCCAACTCCATTTACTGTCGAAGTTGTATAGCCCGATGCGCCAATCGAAATGATCTTCTTACAAACCGCATCACCAATTGCTTCTGGCAAGATCAACGTAATTCGGCGAAGCTTTTCAATTGAACGCTTTCTCGCCGCGAACTCGTGTTCAGCAAGGTGCTTGTGCTCATCCATTCCCACAATCGTTAGCTCAAGATTCGCACGGGAAAAATCGTTTTCGAGCTCATAAAGTTTCTCCATCGTACTGTGATCGACTAATGTCGTGTCCGATAAATCTAACACTACATTAAGTCGTTCATTGATTCCGACTTTGACGAGCTTGCTGCGAAACTGAATCCAGTTGCTGAACACGGCCGATTTATGTGCATAAACCAACATCGTTTGATCGTCCTTAATTGTCACATCAAGATAGGGTTTGAATAGCGATGTAATCGGCACGCCGTTGACGACATGAATGAACATCTTGACCGCGATACCGATACCAATACCGATAAGTAAGTCAGTCGCCAAGACACCAACAAGTGTTGCGACAAAGATGACTAACTGTTCACGGCCCACACGATATGAGTGAATAAATTCAGAGGGGTGAGTCAATCGAAACCCCGTATAGATCAACATCGCTGCCAATGCAGCAAGCGGAATTCTGTGTAAAACCGTCGGGATTAATGCGACGCACAGCAGTAAAAATGCTCCGTGCCACAGGTCCGCAAATCGCGTTCGCGCTCCGTTGTCGATATTCGCTTTGCTTCGAACAATTTCCGAAATCATTGGGAGTCCCCCAACAAACGAACAGGCAAGATTCCCGAGCCCAACGGCGATCGTGTCGCGGTTCATATCCGTTTTTCGTTTCCATGGGTCCAGCACATCAACTGCTTTTCCACTCAGGATCGACTCCAGCGATCCAATGATGAAAAACATCATGACCCAGACCATTGAGTTGCCGAGATTCTCTGGTGCGTATGCGCGGAAATCGGGGAAGGTCAGATAGTCAAACATGCCAAACATCTTGTCTGGCATTTGCACAAGAAACGTCTCGCCAACTTCGTAGCGATGACCGTTGAATTCGTAACCGTGTGTATGGAGTAAGTCAAAGTACATTCCCATTGGAACGGTCACCAACAGAACGATCAACGGCGAAGGTACTGCCTTTACGAAAGTAGCTGATTTTTGGACGAGAGGCCACAGAAACATGATCGCGAGGCCGACTCCGCCGATCAAAGCGATCTCGGGATTCATGTGTTGAAAATAGTGAGGAATCTCTTTGATCATCTCCAACGGTTCGCCTTTGCCTTCGACGCCCAACGCAACCGGCAACTGTTTCACCATGATAATGACGCCGATTGCGGCGAGCATGCCGTGCACAGCGGATAGCGGAAAAAACTCACCGAGAATACCACCTCGTAAAACTCCAAATAGAATTTGTAAAATCGCCGCACCCACGCCAACCGCCAACGCCATCTTGTAAGCAGTCATATCTCCGGCCGTGAATCCTCCGATCGCGCCGTCGCCTCCGAAGGACTCAATGCAACCAACAGCTATAACAATCAGTCCGGCCGCAGGGCCCTTGATTGTAAGCTCTGAGTTGCTTACGAAAGTTGTCAGAAATGCACCAATGACCGCAGTGAAAATTCCGGCGATGGCCGGATAACCACACGCAAGCGCGATACCAAGGCAAAGCGGCAACGCGATCAGGAAAACAAGGAATCCAGAAACAATGTCGTAACGAAAATACTTAACAAACCCCGACATATTTCCAACCGGTTTTTCCGATGGATCCATTAAAGTTGAACTAGCTTTTTTGACTTGATCGGCCATGTCTTATACGCTCCAGCACTATCTAAACAGTTGTGTTTTTGGGTGGGTAAGGTGCTAATTGCATACAAATGGGTGCTATGTGCCGTTCGCATTCGAATGAATTCGGAATTGGAACTCAGAAACGCGTGACCCATTTTTGTCCTCCAGATTCCGATTCATCGCCTGACTTGGATCCAGTTACGTCTGTCAATTCAGATGCATCGCCAGAACTGGTTTCACGCCGTGCCATGATTTCTTTTGCAGCGTGATACCGCGATCGAACTCCGGGTTGCGGATAGACGCCTCCGCCAAGAACCAAAACGCTAATGGTCAGAATCGCAACTTTTTCCGGCCAACGAGCCTGAATGCTAAACGTGATTTGATACTCGGTTCCGGTGAACAATCGATAGGCTCGCAGGATTGCAATCCCATTGATTGCAGAAGCAATTACTACCATTGCTCCGACATACGGGTAGACTTCGACTGCCCCTTCGACGATCAAGTCGATTCCCGCAAACCAATTGTGCCTGGAAAAGGTGATAAGTCATCGCTTTGTAAGCCTGCCCTAATTTTCTGCAGATTTCTTTCATTCAGCCGTCATTATTCGACAACCTATCTTCTTTTCGCCGTCCCTTCAAGAAAACTTTGCTGATTCAAACCGCGACCCAACAATTTTAGGGATTAAAGCTGTCTAACCGACCCTATTCCAGCCAATTTGGGCAAACGTATCTATTGACGGTCTTTGAGTTTTTTAAAAATCGAATACTGGCTCATCATATTCCGGCCAGCCATCGTCATAGGGCACAATCTCCGGTTCGGTATATTCCGGTTCAACCGACGGTGGTGCTCTCTGGTTTTTCTTCACTTCGAATATGTTCAGATGAGTAAGAATTTTTTTGATTACCTTTCTCTGGTAAATGAAGCTCATAATCTTCATTTCTGCTGCACATTTAGGGCAGGAAAGTGGATCAGCTTACCAAACTTTCTTGATGCACTCACGCCACATCAACTGTAGAATGCGCTTAGGTTTATAGTTTCTGATGTCGATAATTTTGACATCTTCATTTCCTTGACTTGTTTATCCTTCTCCCTCCCCTCCTGCTTCTTTCTGTCACCACGCATCCGGTTACTTTACCAACCGTAAAATCGCGCAAGCTGGAAATATGGCTCAGGGATATGTTGTGTTATCGAAGCGATAAATTCCAAAGGAGAAAAAACCTGAAAGTTTCTTATATTTTTCCTATGAGACATCAGTGGTGTTGCTATTGCTTTTGCAGGTAACCAAAGCTGCAGCCACTGATCATCAGCGAGAACTATAGCGCAATCCCATCTTTTTTAGGATGGGGCGGTTTCTCGCCCCATTGATATTCAAGCTATTTAAGTGGTTTAATGAGTTTCCTCAGGTGTCTGGTCGCTCCTGGATTATTATGTACCAGCCCCTCATAGATGGCATCGATATCGTCATGATAATAACTGTGAATCAGCCTGTCGCCGAGCATACGGGCCAGCCTGCGATAGAAACGCAAGCCATTTACTGGGTCGCTCTCGGCAAGGTCTTTGACAAACTTATTGTCAAATACCATGATGCTTGACTCCTCAAGGCACTCAGCCGAGCCGGTGTACCTTTCAAATCCCACGAGCCCTGACCAGCCAAAACCTTCACCGGCATGCTCAATGATATATGTCGTTTTGTCCCCCTCTCCTACGCTGATGCGTATCCGGCCCTTTGTCAAAATATAGAAAGAATTTGCTGTATCTCCGGTATTGAAAAGCTTATATCCTTCCGGATGTGTCTTTTTCAACGCTGAGTCGGTGAAGTCCTTTTTGAATTGATTATCCAGTCCCAACAGTAGATCCGATTGTTTTACAAACATGTGAGCCCCCTCATCCTCAAGAATTTGCTAATGGTGCTAAAAAAGGCAGTTTTGTTTAATTGTCAGCTGATTTTCCATGATCAGTCTTTCATTTTTTGATGGCCCGCAGCTATTGATGTATTGTTCTGTAGATTACCTCCGTAAATGGCTGTTGTCTTGACGCGCTTCTCGTTTTATAGCTTTCTCCCAATCATTTTGACTACCGCTGTTTTCATGCTTTTATAAATAATTAGTTTCCGGAGCAAAGTCAAAAAAAGAGGATGATATCATTTTCAAGATGATGATCGTTTGTGGTTATGTGTACGATCCTGCCATAGGAGATGAAGAAAACGGTATTGCCCTGGGAACTTCTTTTGCCGATCTGCCCCGGAATGGGTTTGCCCAAGATGCGGTGTCAAAAAAATCAATTTTAAAAAAGTAGAATAACCATTTAAATAGTGGTGACAACTATCTTTGCCACCTTCAGGGGTCAGGTATTTTATCCCCTTTTAGAGGTTATCCTAAGGCCTGACCCCCTGAATCAGAATTTTTACTCTTAGAGTATTCTCTTATACTAAGCATTTTTTTCACCATAAAGGAGAAAGAAAAGATTCTTTGAACTACCTTTATGGTGAAAAAAAATGCTTATGCAATCTATAGCCTGTGACCTATACTTTTTCCAACTTTACTGCTGAGACTTTCATCCCGGAGATTACTGACATATTGCAGACTGCCGGGTCGGTCAATACATTTACGGCAGAGTCGGCAAAGTGAAAAGACATACAAACAATGCCCTGGGGAACAATATCTACAACCTCAAATTTGGATTCCAGGGTGCCCCGGCGGGAGGTGAGCCTGACTTTGTCTCCAGATGTAAGGTCAAGCGATATAGCGTCCTGGGGATTTATCTGCATAAGCTCTTCACTTGAAAAGAAATTAAGGCCCTCACTTTTACCAGTCATTGTCCTGGTATGATAATGATAAAGTTTTCGCGCAGTGGTCAGGATAAAGGGGTATTCCTCATCTGTTGGATCAGCAGCCTGGGGTCGATAATCCACGGTGGAAAACTGACCTATGCCCCGGGCAAATTTTCCTTTGTGCAGAACCGGCGTACCAGGATGATCTGTGGTGGTGCAAGGCCATTGCAGGCCCCCTTTTTCCAGCCGTTCCATGGACATACCACCAAAATAATGGGGTGTTAGTTCTCTCACTTCATCCCAGATTTCTGCGGTGGAATTGTAGTTCCAGTTAAGGTTCAGTTTTTGCGCTAAAAGCTGTATAATTTCCCAGTCTGCTTTACTATTCCCGCGTGGCTCGATTGCTTTACGGATGAGTTGTACCCGTCTTTCTGTGTTAATAAAACTGCCGTCTTTTTCGGCAAAAGAGGCAGCAGGTAGTACCACATCAGCATAGGCGGCGGTTTCGTTTAGGAAAATGTCTTGTAAAACGACGAATTCCATGCTCTCCAGAGCTTCTTCGACATGTTCTGTATGCGGGTCTGATACAATGGGGTTTTCACCCATTATATAGATTGCTTTACAGCGTCTGCTGGGATTATCATGGAACATATCAGCAATAGTACGTCCCGGTACATCCGAGAGCTCAACATTCCAGGCTTTGGAAAATTTGGCGCGTACTGCATCACTTACTTTGTTAGCCGGAACCGGTTCAGCAAATTCTATACTGCTGACAGGCTCTTCCAGTGAGATTTCCGACTGTATATTGCTCAGCCGCTGCCAGTATGTACCCGAATCGCTGTCACTGTGTACTGGCTGATAACCGGTTAAGACATTTGGCAGGCACCCCATGTCGCAGGCACCCTGAACGTTGTTCTGACCACGCAGGGGATTCATGCCCGCATGATCCTTACCAAGGTTGCCGGTCAGCAGGGAAAGATTTGTCAGGGCCACAACGTTTTCGGTTCCGCTGGTGTGCTGGGTTACTCCCATACAATAAACAATAGCACCACTGTCAGCAGAGGCAAAGAGTCGGGCCGCTTTAATGATATCTTCGGCTGGCGTGCCGGTTATCTCAGAAACATACTCTGGGGTATATTCGGCCACGATTTCTTTCAGGTATTCATAGCCTTGTGTTCTTTCTTCGATATACTCCGTGTCTTGTAAGTTTTCGGCAATGATGACGTGTGCTATACCATTATACATCGCAACATCAGTGCCGGGTCTGATTTTCAGGTGGACATCGGCTTTCTCAGCCAGGAAGGTGCGGCGTGGATCTGCAACAATGAGTTTAGCTCCCTTTTTGACGGCTTGTCGAATCCTGTATCCATAGATCGGATGATTTGATGTGGGGTTGGACCCAGCGATAAAAATTGCTCCAGCACCTGAGATTTCATCTACAGTGTTTGTCATTGCTCCGCTGCCTACTACTGTGGCCAGACCGACCACGGTGGGAGCGTGTCAGAGCCGGGCACAATGATCAACACTGTTGGTGCCAAGGGAGCGCAGTAATTTTTGAAAAAGATAATTGTCCTCATTGGTTACCCGGGCAGAACTTAAGCCAGCAAGGGCTTCCGGTCCATGTTTTTCTTGTACTTCTTTAAATTTTGTTGCAATTAAATCAAGTGCCTCATCCCAGTCGGCTTCAACAAACTCACCATCACGTTTGATCAATGGTGTGGTCAAGCGGTCCGGGTGGTTGACAAAATCATGACCAAATCTTCCTTTAACGCACAGCTGACCTTTATTAACCGGACTATCACTGTCACCACGGGCAGAGACTATTTTATCGCCGCGAACACCAAGGTAAATTCCACAACCCACCCCACAATAGGGACAAGTCGTTTTTACTTCCCTGGCAGCAGGAAGAACATTGCCTTTACGTGCCAGTGCACCGACGGGGCAACGCTCTACACATTCACCACAGGATTCGCAGGACGACTGGGCGATGGGTTTGTCGCCCAGGGTTGCCACCTTGGTGTTGATGCCGCGCTGTGCGAAATCAATGGCTGCCACACCATTGATTTCAGAGCAAGTTCGGATGCAAATGCCGCAAAGGATGCATTTGGTGTGATCTAAGTCGAAGAACGGATTGGAAGTGTCAATGGGGATGGGGCGCAGCGAACGCCGGTATCGCTTCATATCCTCCGGCCTGATACCGACATAGTGGGCAACCCGCTGTAGCTCACAATTATTGTCCGCCTCACAGGTCAGACAGGTCATCGGGTGATAGGCCAGGAGCAACTCTACACTGTTTTTTCTGATCTGTTGGACTTCCGGGTCCTCTGTTTCGATGACCATGCCGTCTTTAACGGTCTGCTTACAGGCAATAACCACCTTCCAATCATCCATTTTAACGACACACACCCGGCAAAGACCCGCAGGATCAAGGTCTGGGTGGGCACAGAGATTGGGGATGTACAGGCCATTGGCCTGGGCTGCCTGCAGAATGGTCATTCCCTCTTCAGCGGCAATCTGCATACCATCTATTGTTATGGTGACTTTACTCATTTAAGACACCTCCATCGTTTCTTTTGGTGTTACGCTTATCCTTGGTGATAAACATTCAACTGCCCGGAACTTCTTCGGACATTTTTCCATGCAGACACCGCACTGCACACACAATTCTTGATCGATCACATGAACCTCTTTCTTTGAACCAGAGATAGCTTCCACCGGGCATGATTTGGCGCACAGCGTGCAACCACCACATTTCTCTTCGTCTATACGATACGAAATCAATGATTTACATACTTTGGCCGGACAGCATTTATCATTTATATGCGCCTCATACTCATCTCTAAAATATCGAATGGTTGTCAGGACCGGGTTAGCCGCAGTCTGACCTAGACCACAGACAGAGCCGCCGTGAACTGAATGACTTAACTCAATCAGCAGATCAATATCACTTGAACGTCCTTTCCCCTTGCAGATGTCTTTCAAGATCTCAAGCAGCTGTTTTGTACCAAGTCGGCATGGAACACACTGACCGCAGGATTCAATTTCAGTAAAATCCAGGAAGTATCTGGCAACATCAACCATACAGGTTTTTTCATCCATGACCACCATGCCGCCTGATCCCATTATCGAGCCGGCCTCATCCAGTGAATCATAGTCAATCGGAGTATCAAGCAATGACTCCGGCAGGCAGCCACCAGACGGGCCACCCGTCTGTACGGCCTTGAAAGTCCCGCCATCGGAGACTCCGCCACCGATATCATAAATTATCTCACGCAGAGTTATACCCATCGGTACTTCGATAAGACCGCAGTTGTTAACCTTCCCTGTGAGGGCAAAAATAGCTGTCCCTGTACTTTTTTCGGTGCCAACGCTGGCAAACCACTCCGCACCTCTAGTAATTATCATGGGAGCCGAGGAGAATGTCTTGACATTGTTCAGCAGGGTCGGTTTGTCATAGAGGCCTTTTTCAGTCGTTCGGGGCCTCGGAGCGACACGCGGCATTCCTCTCTTTCCTTCTATTGAAAGAGTTAGAGCTGTCGACTCGCCACACACAAAAGCACCTGCACCAGGAAAGATATTGATGTCAAAACTGAAGTCACTTCCCAAGATGTTCTTGCCCAGGAGTCCCTTCTCATGTGCCTGGGCAATTGCTCGTTCAAGCCGACGGATGGCCAGTGGATACTCAGCCCGGACATAAATGTATCCTGTATCCGATCCTGTGGCATAACCGGCAATAATCATTCCTTCAATTACGGAATGGGGATCTCCTTCAATAACTGCTCGATCCATAAACGCACCCGGGTCACCTTCATCGGCATTACAGACAACATACTTTTGCTTACCTTTAGCTTTCAGCCCGGCTTCCCACTTTCTACCGGCAGGAAACCCGCCGCCGCCCCTTCCACGCAGGCCGGACTTCTTCATTTCTTCAACCACTTCTTCCTGCGTCATATTCAATGCTTTATTAAGACCAGCATATCCCTCGTTGGCGATATAGTGATTGATATTTGTTGGATCTATCACTCCACAATTTCGAAATACCCGTCTCAATTGAGGCTTGAAGGAAGGCGTATCGAGAATTTTCGGAATCCCCTCAATTGCTTCTTCTCCAAAGGATCCCAGAGTGTATTTCGGTAATGGATCATCACCTTTGAGATAGTTGTCGACTATCTCAGTAACCATCTTCTCAGTGACGTTTTTATATGCAACGGTCGGCTGACCTGGCTTTGTGACATTGACCAGAGGCTCTGCATAGCACGGGCCAATACAGCCTACTTCAACAACACTGGCCTCAAGGTCTTTTTCTTTAAGTTCTTTTTCAAAAGCTTTGACCACGGCCATGGCACCAGCTGAACGCCCACATGTCGCCGTACCAATCACAATCTGAGGCTTTCCTCCATTTTGTAATTCTTCCCACTCTTGTTTTGCTTCTAATTGAATATCGGTAAAATTCATTCTTCATCCCTCCCGTTCAAAATCTTTGGTACCATCTGGGGGGTCAATTTGGCCTCAACATCTTCATCGATCATAACACAGGGAGCGAGTGCACAACAACCGATACAGGCAACTGTTTCCAGTGTATATTGCTGATCTTCCGTGGTCTCACCTTCAGCAATTCCCAATGCTCTTTCGGTTTCCTCAAGAATTCTCTCAGCGCCACGAACATGACAGGCTGTGCCTCGACAAACCATAATCGTATGTTTGCCTCGAGGTGTAAATCGAAATTGGGCATAAAATGATGCAACACCATAAACCCGGCTCTCTGGCACTCCGGTTGTTTTGGCAATTTGCAGCATCGCCTGGTCTGGCAAATAGCCGATTTCCTCCTGAACCTTTTGTAAGATAGGGATCAAAGCATCACTTTTCCCTTTGTATGGTTCAAGAATGGCATTCAAACGTTCTTCCATGCTGTTTTCCTCCTCACCGATATTTATTTACACACCTCTTTAATGTGTATTTCTGGTCCGCCATTTTTGATAATGCTATTTATTTTTCTTTGCTTCATTTATTAAGGCAGTCAGTGCTTCTAATTTTTCCAGCCCTGATTTACATAAGGTAATGGTAGCATCAACATGGCCTTTGTGTGCACATAGAGCAATAGTGTGAATATCAGTGCCGTCTTTGATTATTTTCAGAGCTACATCTGCATAGGCGCATTCTACGCCAATAAAAACGACGACATCGTATTTGTTGTGGCCGATAACCAAATCGCCATGATAAGGATTAATTTCCGTTGCTGTTCGTGTTTGGGGATAATTGGGTCGAACATCCATTATGGGAAGTATTTCAGCTCCTATTGCAGCGGCCAGTTTTCTGAGCACTCTGGCCTTTTCCGGTGCTCCTTCTTCCCATGTCCAAAGGATGATACGCCCGGGAGTGAAAATAACCGGTTTTTTAGCTTTAAGTAAAACTTTGACAATTTCTTGTAAGGCTTCGTTTTCCTCCACCATTTTATCTTCCATCAAAGCGTTGCCTTCTTCCGGATGTGGCATGATGGACACTGGATCAGGAGACAATAACTGTTGGTATGCATTATCCGCTTTATTTTTAACCATTTTCACACCTCTTAATAAAAATTAAAAATTTCTCAAAAGAGCACATTACTTTAGCAACTATATACCCAAAAAGCTTGACGAACACTTTTTGAACATTGCCTTGTAATATTGTTCCAACATAGTAGCCAAGCACCTCTTAGTGGATATGTCAATGACAAATTTAATCAACATTCCAAAACTCTTTCTTGCACAGAAACGTTTCTACAGTCCAAACGGTGACCTTGTATTCGATCACGGGGTTAATGATTAATTACTAATCAGGTCCATGACAGGTCTCGTTTTTATTTAATGAAATACGAATTTAATAATTGAACAAGACGGCCTCTCAAAAAAACTTTAGTAATATTATCAAATGAATACGGGGTATGGACTGGCGGTAGGGTTTCTCGCTTGACATATCAGAGACCTGAGTATAAATTTTCGTGTCAAGCAAACTACTTGAGGAATCTCTAATAGCAGCCTTAAGCACATTGCAATACGGTTACCATTAGTGAATAAACTGCTTTTGGCGAAGCGCAGGTCGATCACAATAACCATAGTTTAGACTAAAGCGACATATGGCATGGATACACCAAAAAAAGGTTTACCAGTAACAATTATTACAGGATTTCTGGGGAGCGGAAAAACGACGCTGCTTAATCATATTTTGACTAACCAGGAGGGATTAAAAACCGCAGTTCTGGTGAATGAATTTGGTGAAATAGGAATTGATAGTGAATTAATTGTCTCCACCGATGGAAGTATGGTGGAACTGAGTAATGGTTGTATATGTTGCACCATTAATGAAGATTTGGTCAATGCGGTACATAAGATATTAGAGAGAATAGAAAAGATTGACTATTTATTAGTAGAAACTACAGGACTAGCCGATCCTCTTCCTGTTGCCTTAACTTTCTTGGAAACAGAGTTACGGGATATGACCCGCCTCGACTCTATTGTTACTCTTATTGATTGCGCTAACTACAGTGAGGCCTTGACTAATTATCAAGCAATAGAGAGTCAGCTACAATATGGAGATATTATTGTTCTCAATAAAACTGACTTAGTCGATGAAGCAGACGTTGATTCTTTAGAGATTAAAATCAGAAATTTCAAAAAAAATGCCAGGATTTTACGTACTCAAAAATCCCAAGTTCCTTTAGCCTTAATCTTAAGTGTGGGATTATTTGAGTCTGATAAATATCTTGAAGGTGCGGAATCAGATCCTAAGCACGATCATCATCACTCAGAAAATGATGGTTTTACCTCTTTGTCAATTCAAAGCGATCGTCCATTAAATATTAGAAAGTTCCAGCACTTCCTGGATAATCAGCTACCAGAAAACGTATTTCGCGCTAAGGGGATTCTTTGGTTTGAAGAAAGCCCCAATCGTCATATTTTTCATCTCTGTGGTAAAAGATTCAGCATTGAGGATGAGGAATGGAAAGGAGAGAAAAAAAATCAATTAGTCTTGATCGGTCAAAACCTGAATCATGATAAGCTGAGAGAACAAATCGAAAATTGTAGGTGATAAGTAATTGCTTTGTAAGCACCCCCTTACTTCGTCGCTGATTTCTTCCTGAACGTTATAATTTCCCGTATGCCTATCTTTTTTCTGCGGTCTTGCAAGCTGTTCGACAACGACTGGATGCCCCTAGCCGTAATCGATCCCGAGAGCGATGATCTCATGTATCGCTACATCCCCAAACAGGGATTTGAGCACATTCCTGCGTAATGTCTCAGGTGACGAATACGTGTGATAAATCCATCACTGAAGTGAGTGTGCTACGCAGGATTCTTAATCTAGAGTACCAGGATACTAGCTCGATACCGTAGAAGCTCTAATAAAAGGCTTGATGCAACATTCTTCCAGACAAGGGAATAAAGTTCGTTGTAGTCTTCCCATAAACCATGGTATCTTTTCTTTGAGCTTCATATCGCCTCTTTTGGTTATTTTTTTTGCGCAAACAAATAATAACCAAAAAAGGCGATATGAAGCTCAATTATTTCAGCACTTTGTGTCTGTTTTCTGTGTTTAGTTTTTACATCTGAACAAGTTACTCTCTTCGAGTTTTGCAAGAGGCTCTATAGAATAAAAGAATGAAAAGCCACCCCCTGTACAACTCCCCAGAATGGTCTGTTCTGCTTGCAAGTATCATGATGTCTTTCATGCTTGTTGGAGGAATCAGCTATTATTTGCTAACAGACCCGTTAATGAGCAGAACGTTAGTTATGGTTTTTATAGCTCATACATTTGGAGGAAGAGCCGCCGGGATAGGTCTGTGCCTTATAGATGAAATCAATCCTCTCGTAACCATTCTTTATAATCTCTATCTTGAAGTGCTGCTCGTTTGCTGGTCCTATGCGCTCTTTGTTATTTCAATAAACAACTATCTGAAATTCCGTGGTTTAAAGCTATATGCCCGCCGATTAGAGCGTAAGGCACGCAGACATAAACAAAAAATTGCTAACTATGGTTGGGGTGGTGTTTTTCTATTTGTGATGATACCTCTTCCTGCAACTGGTCCAGTAATAGGTTCTATCATCGGTTATCTTTTGAAACTGAGGGTTTGCTATAATTTTTCAGCGGCATTTCTCGGGACCTTTACCGCCATCGTTCTATGGTTTGTTCTTTTTGATTATTTAGAAGAACATATCAATATTATTCGAATAGTCTTTTTTACCATTATGGCAATTGCTGGCCTCTCCTATCTAATCACTCTAAAAAAATGGTTCGTAAAACACAACAGGTTCAAAAACAATAATAGGTGATGTTCATAAATAATGGCCGCCATCATTTTATAACAGGGGTGTTTTATGACCTTAGAAGGTCTGGAAAAAGAGCTTGTGAAATTGTTGATCAATACTTTATGGATGCTAAGTGTTTTACGGGTCAGTCCGCAACACGTCTTGATCGTTTAGCTTTTCATAACCCAGACATTTTTCCGTAGCTCGGGTTTAATCCCCCCCGCACGCTTGCGGTGGGGTATTTCATATTAAAACCATGGCCATCGGCTTAGCCGAAGGTAAATTTCAATTGTAACCAGCCAGATAAAATCCAGTTGCGGGGTGCCAAAGCTTACAATTCAGGACCTCCCATTTTATGAAAGTATAAAAGCTTCAGGATACGCTGGAGCGAGGTCAGAAAACTGCTCTGTTTGCCCAAGTTCGTTGAATCTTGCAATTTGACCACCAGAAAGCCAGGTGAGGAATTTCTCCCTATCGATTCCGTTATAGTCAAGTATGCCTGGGTTATAGAAAGGGTCGAATATTTTAAGCTTGTCTCGCCATTTATTTTGAAACAAAATCTTTTCTTTAGTTAACTCTTCTTCGAGGCCAAATCCTGAGTTTATAGAATTTTTGGTAAAATTAACAGCGGCATAAGGAATATAAACCACTTTTTTTCCAACGTTAGTAATTTTTAGAGCCAAATCATGGAGGGCGAACAGATTTGGGAATTCCTTGTAATCAAGACCTCCAACATAATCGTATAAAGCTCTACTCAGTAGGCAAAACTCTGCATTGCCATGTGTTACTTGCTGTGAGCAATGCAACCAATTCATGTTTATTGTGCAGAAGGTTAAGAACTGCCTTAAGTAATATGGTGAATCATTGGTAATGTCGGGGACAATATATGAGGAGCCATCTTCACCTTCGAAGGAAATTCTCCCACTAACAAGACCGATTTCACTTCTGTGCGACAGGATAGAGGTAAATTCTTTCAGCCATGTGGCACTTATATTTATTATGTCCGATCCAAGAAAAGCAAGGTATTCCCCTTTACTAGAAGTCACTTCTTTGTGCAACTGTTCAAAAAATCCGAGACAATTCAATTCACCCATATTCCCAGAAACCACATTGAATATCTCTTTCTGGTCATTTGATGATGCATTTGTAACTGTTAATCCATCCCCCGCAACGGCATAATAATCACAATTAGTATATTGTGTGTTTTTCTGTAAAGATAAGAGTTCTTTATGCCTATCCGTCAAGCAGGACGAAGAGTTTAGCAGAACTGACACTCTGGGTTCATATTCAGTGTTATAGCAAAGCCGATAGTAGAACGGAGACTCTGTGTCATCAACAGTTCCAACTATTGTCCTTCTTAACACAGCTGTTTCCAGGGCTCTTTTCCCTGCTAAATGTGCATAGCGTTTTTGATCGTGATTTATGTTGGTAGAGGTTTCAGAAGCACGCCAATGGTAAAGAACTTCAGGAATATGATAGATATCAGTGGTGACTTCGGACAACTTAAGGACTAGATCATAGTCTTGTGCCCCGTCACATTTGGAGTCTAACCCCCCGACTCGCATTAATAGGTGGGTTGCAACAACCAAAAAATGAACCATATAATTATGACACAACAGAAGCTCACGGTTAAAATCTGGCTTGTGGAAGATAGAGAAACGAGTTCCGTTGCGACCAATAAGGACTTCGTCAGTATATATCACTTCTGCACCAAGCTCATTAATCGTTTCAACTATACGAAAAAGGCAATTAGGTGCCAATTCATCATCGTGATCTAAAAAACCGATATAGTCTCCTTGAGAAATTTCAACCCCAGCATTAGTTGCTGCAGCAATACCTGTGTTTTCTTGTTGAAATGACAATTTGATACGATCGTCTTTTGTAGACCATCTCAGTAACAACTCATTGATTTCTTTATTAGAACTGCCGTCATCGACCATACACAGCTCCCAATAGGGGTACGATTGGTAAAGGACTGACCGGATACAATTGTTTAAGTATTTTAAATCGCAATTGAAGACTGGTACCACTATTGAGATTAATGGCTTAAAAGGAAGTTTCGCTATGCTTTCATCTGTGTAATACTTTTTGTGGACCCCGGTTGTCAGAAAATGTTTCAGAGGCAATGTGTCAGCATTGTCTTTCGCGATATGTTTCTCATAATATTCCGGATCGAACCATTTGTTTGGACGAACCAGATCGTCTGCTATGGTGCTGATGTAATGAGTTAGAGGGTCTCGCTCAGCTCTAGGGTAGTCTACTTGCTCAAGATAATAATTTGGGTTGAAGCACGGAATTGGGCTTTTGCCATTCCGAGCACCGTGTAATTTATAATGTTTGACTATTTCAGTTTTAACCTTTTCTAATGTAGGATTATTATCCAAATACCAACTGACGTCAAAAAACGACCCGGGATTTAAACCCTGAGGTGCTCCGACGTGTGTATAGTGCGTTAGGGGGTCCCCATGTTCCTCATTCCAGCCACTACTGACACGGTATAAACTTGGTTCTAAAAATGGGCCTGGCTGGTATCCAAGTTTCCACCCCTTTTTTAGATAATGAATCAGGGGGTTTTCATCTAACCCATCAGGAAAATAGCGGGTAATGTAATATGAAGTATCGAAGAGTGGGTGAGGATCAGGCATTTGCCTCCAACTGTGGTCCGGTGGTAGCAGTAAGAGATATTTATTACCTGTAATTTTCAAATATCCCCACAGTAAATCTATATCATCAGTGATAAATTCTGGATTAACTCGAAGGAGATCCTGATAATAGCCTGGATCAAAAATACGAAGCCGCCTGACAAGGCGATAATCATGGTTAATTAGAAGGTGCAGTAATATTAGGAAATTCTTTTTAAGGTTCATTTAGTGGTTTGATTGGTCTCTTAAGTATCCTGGAAAATACAAAAGCAGATTAAATGGATCCATTCCTCCTTACTAACTCGTATCCGACCAGTGATATTGGCAATTTTCTATAGTTCAGCAAAAAAAAATATAAAATTGGTTAACAGTAAAACAACCATCACAATTGACAATTGCTCATCTTAAAACGCCAATTTATCGAAGCGTTGAGTAAATTATAAATTTTAACTTATTCGAAACGATTAAATAGAACAAATAGATAATTAAGTCTTTATAGTTCGGAAAATACGAACGATGGTGTGTTGGAATTCAATATAGACTAACAATTAGACCTAATACTATGGAATGGCTTAAATAAACTAACTGAAGGGGACAACATTTGGGCGTTATTCAATTTATTTCAGTAGTGCTGCATGTTGATCTGTAAAAGGAATAAAAAACACATCAACAAAGCGGTCAGAAAATGGTGAAATAGGCATTTTGACTATATCGTTGGTGTAATCAAATCGTTTAATCGCACTCAAAAAAGAGTTTTTGCTGTGCAGCCTCAGAAATGGCAGCTACAGCAGGATGTCTGATAATTCGCTCCACCGAGATAGCATAAAATTTTTCCCTTATTTTATTTGTTCGACCAACAAGCTGAACTTGATACTGTTGAATAACTTCATTCTCAATAACTGTTGGTGCCATAAAAATACCTTCACCAGCTTGTCCAAAAACTTTCACTAAAGCACTGTCATCAAACTCTCCAATTATGACAGGTTGAACCCCAATTCTTTCAAACCACTGATCGAGCATACCTCGTAATGAGCTCATTGCCATAGGCAGCAGCATAGGCGCTTCATTCAGGGAATGAGGAAAGCCGCCCTGAAATAGTTTGGCTAGCTTTTCAACCCCGAAGAAAGAAACACCACATTCACCCAGGAGGTGATTGTAGGCCTTGATACTTAAACTTGAACGAAGTGGAGTATCTGTCAAAACCACATCGAGATTATGCAAGGCCAATTCGGCAAGTAATTGTCCATCTTTTCCTTCATGACAAATCAGACGCACTTTTTCAGGCAGCTTTCCTGCCGGTTCGAGAAGTTTTCGAGCTACAAGTTTTGGGATTTCATCGACGATGCCAACTTTCAGTGATAAGGGGCCAACAAGTGGTCGACCATGTAGAGCATCCATCATCTCCCGTCCCAGAGAAAAAATCTCATCTGCATAGCGATAGACAAGGTGACCCATGTCCGTAGGTTTAATATTGCGGCCGACCCGTCTGAAAAGGTTTGCCCCTAAGTGTTCTTCGAACTTCGATATTTGTGCACTTACTGTTGATTGTGCTAGATTGAGTTTGGCGCTGGCTGCTGTGATGCTCCCTTCCTGCATTACAGTCCAAAAATAAAAAAGGTGATGATAGTTGAGCCATTCCATGATGTTGTAACCTCTCCGGGGCTGAATTACACTACTTTGCTGCGAGGCGAAGACAATTCGTTAATTACGATCTAATGTAACATTTTTATCTATTTGATCTAATACTTTTTCTGCAATATCTTTTTGCTCATGATCGACTCATTATCATTGCTGAACGGAATCATTTTGTTTCATCAGTAACGAATTTATTTAGCGTTTCAATCAATTATGCGGGTTCAGTAGCTCTTTGTATTTTTAATTGATAGTTCAAAGTTATTGTCACAAACTAATCAGCAAACAATGAAGTTCATAACCAAAAGGAACCGGAAAAGATGGCAAATATGAACAAGCTCTTAGGCCAACTCCTTGGCAGTGGAGTGGTGAGTGGATTTGCAGGTGGATTGGCTGGAGGGGCTGCCGGTAGCATGCTGACCGGCAAGAAAGGGCGTAAGCTGGGCAAGAAAGCACTTAAACTGGGCGGAGTTGCTGCCGTGGGTGCACTTGCATACACTGCCTACCAGCGATACACTAACAAAAACGCCACACCAACTGGGCAAACTGATCTCACCCCGGCTCCACCGGGTACATCCTTTATGCCAGAAAAGAGTGATATGGTAGCCAATGAAGCATTGGGACTTACACTGGTGCGAGCCATGATTGCAGCTGCGCGGACAGATGGCCGTCTTGATGCGCAAGAAAGTCAATCCATTTTCCAGAAGATCCAATCATTGGGTCTGGACAGTGAAAGTCAGGCGATGCTCGTAGAAGAAATGAGCCGTCCTGTCGATATGGACGCTATCGTTGATTGTGCAACCAGCCCAGAGATCGCGGCAGAAATATACACTGCGTCGCTGCTCGCTGTAGAAGTCGACACCACAGCAGAAAAAAGCTACCTGGGCATGTTGGCAGCACGTTTACGATTACCTTCTGAGCTTGTCGTGGAACTTGAGCGGCAGGTCGAAATGCAAAGAACGAACATTTAACTTGTTGAATTCCCCTTTTCTGTTGTCTGGTTTCAGAAATGATGGATATAACATGTTAGGCAAGAAGCAATGAAATGTTCTGAGTTATTCCTTTGTTATCAAGTTTGACCTGTAAGAAAAGCCTGGCCTTGCAGTATAACTTCGACAGCATGCAAGGCTGAGTTTTTGGAGTAGGCAGAAGGCTATAAAAAGTTGTCAACCAACGGTCATGCTGTCCTGACCATGATAGACAACGGAAGTATCAGGTATATTGGAATATTCTAATTTTTATACCTTTTTATTCTTTAGATCAAATCTGGTGAGATCCCTGTCTTTGAGATTGCATCACATCACTGCAGTCTTCAATTAATCCCTTACGTCTATGAATTCTGATGGGCGCGTTTTGGCGCCGTTCCAGGAGACGGTTAATCAGTCTGGTTGCATCGTTGAGGCATTGGCTCAGCGCCGATGCACATTCTCTGCCTTTTTCTGGACCACCACTGCCCCGGTTGTTATCAATTTCATGGAAAGAGTACACTGAGTATCTACTCCTCCCTTAGCGCCGTCTGTATCAGTAATTCTGATTACAACAGATTGAATGGATGTGCTGAATCTGTTCAGGGCCTCGTGCTTTCCTTGTCAATTGATGGGAGATCTGATCATCTAAACTATTTTTTTGTATTGTCATTTGACTCTTTTTCAGCAGGAAGTTGGCTCCACTTATTATAAACAAAGAAAGAGAAACCAATGATGACCGAACCGATAACCAGAGATGGAACCGGGCCGATGAAATCCGGGAGAAAAAAGACAGTCATTAGCAAGACTGCGAGAATGACAAGCATTGATCTGGAGTAGAAAAACTTCCGCATGATTCATCCTGTGTAATCCATGGAATCTTACCTCAAGTAATAAGGTCGCGGATTGATTTTGTCGAGTATTGTGATTCGTCTAGTTCTCGGCAGCGACCTGCAGATGTTTGTCAAATGTCACTTTAACCTTGACTTTCTGCTTGAAAAATCGTTGATTATTTCTTCTCAACAAAATGAATGAGTATTCACTTTCGCGGTGATCAAAATATTTAAAATGAGTATCATTAGGCTAGTGTAACATTTTGCACTTTTTATCAGAGGAGACTGAATTATGGTAGAATCAACCAGACAGTGCCCCTCGGCTGAAGAAGCTTTGAACGTCCTTTTGGAGGGGAACAGACGTTTTGTTTCGGGAAAGCTGGAGCACCCAAACCATTGTGAAGAGAGTAGACAGGGAGTGGCTACCGGGCGGGAACCTATTACCACCGATCTGACCTGCGCTGATTCACGAGTTCCGCCTGTTGACATTTTTGACCAGGGGCTCGGGGATATTTTTGTCGTGCGGGGAGCGGAAAACATTATCGGTGACCACACGCTGGGAAGCATTGAGTATGCCGTTGCCCGCCAGCACACACCGCTTGTCACCGTCCTCGGTCACTCGTCCTGTGGCGCGGTAGGGGCGGTTGCCAGCAATGTTAAGCTTGACGGCCGACATGTCGACCTTTGTGCCTCCAATTCAGGCTGCCATAAAAAATGTGAAAAATGACGAGGGTGATCTGGTCAATAAAACCGCTATGGAGCTATCCAGGCAGATGGCAAACAAAATCGCCCATTCAGAACCGATAATTGCCGATTTTATTGAACATGGAAAGACGCGTGTCGCACCGGCCTACTATGATCTGCACAGTGGTGAAGTGACCGTTCTAGCGTGATTATCAGATAAACAGATCTCATAAAGGTAACTATAATGATTTACAAGGTATTACCATTTCTCGAATGGTTTAAAGATTACACTTTTGGGAAGTTCAGGATTGACCTGCTGGCGGGGATTACCGTTGCACTTGTACTTATTCCCCAGTCAATGGCATACGCCCAGCTTGCTGGTCTTCCTGCCTATTACGGGTTATATGCCGCATTTCTGCCCCCGATGGTGGCTGCCCTGTTCGGCTCAAGCCGTCAACTGGCAACGGGGCCGGTTGCCGTTGTTTCTCTGATGTCAGCCGCTTCTCTGCAGCCACTGGCTACGGCCGGTTCGGCAGAGTTCATCGCCTACTCAATTGTCCTGGCCCTGGTGGTCGGAATTTTCCAGTTCTCACTTGGGGTATTGCGGCTTGGACTTGTGGTGAACTTTCTTTCCCATCCCGTTGTCAATGGATTTACCAATGCCGCGGCCATAATTATTGCGTCCTCGCAGTTTTCGAAGTTCTTCGGGGTCTATGTCGACAAAGCTGAGCATCACTACGAGACACTGATCAGAGTTGCCCAGGCTGCTTTTGACTACACCCATTTTCCGACACTGCTCTATGGCCTTGGGGCCGTGGCGATCATGGTTGTGCTGAGAAAAATTAACCCCCGCATTCCCAATGTATTAATTGCTGTTGCGATTACCACTGTTGTTTCCTATTTTACCAGCTTCAACAACGATGCTTACGTTGATGTATCAACAGTGAAAATACCTGGATTTGCAGAAAAAATTACTGAATTTCAACCACTCTGTGGATGAAATTGAGAGAATTGGAACCGAGCGGGCAAATCTCGGACCGGTTATCGATGATGAAATCGCCCGTCAAAAAGAGAGCGGTCATGGCGGCCAGTCAATTGAACTGATTAAACTGAAGGGACAGGTCGATATGCTGACTGTTCAGCTGAATGAGGCAAAGCAGCACTCCAGTGATATTCGAACCGCGTTTCGATTCATGAAGTTTGATGCGGTGCGAGAGGGTGACGCATATTCCTTTTATGAAAAAGGCACAGCTCCGGCTGGATCTGAACTTGAAGGGGGTACCTGGCGGCTTTCGATTGGGAACAACGTTCTTGACCCGGCTAAGTTGAAAATTACCGGTGGCGGGGCAATTGTCGGCAAGATTCCTGAAGGTCTGCCGACTTTTCGAGTACCTGATCTGACAATGAAAACCTTCCTCAAATTGCTGCCGACTGCCATTATTATATCGTTGCTCGGATTTATGGAAGCAATCGCCATCGCCAAAGCGATGGCAGCTCAGACTGGCCAGAAACTAGATCCCAACCAGGAACTGATTGGCCAGGGACTTGCAAATATCTGTGGATCAATCGGATCAAGTTATGCCGTTTCCGGTTCTTTTTCCCGTTCAGCGGTTAACCTGCAGGCCGGTGCAATATCCGGAGTGTCCTCTGTCGTTACCTCGGTTATGGTTGTTATAACACTGCTCTTCTTTACCCCGTTACTCTACCATCTGCCCCAGGCGGTCTTGGCTGCCGTTATCATGATGGCCGTTATCGGGTTGGTAAATACCCATGGATTTGTTCATGCCTGGAAGGCTCAATGGTATGATGGGGCAATCTCCATATTCAGTTTTCTGGTAACGCTTTATTTTGCCCCCCATCTTGATAAGGGAATCATGGTCGGTGTTGCCCTTTCCATGACAATTTTCCTTTACAAGTCGATGAGGCCTGTTGTTGCCAGATTGTCGATGAATGAAGAAAAAGTATTGAAAAGCTCAGAATATTACCGGCTGCAAGGCTGTAGGCATATCTCCATCGTACAGTTCGATGGTGCGCTGTTTTTTGCCAATGCCAGTTATCTCGATGAACAGGTTTTTAAATTCCGCAATGATATGCCGGATCTTCGCTATATCATCCTTGATGCCAGAGGAATTAATGATATGGATGCTTCCGGTGAGGAAGCCTTGGCCATGCTCGCTAAGCAGGTTCGAAGTGCAGGGCTTGGATTTGCCATGTGTGGGGTGAAAGGCCAGGTTATCAGCGTCATGGAGCGCACTGGACTCTGGGAGGAGATCGGCCCTGAGCATATTTATGCCGACAGCCGTGCTGCAACTGCTGCTATCATCGATATCATTCATAACGATTCTGATTTACCGGAGGGTGGCTGCGGGAATTGTCCGCTCACCCAATACCTGCCCATCGATCCGATTCAGGAGCAAGCATAGTTGTTCTCTGCCCGATGCCCCGCCCGAACTGACGGACGGGGCATCGGCAATCATGGTTGCCCTGTCCGGCACCCAGATTAATTGCTGTCCTTCCTTCGTCCTCTCCTGTTCATGAGAACTTTACAAGAATAATCTAAAATTTTATTTACAAAATTAACGGGAATTGTTAGATTCTGTCTGGTTAAACAGTGCAATTGGTACGGTGTGTAGCCGAAATGGTTGAGATCATTGATTTCTGATGTTCACCGGCCACTTGGTCGCTTGCGATGGTTGACCGGGTATACATATCAGTAAAGTAAGGAGTTACAGAATCCTGTAGCTCCTTACTTTTTTTATTTTTCCCCTATGCATGAGTGCAATTGGGGACCGGGTCAGATCCGGTTTGTAGATAATGGTAGAGGATAGAAGCCATGAATAAAGATCTAAGGAAAGTACGTAATATCGGTATCAGTGCCCACATCGATTCGGGGAAAACGACTCTTACGGAGCGTATCCTGTTCTACACTGACAGGATTCATGCAATTCATGAAGTGCGCGGAAAAGATGGGGTCGGGGCAAAAATGGACTCGATGGAACTGGAAAAAGAGCGCGGGATTACAATCCAGTCGGCAGCTACCTATTGTTCCTGGAAGGATATTGCTGTCAATATCATCGATACTCCCGGTCATGTGGATTTTACCATCGAGGTCGAGCGGGCATTGCGTGTTCTTGATGGAGCTGTCCTGATCCTCTGTTCGGTCGGTGGTGTACAGTCACAGTCAATTACCGTGAATCGGCAGATGACACGTTATAAGGTTCCGCGCATCGCCTTTATCAACAAGTGTGACCGGACCGGTGCCAATCCGGCCAGAGTAACATCCCAGTTACGAGAAAAGCTCGATCTGAATGCACACATGATGCAGCTGCCTATCGGGCTGGAAAGTGATCTTCAGGGTCTTATCGATCTGGTGACCATGGAGGCCGTTTATTTCGATGGCGATAATGGTGAGGTTATCCGTAAAGAAGAGATTCCTGAATCAATGCTCGCAGAAGCGCAGGAGAGACGTGAGGAATTGATGGAAGAAATCTCCATGTTTTCAGAAGAGCTGATGGAAGCTCTGCTGGAGGGTGGTGAGATAGATAATAGCCTGGTCTACGAAGCGGTGCGCAAGGGAACACTGGCGCTGGAATTCACTCCGGTTTTTATCGGCTCCGCCTATAAAAATAAAGGGATACAGACATTGCTCGATGCCGTTTCGGCCTATCTTCCCTGTCCTACCGACGTTGTTAATCATGCGCTCGACCTTGAGAAGGATGAAGAGGAATTCCCCGTCACAAACAACGCTGATGATCCGCTCATCATGCTTGCCTTTAAACTGGAAGACGGGCGATACGGCCAGCTGACCTATGTGAGAACCTACCAGGGGTTGCTGCAGAAGGGTGATACCGTCTATAACAGCCGAACCGGGAAAAAAGTAAAAATCGGCCGTCTTGTGCGCATGCACTCGGACGAGATGGAAGAAATCGATTCGTGTGGCCCCGGCGATATTGTCGCACTGTTTGGTGTGGATTGTGCTTCAGGAGATACCTTCACAGCTGCCAACATGTCTGTATCGATGAGCTCCATGCACATCCCCGAACCGGTCATATCACTCGCGGTCCTGCCGGTTGATAACAAAGCCCAGACCAATATGTCCAAGGCCCTGAACCGGTTTACCAAAGAAGACCCTACCTTCAGAACCTACGTCGATCACGAGACAGGTGAGACAATTATCTCAGGAATGGGCGAGCTCCATCTTGATGTCTACATTGAACGAATGAAGCGTGAATATCAGGCATCGGTTGAGGTTGGCGCCCCGCAGGTGGCATATCGGGAAACAATTACCAATCGGGCTGAATTTAACTATACCCACAAAAAGCAGACCGGAGGGTCAGGTCAGTTTGGCCGGGTGGCAGGATATCTTGAACCACTTGAAGAGGGTGAATATGAATTTATCGACAATGTTGTCGGTGGCGTGATTCCGCGCGAGTTCATATCATCCTGTGATAAGGGATTCCAGAAGAGTCTCGAGAAAGGATCTCTCTGCGGCGCTGCAATTACCGGGATCCGGTGTGTGGTAAATGATGGTGCTGCCCACTCCGTGGATTCATCTGATGTTGCGTTCCAGCTTGCATCTGTGGGAGCCTTCAAGGAAGGGTACCTAAAGGCCAAACCGGTTATCATGGAGCCCATTATGAAGGTTGCCGTTGAAGGTCCTTCAGAATTTCAGGGTGCGGTCATGGGCAGCCTGAACCAGCGGCGTGGTATGATCATCGGTACTGTGGAAGAGGGTAACTACACCGTCGTGGAAGCGGAAGTACCGCTTTCAGAGATGTTTGGTTATTCAACAACGCTGCGCTCACTCACCCAGGGTAAAGCCGAATTTACCATGGAATTTGCAACGTTCAGGCAGGTACCGAAGAGTGTCAGTGAAGAGCTCATCAAAAAATATCAGGATGAAAAGAAAAACAACTGATTGCTTGTCAGGCGAAAAAGATAAAGAGGAAATAGTCTGCTCAGCATGACTATTTCCAGCTGTATAGACGGCTAAACAATTCGATAGGAAGAGGTTAACTGCCATGGGAAAAGAAAATCTGATAGCAAGCAATCCCCTGCGTGTTCTGGGGCTTGACAGAAAGGCAGAGGAAGGAAAACAGAGCCTGGGACTGGTAATGGCCAGGGCGGGACTTGGCAAGACGGCAATCCTTGTCCAGATTGCACTTGATTCAATGATTCGGGGCAATAACGTGATGCACGTATCAACCGGTGAGTCCATCGAGAAAACCCGCGATCGATATGACGATATACTGGCATTGACCCTGGAAAATCATTCTGTTGAGGACCTTGCAGAGATTGGTCAAAAACGAATGATAATGACCTTCAGGGAAAATGTTTTCAGCCGCGCTGTGCTGGAGGAGCGGTTAAAAGATTTGATCCACCAGGACATATTCAAACCAAACTGCCTGATCATTGACGGCTATGATTTTGATGGAAATGGCCGCCAGGCGATGGAGGAGCTCAAGCAGCTGATGGCGGAACTCGGCATTTCGGTGATCTGGTTCTCAGCTGTCAGCCATCGCGACGATGACCGTGTGAGTGCCGATGGTGTACCGGCACCATGTCATGCCATCGACGATCTCTTCGATGTGGTTCTGGTGATTAAACCCGATGAAGAATTGATGAAGCTGGATATTCTCAAGTGCGCCTATTGTGAAGTGGAGCCGGGCACGACCCTGATGCTCGATCCATCTTCGATGCTGATCAAAAAAACGTGACAGCAATGAGACAAGCCGCCCGCTGATAGCGTGGTATGTGGTTGTGAAGCGGGCAGACCCTGTTATGGGTGCCCGCTTTTTTTTAGGAAAATATCATGAAATTTCGCCCCTGCATTGATCTTCACAATGGCAAGGTAAAACAGATCGTTGGGTCTACGCTGGTTGACAATGATCCCGGCAGCTTGCAAACCAATTTTACGGCAAGCCATCCTCCAGCCTGGTTTGCTCGGTTATACCGGCAGGATGATCTGCGAGGTGGCCATATTATCATGCTGGGACCGGGTAACGATGGTGCCGCCGTTGAGGCGCTTTCTGCCTGGCCGGATAGCATGCAGATCGGTGGTGGTATTCGTGCAGACAATGCAGCCTTGTGGCTTGAGCGCGGGGCTTCCCATGTTATCGTTACTTCCTGGGTTTTTAGAGATGGCAGAATAGACGAACAGCGGTTGAGGGAACTTACCCGGCAAACAGGCAGAGAAAAGCTGGTCCTTGATCTCAGCTGCCGTCGCCGTGGCGATGATTACTATATCGTCACTGACCGCTGGCAGAATTTCACCGAAGAAAAAATCGATGAGGCGACCTTAAAAGATCTGGCAGGTTATTGTGATGAGTTCTTAATACATGGCGCTGACGTTGAAGGAAAATGTGACGGCGTTGAGATAGAACTTGTCAGTTTGCTGGGCAAATGGGTGACCATACCGACAACCTATGCCGGCGGCATCAGGAATATCTCTGACCTGGATCTTATCAGGACAGCAGGGCGTGGAAAATTGGATGCAACCATCGGCAGTGCTCTTGATATTTTCGGGGGCAGCCTTATTGGTTACAGTGATGTGGTAGCTTATCACCGCCGCTATGGAGCATTGCATGACTAAAGAGCTTGGAAATACGGAGTCGGCAGAGCGTCGCAGGGTAGATGATACGCTGGCCGAGGTGAAACTATTTCTTCCCGACGAGCTGGCAAGGGCCTGGCAGCGCTGCTGCTGGCTTTTGGTCAACGATACGGGAAAGCAGCGCACAGATATCATGGAGGAGATGGTGACCGATTACCTGATAAAGCATGGTTGCTGATGTTTCTTTGATATATCCGACTGAGTATCTATAAAAATAAGCTTCCTTATCAATTTCAGTTATTCTTGACAGTAGAATATTGAAAATGGTAGGTAGTATCCTCTGTGGAGCTGAGGAGATAGGCGAATGACGATTGATTATATTGCGTAACTGTATGTAATTTAATTAAATTTAATATCTGGGACTCGAATGCTGTATATATCCACATTATCGATACTGCTATCTGTCTTCTGGCTGGTAAATTCCGGCCATTATACCCCGTTACTGCTATTCTTCATGGTGGTATCAGTCCTTTTTGTTTCCGTTCTTTGCCACCGTATGGACCTCATTGACGGTGAATCTCAGCCGCTTAGTCTCACCTTTACCTTCCCGAGTTATCTCGTCTGGCTGATTAAAGAGGTTATTGTCGCAAATATAGCCGTTGCCGCGTGTGTCTGGAAAGGAAACAATACGATCAATCCGAAGGTGATAAAGGTAATTGCCGATCAGAAAACAGACTTGGGAAAAGTTATCTACGCCAACTCCATAACGCTTACCCCGGGAACCGTGAGTATAGACCTCGTTGGAAACGAGATTACGGTCCACGCGCTGACCGATGAAACGGCAGCCGATCTGATGACTGGAGAGATGAATGAAAGAGTGTGCAGGGTGGAAGGCTGATGTATGCGCTGACTGCACTTACCCTCCTGGTTGTCATGTCCCTTGCCCTGATTCGAGCGTTCAAGGGGCCAACGCTCTATGATCGGATTCTTGCGGTAAACAATTTTGGAACCAAGACGGTTCTGTTACTTGCAATTATAGACTTTCTTGCCGGTCGTCCGGATTTTCTCGATATTGCCATCGTCTATGCATTGATTAACTTTATCAGCATCATCGGTGTGCTGAGATTTTTTGAATATGCTCAGAATCAAACTGCGGAAGAGGAAAACTGATGGAAATCGTATTGGATATCATCAGCTGGTTTTGTCTGATTACAGGGAGCTTCTTTTGTCTTACCGGCGGTGTCGGGTTGCTCCGCTTTCCCGATTTCTATTCAAGGATTCATTCAGCAAGTCTCACTGACACCATGGGAGCCGGCCTGATTCTTGTCGGCCTGATGTTTCAGGCGGGGTCGGCGATCGTGACGGGTAAATTGATTATGATCCTGATCTTATCTCTTCTTGCAGGAACGACAGCCAGTCATGCAATGGCCAAGGCTGCACTGAAAAGCGGGCTGGCCCCTGATGATGCCGGGGGTAAAGAAAAACAATCGGAGGAGTCGATATCGAAACCCTGATTGACATCGTTCTTCTTAGTTTTCTGGCAATGACCGCCATTGCAATGCTGCGGATGCGGGATCTCTTTGCCGTGGTCATGCTATCAGGTATTTACAGCCTGATCTCGGCAAGTCTGTTTCTAGACCTTGACGCAGTTGATGTGGCCTTCACCGAGGCAGCTGTCGGGGCTGGTATTTCAACATTACTGATGCTTGCCTCGTTGAAGCTTGTCGGCAGGTATGAACATAAATCTCGCTATAAACCAGGCCTTGCGCTTGGTGTTGTCCTGGTCACCGGAGCCCTGCTCATCTACGGGACGCTCGATATGCCATACTTCGGACTGGCAGATGCACCGGCTCAACTCCACGTCGCCCCGCGCTACATCAATGACTCGATGGCTGAGATCGGTGTTCCAAATGTCGTCACCTCGGTTCTTGCCAGTTATCGTGGGTTTGATACCCTGGGCGAGGTAGTTGTCGTTTTTACCGCAGGAATTGGCGTCATGTCGCTGTTGCTGGTCTCAAAACAGACAAAAGCGGAATCCCAGACAAAGGTGCCCGCTGATATGCAGCAACAGATCATCCTGCGCGTGGTCGCCAAATTTATGCTTCCGCTGATTTTATTGTTTGCCCTATATGTCCAATTTCACGGCGATTATGGACCCGGCGGCGGTTTTCAGGCTGGGGTCATTTTTGCTGCAGGAATCATCCTGTATACAATGCTTTTTGGACTCAGCAACTCCCAGAAACTGTTTCAGCGCAAGAAAATGGAACTGTTGACCGCAGTGGGTGTCCTTATTTATGGAGGGGTTGGTGTCGTCTGCATGATTTATGGGCGGAAACTTCCTTGATTACAGCGTATTGAGGCATGATCCTGTCCACGGTCAGCACCTGGGGATATTGCTGATTGAGCTTGGGGTCGGGATTACTGTTGCTTCCGTGATGATCGTTATCTTCTTTAAGTTCACCTGGCGTACCATTAAACACAAATATAAAGAATGAACATCCTCGGGCTCTATAATTATTGGATTGTTGTTGTTTTGATGATGATCGGGTTCTATATCGTTATTGCTCACGAGAACCTGATCAAGAAACTCATAGGACTCGGTATTTTCCAGACTTCGGTGTTTTTTTTCTATATCAGTATTGGCAAGGTTGCCGGAGGTACCGCACCAATTCTTGATGAGAAGTACCAGCTCTATTCAAATCCTCTGCCCCACGTCCTGATCCTGACCGCCATTGTTGTCGGAATAGCGACAACAGCACTGGGTTTGGCACTGGTTGTAAGGATTCAGGAAGCCTATGGTTCGATCGAGGAAAGCGACATTCAGGCCCAGGATGTGCTTGATCAGCTGGAATGTTCGATGGAAGCATATGGTATCGAGCATGCTGAAAAACTAAGCGATCAGGATCTTAGCGAGTGACTCCTCATTTTCCGATACTGCAGGTAATCATACCCCTGCTGGCCGCACCGCTCTGTCTTTTTATAAAAATTCCGAGACTGGTCGGCTTGTTTGCAATCATGGCAAGCGGGGCAGCTTTTCTTATCAGCTGCGGGCTGCTGCACCAGGTTGTAACCTCGGGGACAATCGAATACTGGCTCGGTGGCTGGGAACCACCCTGGGGAATTGAATACCGGATTGACCTGCTCAACAGCTATCTTCTGCTGCTGGTATCATCAATGAGTACGATCGTGCTCATCGCTGCCCAGACAAGTATTGAGAAGGAGTTGCCGGAAAACCGTCACTCGTTTTTTTATGTTGCCTACCTGCTCTGTCTCACCGGCCTGCTCGGTATCCTGGCAACGGCGGATACCTTTAATGTTTTTGTATTCCTGGAAATCTCATCACTTTCGTCTTATACGCTGATTGCTCTGGGTACGGACCGCAGGGCCCTGACCGCTTCTTATCAATACCTGATAATGGGTACAATCGGTGCGACATTTATCATCATCGGCGTAGGCATGATGTACATGATGACCGGTACCCTGAACATGTACGATCTTGCTGAACGGTTACCCGACGTGAACACATCCAGAACGGTACTGTGCGCGTTTGGCTTCTTCATTGTCGGCGTCTGTCTGAAACTGGCCCTGTTCCCGCTGCACCTCTGGCTGCCGAACGCCTATGCCTGGGCTCCGTCTGTTGCCACTGCATTTCTGGCGGCGACCTCAACGAAAGTTGCCGTCTACGTCCTGATTCGTTATGTGTTCAGTGTTTTTGGAGTGGACTTCGTCGGTGTTTCGCTTCCTCTTGGGAGTATTTTTCTGGTTCTTGGCCTTGCTGGAATTTTTGCTGCGTCGGTTGCCGCCATATACCAGCTCAACATTAAGCGGCTCTTTGCCTACTCGAGCATCGCCCAGATTGGTTATATGATCATGGGGCTGGCAATTGGTACAACGCACGGGCTTACCGCAACACTTCTGCACCTGTTTAATCACGCCCTGATGAAGGCGGCGATTTTTCTTGCGATCGGTGCGGTGGTCTATCGTATCGGCAGTTCACAATTGCATCATTTTTCCGGACTCGGGCGTAAAATGCCCTATACCATGGCGGCTATTGTTGTCGGCGGTTTGAGCCTTATAGGTGTTCCGTTGACGGTCGGATTTGTCAGTAAATGGTATCTGGTGGTGGCCTTGCTTGAGCGGGGATGGTGGCCGGTGGCCTTTCTGGTCCTGATCAGCTCTCTTCTGGCAGTGGTCTATGTATGGAGAATTATTGAGTGGATCTATTTTACCTCACCTCGAATTGACATTGACCATGTTGAAGAGGCCCCACTGACCCAGCTAATTCCGATCTGGCTGCTTGTTCTTGCAAACATCTATTTCGGTATAGATACTGACCTTACCGTGGGGGTAAGTAAATTGGCGGCACAAAGCCTGTTTGGGCCAGGATTATAGTTGGAGTGATAACGTGATTGAGTGGTCTCCGGAACTGATGCTGTTATTGACGATGCTGGTACCTGCAGGTGCTGTCTTCGGCATTATTGCGACCGGACGATACCCGAACCTCAGAGAAGCGGTGACGGTCAGTGCCAGCCTGATCCTTATCTACCTGGTTTCAACCCTCTATAGCCTCACCAAGAGTGGTGTCGTCGTTGGACTGACCAGCCCTGAGCTCTTTGCCGGGCTGACACTTGATTTTCGCATCGAACCGCTCGGCATGCTTTTTTCCCTGGTTGCCGGCTACTTGTGGCTTGTTACAACAGTCTATTCCATCGGTTATATGCGCGGGCATGATGAGCAGAACCAGACTCGATTCTACGTCTGCTTTGCCGTTGCCATATCCTCTGTGATGGGTATTGCCTACGCCGATAATCTTTTTACCCTGTTT
The DNA here is from genome assembly GCA_963718195.1 of uncultured delta proteobacterium. GTDB lineage: Bacteria > Desulfobacterota > Desulfobulbia > Desulfobulbales > Desulfocapsaceae > MADRE3. The sequence continues at coordinate 610,608 of CAVQYQ010000006.1, forward strand.
GTTTTCTACGAAGTCCTGACCTTATCGACCTACCCGCTGGTAACCCATGCAGGGACTGAAAAAGCCAAAAAAGGCGGGCGCGTCTATCTCGGTGTGCTGCTGACAACTTCAATCATGTTCCTGCTGATGGCGATGATCGGTACCTGGTATGTTACCGGCACCCTCGATTTTCGTGCCGGGGGCATTTTTGATCAGTCCTCAGCCTCGGTGGCCGCTATTTTGCTGCCGTTATTTATTTTTGGAATCGGCAAGGCGGCAATCATGCCCTTTCATCGCTGGCTGCCGTCGGCAATGGTAGCTCCGACCCCGGTAAGTGCACTTCTTCATGCAGTCGCGGTTGTCAAGGCCGGTGTTTTTTCTGTGCTGAAGATCTGCGTCTATATTTTCGGACTTGATCTCCTGACGACCCTGCCAACCACCAACCTGCTGCTCTACCTATCTGGCGCAACGGTTGTCCTGGCATCACTGGTTGCGATGCGGCAGGATAACCTCAAAGCACGGCTGGCCTACTCCACCGTCAGTCAGCTGGGATATATTACCATTGGTGCACTGTTGGCAACCGGTGCCGGAGCACTTGGCGGGGCGATGCATATCGCCATGCATGCATTTGGCAAGATAACCCTGTTTTTCTGCGCCGGAGCCATTATGGTTGCTTCCCACAAGACTGAAGTCAGCCAGATGCGCGGCCTTGGCTATAAAATGCCGATAACCATGACGGCATTTCTTATCGGCAGCCTGAGTATCATCGGTTTGCCCCCGACAGGAGGTACCTGGAGTAAATGGTATCTGATGATCGGGGCCATTGATACAGAGAAGTGGATCTTGATGGTGATCCTGATGCTCAGTTCCCTGCTGAACATCGCCTACCTGTTGCCGATTCCTGTCAGGGCATTCTGGGTTGACCATGAAGGAGACGATCATGACAAGAGTGTCATAAAGGAGGCGCCGTTGCCTGCATTGCTCGCCCTTTCTGTCACCGCCGTCGGCTGTATCGTCCTGTTTTTCTATACTCAGCCGCTGTATGAACTGGCGCTGGCTTTTCTTGAGGCATCGGGGGTACCCTATGGCAGATAAAAAGCGTTATCTTTTCGATAAGCCAAAGAATGTAAAGATATTATTGTACTCGCTCTATGTCAGTTGCGCGATTTTGATACTGCTTGATTTTATCGTGCACCGTCATGTTTCTCATCCGTGGGAGCAGTTGCTTGGCTTTTACTCGATCTATGGGTTCATCGGCTGTGTGTCAATCGTATTCGGGTCAAAGTGGCTCAGAATTCTGGTGAAGCGCGACGAAGATTACTACGATCGTGATGAACTGAGTGAAGAGGCTGGGGGGCAGCATGTGGATGAGTGAGATTCCCACCTTTCTTCCCTTTTTTATCGGGGCGCTTGCGGCATTTTTTACAAAGGGACACCTGAGATCGGTCTTGATGCTGTCAATTATTACCCTCAGCGGCGTCCATCTCTGGTTGCTGCCGGCTGAGGGACTTCAGGTGCACCTGAAATTTATGGACTATGAGCTGATGCCGTACCGGGTGGACGAACTCAGTCGCGTTTTTGGCTACGTATTTCATATTGCAGCTTTTATCTCGGTCCTCTTTGCCCTGCATATCCGCGATACGACACAGCATGTCTCCGGGATGCTCTACGCGGGTAGTGCCGTTGGTGCAGTGTTTGCCGGGGATCTGCTGACCCTGTTTGTTTTCTGGGAACTGCTCGCTGTGACTTCTGTCTTCCTGATCTGGGCCAGGCGCACTGAACAGGCTTACCAGGCGGGCATGCGTTATCTGATCATCCAGGTCCTGTCGGGGGTTATCCTGCTTGCCGGCGTCCTGGTACATGTGTCCCGAACCGGGTCTCTAGCCTTTGATTACATCGGGATTGATTCTCTTGCCGGCTGGCTCATCCTGATTGCCTTCGGCATAAAAGCTGCTTTTCCGTTGCTCCATACCTGGTTGACAGACGCCTACCCTGAGGCCACTGCAACGGGCACCGTGTTTCTCAGCGCATTTACGACAAAGACCGCAATATACATGCTGGCCCGCGCTTATCCAGGCACTGAAATGCTCATTTATATCGGTGCCACGATGGCCTGCTTTCCCATCTTTTATGCGGTTATTCAAAACGATTTACGCAGAGTCCTATCCTATAGCCTGATCAATCAGCTTGGTTTTATGGTATGCGGTATCGGTATTGGAACCGCCCTTGCGGTCAACGGTGCGGTGTCGCACGCTTTTGTCCATATCATCTATAAAAGTCTGCTGTTCATGTCGATGGGGGCAGTTCTGCATATGACCGGCAGGATACAGGCTACCGATCTCGGCGGGCTCTACAAGACCATGCCGAAAACGGCGATTCTCTGTATCATTGGTGCTGCATCGATTTCAGCGTTCCCGCTTTTCAGCGGTTTCGTTGCCAAATCGATGATCATGGCGGCAGCCCTTGAAGAAGGCCATAATGGTATATGGCTCATCCTGCTGCTGGCGTCGGCCGGTGTTCTTAAGCACGCCGGCATCCAGATTCCCTATTTTGCCTTCTTTGCTCATGATTCGGGGATCAGGACAAGCGAGCCTCCGAAGAACATGCTGCTGGCCATGTCCATTGCTGCATTTCTCTGTCTGGCCATCGGTATCTATCCTAAAGTGTTGTATGACCTGCTGCCATTCAAGGTCGATTTCAATCCCTATGACATGTCTCACGTACTGGCTCAGACCCAGTTGCTCTTCTTTGCCATACTTGCCTTTGTCTGGCTGAACCTCAGAGGACTCTACCCGCCGGAGATTCGCGCTGTTAACGTCGATGCAGAATGGGTATACCGGAAGTTTCTCAAGAAAATCGCCCGTGTTGGTTTCGGCTGGCTGTGGCAGACGGACAGGAACATCAGGGATAACTTCATGGATCGGTTGAATGGAGTTCTTGCCTACCTTGATAAAAACCACAGTCCCGGTGGCAAGGTTGCCAGGACCAGGCCGACCGGAAGCATGGTTATGTGGGTTGCGGTGCTGCTTGCCGCCTATCTCTGGTTGTTATTGAGTTTTCCCCATCAACCGTGACCAGCGGCTCTGAAAACGACACTGTCCCGCTGTCCACGGTCTTCATTAACAAGCCGCACGTGTGCTCGTTTGCCGCTCACTCTCTCCCGCTCCGCTCTGCTCAGGGATAAAATCGGCTCTGCTCCGCTTGACCTGCCCCGAATAGTTCGATACAATAACCCAGTGAGCGTTATAAGTGTTTGATCTTCATAGATTGTTCATACAATATCGGGAATTCGTATATGCATATCGATCAGGATGCTCAACGGAAGCAGATTGAAAAGTTTATTCGCAGGATACCCAGTTTATCGACGACAGTTGGTAAGGTTTTGGAGATCTGCAGTAAAGTTGATGCGTCTCCCAACGAGCTGAATAAGGTCATCGCACTCGACCCCGTTCTGACTGGACAGGTACTCAAGCTGATCAACTCCGCCTACTATTCCCTGGTAAATAAGGTCACCTCGCTCACTCGGGCAATTACCATGCTCGGTTTGAACACGGTGAAGAACATGGCCTTGTCAACCGCAATTATCAGGACGGTCTCGGGTGCCAAAAAATCCAAGATTCTGCCGACCAGAAAATTCTGGGCTCACTCAATCAGTGTCGGGGTGAGCGCAAAACTCCTGGCCAAGGTGAAGGATATTCCACTGATGGAAAGAGAGGAGTATTTTATCTCTGGGCTGCTCCATGATCTTGGTAAGGTGCCGTTTGGCGATGAGTATATTCACGTGTTGAGCAAGGCCAAGCGAGAGCAGATTCCGCTTATAGAGGCAGAGCGCGAATTGTTGGGAATCGATCATCAGGAGGTTGGTTTGATGATCGCTGAAAAATGGAAATTGAATAAAGCGATATCAAGCTGCATTGGAAATCATCATGATCTCGACCAACTCGACAACGAATATCAGCGACAAGCAGCGTTTGTCGCCCTTGGCAACATCTATTCAGATATCTACGATATTGGTTTTGCTGGTGATTTATATCCATCAGAGCAGGAACTAGAGAAACTTCTTGATATGACTGAACTCAGCTGGCCGGAATTTGCCGATATCAGAGACGAAATCGATATTGAGATTGAAAAAGCCCAGATATTTCTCCAAATATAGCCCAGTGGCTCTTTTTCCAAAAGGATACGGACAATGAAAGTGAAGTTCTGGGGAGTCAGGGGAACCGTTCCCTGTCCTGGGCCAACGACAGTGAAGTACGGAGGCAACAGTGCCTGCATAGAGTTGCGTGTTGGCAAGGAAAACCGTATCATCGTCATCGATGCCGGATCCGGGATTCGAGACCTGGGCAACAATCTGGTTGGAAATGATCTGCAGAACGGTCCACTTGAAATAATGCTCTTTCTTACCCATACCCATTGGGACCATATAATGGGTTTTCCTTTTTTCACCCCGATCTATATTCCCGGAACCAGGATGAAGGTGTATGGGCCGGTAACGTTTGAAGACGATCCCCTGGTTGACGTGGTTGGCGGCCAGATGAAGTATCGGTATTTTCCTGTCAATGTCGGTGAACTGGTATCTGAAATTGACTATATTCGCTTGACCGAAAACCCGGCCATTGACCTGGGCGGCGGTTTGCTCCTGAAAACCAAAATGCTCAACCATTCCATAATGGTGCTCGGTTACCGTTTTGAATACAATGGAAAAATATTCTGTACCTGTTATGACTGCGAGCCGTATCGGAATCTCTTTATTACTGATCCGGAACACCCTGAATATGACGAGGCGATGGCATATGAAGGCGCAATGGTTGCTGATGAACAGACTGAGATGCTCGAGCAGTTCTACAGTGGAGCGGATCTGCTGATCCATGACAGTCAGTATACCGAGAGGGAATATCACAATAAATTAGGTTGGGGTCATTCTTCAATCGAGCATGCGGTAGCGACCGCGAGACGGGCGGGAGTAAAAAAACTTGCCCTTTTCCACCACGATCCCGACCGTACCGATGACCAGTTGGATGAACTGGCGGAGATCTATTGCGACCCGGGTAAATCCGGTACTACAGAGATATTTTTTGCTCGTGAGAATATGGAGATAGACCTTAGCTGAGAAACGACCAGTCATTGCGTTGTTTCAGTGCCGTAACGATTTCATAGTCAGGCTGATAGACGAGCTGCGGGGGATCGGGATAGGGCAGTAGCAATGCGTCACCAAACGGAGTGGCAGTGACATTGCGGTTATAGGCTTCCACCATGAGCCGTTCCAGATTTACCGTATCTTCAACGTTATAGGCCAAAAGGGTCTCAAGTGCTTTCTCGTTATTATTCCGCTCAAATTCTCGCCAGAGAATAACGGCAAAGCCACCGTCGATGCCATCGAGCGTTCCCCTGTTTATGCCCAGCTGTTTTTCACACCCCTTGAGTCCACCTTTGCAGCCCAGCCTGGCAAGAATATAGCGGAGATCAATCTGGGCCTGGCCGAGCTTGGTTTTGAAAAAGCGTTCGATGAACGGTACATCAAAAGAAATGCCATTGTAGGTTATGATGACCTTAAAGCGTTGGATGTCTTGGGTAAAATCATCAAGATTACGACCGTTTACATACGTGGTGACCGTGTTTCCATCATAGAGCGCGATGGTTGTAATTTCGGCCTCATCTCCGAGGCCTGTTGTTTCGATATCCAGGTAAACACTCGCCTCACGAAAATGGGGGAAAAGTCGCCATACATCGGTCGTTTTGAGATGTTTGGTAAAGAAGTGTGGATCCTGTTCCAGCGCCTGGGTGGATTGCTGAAGCAGGTGGAGAACTTCATGGCCGCTTACCCTGGGAACAATATCCGGATTGAGCATCAACTGCTCCCATGAGTAAACCCCCTGGTCCCAGAGGTTTCGTTCAGTTGCATAGCCAATACCGGGAATATGACAGAATGTCGCGGTTAACATGTTGGTATGTTGATCATAGGAATGAGCCTTCACTCATAGCGGGATATTTTTTTGCGGAGCTTTTTCTGGGTTGCCTGACGGTTTTTTTTATCCAGCCGTTTCTGGCGTGATGAGTATGTTGGTCTGGTCGGTTTTCGGGGTTTGTGTCGGATCAGAGTTGACTTGATCAGGGCGGCAAGACGCAGCAGAGCGTCTTCTCTGTTTTTCTCCAGGCTCCGGTGCTGTTGCGCTTTTATGATGATACATCCATCATTGGTAATTCGGTGATCACGGGTTGCCAGCAGTTTTTGTTTGCAGTGATCTGGCAGTGAAGAGGCCCTGATGTCAAAGCGCAGGTGTATTGCTGTCGAGACCTTGTTTACGTTTTGCCCCCCGGGACCCGATGCACGAATCTGGGTGAATTCGATTTCACTCAGTGGCAGGGAAATAGTGTCTGATATCTTGATCATTGGAAGGCTGAACGGAAATGGTGAATGGCAGCAATCAAGCAGCCATGGTGTTACAATGGCTACTCGTGATGTCCGTAATATATCTGTCCTAATTTCGGATCCAGGGTCACCATCTGACCGTTGCGCATATGGATGGTCGCCTGAGAAACATCGCAGATGACCGGGATTGACAGCTCTCTGCCGACCATTGCCGCGTGGGATGTAAGTCCAGGAGCTTCGGCAATGATTCCCTCGGCCTGACCGATAAACGGCAGCATCGACTGGTCGCTCTTGCTGATGACGATGATCGGGTGGTTTGGGAGATTGTTCCAGTCCTCTTCGCGGTTGATAATGCGAATCGTACCTGAAACCCGTTTCTTGCCAATTCCCTGGCCGGTGAAACAGACATCGGCAACCGTGTGAACTTTGAGCATGTTCGTCGTCCCGCTGGTCTGCAGGGGCAGGCCGGCGGTAATGACAACCAGATCGCCATTGCTCAGAAGCTCAGCCTGAACGGCAGAACGGACTACATTATTGAGTTGTTCATCCATGGTTGCAGCCGGAGCACACTCAAGCGGGATCACTCCACGGACAAGCTGGAGTTTCCTCAGGCCGGCTTGTGAAGAGCTGATAGCAATAATCGGTGTCTTTGGACGATAGCGGGCAACGCGCAGAGCAGTGGAGCCGGTCGTTGTTGCTGTGATGATGGCATCAGCAGAAAGATCGGCCGCTGTCGCACATGAAGCATAGGAGATCGCGTCGGTAATGATCGGCCTGCGATGGCGCAGTCCTTCTGCAAGGATCGCATCGTAATCAAGCGCCGCTTCACTAATTCTGGCGCTTCGGGCAAGAAAGAGGACCGCTTCAAGCGGATATTTGCCGATCGCAGTCTCTCCGGACAACATCACCGCATCAGTGCCATCAAAAATAGCATTCGTCACGTCGGAGGCCTCTGCCCTGGTCGGCGTTGGCATCACGATCATTGATTCGAGCATCTGCGTAGCAGTGATGACCGGCTTACCAACCCTGTTTGCCTCCTTGATGATTTTTTTCTGGATGACCGGGACTTCCTCTGCCGGCATTTCTACACCAAGATCGCCCCGGGCGACCATCAGGCCATCGGCAGCTTCGAGTATTTCCTTTAGATTCTCGACTCCCTGTCTGTTTTCTATTTTGGCAATAATTGCTTGATTACCGCCGGCTTTTTCTATTACCTTGCGCACTTCCCAGACGTCTTCTTCTCGTCTGACAAAAGATGCGGCGATAAAATCAACACCCTGTTCTGCACCAAAAATGATATCGGCCTCATCCTGATCTGTGATTGACGGCAGATTAACATGAACGTCAGGGAGACTGACACGTTTACGCGACAGCAGGAGCCCGCCAACGATTGCCTGAGCGTTGACATCCCCATCGTCTGTGCTGAGGACACGCAACCGCATTTTACCATCATCCAGCAGGATGAAATCACCGGCCGCCACATCCTGGGATAAGCTGGCATAATTTGTCGGAATGGAAATTTCACCCGATCCCTTGTTACTGAAGGTAACCACGTCACCTTTATTGAGCAGCACGCCATCGCCAAGTTCCCCGACCCTGATCTCAGGTCCACGGGTATCCAGCAGTATTGCCGTTCCTTTTCCTGATATTTCCCGGGATCGTCTTACCGCGTCGATCATCTGATAGTGGCTTTGACGATCTCCGTGAGACAGGTTGATACGAGCAACATCCATGCCTGCCTCGACCAGCGATAGGATGTCTTCCTCTTCGAAACTGCTGGGTCCAAGGGTGGCTATTATTTTGGTTTTGTTTGTTTCAAACATTGTGGAGAAATTCTGTGTCGGTAAATTTGATTTTGGTAACGGTCATGACCGTATTGGTCCGCAGATTAACAGACAACTCAAAAAAGAAAAGAGTAAATATCCCGCAGCCTGAGAATGACAATGAATTTTCAGGAAGATGTTAGCGCTTCGTTAATGTTATATTGATAGAGAGTGCAGCGAGCAGAATAATCAGCCTGCTATATCGTATTAAAACGGAGATTTTTGCCGAAAAATACCCACCTGATGAGTAGAGCCTTTTCATCTTGTTGATTCTGGATATAATCAGAGTAGATAGTGGAAATTTTATGCTGCTGGCGGAAGTGTCTTCTGCAGTAGAAATAATCAAGAGGGCGTAACGTGAAGGATTCAACGCAGGAAAAATCCGAAAAAAAGGATGTAATCGGTTCTCGAGAGTGAACGAAGATCCATCAATGTTCAAACCTTGCATAAGCAGCCGGACAGGCTCTCTGCGCTGACCCTTGAGGCGACAAGTGATGGTACCTGGGCCTGGGATATACCATCAGGAGAATCTTATTTCAGCCCTCGTTATTTTACCATGCTGGGCTATGAACCTAATGAATTTCCTTCCAAATTTGATTCATGGTCCAGTCTTTTGCACCCTGAGGACCGGGAAAAAACCATGGAAACGGTGCAAGAGTACATCGATAGTATGAGCGAATCCTATGAAGTAGAGTTTCGATTGAAGACCAAGTCCGAGGGGTGGCTCTGGATACTTGGACGAGGCCAGGCGATTGAAAGGGATCAGCAGGGCCGCCCGATTTTAATGGTGGGCAGCCATGTAAATATCGATAGCCGAAAGCGTGCCGAACAGAAGGTATCCCGATATCAGGAAGAGCTGGAAAAAATGGTGCGGGAACGGACTGAAGAGCTGGAGCAGACGACCAACCTGCTCGAGGCCACCTTGAATGCGATACCAGATGTCCTTGGCATCCAGGATGGCAACCACCGTATCATCCGTTACAATGAAGCAGGATACCGATATCTGAACATGACCTATGATGAGGTGGCTGGCAAGCGCTGCTTTGAGCTTATCGGCCGTGACCGGGAATGCGAGGAGTGCGCCACTTCTGAATGCTATCGCACAAAAACACCGACATCAAAGATACGGTACGAGGCGGCCTTGGATGCATGGTTGGATGTCCGTGCTTACCCGATCCTGGACGAACAGGGGAATCTGGTCAAGGTGATTGAACACCTGCGAGATATCACCTCCGAGAAGAAAGCGGAGGCGGAGAACCGCAAGCTGCAGGAGCAGCTCATTCACGCCCAGAAAATGGAGTCCATGGGGACGCTTGCCGGCGGTATTGCGCACGATTTCAACAACCTGCTGATGGGGATTCAGGGCAGGGCGTCACTGATGTCAGCCGATTTGCCGGACTACCATCTTTATCGGGAACATGTCGAGGCCATTGAGGATTATGTCCGCAGTGCCAGTGAGTTGACCAAGCAGCTCCTCGGATTTGCACGGGGTGGAAAATATGAAGTCAAGCCGATCGATCTCAATAATCTTCTCGAGACAAGTGCGAAAATGTTTGGCCGAACAAGGAAAGAAATCCAAATTCACACCAGGATGCATTCAGACCCACTCGTGGTCGCTGCTGATCGCGGCCAGATCGAACAGGTGTTACTTAACATGTACGTTAATTCCTGGCATGCCATGCCCGACAGCGGCATGCTTTACCTGGAAACCAGGAGCGTCGAGCTTGATGAAATGCACAGCCGGGTGCATAAGATAAGGGCCGGTAAGTATGGGGTACTGGTGGTAAAGGATACCGGTATCGGCATGGACAAGGCTACACTCCAGCAGATTTTCGATCCCTTCTTCACCACCAAGGAAAAAGGCCGTGGAACCGGACTGGGATTGGCGTCTGCGTATGGAATTATTAAAAACCATGGCGGCACGATTACCGTCGACAGCCAGTTGGGACAAGGGGCCGCCTTCACGATTCTGCTACCGCTGACAGGTGCTGCGGTTCAACCAGAGGACCAGCCGAAACCTGGCTTGCTGGGAGGGAATGAAGTGGTTCTTCTGGTGGACGATGAACAGATGATTATTGATGTGGGCCAGGCCATGCTGGAGAAATTGGGTTACCGGGTCATTGCTGCCAAGGGCGGTTCTGCTGCCGTTGAGATACTCAACAAACAGGATCAGGTTATTGATCTTGTCGTCCTTGACCTGGTCATGCCGGGAATTGATGGCAGCCAGGTTTTCGATGAGATCAAGGCCCTGAGACCGGGTTTACCGGTATTGCTGTCGAGCGGCTATGCCATGGACGATATTGCCGAGAACCTTATGGGCAAAGGTTGCCAGGGATTCATTCAAAAACCCTTCAACATGGCGATCCTGTCCGAGCATGTCAGGCAGGTGCTGGACAGCAAAGAAACAGGTGTCTAGACATGATATTTCATAACTTGAGACGGCCTGACGCATGATGATTTTCCCAAAAGCGACGCGGGATAGCAGGAGGCCGTATCGATCTGCCCGAAGGGTGGAAACCCAGGCTATCCCTTAACCAGTTTCAGATGATACTTTTCTCTGATTTTTTTCCATAATTCTTTGATAATCACCATGGCAGGATCTTCGAAACTGTCGTAACTCCTGCCAAGATACAGCTGACATGAAGAAATCAGGTGATGATTGCCGTTATAGAGGCCAAATTCTTTGCGAATTGATTTGGCCAGTGCCAGGTAAACGGTAGAGTCAAGTTCCTCTTCTGACAGCTTGGCCATGATGACCCTGTCTTTCAGGATGAGGTCTTCAAACAGGATGTTGACCGCATCTTCCACAGTACGGGGGAGTTCGTTTGGTTGCTCTTTGTCGAGTGGTTGAAACATCATTATATAGATCTCAATTTCTGCAAATTACGGGAAATAAACCGAATGTGTTGCATTTCGAGTAAAGGGGTTGCAGTTACTCTGACATGCTGTTTTGAGTATTGCTGCCCCGGTTTGTTTATACCACAATGTAAGACATCAAGCGGAACTTTCATGGAAAAAGTTATATGTTGCCTATCTTTTTGTAGTGCTTACCATAGGTCTGGAAGACATACGTGAACAATAAATATCATACAGGAGTTGTAGCATGGCGGTTAAAAAGGGCGATACGGTAAAGGTGCATTATACCGGGACGTTGGAAGATGGGGAGGTGTTTGATTCTTCCCAGGGGCATGATCCTCTTTCCTTTACTGTGGGCAGTGGACAGGTTATTCCCGGTTTTGAAGATGCGGTGTTGGGCATGGAAATCGGGGGAAAAAAGGACGTTTTGATTCCGGTAGAGCGTGCTTACGGGAAAAGAAAGGAAGAAATGGTTATTGTCGCTCCGGTAGAGCAGATACCTCCCGGCCTTGATCCGGAAATTGGCCAGATGCTTGAAGTCGGTGGTACCGGTGGCGAGATTCTCAAGGTGCGTGTCGTTGCTCTTGACGATGAAAATATTACCCTCGATGCCAATCCGCCACTCGCCGGAATGGACCTTAACTTTTCCATAGAACTGGTCAGCGTTGGCTGAAAAGAAAGTCTTTAGCGGAGATTGACGATTGGATCGTCCATGCAGAAAAACGGGGCGTGATTCGAGGTGAAAAATGGCGGATCACGTTGGAGAATCGTATTTATCTCTGGGACCTTTCGAAAACAATTCTGAAGAAAAGATCTGACGGACCTGCGATCCCACCCTCGGGGATGATCAAAATCACAGTAAAGAGACAAATCACCATCTGAAAAGCGATTTTTTAGATCGTCTGCGTTAGGTCCGCATACCGGCATGTTGAAAATTGCCAGGTTGAGAAAGGTGACAGCTTGATGGTGGTTTGTAACAAAATCCATGGTCATCCGGGCTTCTTCTTCCGTTTCGTGCGGGGTCCCGAAGAGCAGATAGATGTACGTCGCAATTCCCGCTTTTTCCAGATTACCGAGCACCCGTGCAGCACGGTTCAGGCTGATACCCTTTTTCATCTGGTCCAGAACATGCTGGGAACCGGATTCAAGACCAAGCTTGAGCATGACGCAGCCCGATTTTTTCAAGGCATGACAGAAATCAGGGTTCTCAAGTTCCCGCTCAAATCTGCTGAAGCCATACCAGGCAACTCCCGGTGGTTGTTCTATCAGGGTTGTCAGCAGGGCAGGGCTCATGGCATTGTCAAGAAAATGGAGCAGGAGTGGTTTATGGCTGGAGATCAAATCTGAAATTTCATCAATAACCCGATCAGGACTGTTTTGAGAGAAACAGCTGTTTTCTGCATGGTCGGGGCAGAAGGTGCATTTCTTCCAGTAACATCCGTCTGAGGCGGCATAGGGAAGGACTGGGCCTGGAGCAAGATAGCTGCCAAAGTCCATGCCCGAGTAATCCGGTTTGCCCGGCAGCCGCTCCGGCTGGTGACCCATCAACTCAAGCAGCGCTTGTTCACCGGGACCTTTTATGAGGTGGTCAACATAACCGGAAAAACGATTCAGCCAGGTTGAACTGCTCATCCAAGAGGTAATCACACCACCTCCGGCAACGGTTTGAATGGTCGGATAAAACGCTCTGATATACCCGAGTATTGCAAAGCCGGTAAGGGCCTGGCTCAGGTATGAAAATGAAATTCCGATGAAGGTAAAAGAAGATCCCTCCAGAAGAGAATCAAGGCGGCTGCTGAAGTTTGAATAAAAAGGATTCTTACGGTACTGCTCGGCAGCCTCGAGCAGATCACAGCTTTTCAGCGGTGAGAGCTCCGGGTCACTATAGTTTGCAAGCGAGAGCTCAAGACCTGCAGGCCTGCCAAAATTTGCTACAACCCGGTTCAGGTCCTTTACCGCCCGCCTGTAGCGATCCGGTTGGTGATAGATAGTGCTGGATCGAAGATCCCGTATATGGTGATCTCGATTTTTAAAGGCTCGTCGACTCCAGGTATCCTGGGCAGTAGCTCCAGTGGCAATTAGATCAAGCATGCAATCCAGATTCAGGTCAATGGTGACACAATCGATTCGCCTTTCCCGCAGAGCTCCGGCAAGACGGGCAATTCCTGCCGGTGGCTCACAAATTTTTGCGGCCGGTGGGAAAAGAAGAAGTATAGACATGTATGACAGACCTCGCCTGGCTTATGGTTGATCGGTTCCGATCAGGAAATTACCTGGAACACAGTATGCTGAGTCGATAATCCTGCAGGTACACTGCGGTATAGTTGCGATAATAAATCCAGTCCGCTGAGCAGTATCTGAATCCACCCACAAATTCAAGTAAATTTGGTCATTGGACCATGATTAATCTCTGTATTGCCTTCTTTCTCATGCGCTCTTGAACTTTGTGCCACTGTTATATCCACCAACGTCACTCAAATGTCTGGCGATAATCGGGGACTTGTATATAATGTGCCGTTTTACATCAACGGGAAGATAATGTTTTTCTGGTTTATTGACATCCTGCAGTATGTTCGCATACTCTATGAGCTCTTGGAATTGTCCCGGACCAGAGCAGGAGTCACCTGCTTTTGAATAGACCAGATTATGGAATGAATTGCTGAGGTATAGATGCTATGTCTTTTATGAGACCTGTTGTTATCCTGATGAGCCTCTTATTCACGCTCGTGCTGGTGAGTGGGGGAGGAAGCTTCGAAAACGCTGAAGCCCGATCGTTCAAGGGTGGCAGAATGTTTAAGAAAAGTGTGCCCTCCTATAAAGCCCCTGCTCAGAAGCAGAACCCTGCGGGTATGCAACAGAAGAGAGGTTTCGGCAGTGGCCTGGCAGGAGGACTCCTTGGCGGTGCACTCGGTGCGCTGCTCTTCGGCTCACTGTTTGGTATGGGTGGCCAGGGGATGGGAATTCTACCTCTTCTCCTTTTGGCGGGCATTGCCTTCTTTATCTTTAAATCATTTACAAGAAGACAGGCGATGCAGCAGAACGGTTACCGGGCGCCTCCGGGCTCCCCCCCACCAGGGCAGACTGGTTTTGACAGCGCCATGGGTACCCAAGACATGTCCTGGCCGACTCAAAACCCGGTGGGAGAAGGCCTGAACCTGATTCGCCAGACTGATCCGGGTTTTGATGAAAAATATTTTGTTGAAATTGCCTCTGATGTCTTCTTTCAGGTCCAGGCGGGCTGGATGAGAAGGGATATTTCATCGTATCGACACCTTCTCGGAAGTCAGCTGGCAGACGAATATGAAAGACACTTCGGAGATATGGCTGCCAAAGGGCAACTCAACAAACTGGAAAATATCGCCATCAGAAGCGTTGAGATCGTTGCGGCCGGGAGCGAGAACGGAGAAGATTTCGTCACCGTATTGTTCACTGCTAACCTCCTTGATTATGTCGTTGACGAGCAGAGCGGTGATCTTGTCTCAGGAAGTATGACTGAGCCGGTGAAATTTGCAGAGGAATGGAGTTGGGCGCGGCCTGTGCGGACCCAGGAATGGCGACTTGAGGGGATAGAAGTTGTAGAGGATTGGTAGGGTTGGATTTCGGAGCCGCTGTTACATGGACATAAGTCATCTTCGCAGGGAATATTTGCATGGTGGTCTGAATCGATCAGATTTGAGCGCTGATCCGATTGATCAGTTTGCAAAGTGGTTTGAACAGGCCCGGAAAACAAAGATTGCAGAGCCAACAGCAATGGTCATGGCTACGGTAAACCGCGCCGGGCAGCCGAGTCAACGTTCGGTATTGTTGAAATATTTTGATGAAAGAGGGTTTGTTTTCTTTACCAATTACGGTAGTCGAAAGGCCGAGGAAATTGGACAGAACAGCAAGGTCAGCCTGTTGTTTGTATGGCTCGAACTGGAACGACAGATCATGATAAACGGCAGTGCTGCAAAAATATCGGCGGCTGATTCCGCCAAATATTTTATGAGTCGCCCCAAAAACAGCCAGGTGGCCGCCTGGGTATCAAGTCAGAGTCACTCACTCTCTTCCCGGCAGGCGCTGATGCAGAAGTTTGGAGAGATGAAGAAGAAATTCAGTGAGGGAAAGGTTCCAATCCCTTCATTCTGGGGCGGATACCGTGTTGTCCCTACTGAAATTGAGTTCTGGCAAGGTCGGGTAAACAGGCTTCATGACCGGTTTATCTATCGCAGAGGCGAGGCTGAACAGTGGAATATTGAACGGCTGAATCCATAATCTTTCTGACTGATTACCCTTTAATTACCGCCAGCGGTTGTAATATTTCCAGGACGTCTACCAGGTCTTCCTGGAGCGAGATCACTTTTTGAATATCCTTGTAGGCACCAGCGGCCTCCTCAAGGTCTCGACGTCGTCTGAGTGCGTGGAGTATCCCCTGCTGTTCAAGCTTTTTTTTCTCAGCTTCCAGGTCCAGTTGTCGCTGTGCCTGCTTTCTTCCCAGTCTTCTCCCGGCACCGTGTGAGCAGGAACAGAAGCTTTCTGGATTCCCTTTTCCCGCAACGATAAAGCTGGCAGTTCCTTGGGAACCGGGGATGATGCCAATCTCATCAAGGTATGCGCGGGTAGCTCCTTTTCTATGTACCATCACTTTTTTGCCGAAATGGGTTTCGGCAGCAGCGTAATTGTGGGCAATATTGATGGGGGGGTCAAAGTGGATATCTGCTCCGACAGTTTCAAGAAACGCCTCCTGGATACGCTCCAGCATCAGCAGTCGGTTTTTATGGGCAAAATTGACACAGTAGTTCATTTCGTCCAGGTAATGTCGTCCTTCTTTGCTGTCAAGGGGCAGACAGGCAAGCTGCCATGCAGGTGGTATTGGTAGACGATTTTTTTTGTTCAGGCTGGTCGCAATTTTGTTGTAGTGATGTGCTACTTTAAACCCCAGATTCCTGCTGCCAGAATGGACCATGATCCAGATTCTCTGGTCAGATGCCTGCTGGAACTCGATAAAGTGATTCCCTCCCCCCAATGTTCCGGCCTGGGTCCGTGCATTGTCATATTGCTGTTCGACAATGGGAAGCTGCCCATTTGCTGCCGACTGGAGCGGGGGCAGTGTTTCAACCGGAAGCGGTTTTTGGTGGTGTTTGAAGCCAAGCGGAACGTTTTTCCGAATCGCTTTCATTGCCTGCTTCATTCGTGACTGGTCGATGTCTGTCTCTGATGTCTTTACCGCACAGACACCGCAACCGATATCGACACCAACAGCATTGGGAATAATAACGTCTTCAGTTGCCAGGATCCCCCCGATCGGCATGCCATAGCCGAAATGGGCATCGGGCATTATCGCGATGTGATGAAATGCAAATGGTAAATTGGCAAGATTGCGGGCTTGCTGGAGTGCACCTTCCTCAATGTCGTCAAGCCAGAGCTTGATAGGTATAGATTCTGAGGTGAGTATTGTTTTCATTTTAAAAGGGTGGTTCAGATGAAAAGGTGCACGGTTTATTGGTTTCGGGATGATAAAAAGAGATAAAATTACTGTGCAGCAGCATTTGGTCGCCATCGTTTCCCGAGCCGTAAAGATAATCACCGACAATTGGTGAACCAAGACCTTCCGGGTGGGCTGCATGGAGTCGAAGCTGGTGGGTCCTGCCGGTCAGGGGGATAAACTCGACACGGGTGGTTGATGGTTCGGTGGCGAGTTTGCGCCACAAGGTCACTCCCTGTTTACCGTTTACCGGGTCAAACACCTGGTATGGCCGGTTATCGGGATCAAGGCGGAATGCCAGTTCAATAGTCCCTGAATCCTCTTCGAGGTGGCCTTCAAGAATGGCAACATAGCGCTTGAGCACCAGCCGGTATTGGAATTGTCTCACCAGATTACGATGGGCAGTTGATGTCCTGGCCAGGAGCATCAGCCCAGAAGTCATCATGTCAAGGCGATGCACAGCAGGCTGATCCGGCAGGTCAGGGTAACACTCTTTTGCCCTGGACACGACGCAGTCCTGTTTTTCCGCTCCCCTTCCAGGAACCGACAGCAGGCCGCCCGGTTTACTGATAACCAGGATAAATCGGTCTTCATGCAGGATGTTCAGGTCGATTGACAAAATCCTGTTTCCTCTGTTCGATGCCACACAACAGAAAACCAAGCAGTGGCTGACATTTCTCAATGCACGGTGGATAGAACTGACCATGCTTTTTGGTGCCCGATCGGTTGCTCCTGCCAAAATAGAATTCAGCCAGTGATAACGGCAAAAGATCTGAGGCAGCAGCCAGGCGGAGCAGTTTGGGCGCGCAGCAATCTCCGGCTCCTGTCGGTTTTCCACCCGGAAGGGTGAACGCCTGATGTAATGTAGCGGTTTCACCTGCAAAATTCTGTAACTGATAAAGATCGTGAAGCTTAATCATTAACTGTTGTGAGAGCTGGCGGCGTTGGTTTGACAACAACTGATGCTGGTCCGAATCGGCGGGAAATCGTTTCATTTTAGCGCCAAGCGCCTTGATCTTTCTTTCAACAGGGTCATGCAGTGCTTGAAATATTTGCAGATCAAAAAGTGGCGGAGCCCAGCCCTCAACAAACCACAGTCCGTTGAACTGGCCGGAAAATGCATAGAGCCATGATGTATCCCCGTGCCGATCGAGACATTTGAGGACACCGAACATCTTTCCACGCTGTTCACCGAACAAGGGTGCGGTCGAAAAGCGTGAATCTTCGCTGGAGTCGGTAAAAAGGGTAATCGCTTTTTTTTCCTCCAATATTTCGATCAGCTCTCTCCCCTTCTGCCTGGCGGCCGAAGAAGGAAGTGCATGGATTTCCATGCAGCAGGTACAATACCCGGAACAGCCCAGTTTGTTTTTATTTGATGCCATTCCATGATTTTCGTCGTTAACGGGGACCATTCAGAGTATTCTCAGAAGATTAAGGATCCATCACCTATAGAGTAATAACAGTTCAAAACTAAATACGATTTCTATTTATGCAAACCACACCGTTTTCTCCGTTGCACCCCGAGGCAGTTCTCGATTGTATTGAGCAGGCCACCGGTCGCCGTTTATTGAACATCTGCCGGCCCCACAGCAGTTATATTAACCGGGTTTATGAAGTTCAGGACGAAGATGGTGAGTTTATTATAGCAAAATTTTTTCGTCCGAACAGGTGGAGTGAGGCAGCACTGCTTGATGAGCTTCAGTTTGTTGAGGATTGTGGTGAGATAGAGATTCCGGTGATACGTCCGTTAACGTTGGCGGACGGCAGTTTGCTGGGTGAATTCCAGTCCATTCGTTTTGCCTTGTATCCCCGGTGTGGCGGCAGGTTGGTCGATGAGTACAATGATGAACAATGGCTGGAATTGGGCAGGCTCCTGGGCAGGGTGCACACCGTCGGCGCAGCCGGGAACGCCAAAGCACGCAATAGACTGCACCCGCTCCAGACGACGCGCTCCCAGGTAGATTTTATATGTAATAACAAGTTGATACCGGATCAGCTGATATCTTCTTTTACCAGGATTACCGATGAAATCATCGCTGAGATTTCGCCGGCTTTTGAAGGGATTGAAACAATCAGGATTCATGGCGATTGTCATGGTGGAAACTTGATCTACCGGCCGGGTGAATCGTTCTATATTATCGATTTCGATGATATGCTTGTCGGGCCGCCGGTTCAGGACATCTGGATGCTGCTGCCCGGGCAGCTCGAGGATTGCCGGGTAGAACTGGCTCTGCTGCTGGAAGGTTATGAGATGTTCCGTTCGTTTGATCGCCGAACCCTGGGACTGGTTGAGCCGCTGCGTGCGATGAGATTTATCCACTATATCAGCTGGTGCGGCTGGCAGTTTGTTGAAGACGGCGAGACCCGGATTGATGCCTCGTTTGGCTCCCATAATTACTGGCAGAAAGAGATCGCCGATCTGGAAGACCAGTTGTCCGAAATAAGAAAAATCGGTGAAAATGGTTAGGAAAAAAAGCGGGCAATCCGTTGCCGGTAACCGAGGTTCTGTTTTATGAAGACCTTGACGATCTGTCTGAAATTTATATTGAATTCTGCACTCATCCGGGACAATTCAGTATAATCCTGCTCCATTATTGCTGTCATGTTCCTGCTCTTGCCGGCAAGACAGATAACGTTGCCCCGTTCCGGTACCGGCAAGGTGATACAGGAGCCAAAATAGCGTTTCAGATCTGTCTGTACCCGATCCATCTTAGCCTCATTGCCACTCCACAGATTCAGGCTGACAATGCCATTATCTTCCAGGTGATGCAGGCAATGTTCAAAAAAATCTGAACAATAGACTGAAAGCGCCATTCCACGATGATCAAAGGCGTCGATAAGTATCAAATCGTATGTTTCAGCGTTAAGCTGGGCGAGAAATTCATGACCATCACCGCAATGAAGACTGATATTCCTGGAGTTTGGAAGGTTGAAGTATCCCCTGGCTAACTTAATGATATCAGGTGAAAAGTCAACGCCATCAATGACGCAGGAGGAAAAATGGTGGTGGATGAAACGAATCAGGGAGCCGGCTCCTACGCCAATTAGCAGGACACGGCGCGGAGGGTTGATGAACAGCAGTGTGGCCATCATGAACCGGGTGTAAGATAATACAAGGTGATGGGGGGCAGAAATCGACATGGTGGACTGAAGGACATTTCCGCCAAAGTAGAGTGACCGGGAATCACCTTTTTCGATAATTTCTATCAGATGATTTTGGTAGTGGTCCCGGTAGATTATTTTTCCAGAGGCTCGATTCATGATCATTTTGAAGCGTTTTTAAACGTTAGATATGAGTTAAATTGTAACATTTCTGTCAAAATGATACCAACAACCTGGTTTTTTTAGTATAAAGTGCTTGAAGTACTTGACTCAGCAAGCATTGTTTTGGCATACTATGTTTTAGTGAAAGAATATAATCAGCTTATTACCCAGATAGGAGAACCATCAATTGTCTTCTGATACATTATCTAACTGCATCTTGCTCATGGAGGATGAGGAACTGGTAAGTTCAATTGCGATGCAGATGCTTGAGTTTATAGGCTACGATTCTGTTCTTGCAGTTGATGGCGGCCAGGCCCTGGATCTTTACCAGGAACGCCAAACCTCTGGAGCCCCCTTTTCTGGAGTTATCATGGATCTCTCCATTCCGAACGGGATGGGCGGTGAGCAGACCGTTCAGGAACTGCTGAAAATCGATTCGTCCGCCAAGGTCATCGTTTCCAGCGGCTATTCGGATGATCCTGCGATGGTGAAATATGATGATTATGGTTTCTGCGCAGCTATTTCTAAGCCATTCAATATTCAGGAACTGACGGAAGTATTAGAGGTCCTGAAGCCACAATAACAGACAGCAAACCCTACCTTTTCAGCCTTATACATTGTCGTCCTGCTAAGCCAGCCCGCGTGAAATATCGTCCAGGTGCGGGTACTCCCGCTCATGTCAGCCCGTGATCATCTGCGTTTCCATTGACCATGGTCTCATATCTTACTATTGCATAAAGAGATGCTAATCCATTAAGTTGTCTTGCAAGGCGATCAGATTAAGCAGCGACACACCGTTTGTGTTCTACCAAGCGAAATTAATAATGATATTAAAGAAGATAATCTCAGGTGGTCAGACAGGCGCAGACCAGGGAGCGCTCGACGGAGCAATAGCCTGCTCGTTTCCTCATGGCGGGACGGTACCGGCAGGCAGAAAGACTGAGGCGGGAGCACTTCCGAAGAAATACTGTATGGTTGAGCTGACCTCAGATCATTATCCCCTCAGAACCGAGAAAAATGTGGTCGATGGTGACGGAACACTTATTGTTTCCATTGGCAGTCTGCGTGGAGGGTCTTTATTGACCAGAAAAATAGCGCAGGACCGAGGAAAAACCTGGATACATATCGATTTTGACAAAGAGGATTTGCCATCAGCGGTTACCCGAATTATGGCCTGGGTAAAAAGAAATCAAATAGAAGTTCTCAATGTGGCCGGGCCCCGAGCAAGTTCTAACCCCAGAATATATGAACTAACCCGCAGGTTGATTATCGATCTCCTGGCGATTGCAGAGAATGACCATGTTGGCTAATTCCCTGCCACTCATTGACTGCGAGTGCTGTACTTCCTGCGGACTCTGTATTGAGATCTGTCCCGACAAGATACTGGTTACCGGTGATGATGGCGGAGTCTCTGTCACGGCGGACAGGTGTATGGGGTGTGGTCATTGCCATGCGATCTGTCCTGTTGAGGCAATTTCAATGCCAGGTCTGACTTCTGATCTCGGTCTGACAACTGTTGCTGCATTTGCCGATTCTGGGGTCGGTCAACAGGTTGGCATAAATTCACTGCTGCAGTTGATGTGTGCGCGGCGCTCATGCAGGGCATTTAAGCCCGAACCACTGGAATTGTCTCTGCTCAGCGATCTGGCGCGAATCGGGACATCAGCGCCGTCGGGAACCAACAGCCAGGGCTGGCAGTTTGTTATTTTGCCGGAACGTCAAGATGTTGTTGCCCTGGGAGGGGTAACAGCTAACTTTTATCGTCGATTAAACAGGAGAGCGGCAAATCCACTGTATCGTTTTATTGCAAGACTTTTTGCCGGTGATCGGCTTGAGCAGTATTACCGCACGTATTATAAATCAGTAGAAAGCGGACTTTCGGATTGGTACGATAACGGAATAGACCGGCTTTTCCATGGCGCCCCGTCAGCTCTGGTTGTTGTCGCAGACAGATCGACAAGCTGCCCGCAGGAAGACGCGCTGCTGGCAACCCAGAATATTTTGCTTGCTGCCGAATCAATGGGAGTTGCCACCTGCCTGATAGGGTTTGTCGTTGAAGCGGCCAGACGGGATAAGCGCATAGCGGCATCACTTCGGCTTGGAGCCTCAGAAACTATTTACAGCGTTATTGGCTGCGGTTATCCGGCGCATTCTTTCAGGCGATTTGCCGGTAGAAAACCGATTAACCCACGAATTGTCAGGCTTTCTGGAGAGTTAAAAAATAGATAAACCTGAACAAAAACAAGTCGATATGAAAGAACAGAAAAAACGAACACGTCTTGTCCTCTACTCCTTTGGCTTTAAGCATGGGGTGCCGGTCGATGCAAATATGGTCTGGGATGTCCGGTTCTTGCCCAATCCATACTGGCAGGAGAATCTGCGGCCAATGAGCGGTTGTGAACAACAGGTTTCCGATTATGTCATTAAAAGTGAGCCAGGAGAAGCGTTCCTTGCCCTGTTAAAACCGCTCCTCTTATTTCTGCTGGATAGCCAGGGGAAACTGGAACAGAAAAATCATCGTTTTGCCATTGGCTGTACCGGTGGCAGGCACAGATCGGTTGCAGTTGTCGAAGAACTGCGTGAATTCCTTTCGAACCATGATGTTGATCTTGATGTCTTCCACAGGGACATGGAGCGGGATGAGGGGAGTGAGTAGTAAGCTTTGTTGCAATGGACTGCGTAAAAAACAAGGTGTAAGAATGGTTCTGCAGAGTGTTCTTGGGGACTCGAATCAGGTGAAATATTAAATAAAGCGTGCTAAATAGATTAGATTGGGATATTGACACCAAGTGTCAGTGACAGTAAAAACACTGGTAACCTATATACTTAACATAATAACATAAATTATACCCCGCAGGGTTTTTATGGACAATAATGAGGGTACGTTCTTTCACTGGTATACAGCCTGGGTTCTCAACCGGCCTATCTGGACTATCGCTGTTCTCATCCTGGTGGTTGGCGCGCTTGGGTACCAGAGCAGAAATTTCAGAATCGACGCCTCAACAGAAACGTTGTTGCTGGAAAACGATAAAGATTTACGCTATGCCCGTGAAATATCCAAACGGTATGGAATTGATGACTTTTTACTGATTGCTTTTGCCCCAAAATCCGGCGAGCTTCTGGACCTGGTCAATCTTACAACACTCGAACGGTTACGAGACTCTCTAAGCAGCCTTGCCGCGGTGGAGTCTGTACTCACCATTTTAGATGTTCCGCTTTTGGAAAGCCCTCCGGTTTCATATAAACAGCTTTCACAAAATCAAATTCCGACCCTGGAATCGCCGAGCATAGATAAAAACCTGGCGAAAACAGAATTATCTGAGAGTTACTTTTATCGGGATCTTCTGGTTAGCCGGGATCTTACGACCACGGCGATTATCGTAAATCTCAAAACCGATCCTGCCTATAGTAAACTTATCACTGCTAGAAATGAATTCCTGGATAAGAAACGGCAGGGAAAACTGTCTCCGGCAGAGGCCACTCAATATGCAAGCATCGTCAGTGAAATCCGGACGCAGCAGGACTCATTGAATGCAAAGCAACACGAAAATATCCTGGCGGTAAGAGCCATCATGGATACGAACCGTGACAGCGGACAGCTTTTTCTCGGCGGGATCAGCATGATAGCAGATGATATGATCACCTATATCAAAAATGACCTGAGAATATTCGGCTTGGGTGTGTTTTTGTTGCTGGTTCTGATGCTTGGCCTCTTTTTCAAGAGTAAACGATGGATTGTTTTACCAATGCTCTGCTGTTCTCTATCTGTCATTGCGATGATGGGGGTTTTGGGCACCTTTGACTGGGGTGTCACCGTTATTTCTTCTAATTTCATATCCCTGCAGCTCATAATAACTCTGGCCATTTCAGTCCACCTGATTGTACGTTTTCGTGAATACCAATTGACCCTCCCCGAAGCGGATAACCACACCCTGGTAAAAAAGACCATTCAATCTAAATTCGTACCATGCCTATTCGCAACGCTTACTACCATTGCTGGATTTACCTCACTCATGCTTTGCGACATAAAGCCTGTAATCCACTTTGGATGGATGATGAGTATCGGTATTCTGTTATCACTTGCACTGACCTTTGTCCTTTTCCCTGCCGGTGCGATGTTGGTGAAAAAGCCCAAACCGCCTTCGCAAAATAGAATTCTCAAATTTTCATTGACCGAATTTCTGGCTCGTATAACAGAGGTCTACGGTACAGCGATTCTGGTTTTGACTTTAATCTTCACCATCATAACAGTCGTAGGTGTATCCAGGTTACGGGTGGAAAACAGTTTTATCGATTACTTCAAGGAGTCGACTGAAATCTACCAGGGCATGAAAATCATCGACCAGCAGCTCGGAGGAACGACACCGCTGGATGTCATTGTCCAATTTGAAACCTTCGAGGAGGATGGCAGCGAAGATGATGAATTTGATGAATTTATAATAGAAGACGATTTCTTCACCGATTCGGAAAAGGGGAAACCAGAGGATGATGACAGAAAATATTGGTTTATGGACCATCGCCTGGAAGTAATTGAAAGAGTACACGACTATCTTGACGACAGACCAGAGATCGGAAAAGTGCTGTCGCTCGGGACCCTTCTGAAGATTGGCCGAAGGCTCAATGACGGAAAATCCCTGGACAGCCTGGATATGGCAGTTCTGTACACAAAACTACCTGAAGAATATAAAAGGTTGCTATTGTCCCCGTACGTCTCCTTTGACAATAACGAGGTCCGCTTTACGGTGAGAATTAAGGATTCGCTGAAGTCGCTGCAAAGAAATATCCTGCTCAAGGAAATCAAACACGATCTCGTTCATCAACTCGAACTCGATGAAAGCAAAGTCCATCTGGGCGGGGCGATGATCCTGTACAACAATATGCTCCAGTCCCTTTTTGCTTCCCAAATCAAGACATTGGGTGTCGTGGCCTTCGCCTTGCTCATCATGTTTCTGTTTTTGTTCCGCTCAATGAAAATTGCTCTTATTGCTTTGTTTCCCAATCTGCTGTCAGCAGGTGCCGTGCTGGGTGTGATGGGGTGGCTGGATATTCCTCTGGACATGATGACCATCACGATTGCAGCAATCAGTATTGGTATCGCAGTCGATAACACAATCCATTATATCCATCGTTTTAAGGAAGAGATCAAGATAGACGGCGACTATTACAGCTCTCTTCACCGCTGTCATAACTCGATCGGACATGCCATGTACTACACTTCCATGATCATTATCGTAGGTTTTTCCATCCTGATACTTTCTAATTTCTTGCCAACGATCTATTTCGGTCTATTTACCGGTCTTGCCATGTTTATCGCACTTATTGCCTCTTTGACCCTCTTGCCGCAACTGTTGATTTGGTTAAAACCGTTTGGTCCAGAAAAGCGATCTTAATCCATAACGCAAGAGGAGTTTCAGATAACATCAGCAGTTGACGCCAAGGCTCCTCCGACTGAGGTGTTGCTGATAACGTTCGATGTGAATATACCAGTTGGTTTTTGCTATGAAAAGTCAACCTCATCAAATTTGCACACGATACGAGACTTAGACATTGTCTAGCAAAGCTGTATAGCAGAAGGAAAAGATAGGTCATGGCAACCTTTTGCTGAAACACGAATCTAAACATAAGTATCATTAGTGTATGCGATTACTCATGTATAATATACGCTACGCAACAGGACACAAAAATGGTTACCATTTGCCTGTTCCGTTTGCTGGATTCTTCAAAAAAACCAATGTAAATCTTCAACGTATTATCAATTTTATCAGCTCGATTAATCCTGATATTGTTGCCCTTGTTGAAGTGGATTCGGGTTCTTACAGATCAAATAAATCCTGTCAGGCCGAAATTATTGCCGATAGCCTTGGCTACAATTACGTCGTTGAAAACAAATATGGTTCCGACTCAATCGCTCAGAAAGTTCCCGTACTTAAGCAACAGGCAAATGCCATACTTACCAAGCAGAGTATTGAAAATTACCAATGCCACTACTTTGAACAAGGAGTAAAACGGCTTGTAATCCAAACAGATATCCGAACTGTGGCCATCTTTATTGTTCACTTGTCTCTAAAATATCGACACCGACAAAACCAACTTGAATACCTCCATAGCCTCATTCAGGAATCAGATAAGGAAGTTATTCTTGCAGGGGATTTCAATACTTTCTGGGGAAGCAGGGAACTCAATTTATTTCTTGCAGCAACAGGCCTCAAGAATGCAAATAGTGCAAATTTACCATCCCACCCCAGCCACGCTCCGCACAGACAGATAGACTTCATCTTACACAGTCCCGGAATTCGAATTGACAACTTTTATATTCCTGATGTGCGACTATCAGATCACTCTCCGCTGGTCTGTGACTTCTCCTGTGTCCTCACGTAATTTAAGGCAGGCGAACCTCAAGTCAGTTTCCTTCTTGACACCTATAACCATACCTGTTCCACCATGAGCCTTGGCAACTGCTCTTACATAGTTCAGACCAAGGTCAAGCCAAGCCTGATAAATCTCTTGCCAGCATGGCCAACTGATTCAGACAATAACTCCTGGCCAAATCTGTGTGTATCCTTGCGGTACATCTTTTGGTGTTAGTGTGCAGCCAGATCGGCCAGAAGTTCCTGGAATTCTGGATTATTACGCAATAGGCTTCTCGCGCTGGAAATTAAAGTATCAACTTGTTCATCTGTCAGGCTGAATGAAGTAGGTATTTTATTTAGAAACAACTTTAATTGTAGTTGTGGAATTTCTTCAAAACTGATTTGTATGAAGTTGGAAGTGAGTGGATGCTCAGAACTAGACATCTTTGCCGTCCAGATAGTTAGGTCCTGTTTCACTTTGTCAACGGTTGCTGCGTTATAGCGATGTAATTGAACATCGGTCATGGCATTCATTGCGTCCAGCATAGATGGTTGCTCGGTAGTTTTATCCATATCTGAATTGTGTCGGGTTGATGCATTTACTGACAGGAACACGACACGGCGTGGGGTTTTCCTTTGCATCTTATTGATCATCGAGCTGGGACCACCTGATATGGCGATGACATCGGTCATGGCACGCAGACCCATGTTATCGGTGATACCGCCGTCCACGAAATGAATGAATTTTCGGTTTTCCTTGTCGCTGTATGACCTTAAGCCTTTTAATATATTGTTAAATTCACTATTTTCCTTTGCCAGCTCTGTCATCTGTGGATTCCATTGAGGGGCGTTGCAACCCTCAAAGTTTTCGATTACCACTGGGTTGAAAACTACAGGTACAGCGGATGATGCAGCGACCGCCCGAGCTACAGGAAAGGAACGGAGATCAGAACAGAGCAAATTGAAATAATCCTGGATAAAAGAGAAACGGACACCATAAGCCAGATCTGAGGCATTGATAACGATCATGGGGCGATGCGGTTGTATCATATCGGCAAAGGTGGCGTCATGAAACAGAATCTCGTTGTAGTAGTCAATGGCACGCTCGGTTCGTCCTTTATCGCTAAACCAGTGGATCGGGCGAAACAGGCTCTTGGTGAGAGCTCCTTCGACATCTTTGCGTAGGAATTCACTTTCAAACGTGTCAAACATCTTGTCACCATGGAGGCCATAGTAGGCTGCGGTAAAGCTGCCCCCGGATACAGAGCTGATATGAGTCACTCTGTCAAGCAACCGTTCCTGCTGTCCGTCTCGGACAATTATGGTATCCCGCAATTCCTGCAGTACGCCATAAGCCATGGCCGCTGCTCGCGTTCCTCCACCAGAAAATGCCAGAATAAAGATGATATCCTCTGTTGCTTTGCTGCTGGCCCAGGTTTTCAGGGAATAAGGTGTAGCGGTATCTGCTTCTTTGCTGGGCTTGTTTTGGACGATGCCGTGGGAAGCGCAGCCACTAAAAAAAACAAGCAGCATGAAATATAAGGCCATCCTTAACCAGGAGTTTGCTTGTGCCTCTCTGTTCGTTGGGTGTCTTTTGGGTTGACTCATGTTGTTCTCTGCGTGCACAGGCATATCGATCCCCTCTCGATAAGTTGCAAGTCCATGTAATAGTGATGCGGTATTTATGTTTGAGATCTCCATTGTACCCCTTTTGTGCATAACTTTAATCTCTCTATCAAATTTGGTCGAAATTTTGATACGCGGAGTCGGGAATAAAGCGAGGTTGTCTATTGAGCCAGGCTTGATATCACCAAAGTAAGTCTTGCCCTGTTGCAAAACTGATTGTGCAAAGTAAAGATAGGCTGAATTGAAGGGTTAGAGCGCTGGGAGTTTGCAAATAGAGGTAACAACGTTTCGTATCAATTATGGCGCTGCTTTGAATATGAACCTCTTCTTATCATTGGGTGCTTTGCTTGTGAGAACTCGATCTCTTGCTCCTCGTATAGATCCTGCCAGTTCGACGGGGGTTGGATGTAGACGGCGACCGAGTTGAACGGTCGCAAAATCAAGGAGTCGTCTGCCATTTTGATGAGTACGCCTGCTTTAGTGATTTTTTGAACAATACCATATGACCGGATTAACTTTTTAGACATACTGTCCGGGTGGTTAGCTATGACTGAGTCACCTTCATACATTTTCTAATCTCCTTATGCTGAATGTAGTAGATACAGTAAGCATTAATATTCAAATGGTTATTGCTATTGAGCTTTTTGCAAAATGATGATTTTCGTTCAAAGTCAAGGTATGCGAAAAAATTTTACCGCAGGCATATAATTGATATTCCGAGGATAAAATTTTAAGCATAACAAAGAGGTTGAACGAAAAGGGTGTTTTGCAAGTGGCTCTATTGTCTGAACATCAATGATCGGAAAATTATACGAAGGAAGTAAAACATCGGAGATCAGTAACCACACAGTGGGCTACCAGGACCCACCTGAATTTCAATTTAATGTCGTTTAATTCTGATTTTCGTTACAAATTTCGTTCCTCATGAATCTACCTTCACAGCCAGTTAATCCCAAAATATCCTTTCAGCTGGACAAATATCTGCTCGCTTATTGAAGGTTCGATGTTCTGGCCGGCCCTTACTACAACGTGGAAAGGCCAGATGGTGTTGCAGACTGGATTATTCGATTTGGAGTTAGCTGGCTGTTTCCTTGATAGCTAAGCCAGGTGAAAATGGTGTGATCTTATTTTTACATGCCCCTTAATGGGTTGTTACGCTAAGTCAAGGTTTTGAACCATTAGATGATTGTTCCCGGCCAGGGGGTAATAATTACCCGATTAGCCCCTCAACCGGGTAATTATTACCCGCAACAGCTCACTCCCCTATCTTGTATATCAATTTCATTTTGAACTATATACTATAATAACAAATGCTTGATTGTTTTTCCTTGTCCTGGCACGACCATTGCTTCTACTCTTTCAAAGGCTACCACTTCTCATGGCCTAGCCATAATTAATAAAGGAGAAAACAAATGAAAAAGAAGATAGCAATCGTTGCAGTAATCGCAGGTTTAGGGATCGCTGGCATAAGTCAGGCGGCTGGCGGCTGGGGAAAACGAGGCGCCAATTACTATAACTGTCCAATGATCGAAAATGGTCAGGCCGTTCAGGTCGACCCGGCACTTCAGGAAAAACGTGACAAATTTTTTACCGATACCCAGGAGATTCGTAAATCGATGGTCATGAAACAGGCGGAGAAACGGGCAATGCTGCGAGGTGATAACCCTGACCCGCAGGCTGTCAGCAAGATCTCCGGAGAACTCTTTGACCTGCGGACCACCATGCGTGAGAAGGCTGAAGAAGCCGGACTGCCTGGGGCTTTCGGACCGATGGGCGGCAGGCGTGGTTTTGGACCCGGAATGAATGGACCCGGACCTGAAATGGGCATGAACCAGCAGGGTTTTGTTCCGGGTATGACCAGCCGCGGCTTTGGTCCTGGCATGAATGGACGCGGATTTGAACAGGGCGTAGCCGGTCGCGGTTATGGCCAAGGGAAGGGCAGATACGGTAACGGCGGCAGAAACATGGGCTACATGGGCAACCCGGGTTACGGCCAGGCTCCAAACTAAAAATTAGTTTTATTTTTCTTCCTCCCCCTCAAGTCTGTCCAGCAGTTTATCGCCGGGCAGGCTTTTCCATTCAGCCTTATAATAACGGGCAGGCTCTTTTCCGTACCTATCTTCAGGCTAAGTCGTTGGGGTTTTACTGGATAGCAGTTCATGTGCGGTGATAACCAGCTCTTTGAGTTCTGCTGGAGAGGGTGTCTGGCTGGACTGCAGTGCAGAAAAATCCTGGTATTTGACTGCTGCTCCATTGTTGCCGGGAACCCATGTTGAACCGCTGCCTAGCTTGGCGTAGCGGTCCCTGGCATAGTGCCTCATGTCCCATGCCTGATAAAGGTTGCAGAGCCAGGTAATCATCCTCAGGTTCATGTTCCCAGGTGCAAGCTCCCACGGCGGCAGGTGATGCCAGAGGCTGTCCGGACGTGTGCTTCCCACGGTTTTCTGCATGGTGGAGGCGAGCTTATCATCTATCCGGGCGATCAGGGAGTAATCTTCTTGCTGGAGGTAGGGCAGCGCTTTCAGGTGCTCGTCAAAATGTTCAGGCTCAGATGCTCCGACACTGATGGTAGTAACACCCTGCTGTTTCAAACAATAGATATCATTGAAGAGCATTGGCGACAGCGGCGAGCAGAGACTACTCAGCCGGGCAGAAGGCGAGTGGAGGTAGCCACCTTTGTCGGAGGGGCTGATGATAAAAGTACCGATATCACGATCTGCTGCGACCTCAATTGCTCTCCTGTTTGCATCGAGGATATAGTACCAGTGGACATTAAAGAAATCGAACCCATCGTCCTCTTCATGATTCAGAGCGTCAATGATCACTTCAGTCGGTCCATGTCCGGAAAATCCGATAAAATCGACTAAGCCCTTTTCACGGAGATCTCTGGCGACTGACAGGCAGCCGTTTTTACGGCAGCATTGCCATAGGGAGCGATGATCGTTTATTCCGTGCAGTGCCAGCAGATCCAGACGATCGACCTGGAGACGTTCCATTGAGGATAACACCTTGTCGCGAAATTCATCACAATCTCCTGAAGGCACTACTTTAGTCTGCAGTATATAGTCCTTTCGTGGAAATTTTTTCAGAATCATCCCGAGCTGTCTTTCCGATGACCCGTAGCCGTGGGCTGTTTCAATGTGATTGATGCCATGGGTAAGTGCCTTTCTGACAATCGTCTCGAGTTTTTCACTGGAGGCTGATGGTATTTCTTTAAGCGGGACATCGTTCCAGCTGTGCATGCTTTGCATACAGCCAAAACTCAATACGGGCATGGATAACTCTGTTTTGCCAAATCGTCTGTATATCATTGTAATAATAGGTTTAATCTGTCATAGTTATGTTTTTCATTTGTTTGGTAGAGAAAATGCTTACTGTCTGACACTATATGTGCAGGTGCGAAAATCACCAGTACCCGGCAATAAGAATACATGACAGTCTGTCTTAAATAAAACAGAATCTCGAGGTGTCCGCATGAACGTTGTCGTTGTCCCCTGTCTCCAAGATAATTATTCCTATATCCTTTATAACGAGCAGAGCGGTGAAGCTGCTGTTGTCGATCCATCAGAAGCGTATCCCGTATTACGGGAACTGGAAAAACACCAACTCAACTTAAAGGCTGTGCTCTGTACCCATCATCATGGTGACCATATCGGTGGTCTTGAAGATCTTATTGAAGAGGTGGGACGTCTGCGGGTGCTCGGCTTTAAAGGGGATAAAGCACGTATCCCGATGCTCAATGAACTGCTCGCCGATGGCGATGAGTTTACCGTTTGTGAAACGACTGGAGTTATGACGCATACACCGGGACATACGACAGGCGGTGTTGTCTATCAGATTGCTGAGCACATGTTTACCGGAGATACGCTGTTTGGCGGTGGATGCGGCAGGCTTTTCGAGGGTACCCCCGCTCAGATGCACGCCTCCCTTGAAAAAATCATGTATTGTAGTCCGGACACCCTGGTTTATTGCGGTCACGAATATACCGTGGTCAATTTGAACTTTGCCAGAGAGATTGAACCGGATAATGAAGTGACCTCGAAGCGGCTTTCCTCGGTGGAATCACTGCGCTCCCGGGGGCTGCCGTCTGTACCCTCGACAATGGCAGATGAACGCAAGACAAATCCCTTCCTCCGTTGCAAGGAACCGGCTTTCATTCGACAAGTTGCGGATAACCATTCAATTGAAAGTAGCGATCCGGAAGCTCTGTTCGGTTATATCCGCGGGCTACGAAATAATTATTCATAACTGTGACGTCAGGGTAATGCCCGGGTTATTTACCAGGATTAGAACAAGCCCTCCTATCAGCCCTGGTGAGACCGGCTTTGTTCAATCGCCTGGAGCTGTTCATTGAGGCACGAGGAGATAATCAGGTTGACCTCATCACCAATATAAGCTAGAAATCGTGCTCACGGGAGCATGTCAAACACGGACAATTACAATAGGAAATTGATAAATAAGATCGTCAGAGAAAGGGGATAAATCATGAAAAAAATAGCACTTATTGTAGCGATAGCGATGTTGATTTCAGCTCAAAATGTGATGGCGCAATCCTATCTCATCTCCGTTAACCAGTTTGTTGAGCATCCCGCCCTGGATGCAGTGCTCAAGGGGCTCCAGGACTACCTGAAAGACAATGGGGTCACGGCAGAGTTCAAGGTGCACAACGCCCAGGCGAACATGGGAACCGCCACCCAGATCGGACAGCAGATGATTGGAGAAAAGGCGGATCTGCTCGTTGCTATCGCCACACCCTCAGCCCAGGCAACTGCCCAGGCACTCAGCAAGGCTCCGACCGAGATGAAACGTCCGTTTCTGTTTACAGCGGTAACCGATCCCGTAGCTGCCGGTCTCGTCGAGGCACTCGATAAACCATCCGAGTACATTACCGGGGTTTCTGACCTGCTGCCGCTCGATAAACACTTGGACATGATCATGACCTTCAAGCCAGATATCAAACGACTCGGTATCCTCTATAATGCCGGAGAGGCTAATTCCAAGGCGACGGTCGCCAGGATCAGAGAGGCCAGCGGCGCGAGAGGATTCAAGGTCGTTGAAGCGACCGCTGCCAAAACTGCAGATGTCTATACTGCTGCAAAGAGTCTGGTTGGCAGATGTGATGCTGTTTTTATCACCACTGACAATACCATTGTTTCAGCGCTTGAATCGGTCATCAAGGTTGGAACCCAGAACAAGCTGCCGATTTTTGCTGCCGATGTTGATTCCGTTGAACGGGGAGCGGTCGCAGCCATGGGCTTTGATTATTACAAGCACGGGTACCAGACAGGGGCAATGGCCAAAAAGATCCTTGAAGGTACGAGCCCTGCCAAACTCCCCGTCGAGTCCCAGGAAGAGCTACAGCTGCAGATCAACCTGAAGGCTTCAGCGGCAATGGGTATTGAGCCTCCAAAGGTCTTGGTTGACAGCGCCACCAAACTCTACAAGTAAAGTTATCAGAGGTTAAGCAGCTATCATGACGTGGTATGCAGCCCTCGGGGCGCTGGAGCAGGGTCTTGTCTACGGGATAATGGTGATTGGCGTATACCTGACGTTTCGTATTCTTGACTTTCCCGACCTGACTGTTGACGGCAGTCTTCCCCTCGGTGCTGCGGTCTCCGCAGTGGCAATAACCAGCGGAATCAACCCGTATCTTGCCCTGCTGTTCGCTCTTCTGGCAGGATTTGGTGCCGGTGTTGTCACGGCGATTCTCAATACCAAATTCAAGATCCTCCACCTGCTCGCCTCCATTCTGACCATGATTGCCCTCTATTCGATAAATATCAGGATAATGGGTGGACCCAATATTGCTCTGCTGGGTGCGGATACCATTTTTGATCCGCTTATTGCCCTGGGAATCCCCGCTCACTATGCGGGACTGCTTATTTTTGGCTGCTTCGCGCTTGTCGTAATGATGCTGGTGATCTGGTTTTTGAAGACTGAGCTCGGTCAGGCGATCCTGGCAACTGGAGATAATCCCCAGATGATTACCAGTCTCGGGGTAAATACTCACTTCATTATCATTGTCGGAGTCGGCCTTTCAAATGGGCTCGTTGCGTTGAGTGGGGCGCTTATCGCCCAGAACCAGGGCGCCGCTGATGTCGGCATGGGGATTGGTACGATTATAGCTGGCCTCGCTTCGGTTATTGTCGGTGAGACGATTTTTGGTAAACCTACCATTGCCCGAGCGATTATTGCAGCGCTTCTCGGATCGATCGTTTATCGACTGGCGATCGCTCTTGCCCTTGGTCTTGAGTTCGGAGATTTTACTTTTAACCCCAGCGACCTCAATCTCATAACGGCAATTCTGGTTATCGGGGCCCTGATTGCTCCAAACATAAAAAAGAGAATTTTAGCCAGATGATCTCCCTCAACCAATGTACAAAATTCTTTCACAAGGGAAGTGTGAACGAAGTCAAGGCCCTCAATGACATCGACGTTACCATTGAGGATGGCGATTTCACCACTGTGATAGGGTCTAACGGGGCGGGAAAATCGACCCTGCTCAACGCGGTGGCGGGGGGCTTCTTTCTCGACTCAGGAGAGATATCAATCGGCGGCCAGGATGTTACCAGCTGGCCGGAATATAAACGAGCCAAGCTGATCGCCCGTGTCTTCCAGGACCCGCTGCTTGGCACCTGTCCTTCTGCCACCATTGAACAGAACCTGGCTCTTGCCTTAAAACGTGGAAAGAGAAGGGGCTTCGGGCCCGGCGTAAAGGCGCGTGATCGACAACATTTCAGGGAGGAGCTTGGGAAAATCGGTCTTGGGCTTGAGGATCGTTTGCAGGACCATGTTGGTCTGCTGTCAGGTGGGCAACGTCAGGCACTGACCATGTTGATGGCAACCCTGGTTCGGCCTGAAGTTCTGCTGCTTGATGAACACATCGCCGCCCTGGACCCCAAGACAGCGAAGCAGATCCTCTCGCTGACAGAAGATATCATTTCTTCCCAGAACCTGACTGCCTTGATGATTACCCACAACATGCGGCATGCCATCACCTTCGGCAATCGCTTGATCATGCTACACCAGGGTAGGATTATCCTTGATGTCCAGGGAGAGGAAAAGATGAACCTTTCGGTGGAGGATCTTCTCGAGCAGTTCTATATTGTCCAGGGAGAGGAGCTGGCTAATGATTCCATGCTGCTGGCCTGAATACGCTTTGTAATCCATTCACTGCCTTTCTGAGACAGCCTCTGCCGCCCGGGTCAAGCGAGCAGCGATTGCCAGTCCATAGTATAAAAATAGGTGTGGAGGAGATGGTCGTCATCCACCAATTGTATTTTTAGTTGAGAAAATGTAGCTCTGGCCGCCGGGATGACAACTTCAGCAGGGGTTACCGTATCTTTTTTGCCGATAACCAGAATAGATTCTGTTGCGATTTTCCCCTCAGGCGGCTGGTACTCGGGAAAATTCAGGGCAGGCGCCAGCATAATAAGTCGTTTCACTTTTTCAGGTAGCTGCTGGCAGAGACAGGCCCCCATCAGTCCACCGAAACTTGAGCCCACGATGACCAGCTCGTCCATGGGGATAACTATCTTTTTAAGCTGTTCCATGCGCTGATTCAATGTACCATCAAAATCGGGTCGTGCCATATCTGGATAATGTTCGGAGAAATAGCGCCCTTTCGTTCCATAACCTGAAGAATCTAAACCGTGAAGAAATATTGTATTCAAGATATCCGCTCCCATGAGATATTTTTATGATCAGCATCCGGGCAGCAATTGTCATCCCCAGCCGGTTGTGCTGACTATATACCAGCTGCTGGAGATAAAAAAAATGGTGTATTGACGTTACAGGGTCGTATCATTTCTTTTCTTTCCAGGCCGGAATCCGTGAAATAAATGATTTGTTTCAGCCTCTTGACCGAGATGTGTTGTATGATTGATGTAAAGATTGTTTCTTTTGAACATAACAAAACGTCCATTCGCTTCATTCGGAACACGGTGTTCAGCGGTGAGCAGGGTATTGATCCCGAGCTCGATTTTGACGGCAGTGATCCGGCAGCCATCCATGCACTTGCCACCAGTGACGGTAGCGCTGTTGGTACAGGTCGCATGCTGGAAGATGGTCATATTGGCCGCGTTGCCGTTTTATCCCGGTATCGTGGGAGAGGCGTTGGAGTTGAAATTGTAAAGTGTTTAATCGCAGAGGCGGCAAAGGGCGATTGTCCTCGGGTTTACCTCGGTGCCCAGAAACAAGCCTGTAACTTTTATGAAAAACTTGGATTTAACCGATATGGCGATGTCTACACTGAAGTAGATATTGAACATGTACTCATGGAAAAATTCTTGGAAGACCATGATTGAAAGCCGGTTTGCCAGGGGTAAGAGCATAATTACTGGCCAAAACAGCAAAAGCTTCCCAAATCATCAACGGTTTTGTAAACCTACCCTTGTAGGGCCGGTTATCACCTATTATCTTGAAATTCAGTCTGTGCAGTCACTCAGATGCAAAGACACCCCGAAATAACAGTTATGGCAGAGTGTCTGATCACACAGTTTCGTGGGTGTCTGGGCCTGGTCATCTGGGATGATCATCGGTTCAAATATCTAGGATATCAAAGATATGGAGGGAAAAGTGGAATCTGATGAAAAGATTGTTGCGATAAAAGAGCGGGCAAGGAAAAATTTTTCAAGAGGTTACAACTGCTCAGAGTGCGTCTTTGAGGCTGTCCTGGAGCACCTGGAAACGGATCTTCCTCCTGAAAGCCTGAAACTTGCGACGGGATTTGGCGGCGGCGTCGGTCTTTTTGGGGATACCTGTGGCGCAATCAGTGGAGCTGTGCTTGCTGTCAGTGCAGTGCATGGCCGCAGTTCACTGCCTGAAAATGAAGACCGAAAAGCTGCAATGAAAGCCGCTGCCGGGCAGCTCTATGGAAAACCCGGCCTGTACCGGATCTTCAACCAGATTCCCAATAAGATAAAAGAGAAATACGGGAATACCCTCTGCAGGGACATTACCGCAGACTGGCAGGACAAGTGGCTGTGCCGGGATCATGCACTCCACTGCCGGGAGGTTATTACCGATGCAGCCGAACTGGCAGCATCTCTGATCTACGCTGAAAAAGAAAAAATCGCCTCCGAACCGTTCGGCAGCAATGTGGAAAATCTTCAGGATACTCCTGAAGAGTGAGCTGAAAAAACGTTTTACAGGCTGAGCGAACGGACAGTTTCAGTCACCAAAGCGAGGTTTTTGTGGCAATAAAAAAAGGGGAAGAGCCCGGTTACGCTCTTCCCCTTGTGGAAGGAATTCGAGAATCGTTTGCTACTTAGTTAATGGTTATCTGTTTTGGTTTGAGCTCTTCAGGTTTTTCCACCAGAAGGGTTAGTACACCGTCTTTGTATGTTGCCTGGATCTGTTCTTCGGTTACCTCAAACGGCAGTTTGAAACTTCTTTCAAACGAACCAAAATGCCGCTCACGTCTGTAGTGTTTTTCATCTTTTACTTCTTCGTTGCTGACCCGTTCGCCTCCGATGGTCAGCAGTTTGCCTTTTACGTCAACCTTGATGTTATCTTTGTCGAAACCAGGAAGTTCTGCTTCGACACAGATTTTGTTTTCTTTCTCGTAAATATCGACCGATGGCTGATGTCCACGTACGACAGTGTCGTTGACAATCCCTGAAAAAGGTGCAAAGAAATCGTCAAACAGGTTAAGGTTACGATTGAATGGCCTCATTTTTCTGTGTGGTGTAAAAGTTGTTAGATGCATTTTTTTCTCCATTTTTAATTGTTTTTTTTAATTTGCGCCTGTGACATAAATGATAATAATTAATTGTATACTGTCAAGTAAGATAATATTACTTTTTTTATAATTGTTAATAAGTAATCTAATATTGAAGTGAAGAGGCTTAATTCTGATGAGTAAGGATAAGAAAACATTAGACTTTATGGTTATTTCAGGGTCATATTCGGCTGATCTCAGAGGACGACAATCGGTGAGAACCACATTTAAACTGTCTCCTCGCTGCATTGATGCCCTCAGCCTGCTTGCCTCCCAATTGGGCATTAAACAGAAATCCCTATTCGATCATTTAATTGATGACACCCAGACCTTAAAGGCAATTGCCCGGGATTTTGAATCACCTGGGTCCAGGTCCAATAGGGTGCCTAAGACGTATGTGATTTCTCGTCGGACCCTTGAAAATCTCGATCAGATTTCCAGGCACTACCAGACACCGCGCGATATGCTCGTTGAGTTTTCGATTGAACGGATAATGCCGCTCATACAGGAGGAGAGAAAGAAACATGAAGATCGCAAGACATTAATGAACGACCTCGATACGTTATTGGAGAACAGTCGTTCGTTGCTCCGGAAGGCAGATAAAACGTTGGATCGTGACGACCCTGTTTTTGAAAAGCTATACCAGATGGTTCACGCCATTGATCAAGGTTGTTCAGATATACATTCAGTTATTGAGAAAGGACAGAAACTGGAAGAGTTCTAGTCTCAACATTTCATGGAAAAACAACAATAATTTTGACAGTTGAACACTTTTAACTTGTCAAATATTTAGGTTAACATCTTCGGTCGGGAAGACAGGAGTCTCGCATGAGAGTGATTTCAGAAGATGGTCAGCTGTACCTGGAGGAGGCGGTCGAGGTTCTGTTGTCTGCCACGGCTCCGGTGGCTTTGACCGGGGCTGGTATATCTGTTGGAAGCGGTATTCCGGATTTCAGGAGTCCCGGGGGATTGTGGTCGGTATATGGCCCGGACGAATACGCCACGCTCGATGTGTTCTATCAGAATCCAGGGAAGGCATGGGAATTATATCGTGCCCTCGGCCGGGTGCTCATAGATAAAACTGCCAACCAGGCTCATGCTGCTCTGGCGGCGCTTGAGCAGCAGGGAGTACTTAAAGGAATTGTCACTCAAAATGTTGATGCGTTACACCAGCGGGCGGGCAGTGACAAGGTCTTCGAGATCCACGGTGATCACCAGAATCTGCAATGCCTCGAGTGCCATTACCATGAGCCGGTATCATCTGAGCACCTGCAGGAGGGGCAGTTCCCTCGCTGTCCCCGCTGTCAGTTTCCATTAAAGCCCAATGTGGTTCTGTTTGGGGAACCGGTCAGAGATTTTGACAAGATCGAAATGTTTCTGTCTCGCTGTGATCTCTTGCTCGTTGTCGGGACTTCAGCACAGGTTTATCCTGCCGCTGGTATTCCCGAGAGCATCAAGCGACAGGGAGGTATCATTTTCGAGTTTAACCGCGAAGCTGCGCTGGGTGTAGACCGATTTACCGGAATGAGCAGCATCACCGATTATTTTTTCCATGGAGATCTACTCCATATGTTGCCCATGCTGACTAATGCAGTCGGCAGCAGGACAGCAAATGAATCCTAATCAACCGTCCCTGCTGCTCAAGGTCTTTCTGCCGTTTGCCGCCGGCTATTTTCTCTCCTATATGTACCGGGTCGTTAATGCCGTCATTGCCACGGATCTGGTCAATGACATTGCCGTCGGCCCGTCAGCTCTAGGGCTTTTGACTGCCACCTATTTTATTTCATTCGCATCGTTCCAGCTTCCGCTGGGGGTACTGCTGGATCGTTTTGGGCCGCGCAGAACAGAATCGGCTCTTTTGCTCTTTGCAGCAGCCGGAGCATTAATTTTCGCACAGGCACAGAGCCTTGCCGGGCTGATTGTCGGCAGGGCGTTTATTGGATTCGGCGTTTCGGCCTGCCTGATGGCTGCCTTTAAAGCCTATACCATGTGGTTTCCCCGTGATAAATGGCCAATGATCAATGGGTTTCAGATGGCAAGCGGCGGGCTTGGTGCGCTTGCCGCCACGTCCCCGGTTGAGCTGATGCTTGGGGTAAGCGACTGGCGGACCATCTTCATGATTCTCTCGGGTCTGACATTTGCGGTCGCGGTTCTTGTCTTTCTCGTGGTGCCGGAAAAAGATGGTCCTGCCAAGGGTGAATCCCTGAGAGGGCAGCTGGCGGGGATCAGAGAGGTGTTTACCAGTATACGTTTCTGGCAGGCAGCACCACTGACAACCATGTCACAGGCTTCATTCCTTTCAATTCAGGGGCTCTGGTCCGGTCCCTGGCTCAGGGATGTCGCCCATTTTAACCGGTCTGAAATCGCCACGGTGCTCTTCATGATCGCCG
This sequence comes from uncultured delta proteobacterium, assembly GCA_963718195.1. Taxonomy (GTDB): domain Bacteria; phylum Desulfobacterota; class Desulfobulbia; order Desulfobulbales; family Desulfocapsaceae; genus MADRE3. The sequence goes on from CAVQYQ010000006.1 coordinate 650,451, forward strand.
TCGCCATGATTGCCGGGTTCATCTCGCTTGGTTCCATTGCCGAGCGACTCGCTCGGCGTGGCGTCCCCGTCATCACCACTGCCGTCTGTGGCATGACTATCTTTTTCCTGGTCCAGTTTTTGTTGGTAGTGGGACCTCTCAGCTGGGCACAAGCAGTCTGGATTGTCTTTGGTTTTTTTGGTACCGCTGGTATTATTTCCTATGCGGCGTTGAGCCAATCGTTTCCGGTCCATCTTTCAGGGCGGGTGACAACGGGGATTAACCTGCTGGTGTTTGTTGCAGCTTTTATTGGACAATGGGCCATTGGCGCGATCATTGAAATCTGGCCGATTGGCGCTAATGGCGGTTATTCCGTCGAAGGTTACCGGGCGGGATTTGGGATGATGCTGGTTTTCCAGGTTGTCTCTCTGGGCTGGTATTTTTACGCAGGTCGTTTTATCGGCCAGGATAAGGATACTGATTAAAAAAGGTTATACACATTTGATACGGAGTTGGTATGCAGGTTGAAAAGTTCGGTGGTGCGGGCAGGTATGTTCTTGATGATGAGTTGGCCAAAATCGTCAATATTTCAATGGTCCTGGAGATGCCGTTGTTGCTCAAGGGAGAACCGGGAACCGGCAAGACCATGCTTGCCCACGCGATCGCCGAATCTCTTGAAATGGTCCTTATTGTCCTGAATGTAAAATCGAGTATGAAACTCATTGATGCACTCTATCAGTACGATACCCTGACAAGGCTCAATGACAGCAGGTTCGGCGACTCCAGTCGGAATGTCAGCAATATCAAGGAATATATCAGGATGGGGAAAATCGGTCAGGCGTTCACTTCAGAGAAACGGTGTGTTCTGCTGATAGATGAGATAGACAAGGCGGAAACAGATTTCCAGGATGATATGCTCGATGTTCTCGATCAGATGCAGTTTGATATTATGGAGACCGATGAGGTGATCAGCGCTTCGACACGGCCGGTTATCATTATCACCTCCAACGCCAAGAAAGATCTTTCCGATCCCTTTCTGGGGCGCTGCAACTTCCACCATATTGCATTTCCCGACCCCAAGATGATGCGCAAAATCATTGATGCTCATTTTCCCAAGATTAACGGCAGACTGGCACAAAGTGCCATTGATACATTTTATGAACTCCGCAATCTGGAGAATATTGAGAAAAAGCCGGCGACAAGAGAACTTATCAACTGGATACGAGCATTACAGGCGGACCCTGATTTTCGAAATGGGGACAGGCTGAATAAAGAAATTCCGTTCTTGGGTGTTCTTTTCAAGAAGAGTGGTGATTATCAGAGATCATCACAGACCATTATGCGGAAACGTTTTTTTTGATGTAACGGTAGAGCAATGTTTGTCTCCTTTTTTTATAAGCTGAAAGAAGTCGGGGTTCCGGTGAGTCCCACCTCTTTCTTAACCTTTCACAAGGCCATGGACAGTGGACTGGTCCTGTCGGTCCATGATTTTTATATTGCTGCCCGAACCATCCTGGTTAAAAGCGAGAAGTATTTTGATCTTTATGACCAGGTATTTTCCCATGTCTTTGATGGCACAGAGATTTCCACCAATGAAGATGCGGAGATCGAGTTCTGGGCACACTCCATGCTTGATGAATGGTTAAAGAACCCAAAGCGGTTGGCCGATGCTCTCGGTGTAGAGCCGTCCGAGCTCAGCAGCCTGTCACCCCCGGAATTATTGGAGTATTTTAAAAAAAGGCTGGAAGATCAGAAAGGTCGACATGACGGAGGATCGAAATGGATTGGCACCGGGGGCACCTCTCCGGTCGGCCATTCCGGCTCTCATCCCGGGGGGATGCGCGTCGGTGGCGAATCGCTGAACAAAACGGCCACTCAGGTTGCCGGTCAAAGACGCTATCGCGACTATTCAACCGATGGTCCATTAACGACCAGTACCATCGGTGAAGCACTGAAGAAGCTGAGGAATCTGGTTCCCCAGGGAGCCAGAGACTGTCTGAATATTGATGCCACTATTTACCAGACCCTCAAAAACGGTGGAGAAATTGAGCTGGTGTTTGATAGGAGTGTTGTCAATCGTTTGAAAATTATTTTGGCCATTGATAATGGCGGTTGGTCCATGGAGCCTTATGTGGATGTGGTGCAGGCATTGTTCACTTATTCACGATCGCAATTCAAGGAGTTGAAAACCTATTTCTTCCATAACACCATTTATGACCTGCTCTGGGAAGATCCTGCGCGCAGAAAAAAACCGATACCTATTGACGAGTTTGTCCGAAACGACTCTGAGACCAGGCTGATTATCGTTGGTGATGCCAGTATGGCGCCATATGAGCTGATGGTGGCGGACGGCTCAATTTATGCCTTTGAAAAAAGTGGCCGGCCGAGCATCGAACGTTTGAAATTTTTGACCGAAACGTTTAACCATTGCGTCTGGTTGAACCCGGTTGCCCGGCACAACTGGGACTATACCCAGACGATAAAGGTGATCAGTACGATCTTTCCGATGTATGAGCTGTCACTTGACGGGCTGGAAAAAGCAATTATCCACTTGACCAGGAGATAGCGGTAATATCGACGGAAGCGAATAAAGCTTTCATCAACGATCTCTTGCTCCTGACATGAGGATGTATTAGACTTGGGTAATCTGATGTACGGTGTCATATTCAGCTCATGACAAGCTATTAATCCGATAATGAATCATTGGAGACAGAATGAAAATTGCAATTAGTGAAATCGTAGTAGATGAAGCGGTAAGAATTCGTCAAGATATTGGAAACCTGGAGGTGCTGCAATCGTCAATTGAAAAAGTCGGGCTGATAAATCCTGTGCTGATCGATGAAAATAACAACCTGGTCGCAGGGTTCAGGCGTTTGACAGCGTGCAAAAACCTCGGCAGAAAAGAGATCGAAGTCTCGGTGGTAAACCTCAATGGTGATCCCATTAAAATGCTGGATGTCGAGATAGCCGAAAACTTTTTTCGAAAGGATTTCACGCCTGAAGAGATACTGGCAACAGAGAAACGCCGTCAGGAAATTCTTGAACAGCAGCGAAAGAAAGGTTTTTTTGAGAAGTTCTGGCTCTGGCTGAAGAGTTTCTTCCTCCCTCAACCGCAGCAGGTTCCACCCCCACAGAAACCCACTAAGACGGTCGTCAAGGCCGATCCTGAAGAGGCTGCAGCAACGGCAGCGGAGAATAATGTGACTGAGAACACTGACATATCGGAGGATTCAGCAACCAAGAGCAGTTCTGAACTAGCTCAGGCAGAAAAGGATCGGGATTAGGCTGTCCCCTTGCCCGGGAGACACCCCCAGAACCCAGCTATACGAATATTGCTCTGTCCATTCAAACGGCCGTGATTATAGTATGATAGAGAGCAAACAGATTGTTCTTCTCTTGTACAGAGGTGAATCCCGTGAATGGTTATCCATCCGAGCAGCAGTGGTTGATTGAAGCACTGCAGGATCCCATCCTTTATGATCACCCGGTAAGCACTTTTGAGGTGATCGAAACCCATGTCTCCTGGGTAGTCCTCACGGGAGCGTATGCCTATAAAATTAAAAAGCCGGTCAACTTCGGTTTCCTCGATTTTTCCACACTTGAGAAACGTCGCTTCAACTGTCTGGAAGAGGTGCGCCTGAACAGTCGGCTCGCACCTCAGATCTACCTGGAGATGGTGTCGATCACCGGTTCACCAGATCGTGTAGAGTTCAATGGTCGCGGGCCGGTCATTGAATACGCCGTAAAAATGGTTCAGTTTCCTCAAGTCGCGCAGCTTGACTGTCTGCCTGAAGAAGGTGGCCTCAATAGTGCCATCATGACGCAATTGGCAGGTAGAGTGGCGCAGTTTCATCTGTCGGTGAGTCCTGCTCCCCGGGATAGTGAATGGGGGGGGAGTGAACATATCCTGAAAACCATAACGGAGAATTTTCACCACATCCGCGATTGCAGCCATGATCCGAAACTGATGGCACGGTTGGACGGGATCGAGCATTGGAGTAGACGGCAGCTCGAAACTCTGACTCCACTTGTCGAGGAGCGTAAAGCTGGCGGATATGTGCGAGAATGCCACGGCGATATGCATTTACGAAATATCGCACTATGGAAGAATGAGATCATTCTCTTTGATTGTATCGAGTTCAATAAAGGTCTCCGTTTTATCGATGTGATCAGCGAAATCGGTTTTCTGATCATGGATCTCGAGGCGCGGAAGAAATACCGGCTGGCCATGCGTTTTCTCAATGCCTATATGGAAATTACCGGTGATTTTGCGGGGCTGATGATGCTTCGGCTTTATAAGGTATACCGGGCACTTGTCCGGGCCAAAGTTGACATTCTGCGAACGGATCAGGAGCAGCATGGTTCAACAGAGTACGTCCAGACGATGGCTGAATTCTATCGGTATCTCGAACTGGCAGAGAGTTATATATGTCCAACTTCTCCTCTGCTGGTAATCAGCCATGGCGTATCCGGAACCGGCAAATCTGCAGGAACCCGCGGGCTTGCCGACAGGATAGGGGGGATTCAGCTCAGATCTGACGTGGAGCGCAAGCGGTTATTTGGCGATGACACCACTAATGGTATCAAAACCGGTCCTGGAAAAAACATGTATTCACTGGAGGTTACCATAAAAACCTATCGTCGTCTGGCTGAGCTGGCCGGCAGTCTGCTGGCCGCCGGATATTCTGTTATTATCGACGCAACAAACCTGAAATCAGAGCAGAGGCGGTTGTTTGAAGATGTGGCGCGACTGCTGGCCGTTCGGTTTCATATTGTCTCCTTCACCGCCTCTGTCGAAACTCTGAGAAGTCGGGTTGAAAAACGTCTCCAACGTGGCAGCGATATTTCAGATGCGAGTGTGGCTGTTCTCGAACATCAACTCGCCAGTGCTGAGCCCCTTTCTGCTGATGAACAGCAGTTAACGCTTGAGGTAAATACGGAACGCCTTCTTGATATGGATTCTATTGCCCGGCATATTGCTTCGACAGCGGATAGGTGAGGACTGCTGGATAAGGTCAGACTCTGCCGGTGAAATTTCGTGTTTTTTATGGTGCGTTTCACCTCTTCTGGCCTTCTGAATCAGTGGTTGTGACCAGTGAACCATCCTTTTTTCTGGTTTCAATGACCAACATTGACCGCCATTTACCGGTTCGATACCGATAAGAAGATGCCGAGAAAAGTGATACAATAAAAAAGAGGACACACCCCCAGGAAAAATAGATTCCCTTGTCGAAAATTTCAATTCCGACGTACAGCGGCAAGAGGAAACAGAAAAAAGAGGTAATGGCAACGCTCCACATCATAAACCGGGTATCACCTGCTCCTCTCAGGACTCCGGAGAAGATCATATACAGCGCATCAAAAATCAGGTAGCAGGCAACTATTTTCAACAGGGTACGAGCAGTTTCGATAACCTGTGCATAATCAGGACCTGCATTTTCGGGTATAAACAGGGCAAGAGCTGTATCCGGAGCAAAAACAAACAGCAGGTCAATGACCAGGATATAGGCCAGCAGCAGATGAATTGCACTCCAGGTCTCATGACGTGCACGTTCTGCCTTTTCTGAACCCAGTGATTTGCCAACCATCATGCTTATCCCGTGGGATACTCCCATCGATGGCATAAAGGCGATAGCATTAATGGACAATACAATGTTTGTTGCTGCCAGTTCAATGGTTCCGAGCCTTCCGACGAGCAGGATAAAAATGGTAAAGGCGAGAATATCGAGACTGAACTGCATGGACCCCGGAATGCCGAATCTGAGCAGTCGCAGGAACAGGCCTGTGTCGAAACGGTAACTACCAAAGATATTAAACCGGAGATCATTGGATTTTCTGAAAACCAGAAGGACCAGGATGACCATACTGATTGCAGTTGAAATAATCGTTGCTATGGCTGCTCCCCGGATTCCCATTTCGGGGATAAAGCCAAACCCGTAGATAAGGGCGTAGTCCAGTGGAATATTGATCAGCATGCCGATGATATTTACGGTCATGATCGGTCTGGTAACTCCGCGCCCACTGAAGAATGATCCAAGCGTCTGGACAGCCACATGAAGCACAGCTCCACGGCAGAGAATAGAAAAGTAGATTTCTTCGAGCCTCCGCACCTCGGGTGTGTGCCCTACCAGCTGAAACAGCGGTACGGTGAGAAAATGAGCGATGACAAGCAGCAGCAATCCAGAAAAGATGCAGAAGTAGATGCCTTGCCAGACAACCGAACCGATCCTCTCATACTGTCCGGAGCCATAATACTGTGCAATAAAGACACCGCAATAACCACCGATACCCCCCAGAAATGCCATGAAGAGATACGCTGAAATGCCGGCCGGTGTTGCGGCGGAAATAGCTTCAATGCTGTAATTGGACAGAAAAACCCGATCCGTAAACTCCATGACGGTGGTCGCCGACATACCGATCACCAAGGGCAGACACACCGATAGTACTTCCCGGTACTGCTGTTTTTTATGCCAGCTTCTGCTCAAAAACATCTAAAAACCTGTTGTGGATCGTCAATTGTTACATCCTGCACAAAATGTGGGAGATACCAATACAATATCATGCCCCGTAAGTCTATAACTTATCGTTGACAGTTGGCAGCGATGGGCACGACACAAGCTCCGTCATCGCCTGTGCCAAAAGTTTGATTATCCATGGCAATCATACGAGACCATAGTATTCTATAAGAAGAGCATAATCATTGAGAATCGGATTGAATCCAGTCATGTTTATAGTTAATGTACGCTGCGCGGGTGCATTAACTGATCTGATTGTATACCGAAATGAAAGGGTATGTCCTGCTACTGTTCTTGACGTTTATGCTGAGTTCCTGCGAAGATACCAATGTCATGGTGATGAGAATGCGCACGATTCTTTGCTGAAAAAAGTATATACCCAGGTCCGACGTATGGTTTCCGGGGTTATCGCTATTGCTGTTAATCTGGTGAACTGGCTCTTTTCCCTGTGGTAAAAGTGTTCATAGGGAATCAATGGATGGGACCAGGGAAATTATAATCGATGGTGAAATGTTATGGATACGGAAACGGCCAGAAAATTTTTTGCAAATGATCGCTATGCAGAGCTTACCGGGGTCAGGATAGAGGAGGCGGCCAGTGGTTTCTGTAAAACCAGCCTGAAAATTGAAAAAAAACATTTGAATGCAGCAAATGTGGTGCAGGGTGGTGCAATATTTACTCTTGCAGACCTGGCATTTGCCATCGCATCGAACAGTCATGGCCAGCTGGCCCTGGCAATCAATGTAAATATTTCCTACCTCAGTTCGGCATCAACCGGTACTCTTTATGCAACCGCGACCGAGGTGAATGAACCGAACAGGCTCGGGGCATATGATGTCATGGTCACAGATGAACGCCAGCGGGTCATAGCCAGGTTTAATGGCATGGTTTATAGAAAAAAACAGCCGCTTAAGGATTGAGAGCGGATTGGTAAAATACTATTCATAAGGATTGTATGATGAACAGGGTTATGGTTTCTTTATTCGGCATTTGGGTTCTTGCTCTTCTGGGCGGTTGTGCGTCAATGACAAATCCCGGCGTTGAGCCACCGGTTGTCAGCCTCAGCAGTTTCAGGATGCTGCCCCAACAAACGGTCAGCCCAAGATTTGAAATTGGCCTCAACATTATTAACCCTAACCGGGATCCTCTCTCCTTTGAGGGCATCTTTTATACGGTTACCATTGAAGGGTATGAAGTGCTGGCCGGAGTTTCCAATAATCTCCCGACGGTCGCCCCCTACAGCGAGGCAGATATACTTCTGGAAGCAGGTGTTGATGTTATAAAAAGTATCCGCTTGATCAGTTCCCTGATGCAGCAGCCAAGAGATAGTTTTAGATACGGTTTCACGGCCAAATTGGATCCGGGCGGTTTTAATCCGAAAATAACGATTGAGGAAGAAGGTGAGTTCAGCCTGCAGAATTGAGTCGACCGCCCTACGAAAAGGGATAATACTGTGAGCTGTTCGTCTATTAAACGAGCGGTAGAGCAGGCAAAAGGTCTTGGAATGAAGAGATGGTAACGTCTGGCATTTCTCAATGGATAGAGGTTGTTGGAATTCTGCTGAAGAACGTCAAACAGCTCCTCGCTATACATTTGATCTATGTGATTCTTGGCATCATCATCTTTACCCCGCTGGCGGGTATCATAGGGCGGGGGTTGTTGATGCTTTCCGGGCAGTCGGCCTTGTCTGATTTTGATATCCTCTATTTCTTTCTGTCTCCCATGGGGATGGTTTCTGCTCTATTTTTTGCCGCATTGCTGATCAGCATCCTTGTCTTTGAGCAGGCTTCCATAATGGCAGTCTGTGCCGATCACACAGCTGGTCGTCATGTCGGAGTCATGCAGGCGCTCACCGTTACCTTTGTCAGGATAAAACCGATTTTCCTCTATGGTGTTCAACTTGTCGCCCGGTTATTGATCCTCATTCTTCCCTTTCTCGCCGTATGTGCTGCAATTGCCTGGCTTCTCTTCAGTGACTATGACATCAACTATTACCTGTCTGAGAAACCGCCGGTTTTCTGGGGCGGAGCCATTTCAATGGGACTGGTACTCATGGTGCTGGCGGTTCTGCTCGTTCGAAAGCTTCTCGACTGGTCAATGACACTTCCGCTGTTATTGTTTTCCGGCGTACCTGCTGGACAGTCATTTTCAAAAAGCCAGACACTGGTAAAGCACCGGAGATCTCAGCTTCTGGTGTTATTTGGTATCTGGATAGCAGCAGTTATTGTCTTAAATATTGTTTTATTATCCGGCATCCAGGTTATGGGGTCGCAGCTGGTTCCATTGTTCAGTGACTCCATCGGTCTGCTGGCGTTTGTTCTTGGAGGGCTTGCAGCGTTATATTTTCTTGGAAATTTTTTTCTTACGTCACTCTTTGCCGGCAGTTTTGGCATTCTTTTGCTCACGCTTGCTGCAGAATATGATCTGAGCTATGAATTCGGAGTTCCCAAAAAAGATGTGCAGGGCTGGCTGGCGGGTCTGACTGCGCCCCGATTGGCTTATGTCCTGGTCGGTGCTATTGTTGTTTCGGGTTTTTTAGGACTGAATCTGCTGCAAGGAATTGATGTTCAGCACAGCGTATCGATCATTGCCCACCGCGGCGCTGCAGGAAGAGCACCGGAAAATACCATTGCAGCAGTGAGGGCGGCGGTCGAAGATGGTGCAGACTGGGTCGAGATTGATGTTCAAGAATCCCTTGACGGTGAAATCGTTGTCGTCCATGACAGCGATCTGATGAAACTCGCCGGGGTAAACAGGAAAATTTGGGATATGAGCCTGGCGGAGCTGCAACAGGTAGATGTTGGCAGCTGGTTCGCAGATGAATTTTCAGCAGAACGTATACCAACGCTCGGGGAAGTACTCGAGGAGGTGCGCGGCAAATCGTTATTGTTGATAGAATTGAAATACTATGGTCATGATCAAAAGTTGGAACAACGGGTTGCTGAAGTGGTTGAACAAGCCGGAATGACCGAGGATGTCGCTTTCATGTCCTTGAATCGCGGAGGAATCGAGAAATTGCAGAACCTGCGGCCTGACTGGAAAACCGGATTGCTCCTGTCAAAGACGATAGGTGATCTGTCCAGCCTGGCTCTTGATTTTCTGGCCGTGAATATGGGGACGACCGGTCCTGGGTTTATCCGTCGGGCCCATGGCGGTGGTAAAAAACTATTCGTCTGGACAGTAAATGATCAGATCTCAATGGCCCGATTGATGTCTCTGGGCGTGGATGGTGTGATAACCGATGAACCGGCAATGGCTCGAAGTGTGGCTGCGGAGCTGCATGAGCTCAATTCGATCGAACGTCTGCTGCTGCAGGCTGCTGTTCTGCTCGACCACCCAATTCCGCAGAAAAACTATCGAGATCAGTCACCATAATAGGAAAGAAGTGTGAAACATGTACTCATTTATATCGTTTTGCTGGTCATTGTAATTGCTGGACGATGTAATTGGGTCGTGGCGGACTCGACTGCCAAAATGGAATCGACCGCCGATACCCTTGAGTACCAACTTGAGATTCAGTATCATGAAACGCTTTTTGCCAGCAAAAACCAGCCAGCCAGTATCTTGAACGAATTCACAACCGATGGCTGCAGCGGTGGGCTCTCTGTTGGCTGGCAGTACCTTGCCGGCAAAATAGAGACATTCAGGGAAGTGCATGGGACACACCCTCCATGGGAGTCATGTTGTGTTTCCCATGACAAGGAGTATCACGCAGGTGGCGGACCGGACATATCAGCAGAGCTGAGCTATGAGTTGCGCAGGCGTGCTGATCGGATTCTGGAGATGTGTGTGCGGGATGCCGGGGGCAGCAGAGCTGCCGAGCTCAGCGCTGTGTATGGCATTTCAGTCGAAGAAGTACGTAAGCTCTATGCTGTTGTATCACGTTTGATGTACAGAGCGGTGAGGATAGGTGGCCTTCCGTGTACCGGACTGCCCTGGCGCTGGGGGTATGGCTGGCCAGAATGTGAATGATGATGAATAGATCAGGAAATCCGCGACCGGAGAGAGGAATCGCGAATTTCCTGGGTTGTTTATTTGCTCTGGATGTTTACCAGGAGTCACCCAGAACCTGGCTCGTATCCAGACAATTCCTCTTTTCTTCCTGGCTTAGACCGTTTCCGCTTCCGTTTTTCAGGTCGCCTGCGTAACACGCATACTCTTTACCTTCTTCGTCACGTACCCAAACTATTTTTTTATACTCACTAGAAATTATATCGCCTCGCATACTCATGATATTCTCCTTATCCAGTTTTTCGGTTTTTATCGTTTTTTTTAGTTCCAACAATGTTCATTCATTGCTGTAATTGTAAAGTAGGAACGATCAGGAATCATTTCAATAGTTATAAAACAGTAGTAAAATAGTAGTTTATGCTATAGTCTTGATCCTTGTCTATTCCCTGGCTGACAGAGAGGATATTTTTTCTGCCTGGGGATGGTACCGATACCCGACCATGCGAGCTGCGACTATTTTCAATGATGTTATCAACAGCTTACTGTATAGTGAGCTAACGCTTGTAAGGCTCGACAGCTGGATCAGTGGCTGTCAGTCACAGTCTGTTCTGGTGGTAGACAACACGAGGAGATCTTATGGTGAGGAGTGGACCAAGAGAAGTTATTACCCCCCATCGAAAACTACCCCTTGAAATTCCAGAAGGGGTTGCACCAACTGAATTTTTTAACAGTCCCTGTAATTTGAGGCATCTGGCCAGGGAGAACGGATTGTTGAGAAACCCCATGGGATTCCTGCTCTACCGAAAGGCCATCGGTCATTCAAATCTGTTTGACACCTCGATCATTTTCGACACTTCTCAGAAGGTCATGGATCCCATGGGTCGTCCTGTTCGCAGGGACCAGTTGTCACGGGAGCAGAATCTTGTGTTCAGCAGAATGACCAAGATGACACTGCACTATATGCTGGAAAAGTACCCCGATCCCAGGGAGCACCTTGTTTTTTGCGGGGAAGCGAGCCTGGATGCCACATGGCCTCTGAATAAGTCGGGTGTCCCCAGTATCAGGATGATTCATAATCACTTCATGGTATTTGAAAACAGCCTGCTTGCTTCATCACCCTATGCCGCTGATGATAACCCAAATTTGACCGACAGCGGGAATAACGGTCTTTTCTTGCAGTACTTGAGCGAGGTGTATCTGAAATTTTTCGAGGTACTGGAACTGGAAACACTCAGGCCGCTTCCTCCGGATACCGGAAAATTGTCCATAACCGGCTACCCTCAGGGGTTGCCAAGTTGGGAGATGGTCGGCGGAGCGGCTGCTCTTGACAGCGGAAAATTCTGGAAGGATTATGACCTGATCCTGAAGGGCTTTCTCGATTTCTATCGGGCGTTCTTTGCCCTGGTGTCGACCGAAGATACAAGAATACCAGTTGATGCCCTTTTCCCGGAACAGATAGAGGATATTCTCCTTTACAGTGATTATTTCCATGAAGCAGCGCGGATCGTTCGTCTGCAGGTTATGGAAGATCCCGCTTTTGCCAACGAGATTCGCTGGCAGCCGGCTTATAAGCAGATAATCTATCGAGATGATGAAGGGCGGCTGATTGTAACAATCAGCCAGAACTCAGTTGGCAATGCAATTACCGAGCTGCTTGGCATCGTCGTCAAGCGAGTTGCAGATGAGCGTGCATACGCCCTGGCAGAACCGCATTTAATTAAACAGCTGCTGGAGCTGAGGAGTCGCCTGATCAGGGCAAACCTCGGGACCCCGATCCCCTCTGCCCGATGGTCAACAGGATCATGATGTCCAGGCATCTCTGTGGCTATTTCAATAACTTCTGATGAGTGGAGGGACGATGACTTACCTGCCCGATAAAAACAGATATGAACAGATGCGTTACAAGCGCTGCGGTTCCAGTGGTCTGAAATTACCCGCTCTTTCTCTTGGGCTGTGGTATAACTTCGGTGGCCATGACCCCCTGGAAAATTGCCGTGCAATTCTTAGGAGATCGTTTGATCTGGGGATTACCCATTTTGATCTTGCCAACAACTACGGTCCCCCGCCTGGTTCAGCCGAAGAGACCTTCGGAACAATCTTTAAACAGGATTTTGCCCCCTATCGTGATGAACTGATAATTTCGAATAAGGCCGGCTACTTCATGTGGCCCGGGCCATACGGTGAGTGGGGATCTCGAAAGTATCTGGTTGCCAGTTGTGATCAGAGCCTGAAGCGTACCGGGCTTGAATACTTTGACATATTCTACTCTCACAGGCCGGATCCGGATACACCGCTGGAGGAGACCATGGGAGCACTTGATTTTATCGTCCGAAGCGGCCGGGCGCTTTATGCGGGTATATCCACCTACACACCGGAACAGACAGAGGATGCTGCGGAAATACTCCGGAGCCTTGGCACCCCATGTCTCATTCATCAGCCACGATATAATATGTTTGACCGATGGATCGAGGGGTCGTTGCTGGAAACTTTGAAAAATTGCGGGATCGGCTGTATCTGTTTTTCTCCTCTTGACCAGGGAATACTGACCGATAAATATCTTGAGGATATTCCAGATGGATCCCGGGCGGGCAAATACGATAACAAACTTAACTGGGGAGACAAGGTAACCCCGGAACGGGTAGACAAGGCTGTGAAGCTCAATGAAGTTGCCCGTAAACGCGGGCAGACGCTTGCCCAGATGGCTATCGCCTGGGTGTTGAGGCATCCAGTCATGAGCTCAGCACTGATAGGTGCGAGTCGGGTCAGCCAGGTGGAAGATTGTGCGGATGCCCTGAAAAACCTCAAATTTTCTGTGGTAGAGCTTGAAACTATTGATTCTATTCTGAATGGATAAAATATACCTTCCCTTTCGGGTCGAGACTATTTGTGACACAAATGAAAATGTTAGTCGGTAAAGATCGAAAAAATATCATACAGGCAGCGGCTCTTGTCTTTCTGCTTATCATCCAGTCGTTTCCTGAAACAGAGGCAAAGGAGTTGTTCAGCGTATCGGAGGATTGTGCCTTCTGCCATACCTCCAGCCCCGGAGCGCTGATGGACAGCAAGGGTAATGATCTGTCGATCTACCATGACTGGGGATCGACGATGATGGCAAATTCTTTCAGGGACCCGGTTTTTCGAGCAAAGCTCGAATCAGAACAGAAACGAAATCCGCACCTCTCGGCAGTGATTGAAGATAAATGTCTGAGCTGTCACACGCCGATGGCTCGAACCCAGCATATCCGGAATGGTGGTGATCGATATTCCCTTGAGATGGCAGAAAAAAGCAGTCTCGCCTCTGATGGGGTCAGCTGTGCGCTTTGTCACCAGATCCAGCCCACAGGACCTTGGCACAAGTGCAGGTTTTTCCGGTCACTACACCATTAATGACAGCCGTGAAATATATGGTCCCTACCGGGACGTGTTTGAAAATCCAATGCTTCACCACGTGGGGTATCGCCCTCTCTATGGACCACAGGTGCATGAATCGTCACTTTGCGGCACCTGCCATACCCTGTTTACCCCCTATGTTGACAATGCGGGGAAGGTGGTCGGAGAATTTCCGGAGCAGACCCCTTATCTCGAGTGGCTCAACAGCTCCTATGCATCAGCAGATGGCGGCCGGTCATGCCAGGACTGTCACATGCCCCGTATCGAGGAGGCGATAAAGATAACCAATCGCCCGCCGTGGCTTGAAAGCAAACAGACCCCATTCTGGAAGCACCATTTCACCGGAGGCAATATGTTCGTGCTCGAGATGATGCGGGCACACCCGGAGCAAAATGATCTCAGTGCAGATGATGAAGACTTTCGACTGACAATTGAGCGGACCAGGCAACGGCTTACCGAGGAAGCGGTCACGCTGGCGATGGAAGCACAGATTACCGAGTCGGACAAGCTCCAGTTGGATGTGACCGTGAAAAACCGAACGGGGCATAAATTTCCGTCCGGGTTTCCCGTCAGGCGGGCGTGGCTCCAGGTGCAAGTGCGTGGCAAGTCCGGTGCGCTTCTTTTTGACTCCGGCAGCTGGGATGAAAGCGGCGAAATCAACGGGCTGGATCGAGTCTTTGAACCCCACCATGACCTGATTCGCTCCGCCGACCAGGTGCAGATCTACCAGGCAGTAATGGGAGATGTTGATAATAACGCCACCTATACACTTCTGCGGGCTGCCGGCTATCTTAAGGATAATCGTCTGGTGCCCGACGGCTACTCAGGGACCGGGCCGATGGTAGAACATACGAAGGTTACCGGGAAAGCAGCTGCCGATGAGAATTTTAATAGGGAGGCGGGAAAAGAAGGGTCAGGGACAGATCGGGTGAGATATGAGCTGGGTGTTGACAGTGGTGATCTGCCCCTCGAGATAACCGGTCGGCTTCTCTACCAGACGATTCCCCCTCGTTTTATCAACGATCTGATTGCAGATGAGACCCCGGCGAGCAGGCGCCTTGCCGGTATGTATGCCAAAATGAACCGGGACCCGGTGGTTCTTGCCTCAGGTTCACAGGTGGTGAAGAAAGATGGTACTTCCTCGCCATAGGCCATGATCTAATCCTGGTCCGACCCTTCTGATTCGTGTTGCAGCAGCTGTTTTTTCCGATCAACCCCCCAGCGATAACCGCTGATCCGGCCATCCTTACCGATCACGCGGTGACAGGGGATAACCACAGCAAGTCTGTTCGCCCCGCAGGCACCGGCCACGGCACGCACCGCCTGCGGATTGCCAAGCTGTTCGGCAATTTCTGAGTAGCTCTTTGTTTCTCCCGGCCGTATCTGCCTGAGGATATTCCACACTTTCTGTTGAAATACCGTCCCCTGGATATCGAGCGGAACCTCGAGGTCATCATCCGATCTGTCAATAAAGGCAACGACCTTGTCAATAAGTGAGGTGAAGTCGTCGTCTCCTTTTAACAGCTGTGCCCTTGGAAATCGTTGGCGCAGGAGAAGGGGCAACTCCTCCGGCGAATCACTAAATTCGATGGAACAGATGCCCTTTGCAGAGCTGGCCACAATTACCCAGCCAAGGAAGCAGCGGCTGATACCATAGGTAATGGTCATTGAAGCACCCCCAGTTTTTATGTCTTTTGGTTTGATGCCAGCCTGTCTGCCCATTTTTTCATATACCCTGCTCGGGGAGCTGAATCCAGATTGGTAAATTGCCTCGGTTACAGAGCTGCCGGACAGAAGCGTGTGTTTAAAACGCTGTAACTGGTGGGCGACACCATATTGTTTCGGCGTGATGCCGACAATTCTTTTAAAAAGGCGATGAAAATGAGAAGTGCTGAGGCCGGCATGCTCTGCCAGTTCTTGCAGTGGTGGCGGTTTTTCGGTTTGCTCAAGGCGTCTGCAGCTTTCAATGACGAGCTTGAGCGCTGCAGATGTTTTTCCCTCAACTGGCCTGCATCGCTTGCAGGGGTTGAATCCTTGGTCCAGAGCATCCTGGAAACTGACAAAAAATATAACGTTTTTACGAAGAGGCAATCGTGATGAACAGCCAGGACGGCAGAAGATGTACGTTGAGGTGACGCCATAGAAAAAGAAGCCCTCAGCATCCTTGTTCCGGTTTTTAAGGGCAGTCCAGCGTGCCTCATCTGTGCAAAACGGTCTGTGGTCGTTCATCGTAAACCAATGGGTTTTCTGCCCTGGTAATCCTGGGAGCTATTTCAGTTTTTATCATCTTGTCTGACACAACGAGCCTTGTGCAAAACGCTCACAACAACAATATAAGGGATGGCAGTGATAAAAACACTCCGCTTCTTGCTCTGTAATTATTTTATAGAGAGGTTGTGATACAGATCTATTGCAGAAATACAATCGAGTGCGATGGCATTCCTGCGATAGCGTGGAGGGGATGATGCGCTTTGACGAAGCGGGGAATTAGCTGGACGGGAAGGCTCAGAGTACCTTGTCCCTTATTTTGTCCCACACGGCGGCAACACCTTCTGAAAAACCATCTGCATACTGGTCGTGATTAAATGATTCAGGCTCTTTTTGGGCCAGCTCTGCTGCCGAACTTTCAATTTGGCTTAAGAGCTCAGGATCCAGTTTTTTAACCGTATCGCTTAATGATTCGTAGGTAACAGCGAATGTCTTTCTGACCATGTGCATATCGCTGATGGCGATAAACGGTTCGTAGTCGATACGCTCCTCGGAGATGAAGCGCTCAGCATCTTTTTTCCCCAACTCGATTGATGATGTTGGTTTATTCATTCTATTTCCCGGTAGATGTCGATAGTTTCAGGGTAAAATGTATCGCTTGACGTTACAGACAGTTTCAGAAAATGTAAACCATTTCTATTAGAGAGGGTCGATTTAGCCGGATATATTCCGTAAATCGCCAACTCATCTATCCCCTAGCGGGTAAGGAGCCGGTAGATTTCAGTCAGCCGGGAAGGGAGCAGCTCAACCTTGGGGACAAATGCGTAATTTCCTTTTCCAAAGAGGTACTCGAGGTAATCATGGGCCTCTTTGTCAATCGTTATACAGTATGGCTGTATCCCTTCGCCTTTAGCCTCTGCCAGGGCTTTTCTCGTATCCTCGATAGCATACTGGTTTTTGTAGTCATCATAATCTTCAGGTTTGCCGTCTGAAAGAATGACCAGAAGTCTGGTTTTTGTATCGACCGTTTTGAAGTGCTTGATCATGTGACGGATCGGAGGACCCATCCGGGTATACTCTTTGGGGCCAATAGCTGCAAGTCGACCTTTTACATCATCTTCGTATCGATCTGATATATCTTTTATTTTATAGACTTCTGAGCGCATTCGCCGCATTCCGGAGAAACCGTATATCCCATATTGGTCCCCAACTATTTCCATTGCCTCGCAGAGCAGGAGCAAGGCCTCCTTGATCGAATTTCCCACCCATCCTTCGGTTGAATTTGACATGTCGACGAGGAACAGGGTAGAAATGCTCCGCTGGTCCCTGACAAGCTGAACAAAGAGGTTCTCTGAGGGGGATAATCCGGCACTCTGGTCGCCAAGTGCATCGATAAGCGCATCCAGGTCTATGTCATCTCCCGACCGCCTGCGCCGAACAAATCGCTCCTGGGTATTCATGAACTCAAACTGGCGTTTGATTTTCTGCAATTGTCCATGATACTTTTTCAGGGTCAAGGGGATAAAGTCCGATTGTACCCCCCTCAATGTCCTTTCTCTCAGGCTGCACCAGTTTTTTCTATAACCTTGTCTGCGATAATCCCACTCGTCGTAGGGCAAAAAATCGCTGGTGACCGAGCCGTCACTGTCACGCTCACCGCTGGCGTTGTTTCTCCCCCCGGCTGAAATCCCAAAAGCCGAGGAGACGTAACTTTCGGGTAAAGAGCCGAGATCATTCTGTATGTCTCTGACAAGGTCGAGTATATTGTCCGGCAGCTGTATGGATTTGTTGTCGATGACAAGTTGGTGTGATGTCTGCATTGCTCTGTCATCGCTGACGGTTTTGCTGAGCTGAATCCGTGCGCTGCTGATCGATTCTGCCCTGTTGTCCAGCGCGGGAGAATCTCCGGTACCATCCACCTGGTTGGAAAGAAAATCGCCAAATACTGTCTCAAACTTCTTTTTATTGTGGTCAACCCGTTTTTCAAAGACCACTCTTGATTCATCGACTCTGAAGCGATCCATGAACGGTAGAAAGGAGAACGGCTCATATCTGCCACTCATCTGATCGATCTGGCGATACAACAGATCTATGACCCCCGGTGATTGATTGGCATCTGCAGGCAGCTCAACATTTACTGACAGTGGCGGAGCATCTGAAAAGACATCATACAAATACTGCTCTACTACCCTGTTCTTTGCGTGTCTTTCTCCGGGACGCTCCTGCAGCAGCTGGGTGATGAGCGGTGCCGCCTGGCGAACCAGGCCGGGGTACTCATCTTTGAGGAAAATAAAGATCCTGCCAAGCTCAACCACCTGGTAAATATCCTGGGCGAGGGCCTGGTCCTCGTATCGCTCGAGAAACAGATCAGGTTGGTGTTTGTCCTGCAGACTGGAGCCAGGGGGTCCTCCCTGCTGAGAAAAGAGGTGTCGTCCCAGCGTGCCAAGACTGATAAATCCGCACTGCAGGGCAATGACAAATTTAAAAAAGAGAAGGTTATCTCTCTGATCCGGGAAAAGATCAATTTTTTCCGGCAGGTATATGTATTCGGTATCTGTGTAGACTTCCCTGGATTCCCGCAGTATCAGGTCAATACCTGAGAGTCCCTGGGCGAAGGGTGTAAAGCGGGCCATCTGGTCCTTGAGAACAACACTATTTTCTTTTTTCTGAGCCGCGACAGCCTTCATGTCCGACTCGGCCATGAAGGCGCGTGCATCAACAAGTCCGCCAGTCTCGTAGTGATCGAGTATCTGCCTCAACCATTCAGCCAGGTCCTGCTGAGAAATGTCACCGGCCTGTTTCACCCCTTCTTTGAGAACGGAATGGCAAAGATTTTGACTGATCGGCCAGACGGTGGGGACAACCTGGAGCAGAGCTAACTGCTGCTCTTCATCCAGTTCTTCAATCTCAAGAAAGATCTCTTCAAATTCCCATTCGTTTGGCTGTGCGGGAAAGACCTGTTCTGAAAAATAATCCTTTAATTCGAGGTAGTGCATGTTCGCAGGTTATATTCCACTCGTGTGGTTAATCCATGGTTAAAAGAGTGCCTCAGCCATATCCTCGATGGCGGCGATGAGGTGGGGGTCGTCGGTTAAACTCTGGATAATTCCGGCTTTGCACGCCTCCGGAACGGGCACGCCCGATGTGTGCAATTGTGCTGCCTGGATTAGCAGGCGTGTGGACGCTCCTTCGGCGAGGCCCGAGTCTTTCAGGCCACGCGTCATGGTCGCCAGTTTTACCAGTTTTGATGCAAGGACCAGGTCAATTCCGCCTTCTTTTTGGACAATCATCTCTTCTTGTTTAATCTCCGGGTAATCAAAGGCAAGAGATACAAAACGCTGCCTGGTCGATGTTTTTAAGTCTTTGACCACACTCTGGTATCCGGGGTTATAGGAGACCCCGAGCATGAAGGTCGGAGGTGCCGTCAGTATTTGTCCCAGCTTTTCAATCGGCAGTTCGCGTCGATCATCCCCCAGCGGGTGGATAACGACGGTCGTATCCTTCCTGGCTTCTACAATTTCATCCAGATAGCAGATTGCACCATGCCGTACGGCAAGGGTGAGCGGGCCGTCAACCCAGACAGCCTCATTTCTTTTGACGAGATAGCGGCCCACGAGGTCCGAGGTTGACAGGTCGTCATGGCAGGATACCGTAATCAGCGGTCTGGCCAGTTTCCAGGCGAGATACTGCATAAATCTGGTCTTTCCACAGCCGGTCGGTCCTTTGAGCAGTATCGGCAGTTGATTGTCATAGGCAGCCAGGGCGAGATCAACCTCATTTCCCTGCGATAGGTAAAATGGTTCATCAGTGATTCGGTGCTCTTCAATGCGTTGCTGGTATATTTTTTCCATTCCTCTAACCAAAAGACCACCTCTATATTTCTTGGAAAATCATGGAACAACGATCTCCGCTGTCGCTTTCAATGGTTAGAATATAGGTCTGCGGGAATAGGATTCAAGTGAGAGAAGTTCTCAATAACCAGATTAGACAGGAAGTGACGTCGAAAAAGCAGGAGCTGTCAGTTGCAGCAGGGGTTGGATTTCAGTTGTTTTCGGTAGACAGAGGAAGTGGGTCAGGCGGGTCTGATACTCTGCCTGAGGAAACGAAGCGACGCCCGTGTCCATGGGGGACAGGGGCGCCTGGTGTGTTCTATGGAACGAACGGTTGAAGGTCAATCAAGAGTTGAATTTCCGTTCCCATTCATACTCCCGACCGGTGACGGTATCTTCCATCCGGCGGATACGCCTTTCGAGATCATGGAATTTCTTTTTGAGTCTCTGGGCAGCGTTCCTCGGTGAATGGGCATAGCTGTCGTAGAATTCCTGCTCGTCGTCATTGCTGACCGA
The DNA here is from genome assembly GCA_963718195.1 of uncultured delta proteobacterium. GTDB lineage: Bacteria > Desulfobacterota > Desulfobulbia > Desulfobulbales > Desulfocapsaceae > MADRE3. The sequence continues at coordinate 670,840 of CAVQYQ010000006.1, forward strand.
GTGGATTGGTGCCGGTTTCATCAGCAGGGCTGCTACCAAATAGATGCCGATAACCGGCCAGAACCCACTGAGTAGAAAGACGATGACCATACCGATTCTGATCCAGAAAACCGAAAAATCAAAATAGTTGGCTATCCCTTTGCAGACGCCAAGGATAACGCCATCCCTGGCTCTATAAATTCCTCCCCTGTTGCTAGATCGTGTCATTTCTTATCTCCATTTTTGCTGTGACCGTCCATGAGGATGGTCTCCAGGGCTTCAATCCTTTTTTCCATACGGTCAAGGCCCTGATATATTTCCTGTATCATCGTAGCCTCCTCTTTATTCGCTGCACGCGAAGAGCTCGAAAGGCCCGAGTGTCTCATTTTGATAATAACAAGTACGGTTCCGCAAAGCAGACCCGCCATGCTGACTATCGACCCAAAAACGATGGCTACAATAACGACTGTATTCATGGCAACTCTATGGTTCTGTTAAAAGGTATCAGCCCTCAGTTTCTTTCGTGTCACCGTAGGCAGCCGCCTTCATTTTGGCAAGCTCTTTTTCGATTTCTTCATCTGTGGCGAGATCATCAAATTCTTCATCAACGGATTTGGGTTTGCCAAAGTTTACCATGTCCGCTTCGGCTTCCATCCGGTCGATACGGCTTTCAAGGTGGTCGAATCGAGCCATGGTCTCAGAGCTGTCCATACGACGGATATCATTCTGGGCCCGCTTCTTGTTCTGAGCCTTTCTGTGTCGCTCGGCAAGTGAACGTTTCTTCTCTTTTGCACCCGCCAGTTTCCGCTCAAGCTCCTGAATGTCCTCATGGTACTGTTCAATCAGGGATGAGTGATCTAATATTTCCATATTAAGTGATTCAGCAAGTTCGGAGAAACGTCTCTTCTCAATCAGAGCCTCTCTTGCCAGGTCGTCCCTGCCCTTGTTTACCGCGAGCTCAGCGCGCTCTGCCCAGAGATTCGTGCGCTCATGCAGTTCGTCATGTTTTCGCTCAAGTTTCTTCCTGCTGGCGATAACACCGGCGCAGGATGACTTAATTTCAATAAGGGTGTCCTCCATTTCCCGAATCATCAATTTGATCATCTTGTCCGGGTCTTCTGCACTGTCAAGCATTGCATTGATGTTGGAGCTGACGATATCCCTAAAACGTGTAAAAATACCCATGGTAATCCTCCTGGTTTTATTGTGGTTTGGTTTCAATTAAGCATCAATTGTGCCAGGTTATCCAGAAGACGATTAACTGGTTAATATCAATTCATATTTATGATTGACGCGAATATACATAGTGGTTATATTTACTATTAAATGGTAATTTAAACCCAATAAGTGGCAATTATAGCCATTCAAGTATATGTCTGATACCTCACCATCCTACCGGGCAGAAGCGCTCGGTAATTCAGAACGATTCCTGGAGTTTCAGGAGCGGCTGTCCCGGGTTGCTCCTGTTGATCGCCCGGTTCTGCTCATTGGGGAGCGTGGCACCGGTAAAGAACTCGCGGCCCATCGACTCCATTTTCTGTCAAGACGCTGGGATGGTCCCTTTGTCACCCTCAACTGCAGCACGCTGTCGCCGTCATTGATCGAATCAGAACTGTTTGGCCATGAGCGGGGCGCCTTTACCGGTGCCGAACAACGAAGGGTCGGTCGCTTTGAGGCGGCACATGGAGGAACGTTGTTCCTTGATGAGATTGGCACTATTCCGATGGAGGCACAGGAAAAAATTCTTCGAGTGGTAGAGTACAGTTCGTTTGAGCGCGTGGGCAGTTCCAGGCCGGTCGAGGTCGATGTGAGGATCGTCTGTGCAACCAATGCTGATCTCGTGGCAATGGCTGATCGAGGCCATTTCAAGCGTGACCTGCTGGATCGATTGTCTTTTGAGGTCCTCTTTCTCCCCCCACTGCGACATCGTCATGGGGATATTCTGCTGCTGGCCAACCATTTTGCAGCACGTATGGCATATGAACTTGGCGTCCCCGAGGAGATACACTTCACACCAGAAGCGCAAGCGGCCCTGGAAGCGTATCCCTGGAGAGGAAATATCAGGGAATTGAAAAATGTAGTGGAGCGGGCAGTCTACAAAGCCGACTTCGGCGAGATCGAGAGCATCGATTTCAACCCGTTCCGGTCTCCCTATCCGGTCATTGAAGATGGTGGAACCGGAGCAGCTGCTGAAACGATTCCAATCACCGCAGCGAAACCGGATGAGCCTTCATTTAAAGATGCGGTGAGCAATTTTGAAGCCAGGCTGATCCGCCAGGGTCTGGTCAAAAGTCATCATAATCAGAAAAAAGCAGCAGAGATACTGGGGCTTACCTATGATCAGTTCCGGGGGATGTATAGAAAGTATCGTCACAGGCTGCAGGCTGATTAGTTGAAAAAAAGCAGACTGACCCCCGCTAACCCAAGGAGCAGCCCGGCCCATACACTAAAGGGCTGTTTCTGACCCTGGTACACACCAATTAACATAGCAAAAAGCGGACAGGTTGCCAGCATGGTCTGGGTGATTCCTGCGCTGGTGTACCGAAGAGAGATTTGTTGCAGCCAGATGGCGCAGAACGTTCCGATGAAGACGGCAATCAGCATCTTTACTGTCAACCGGTGGCGGCCAATAAGAGCGACAGCCTTTCTGAGAGGTTGATGATGGGTATCGCGTTGTGACACAAATGTTCTCAGCTGCACCCACATTGTCAGAATCAGCAGTCCTGAGGCAAGCCTGAGCAGGGAACTGGCGAGCGGATCCACGTCTCCTCCGGCAAGGGCCATTCTTGACAGGACAACACCTGCTGCCTGGGCTGTTGCGGCAATGAGGCCAAAGGATATTCCGATAAGGGACGTGGTGTAGTGGTCCTGCGAATGTGACATTCGGATAACGAGGATGACACCGATGGTGGTGAGCAGGATGCCGCACCAGGCATAAAATGGCAGGTACTCCCGGAACAGTGCAATCGCCAGCAGGGCAGCGATAACGGGTGCAATCGACTCCAGCATCAATCCTTTCTGCGGGCCAATTCTTCTCAGACAGGCGAAATAGGCGGTATCTCCTATGCCGATGCCGATGGCTCCGCTGGTAACCAGCATTAACAGGTTGTTCGGGGAGATTGAGGAAAGGGAACCAAGACGAATATGGGCTGCTCCAAGAAGAGAACCGAGGAGCAGGATGACAATCATGAAGCAACAGGCGGCCAACCCTTTGATCAGGTTAAGGTTAATCGCCTTGATATGAACACCGATATCGGCAAAAATAATACTTGCAACAGCCCAAAGAAGTGCGGCCGCCAGTGCGGCGATCTCTCCTGTCATGACCTATTCGCGACTGTCATCAACAGGCTGGTTGTCTGACCGTAACCTGGTGTATGAGGAGAAAATTCGTATACAGGTGGATAACCAGCAGATCCCGGTAAGAATCCAGGCGAGCGTGGTAAATGAGTCGGGAAAGAGACAGAAAAGGATAAAAAATAAAATTGTTTCTGTACCTTCAGCTATTCCACCCAGGTAATAAAAACCTTTGTTCGGTAGCCGGAGGTTAGTCAGTTTTCGACGCTCTGCCATGATTGCATAGGCGAGAAAACTTGATCCTGTGCCCACAAAGGAGAAGATAAGAGCAGCTGCCGCAAGGGAGTTTCGACCCGGGTCTGCCAGCGCAAATCCGAAAACAATGGCCGAATAGAAAATGAAATCGAGGCAGATATCAAGGTAGGCCCCGCTGTCGGTTGCCCCTTGTATTCGGGCAAGGGTCCCATCTATGCCGTCGGCGAGCCTGTTGACAAGAATGAGGACCATCCCGGAGAGGTAATAGTGGTTGGCAATAGCTGCAGCACCGCAAATACCGGCTATGAATCCGAAGAAACTCACCTGGTCGGCTGATATGTTTTTCGAAGCCAGTCCTCTGGCCATCGATTCAAGCAGCGGTTTCGCCAGTTTCAGACTGAGGTGATCAAGCATGGGAGGTTCCGTTCTTCAATTCCAGGATATCTTCTTCGGGAGCATCATCAATGTCGTGCGTGACAAGCAGTGCTGGGATTGCCAGGTTTCTGATCTGTTTGAAGACAAAGGCACGAACCGTATGCCTGAGCTGCTTGTCCAATTTTGAGAATGGCTCGTCAAGCAAAATGGCTTCGGGCTCGGCAAGCAATGAGCGCAGCAGGCTGACCCGGGCCTTCTGGCCCCCTGACAGGGTGGCAATGTCACGTTTTTCAAACCCGCTGAGCTCAGCCATGGCAAGAGCAGAGCGGATTTTCTCATGTTTCTGTTCCTTGGTCAGGTGCGGAGGCAGCCCGAAGGCCATATTGCTGAATACGTCAAGGTGGGGAAAGAGCAGATCATCCTGAAACAATATCCCGATCCTGCGCTGTTCCATCGGGACGTCATTGAGTATCCTGCTACCGAGTTGAATTGTGCCGGCGAGAGAAAATCCCGGATCGAGATTACCGCAAATGGAGGCAAGTAGGGTTGATTTACCACACCCCGAAGGACCCATTACCGTAACAATCCTGCCGGGTTCAACCCTCAGGCTGACGGGAGAAAAGAGCTCTGAACCATTATGGTTGATCTGCAAAGAGTCAAGAATGAGCGACATGGTGCCTGTTAATTTTTCATCAGCTGCCTGTTTCTGAATAAAACAGCCGGCATTCCTATCGCCAGCGAATAGATCAGAAACGGCAGCAGAAACTGACAGAGTGCATAAGCAGCGATAACGCGACGATCGGAGCCGCTGGCCAGGCTGACGGTCTCGGTCGTTATAGTCGCGAATCTTCCAGCTCCAACGTAAAGGGTCGGCAGATATTGTGCAATACTTACTGCAAATCCGACGGCTAAGGAAAACAGAATAGGTTTTGACAGCATCGGAATTTTCACCATGATAAAACTGCGCAGCGATGAGCCACCCAGGATTGTTGCAACCTGGACGTAGCGCTGGTCATAGTTGCGGTAGGTGGCTGCAAGGGTGAGGAAAATATAGGGAAAAACAAAGACAAGGTGTACCCAGACAAGACTAAACCATCTCCCTTCAAGGTGCAGGCTGGTAAAGATGGTCTGGATACCGAATAAAAATCCAATCTGTGGAATCAGCAAAGGCAGGTAGATTATCCAAATAGATCTGCGGGATATTGATTCAATTTTTGACCGGGACAAGAGCAGTTCATTCTCCAGGCAGCCAAGCACGAGGATAGTGGCAATGACAGCGCTCAAGAGACCGACTGCAAGCGATGTGACAAGTGGTTCAACAATCAGCGGCAGGCTTTTAGTCCAGTAGAAAAAGGATAATTGCTGGGGCAAGGCATCGGGAAAGCGCCAGCTCCTGGTGATCGACCAGATCACCAGGAGAACAAGAGACAGTGCAGTTGTGATCAGGATAACGAGTGTTGCCAGACTGGCTGTTGGTTGCATACGGCCCCACCAGCTGGAGCGGATGCCGTTTAGCAGCCGGGGCCTGGACCAGCTGACGAAAATTTTCTCGGCGAGGATGAAAACTGAGATGAGAACGGTGATCAGCATAAATAACAGCGTCGCTCCAGCAGCGCCGACAAGACGCATTGAGATGTCCGGATCATTAAACCAGTGATCAATGAGCACCGCCAGCGGCGGGGGCAGTGATGGTCCGATTATCAGGGCAAGATCAACCACTGACAGCGAGTAGGCCAGAACCGTCAGGAAGGGCAGCCTCAGCATCGGGTAGAGTTGAGGGATAATCAATCGTGTCCATACCTTAAAGGGTTGAAAGCCGAGGCTTTGTCCCACCCATAGGGTACGCTTGATATCGAGCTGGTTCAGGCCGCCGATGGTCATCAGCAGCAGGAACGGCACCTCTTTCAATATCATGGTGATGGTAAGACTGATCGCCAGGGGATCGCCGGTTGTCGACCAGTCGGGTGGATGATCGAAACCGGTCAGTCCGGGAGAGATGAGGCGCACCAGCCAGCCACTTGGGGCGATCAGGAAGCTCAGGCCGAGGGCAAAGGCAGCATGGGGGATGGCAAGCAGCGGGGCAAGAGTCCGCTCGGTAAAAGACCAGAGCGCGGTGCTGTACAAATGCATTGTTATCCAGAGTGACAGGAATAGCGAGATCAGCGCTGCTGACAGCCCGGAAATCAGTGTGGACCTCAGGGCGCCTGGCAGACTCGGATGCGCAATCAGATCGCGATATGGCTGCAGGGTGAACTCTTCAGCACCGATTACCGGCAAGTAACCAAAGGCGGGAAGCCAGGTGCCGGCAAGACCAATGATGATTGGTGCCAGGAATGTGACAATCGTCAGGAATGGGATAAACCGGAGCGGGCTCTTGTTTCGTCCGACCATGATCACTGTCAGCGACTGTATCTCTTGATCCAGTATTTTTCCAGCGCCTCAACCCATGAAGGGTGTGGTTCAAGTAGAACGGTTCCCAGTGCTTCAGGGCTGAGGGTGGCAACACCCTGTGGGATTGATTCAAACATTTTTCTCTCTTCAGGACTGAGCTTATTCATGGCAAGGACGGTCGGATCCCCCCAGATTGCAGGATCCGATTTTCGGGCCTGCGCTTCGGGTGAGATCAGGAAGTTTGCAAAGACAAGGGCTCCTTCCTTTGCCGAAGCATTGAATGGGATCGCAACGAAATGTGAGTTACCGATCGTTCCAGAATCGTGGACGTAGGTCCTGATGCTCTCCGGTAGTTCGCCGGTAGCAATGCCGTTGCTGGCCTCAGCCGGGTTAAAGCTGAGTGCAATGAAGAGTTCACCATCATTGAGCAGCCGTTTCATCTCCGACCCGTTTGCGGGAAATGAAGTACCCTTGCGCCACATATGGGGATGAAGCTGATCAAGGTATTCCCAGAGCGGTGCTGTCAGCTGGTCAAAATCAGACTCGGAAACGGGCCGGGTAAGCTGATCTCTGTCAGTGGTGAGTTCAAGCAGTGCCTGTTTAAGAAAGGTCGTACCGTGGAAATTGGGTGGCAGCGGATAAGAGAATCTGCCGGGGTAGGTCTGTGCAAAAGAGAGGAGCTCTTTCATATTTCTCGGGTGAGATTCTACAAGTACCTGGTCATAGAGAAATACCAGCTGGGCCATTCCCCAGGGCACTTCCATATTGTCAACCGGGACGGTGAAATCATAGAGTGTTGATTTCTTATTTTCAGTATCGACAAGCGAAATGTTTGGTAGCACTTGGCTATACGGTGGCTGCAACAGGCTGTTCTGCTTCATGGTGTTGAAATTCTCTCCATTGATCCATATCAGGTCAACAGATCCACCCTGGTTTCTGCCGCTGCTTTTTTCAGAAAGAATTCTGCCGACCACCTCTCCGATGTCGCTCACCTTGACATGTTTTACAGTCACCTGATACCGCTCTCTTACCTGGTCGCCAGCCCAGCGGATATAGTCGTTAATTGGGTCAGAGCCACCCCATCCATTGAAATATATGGTCTGGCCGCGGGCTTTTTGTACGATTGTTTCCCATTCGGGTGATTGTGCCTGGGCAGTAAAGAGAGGGGATAAAGAGAAAATGAAAAGAGGGAAAAAAAAGAGTGTTTTCAGCATCGGTTGTTACCTCGATAGTAACGGTCAATTGGTGAATTTATAGAATCATGAAAATTAGTAACACTTTTGAGCATATACTGCAATGTGCCATGGACTGGAGTCCTGCTTGTTTGACATGGGTAAATGGTATGCCTATTGTCCATGCATGTAGGTTGATATGGTTTACAGCATTACAGTCTATAATACACTGCTTAAGGGGAGCATTTAATCATGCGATGGAGAGACGGGCGTAGGAGTTCAAACGTTGATGATAGAAGGCAGGTACGTTTATCAGGAAAAGCTAAAGGTGGTGGAATCGGTATCATCCTTCTGGCCCTGGTTGGCATGTATTTCGGGATTGATCCGGCGTTCATCCTGCAACAGGGGGCAAATCTGTCCGGCCCAGCGGTGCAGCAATCCGAATATGTTCCATCAGCGGAAGAAAATGAACTTGCTGATTTTGTCTCTGTGGTACTTGCCGATACGGAGGATACCTGGGACACTATTTTTTCAGAAGACAAACGCAGCTACGTGCAGCCCAAGCTGGTACTGTTTACCGGCTCTGTTGAATCTGCCTGCGGATTCGCCCAGGCCGCAATGGGACCATTTTATTGTCCGGCTGATCAGCAGGTGTATATCGATCTCAGTTTTTACCAGGACTTGCGCAGTAAGATGGGGGCTCCGGGTGATTTTGCCCAGGCTTACGTGATCGCCCACGAGGTTGGCCACCATGTCCAGAATCTGCTGGGTATCAGCGGCCAGGTACACGAGGTGGGTTCACGGCTTTCAAAAGCCGATTATAATAAATTATCTGTGCGGCTCGAGCTCCAGGCCGACTGTTTGTCAGGAGTATGGGCAAATCGTGCCGACCGGGCGCGCCAGATTCTTGAGGGTGGAGATATCGAGGAGGCCCTCAACGCTGCCAGCATGATCGGTGACGATCGACTTCAGAAGCAGGCCCGAGGGTACGTTACTCCCGACTCATTTACCCATGGGAGCTCAGAGCAGCGCGTCAGATGGTTCAAAAAAGGATTGGAGTCGGGAAATGTTAACGGCTGCGATACCTTCGGAGCAAAATCACTGTAACTCACCTCGCTCATTCTGCATTCTTTTTACCCTTTTGGTTCGATCTCTGCCTGACAATCTTTTTATGTACTTTTGATTCTGGTTCATGTATTACTGTAGCCAGCTAGTGCCACATTGAAGGATCTTTTACCTAACATTCAAATAGAAGGAGGTGGTTTACTCAGAATTGTTGAACAGCGCCCAGAACAGTTTTGCAAATTAAGTTTAAGGAGGGGTTATGAAAAAAAAGCATTGGTTGATTGTTTTTGCCAGTGGTCTTGCCTTGATATTCCTGCCAATTAATTTAGCCGCAATGGATAAACTGGCCGAGACCATTGACGAACTGGAAGAGATGTTTGATGAATCAAGTTGTATGGACTGCCATGATGAGATCCACAACGAATGGTCTGGATCATGGCATGCACAATCCGTGGTCTCTTCAATTGGAAGTATGCATAATTTCATTGAGATAGGCGTGAAGCAAGAGTGGGAAACGACGCTGACGAAAGGCCAGCTCCTGAAATGCATGGACTGCCATGCACCGGTGATCAATTTTGCCTCGGAAAAGCTGGCGGTTGAGATCGGCGAGAAGATTGTTATGGCCCATAAAGAGAAAGGAACAGCGGCAGGAGATGCCGCCAAGAAAGAACTTGAAAGGCTCAATGTCGGCTGCCTGTCCTGCCACAACATCAAGGCAACAGAGGTTGCACGCGGATTTAACGGTCCTGCAGAAAAGGGGATGATCTACGGGCCCGAGGGCGAAGATGCCGGTGATGCTCACGAAACACTCCAGGCAATTGATATGACCCGCTCTGCTTTCTGTATGCAGTGCCATGGCGTCTACAAGGCCGCTGATGGTGAAACGATTCAGTGCAATACCGTATCGGGAAGTTATCAAAACGGTTACGTAGCAAGAGGCGGCAGTCAGACCTGTCAGGATTGTCACATGAAAAAGGGGCATCTTTTCCCGGGTGGACATGACCTTGAAACAGTCAAGGAAGGGCTGGGATTTGACCTGCAAGTTAATCCGTATAAACATTTGCCCGGACAGATAAAAGATGTAAAAGACCCGAAGAAATGGGTACCCAGTGCGGTGATTACCGCCTTTATCGAAAACAAGACCGGTCACCGTGTACCGGACGGCTGACTCTGGTCAGGTAAAGTGGTCCTGGATGTGACCGCGCGAAATCTGGCAGAGAGTGATCCGGAAAAGCAAGTACTTTTCACCGCACAAAAGAACTATTTTGAGATCGGTAGAGACCTGGACAACAGGATGAGGTATGGTGCATGGCAGATCAAGGAAATCGTCGACCTGACCCTGCAGCCAATGGAAAAGCAAAAAGAGCAGTTCCTGATTAACTTTGATACCGACGTGGAGGAGGTTGAGATAGAGGCAAATCTATCTTATTTCATCAACGGAAAGAAGGGTGATGTGATCTATACCATCAAGGAAACCCTGATGTATGATCTCGATTAATCCTGCAGCCGGGACTGGATCCTACGGTGAAGGTCCCGTTACTCCTCGCTCTTCAGGTGCAGCCGTGTACTCGATTTCAGCGAGGCCAGAACAAACGAAGTCTTAATGGTCTGAATGCCCGGAATGCCTGAGAGCTTGTTGTTTACGAACTCCGTATAGGTATTCATGTCCTTGATCGCTACCTTCAAAAGAAAATCAACATCTCCGGTCAGCTGCAGGCACTCGAGCACCTCTTCCAACTCAACGAGTCGTTCCTTGACCATCTGCAGAGATGAAATCTGGTGCAGGCTCAACTTTACGATGATTATCGCCAGCAGGTTGAAGCCCGCTTTCTGACGATCGAGCAGGGCGACATACTGGGAGATGACCCCTGACGACTCAAGCCGTCTGACCCGTTCCAGCATTGCCGGTGGGGAAATGCCGATCTCCTTTGCCAGTTTGGTATTGGTTATCCGTCCATCCTGTTGAAGGATATTGAGAATTTTTATATCAGTCTGATCAAGTGACATTTGAAAATTCCTTGCATTTACCGAAGAGTTCCTAATTTTATTCGTGGATAAGCAACTATCTCCTAATTTTATTAAATGATCAATAGGTAATATCGTTTTGATCTGGCACATATTAGTTACAGTCCCGCCAAAACCTTTTGAATGGATCGTCTCAATGATCACAAGTGGTTTACTTCTGGCAAAAAAGGGAATACAAAACGTGTTGTTGTCTGGGGAACACCGTATCGTTTTTCAGACTATTTTTTGCTTAATGGTAAAAGCTTGCTGGGGGATAAAGGTAACGTGAATTTTCCTGTCAATTTCGCCGATATTACTGAAATCATGAGTAAAGCCCATGAACAGGGGCGTGATTTTCTCTATGAGTATGAGGTGTATTCACTTCTGTCTTTTTCCGGTGCCGAGACGGTGCCGATATGTATGCTGGTTCAGCGTAATGATCGAATAGCGGACGAGGACTTGAAGCGGTTTCCCGGCGACAAAGTGGTGATCAAGATTGTCTCGCCGACGATACTGCATAAAACAGAAGTACAGGGCGTTCAGGTTGTTGAACACCAGCCTGACAAGATTCGCTCTACCATCAGGCGAATGCTCTACGAGGTCCCTGAAAACTATACTGCCTGGTTCGAACGTAATAGAGATGCCATGGTGCCCGCTTACCAGGGACTGGCAGCAGAAGAGCTGACTGCAGCTGTGGGCAAAGATATCAAAGGAGTTCTGCTGGTTCAATATATGCCGCCTGACTCTGAAGCATTTGGCAATGAGCTCATTGTAAGCCTGAGGGCAACACGTGAGTTTGGTATGGTGATCACCGCTGGTCTGGGGGGAACCGACACCGAACTGTATGCCCGTCGTTTCAGAAAGGACCAGGCAGTTGTCACCGGTTCGACAATTATGCATGACGGACATTCATTTTTTCAACTCTTCCGTCGGACCATCGCCTACAGGAAGCTGGCTGGATTGACCAGGGGCCAGCGGCGAATCGTAACTGATGAGCAGTTGGTCGAGTGTTTTGATTCTTTTATCCGGATGGGAAATTACTTTTCACCATCCGCCAGCAGCGGGTTTCAACTACTCGAACTTGAGGTAAACCCGTTTGCTTTCAGCGATTACCTGATGATACCACTGGATGGGCTCTGTACCTTTTCGTCATCCGCAAGATCAGCTAAATCTCGACCAGTAGCTCATATTGACCAGCTCCTGCACCCAGAGCGTATTGGAATTATTGGTGTCTCTTCAAGTCGAAAGAATTTCGGCCGGATCATTCTTGACAATATCCTGGCAGAAGGATTCTCTCCTGAGGCCGTCACGATTATTCACGAACAGCAGAAAGAGATCGCCGGGGTCTCCTGTATTCCTGGTCTGGAGGCTTTGCCAGAACCATTTGATCTTTTAATTGTCGCGGTCGGCGCTGCCCATGTTCCAGAGCTCATTGACCAGATTATTTTGCACGGCGCGGCTGTTTCGGTAATGTTGATTTCAGGTGGACTTGGTGAAACGGTTGAAAGCAGAGACCGTGCCGAACACGTCGTTCAGTCGATTAACCGTGGTCGTGAAGAAGGAGCGACTGTGCCGGTTGTGCTCGGAGCCAACTGCATGGGGGTAATCTCACATCCCGGCAACTATGATACCTGGTTTATCCCGGAGGAGAAGTTGCCCAAAGACAGGGGCGGCGGATATCGACGTTCAGCACTGATCAGTCAATCAGGTGCTTTTATGCTGCACAGGAGCCACCAGTGTCCCGAATTAAAGCCCGCCTATATGATTTCAATGGGGAACCAGACGGATCTTACCCTGGGCGATATGGTAAAATACTTTAAGGATTCTGACCGGGTTGATGTCATTGCCGTCTACGTCGAGGGGTTCAGAGATGCTGACGGGCTGGAATTCTGCCTGGCAGTCAGGGAGGCTGTCATTGCCGGCAAAGAGGTGATTTTTTATAAGGCCGGCCGGACCCCGGAAGGAAAGGCTGCCACTAGCGGCCATACCGCTTCGCTTGCTGGAGACTATATGGTTTGCGAGAGTTGTGTCCGTCAGGCCGGCGCAATGGTGGCACGAACCTTTTCTGAATTCCAGGAGCTGTTTTTCCTGGCTGAAACACAGAGCAGAAAAGTCATTTCCGGAAATCGCCTTGGTGCTGTCAGCGGTGCTGGGTTCGAGGCCGTGGGGATGGCTGACTCTATTGATTCAGATGATTATCACATGCAACTTGCCAGATTCTCAGGAACAACAAACAGCAGAATAAAACAGATTCTGACGGAAAAACAGCTTGATTCGCTGGTGACGGTGGCTAATCCGCTCGATATTAATCCGGCAGCCGATGATGAAACCCATGCACGTATCGCTGAAATCATACTCGATGATAGCGGGGTTGATGCGATTGTGGTGAGCCTGGATCCGCTTTCTCCTGCAATGCGGACGCTGCATGACCCTGAGTCCAGGAACTATGATATGGATGAAGAGGGGAGCATCAAGGCAAGAATGATTGCCCTGGCTGAAAAGAGCGTAAAACCGATCGTAACGGTCGTAGACGGCGGAAGAATGTTCGATCCCCTGCGGGATTCATTAATTGAGCAAGGAATCCCGGTTTTCCGGGTCTGTGACCATGCCGTGGCCACCCTGGCTCTCTATATTCAGGGACGATTGTCGAGCCAGTTGCTGCGCGCGAAAGAGCAGCAGGGTGTCATAACTTGCTGATACCGTTGAGATTCAGTCAGCCGGTGGCACCGTGAAATAATTTGGCTCACTACCCGGTTTCCATTTTATATTGCACCCCATAGACGGCTTTTGTTCTGAGCTAATGGGGGTTCCTGTAAGAAGTGCATTCACTGCGGCACTGAGATCTTCTCCGGTAATTGGTTGCTCATTTCCCGGACGAGCACTGTCAAATTGCCCCCTGTACACCAGTTTTTTCTCCTGGTTGAAAAGAAAGAAATCCGGAGTGCAGGCTGCCTGGTATATTTTTGCGACATCCTGCTTTTCATCAACAAGATAAGGAAAGCTGAAAGCAAAGCTTTTTGCCAGGGTGATCATCTTCTCCGGGCTGTCATCCGGAAAGGCTGAATAGTCGTTACTGTTAATCCCAACGACAGTGATACCCTGGTCCTGGTAGTCGCGGATTTTTTCCGCTAATCGTGCAGCGATATGGAGGACATAAGGACAGTGATTGCAGATGAAAATAACCAGAAGACCTTTGTCAATTGCCTGGTCTGCCAGGGTGAATGTTTTGCCATCAGCACGAGCCAGTGTGAAGTCGGGAGCGGATGTCCCAAGATCCAGCATTGTAGAAGGTGTCAGTACCATTGGTATCTCTCCGGTTTGTAGATATGAATGTGATCTTAAAAAGTGTTCAGGTTTTCCTGCCAACCGTTACACTTTGTCCGTTGGCCTTGGGATAACGATAATATCACTCGACCTGAATGCAACTGTCCCCGCCGAATATCAACTGCTATCCTGAAATGTATCGACTGATCTGAGTGTTGCACCTTCAACATTGTAGCAATGTGACAACTTTGTCGATTTTCCACCAGGGGCTCTGCGGTTGATAGTGATCATCAAACAGAATGATCGGATACCAGCCGGCTCGGCCACGGTTTCCGGGCGGTTGAGGGGGCTTGCCCCGATATGGTTAATGGCATCCATTTTGCTAGAGCTTGTATAAAAAAAAGAGGATGTCATGACGATACAGGGGAAAATTATAGATACGACGTTACGTGAAGGCGAGCAGACCCCGGGGGTACGCTTCAGCCTTGAACAGAAAAAGAGGATCATTGATAGCCTGGCAGCGATCGGTGTAGCCGAGGTTGAAGTTGGTATTTCGTCACGACGTCTTGATGCGCCCCAACGACTGATAAACTATTGTCGGCAGATTCATCCTGGACTGAGATTGTCACTCTGGAGCAGGTGTCGATCAGGGGATATCAGCCACGCGGCTGCATTATCTCCTGACATCCTGTCCTTATCAGTTCCCGTTTCAGATATTCACCTTGAGAAAAAATTCAACAGAAACCGGACCTGGGCACGAAAGTCGATGCTCAACGGGATTTTGCTGGCCAAGAAACAGGGATTGGCAGTCTCCATGGGTTTTGAAGATGCGACTCGGGGCGACAAAGCATTTATCTGTGATATGGCTGTTTTGGCAACAAGAGCCGGTGCTGAAAGAATACGTATCGCTGATACCGTTGGCATTGCATCTCCGCTGGGAATAACAGATCTGCTGTCTGCCATAAGACGAAAAGTGGGGTCGATCCAACTGGCTTTACATGCCCATAATGATTTCGGTATGGCAACGGCAAATGCAATTACCGCACTGGAGGCTGGAGCCGAGTGGGTTGACGGCGTCATTCTTGGCCTTGGTGAACGAGCCGGCTGTGCTCGACTTGAGGAACTGGTCGGTTATTTGTCGATTATCAAAGGTGTCCAGGTGCTCAAGAGTGATCAAATCAAGACACTTGCTTCCTATGTGGCAGGAATCGTGAATAAGAAAATTGACGGGCAACATCCATTGCTCGGAAATGATATCTTCACCTGTGAGACCGGTTTGCATCTCCAGGGATTACTGCTGGAACCAGAGACCTATGAGCCATACTGTCCCGAGAGAATCGGGGCGCAGAGAAAACTTCTATTCGGGGTCAAGAGCGGCAGAAAAGCACTCAAGCAAAGACTTGATCGTATTACCGGGCACGAACAGGGGCGAGCATACAGACAACCTGATTGTTCGACTGGATAGCTCAGCGGCCCAACATGATCACCTGGCCGAGCTGAGGCCTGATATAGCGATCCTGATCGAGACCGTTCTCATTGATGTGTCGCTCAAGGTCGAGCATTGGATATCCCGGGGGATTATCGCCAAGATGAAAGGTACCCCACTGGGTTGGTATAAATGAGTGTGCTTTCAGGTCTGTAAACGCCCGTATGGCCTCTTCAACATTCATGTGAGGGTAATGCATAAACCAGCGCGGTTGATAGGCTGTGATCGGCAGCAAGGCGTAATCGATCTTATTGAATTTCTTTCCAAACTCCTGGTATCCCACAAAATATCCGCTGTCACCACCAAAATATACAGTTACTTCAGGGGATTCAAGCATGTAGCTGACCCAGAGTGTAGAATTGCGTCCCTGGCCAATTCGACGCGACCAGTGCTGAGCGGGCAGACTGGTGACGAGCACCTCATCATGTCTGACATCCTTCCACCAGTCAAGCTCGATTACCTCACCGCTATGCTGTGAGGAGACATAGTCTTTTAAGCCAAGCGGCACGATAATTCGGGCATGATCAGGCAGTGCCTGCAGGGTACGTGTGTCTAGATGGTCATAGTGGTTATGAGAAATGATGACATTAAGTGATCCATCCAGTTCAGCAAGATCTTCTAGGTCAAGCGCTGGAGGTGTTACCCTGGCAGGGAGCAACGCACGGTTGGATAGCATTGGATCCGTCAGCCAATATGTCCCCGAGATTCTCATGAGAAAGGTGGCATGTCCAATCCAGACGAGAAAGTCATGGCCCTCGGGTATCTTTCCGATTCGCTCCAGCAGGTTGTCTTCCCATTGGGGAAGATATGTTTCTTCCTGCTCTGTGTACTCAGCTTTTTGCGTCAGCCGCCATTTAAAAAACTGGGACACACGTTTTTCTTCCATGGGCATCCAGGGATTGAAGAAAACGCCGTTTTTTTCATGGGATGCATAGAGGTCGGCTGGGTTGGTCAGGGCTACCTTGCTGCGCCATGACGCTTCATCAAATGGTTGCGGAGAAAAAATGCAGGAAACAAGAAGTGGGGTAAACAGGAGTAAAATCAGAAAAGGGCGCACGGCTTTATCTCTGCTAATTAATGGAAGTGAAAAAAAAGTAATGATTGAGACAATAAGCATTCCTTGCAAATTTCCTTGACCAGCATCCCTGCCCAGCTTCTTTGAGATTGCTGATAATCTGTGTTTCGTTAAATCGTGAATTTTTCATGTGAATCTCCTGGCTTTTTGATTTTGCCAGAAGGTCTACTTTTAACATGTCTCTTTTTATGGGAAGCTTACGATCTAAAAGATGACTTAATTGAGCCTTTTGCAAAACGCTCAATTGATTGTCTACTAAACTGGGGCGGAATCAGTCTTCCAATTACTACCGTCTTGATAGTCCTCTATTGCAGCGATGGAGTGGTTGTGGGTGAATGAAGAGACCAGCTCGCTGATATTATTTCCCACAACGTTAATAGCGTTATCTATCAGGTCTTTACGAAATCCAGTTTTCGCTAACCCAAAAGTGAACTCGGTAGTGATCATGGCAGCGATTATTTTCCCGAGAATGATTTTCGTACGCTGCAACAGCGCAGTATCAAGGCGAAAATTGAGTGTTTGTTGGTAATATGGCGAAATTTTTTCTGTTAAAGCAAACTGACTCAAAAATGCGTAAAGGTTTGTTTCCTTTTTCTTTCCCATTTCTTTTATAACTTTATCAGCTATCTGACTATACATAACGTCGTTAGAACCCTCGAAAATCTGGAATGGCCGACTGTCGGCAACCGCTCGCCCTGCAAGACAGTCCCGGCGATATCCCATAGCTCCATTTAATTGCAATAATGATTGTGCGGCGTTTTGCATCATGTCTGTCAAAACAGCTTTCGTTGCATTTGCCTGCAGTCCAAAAGAGCTCAGATTATTGTTGATTCCAGATGTACCGGCGGCATAGTGACACATTGCAGAGTTAATTGTATACCAGGCCTGGAGCTGGGAGATTCTATGCTGAACCTGGTCATAATCCAGTAGATTCTTGCCCCCTACGTAGCGTTGCTTGCAGTGGGTTAGGGCCTCATCAAGTATTCTTTTAATAAATCCCATGCCAATGCCAGACAGTCTGAGGCGACTACGATGGAGCAGGTCCATCATCAGCTTGACGCCACTGGTCTGAGGAGTCAGGCGTGAAGTGCTTGGGACACTTACATCTACCTTGTTGAGCCCATAAGGGATCAAGAACAAACCGAGTTTGTGATAGTATTCTTCTACTTCTATTTTTTGACCTGGTTGATCTTTTTCTACAACAAAAAGGTTGATATCTCGCGCGAGGATACCATCCTTTTTTTGTTCGCGGGCAGTGACTATCCAGAAATCGGCAAGACCCGTTAAACCTCCCCAATGTTTCGATCCCTTAAGCGAGTAGCCTTTCTGGGATTCAATAAATGATGTACGCATAGCAAGTGCATCTGTGCCATAATCGGGCTCGGTAATCATCAACCCTCCCAAGCATGGACTATCGAGAAATGTTTTAAGCACATGGCGTTTTGCTTCATCCTGACCATATTTGGCGATCGGCTCAAGAAACAATGAACCGCTAATCCCCATCATTAAGCCAACAGCGATGGACTCATAGGATGCAGCTTCCAACAACGAGAGACAGTCAACGGGATTATCTCCGCGCCCACCAAATTCTGTGGGAATATAAATTGAAAGAGGATTATGGATCAAAATTTTACCAAGAATGTTTCTCGGCAAGCCCTCGATATGATTAACTGTCTCTGTCTCAGGGTGTTCCGAAAGGGTACCCTTGAGATCTTGCTGGAACGTGTCGATAAATCTTTCATTTTGCCTTTGCTTCATATAGGTATCCACGTATCGCCGGTGTTCAGACGGGTTGAATTGAAGATTGCTAAAATACTGAAAATAGGAGGAGCTGATAACTATTTCTTAAAGCTAAAAGCTAGTACTCATCCTGGAATTTGCAAATACAGCTTTATCTGCAGCCTTTCAACTCAGGCTCAATTTATACCTGCGGACATTTTTGGTGAGAAAATATGGTATCAGGAACTCCTAGATAATAACTCTTTGCTTTACGACGAAGACTACTGTCTCAATTTTCCCGGTACACCTTAGCCGGGAAAATTGAGAACTTTGAGGTCCAAGCTCATCTTGAACCGTGAATCAGGCTCATGTTGCTGAAGACAAATGAGGCTTAGCGGTTCGTTTCCCTCGATCTTTAGAAAACATGCTGGCGAAATCCTTGCGGCATACCCATCTGAGTCCGAGGAACCAGACTGCGAACATGAGTAGAGGAACGATGATGAACAGGGTTACAGGAAGAAACCACAAACCAACGATAATCTCATTAATTCCAGTCATTTTAATACCCCTTTTCTGAATTGTAGCGGGTAAGGAATCGCTTCGTTCGATGAGAAATGCCTACCCACCTGGATGTATGGATCATTTAAAGATTCTGGTAATTATTTTGGCCTTTTACCTTTGCCTCGAAGAGCTGCAGCTTTTCTATCGCTTAGTTCTACAATAGCGAAAGGCGTGCCTGAATTAGCGTGTGTTAGGCAGATTCTTTGCAAAAGGTATAAGTTGCTGGAATTATACAGTTATAAATAGGAGGGAGATTAAGATCCATTGATTTGTTAAAGAGTAATGTTTGCAAATGTCTACCAAGTAGACATTTGCAAAGGTTAAGTGTACAATGTTTGGACAGTTTCACCTGTTATCCAAATAACTCCCGGGTTTTCATTTACAGCCATTTCGGCAGGCCAGTGCACATGGAAGGGAAATTTCAACTATCTGAAAAAGAATTCTCTCTGTTTTGCGAAGTGATCACCTCGTTTCATACCATTCGAGACACAGAGGAGATGTTTCTGGTTATTTTCGAGAAAATCAGATCCATTTTCAATATCGATGGCGCCTCTCTTGCTTTGCATGATCCGAGCAGAAAAGAGTTTTATTTTATACGAACGGTCGAAGATGTTCACAAAATGAGAAGTGCTGGCGATCTTCAATACCGCTTCCCTGATCATAAAGGTGTTGCTGGCTGGGTCATGGAACAAAACCGCACCGTTTTCATTAATGATGTTTCCAAAGATCCTCGTTTTTTTGACGGAATGGATACTAATAATGATTTCGTCACGAAATCAATGATATGTACACCTCTGCGGACACGAAAAGGGTTCATGGGAGTCCTCTACGCCCTAAATAAAAGAAGTGGTGTGTTTTCCGAGAGGGATGCCAATATTCTAGAGACATTATCTGGTACGATTGCTGTTTCTCTTGAAAATGCCAGGTTTTATGGAGAACTGAAAGACCATCTATACGCACTTGAGCGAGAAAAACGTCTGCTCCTCTCTCAAGTACGCGATGAATCAGGTTTTAAGGAAATAATTGGCTCGAGCCCTGTCATGAGGCAGATGTTTGAGCTTATCAATAAAATTATTGACAACCAAACATCGGTACTCATCCAGGGCGAAACCGGAACCGGAAAGGAACTGATTGCCAGGGTAATACACTTCAATGGGCCGTTAAAAGACAAACCTTTTGTCGCAGAAAACTGCGCGGCCCTGCCAGAAAATCTTCTCGAGAGCGAACTCTTTGGTCATGTCAAAGGAGCCTTTACCGGAGCAATCGCGAACAAAAAAGGACTTTTTGAAATTGCCGATGGCGGTACGATTTTCCTGGACGAAATAGGCGAGATGCCCCCGTCCATGCAGGTCAAACTACTCAGAGTTATCCAGGAGGGTCAGTTCAGGCCTGTTGGCAGCAGTCAGACCCGACAGGTGAGCGTAAGACTGATTGTCTCAACCAATAGAAATCTGGCTGAAGAAATTGACAAAGGGAATTTCAGAGAAGATCTCTATTACCGGATAAATGTTTTTCAGATTACCCCTCCGCCTCTCAGAGAGAGAAAGGAGGATATTGCTCTTCTGGCCAACCATTTCTTAACCAAATATGCCAAGAAGAATAATCAACAGGTTCCTCGTCTGACAGCCGAGGTATTGAGCCTGTTAATGAGGTTCAACTGGCCTGGAAATGTCCGGGAACTTGAGAACGAAATGGAACGGGCCTTAGCAATGGCGGCAGGAGCTGGCGATCTTACCATAGAGTGCCTTTCAGATAAACTCATCGGGACGGGAACAAAACGTTACTTGAAAAAACCTGAGACCGCTTACGGAGCCTTGAAAGATACACTACGACAAGTGGAAGAACAGATGATTCGTGAGGCGCTGGAAAAAACAGCGGGGAATCGATCAAAAGCCGCAAAGTTACTAGGTCTGTCGAGGCAGGGTCTGCTCAATAAAATTGCCGCCTATCATGTTCAGAAGTAACCCAAACCGATCTCCAGGCAGGAATGTCTTCCGGCAAACAATAATCATTGGGTTGCTGGGAGCCATTGCAGGAACGGGTCTTTTCTTTTCACCCTGGGGGCAGAAATTAGAAGAGGGATTCGGGCTGCCACTGTTGTTCAAATTGCGGGGTCCATTGAAACCACCCGATAAAGCGGTAATCATCAGCCTCGACCAAGAGTCTGCCGTGCGCCTTGGTTTTTCGGAAAACTTTAGTAAGTGGCCGCGCGCAGTTCATGCCAAACTGGTCAAAAAGCTGCATGATTACGGTGCTGCAGTCATAGCGTTCGATGTTCATTTTGCCGAGAGCGGCGATTCAGACGAAGATATGGCATTTGCTGACGCCATCAGGGCAGCCGGTAACGTGATTCTATATGAGAAACTCAGACGGCAGACACTTTACAAAGGAGAAGGGGCTGGAGCTCTGGATCGTGTTGAAGCTGATATACATATTCCACCACTCCTCAGCCTGGCAGAGGCGGCCCTCGCGATCGCATCGTTTCCTCTGCCCAAAAAACCAGTGCGGATAAGCCAGGCATGGCTGTTTAAAGGCTCCGCCGGAGATGCACCGACTTTTCCGGTTGTTGCCATGCAGGCTATGGCGCTGAAAACCTATGATCAATTGCCGCTCCTGCTGCAAAGAACAGGTACGGCAATGGAGGGCAGGTTACCTTCAACTTCCGACCATATCGCCCAATTCGGTGGTCTGGTGAAGACGATGCAAATCACCAGGGAATTGTTTCAGGAACAGCCTTTGCTGATATCGAATCTATTATCTAACCTGCATGAAAATAAGACATCACCCCTGTCGAGCTCAGAACGACAGATGCTTAGAACTCTCGTTACCATGTATGCAGGTGACAGCAGCATCTATATTAATTTCTATGGTCCGCCGGAAAGCTTTCCCACCATATCCTATCATGAAATAATGTCACCGGTAGATGCTTCTTCTGTTTCGATCGCCAGGCAGATAAAGGGTAAAGCCGTTTTTATCGGGGCGGCACGTCTGCCCTCCTCGGATCAAAAGGATGGCTTCTATACGGTCTATTCACAACCGGACGGGCTTGATCTGAACGGTGTTGAGATTGCCGCCACGGTGTTTGCCAACCTGCTGGAAGACAGCTCGATAAAAATCCTTTCCTCAGCCCAGAGCGTGGTTGTCTTATCTGGCTGTGCTGTGACTTTTGCACTCATGGCGACGCTTATTGCACCCGTTGCGGCCATCGTTGCGATTGCTCTCACCTCGGTTGGCTACCTCTTTGTCGCCAGAGCAGTTTTTGCAGGTGCTGGCATCTGGATTCCGGTCATGACGCCAGCAGCAGCATTACCAGTGGGTGTGCTTCTTGTCTCCATGATGTATCGTTACTTAAGGGCGCGAAGGGAACGATCACATATCCGCAAGGCCCTTGGTATGTACCTCCCTAAGCAGGTGGTCAGAGAACTCTCCCGGGACCTTACCTATGTTCAAAAAGGCGATCGCATGGTTTACAGTGCCTGCCTGATGAGTGATGCCCAGAATTACACTACCCTGTCGGAGAGTATTTCCCCCCAGGAGCTGGGTGAACATATGAACGAGTATTTTCAGCACCTGTTTAAGCCCGTACAGGATCGACAGGGGGAGGTCTGCAATGTGATCGGCGACTGCATGCTGGCACTCTGGCCATCAACCGAGCCGCAGGTTATGCACAGGGAAAACGCCTGTCAGGCGGCACTGCAGATTTTTGAGTCGATTAAACAGTTCAACCAAAAACACCCGAAACGGCCGCTTCCAACCCGAATAGGCCTTCATTTTGGCCGGATGCTGATGGGCAATGTCGGTGCCGAGGGTCATTTTGAATATGCCCCGGTGGGTGATATCGTCAATGCCACCCAGCGGGTGGAGGCGCTCAATAAGAAACTGGGCACGATGCTGCTCGCCTCAGAAGAGCTGCTCGAGGGAACAACCGGTGTACTGAGCCGGAACGTCGGAAGGTTCCTGCTGGCTGGTAAATCCCAGCCGCTTACCATCCATGAACTGCTGATACCCGGTGAAGAGACGAGTCGGAATCACCAGCTTTATTTCGAAATGTTTCCGGAAGCGTTGGACCTGTTTTTGCGGCAGGAGTGGGAAAAGGCGCTGGCGATGTTCCAGAGATGTTTGGTATTAGATTCGGGGGACGGACCTTCCCAGTTCTACGTGCAGATGTGTTCATCATATCGCTCCGCTCCACCTGTCGATTGGCAAGGGGTTATTTCGGTTTCGAAATAACCCCCTGCCATGTTTTGGCCATTGCCAGTAGTAGAAGCTCTGTTCAGCGATTATATTGAATATATTGATATATCAATGTCTCACTTAAGGAATATTTTATCCAATATAGTACCATCGGCCTCCAATCTTGACCCAACGTGGATTTTCCCGGCGAACCTCGACCTCGACGGTCGTCGTATTCTCCCAATCAGAAGGCTCTTCACCAGGTTGTACCGGATCAGCATCTACATCATTACCATTCTTATCTTTTATTCTTACCTTCCAGTCATCATTTCCCACTTTTTTAAGCTTAATTTTTAATGCCATAGTGTCGTCTCCTCAAGTTGAAAATATTTGTAATATAAAGCGGTTATAACCCAGTATGAGCCAGGCTTTATCTTACGCTCAAAATGCGACCGTAAGTCTGATAATCACTTGTTGTTCGGGAAGGTATCTCGGATTTCCCGGGTCAGTGTCTAGAAAATTGAACTGTTCATCAAACAGGTTTAAAACATCCAAACTCAGGATGCCGAAGCGTTTGGGTAGTCGGTAGCTCAAGTTTAAATTTGCAATCCAGAACTGGTCACTTCCGGGTATCGTGCCGAACGGTCCGGGCAGAAAATCCCCGTCCTGGTCCATATAAGATGCCTGGATACGGGCACTGATTCCCGAGGGGTGAAAGAAAACCAGTTTCGGTGTCAAACGATGGGTCGTCAGGTTCAATATCTCCATCGGCCCGCCGAATTCATCATGGGAAAAATCCTCGTAGTAGTATTCGAGACCGAGGGTTATCCAGTCATGAGCGACCCAGTAGAGATAGGCAGAACCGACATTCTCTTTCCAGTCATCCTCTTCATCCGTCTGCGTTCCTGTAAAATCAATTCTTGTGAAAGGTACCTCAAGATCCCGGTAGAAGAACTGAATACCGCCATACCAGGATTCAGAAAATTCGTGATCAAGAGCAATACCATACGTCCAGGATGTCGTGGTGTTAAAGTCATCGAAAAACTGGTTAAAGCCTGCAACCTGGGTCGGTTCAATCGTTTGAGAATAGAAAATATCCCTGGTCAGTGTCCTGAAGACAGCCCCCCTTACAACCGTGTTTTCCATGGGCTGCCATGTCAGTCCAAACTTTGGGTTCAGTGAATTCTTGTCCCTGAACGAGCTATTGATCAAATCACCACTGAGCCCGAGTGTCGTTGTCAGGTCATACGGTAAATCGAGCACCCCATACCCATAGATATTGGCGTATTGGTCTCGACCGTCATCTCTGGTGACACTCTGGAACGGTGAAGTTAACTCGATAATTTCAGTTTCATCAGCGGATAGGAAGCCTGCACCTGTTTGCAGGCTGTAGTTGCTACCTCTATAGAGATACTGCGCTTCCAGCATGATATTGTCTGTCTTGTTGGTAATATCAACGAAGATTGGGAAGTACCCAGCGCCTGTACCGCTGCTGTCGTTTGAACCAATTATCGCTGTACCCAGTAATGTCGAATTGGGTTGCAGATCGTGTCGCGCGCCAATCCTGAAGGTTTTTGTTTCATCCTCCTGACGAAGTATATCGTTGAAATCGGTAGGATCGAACCCGCGGTTCAGATCCCCATAGGAATCATCCCGATAACGGACTTCAGCCATCAGGCTCGTCTCAGGAGAGAGCATTCCCTGTAAAAACGCATTGTAGATGCGCTGCTGTTGGTCATTGTTCTCCCTGATCCCGTCGGTACGATAGTAGAACTGGCCGAGACTGTAGGAGAACTTGCCCTGCACACCGGATAGGGTGATCTCATCCCCGAGAATATCGTTGCTGCCGGCAACGCCGCTGGCCTGAAATGCTATACGGTTCCTGAGAAAGAGAGGGTTGAATTCGTTGAATGAGGTCTGCGTCGGGCCCGCACCTTCCTGGATAAACAGGTTGCTTTCAGCCAGCTGTGGCTGCACCGGCGTGACATTCAGGGGCTGCAGGAGCTGGGACTGGAGGAGTTCGCTGACCCGGGCAATCTCGTGCCGCGGTAGGGTGCTGTAGCTATCAGCGAGGAAACGATGGGCGGAGTAGTTGGCTGGATCGGTGTTCACCGATTTCAACCCTTCAACCACGGCCCGCTGCTGAAAGCCAAGGTCGGAATAGATACTTGCCAGGCTAGCACTGCGGGCGGCAAGGTCTGAGTCGAGGAGGAGTCGGGAGCGGTATACAGCCCGGTTGTCATTGAGCTCTATTGATTTGCGCAGGTCGCGCAGCGCTTCTACCGGCTGGTTTATAGTCTGCTTACGGATGGCATTATAAAACCAGGGAGTCGGGTCTGACGGGTCGAGCTGCTTGGCAATGTCATACTGCCGTCGCGACTGGGCATCTCTTTTCTCATCAAAATAGGCCTTACCGAGGTAGGAGCGGATCAACGACTTGCCTGGATCAAGGGCCGCTGCAATTTCAATCTCAGCCCGACCTTCTGCCAGGTTTCCACTGCGAATCAGGGCCAATCCCAAGCCAAGCCGGGCCAGGGGAAGTACCGGATCCAGGGAGATCGCTCGTCTGAATGCTTGTTCCGCCCGCTCGATTTCGATGCGGGTGAGCAGTGCAAAGCCAAGAACCGTCTGTGCCCGGCCCGAGGCTGGAGCAAGCGTCACCGCCTCCTGGGCCACTGAAAGCGCTTCGCTGGACTTTCCAACGGAGAGAAGCATCTCGGACAACCGCGCCTTAACGTTACCGTTCTCTGGGTTGAACTCAGTTGTTTTTTGCAGGGTTGCGAGTGCACCATCGATATCAAAATGTGCCTGCTGCGCATAGGAGAGGGCCAGGCCCGCAGCGGCGGAGTGGGGTGCAGCCTGCAGGGCATTGGAAGCGAGCTTGAGAGCCTGTTCCCTGTCATTGTTCACAACGGCGATAATAGCCTGAAGGGCACGTCCATCACTGTTTGTCGCATCTTGTTGAAAGACACGGGAGATGTAGTCTTGTGCTTCTGCCACCTGTCCCAGATTGAGGCTCATGGAGGCTTCCAAAAGCAATTTCTCCGTTTCATCCTTTTCTGCCTGATCCGAAGCATCAAAAATGGAAGGGTAATACAGCGTCCACTGCACCGCGTCTCGAGGTTTGACAACGGTCATGTATCGAGGGGCGGTATTGCTTTTCGCCATCGCTGCCTGGCCACTGGACAACTCAACTCGTCCTTGCTCGTTGGCAGCTATAACCAATCCCTCAAAAACGGTAATGACGGAACTATCAGGCCCGGTCTGTACCAGAAACTCTGTACCTTCGACCGCACCATTAACATACGGGGTATTCACTTTCAGCGCACGCGGACGGTGGCTGAATATATGAAGCATTCCTTCCAGTAAATTGAGCAGGAAGAACTGCTCACTACTCTCTTTGCCAAAATTAATGGTGCTTTTCTGGTTAATCCGGAGAATGGTATCGTTGTTTAATACCACCGCAGCGCGGGCGTTTTCATGTACCCTCAGCCTGTCACCGCCACAGAAAATATCACCCATGTGAGCAATATTCCAGGTTGTTTTTCCGTCGCGCAGAACCTGTGCCACGCCTTGGATGGAGACCAGCTCGCCAACTCCGTCAGTGCAGTTGTCATCTGCCCAGCCGATTGACACTGAAAACTGCAAGAAAGCAAAAATAATAAATCCTTGGACAAGAGTCGTAATTGGCAAAGAGCTCAAAGTCTTCTCCCAAAGTATTTTAATTATAAAGAATTGCTTTACTGTCTAATGTCCCCGTTATTCGATGGTATATTTAAGATGGCTGCTTTTTAACGTGAGTTCACCGCAAAATATGCAGTAATCATACCCGAAATCGGCAAATTGTAGCATTCGTGTAATAAGATAGCAGTGTAGAGTTCTGCTTTGTTATAAAACAAGTAAGTACTTTATTTACTACACAAATCGTGAAGTTTATAGGTGGTGGTAATAAGTCGTCGCTCTTTTCAAGAGTTCTAGAAAAAAACCTTTTCTACGAAGAGCCCGTTTGTTCAATGTTTCAAAGCTACCTTTTTAAGACAAATTTCGCAATTTTTTTCTGCCAACACCATCTAACGCCTTGGCCTCCCGACCTTTTGAGTGAAAACCCAGGTTCGACACCTGATCTTGACCATATAACCCTCAGATAAATCTTCCCTTGAAGCTACCGATTGATAGGGCCTGGTCGATTTGCTGACAAGAAACCTCAGAGAAATTGGAAACACCTTCACGTGAACTAAATTTGGTTGAGCCCAATATGCTCAATAAAAGTGAAATTTTTTCTATTTCATATTTTTTATCACTACCACTGATTCTTGCTTTATTTTTATCAAAGGGGTGCATAGCTTTGTAGGAATCCAAACAGGAGGATGTTGGAGTAAACACTTAATTATGGTTATAAGTGGTAAGTTCCAAGTAGTTATTAGATGTTTAACGTTGTTATTTTCAAGGAGGTTTTAAACCATGGCCAGAAAACCAGTCAGTATAAGTCTTTTACAACCGAAAAAAGGCTCTGAAGAAGCCTATTTTGCAGAAAGAGATAAAAAGCTTGTTAATGAACTAAGAGAAAGGTCGGCTAAGGAGTCCACTGCCAAATATAGCGAAGAACACAAATATCATTGCTTTCGCTGCGGCACACCCAGTCTGGCAGAAATCGACGAAGGCAATGTGAAAATTGATATATGTGTAAATGAAGATTGTGGAGCTTTACATCTAGATCCTGGAGAATTGAAAGAAATTATTAAGAATCAACAATCTCTGCCATCAACCAGAAAGGCCTTTTTGTCTCTTTTCAAGTAAAAGAAAATATTAGATATTCAAGTTATGGACTGAGACTGAGGTAGCAGATACTTGCCTCAGTCTCAGAATATTCCTCTGTCTCTTTCGCTTCCGATAAACGAACCGCTCTGTTCTTCTCAAACACTGACCTCACAGGCATAATCTGTAATTCGATTATGTAAGTTTCTCCTACTATTGCAAAGAGTATATCCCTTACCAAACTACGACATTGTTCCATTTTATTGTGTAGATTGATGGTTATAATCTAGAGGCATAACGGTGAGAATTTCAACTCACACTGGTTCTTGAAATTTAAAGATTGAGGGCTAACTGACAAATAGATAGCATGTTTAATCAGGAGATATGTTATGGAAGCCATAGGACAGATGTTGTTCGTGGTTGGTCTCGTAGTTTCGCTTTTTCTATACCTATACATTGTTTTTTGGAGTTTCAAAGTTAGTATTTCTGCAAGTTTGTTTTGCCTGATTATTACCCCAATCTATACATTTATCAGTGTTGAACTACGCCAGGACAGGAAAATTAAGCCAGTTTTACCAATTTTCATCATAAGTTCTATAGCTTGTTTGTCTTCCGTATTTTTCATCTAAATAGACTCTTGCCAGAAAATCTCCTGTCAGCATTGTTTGCATGCTCATTGATACTATTTCTTTGCAGCAACCGACTGATGGAGGTTGGATGATCTGCTAATCCAATTCATATTTTTTCCCTTAGAATCTGCACGTATTCACGAAAAGCCGCCCGGCTAGGAAGATTATCTAAGGTTAGTAGAGCGGGCTTCGGGATCAGAGCCAGCTTCCATTTTCCAGCCGCTCCCTTTTCGGCCCAGGCAAAGCGCAGTTTGCTTGCGCCTTTGTCATTTACCTGCTCGCCAAATAGCGTAATATCGGTGGCGCTGCTGTTGTTGATTTTCCGATTTGTAACAACGAGACGTTTCATGATCAGACTCCTTGTGGGGTCTCTGTCATTTCTTTTTTAGAACGGCCCGCCAGCCTGTTACCGGTTGCATGATAGGTCTACAAACATTACTTACTGCCCCTGCTTGCTCTGTTACGTAAAATGCTTCGGAATCTAAAGAAAGTACCGCTTTTAGCAGTTTCTTTAAGTCTATACGTCGACAGACAATATAGAGCTCGATTACCTGACCTGTTTTCCCTTCACCTTTAAATGAAGTTACACGGTACCCCTGATCTCTGAGCTTTTGTGCAATTCTATCTGGATTTTTTCTACTTATAACCCTCAGAATCAAGTGCCCCATGCTTATAAGTTTTTCCACCTTGATGCCAACCAGATTGCCGGTTGCAAATCCGAAGGCATAAATAATACCAAGGGCTGGTTGTTCAGATACCGATTGAACAATTGTTGAGACGACTACTAACCAGATTGCGGATTCAAAAAATCCAAGCCAGAAAGACATAAGTGTTCTGCCGTGAACAATCGCAATGGTTCGTAGCGTGCCAAGAGAGACATCAGTCACTCGGGCTGCAAAAACAAAAGCACCATACGTCCAGTCGGTATTGTTTAAAATAGCTAGTAAATCTAATATTAAGTATTCCATTTACGAAGGATAAAATACGGCAAGGGCTGGAACTTATTAAAATTCCAGCCCTTAACCCCCCAAATTATGCAGTTTCAAATCACTTGGAAAATCGCAGTTTCAAACAAACTTTCAAGCCTGATGCTTGTCTAACTTAATCATCAAAAAGAAGGTCTCCGAAATAGTCGTCAGGATCATACCTCCCTTCTGTAAGTTTTAGTTTTACAGGATTTTTAGAGGTAAGAACATATTCAGTTCCACATT
This sequence comes from uncultured delta proteobacterium, assembly GCA_963718195.1. Classification (GTDB taxonomy): domain Bacteria; phylum Desulfobacterota; class Desulfobulbia; order Desulfobulbales; family Desulfocapsaceae; genus MADRE3. Next base: position 700,248 of record CAVQYQ010000006.1, read on the forward strand.
CATAGCAGACTATAGTATCGCCTTTACTGAAGTAGTATTCCACTGGAATATATTCTAAACAAATATCACATTTCCCAAACCGTTCTCTGTCATTCTGGTGCTTGTTGAGTTTGCCCATGTTGACCTCCGTCATAATATTCATGAATATCATAAAGCCATGTGTTCAATCTCCTTCCAACAAGTATGCCAGATTGATACCTGTACCTATGTGTCTGTTAAATGGGTCTTTTAGGGATAATAAAGAATGGTGAAACGGTGATGTCTTTACTCGAAAAAGTTCCGAAAATTGATAAAGAACGAAGGCATATCTATTGTATCAACATGATTTTGTTATGGTTATTATGAAAGTTCCGATCTACCTTTTTTATTCCGATTTTCTAAAATCCTCTTTCTTTAGACCATGAATTTTCATTTTATTATAGAGAGCCCTGGGAGTTAAGCCGGCAAACTGGGCCGATTCACCAATTCTCCCACGTGTATACTCAAGAAGTTCGACAAGGTACTTTCGTTCTGCTGCCTGGTGCAATAAGTTCTTGTAGGATTTTAGAGTTGTGCCGGGGCGAAAAGCGTAATCGGCAAGATTTGCCGTGTCTATTGCAGATTCAGGGAAGGGGTTGCTGGGTATCTGTATAAGATCAGCAGATATGATTTCTTGATTCGCTAGCATAACAGCTCTTTCAATTACGTTCTGCAACTCTCGTATGTTTCCAAACCATGGGACGGAGCGAAGAATATACATGGCTTGCTCATCGACTCCTTTCACATACTCCCTGCCGTTTCTTCTTTTTTTATTTATGAAGTGCTGAACTAGCAAGGGAATGTCCTCCACTCGATCCCGCAAAGGTGGGACATGAATCTGAAAGACCGAGAGTCGATAGTAAAGATCTGAGCGCAATTGTCCTGAGTTCAGAAGTTCCAGAGGATCAGTATTTGTAGCACCTATGAGTCTAAAATCAGTACTTATTTCAAGATTACCTCCCAATCTTTGAAGTGACTTTTCCTGTAGGACACGTAACAGCCTAATTTGCATTGCAGGGGACATACTTTCAATTTCATCTAGAAAAAGCGTCCCGCCTGAAGAATGCTCAATCTTGCCGACACGACGATTAGTGGCTCCAGTAAAAGCCCCTTTTTCATAGCCAAATAGTTCAGATTCAAGCAAAGTGTCAGGAAGTGCTCCACAGTTCACTGCCAAAAACGGTCCGGCACGACGACGAGATTCATTGTGAAAAATATTGGCTAGTAATTCTTTCCCTGTACCTGTTTCGCCTTGCAGAAGAATTGGTGAATCAGTGGGAGCGATATCTTTGACCAAATGAAGCAAGCTTTCCATAAGAGGGCTTTTCGTGATTATTGCTTCTATACCAGGCTGATCTTGAATGAATCCTGCAAGATACTTCTCACGATCCTGCTCTCGTCTGTTATGCATGAGTTTTGAGAAAAGACTTCCGCATTTATTTATACTCCCTGTGCTTATAACCGTTGTTCTCTTTGAGGGGAGGTTCTCAATCGGTTCTGAAATCAAAAAAATATGGGGAAGTTGATGGGTAGAAGCTAATTCAGTAAGTGCAATTTCAGAGGTTTCAGCATTTGTGGAGTCAATAATCCAGACATCAAATATACGACTGAAGGCTGATGAGTAAAATTCGGGAGCGGATTCTATATGGATAAAGGTACAAGGTAGCGATGAAAAGTTCTCAACTAGTTCGTCATAAATTTCACTTAAACCTAAAACGAGAATATTATACATCTTCCAATCCTCACTTGTTGATGGTTGACTTAGTTATTCTACCTCAACTGATTTAGCCTTAGCCTATTACGAGTTTTATACGTGTCTTGTCAATCTTAATCTAGTAGTCGATTTCAAGAACTAAGCATTGGTTTTAACATTACCAAAACGAAGATAATAAGTGCTGCCTCCTGCTCCAGCAGAAGGTGCTTCCTGCTCTCTTATATTGATTGACAGATTAGACTTTATCAACTGTTTTACCAAACATTCCCCCACTCCCCTAGCACAGAAGGCTGGAAATCTGGCTTAGATCGGACTCAATATCCTACCAATTAATAAATAAATGCCCCGTAATTGTAACCTAATGAGGAATTAGTCGTTTATATTAGAAAAATCACAGAATTTTGAGAACCCAAAAGGAGGTAGTTATGAAGAAAATTTGTTCGTTATTTGTTTCATTGGTTTTTGTTCTAGGTTTGACGGTCTCTCCTGTTTTTGCCGGTGGTGGAAAAGTACAGGGTGATAACAGCGCACAAGGAGATGTACAAGGTGATCTTGGTAAAGGTGACTCTCCTGGTGATGACGCAAGGGAAAATCAAGTTTGATTAAATAATTACTGAAAACCTGTTGTAGTTGAAGAAACAAGAAAGAGGCAGAACCCGATGTGGTTTTACCTCTTTTTTTATTAAAACATAGGAACAGCAATTTCTGGGATACAGATTATTCCTGTCTCATCAGTTTCCTGTCAGCCAATCTTCTAGGACATATCAATCGTTAGCCTCACAGGAAGTGCCTGGAGCAGAAGGCAAAGGCAAAACTGATTATCTTCAAAATGGTAATGTTCAGTCGCTGAGGTTACGTGGTCGGGAATAATCTCTAATATTCATAGCACTTTTAAAATAACAGGTTTGTTGTAGCTAATTGACTGGAGCAGTACCTCCAATATTTTATAGCGAGGCACTGCTCCTTATATATAGGCTATTTGTAATATCCTACTCCACAGCCATTATCGCCTACCCTCGTGACATAACTTGATTTCGGTGATGGTTCTGTTTCGCCTGGACGTGGCCAGAAATAGTCCACCTCTCGATACTCTCCTTTAACCGAATTATCGAAAAGTTCTTTACCAAACACTGCCCCAGTTTTGTCTTTTAGTGTATTTACGTCCATCCCAATCATTGATGCTTTAGCACCGTGCGCATTTATTTTTCCGGACTGCATATCATAACAGAAGACATATAGGTCTTTATCCTTAAAACCCTCCTTACCTTCTGTGAAATCAGTGAGAGCTTTCGCAGGATCTTTTTCTACAGCCATAGCTGCTCGCTCAAGCATTGCTTTAGCTTCTCCGGCGGTACCAAAATCGGCTGCTGATAAGGTCACTGGCAATAATGAAATACTGATTAAGCAGGCCATCATTATAAAGAATAATGATTTCATAGGTATACCTCCCCATAAAAGTTATGTATATACTATACACCAAAGAGTTCAGTTTGTGTGGTGGCACCACCTCCTCTTAGATATTTAGAAATTAAAAAGTATTGAACTATATTTGTTGAAAACTCTGATATTGAATAAAGTATCTCGAAAAAATACGCACTTTTCCTATCAAGTAAATGGAACATTGTGGTGGCAGAAATAAACAGAGATTAGTAATGGCAGTTTTGGGAGGCCATAGCCAAAGGTATAAGGAAATTTTTCCTGTGGAGTTACAGATTGAGAGGTGCACCCGACCCACCGATAGGAAATTGACTAAATACAGGAAGAAGATCAAGCTGAAAAGAACCCTAACAATCGAAATGTTAAGAGTAGCAATGTTAACAACCTAAATTCTTGAGCGGTTTTTAACAGCATCTACTGGCCAGACTTCCTTTTATTGTAGAAAAAGTAGATTTATCCACAACCCGATTGTACTGAAAAATGCGATCCAAAAAGCTAGCATTCGATGGATTAAATGGTTGTAGGTTAAATGTACATAAGCCTGAATATATCTCATTAAAACAAAAATCCACGCAAATACCAGCCCAACCTGACTATCAACGCCGAGACTAATGTAAAGTATACAGCCTGCATAAAAAAGCACAGGCACTTCAAACATATTATTAAAGCAGCGAGTAGTTTTGGTTATTATTTCAGGAACCTCTTCACCTTTCATGAGCTTGAAGTATTTGAGGCTTACGGCCCCACTCTTAACATTAGCAATCCTGTATTTCATTGTGATAAGGCCGATGACAAGAGTCAATAAAACCATAAAAATCATTGGATAAAACATACGGATTCTCCGTTTCTTAGGTTGAGGCACAATGAGTCTACGACATGAAAAGGGTGCTGGAGCCACCGCACCTTCGCTTTGATCATCCAATTCAGTCCATCTACTCCATGAATGTTGTCTTGACCAGTGGTGGCGACTTGAGCGTTTGCTGGACGACACAACACTTCTTGGCAGCAATCTGCAGCCGCTCCACCTGTTTAGGCTGTGTTCCTTCTTTCACCTTCATCCTTACATCACATGATATCGCCTGAAAACCTACCGGCACGGCACTATCAATCGCCATGGTGCCCCGCACGTCCACAGAGGCCGTTACTCGAACTTCAAGTTCGAGCAGTTCGATACCCATCAAGTTTGCAACCATCCGTATCGCCGAGTCCTGGCAGGCCGCTAAGGCTGCGCACAGCATATCTCCAGGCGTTGGGGCATCGTGCTGTCCTCCGAGGGCTGCATGGACGCCAATCGGCACAGAAACGCCACAGCCATCCATTGGCTCGACCTTTGAATGAAAGGGGTCCGAGGCAATTTCGCCAGATGTCTTGGCATGGTCAACAACCATCGCTAATTCTGGCTGATCCTTATATTGAGCCTTAAGAGGCTTCTGGGCTTCGAAGACACTGGCGTGCATGGAAAGTGGTTGCATGGTGATACCTAATTTGTTTTAACGCTAAATTAATTGTCTACAAAAGATGATACAGACGTTTTTGCCGAGTGGGAAACAAACGGAGGTTCGCCTGGAAAATCCTCATAATCAACAAACTCCCAAAAGGAGCAAAATCAAAATTCAGACTGTATCTTGCCTAAGAGAGCCTGTTGATTTTTATTTTTCTAGAAAAATTTATCGATTCAGCTTTTATCTGCGGCAAAAGCTTTAACCGTCTCAGTCGTAAAAACATTTCCACCGATTCCCCAGTTACCACTTTTCACTTCATCAATTACGACCCATGTGACTTTACGCATGTTTTCACCTTCGATAGAAACCATTGTATCAGTGAGCTTTTGTATCATTTCTTTTTTCTGGGCTTCTGAAAAGACACCTTCTATTACCTTTACGTTGATTAATGGCATTAGATTTCTCCTGTTCTTAGAGTTTGGCTTGGTTGCAGCAAAGATGAAATTTGCTGCTCTATGAAGAGAACAATACGCATGTTGTTCGTTGAAATAGAGTTTCAAATGTATAGTATCTAACTACACATAGTGGAGTACCTAACTACGCATTCAAAACTTGCTAAAAAGAGATGATGGTCATGGAATATGGTCAGTTTTGCCCAATCGCTAAAGCGACCGAAATAATAGGAGAAAAGTGGTCCTTGTTGGTAATTCGTGAGCTACTCATGGGTGGTCGACGCTTTAATGAATTACAACGAGGGTTAAGCCTCATTTCACCTACTATGCTATCAAGGCGTCTCAATTCACTGGCGGAAAATGGCTTGGTGATAAAGAAAAAAATTCCCGGCCAAAAAGGTTTCGAATACTTCCCGACGAAATCCTGTCAGGAATTACTGCCGATTATCCGGAGAATTGGTTACTGGGGATTGCGCTGGGCTAAGGAAAACCTGACAGAGAAGGACTATGACGTAGAACTATTGATGTTGTATTTAAAACGTAGTTTTGTTCAGAATCAACTTATCGGCACAGAAACCGTTATTCGATTCAAGTTTACAGACATTGAACAATATCCTGATTGGTGGTTGGTGGTAACAGTTGATGATACTGATCTCTGCGTCAAAGATCCAGGAAAAGACGTTGATGTCTATTTCACCACAAATGTTAAAACCATGACCGATATTTGGATGGGAGATATTACCTATAGAAAAGCTAGGAAAGAAGGTAACCTGAAAATTATCGGAGACAGAAATATCATGCGTCATATTTCCACCTGGACGGCAAATAACATGTTCACAGACCTCCCCTCAGCAAAGGAAATCTAATGTTTGTTTTATTCTGATTGGCAATTGGATAAGATTGCTGTTGAGAGATGCTTTATGGCTTGGCTGCGCGCTATCTCTAATGAACCTCGATGTTCTATTTTTCGCAAGATTTTGAGCACATCAGGAGGAGCAATTGTGTCCACAGCCTGAGTACCAATGCTTCCAAAGACATTTTTCTGCAAAGTTTCTAAAACTGCTTGGGTGTGGGCAGGGCTCCACGCATCACGTTGCTGCTCAATCCATTCTAACGCATATATTGAAAGGATTTCGTTCTGACACCCTTCTTTTTGGTTTCTGTAGAGATATTCTCTTGTTTGATTTTCCGCCTTATTTGAGCTGGTTTAATTCCCTGCTGAACAAACGACCTTGCCTCCTGGTGATCTTCCCGGGCCTCCTTGAGAGATAGCTGAGGATAACGGCTAATTATAAACATACCGTTCTTGCCAGCAATCTTGAAACGATACAGCCATCGCTTAACACCAGTGGATGTAATTTCATAGAACAGCCCGCCTCCATCGGACAACCCACAAGGACCTTTGGCGTTACGAACATCAAGAGCCGTGAGTTTAGGCATATCACCCTCCACTAGGTGTGTATTTTTAATATCAGTTCGATCTTTGTTTCAAATTCACCCTTTTATACACCCTTTTGACAACGGATTTCTTGGGACTGCTTCGGACAGCAATGGACGAAAAAGGCAACAAAAAACCCGCAAACCTTATCGGGATGCGGGTTTAATGTATCTTAACGGACTTCGGTGGATAAATAGCTGGTGCCGGAGGTCGGAATCGAACCGACACGGGGTTGCCCCCGCTGGATTTTGAGTCCAGTGCGTCTACCAGTTTCACCACTCCGGCATAGGGGTGGTATATACCTCAAATCTCCCTACTCAGTCAAGCAGGAAAGGAATAATTTTAACCTGAGGACTTTCATGAATGGTTAACACTACCATAGGATTTCTTTTTGGTTGAAAACCTGATCGGAATAGAAAAAGGCAGAGTCATTTCTGACTCTGCCTCCTCTCTCTCCCTACTACTCAATTGGAAGTTTTGGTTAGGGTATTATTGAGTATGTAGAAATGAGACAAACATTATTTTCAATAGTGTCAATTGTAGTTTGCACGAGTCACCTCATCACTCATCGTTGGTGCAATAAGTGGTTTCCATTCAGGGCTTACCCATGTTCCTAAAGAATTATGCATATCAAGATATTTTTTAGGTATGGGATGCGTGCCAACTACAACCTTTACATCATATCGATTTTCAAGATAGGATCTGAAAGTGTCAATGTTTGGGCAAGGAGGGTAACCAACCACCATTCCTGTAGCCAAATGAATAACCTCCGCACCATTTTTAAACATCTCTTCACCGGCGTATTCGATATTGCCCCCAGGGCACCCATCACATGTCGTGAAACCAACCAATTCAACTTCAGTGTCGGTGTATATACTGAAAGCACCTTCTTTGTTTTTGAGAGATCGTAGACACTTCCCGCCAGCACAACGGCGATAGCGATCACAAATAATTATTCCTACCTTTGTCTCAGAGTTCATCTTATCTCCTTGTCTTAATTGGTACTACTCAGTCGCATTATGAGCATATGCTCACAATATCCTTATTCTTATCTAAAAGAGGGCTCGACTGTCAAGGCAAAAGATTTGATACTTCATACTAACATTGGTGAAACCACTTGCTCCAAGATAGATAAAATATGCTATGAGAACATTGTGCTATCAGCAAGTTGTAAAGTGCAGGAGAGTTTGGTTGGATATTTAAACCTTTGGAGTGGCCTGTTAGGGTAGAGCGGGTGGACAATTAGATATTTGCTTCATCGCTTTAATACCGTATGACAACTCGGAAAACTTCTCTACCTCAGTTAGGAATCCCAGAGCTTGTAACTCTTCAATTGATTTATCAATATTCCAGAAAAATTCTTCTTCAATATCCTTCACAATAGCTTCGTTACCAGAGTTTTCATAAGCCTCAAGGATAGCTCGTTTTTTTTCATCATTTTCAAACATCAGGTCTCCAAAAACAGCAAGGCCGTAATCATTTAAGGACCTGTAAATATTTCCAAATAATTGTTTTTTTTCTACATCTAACAAATGATGGATTGTGTAAGTGCTTATAACGGTATCGAAAAACCCAATATCCTCTTCGAATATTGCAAGAATATCATTTTCAAAAAATACCCTATTCTTCAAATGCTTTGTCTTTAGAACTGCCAATTCCTCCATTTCAGTTGAGATGTCAACACAGACGATTCCTTTACATTCTTTAATTCTTTCTGTCAGATTTCCACTCCCCGAACCAAGTTCTAAAACTCTTTTTCGATCATTGATTTCAGCATTCTGGATTACCCAGGTAAGTAACTTTCTGTAACCAGCTCGAATAGGATGGTTTTCATCTAACACATCTTTATCGTATTCAGATGCCCATTCATCATGGTTGAAATCATTTACGTGGAGGCTTCTCACTTTAAGGCCAAACAAGTTAAGGTTATTGTCAAGAATCTGAATATTATCAAACTATTCAGAATCTTACGAGAGGAATAATTGCCTTTGATGACCTCAAGAAAAATGAAAACCGAGTGAGGTTGAGACGTTTCCTGTCCATAGAGGAGCGAGGAACAGTCTTAGCCCATTTTCACATAACTCTCTGGGATTGCCAACGAACATCCTCGTATTTCTAAACCACCACATAGTTCCATTTACTTGATTGGAGCGATGGTTAGATTTATATAATCTGACCTTGCTTCTTTCATATATACGGTAAGTTCGGCTCTGAAACCTTTACACTGAAAAGGTGATTATATGGCAAAAGAATCGTCCCCCAAAATACAAAACTTCAGAGTACGTGCTGTCAGTGTGCCAATGAGGGAACCCCATAGAACCGCCAGCGGCGTGATTACCGAATCACCCCTGATCTTGTTGGATGTTGTCACCGATACTGGAATCAGTGGGCATAGCATCGTTTTCACATACACCCCCGCTGCGCTCAGGCCAACTGCTGAGTTGATTCAGAATTTTGAAGACCTGGTAAAAGGTGAATTACTGGCTCCTGCCGATATTGAGCAAAAACTCGCCAAACGATTCCGCTTGCTTGGGACGCAAGGTCTTGTTGGCATTGCACTCGCTGCGATAGACATGGCACTTTGGGACGCGCTAGCCCGCGTTCATAGTATGTCGCTGGTGAAGCTACTGGGGGGTGCAGAAAAACCTGTACGCGCCTATGGTGCAGTCGGATACGATGGTGTGGAAGGTTGTGCAAAAGCCGCCGAGCGTTGGGCGATTGGTGGATTCACGGGCATCAAAGCGAAGATAGGCTACCCCACTGTGCAAGAAGACGTCGCCGTTGTTCGAGCCATGCGTGAGGCAGCTGGTAACGACATGATCATCATGGTGGACTACAATCAGTGCCTCACTCCAATAGAGGCAATAGAGCGCTTGCGGGTTCTCGATGACGAAGGCCTCGCATGGGTTGAAGAACCGACACTCGCCCACAACTACGTCGGTCACGCGCTCGTCGCACGTGAGACACGAACCCCAATCCAGTGCGGAGAGAACTGGTGGGGAACATTGGACATGCAACACGCCCTGGATGTGCAAGCATCTGATTTTGTCATGCTCGACGTGATGAAAATTGGCGGAGTAACTGGCTGGCTCAGGGCAGCGACGCTCGCGTACGCGAAAGGTATTCCCGTGTCAAACCACCTTTGGCCGGAGATTAGTGCCCGCCTCCTGTGCTGCACTCCAACGGCGCATTGGCTTGAATATGCGGACTGGTGGAACCCCATCCTCGCGGAGCCGCTGAGGGTCGAGAAAGGCATGGCGATTGTCAACGACGCCATCGGCTCAGGAGTGGATTGGAACGAAGAAACGGTTCTCCGTTTTGCAGCATGACCATTGCTCAATTGAGTAAAATTGATGGAGCAGGATCGATATATCAACAAAAATTCGTGCCAGTGGTAGTGCTTAAATGAGTGCACCGCTGAACGGGATCGTCAGTATTACCAGTTCTGAGATGTTAATATCGCATATCTCGTCAAAATTGGTACTATTCCTGTTAATTTCGATTCCCGCTCGGTAACCTGACATGTAACTTATTGACACTGGTTACCCCATTATCCTGGTTGGTACTTGGCTTTGCAGGTAAATGAGCCATATTCCAATGCTCGGCATTTGGCAATTGCTTCAATTCACTTAGAATCTGGTTATATTGAGATTCGTCCAATGGTTTGAATACATACCCTTGAGAGAAGTGTCTCGAAGGAGTAAGGCCCGAGGACTTTTGTTCTATAGAAAACATATATTCCAAAAGTGTTATTTCATTCGGTCTTACTTCAATAGGAATTGATTTGCTGAAATCAATTGTTTCAGAATTTACAGATGCAAACCCTCCGTTTGGTGAACTAATCGATTTAATTCCATTAATATTGTATTTTCCAGGAGGAAAACCATCTATGACGACAAATTTTCTACTTCCCGATGGTACTGCTTTGATCTGAATTTTTGTTTCAGGATAGTATATAAATTCATAATAATAACCATTCTGATATTGTGTTGTATTTCGAGAAGTTATCGGGATTACCAGGATCCCATTGTCATCAGGATTAGGTACTGGTAGCTTCTGACTGCATGAGGAGACATAACACGTCACCAAAATCAATACTATCATGAGAGACAATCTTTTCATTGTTAACCTCCACAAATCTATGACTCCGTTAATCTTAGATAGTATAATAATCCTTTTTTTTAAGTTAAGTGAAAATCCGCCATGGCTTTATGGAAAACAGTACATTATTTCGGGTGGTGGAGATTTCCCCTGGCAAGCTCCGGTTGTAAAGCATACGGGAGTGTTTGCCGGGTCGACCGGTCTTCTCAGAGGTGATGGCCGAGATCAAGGTGTTATGTCGTTATCATTTTGGTCTTGCTACTTTCTCAATTGATTTAAAATAGATGTGTGATTAGGATGATCTGCTGTATGCTGCAAAACATAGTTTATTTGTTTAACTTTCAAGATTGTCTTGTTCGATTTTTTATAGAGCAATTCCTTCCGGTTCACACCTCTTTGTGGTTGAGAACTCAGTTGAGGTCCCTGGACAATATCATCTTGAGATGAATTTGCTTGTCTGAAACAGTGTCGACACCAGTGCTATAATTCAATTCCATGAAGATCACAGCTCATTTCCATGTCTAAAACAAGAAACATAAAACAAATATGTTTTATGGGGATCATCTTTCTTTTAATTATTTATTCTTCAAACGGTTATACCAAGGAGCAAAGCCTGGAGACCCAGAACAAAAAGAAACAACCCGAACAGACATGGGGCGCGGGAGCGGGGATTCGAACTTCAGCGAACATTTTTAATACAGATGATGGAGTTGTTAATAATGTTGTCACCCTCTTATATTTTGAAGGAGAGAGATTTTATCTTGATGGTCTGGAAGCGGGGTTTCATTTTTTCGAAAATAAAAACTGGCAGATAAGCCTTTTGGGTCGAATGCGTTTCTTTGATTTACCAGAAAAGTACCAGAACATTGTGCCAGGAGATACCGCCGATATAGGTGGTCGCCTCAGGTACCTGATCACTGAGGATACCCATGCTGATCTGGAGGTGCTGACTGATCAGCATGGAAATATTTCAGGAAATATGAGACTGGCGCATGAGTATGATTCAGGTGGGCTTGAATTGACTCCTTACCTGGAAGGTCGGATTAAAAGTAGCGACTTCAATAGTCGCTATTATGGCCTTGATTGGCTTGGGTATGAATCAATTAAGGGTGGAATTGATTTTCAGGTCGGCGTGGAGTTGAAATATCATCTTATCAGCAATCTATACCTTCTGGGATCACTGAGTACTCGCTGGCTTGATAGTGCTGCCAGGGATGCCGAACCCGTAGAAAAAGGTTATGAGGGCACTGTCTTTGCCGGTATTGGGGTTTTCAATGAAAACAGGAAAACACGCAAGCCGGATACGGGGCTTCAACCTTACCTGCGCCTTGCTCACGGTTGGGCGACTTCTTCAGAATTCGGAGAACTGTTCTACAAGGGCATTGAGAAAGATGAAAACGATGCTCAAATGACGTCAATGTTCTATGGCTACCCGGTAAGTGATACACTTTTTTCTCTGCCAATCGAGATTTACCTGACTTCAGGTGTGGGCAACCATTACAGCAACGATGTACAAAAGAGCGCCCTGGAGTTTGTCATTGCCATGAAAGCGTACTATACCATACCTTTACCGGTACGTTTCCGTGTCGGTCTCGCAGAGGGCATTTCATTTGTTACTGACGTTCCATACATAGAACAGGAGAAAAACAAAAAAGGTGGATATGATACAAGCAGGTTGATGAACTATCTTGATGTTTCGGTTGATTGCAATGTCGGTGATCTGTTTCGGCATGAGAAACTGGATGACCTTTGGTTTGGGGTTGCCATACATCACCGCTCAGCCTTGTTTGAAAGCTCGCAGATTTTTGGCAGGATTCATGGCGGGAGCAACATCACGACACTTTACCTTCAGTACCATTTTTAGTGTCCCCAACGGGGAAAGCCGAACCCCTCGCCCTTAGACAAAACTCCAGCAGACATATATCAGCGAGGGTACCTGTCTCAAAATAAGCGTTGAAAAAACGAATCCAGCCTGATCTGCTTAGAAATGAGACAGGGTGATAGGTAATCTTAACAATTGTCACAATTGTTTAAGTGCTTCCTGTGAGGCTGCCGATTGATCGGAGCTGGGCGATTTACTGACATGAAACCGGATATTCTTTTAACCGATCAGAACTTTGATTACAGCCGGCATAAATACCGGTAGATCATCCGGTGTCCGGCTGGTGACTAGGTTCTGGTCGACCACCACCGCTTCGTCAACCCACTCGGCCCCGGCATTGACCATGTCGTCCTTGATGGCAAAAAAAGAGGTGACTTTTCGGCCTGTAAGAATTTGAGCTGATGCCAGCATCCAGCCGGCATGACAGATGGCGGCTACCATCTTGCCACTCTTTACTGAGTCGGCCACCAGTTTGACCATGGCCGGGTGGCGACGCATCATATCAGGGGCATACCCCCCTGGAATAACAACTCCATCGAAGTCAGCCGAAGATACAGTCTCGGCGGCAACATCAGCGGTTATCTCGGTAGCCGGTTTGCCGGCATAGGTGTTTTTCCTTCCAGAACCGACCACGACAACTTCTGCACCGGCCTCCAATAGCCGGTAGTAGGGGTACCATAATTCGTAGATGTTAAACATATCTTCAACGAGAATAGCCACTTTTTTTCCTGTCAATTCCATGTTTACCTCCTTCAAGAAAGGGTCTTCGCTTATGTTTGTCAGTACCTCAATATTCCAGGGCTGCGAGGCAACTGCCTGATTATTGCTGGTTTACTGTATGGTTGAACATTTACAATTCTAATATATTCATAAAATATCCACCCGGCGATTATTTTTTCCCGGTCTGGTTCAACATTTCAAAGCTTAAACCAATTTCTTTGGTAATCCTGAGAGATTAAGCGTAGCCATGATTTTTTCATTTGAGCATGTTGAGCTCAGCTTCCCTGATAAGAATCCTTGCCTGCCACAACGAGATCCAGCGCTCCTTTTTCAATTTGCGTTATGAGCAAGTTGTCATACATTAAAGGCAGACTGGAAGTAAGTCTGGCACGATGATTTATTTAACTACCTGGAAATTACAATGGAGAGATATATGAAAGCAATTGTTGCAAAAAGTGGCAGCGAAGCACAAGACGCTGGTGCCTTTATTCTGAAAGAGCAACCAGTACCTGAGCCGGGAGCACAGGATCTCCTGGTTCGAGTCATTGCCATCGGCATGAATCCCGTGGATACAAAGTTTCGTAAACGTTCAGAGAAAGACTGTGTGCTTGGTTGGGATGCATATGGTGTCGTAGAAAGATATGGCGAAGCCGTGTCCGGATTTAATGCAGGTGATAAGGTCTTTTACGCAGGTGATATAACCCGCCCCGGGAACAATAGCGAGTATCATCTGGTAGACCAGCGGATAGCTGCTTTAGCTCCAAAAAAACTATCGCCTGAAGATGCTGCAGCAATGCCACTGACTTCAATAACTGCGTGGGAGGGGTTGTTTGAGCGATTGGGTTTTATTCCGGAAGCAAACGCTAATGCTGGTAAATCTATTTTGATAATCGGTGGTGCTGGAGGAGTTGGTTCCGTTGCCATACAAATAGCTCGTTGGGCTGGATTGAAAGTGTATGCGACAGCATCGCGGCCGGAAACAGTTGAGTGGTGCAAAAACTTAGGTGCTGACACTATCCTGAACCACAGGAATAATCTCTACGAAGAGCTGAAGGCAGCTGGAACCGATTCAGTTGACACCATATTTTGTACTACTCAGATGGAGAAGCATTGGACAGTGATGGCTGAATGTATTCGTCCTCAAGGGCATATCGTTTTTATCGATGACCCGGTAGGTTCATTGGATATCACTGTGTTTAAACTAAAAAGCGTCACGCTTTCCTGGGAATTGATGTATACCAGATCAATGTTTCAGACGGCTGATATGTCCGAGCAGGGGAAATTGCTTGCCACTGTAGCTGGATTATTAGATGAAGGCATCCTTGTTACAACACGACAAAAGAGTTTGACTGGCCTGACTCCCGAGAATATCGAGAAAATGCACATTAAACAAGAAAGTGGAACAATGATCGGTAAACAGGTTCTTATTGTATAGTTGCAGAAGTATCGTTGCAGAAGTAACAGCCTGATCTGACAAATACCATTTTAAAACAGGTGTTTGTCAGGTCAGAATCTTTGACTATTTCCCCATATTTTCAGATAACAGGCGGTGTTCTCTAAAGGTAGTGATGATATCAATCGGCCTCCGCTTAATCTCGTCAGTCAGGTGACAGCCAAAATTCAGCTCGCACGGTAACATGCAAAGTTTTGTGAAATAGTTCTCGGGTAATTTTTTATACGTTTGGATACGTTTGGTCTTGTCCAACATGTCCACATACCATGAATACGAACTTTTATAGTAGTTATCGACTCTCCAGAAAGATTTATACCACTGGACAAAAGCTGCATTAGCTGCTTTCAATTCATCACCGCTTCGTTGTATCTCTGCGTCAAATTCTTCAGCGATGTCGATATAATTTGGAAATCCTGATAGCGCATCCCACACTTCCTTGATATCCATTTCTTTCATGCGCCAGGCATAGAGTATGACGATCGCCTGGACATCGGCTTCAATTGCAAAATTCATGCGTATCATCTCTTCAATATCATATTCAAGTGAGTTATAAAATCCCCGTGAAAACTGGACAATATGACGTAATTCATGAACGAAGATAATGAGTTTTTCAAGTAAACCGAGGTTTTCTTTTAGTCCAATAATATTAAATTTGTAGTCATAATAGCCCCGTGTGCCGTCATCTCTTTCATCAATACAAAAAGCAGTTTTCAGATGATGGGCCGTGGACAGTAGATAATTTGCTATTCTGGGTTCTTTATTGAGTAATATCAACAGATCATTAATTGTCTGCGTGTTGCTGTTTATGAGATTTTTCCTGTCTATGAAATAACATCTTTCTCGGTATTGCGGGTGCCATGCAGATAGATCAATGGGCTCATTTCTACCGTTTTGATATTCAACATTTTCACGCCCAGTTGTTAGCTCTGGGCGATCCGTATCATTTGAAAAACAGACAGCTGTAGATATAAAGAATACGCTGACTAAAACTATGACCAGATAGATCAAATGTAGCAGCTTTGATGCATTCATACCCATTCCCTGTCAGTGAATTGGATGAACAAAAGCTATGCGGAACAAATGTCTCTGTGCTATAGGTCACGACAACTGCTTAATTACTTCCCAACACGGGCCATGCGTAGGCTCCGAAGATTTTCAAGTATTCAGTTACAATCCCCAGCTTCATTTTAACTATCCAGACGATATCTTTATCACCTTTTTGCTCCGTGCTCGTCCAATAAATGCTGCCAATGGTACCGACATTCTTAAACGGATGGCCCGCCGGTAGAGCCGGCGATGACTGACTGGTATCCAATAAGGTGATTATTTGATTTCTAGAAGGAAGCCGCCAGCCCTTTCGATTAGAAATCTCAATATCCTGACAGAATATCTCTGCATCCTTCCAGGACATTTTTTTACCAGCAATATCTGCATTCCTTGCCCAGGTAAGACCAGTCTGAATGTCCAGGACAGCCCAGCCTCCCATCACACACTTAAATCGACTGGAGTTACAGCCATCCGGTTCACCATCATTGGCAGGCAGTACAGTTCTTTTATCTGGTATGGCGGGTATGTAAGCTATTGCATGGGCATCGTTACGTGTCAATAGCACCATAGCGACAACGATCAATCCGTATGTCAGGTGTCTGGTGGCCATTTCCAATCCATTAACAATGGTTGAAGGAAAAATGCTTACTGGCTATTGGAAAGAGTATAAGTGTTAATAGATATATCATCTTATGAATAATCATTGGAGTGAAGCAAATCAAATAGATGATTCTGCGTCAAAACTGAGATACGCTCCCAGGCAAATAAATATGTCTGCGAACAATAACCAGGTAGAGAATCCCCCAGACACACGACGACCCTTCCTGCAGATTCTGATTGGCAAACAACGTAATCTGCACATTTATTTTGTTAGGTATCGTGGCTATTCTATGGTGACGGACAGGCGACATTCTTCTCTATTTCATTTTGGGGAAATGGATTGTCCTTCCAGGTTCCCTGTAAAGGCGTAGATGCTTGTGTTTAGCAGCAAAGGTAAATCAAATACCAGTAGCTGCTCACTAACCGAGTGCAATGGGAACAAATTCTGGACCATTGCAGACGAGACGTATGGGCAGGAAAGGAACAATTATACTGATTTGTCTTTTCTTTTGTGTGCTTGGAATTTGCAATAATGTAGAGGCAAAAACACCAGGCCCAAAAGAGTGGACAATTCTATATTATTATAATGCTGATAATAATATGTGGAGAAAGTTCTACCAAATCATGGAGCAGTTTAAGTACTTGGTAATAAGCGACAATATAAATGTAGTGGTTCAGCAGGACGGCCCTTTGGTCGGCGATGGTATGCGCAGGTGCTTTAAACACTCGGCTGACAGGAGAAGATCTCGGGGTAGTCTACGAACAAGGAGTTGAGTACGACATGGGAACTGAAACGACCCTTGCCGCCTTCGTGAAATGGGGACTGGATAATTTCCCTGCTAAACGAACAATTCTCGTGGTTAATGGACATGGGGCAGGAATCGTCAATTTTAATACAGTTGGACCATTTTCGAAACATCGCGCAAACGCTCTGGCATCATCTCGGGATGATACCTCAGGCACATATTTCTCAGAAAAGAGATTGAGCAAAGAATTAAAACAAGTTCTGGGGGATAAAAAGCTTGACCTCTTTGTCTATAATGCATGCTACATGGGAGGGGTAGAGGTCATGCATGAATTGTCCCAAATCGCCGATTTTGCAGTGGCTTCAGAAGATCATATCATCTTGGGAAGAGGTGATATGGTTCAGGGGGAAGAGCGAAAGATGGGGATGGGAATACCCGTATTTCTTCTTCCTACATTTGTTGATAACAATCTGCAGGTCAGTATTCAAGGAGTAGCGAGATTTTTAGTTAGAGAATTTGAAAAGTCTTACAATAATTTTCCAGCAACGGTCGAACAAGTTCAATATACCCTTGCCGCTTATGATCTTTCTAAAATTTCAGAGGTGAGTTTTCTCTATAATAAAATGATAGATGAGTTTAACCAGCTCTCGGCCAGAGACCCGACTCATTACGCTAACTTTTACCGAGAATTCTTATCCTTATCAAAGTTACACGTTATCGGGTATCTCGATTTGGGACTTGTAGCAAAGGCGGTCTACAACAGTTCTGGTTTAAGCAGTGCAGCGGATCTTATCAGGTATCTTTATGCAGATGATTTTATCATAGATAAAACTATTATTAGTGCAGATAATAACCTGGCGGGCATATCAATTTTTATTCCATATGATTTTTATTTTTACCTGGATAAAAATTTGACTGACGGGATAGCTGAGTATTTCGAGACTCGTTGGGTTTCTGATCCGCATAAAACATTTATTACAAATTATTTGGAGTACATAAGAAATAACAAAGAGAGCATACTTGTTGATATGATCATGCATTATTTAACCGATGGAGTAATGGCAGTATCAAGGTTTAATGATACCGAAACGAATTTTTTCCATTTATCGAGGACACTTGAGGGACTTGTTGCTGTTTACCCTGAAGATAAGAAAAAATCTTTCTTCGAAGAGTATTATGATCTGATAAAAGACCATACAGGTAAGGGGGTTCATTTCGAGAAGCACAAACAGTATGTAAAGGAAATGGCGAGGCCATGCAGCGGTTATTTCCGGTCTAAGAGCTGTCACCACTGAGGCAATCCATTCTATCCATGTTTTGAGTAGACAATGCATATCCGGTAGAAAAAATTTGAAAAGACAGCACATGAGAGGATTATTTTTCATGCTTAAAAACCGACATGTCTGCAGCATTCCCAGGTTGAAGACCGTGTTGTACCACCTGAATCTTTTTATAGCAGCCGGCATACTGCTCCTCGTTGAGCCAACATCACAGATTGCAATTGCTGAAGAAATTTCAGGAGCTGAGCAGCACACAGCTGTGCAGAAAATGCTCAAGGTGATCCGCGGCTACGGCATGGAGGACAAGAATATCCTTCAGGCGATGGAGCGGGTGCCGCGGCACAGGTTTGTGCCAGAAAAAATCAGAAAATTCAGTTACAGCGACACACCACTTGCTATAGGGTACGGCCAGACTATTTCCCAACCATTTATCGTCGCGGAAATGACCCGACAACTCCAGCTTTCCCCAACCTCAAAAGTATTGGAGATCGGAACCGGCTCCGGCTATCAGGCGGCGGTGCTGGCTGAGCTTACACCGCATGTCTACACTATAGAGATTATTGAGCCATTACTGGAACGCGCGCGTGAGATACTTTTGGCGAGCGGATATGGGAATATTAAATTTCGCCATGGTGACGGCTATCACGGTTGGGCAGAGGCTGCGCCTTTCGATGGGATTATCGTTACCTGTGCCGCAGGCTCTATTCCTCCTCCGCTGCTGGAACAACTTGCTGTTGGCGGCAGGATGATCATACCTGTTGGTAAACGATATGGTACCCAGTCTCTCATCCTGGTGACCAAAAACGACGACGGATCAATTACCAGTAGAAATCTCATGGCTGTTCGTTTTGTGCCCCTGGTCAGAAAATGACAGCTGTCGGCCCCTGGCAATTAAGAATAGTCATCTTTCTTGTTTCCTTTGTTATCATTGCTGTTGAAATTACCCTGATGCGCGAACTTGCCTTGCGCTTCTGGGAGCATCTTGCCTGGCTTGTTATCAGCATTGCACTGCTTGGTTTTGGAGCCGGCGGAACAGTGCTGTTGTTGCTGCAGAGGTTTTTTAAAGTAAACCTTGGAGCATTGTCGTTTGTTTCCCTGCTCGGGATGGTGCTTTGTTTTCCGCTTAGTCTTCTGGTGGGTGACAAAATTGACATTGATCTGATTCAAATGGTCTGGCAACCGTCTCAACTCTGGAAAATCGGGGCTCTTGAACTTGTCATCGGGGTGCCCTTTATTTTTGGCGGGATGTTTATCGGTCTGGCACTGCAGGACGCTCCGGACAGGGTACCGGGTCATTACGGAGCAAGTTTTCTCGGCTCGGGGTTTGGCGGGATCGCGGTGCTGCCGGCCCTCTTCCTCCTACCGCCGCGCCTGCTCATCCTCGCTGGCTCCTTTGTCCTTCTGGCCGCGGCTTTGTTGTTTGTTCGTGGAAAAATGAGATCTGGCGGCTGGATTTGTGCTGGACTGCTGTTGCTGGTCATGGTGTGGCAGGTTCCCCACAGCTCCAAAATTTCAGAAGACAAGGACCTGCCGCAGATGTTAGCCATGCCGGAGACGAACATTGTCGCCCATCGTTTTGGCCCGCAAGGGCTTGTTGACATTGTTGAGGCACCGGCGGTTCATGCCGCGCCGGGGATGGCCCTGAACAATAGTGAAACAATACCGGATCAGTTCCTGGTAACGCTCGACGCCCAGCTAGTCGGCAGTCTCTATAAAAGTACTGTTGATGCCGACTTTGCTTTTATGGACAATACCACTCAAGCCCTGCCATACCAACTCTACGATTATTCTCAAGTACTTATTGGTGATGAGGTGGGGAACGACCAGATTGGTCTCGCTCTTTTTCATGGAGTAAATGAGGTCATCGCTCTGGCGGTGAACAGCTCATTTACAGATTTCAAAACCAGTGATATATCTTCATATGCTGGTCATATTTCCAGGACGGGCCGAGTATCATTTTTAACAGCTACTGTCAGAGGTTTTTTACGTAAATCAAAGCGGCAGTACCCCCTTATCGTTCTTCCGAAAACCGGTGAAGACCTTGGTGGCCTGAGTAGTGCTACTGTCGACAGTCTTCTTACTCTGGACGCATTCCGACTCTGTTTTTCTCATCTCGATGACAAAGGGGTTCTTTCCATAACGACACACATTCATTCACCGCCCCGTGAAAGCCTGCGACTTCTCAACATGTTTATTGATATATTACAGGAAAGTGGCAGAGAGCCATACCGACATATTGCCATGATCCGTAATTGGGCAACCATGACGATTGTCGCCACAAAAAGTGTTATTACAGATAAACAGAGCTCTGATATCCGTTCTTTCTCTGAAAAAAGGGGCTTTGATCTGGTCTGGCTGCCGGACCTGAGGACCTCAGAAGTAAACAGGCACCATATACTGGACGAAGCGCAATACTATCTGGGGGCTAAAGCACTGTTGGGAACGGACAACAGCCAGTTTGTCTCAAACTATCTTTATGACATCACAAGCCCTGATGACGGCAAACCCTTCTTCCACCATTTCAATCGCTGGGGGAGGTCTAAGACTTTTTCAGCACAAGTGGGGAATCGCAGCCGTGCATACATGGAAATCGGAGTGGTTTTGCTCATTGCTGCCTTGTGTCAGGCATCGCTATTGGCATTCATTTTTATTGTTCTCCCTTTGGTCCCCGCCGTGGGTCTATCCGGAAAAAAAATCAGATCAGCTTGTTGTCGTAGGATTTTTCAGTACGATTGGATTTGGCTTCATGCTGCTTGAGATGGGGGTTTTGCAGCGCTTCACACTCTATCTCGGGCACCCGGTTTATGCAGCCGCATCGGTATTATCGGGATTCCTTTTCTTTGGTGGCTTGGGCAGCATCATCTGCGCTCGATTGAAAGATCCGCTGAAACGTCTGCATTGCAGCCTTGGAATAGCGATAGCAGTGATGGGCAGTCTGCTGCTTTTATTGCTGGATAGATGGTTGACCACGACTGAGGGATTGAGTTTGCCGGGTCGAATGGCCCTTGCTTTTATATTGATTGGCCCCCTCGCGTCTCTGATGGGCATGATGTTTCCATTGGGCATCAAACGGGTGGGGCTCGGAAATGATCGTCTTATCCCATGGGCCTGGAGTGCCAACGGTTTCATGTCTGTCCTGGCAACACTCTGTGCACCGTTGTTGGCAATGCAATGGGGATTTATTTCCGTTGCCTGGTCAGCGTTGGTCTGTTACTGCCTTGCTGCATTGCTCAGTCTGAAATTACCCGGGGGATAATGTGGTCTGGTACTCACTAATTCATTGATCCAAAGAAGATATAACTGCTTGATGGATATGAGCGTTGGGAAAGCAGAAACGGGAGCACCGTCGATGGGCGGCGTCCCGTTTCTGGATTTGAGTCTTTGATCTTTCCCCACTAATTTATCTCAATAAAGCGAGGTTTGGCAGCTTCAGACTTCGGCAGGTGCAAAGCCAATATCCCATCCTTGAGTTCGGCCTTTACACTGTTGACGTCTATGCTCTGGGGGACGGAGAATGCCCGCTGATATTCTAGGTCTCCAAATTCTTCCCAGTCAGCGGCACCCTCTTTGGTCAGCGACCTGAGGCCGGACAGGGTTAAGCTGCCGTTATCAATATTGATGGTTATATCGTCTTTCTGAACACCTGGCATCTCAGCGTGAAGCAGTATCTCGTCGTCGTTTTCATATATATCAACCAGCGGTGCCACTTGGCGTAAGTTTCTGGTTAATTCAACAGTTCCCTGTTCCTTTTGGGTCAAATCTTTGCCGTCCATAACGCCCTCCATTAAGTCAAATGTCCTGATCTGTGTAAATTTCTGTACAGTATTAATTAATGGATATCTGCCGTGGTTTGGCAGTTTCTGATTTAGGTAATGTCAAGGAGAGAATTCCGTTCTCCAGGGTGGCTGTCACTTTATCAGAATCCACATCTGCCGGTAGGGTGAGGCTACGAGTAAACGATGAAGAGCCGCGTTCACTGCGATGAACCTGGTAACCTTCTGGTGGATTCACTTCCCGTGTACCACTGATTTCAAGGTAGTTGCCCTGGATCTTGACTTTCAATTCTTCTTTTGACAAGCCGGGGATTTCTGCAAACAGTTCAAACGTATCTCCTTTATCATAGAGATTCGTCCGGGGATAGCTTCCTGAAACATGCCAGTCGGTACCGTGGCCCAGCGTCCTATCGAAGTCACTGAACACATTACCGAGTCGTCCTCTGAGCAGTCCCATGGCGTCAAACATCCTATCAATATCACTTATTCTCGTATACATGACATACCTCCTATCTGACGTTTTTACCTGTAATACAAAGAGTATACTCTTGTTCTCTGGAAGCTGTTGATGCCTCACATACTCGAAAAATAGTTACGATATTACATGTGTCAATAAAAAATGTTAAAAATATTTAAATTTAATTATTACTAATAATAAAATACTTGAAATAGTAACTATTGTCGCTTATTCTCTTCCTCAGGAGGTTTGCCATGAAAGAGAATGACAAAGATCTTCAGGCCGCCCTGGAGCTCAATGCTGACCAATTGAGAGGCAAGCAGTCGGTGCGGGCAACGTTCAGGCTTTCTGACCAGATGATTGGCCTGCTCAGAGTTGCTGCCGTCCACCTTGGGGTCAAGCAGAAGTCGCTTATTGATGAACTGGTGAAGGACAGGGAGACACTTGAGCGTGTTGCCATGGAATCAAAAGAAGTTTCTCAAAAGAGCATGACACGAAGGCAGAAAACCTTCGTGTTGAGCAGGTATGCGCTTGATTTGCTGGATAATATCTCTAATAAATATAATCTCTCACGCGATTACCTGGTCGAGTTGTGCATAAGCAGATTGATATCATTCGTTGATTCCGAGCAGGAAAAACACAAGCAGAGGAGAATGCTCATAAAAGATGTGGAGCACTATTTGCTGGACGGCAAGAAACTGCTCGAGAAAGCTGCTGTCACCCTCGGGGACGAGGACAGATTTCTGACTAAATTGCAGAGTATTGTTGACTATACAGAAGAGAATGTAACTGAACTGAGAAAATTCGTAAAAGAGAAGAAAACACTGACCTATTAGCACTGTTTTTTTTAGTTACACTCGAGACAGCTGGCTAAAGAGACGATAAAGGTATTCGTATGAAAAAAATGGGATAACGGATCATTAGACTGATAAACCTGGGCAGGAGGATCTGTCATGCCAGGCAAATACTATATCATTCTGGGTGTTCCGGCAACTTCGTCGCAGGATGACATCAAAGCCGCATATCGCAGGCTGGCCAAGGAATTTCACCCTGATTGTTATCAAAGAGGGCGTGCTCACTTTCAGAAGATACAGGAAGCCTATTCGGTTCTCAGCGATCCTGTGAAACGACGCGTCTATGATGACCAGAGTCATGCTCGCAAAGCCGCAATCAAGAAACGAGCGGGCGGAATCAGGGTAGAATCCATGAACAGCCGTAGAGCCGTGGAGCCAGAGCCTCTCAGGCCTGGTCAAGTACCGGCTGGTCCGGACGAGATGGTTTGGGGCCCCACCTCCCACCAGCATCTGCGACCAATTGATACGCTTTTTGAGCGCTTTTTCAGAAATATAATCGACAGAAGAGAGGACGCAGGAGGCTCGGTAAGACAGGTTTCTGTCGAGGTCAGGTTATCCCCTGAACAGGCTTCTCGAGGTGGTCGTGTCCGCATCAAGGTGCTGGTAGAGGTACCGTGTGTCAGTTGTGCTGGCTATGGTATCAGGTATCGTACATGCTTGAGATGTAATGGCCTTGGCTTTAAAACAGGGGAGTATCCGGTCGAGATTAGCTACCCGCCCGGAGTTTCAGATTACGATAACATGCCGGTATCTTTGAATCGTTACGGTATGGGTACGCTTAATCTGCTGGTAAGATTCAGAGTCAGTCAGTTTTTCAGGTAACCCACGGTGGCTCCATCCACTCAGTATGGTTGTTACGGTATTGTCATGGTTGGGTTTATGGGCAGCAAAACATGGCGAACTGGGAATCAGTAAGAATTACCCCCTCACCGGCCAGGCCGACGAGGGGGTTGAGAGGAGGGTACGGCAGAACTACTCTGTTAGATGGCGTCGACGCCCTGTTCTCCGGTTCTGATCCTCAACACGTTTTCCACCGGCAGCACGAAGATCTTGCCGTCGCCTATCTTGCCGGTGTTGGCTGCCTGCCTGACGGCCTCAACAACCTTGTCTACCAGATCAGAGTCGATCACCAGTTCTATCTTGGTCTTCGGGTTGAATTCAACCCGGTACTCAGCACCACGATACACCTCGGTATGACCCTTCTGGCGACCATAGCCTTTTACCTCGGAGATGGTCATACCGGTGATGCCAAGTTCGGTTAATGCTTCTTTCACGTCCTCAAGCTTGAACGGCTTGATGATCACTTCTACTTTCTTCATTCTTTCCTCCTCTTATCAGTCTTTGGTAAATTCAGGATATGCATCAAGACCGCACTCAGAAAGATCACAGCCCTCAAGTTCTTCCTCTTCACTGACCCGAATACCCATCACCGCCTTGATGATCAGCCAGGTCACGAAACTCGTGCCAAATACCCAACCAAAGATCACGGCAACACCGATCAACTGGGCAACCAGTGAGCCCTCTGGATTGGTAAAGGCAACCGCGATCAAACCCCAGATGCCGACCACCCCATGGACAGAAATGGCACCGACCGGATCATCGATCTTCGCCTTATCTATAAAAACAATGGCAGCAACAACGATCAAGCCGCCAATCGCACCAACGATGGTTGACAGCAGCGGACTCGGGGTCAGCGGTTCTGCAGTGATGGCGACAAGACCGGCGAGTGCACCGTTGAGTGCCATGGTCAGGTCAGCCTTGCCGAACCAGGCCCGGGAAAACAGCAGGGCAGCAACGAGGCCACCGGCAGCTGCGGTGTTGGTGTTGACAAAAATCATCGATACCGCGTTGGCTTCTTCTATATTACTGATCTTCAGCTCAGAGCCACCGTTGAATCCAAACCAGCCGAGCCAGAGGATAAAGGTACCAAGCGTTGCCATCGGCAGGTTGGCGCCGGGGATCGCTTTGATCATGCCATTCTTTCCATATTTACCCTTGCGTGCACCGAGCAGCAGGACACCGGCAACTGCTGCCGAGGCACCACAGAGGTGGACAACGCCGGAACCGGCAAAATCAAGAAAACCAAGCGCGTCAAGAAACCCTCCGCCCCATTTCCAGTATCCCTGAACCGGGTAGATAAAACCGGTCATGACCACGGCAAAGAGCAGGAAAGACCAGAGCTTCATACGTTCGGCAACGGCACCTGAGACAATTGACATGGCGGTTGCCACAAAGACGACCTGGAAGAAAAAGTCGGAGAGTCCCGAGTAGTAGATTTCGCCACCGCTCTTGAGGACTTCGTCCACCGTGTTATCGGGAGAGAGCAGGAAGCTCAGCCCGGGGATTACACCGTTTGGTCCGCCGCCGTACATCAGGTTGTAGCCAACGATCATGTACATGATACAGGCGATCGAGTAGAGGGCGACATTTTTGGTGAGGATCTCGACGGTGTTCTTGGATCGTACGAGCCCTGCTTCCAGCATTGAAAAACCTGCAGCCATCCACATGACCAGTGCTCCTGACATCAGGAAGTAAAAGGTATCGATGGAGTAGGCCAGGTGGATAACGGTATCAGCCACGCTTACTTCTTCGGCCAGCGCCGGGAAGGCCACGGCCAGGACAGCAAGAAACAGTGCGCCGCCCCAGTAGGTTCTTGGTTTCATCTTCATTCTTGATTTCACAACGTTCCTCCTTTTGATTGTATGGTCTAAATGTATTTCATCTACGAACAACTCCATATGTGAGCCTTTATTACAAATGATATGCCAGAATTGATATTTACGTGAATAGCATGTAATACCGTAGAGATACGAAAATAGATGGCTGAGCTATTGGAATTTGGCTGGCAAAATAGCACATATTTGTAACATTGCTGTGGTCGATATGACAATAATGTTTTCAATAGGTGTTTAGCCAGAGGGCGCAAATTTTTCTATATTGAACCAGGGATCGGGGTTGCATCTGGTCGGAAGCGTTGATCACCCTGGCGTCCGGAAAGAGTCGTACCTGCTCAGGCCATACTTTTTTATCCTGTAGCCGATCTGGCGCTGCGACAAGCCGAGTTCTCGTGCCGCTCGCACCTGTACCCAGCCATTTCTTCTCAGAGCTGCTTCAACCTCTTCTTTTTCTATTTCCTGCAGTTCTTTTGGCTGGATTGATTGCGGGTTATTGGTCATTTGTGATTTTCCGGTTGGCTGGTGGCTATCGCTGTCAGGGGTGAGTGGTGTAAGGTTTTTCGGCAGATCGTTAATTGACAACTGGTCGCTTTCAGCAAGGATCACCATGCGCTCAACCATATTCTGCATCTCCCTCACATTGCCCGGCCATGGGTAAGAAAGAAGAAAATCGAGCAATTCAGAGGAAATTTTCAAAGACTTGTTGTTCCGCTCGTTACTCTTGTTCAGAAAGTGGTTGAATAACAGGGGGATGTCTTCCAAACGTTCACGCAGTGGCGGCAGGACGATGGGGACCACGTTCAAGCGGTAATAGAGGTCTGCTCGAAAGGAACCTTTGTTGACCGCACTTTCAAGCGGTACATTGGTTGCTGCCACTATTCTGACATCGACGCTGAATGTTTTAGAGCCGCCAATGCGTTCGAATTGTTTTTCCTGCAGGATGCGAAGCATTTTTGCCTGCACGGAAAGCGGCATTTCGCCGATCTCGTCAAGAAAAATTGTACCTCCGTCCGCAAGTTCAAAACGTCCGGGGCGGGTAGCGTGGGCACTGGTAAAAGCCCCACGCTCGTGACCGAAGAGCTCGCTCTCCAGCAATGTTTCCGGTAATGCCGCGCAGTTAATCTTTATAAAGGGCTGGTCCTTGCGTTTACCGCTTTCATGAAGTGCTCTGGCGACCAGTTCCTTTCCTGTGCCTGATTCTCCTAGCAGCAGTGCTGTCGCGTTACTGCTTGATATCTTTTCAATGATACTGAAAACTTCCTGCATGGGTTTTGAGTGACCGATAATAAAATGGTCACCGTGGACGCCGTGAAGCTTTGCTTTCAGGTTTTTGTTCTCCGCTATCAGTTTTGCCTCTTTTTTCTCGATTTCTCGATGCAGCGTTATGAATTGAGCAATCAGCGTTGCAAGAACAGTCAGAAATCGAATGTCTTCCTCAAATAGGACATCATCATCAAACAGCCTGTCCACTGTAAGCACACCTTCGGGCTTACCCTGGACCATAACGGGGACACCGAGAAAGGATACCTTGTCGCGGCTGAAGGATCGCGCCCCGGTCCTGTTTAAGAACAGCGGCTCGCTGTGGACATCTGGAACGACGAATGGTGATCTGGTCTGGAAAATCTGGCCGCAGATCCCTTCATCGGGGCGATAAACGCCACGCATCTTCTCCTTGGCAGACAGGCCACAGGAAGCCTTGATTGCCAGTCTACCGGTAGATCTTTCGTAGAGCAGAAGGGTCGCACGTTTCATGTTCAAGGTGTTCTGCAGTACTTCCAGGATGCTTGACAGGGTGGTGTCAAGGTGAGCGGCTGTGCCGATGAGTTCAGTGATGTTGTGCAGAGCGAGTAGCTCAACGCCCTGTGTCTTGGTTGGCTCGAAAGGTGTTGCTGACTGTGCTGAGCCCATATCAATTCTCCTGTAATTCCGGAATCATGCGGATTATCCGGGTAGGTATCGTATTTCCCTCGAAATGTTTCAATGTTGATAATTTCTTGTTTTGAGAGGGTTCCATTGTGTCTATACCCAGCCATACGCAATTATCGTTCCATCTGTGCAGGTGGTTGTTTTGCCATTAAAAATGCCCTAAAAGCATAAAACGGATGTGATAAGAGAAGATAAGTGTGACAAAAATGTTCAGCAGCGACGTTTGTTATTTACAAAAATGTACATCATTCGGTCGTCTGAATTCGGGTTTGAATCCATGGAGATCTAGCGACGAATTTGTCTTTTTCTTACAAAAAATGAATGAATGTCACCTTTGTAAGGTTGGCTGAATTATGTTCATAGGTTCCATTAAATAATTGATAATATTATAAATTAATCAATAATTTTGGGATGGCACACCCTTTGCTCATAAAGGGGCACAAGGACTGTGGATAACACAACTGAGAGAACTGACTGATAAACCATTTACTCAAAGTGTCAGCAACGATGACTGATAAGGAGAAGATCATGAGAAAAGTTGCAATTTATGGAAAAGGCGGAATTGGCAAATCAACAACAACACAGAATACGGTAGCAGGTTTGGCGGAAATGGGCAGGAAGGTGATGGTGGTCGGTTGTGACCCCAAAGCCGATTCAACCCGGCTGCTGCTTGGCGGTCTGGCACAGAAATCTGTGCTTGATACCCTGCGGGAAGAGGGAGAGGATGTCGAACTTGATGATATTAGGAAACAGAGTTTCGGCGGGTCCTGGTCTGTTGAATCAGGTGGACCGGAGCCGGGGGTTGGCTGCGCCGGCAGGGGGATTATTACCTCGATAAACATGCTGGAATCACTTGGTGCCTATGAAGAATCGGAGGGGCTTGATTATGCCTTCTATGACGTGCTCGGCGATGTGGTATGCGGTGGGTTTGCAATGCCGATCAGGGATGGCAAGGCTGAAGAAATTTATATTGTTTGCTCCGGAGAGATGATGGCGATGTATGCTGCCAATAATATCTGCAAGGGCATCATGAAATATGCTCAGTCTGGCGGCGTGAGACTGGGCGGTCTTATCTGCAACTCACGGAACGTCGACAACGAAAAAGAGATGATCGAGGAACTGGCAAAAAAACTAGGTACCCAGATGGTCTATTTTGTACCACGGGACAACGATGTACAAAGAGCCGAGATCAATAGAAAAACAGTAATAGAGTGGAACGGTGAATGTGCTCAGGCACATGAGTATCGGGGATTGGCAAAGGCAATTGATGAAAATAAAATGTTTGTCATCCCCAAACCCCTGGAGATAGAAGAACTTGAACAGCTGCTCCTGGATTTTGGCTTGCTGGAAGAAGCATAACCACTCGATATGATAAGGAGAAAAAAGAATGATGATAATGATTAGAGCCATAATCCGTCCGGAAAAAGCAGATGATGTTCTTGCAGCGCTGATGGATGCAGGGTTTCCTGCAGTTACGAAATATGCAGTAGCAGGACGGGGAAAGCAGCGGGGCATCAAGATTGGAGAAGTAACCTATGATGAGATCCCCAAGACCATGCTTTTGAGTGTTGTCCAGGAAGCAGATAAGGACTTCGTCATATCCACAATTATGGATTCAGCCCGCTCGGGAACCAAGGGCGCGTTTGGAGATGGAAAAATATTTGTTACCGAGGTCGAAGACGTCTACACCATCAGTTCTGGCGTCAAGGAAGATGCTGGAGTTGAGGAGGTAGCGGCATGAAGGAAGTAATCGCTGTTGTTCGCATGAACATGATGAATAAGACCAAGGCAGCCCTGACTGAGGCCGGGATCGATGCCTTTTTTGCCCATGAAGCCCAGGGAAGGGGATATGGGTTTGTGAACCGCAAATTAATGGAAGGAACAGAGAAAGGCTATGAGGAAGCTGCGGCGCTCCTTGGTGAGAAGGGTAAATTGTACCCAAAAAGAATGGTAACCGTCGTTGTGGATGACGATCAGATTGATGATGTCATCGATTCCATTATCAAAGTGAATCAGACAGGGAAGCCCGGGGACGGTAAGATATTCGTCTTACCAATGGAGACTGCTGTTCGCGTGAGAACCGGCGAACAAGGTATGAAATCAATTTCTTAGGCCCCGTGTGAGGAGAACTATTATGGGAAAAGCTCAAAAAATGGTGCAGTGGGATCCATACGATATCAAGGATAAACTCTTGGAGAAATATCCACCCAAAGTTGCCCGTAAACGCGCCAAACAGATAATGATAAACGAAGCCCAGGAGAAAACGACTCCTGAGATCGTTGCAAATGTCAGGACTATTCCAGGCATTATTACCATGAGAGGCTGTACCTATGCCGGCTGTAAGGGGGTTATCATGGGCCCTACAAGCGATATCGTCAACCTCGTGCACGGACCGATCGGGTGTAGTTTTTACGCCTGGCTGACCAGGAGAAATCAGAGCGACGCACCCGGCGAACATGGAGAAAACTTCATACCATACGCATTGTCCACAGACATGCAGGATTCAGATATCATTTTTGGCGGCGAGAAAAAGCTGGAAGCGGCTATCCAGGAAGCATATGACCTTTTTCACCCGAAGGGTATTGCAGTATTTGCGACCTGCCCTGTTGGCCTGATTGGCGATGATATTCATGCGGTTGCCAGAAAGATGAAAGAAAAATTTGGTGACTGCAATGTGTTCGCCTTCAGCTGTGAAGGGTATAAAGGCGTTTCTCAGTCAGCGGGGCATCATATCGCCAATAACCAGGTGTTTACCCACATAGTCGGGACCAGTGAAACAGAGAAAACCGAGGAATATAAAATTAACCTGCTGGGTGAATATAACATTGGCGGTGATGGTTTTGAGATTGATCGAATTTTGAAGAAGTGCGGAATTACGAATATCGCCACGTTTTCAGGTAACTCCACTTACGATCAGTTTGCCTCTGCCAATCAGGCCGATTTGAGCTGTGTCATGTGTCATCGGTCTATTAATTATGTGGCGGACATGCTGGAGACCAAATATGGAATACCCTGGATCAAGGTTAATTTCATTGGTGCGGAGGCCACGGCAAAATCTCTGAGGAAAATAGCACAGTATTTCGGAGACAAAAAACTCGCTGAGCTTGTCGAGACGGTAATTGCTGAAGAGATGCCGGCAGTAGAAGCAGCACAGGCAGAAGTTTTTCCTCGAACAGAAGGGAAGACCGCGATGCTCTTTGTCGGAGGCTCACGAGCCCATCATTACCAGGAGCTTTTCAACGAACTTGGCATGAAGACGCTTTCTGCTGGGTATGAATTTGGTCATCGGGATGATTACGAAGGAAGGCATGTCATACCCGAGTTGAAAGTGGATGCAGACAGCAGAAACATTGAAGAGATCCATGTTGAACCGGACCCTGAACACTACCAGGCACGGAAGAGTGCAGAAGAGATTGCACTGCTTGAGGAGGCTGGCCTTCAGTTTAAAGATTATGAAGGTTTAAACCCGGATATGGATCAGGGAACCATCATTGTTGATGACTTGAACCAGTATGAAGCAGAAAAACTTGTAGCGTTGATGAAACCCGATCTGTTTTGTGCCGGCATTAAAGAAAAGTTTTCCATACAGAAACTTGGTGTTCCAATGAAACAGCTTCACAGCTATGACTCCGGTGGGCCGTATGCCGGGTTTAAAGGAGCAGTAAATTTTTATTTTGAGATAGATCGGCTCGTCAATAGCAAAGTCTGGGGATACATGAAGGCTCCATGGCAGGAAAATCCGGAACTCTCAGCCACATACGTGTGGGAATAAAACATATGAAGGTAAAAACATGTTATTGAAACATACACCAAAAGAAGTCATGGACCGGAAGGCCCTGATGATCAACCCGGCAAAGACCTGCCAGCCCATTGGCGCAATGTATGCAGCGCTCGGGGTCAAAGGCTGTCTGCCCCATAGTCATGGGTCTCAGGGGTGCTGTGCGTATCACCGCAGTACCCTGACACGTCACTATAAAGAACCAATTTCTGCGGCGACCAGTTCATTTACCGAAGGGGCTTCAGTTTTTGGTGGGCAGGCAAATTTAATCCAGGCGATAAACAATATATTCACTGTCTATGAGCCGGAGGTAATAGCGGTCCATACAACCTGCCTTTCAGAAACGATAGGCGATGATCTGCCCCAGATATTTGACAAGGCGAAAAAAGACAGGAAAGTCCCGGAAGGCAAGACCGTTTTCGGCGCGCCCACACCAAGCTACGTGGGATCACACGTCACCGGCTTTTCCAATATGGTGAAAGCCATGGCAGCGCTTGCCAAGCCGACTGGCAAGAAAAACGGCAAGGTGAATATTATCCCGGGCTGGGTTGAGCCCTCCGACATGGAGGAAATTAAGCGGATTGCAGCATTAATCGGGGTGAAAATCACCATGTTTCCGGATACCTCGGGTGTACTTAACGGGCCCTTGACCGGGGAATACAAAATGTTTCCTGATGGAGGGACATCAATAGCGGAGATAGAGAGCAGTGGTGATGCCACCGGTTCTATTGCACTTGGCGAGTGGTGTTCTGCAGAGGCTGCCCGCCTGCTGGATCGAACGTGTAAAGTGCCCTGCTCAATTCTCGATATGCCGTTCGGCCTCCAAGCGACCGACCGTTTTGTAGATGTCCTGAGAACAGTTGGCGGGACCTCGGTGCCAGATGAAATTTCACGGGAGCGGGGTAAACTTGTCGACCTGATTTCAGATATGCACCAGTACTTTTACGGTAAGAAGGTTGCCCTGGTGGGGGATCCCGACCAGTTAATTGCTCTGACAGAGTTTCTTGTCTCAATCGATATGTGCCCGACCCACGTCGTGACGGGAACCCCCGGGAAGAAATTTGAGAGTCGCATCAGAGACTTGACCAGGGATATGGGCTTTGAGGTCAATGTCAGGGCAAAAGGCGATCTGTTTCTACTGCATCAATGGATCAAAAATGATCCGGTTGATCTGATTATTGGAAACACCTACTGCAAGTACATTGCAAGAGATGAGGATCTGCCGTTTGTACGGTGGGGATTTCCCATTCTTGACCGCCAGGGGCATCAGCATTTCCCAACGGTCGGCTATATGGGCGGGTTGCGGCTTCTGGAACAGATTCTTGGAGTGCTTCTGGATCGGAAGGACCGAGATGATCCGGAATCACAGTTTGAGCTGGTATTATAAATACAATCCTGTAGCTTTCGCCAGCGATTGCTGCAGGACTTTTCGTCAGGAGTGGGAGCGGGCGTGTGGTGGATATGAGTGTTGTCTCTTTTCAGGACTATAAAGGATCAGATGCGTCTCCAGAAGGCAGCGGGGATCAGTCGCGGGTCGTTCATCTGCCTGTCGCCCCGCAGGTCACGGCAAGGACCAGGTTTGCATCATCCCTGCCGCGTCGAGTTGGTTTTTTAATGCCGGAGGAGGCCCTTGGGGTGCTCGAAGAGGCGATGGAGACATCGGTTGAAAAAATATCGATGGCGGCGATTTCCGGTCCCGGAGACCCGTTGGCCGTCCCTGATACCACGTTCAAGACAATAGCACTTGTCAAAGATCGATTTCCACAACTCAGCATTGGCATAAAGACGCTTGGTATCGGTGGAGAGGCCTTTGCACCTGATCTGGCACGAGCCGGTGTTGAGTACGTCGAATTGCTGGTCAATGGTGTACGTGCCGATATTCTTGAGAGACTCTATGCCTGGATACGGCCTGGACAGAAAACCTTGAAAATTACCGATGCGGTTCAACTGATGCTCAGGGAACAGTGTAATTGTATCCCGGCGTTAAAATACAATAACATCAAGGTTTCTGTCCTGACGACCCTCTATCCAGGTTATAATCTTGATCACATCAGGTGCCTGAGCCGAAAAATGATGGAACTAGGGGCAGGTAGTATATCACTGGTACCCTATGTGGCCGAGGCCGATGCCGAGGTGAGTCTTGAACCCCCAACTCCTTTTGAAGTTGCATCTGCAAGAAAGACTGCTGCTCAGCATCTGCCTGTTATCGATGCCCCTGTTCTGACACCATCTTCCAAGCCTCTGCAGGAAGACTGCTTTACGACGGATCGACTGCGCTTAAAACCTCAGGCGGATCGTCCCAATGTCGCTGTACTCAGTTCCAACGGCATGGATATCAATCTGCACCTGGGCCAGGCGGTTAAGGTGCTTGTCTATGGGCCAAGAGGTGACGGACTTGCCTGCCTGCTCGAAGCAAGAAAGCTGCCTGGGTCAGGAACTGGGAGCAGGCGATGGAAGGAACTGGCAGCGGTGATACCCGATTGTTTTGCCCTTCTCACATCAGGCATCGGCAATGCTCCTCGAAAGATATTATCTGAAAACGGTATCCGGGTCGTTGTTACAGAAGAAAATATTGAAGGATGTGTTGATGTGCTTTACGGGGGTGGGAAAAAAGGGCCCGCCAGAAAATGAGCGTGATCATCATCAAATAAGAAAATACAAGGAGAGCCACTTGCAAATCATCATTTTGCAAAAGGCTCAGGAGATTATGAAATGGCTTTACCAGAGAAGCAGGTTCTCGTTTGTCAGAGTTTTCGAGTAAAAGGAGACCCGAAAGGAATCTGTCATAAGCAGACCGATGGTTTCCTTCAGTATATCGAGGAAGAGATTCTTGATAGAGGGCTTGATATGCAGGTTATTGCAACCGGTTGTTTGAAGCAGTGTGAATCGGGGCCGATTATGGTCGTCCAGCCTGAGAACTGGTGGTTCAAAGGAATAAACAGTGAAGATGCAATTGATGCGGTCCTTGACGGTATCGAGGATGGTGAGCCGGCCGGGGATTATCTGATTAGTTCATAAGGTACTGAACAAGATGAAAATAAGAGCTGCCCATGAAGATGATCTTGATCTATTGACAGACTTGCTGAAACAGCTGTTCAGCATCGAGGAAGACTTTGTCTTTGCTGTTGATAAACAGAAGAGAGGGCTGCAATTGTTGCTTGGTTCAAGCATGGCCCGGATTCTTGTTGCCGAAAAGTCAGGAGCCGTGGTCGGAATGGTAACCGGTCAACTGGTGATATCAACGGCAGAAGGTGAATTATCGCTATTGGTTGAAGATCTGATCGTTGACCGGCAACAGCGTCGCAACGGAATCGGGACGCGGTTATTGCAGACGGTGGGTGACTGGGCAAAACAGAGAGGGGCCCGCCGAATGCAGCTACTGGCTGACCTGGAAAATATTCAGGCGCTTGACTTTTACGAGAAAGCTGGATGGGCCAGGACCAACCTGGTTTGTCTGAGAAACTATATCAGAGATAAGAATTCATGAATATTGTACAGATCGATAACTGGCAGGAGTACCAGAGCGATGGTGAACAGTTTCTGCGAACCGCGCTCGGTGCGTATAGAAAGAAGAAAAAAACGTTTTCTTCTGACACACTTTACAACCTCACCTGTATGGCCATAGAGAAATTGATCATGGCATTCCTGATGAAAAATGGCGACCTGGCAGAGAATCACACCATGGCTGACCTGCTCAGAGCACTGCAGCGTCATCTTAAACTCACGCCTGAACTCGTTGAGAAAATGTTGTTTCTTGATAGCTTTCAGGAGATATGTGACCTGGAAAATTACCAGGTCAGTGTTCCTGCTGAAGAGGATATCGTGACGATTCTGACAACCGGAGAACAGGTTCATCAACACCTGAAGCCCTACCTCCAGGCCTGATAAAATAATAGAGTAATAGATGGAACAGATAATAGATAATTCGCCACATGGTGTGCCTTACAGGCCATTAGGGTTGATAACCAATGCCGTGGAAAGCGCAGGTTTTAAGACGACCTTCGTGTATGAAGATTTAAACGTCATTTTATCAACAGTTTAAACAGGTGCGTTGGTAGAATCCCAACGCACCTGTTTTTTTCCCCGCCATTCATCCGCTGCTCACCTTTCAGGTAAGAAACGGGTAACTGCTCTGTTTAACCCAGGGAAGACCAAACATTTCAACAAATGTCAGATTGTCTTTATTCAAAAGTGGTGATTCCCTACAATTTTGTAGCTTATCGTACAGCGGTAGAACTGTCGGCGAAATCAACTATTCTTGGTTACGCCTGTAAGGTGCCGTAAATAGATGAAAAAATAATCATTTCTGTTTTGGCATACAGCTTGCTCAAGAGAAGATAACATTTGTTAACTTAACTGGAGCAAAGATAAGGGTATGAGCAGCAACGCAGCGCTTTTAAAAGACAGATCGAAACAAATACATCGTAAGGGATCAACCCCGTTTGAAATTGATTGCAACAAGGACAGCCTGGCGGGAGCGGTCAGCCAGAGAGCATGTGTGTTCTGCGGCTCACGGGTTGTCCTCTACCCGATTGCAGATGCACTCCACCTGGTGCACGGACCGATCGGTTGTGCCGTTTATACCTGGGATATCAGGGGTGCACTTTCCTCTGGACCCGAACTTCATCGGTTATCTTTTTCCACCGATCTCCAGGAAATGGATGTGATCTTTGGTGGCGAAAAGAAACTTGAAAAGGCACTTACAGAGCTCATCGACAGACACGAGCCGAAGGCGGCATTTGTTTATTCAACCTGTATTGTCGGGATTATTGGCGATGATCTTGAAGCAGTCTGCAGCGATGTCTCGCAGCAGCAGGGTATTCCAGTCCTGCCGGTGCAGTCGGAAGGGTTCAGGGGCAATAAAAGAGAAGGGTATCAGGCAGCCTGCAATGCCCTGGCAAGACTCGTTGGTACTGGTGATACAACAGATATTTCCAGCCACTCTATTAACATTCTCGGTGATTTCAACCTGGCCGGAGAGATCTGGCTGATCCGCGAGTATTTTGAGAAAATCGGCATTGAGGTAATTGCCAATATTACCGGTGATGGCCGTGTTGCGGATATACAGCGTTCTCATGGTGCGGCTCTGAATGTGGTCCAGTGTTCAGGGGCGACAATGGAGCTTGCCAATATGATGGAGGAGAAATACGGGATTCCATCTATTCGCGTTTCCTATTTTGGTGTCGAAGACATGGCAGAAGCACTCTATTCGGTAGCCCGGCATTTTGGTGACCCTGAGCTGATGAAGCGGGCCAGAGAGGTTGTCAAAGATGAACTCAAACTTTTGTTGCCGGAGTTGACAGTATATCGCCAAGCGCTGACCGGAAAAAAGGCGGCGATTTATGTTGGCGGTGCATTCAAGGCGTTCTCGCTGGTTAAAGCATTCAGGCTTCTCGGTATGAAGGTGGTCATGGTTGGCTCGCAGACCGGCACAAATGAAGATTATGAAGAACTTGAGGCCATTACCGATGACGGGACCATCATTGTTGACGACTCCAATCCTCTCGAGTTGTCTTCATTTCTAAAGGAAAAAGACGTTGATATTTTTGTTGGAGGGGTCAAGGAGCGGCCAATTGCCTATAAACTTGGTGTTGCCTTCTGTGACCATAATCATGAACGAAAAGAGATGCTTGCGGGGTTCCAGGGCATGCTCAATTTTGCCCGGGAAGTATATGGCTCGGTAATGAGTCCTGTCTGGAAGTTTGTGCCCAGGCGGGAAGGAGGGGCGTCATGACGAAAATGGTACATTACACGTCTACAACAAATGCCTGCAAATTATGCAAGCCATTGGGTGCATCGCTCGCCTTCAAGGGGATTGAAGGGTGTGTTCCATTCCTTCACGGATCGCAGGGATGTGCGACCTATATGCGCCGTTACATTATCAGCCATTTCAACGAACCGATTGATATTGCTTCATCATCACTGGGGGAGAAGCATGCGGTTTATGGAGGGGGAGCAAATCTCAAGCTCGGACTGAAAAATGTTACCTCGAAATACCAGCCGCAGATGATCGGACTGGCAACGACCTGCCTGACAGAGACGATCGGTGATGACGTAGCGATGCTCATCCAGGAATATGATAAGGAATTCGGGGAGCCGGGGAGTCCTGAAATTGTGACCGTTTCCACCCCGAGTTACTCCGGTACCCATATGGAAGGGTTTAATGCAGCTGTTAAAGCAGTGGTGGAACAACTCACTGCTGATGCTGCGTCAAATGACACCATTAATCTCTTGAGCGGATTTATTTCAGCAGCTGATATCAGGTATTTAAAGGATCTATTCGACGACTTCAAGATCGATGTTACCGTGTTGCCCGACTATTCGGATACCCTGGATGGACCTGCCCTCAACGAATATCCCCTGATTTCTGAGGGTGGGACACCGATACAGGCGATCAGACAGATGGGTGGTGCCCGGGCAACCATAGAGCTGGGCAGAACCGTGCCTGCCGATTCTGCCGGGGCATATCTGGAGTCAAAATATCAGAGCAGGCTGATCCGGGCCGGATTGCCAATCGGAATACGAGAGACTGACCGTTTTCTGGATATCCTGCAGGAACTGAGTGGCAGCAGCATTCCAGATCGCTATCTTGCGGCGCGAGGTCGGCTGGTTGATGCCATGGTCGACGGTCATAAATATATCTTTGGCAAAAAAGCTGTTGTCTACGGGGAAGAAGATCTTGTCGTAGGCCTGAGCGCATTTCTCTTGGAAATCGGTATCAAACCTGTTCTCTGCGCTTCCGGAGGAAAGAGCGGAACATTTCGCTCTGCAATCAAGGGTGCACTTGAAGGACTTGATTGCGAAATGCCTGAAGTGAGGGAGGATGTCGATTTTTACGATATAGAGGGGCGTGCGGAAGAGCTTGGGGTTGATCTTCTTGTCGGTCATTCAAAAGGCTACGCGTTTTCAAGAAAACAGAATATCCCGCTGGTCCGGGTCGGTTTTCCTATCCATGACCGTGTGGGCGGCCAGCGTATTCTCCACCTTGGGTATCATGGGGCGCAGCTGCTGTTTGACACGATCACCAATTGCATCATCGACAAAAAACAGAGCGACTCGCCGGTTGGCTACAGTTACATGTAGTTTTATTGACGGAACTATCAAGAACAGAACAGGATGAATAATGAAGATTTCTGAAAATAATGGCTTGAAGAAACATCCCTGCTTCAACCCGGGAGCCAAAGGAAAATATGGGCGGGTACACCTTCCGGTTGCACCGAAGTGTAATATTAAATGTAATTTCTGCGACCGAAAATATGATTGTGTCAACGAGTCAAGGCCGGGTGTTACCTCCACGGTCTTGACACCGGAGCAGGCCGGGATTTACATGGAGCGCGTCCTTGAAAAAGAACCGCGTATCTCCGTGGCGGGAATCGCAGGGCCGGGAGACCCGTTTGCCAACGGCCCTGAAACGATTGCAACACTGAGAACCATCAGGAAAAATCATCCCGAAACGCTGCTTTGCGTATCATCAAACGGCATGGATATTTTTCCCTATATAGAATCTCTTGCAGAAATCAAGGTATCGCACGTAACCATAACTGTCTGTGCAGTTGACCCCGAGATCGGTAAAGAAATATATGGCTGGGTAAGAGACGGAAAGATTGTTTACCGTGGACTGCAGGCTGCCGAACTGCTCTATAGTAGGCAGATTGCAGCGATTAAGGAACTGAAGAAACACAAGATCACGATAAAGGTGAATTGCATCGTCATACCGGGAATTAATGATCATCATGTCACCGAGGTGGCCATGGTCATGAAAGAACTCGGTGTTGATCTTTTTAACTGTATGGCAATGTTTCCCAATGTTAACACGCCATTTGGTGATGTACCTCAGCCGGATAAGGAGACAATGGCTGAGATCAGGGAGTGGGCGGAGGACTATTTACCGCAGATGCGTCACTGCACCCGCTGTCGGGCTGATGCGGTGGGACTGCTCAACGATGATCGGACAGAGGAATTTCGATCATGTCTGACCGCCTGTTCGACCATTAAACCGATGCCCGCTCAGCAAAGGCCGTATGTCGCGGTTGCCTCCGAGGAGGGGGTTCTCGTGAATCAGCACCTTGGCGAAGCTCGGACATTTTCCGTCTGGGAGCAGGTTGATAAAACCTTTCGGCAGGTGGAGGTCCGCAATGCTCCAGCCGGAGGAAGCGGTGTCAGGCGCTGGCACCAATTGAGCAGGGTCCTGGGTGACTGCAGGGCCGTCCTGGTGAGCGGCGTTGGGCAGACACCGAAAGACATCCTTTTGAAATCTGGAATTACGGTGGTGGAGGTTTCAGGGTTTATTGAAGATGGGCTGCAGGTAATATTTGAAAATAAAAATCCGGACATCCTCAGGGGAAGACGTACGTCCTGTGCTGATGGTACCTGCAGCGGCACAGGCGGCGGCTGTGGATAATTTAGAGCAGTCCAGAAGCTTGACTATATCTGTTACCCCTTGCCGGTTGTGCCACTATGTAGTATCTTAACTCGTGAAGATCTAGGAGACGGGTACCGTTACACTCCTGGCAATCGGGTAATCAAGATCAACAGACTGACTCTTGTGATTTTAATTTTCTGGATTGTTTCTTGGCTTTTATTTATACATTTCATTCAACTACTTTCAGCAACAAAATATTACAATGATATTCTTCGATGACGCAGCCGCCCCGGCGGTTCCGGATAAACACCTCTTACCACTGTTTTTTATTTTTTCATTTTTTGCCGCCGTAGGACTTTCATTTGGCCTCCATGCTATGATTGTGGGACATGATCATGTTTTTGGAACGTCTCGGGAGGTTCCCTGGGGTATCCTCATCACACCGTATGTTTATTTTGCCTGCCTCTCGACAGGTCTCTGCATCATTTCTTCCCTTGGACAGATCTTTCGTATGAAGACTTTTGTCCCTCTCATCAATAGAACAGTATTTCTCGCCATCATTACGATGCTTGCCGGGTTGGTGACTATTGGTCTTGAGGTGGAAAATCCCTGGAGAGTTCTTATTTACGGAATTATTTCTGCCAATCCGCTATCGAACATATGGTGGAAGAGCGCCCTGTACACCATGTTTGTCTTGTTGATGATTTTTAACTTTCTGTTTCTGCTCACAAACAAAACCAGAATTGCCCGCAGGTTTGCAATTGGGGCTCTTATTGCCATTACTTGTGGAAATCTGAACATGAATTCGGATATGGCACTGCTCGGTGCCCGCGGCTTTTGGGCTGAGAATTATATGCCGCTATTTTTTCTGATCATGTCCACTTTGTTGGCTTGTTGTGTGCTGAGTCTGCAAATATTTCTCAGCAATGGCCTGCAGAACCGAACTATCGATTCCAAAACGGGTAGTTCTATCACCGCTATTTCCAGATTTGTAACATTACTCCTCATCGGGGTACTGTTCTTTTGTTTTATGAAAATTTTGGGTGGTTTCTCTACTGAATTTACAAAAAACCCGTTAGCAATGGATTTGCTCATTCATGGAAGTTTTGCCATTAATTTCTGGCTGGGTGAGCTATTTCTTACAGCCTTATTGCCTTTGTTTCTGATTTTTCTTTTTTGGAGAAAAAAGCTTACAATATTATTTGCTTTTGCCTGTTTTAGTTCAACTGTCGGTATTTTCATCACATTTTATGACCTTATCATTGTCGGTCAACTTGTTCCTCACTACCATGAATACAATTTGTTCGGTTATCCTGAATATTATTCTTACAGTCCAAGCCTTCACGAATATATGATGACACTTGGCATTTTTTTCTTTTTTTTCGCATGCTCCGTGCTTGGAGAAGTACTTTTAAATTCGGCTCATTTGCGGAAAAGCAAAGGATAATGGGTTGGCCGATCTTCAGTTCTCAGCCGTGCATATCTGACCGCTGTCTGTCCCCTGTGTTTAGAAATAGATTCACACCCCAGGTCAGCGGCGGCATCTAAGAGCCGTCCGCTGAACCTGATGATGATAATCACAGAGAGCATTCCGAATGGTCTGCAAGACCACCATTCAAGCCTTTATACCGAAAATGATCGACGAATCATTTTTTGCCTGGAATGGGTGACGTTCTACCTGTTTTACTCCCGAAGATTTCAACATGTCAAAGATTTCCTCCTGGGAATAGGAACGTCCGCCATTATTGGCCAGGAGCATATTGAGAGAGAACAGGGCGGGAAACTCCGGACCGTCTTTGCCGTCATCGAGAATGAAATCGTGAACCAGGATCTTCCCACCTTGCTGCATGGCAGCAACGCATTTTTCTACGAGTCGATAACATTGTTCAAGTGTATTGCTGTGCAGAATATGAGACAGCCAGACAACGTCGTAGGGTCCGTCCGTCAGCGGATCAGTAGTAAAATTTCCAGCTGCGAACCGGATCCGCTCATTCAGGCCAAACTGGGCGATTGTCTGCAGAGCAAAGGGCTCCGTGGTCGGTCTGTCAAATACAACCGCTTCAAGCGACGGGTTGGCGTTACAGAAGTGTATCGCAAAGGTGCCGGGACCTCCCCCAAGGTCAAGTAGGCGTTTTTTTCCGCTCAGGTCAATCTGGTCGGCTACCTGAGGCGCAACCTGCATGGCAAGATTAAACATTCCCATGATAAAACTTTCGCGCTCAATGTCCTGGCCGAAAGAACGTTTCTGTGGAGGTTCACCGGATAAAATCACCTGGTCGAGTTGAGCCCAGCCATCCAACAGATGATGGTGATGAAGGATGATATGGCCCATGTAATCGGGTGAGGATTCAACAAGATATTTTTGTGTCTCTGCACTATTCTGATAGTTTTCGCCGTCCTTTTCCAATAAATCCATGGCGACCAGAGCGTTGAGGAGAAATAGTGTGGCCAGAACATTGCTCCCTATCTCCTCGGCAACTTCTCTACCGGACAGTGGGCCCTGCTCAAGCTTGGAATAAATCTTCAAACGTACCGAAGCCTGCAGGGTACAGCCACGCCAGTAAGAACTGGAAGTGCTGAGTAATTGACCGGGGTGCCAGACAGGTGCCATTGCTGCCTCCTCTTGGATTGACGTTTAAATGATCGACAGTATATCCAGCTGCTTATCATTCTTCAATGAGCGTGTCAAACGCTTCATGCATTTTCTTTGTATTCCAATTTCGATATCCGACGGAGCGAAAAACCGCTCTACCCTTTTTGTCGATAATAAACCCGGCAGGTAGTCCAAAGACTGAAAATGTTCGGCTGACCTCACCGTCTGCGTCACGCAATACCTTGAAAGAATAGTGGTTGTGGCGGATAAAAGAGCCAACATTTTCTTTTGACTCTCTTGTGTTAATCATAAGAATC
The DNA here is from genome assembly GCA_963718195.1 of uncultured delta proteobacterium. Taxonomy (GTDB): domain Bacteria; phylum Desulfobacterota; class Desulfobulbia; order Desulfobulbales; family Desulfocapsaceae; genus MADRE3. The sequence goes on from CAVQYQ010000006.1 coordinate 743,313, forward strand.
GTTAGCCCTTTGTCCTGGTATTTCTGGTATAACCGCTCAAGGGAAGGCATCTCCTTCCTGCAGTAGCTTCACCAGGTTGCCCAGAATCCGATGAGCACCACTGAGCCACGATACCTGCTTAACCGGGTGGCCGTATCATCCAGGTCCAGAAGTGAAAAGTCAGGAACCCGAAGACGTGCTTCTTTTGGTTGTAAATCTATTGCCGGTTCGGTGAGTGAGGCCAGAAACGGTTGCAGGTAACTTTGCCAGAGGAAACCAAGCAGTGCTGTGAGCAGTATCAGGATGAATATCGTTCTGTTCTTCATAGGTAGCTGCCGCGATAAAAGGGTTGTGGCTGATCGTCACGGACCTGTATTGCACAGAAAGAGAGCCGGCAGAGAATAAAGCCATTAATCTCTACCCTGGATGTTGAGACCATATGAAGTGTCATGAACTGCAGTACTCCTGGTGATGCTCAAAAAACGCTTTTGTCATCACTGTTATTTCCTGAGATTTAAATGCTAGAATGGCAGTCTTTCCAGATCCAGGTTGCCACCTGAAATTATGATGCCTGTTTTTGTGTCCGGGATTGTAGCACGTTCCTCAAGGACTGCTGCCAGTGGTACCGCGGAGGAGGGTTCAATGATAATTTTCATTCTTTCCCAGATCATTCGCATCGCCTGGATGATTGATGATTCGGAAACAGTTACAATTTCGTCTACATGGTTCCTGATGATGGCAAAGTTTCGCTGGCCAAGCGAGGTTAGCAAACCATCGGCAATAGTTTGCGGGTTAATCGATGGAATAATTTCACCTTTCAAAAAAGAACGATAGGCATCATCAGCGCCTGCAGGTTCACAGCCAACGACTCTTGTCCCGGGCGAGATGTGCTTAACTGCAAGTGCAGATCCGGCCAGTAACCCGCCTCCACCGACTGGTATGAGGACACGGTTCATCTCGTCCAGATCTTCGAGCATCTCCTTTGCAGCGGTACCCTGGCCGGCTATAACATCAAAATTGTCGTATGGGTGGACTTCAGTTGCTCCTGTTTCTTCAATAATTGTCGCCAGAGCTGATTCGCGTGCCTGGAGCGTGGGTTCGCAAAAGGAGATGCTGGCGCCGTAACCGGCAACCGCTCTCTTTTTTATTTCAGGTGCATTTTCCGGCATTACCACATAGGCATCCACGCCCCTGGTTTTTGCTGCCAATGCCAGGGCGGCAGCATGGTTCCCCGAGGAATGGGTGGCAACACCTTTTTTCGCTTTTTCATTGTCCAGTGACATGACCGCGTTGATAGCTCCCCGGAACTTGAACGCTCCAACCTTCTGGAAGTTTTCACACTTAAAGTAAATGTCTTCACTGGTTAACAGGTTGATACTCTGGGAGCTGAGCACCGGTGTCCGGTGCGCGAACTGCCCGACAACCGTATGGGCTTTAACCACATCACTATAGGCTGGAATATTCATGGGTATTTAGAAGTATCAAGTCATCAGGCAAACAGAACACTGCCATCGGCTGTCTCTTTTCTTGGTATAAAGCCATGGTGCTGAAAATGCTCACGGAGATCTTCGTTCAGGACAATAATCCACTTGCCTGCGGCAGGTCCTGTTAAAATGGCAGTGGATCAAACTGCTTCCAAGCCGATACAAAAATACTGGCCTATCTTCCAGTTGGGTGCCTTCTCAAACTGTTTTGATGACTATTTCCTGACCAAAAGGGCGTTGGCGATCTCCTCGCAGAATTTGGCCAGCGCGCGGCTCTGGGCGGCAACAAGGGCGTCGTAACTGTCCTCTGAGACGGTTTCTTTCAGCTCAGAGCGGTGTACAACTGCTTCGACATCCTTGCCTTCTTCTATGACCATCCAGGTTGCGGAGAGCTCTGCATAGTGACCCAGCTGCCCTCCGAATTTCTGGATGTCAACGGTGATACGGATGTCCGGTTTGAAATATCGCTCCCAGGGGCGGGCCATGATCTGATCACTGTTTAGTAGAATAGCGAGGTTTTGCGTCATTACCCGGGTAAAATCCTGCTGGAGTGATCCGGCCCACCGGTGAAATTCATTTATGCTGATCTGGTTTTTACCGGTTTTGGTAACAATGGCCGGGCGGATCAATTGATCTGGGAATGTCACCGGGCCAATACCGATGGCCATGTCGGCCGCTATTCCTGCTGAATGATCCGGCCTATCCATTTCGTCAATGGAACTCAGGGTGTAAAAAATTGCATTCGGTGATGTGCCGGTGCATCCTGCAACCAGGAAGAGTACGAGCAATGCCGGGAAGCAGCGTAACGTTTTCTTTACAATCATAATTGGCCCTCACTTTTTTTGCCCTGGATCAAGGCCTCGGGATGTCTTGAAAGCATATCGGTAAGGTCGGTAATTGACCGGGCGGCCTCCGAGAGTGCATTCAGAGAGTTTCGTAAATCATCATAGAGCAGTGAGTCTGCGCTGACCCAGTTATCCATGTCTTTGACCAGTTTTTCAACCTCAGCCAGGGTGGTATTGACCTGTGGGATGGTGCCGGTGTTTATCATCTCTATTGTTGTATCCAGCTCTGTTATAACGCGGTTTATTGCCGAAATTGCATTTTGAAGTTCCTTGTTGCTTACCAGTTTTTCAATGGAAACCATTGTATTTTTTAGATCTTTGGCAATCTCGTCCAGGGGGAGTACGCTGAGCTTTTTCATGAATTCGCCCAGATCGTTCATCAACGTCTGTGAGGCAGCAGGTATGCTTGGCAGGACAAACAGGTCATTGTATATCTTGATATCAGTCGCTGGAGCTTCATCAAAATATTCAAGATCAATAAAAAGCTGTCCCGACAGCAGGTTACCGGTCTTCAATTGAGCTCTCATACCACCTTTGACAAAATGATCCACTCGTTTTTTAGTCTCTTCGTCTGTTTGATTTACAGGTACATCTCCATAATGATGAATGATGCTGATTCGCACCATGGTTGAGAATTTATTATTTTCAAAATCTGCTACCAGTTCGATGTCGTTAACAGTGCCAAGTTGAAAACCCCTGAATTCAATCGGCGCGCCAATGGAGAGCCCTCGAACCGAGCCGAAAAACTCTATGTAGTAATCATTTTGTGACTCAGATCGATCTGTTTCGGCTTCATCCTGACTTTCAAAGAGTATATAACGTGCGTGGGCTGCTGCTGCAGGTGCGGGTTCGTTCAGAGGTGAACTAAAAGCTAATCCACCAATCATCAGGGATACCATGGACTGCGTATCAACACGCAGACCGCTGGCTGTTAACTGGAGATCCAGTCCGCTTGATAGCCAGAATCTGGAATTTTCACGGACAAATTGATCATACGGAGCATCTATAAAAATGCTAATCTCAATATCGTCACCATGTTCGTCCATCTCAAAATCAATAACCTGACCAACTTTTACCTGGCGAAAATAGATCGGTGATCCCGGGTTTAACGAACCAAGGCGGTTAGCGGTCAATTGAAAACGTTTTCCCTGCCTCTCGCTGGTGATGATTGGAGTCTTTTGCATACCGACAAAAGATTCGGCAGGTTCTCCTTCGGTACTGGGTTCAATGCCGATATAGGCTCCCCCCAGCAAGGTTCCAAGACCTGAGACTTCAGTGGCTGTGATGCGAGCCCGAACGACCCAGAATCTTGTATTTTCAGTAAGATAGGGAGTTGCCTCTTTCTTCATTCGGATTTTCAAGGCGACGCGATCCTGGTCAGGAACTATATCAATGGTTTCCACAACTCCGACTTCAACATTCTTGAATTTCACTTTGCTTTTTCCTGCCTCAAGCCCATCCGCCGTCTTGAAGGTTACCGTGATTAGCGGTCCTTTTTCGGTAATCGATTTGTATGCCAGCCAGCCTCCGATTAACACGGCAACCAGTGGTACGAGCCAGACGATAGAGAGTGAGCGACGCTGCCTGATAACCGGAGCTGCACCGATAGACTTATTAATGGGTTGTTCAGTTTTCTCTGTCATCATAATCCTCTAAATTATCCCAAATCAGCCGGGAATCAAAACTTTCTGCGGCGAACATGGTAATCACTACAACAGCGGCAAAATAAAGGGCGCCGGAACCGGCTTCAATATTTGCCAGTGAGCCGAAATGAACAAGCGCAACCAGGATGGTTACAACAAATATGTCGAGCATCGACCAGCGCCCGATCGCTTCGGTGAGACGATACAGCCGTGTTCTATCGACCGGTCGCCATTGCCAGCGGAATTGAACGGAGATCATCAGTATCACCAGGATCAGCAGTTTCAGGAGGGGAACAAAAACACTGGCGACAAAGATAATGAGTGCTACCGGCCAGCTGCCGCTGTGGACGAAATAGATGACACCGCTCATGATGGTATCAGACTGGACCCCGGCAAATGAAGCGGTATGGGTAATGGGAAAAACATTCGCCGGAATGTAAAATACAGCCGCTGCGATTACCAGCGCCCAGGTCCGGGCAATACTTTTTGGTTTGCGGCTTTGCAGCTCTGTTCCACAACGGGGACACAAAGAAGGCAGTGCCGACTGTTTGCACAGCAGGTGGCAGCAATGGCATGAAACCATACCCATGTTCAGTGCTGTAGACGGCTTAATGCTCATGTGTAGTCAACTTTCTCCCAGATTATATGTTCATCAAGCGTCACGATTATGGTGGTGAGCACGAAGATGAGGGCAAAGAACGCAAACAGCGACAGACCTGGTATTAATGATGCCATCTTGATCAGTTTAAACCCTGATACGATAATTCCCAGCATGAAAATTTCCATCATCCCCCATGGTTTGAGAAAGAGGTAGAACCTGAATACCGGTACAATGAATTTAGGTACACGATCGAGTTGCAGGGGAAGAAGGATATAGATCAGGCAGCATAAACTGGTCGCAGGGACGATAACAACGGTAATCAGCACCAGCGTGGCAATAGGGCCCATCTGCTGGTTGAACAGTTCAAATATTCCGGTGGCAAGTGTTGTTTCTCGCAGCTGGGAACCAATTTTGAAAGCAATAAACGGGAAGGTGTTCGCGATGATAAACAGTATGGACCCTGCTATGGCGAGGGCAAGCGTTCGGTTAAGGCTGTCTTTTTTGGGGCGGTAGAGCGTTGACTCACAGCGCACACAGCGAGCTACTTCACCAGCGGGCACATGGGGCAGCTGGTGAATCAGGTCACATTCGTGGCAGGCGATAAATTGATCTTCTGTCATCCTTGTCTGGCAAGAAAAGTGTTTAATCGTAATCCGGTGACGAGAAATGGATCTGTGATGCACATAATTACGCAGGCCGAATCATTTCTGTCAGGCGAGGTTCATTTTGTTGTTGTTTGATAACAAATATCTCTACAACAGACCGTGGCACTAGGCAAGAACTACTCTTATCAGCGGATCAATAAATCATTAATCCTTGATCGCGTAAATGGTTCACCGGTAGTATCTTTGCTCTGAAATGTATGGATTGCACTGGTACTGGGTATTATAGTGGTAAATGGTCTGCAGAATGCATATTTTTCTGGTTTCAGGTCATAACAAGGAAAAGAGGCGGATGACCTGCTTTAAGATGCGATACGTACGATGATTTTCAGCGATCTGCACTGTTTGTTTTGGGATCGGGGAGTGATACTATTGTCGGTGTTTTTACTCGGACCGAGGGTGCACGCAAGAGGTCAGGTTCCTGTCATGCCTGTATAAGCAGCAGGATTACGGTTTAGGAGTTTCGGACATGATGCAAAGATTCATTATTCTGATCGTGCTGCTGGTCCCTTCGATTGGCAGCGCCGATAACTGGCGGGTCCACCTGAAAGTATGCAACCAGGACACTGCCTGCGCAAAAGAACAGGCTAAGGCACGTGATCTCTGGGATAACATGGAATGGACCGAGGAGCTGAAACGGTCCTGTAGAAAACAGTATATCCAGCCGTACTGGAAAGATTATATTGGTGCCGTTAATTGTGTAAGCCAAATGGAGAATGCCAGACAAGAATTTCAATTGAAAGAATCTGAGATCAAAAGAAACAACAATGAGCACCGCACCTACCAGTACGGCCACGGGGTGCGGGTTCGGTAGAGGAACCTTTTGAGCCTTGCTGATAAGCAACCGAGTATGGCCGGAAACCGGCAGGTTCAAGTTCATGAGCATAATAAAAGGGATACGACATGAAGAATACAGCGCTGCTGATTATCGATGTCCAGAATGATTATTTTCCCGGCGGCAAGATGGAGCTGCCGGAGGCGGTTAAAGCTGTCGACCGGATCAAGGTGATTCTAGACGAATTTCGCCGACAGGGGCTGCCGGTTATCCATATCGAGCATGAATCTGTAAACGAGGGTGCCACGTTCTTTCTCCCGGGGACACAAGGGCAGAAGATTCACGATCTCCTCCAGCCCCAGGCAGGAGAAACGGTCATTGTCAAACAATATCCCAACAGCTTTCTCAAAACACAATTGCAGCACCATCTCGAAGAAAACGGGATCAGCCGGCTGGTTATCACCGGAATGATGACATTCATGTGTGTGGACGCCACCACCCGAGCGGCAAAAGATCTGGACTATGAGTGTGTGCTCGTCCATGACTGCACTGCCACCCCTCCCGTTGAGTTTGCAGGAGTTTCCTGCAGCGCAGAGCAGGCAAAAGCAACGGTAAGCCGTGCACTGTCATTCATCTGTGACGAGGTGGTCAGCACGGAAGAATGTCTTCAGCGTCTCTGATCAAGATTTATTTATCTATCTCAGTCCAGCGACAGAGTCGGCGTTCAAGACGGTCCAGGATCAGGTAGAGGCTGAACCCCAGCAGTGCCATGCAGAAGATACCCGTATACAGAGCGGTGTAATCGGCTCTTCCCCATGAGTCCATGATGATATAGCCCAGACCCCGGGTTGTCGCAAAGGACTCAACAAAAAACAGGATTGCCACAGCCGTGCCAATGGAAATTCGCATGGCGGTTAAAATCTTCGGCAGGCTTGCCGGTAAAATAACATGAAAATACACCTGCAGCCGCGAAGCACCCAGGGTCTGCATGGAATAGTAGTAATTCTGGTGTATGTTCTTTGCGGCATCCCTCGTGGTAACAAGGATCTGGAAAAAAACAATTAAGGCGATGAGAAAGATCTTTGAGAAGTTACCAATTCCAAAGAGGATGATTATCAGCGGCAGCAGGACCACATGGGGGACCGGATAAAGCAGATAAATAAATGGTGACAATCTTTTGCGCAATGGTTCTTCCGCTCCGATCAAGAGTCCCAGGGGGACTGCCGTGATCAGGGCCAGGAAAATCCCCAGCAGGGCCCGGACACTGCTGATCAGCAGGTCATCAATGAGGCTGCCGTCGGCGACTTTCTGAAAGACATCGATCAGTACGATCCACGGTTGAGGCAGGGCCATGGAGTTGAGAACAAGAGCCGCTATCTCCCAGAGGCCCAAAAGGATGAGTCCGGCGACGATTATATCACGCTTCCTGCCCATCATACTCCCCTTTAAGAACGTGTCGAAGCTCTTTGCAGCGCTGGAAAAATATATCCTGCTGCCTGTGCTCTCTGCTGCCGGCTTCCGGATTGTCCACGATATGCACTATTTGTCCCGGAGATTTGCTCAGCACGATGATTTTATGGCCGAGGAATACTGCCTCTTCGATAGAGTGAGTTACCAGGACAATCGTTATTTTCCTCGACTGTTGAATACCGAGAATAAGATTCTGCAGACGCTCACGCGTCAGGGCGTCAAGTGATGAGAGCGGTTCATCCATGAAGAGAATGTCGGGTTCAACCGCCAGGGCCCGGGCGAGGGCAACACGCTGCTGCATACCCCCTGAGAGCTGGATAGGGTAATGATCTCCAAACCCAGACAAGCCCATTTCCCGCAACAGGTCGGCTGTCTGTTTTTCAATAACCTCTCTGGCTTCCCGTTTGAGAACAAGGCCCAGGCTGATATTCTGGGCGACCGTCTTCCATGGAAAAAGGCCATAGGTCTGGAGGATAGTGCCTGTTTCAGAACCAGCGGAAATTCTAATTGTACCTGAATCGGGTTTTCTCAGTCCTGCAAGCAGGAAGAGCAGGGACGTCTTGCCGCAACCTGACGGTCCAATAACTGCGCAGGTGGTGTTCGGCTCTACCTGAAAAGATATGTCTTTCAGGACCTGGTTTACCGAGTGATCATTCTTGAAACATAGGCTTGCCGCACTGACGTCTATCATACGTTATTCCGACCCAGCCATGAAATCGGTTGCCACCATTGACGCGTATGGAATATCTTGAACAAGGTCTTTCGCCATCAGCCACTGGATAACCGGGTCGTACAGTGATTTACTGAATGGTGCTGGAGTCGGGTAGGTCGGGATGGTGTATGTCTTGGCCAGAAATGGGGGGATGCGGCCTTTTTCAACAAAAAGGTCTCGATATTTTTCCGGATCGCTGTTAATCGCCTCAACTGAACGCTTGTACGCTTTGAAAAATCGAGCAATTTCCGGTTGCCGTTCAGACAGCACGTCACCTCGAAAGACGATAACCGTCTGTGAAAGACTTTCCTTGCTGGAATCATCGGCTATCAATATCCTGGCACCTTTTCCTGCTGCAATCGATGCAAGTGGCTCAGGTAGGGTGGCGGCCTGCACAGATCCGGACAAGAGCATCTGCATACGAATCGGCATTTTCTTGACTTCTATTTTTCTGATTTCATCAGGTTTGAATCCGCGGTCTTCCAGGAGACGATCAGTTACATACTCAATAATTGTTGCGTTGGAAACCGCGATCTCAACACCTTTCAGTTGTTCGATTGATCCTATTCCCGATTTGGGCGCAGCGAGGATTGCGAAAATGCCCTCTGCGGGGGTTTTTCCCAAACAAAGAGAGGTGATTTTGATATCTCCTCTGCCTCTGTCAAATAACAGGGCACCGACCGGGTCGGTGATCGCCCCGTCGATTGCCCCGGCCGTCAATGCGCTGTCCCGCTCAAGTGCGCTTAAGAACGGGACGAGCTCCACCTCGAGCTCTTCATCAGTGTAGAAACCTTCATTATCGGCAAGGTAAAACGGAACAGAATCCTCGATCAGCAGGACTCCCACCCTAAGCGGTTCGGACGCTGAAAGTGGAACTGCGATGATGAGGAGGAGGCATGAGAAAAGAAAATGTTTCATTGTTATTCCTTAAAGCATGAGTAACAGGTTGGTTTATCAGGTTGTTGAGGATCAATCGGGCAAGAAATAGGCAGCGAAAAAGCCCTATTCTGTCTCATAACATGCCATAATTTCACCAAAATAGAGGGTGTGGTAATCATTTTCGGGATAGAGTTTGGTAAAGTTTTTATCCAGCATGGCCGGATCCATGGGGGATTTGTATATTATTTTGCACTCGTAGTGGACGCCGGGGATATCAATAATCGGGGATGCAACATGGGTTGATTGCTTCTGACGCAGTCCACACTCGTCGAACTTGTTGAAATCTCTTCCAGATTTCGTCCCGCAAAACATCACCGCCTCCTTAAATGTTTTGTCGAGCGGGATGGTAACCGTGAAATTATCGCTTTTTTCCATCAGGGAAAAGGTATGTCTGGAATCTCTGACGGCAACCATGAACACTTCTTTTTTCCAGACGAAACCGATAGTTGCCCAGCCAATCGTCATGGTGTTCAGCTGGTCATCAGCCTTAACGGTCAGAAAAGCACCTTTGGTAAGACGTTTCATCATCACTTCACTGTCCTGAAGATAGGTTCGCTCTTTCATGCTTTGTACCTCACTATTGATAGATAATCTTTGATAGTCTGCTTCCTTGAAGCAGAAGCTACATAAATTGAATCCGCTATGCAAGAAGGTAATTCAATCCTTTGTTACCGCAGTAATAAAATATCGAGCGATATTCGATCTTATGACTATATTTTCAACCTGATAATGAAGGCAATATCGAAAAGAGGATGTGCAGCGGATAACCGGGAATAAGACAGAGGAGTGAACATGACAAAAGCAATACGCATACACAAGACAGGTGGTCCTGAAGTTCTTTCGTGGGAAGATGACAATCCGGGAAATCCTGGTCCGGGTGAGGTGAGGATTCACCAGGAGGCTGTCGGCCTGAATTATATAGATGTGTATCATCGCAGCGGACTCTATCCAGTCCCGTCGCTCCCCGTGATTCCAGGCCTGGAGGGTGCTGGAACAGTGGATGCTGTTGGTGATGGAGTTGCCGATTTTGCCAAAGGGGACAGGGTCGCTTACGCAGGCGTTCCGATTGGTGCCTATGCAGAGGTTCGATGCATTCCCGCCCACCGGCTGGTGAAGTTGCCGGATGGCATATCAACCAGGCAGGCGGCGGCAATGATGCTCCAGGGCATGACGGTGAGATACTTGTTGAAGGGATGTTATGATGTGCAGCCTGGTACAACCCTTTTGGTGCATGCTGCTTCCGGTGGTGTTGGTTCCATTATGTGCCAGTGGGCGAAACATATCGGCGCGATAACGATAGGGACCGTCGGCAGCCTGGCAAAAGCTGATCTGGCACGAGCAAATGGCTGTACCCACACAATTCTCTACCAGGAAGAAGATTTTGAAGAGGAAGTGAAAAAGCTTACCCGCGGGCAGGGTGTTGATGTTGTTTACGATTCGGTGGGTAAGACTACCTTTATGAAATCGCTGAACTGTCTGCGGCCAATGGGATCAATGGTGAGTTTTGGCCAGTCATCGGGGCCGGTTGAGCCGTTTGATCTCAGTCTGCTTGCAGCCAGGGGATCGCTCTTTCTTACCAGGCCAAGCCTGATGAACTATACTGCAGAGCGTACAGCGCTCCTGGTCCATGCCCAGGACCTGTTCGAAGTGATCGTTTCCGGTGCGGTGAAGATAAATATCTACAAGGAGTATCAGCTCAAGGATGCAGTTCAGGCCCACACGGACCTGGAAAGCAGGATTACCAGCGGCAGTTCAGTATTGCTCACGTAGATATCGCCATTGCGGCGACTAATAACAGGGTAAGTGGTTGTTATTATTCCGGTACCACATTGTGTCTCTCTGATAAAACGATTGAAATTTTTATGTTTTTAACGTAAATAACCAGTGAAAAGGGAACATTCACTACTTCAATGGGAGCTGCAATGAGATCGATCCGATGTTTGTGTCTGAGTGCTGTTATGTTGATACTATCCTCTGTTGTTACAACGTCTGTCATCGCCAAGGATGATCCCCTCGCCAAGTGGAAACCTGACTTTGACCCGACTGGAGCTGCGTATACGTATCTGCTCTCCTGTGTCGGTCACCCGGCTATCGAGGGTGTTACCGTCGGATACCGGATCCGTGACCGGATATGGAAAGAATCAGGTGGACAGCTTTATGTTGACTTTCGACCGCTGAGTCAGCTCGGCGGTGAGAAAGATGTGATCAACAAATTGAAAGTTGGAGCCATCCATGGCATGCTCAGCTCTTCAGTCGCTGCGGCAAACATAGCACCCGTGCTCGGAGTGGTGAATTTACCATTCCTTATTGATGGTTTTGATAAGCTGGATCGATTCAGAGACACCCCAGAGCTCTGGGAGCCATTCCAGAATGCAGCAATGTCAAGGGGCTTGAGAGTCGTTGACTTTACCGGTTACGGCAGTTACGGCTGGGCGACAACCACGCCGGTTAACAACCTGGAAGATGCGAAGGCGGTTAATTTTCGTATCGCCCAGGCACCAGTTAATATTGATGCCTATAAAGCATGGAAGCTCAAGTTCTCAGTCCTGCCCTGGCCGGATGTCCCGCAGGCCCTGCAGACGGGGGTGATCAATGGATTGGATCATACTCCTATCGTCTGCAATATTTCCCGGAAATTTACTGTTGCCAAATATTACACCGAGATCAATTATGCACAGGGCCTCTATATTCATATAATGAATGATAAGTGGCTGAAAAAGCTACCAGCTGACCTGCAGCAGACCCTGTTGAAGGTAATCCGGGAGGAGAGTGCGGCGGCACGAAAGTTGACACAGAAACAGCAGGTTGAGCAGATCGCAGCTGCAAAAGCAGACGGGGTTACGTTTATCTCATTGAGTGACAACGATAAAAAGGCCATGGTCACTGCTTCGGAGTCACTTTATACGACCTGGGGCGAGAAGATTGGTAAACCGTATCTCGACAAGGTCCGGGCTGCTTTTCCCCAGAAATGAGTTAACATTTTTATCCCTGCCTCATTTCCTCTGGTACAGCGAGGAAACTGACCTGGTTGTGGCCGGGGTTGGATTACTGCAACCTGCTGGCTGGCTTCCCGCTGATTAAATGGGCTGATCGTTCACCATGAACCGGCATCCTGATGCTGGTTGTGCGTAACAAGTGATCGATCAGCTGATGCCTCGATACCCATAATCATGAAGCCACATCACAGAAAGATAACCGGATTCCGCTTCGGACTGGTCTGTCTGGTTGGTTGGCTGATGATTGTCAGCCTCTATCCCACTTAACTAAAAAACCGGATGATTTTCCGAGAGCTTTACCAAAACCTTTATTTTCATCAACCTCCTGTTTTATATGTATACTGCTCATTGGAGATAGTAATACAGAATTAGGGTGAAGAATTATTGTTTACCGCCCAAAGACAACAATATGCTTTAAAATGCATTCAATACAGGATGTGAGGCCATGACTGCCATCCAGAGATCCGCCCTTGCCGTGTCGATGATTAGCTCGTTCATCATGCCATTCATGATATCTTCTGTTAATGTCGCGCTTCCGGCTATCCAGGATTCGTTTCTGGAGCAGGGGATAAATGCTGTACTGCTGAGCTGGATTGCCACCTCATATCTGCTGGCTGCCGGCGTCTCACTGGTGCCGATGGGACGGCTCGCCGACATAAAGGGGAGAAAAAGAATACTGGCTCTTGGGTTTGGACTGTTTGCTCTGAGTTCACTCTGTTGTTTTTTGTCACCAAACGTCTACTCGCTTCTCCTGTTCAGAGGCGCGCAGGGACTTGGGGGCGGGATGATTTTCGGTACCGGCATGGCTATCCTGACATCTGTGTTTCCTCCCCAAAACAGGGGGCGCGTACTTGGAATGGCAGTCTCGGCTGTTTATGTGGGACTCTCCACAGGTCCGTTTGCTGGTGGCCTGCTGACCCATTATTTCGGCTGGCGATCACTTTTTCTGGTCGTTTTTATCTTTGGGCTGATCCCGCTGCTGGTGCTGATTGTCTTTCTCAAGGGAGAGTGGGCAGATGCGGCTGGCGAACAGTACGATATCACCGGGGCGGTGATCTATGTCCCATCACTGGTTGGTATTATTTATGGCTTTTCGATCTTGCCGCAAATGACTGGCGTTGTCTTGCTCCTGGGGGGCAGTGTCGGCCTGACAGCCTTCGTGGTGAGACAGAAAAGCCTGGAAGAACCACTGCTCCAGGTTAATCTGTACATAAAAAACCGGCCTTTTGCCATGTCCAATCTGGCTGCGCTCATTCATTACAGTGCAACCTTTGGACTGATGTTTCTACTCAGCCTTTACCTTCAATATATTCATGGACTGGACAGCAGGGGGGCGGGGATTGTCCTTATTGCTCAACCGATCATGATGGCTCTGTTTTCGCCACTTGCCGGTCGGCTGTCCGACAGGGTTGAACCCCGTATCATCTCTTCCATTGGTATGGCCATAACCGCGGCGGGGCTGCTCTATCTTTCCTTTATCGGGAGTGAAACAGGTTTGGCGGCGATTGTTATTGTCCTCTTGATCCTTGGTTTTGGATTTGCTCTGTTCTCGTCGCCAAATATGAATGCGATCATGGGGTCGGTGGAACGGAGATATCTGGGGATTGCTTCGGGCTCCGCCGGAACCATGCGGGTGCTGGGCCAGATGTTTTCAATGGGGATTGCCACGCTGATATTGTCGATTTTTGTGGGTGGACGTGCCATTACCGAGGAGATCTTTCCACATCTGCTGCTGAGTATCCGCTGGACGTTTGTTGTTTTTACGTTGCTCTGTATAGTAGGAATTTTTGCGTCGCTCTCGCGGGGTACGATACACAATGGACCGAGCAGTCCGGGGGACAGGTAAAAAAAGAATTGCCTGAATTCCGAATTTAGACTATAACGACCTGCTTTCATATATACCAGTCAGCCTGTGTGAAATCAGCCTGACTCCTCAGTTCATACGGCTGTTCGGGTTCCCTCACCCCGGTCAAGAAAAAGGATATCCCATGCGTTTTTTAACCACTGCGCAATCGACGCGCGCCCTGATTATTCTCATCACATTCCATATTGTTATCATCGGCGCCAGCAACTACCTGGTCCAGATTCCCTTTCAGTTATTTGGCACCTATACGACATGGGGAACCTTCAGCTTTCCGCTGGTCTACCTGGCCACTGATCTGACCGTGAGAGTTTTTGGCTCTGCCAGAGCCCGTAAAATCATTTTCTGCTCAATGATACCGGCCCTGCTGCTCTCCTACATCATCTCGATTCTGTTTTTTGAAGGAAAATTTCAGGGTATTGGCGGTTTCTCTACGCTGAATATCTTTGTTTTCCGGATCGCCATGGCCAGTTTTACTGCCTACGCGATCGGCCAGCTTCTTGATATCAGCGTTTTTTCATATCTGAGACGGAACCAGAAATGGTGGGTCGCTCCATCGCTGTCAACCACCATTGGTAACCTGGTCGATACAATGCTGTTCTATTTCCTGGCCTTTTACCTGAGTCCGGATCCGTTCATGGCGGCTCACTGGCCGGAAATAGCCGTGGTTGACTACTTGTTCAAACTGTTCGTCAGCATTGTCCTGTTTCTTCCTGTCTATGGAATCGTTCTCAAACTGTTGACAGACACATTTCTGCTGAGAGAACAGGATTAATTGCCGAGCCACTTGCAAAACGCCCTTTTCGCTCAACCGCTCCGTTATGCTTAAACGTTTATCATTGTAATATCAATTATATACCTGCGGTAAAAATTTTCCACATGGTTTGACGTTGAACGAAAATCATCATTTGCAAAAGGCTCTAACGTTAAAATATCATACCCCGTGCACTCACCGGCCATATGGATTCCACATGTCCGTCGCGCACTCCAATGTACCAGTCGTGCAGGTTGACGGTTGGGTCACAATGTCCGGGGATAAGGTATACTTTCTCTCCAAGAGAGAGTGAGCACGCTTTATCCTCAAGTATTCCGTGCTCATCAGAGGGTGAGCGATAGAGGATGGATGGCGTATTTTTCACGAGCGGTAACCCGGAGTCTATGCTGTGTGCTTTTAAGCCTGCGTCACAGACGGCGATCCCCCGGGAAGGAGTGCTCATGATACTGGTCAGGATAAAAAGACTGTTCTCAAAACTGTCCAGCAGGGTTCCCTGTGCGGTATGAATCGAGCCGTAGTCAGCATCCATGAAGACATAAGAACCACATTGCATCTCGGTATAGACCCCACTTTCTGCCTCAAGCAGGTAACTGCCGGTTCCGGCTCCACTGACAACCGGGCAGTCAATTCCGGATCTGTCAAGGAGCATCAGGGTGTCTGTTACTTTTTCAAGGGATTGACGGATAGCATTCTTTCGATCACCAAACATCTTAATGTGCTGCGCTTTTCCATGGTAGACCTGAAGTCCCTGGAATTTCAGGTTTGGGGATTGATGAATTGCACGAACCATATCGAGCGCCGGTTTTCCCGGTTGAACGCCACAGCGGCCTCCTCCTATGTCAATTTCGACATAGACGTTAAGTTCTGTCAGGAATTGACGGGCCGCCATGCTGAGATCTCGAATGTTTTCGTAGTTGTCGACACAGACGCCTATGGTTGCTTGACTGGAAAGATTGACAAGACGGGAGATTTTCTTTCTGCCGACAATCTCGTTGGTTATGAAGACATCCGAAATTCCACCCGAAACAAAAATTTCAGCTTCACTGACTTTCTGGCAGCATACCCCCACTGCGCCCTGCTCAACCTGCAGAACTGCCAGGTCAATTGATTTGTGTGTTTTGGCATGCGGCCGGAGGCCGATCTTCTGTTGGTCGCAATAGCGTGCCATTTTTCCGATATTTCGTTCAAGTGTATCCAGTTCAATAACAAGAGCAGGCGTGTCAATTTCTGCAATCGGCATACCTGGCTCTGCCGGTATATTGGTTGTATTCATCATGGTATCCTCAACCTGCTCTTTATGATTTATGAAGGAGTGTCAGCGGGCTGTATTCCAAATCAATGTAGACCATATTGAACGGTAATTCCAGCTCTTGTAAAACCATGAATAGGAGATGGTTGAAAGGCAAAATTAGCTGGGGTTTACAGGAGGGCCTTGCGGGCTCGATAGCATAGTTATTCATCCATTACATTTGTGCAATAATAGTGGATAATGCAAATCGCAGTGATTACCTTTGACGCGTCAATAAAATTTAACAGGAGGTTAATGATATGAGAATTCTTCTCTATCTCGCAACAAACCTGGCAATTCTTGTGCTGTTGGGATTTGTCATGAGTATCCTTGGCTTGGATACCGCATCAACTTCGGGATTGTTGGTCATGGCTGCCTTGTTTGGTATGGGTGGTTCGTTTATCTCCCTGGCCATGTCAAAATGGATTGCCAAAAAATCCACGGGTGCTCAGGTCATCGATCAGCCATCCAACCAGACTGAAGAGTGGCTTTTGAGCACAGTGCGCCGTCAGGCCGAAATGGCTGGAATCGGTATGCCTGAAGTGGCTGTCTATAATGCACCGGATATGAATGCCTTTGCCACCGGGATGAAACGCGATGATGCGCTGGTTGCGGTCAGCACCGGACTACTCCAGAACATGGAAAGAGACGAGGTCGAGGGTGTTCTTGCCCACGAAATCAGTCATGTGGCCAACGGCGATATGGTGACCCTGACCTTGATCCAGGGTGTTTTGAACACCTTTGTCATCTTTCTTTCCCGCATGGTTGCAGGGGTTATCAATAACGTTCTCAGTCAGGATAGGGAAGGTGGTGGCCTCGGATTTATGGGCTACATCGCGGTCACCATTTTTCTCGAACTGGTGTTGGGATTCTTCGCCTCCATGATCGTCATGTGGTTTTCCAGGAAACGAGAATTTCGGGCAGACAGCGGTGCGGCGCATCTTGCTGGAAAACAGAAAATGATCAACGCCTTGAAACGTCTGCAGGCTCGCCACGAACCATCTCAATTGCCCGATCAGGTCTCTGCTTTCGGGATCAAGGCAAAAGAAGGCGGACTCGCATCCCTGTTCAGGAGTCATCCACCTCTGGAAGAGCGAATTGCCGCATTGCAGAACAGCTGACAACGCTGAAAACAGACAGGGGTGGATGAAAAAACTCCACCCCCCCGTTTATTACTCATTCAGGTGTTGCGTCTTAAGACCAGGATCCTGTTCCCTGTCAGACGTCTTCTGTCGGAGGATCCTCGACGCGATGCTGGTCTGGTGATGGAGTTTTTCTTTTCAAGGGTTCCTCAGGCGTGATCAGGCCGGTACGTTGAGCTCGGATTTTCCACTGCTTTCTGGCACTTTCCTGCATATCCTCGATGGTGTCGACTTCATCAACAATTTCCAGCCCAAGAAGTGTCTCAATAAAGTCCTCCATGGTAACAATCCCTTCAGTACCGCCATATTCATCGACGACGAGGGCGATGTGAACCGATTTGCTCATCATCTGCTCAAACATGGTGTGCAGTGTTACATCTCCAACCATGACGACGATAGGCCGACAGATATCAGCAAGTGCTTTTTCCGGATTATCCTGCGCGGTTTGTAAAATATCACTTTTCAGGACGAAGCCTTTGATATCATCAAGGTTTTCACCATATACCGGTATCCGGGAAAATTGAAATGAGGGGTGAGCGACTATTGTGTCAGCTACGGTCTGGTTTTCAGGGAGGGCAAATACCACGGTACGCGGGGTCATGATGTCCCTGGTCCTGATATCACGAAGGTAGAAAAGGTTCTGGAGGACCCGGGATTCATACCGATGAAACACCCCTTCTTTTGCCCTGAGTTCTGCAAGGGCGATGAATTCATCACGATAAACCTGTTTTTTCGGTGTTTTCCCGGTCATCAGGCCGGTCAGCGCCTCTGCCATCTTGACAAGTGGCCACATTGACAGGGTGGTAATGTGGAGCAGTTTCACCACGAGTGGCGTTAACTGTCGCCAGTATGCGGCTCCAAGTGTCTTGGGGATGATTTCCGAGAGAACCAGGATCAGAAATGTGAGGATAGCAGAAATAACACCGATATAGGCATCTCCAAAGATGTACGCCGCCTGGGCTCCGGCACCTGCGGCGCCAACGGTATGGGCAATCGTGTTGAGGCTGAGAATTGCCGCCAGGGGTTGATCAATATTGACTTTGAATTTCTTTAGTTTTGCCCCGAGCTTGGGGTGATCCTGCTCCTGCTGAGCGACAAAAGATGGTGAAATGGACAGCAATACAGCCTCCATTATCGAGCAGATAAATGATACCCCCAGAGCCAGGCAGACATAAAAGATCAATAATCCCATATTTTTCCTTCAGTACTGTAGGTGAACAGTAAAATGGTTAAATAATGAGCCTTTTGCAAAATGATGATTTTCGTTCAGCGTCAAGGCATGCGAAAAATTTTTACCGCAGGCATATAATTGATATTCCGAGGATAAAAATATAAGCATAACGCAGAGGTTGAGCGAAAAGGGCGTTTTGCAAGTGGCTCTAATCATTGGTATTAACATGTTAGTAATCCATTTACCAAGTAATTTAAATCCAGCACATGCACCAATGGCAATGTTGTGCTATCCTGCAGCTGTGGATAATGAACCGCTTGTCAGCCAGGTGAGTGCCGTTGAGCCCTGATTTATATCTGCAGGCTTTGGCCGTTTACCAGGCTGAGCGCTTATTGTTGCAGGGCCCCATGGCCCTGCAGAATTCTCATTTTACAATGATACAGAAGCTATGAATTTTTCGCCGTGTCTTGACATTTTTTTTCAACATCTGCCGTTTACACAGCGGCTTGAAGCAGTCAGCTCACTTGGCTTTAAGCGTTATGAATTCTGGACCTGGTGGGATAAAAATATGGAGGAGATCCTGGAGGTCAGCCAGAAACTTGATCTCCAGCCTGTTGCCTACTGCACCAAATTTATCTCGCTGGTGGATAGATCATCCAGGGCCAGGTACCTCGATGGACTTGGAGAAACGATTGAAAATGCCAGGAAAACCAAGACCAAAGTAATTATCTCCCAGGTTGGTGATGAACTGCCGGGTATTGCAAGAGAAGAGCAGATTGAAAGTATGATCGATGGGTTACGAGCATCGGCCGGACTTCTGCAAGGAACTGATATCGTGCTTGCCGTCGAGCCATTGAATACATTCTACGATCACGCCGGTTATTTTCTCTATTCATCAGCCGAGACGGTCCGTGTATTAGAGGCTGTTGATTCTGTCAACGTGAGAATGCTTTTCGACATCTATCACCAGCAGATCATGGAAGGCAATCTGATTAATAATATCAGAGAGTATATCGATTATATCGCTCATTTTCATATCGCCGATGTACCGGGCAGACACGAAATCGGGACTGGAGAAATTAATTTTGCCAATATTCTGAACGTGATCAAGGACTCCGATTACCAGGGTTCTGTGGGAATCGAGTTGTTTCCGTTGAACCCAGACCACAGTGAGGTTCTGAATAACCCGCTGTTCAGATGATAGTTCTGTTCATGGTTATTGGCCACGGCTGGTAACGGCACCAATTGCTGAAGTGCTGAACTTTGTGGAGATTCGCAGGCGACGTCTGATTTCCTGTGAACAGCTGTCTATCAACATATTGGCAAGTGCAGTCACAACAATCAGCAGCAGTGCCGTGTCCAGGTGATCGATACTCATCGCACTGTCGATATAGAAGCCGAGCGTATGCACCCCCAGTATGCCCAGGATTGCCGATTCGCGCATGATAACTTCCCATCGATAAAACAAAAAGGCCAGAAACTTGCCGTACATGCGCGGGAGTATCTCATAAAAATAACGGTTTAGTCTGCCGGGGGACGTGTCAAACGGCAGGTCAGTAGCGTCGGCGTCGCGGGCGCTGAGGTAGGCAAGAATCGCCCCGTTGTGCAGGACAAGGGCACAGATTGCCGGGAGCATCGAGGGACCCCAGAGCAGCAGAAACGTATAGGCCAGGATGTATTCCGGAGTAGTCCTGAGGACGACCAGGGCCAAATGAGTATTGGCGCGATTGAGACGACTGCTGAAATGTGAGCTGGCGCCTGGGAAACTTATCAGGGCAAACATGCCGGTCCCAACCAGGACAATCTGGGTGAGCAGGAAGGTGAACCAGATACCGGGCCAGGCCTGGGCAATCATGATATCCTTGATCCAGACAAGTGTCGGCCAAAGAGCAAACTGGATCGATTGGCTGCCGTCATAATAGCCGGCCTCGCGCATGGGCCAGGGCAGGATATCATAGGTTAAAGAGCGTGACAGGTTAGATAACGAAAATGATGATTCCCACGATGTAAATACCAGGGCAATGATCAATGGCAGGAAGATGAAACGGGCCCTGGCCCAATACTTCAGGGAAATGACAAGCAGGAAAAAGCAGTAGAGCAGGGTTGCCGCTTCGCTGAACATGCCTTCGTTGAAAGCCGTTTCCAGGTGATAACCAAGCGTCGGCAGACCAATGAAACCAAGGATTGCGCTGGAGCGCAGGCCACACTCGAAACGGTAGGAGGTGTAGTTTTTGAGGTCGCCATAGATGAGCGGAAGGGTGGTGAAAAGAAAACTGCTCAGTCGGGACACCGAGGGCGGAAGGCTGTCGGCAGGATGTTTGTCAGACTCCTGGGCGATCTCGGCATACACTTTTGCGAAAATTCCGGCGTAGGGGATGGCAATGGCCATGATCCCACAGACCGCATTCAACCCCAATAATGGCATCAGCAAAAATGCCCAGAAAAGCTCATGTATGGCCCGGATAAATGAACAAAACAGCCGCACCGCAGTGAACTCAAAAAAGAGTGCTAGAAACGCTCCACCTGCGACGGCGAGACTGATACCGACCAGGGCAAAACTGACGGTATTGAACAGCGCCCGAAAAAGTTCCATGCCGAGACTGAGATTCGGGGTGACCATGCCCCGGGCCATGCGTCTGAGCTCCTGCCAGGGGTCGAGCGTGGATATCGAAATATCGGAAAACAGCAGCGCAGCAAAACCAAGCACAACAAAATAAAGTGAGGTCCTGAGCATGTGCTAGCTGTAGAGACGCTCAAGGTGTTTAGCTGAAACCTCATGTGACGGGAGATCAAAGAGGATCCTGTGATCGTGCAGGCCTATAATCCTGTCGAAAAATTCCAGCGATAATTCGACGTAGTGCATGGCGGAAATGACAGTTGTACCGATTCCGGTGATGAGTTTGACTATATCTCTGCCTTGAACGATATCAAGCGATGATACCGGTTCATCGGCCATCAGTATAGAACCACCCCGGTAAAGGGCCCGGCCGATGCCGACACGCTGCTGCTGACCTCCAGATAAGGTACCGATTTTATCCCATAGTTTTTCTTCTAAACCAAGTTGCCGAGCGATCTTCCTGATCTCCTTTATCTCCTGTTTTGCAGGTCTTATCAAGGTGCGAATATTATGCAGGACAGAATGAAAATCCAGGCGGCCCATGTAGATGTTATGGAACGTGCTCAGTTGTGAAACGAGCGCGTAATGCTGATGTATGAACCCACAATCCTGGGGTTTAAGTTGGTAGAGACGGCGCAGCAGCGTTGTTTTACCGGCACCGCTTGATCCGATAAGAGCAATTTTCTCACCGGCATCTATCTTCAGAGTTATGTCTGCCAGGGCATTGATACCGTTGTAACTGATCGTTTCCCGGTTCAGCTCAAACAGTGGTTTGCCTACCATCGAGCTATGGTTTATCCGCTGTATCGGCCTTGACATGGGTCTCTGTTCAATGCGAAGTTATCGAAAGATTTTAATCGCTTTACCGGTTTCCAGGATCGGTTCATAGAGTGAGTTGTCTGCTGCAATGAATCGCTTTCTGGGAAAGGCCTCCAGCAGGACCGGATCGTCGATTGCCAGCAGTGCCTGCTGGATTTTTGCAACCGTTCCCGGTCCGAACCTGGCATCCACATCACCACGTACAGTCCAGTTATAGTCAGGGTATTCAGGGCTCTTCCAGATGACGCTTACTTTAGCCGGATCGATACGGCCTTCCTTGAGTTCATGCTCCCACACCTTGAAATTGACGGCTCCGAGCTGATAACTGCCGGATTGTACCAGGGCTATTGTTTTTGAGTGGTCACCACTGAACCCGACGGTAGAGAATAATTTGTCCGGTGACTTGCCGAATTGTTTGCTCAGGAAATATTCAGGCATCAACCGTCCTGAAGTTGAGCCCTTGGAACCAAAGGTAAAGGTTCTCCCGACGATGTTCTCGGGCAGTTTGTCGCCTGCCTGCAGACCGGTCGATGCGTGTGCTATGAAATAGGTGACAAAGTGCTGGTCTTCCTCACCTTGGGCAATTGCCTCAGAGCCCGGTACGGCAAGACGGGCCTGTACTCCGGAGAGTCCACCGAACCAGGCCATCTGGACCTCATCATTTTTAAAGGCCTGTACCGAGGCACCATATGACTTAACGGGTATGTAAATGAACTGTATTCCGACCTTCTTGCTCAGGTACTCAGCAACCTTGCCAAAACGGGACTCAAGTCTGGCCGTGTCCTGATCGGGAATTGCAGTAAACCTTAAAGACTGTGCTGCTGCGATACCATAAAACTGACTGATGCTTAGGGTCAGTAAGAAAATTGCGGTTAATGCTCTGATGATCATGATCTCTCCACGAATAATGAAATTGAATAAGTCGAACTTCCATTACAATTCACCAGAAGAGATGCAGAGTCAAATCGGAACATTGTATCCGTCTCTCTTGCCCGATAAGGATTTTCTATGAATAGCATGCAGCCAAGATGCTGCTTGAATTTATTGTGTCATAATCAGAGGGGTTTGCAGAATCCGTCAAGCCAGTCTCTATTTCATGTCTGGACCCATACAATGATGATTTTTGAGACGGTGATATCACCGATTATTTCGAAGGGTAACCCGTTTACCTGATGACGAGAAGAAAACATTTATTAGATATCATTGTTTCTGTATTACTATTTTCGCTATGTTACTAAGAGCTCTCCAGCAGATGAGTATATAGGGAGCAGCCCACCATGGCATATCAAAACAGAGTCTGCATGAGTTCTTGCCTGTCTGTATCAAGGTGTGACCGGTTGCCTCAATCGGCCCGATGCGCCAGTTCCAAAAGTCCAGCTCCCTGAATGTGATAATACGGAAGGGAAGCCAGAAGAACAGCGTTTTGACCCGTCCCATGCTGCCATATTCAATATGTCGATCGGGGCAATCCACATCAACGAGAGATGGCCCCCATGTTGTCCAGAGGTGGGTGTCAGTGATAATATCCCATACAGCTTCCGCTGAACCTTCTATTTCTTTGCAAACCGATATGGTGCCATTTTTTAAAACGATCATCAGATGCTCGCTTCATTTTGCTTGTTAACATGGTTTTTCACGAGATCTGCAGCTTCCTCAGTTAAAAGCGGTCTTGTTTGCTGGAAAAGAGTCTTGCAGGCTTCGATGGAAAGCTGTTTAACAACAGATATTGACTCAAGCTCATTGAGCGTATGAGGAAATTTTGTATTGCTCTGCACTATCTCTGTTTTTTGAACAATTTTTGAATAGATGAGTGACTGGGCGCACAAAAGTTGCCATGTTCGCCGGCCAATATCCTGGCCAAAAATGTAACTCAGCGTTAATTCATCGCCAGGGCTGAAAAGCGTACCCTTGCAGTTCAGGATGTGCATGGCCTGTCTGTCAATCGAGTAAGTCTGAAGCTGCCATTGTTCTGAAAGGTTTTTTGCTAGCAGTTTATGGAGCAGCAGGTGTATGGATCCCGCTTCAATATAGGCCGCTTTGTCAGGATTCAGCAACTCCATGATACGTTTGGCCCGCAGGGTATCGCGAAGTATGAATCTCGCGGCATCAGCCTTTGCAAAGGTGTTCATGCTTGCCAGTATCTGGCTGAAATCATTGCCCCGTACCTCCTTGTAGTAATTAATGAGCTTTCCGGTAGCATCTCGTTCTGCCTGATAGACAGAAAAGTCAGGAGTGCCCGGTTCGATCTCTTCAGGGGTGTGATCTTCTGCCAGGAAATACTGAATACCGATCAGCAGGTCAAGGTACGGTTCAACCTGCAGAATCTCTTTTCCATCTTGAGATAACTGTTGCAGCAAACGATACTGACCTGACATAAATGCAGGGTAATCAATATCCAGTTCGAGCAGGTGCTCTTCAATCTCAATGGAACCGCTGAGTACTGCTTGAAAGTCAGGGTGAAATGGTTCTTCAAGGATAATGACGTCATGATCCGTCATGAGCCCCGCGGTAAGCTCGAGTGTTTCGGGGCGATGTGTGGAATAACAGACGGTTACAGTGCTCATAAGGGATTATGGATATGACAGGGTATTCCTGTTACACTCTCAACAGGAGCCACTTTTCTCAAATACAATGGATTGAAATGGTTAGAAATGGGTGACAGAATCCTGTATGCAGTCTCCCTGAAAGTTTTTGATTGATGAAATAGGCTCTAAGAAGGGTTATTTCTGTCCGAACGAGAGCTGGGTGGCTTCGGCATCAGACCCCAGTTCGCCCTCTTTTATCTCACGCTGAATGGCCAGAAAATGAGACATTGTATTATCCCCTTTTCTAATTGGCACAATTTTCCATTCCATCATGAATTCTGAACCATCCTTTCGATAATTAAATGTCTGACCGTGAAAAACATCTCCTTTTTCTATTGTCTCTTTTAAATGAGCCAACACATTCTCGTCAGATCTTTCTCCCTGGAGCAAGGCTGGAGATTGACCAAGAAGTTCCTGGAGGCTGTATCCGGTCATGTCACAGAGTGCCTGGTTAACGTAAACGATCGGAAATCCTGGTCCTGCTTCAGTGATCATGACACCATGAAAAGATAAATCGAAGGCTGATTGCAGCATGTTTCCCATAATAATCTGAAAATTCTGGTCATGACTGAAGATTCCGGAAATATCTGGTGATCCATTCATAGATATGTCTTCCCTCCCTGTAAGAAGTATTTTCATTTATCAGACTATCCAGGGTCTGAACAGTTTGTAAAAAGGATAGTTGTCTACTTTGTGTTTCCAGCTTGGACCCGGCTGGGGAAATGTCCGCTCCAGTCCTGGCATATGGCGGAAATCCCACCAGCTAACGAGATCCAAAACGAAATGATGGAGCAGAAAGTGACTGGACCTAGCAGTTTACAAATATCTCTTAAAAATGCTATTCAAGTGCTTTTAATTGAGTCAGAAAATCCTGGTTATTTGGGACACCTTCCTGGATAAATCTGATAATCCCCTTTTTGTCGATCAGGTAGGTGACTCTTCCACTCCCGTAGAGTTTTTTAATTTTTTTTCCGGTATCTGCAATGAGCTTGAATTTCACCCCTTCTTCATCAACGAACTTCTGAAGGGTTTCCATATCATCATTGCTGACACCAAGAAGTTCTGCATTCAGGCTGTTAAATTCTTCCAGATCACGCTGGAATTCAAGGAGCTCTGAACTTCAGACAGATGTAAATACGGCAAAATAGAGTGCCAGGACCACATTCTTCTTGCCGGCAAAGTCTGCTAAAGAGACCTCGCCATGGGTTGATTGGGCGGTAAAAGATGGTGCTTTGTCTCCGACTTCAAGACTGAATGAGATTAAGGGAAAAGATAAAATGGAGACAATTAAGAGCAGTTGAAAAAATCGTCGCAGGTTTTTCATGGATTCTCCTTAAAAAGCTTTAAAATTAATGTAAATTTTAGACGAAATGTCATTTCTGACCCGATATGTGCTGGCTTGGAAATGAGTTTCGTATATGTTACGTTTTCATGACATGCTCACGCTTCAGGTGCTGCTCCAAACAACAATAAGCATAATTATAATTGAAACAATGGAGTCCTTTGGCACGAGGTCTTTGATTATGGGGAGCGAACAAAATGTTTCAATCTTGATAATCCCCTTATCCTCACCAATTAAGGAAGGTAGTGATATGAATCTGAAATACAGACACTGTTTCTGGAAGGGCTGGATGTATTTATTGCTGGCCTGCACGATCATCCTTAGCCCTGTTTCAGGAATGTCATCGGAGGATGAAGACAGACTCTGGAAGGCTCTGAGAACAGGAAATTCCTTTGTCTTAATGCGTCATGCTCTTGCCCCAGGAACTGGTGATCCCCAAGATTTTGATGTAGAAGATTGTTCGACACAAAGAAACCTTTCTGATACCGGTCGCAGGCAGGCAGCGGCAATAGGGGATCTGTTTCGGGAGCATGGAATAGAAAAAGCACGCGTTTTCTCAAGCCAGTGGTGCCGATGTCTGGAAACGGCAACCTTACTAAAGCTTGGTAACGTGGAGAAACTTCCCCTGTTGAACTCTTTTTTTCGACATTACGAGCGCGGTGAATTTCAGACGAAAAATAGTAGGGAATGGATTTCCAGACAAAATCTCGAACAACCCCTCGTGCTGGTCACTCACCAGGTCAATATAACGGCCCTGACTGATGTCTATCCGTCATCCGGCGAGTTGATAATTGTTAAAAGACGAGGATCGGGTGAACTTTCAGTGCTCGGCAGTATTAGAACTGAGTGAATGAAATGAGTCTCTGGCAGGATGAACAAATGTTTAATTTAAATACATCTTATATGGGATTCACAAGAGCTTGGACAGGTGTGGGTGAACAGACCCAACAATGCGTAGCTTGTTCGTCAGAAAGGTAATGTACTTCCGCTCTTCAAAGAATGGTGTCTATCTCGATTACCTGCCAGTTAATGTCATGGTCTCCCAAAGTGATGGCGGCAATGTAGTTTGGAAGGCCTGTTGATGTATTTTCCGGTATGCAATGTTGATGTACCAGCCAGCTAATATCTTGGTGGTGCAATTGAATCAAGATGTCGTCTATAATCTGGGTGATACTGCAACCGGGGAGACCTGACAACCCCTGTCCACTGGCTTTTAGTACCGCCTCTTTAGCTGTCCAGTATCGAAAAAACAAGGGGAGGTTATACTCGTCGGCCAGGTGCCACTCGGTCTCTGAGGCAATCTGATCCTTGAGTAGATGCGAAACTTCCCTAATCTGTTCAATGTCAATACCAACGACAGATGGTGCAACGACAGCAGTGACACAGTTAACTGAATAGGACAGGGACCAGTACACTCCATCTGTTGGAACAGGGACGCCATGTACATCTTTATCGGGTGGATGAAAGGTGATATTGCTTTTTTCTGCCGAAATTTTAAGGGCCTCCCTACCATATTTACCGCGTGTCTCTACCTTCTCAGGCCCTGACATCGTTTCAAGGTCGGGGATCTGGATGATGACCGGGTGAATAGCGGCCCATTCACTGCTCTGTTGCAAGCTGGCTAACCCTCCACGATGACCGTGTGTCCAAGGGATACCAGGCAGGTCGAGGTGGCGAGGAGTCCTCTTCTTTTTATCAAAACTTTTTCTCCACGAGTTTTTCGAACAGATAGGGAAGGCACTCGTCTTCGTTCATCTGTCTACCGCTCAGCATTCGATGCAGGTCTAGCCACTCTCTTCGGTTGGCGGCCACGTATGTTTCCAGGTCATGTGCCTCAAGGAAGTCTTCTGTCCGTTTTGTTATCTGATTGCGGGCGGCATCATAGAAGCGGGGAAATTTTCTGATCAGCGCTTCTGCACCGGCAATGTAGTGGGACCATCTTCGGTCGTCGATACCAATCTTCTCAATTCCCTCGACCTCCATCATGGCTTCAAAAGCGGGATTGTCAAAGAAATCAATGAAAACGTCCATATAGAATTTGGTCATTTCCAGTACGCTTGATCCGAAAAACGAGTTGAAAACGTCATCATCGATATAGGCATCGGCGAGATACATCAAATCTTTGTCGAGGTAATTATTATTGTACATCTCGGTGTAATCACACATCTGCTGGACCACTGGCGCATTGCGGTGAAACCCGACACAATTGACGACAATATCAGCCTCGATCTGCTGATTGTGGTTGACGATAACTCCCTGTTCATAAAGACTCGTAACGTTGCCTGGTATTGTGGACAGCTTATTCAGGTAATGGGCGACAAACCATATATCTGAAACACTTATTGTATGTCCTTCATGTTTGATTTTTCCCATCCAGCACTCCGGCTGAGTTGCGTTGCTGAGATCATATAGCTTTTTCCAGAGCATCATGTTTCTGATATTGCTCTTTCTATCGTGCTGAAAGTTTTCATCGTACGGCGTCGCAAAATTGAGATAATCTATTATTTTGGGGCACACGGTACCATGCCGTCGACAAACAACGGTTACCTGTTCTGCACCATTTTCAAGCGCTGTCCGGGCGTTCTCAACAGCAAACGCGCCCATTCCGATAATAACGACCTTCTTGCCGCGCCACTGAACATTCAACGCCTCATCGGAAATACCTGAACAGACCAGACCTTTAAACCGGTGCTGGTTCTCCCAGGTGATGACCCGGGGACTGCCGATTCGATCATTGACCGCTAATATCAGTCCCTTACAGGCGATGGTAGCAGGCTTTTCATTTCTGGTGACACGGACCTGGTACCGGCCTTTACCACCATCGATCCGCTCTGCACGGGTATTCGTGTAGAGATGGCCTGATATGTTCTCCGCCAATTGATGCAAATCGCTGAGAATTTCGGTGGTTGTCGAATGATCCCGGTTGGTGCGTGTCTCCCGATCAAATAATCTATAGGCACCTTCTGAAGTGTTTACCTGTGAGGTAGCATTGGCATATTTGGACCATATTCCGCCAGCGATTTCTCGTTCTTCGATTACGCAGAAAGAGATACCCTGCTCGGCCAAACGATGGGCAGCGTATAAACCGGTAATTCCACCTCCTACAATCAAAACCTCAGTCTGCTCTGGCAGGTTATTACTATTTTTGTAATCCAGTCTGCTCTTGTTAAAGGCAAAATGGTACTGGGCGTAGGAATCTATCTGGTTCATGATGACGTCTGCATCAGGTGAATCAACAGAAACGATATCCAAGTCTGGACCGGCGAATAAGGAGAAATCCCCGCTGACAACAAACAGGGCATGGGGATAACAGGTTGACCTGATTTTTTCCAAAAAGGTGAGAAGTGCTGATACAAGTTCTATTTGCTCTTCGTCAACGACATACACCTGGGGCATGTCACTGTACCTCCTGATTGTGGCAATGATTCCAGCTTGATCATTAAGATCAATTGGCAGGAGTCCGTCTCCCTGCAGGTCTGTCTTGCTGAGATTGACAATTCTTGGTTTGGACAATAGGGGATTTATAATTGTTTCAGTCACGTTATCACCATGGATAGAATTCCTTTCTGAATCGGCTGCTGAATCCTTACCGATTTATTTCTAGGATTGTAGTATTGTAGTGCTGCAAATGTAATAATCAGATTTTTTCTTATCAATAAAAATAAATTTTAAAACTGTTCCAGAGGCATCATTACTATGATCAAAACAACTCATGTAGGTTCATTACCTCGACCCGTCGGGATGATAACAAAACAGCTGCGGAAAGAGGACATATCTGATGATGATCTGAAAGTATACACAAAAGAGCTGCTTGAACGACAGTTATCCTTAGGTTTATCATTTATAAATAACGGGGAGTTACCTCGAGCTGACTATATATCTTCGACAGTTCAGAGAATTGCCGGGTTTAAGCAGCAGTGTACAGCTCCTCTTCCAAGAGATCTGGAAGAATTGCCGGATTTCGCCAGACGTTTCAGCGGCAGGAACGGTTTGATAATGCTTAACCCCAGAGCACCGATAAACCTGCCGGCCTGTTCGGAAGAAGTCTCATATACCGGCGAAACATCACTTGTCAAGGAGCTGGACATGATGACTGATTCGTTCGGTGAACTTACGAACAGGTCAGATAGAGCGAACACCGCACTCTTTTTCACAGCTCCCTCGCCAGGAACAGTAGCACTTTTTCTGGAAAACAAATACTACCCGGATTATGATACATATCTGCAACGCCTGGGCGCTGTCCTACAGAAAGAGTATGAAATTATTACCAGTTATGGCGTACTCCTGCAGATTGACTGCCCCGACCTGGCCATGGGGCGTCACACAAGATACAAGCATCTGAACGATAACCAGTTCCTCTCCCTGATCGACACCAATGTCGCTGTACTCAACAAGTCCCTGGAGAATATTAGCCCCGAACAATGCAGGGCCCATATCTGCTGGGGTAACTACCCAGGAACCCATCACTGTGATATTGAGCTTCATTCAATATTCGACCATGTCATGGGAATGAAACCCAAATATATCTCTGTTGAATCCTGCAATCACCGCCATGCCCATGAATATGAAGTGTTCAACAGGTATAAATTCCCGGAGGATAAAGTCCTGATGCCGGGCGTTATTGATACCACATCTAATACTGTAGAACATCCGGGACTTGTTGCCCAGCGGTTGCTAAACTTTGTAAACATACTCGGTCCTGAGCGGGTCGTAGGTTCTACAGACTGCGGTTTTGCCTCTACCGCCTCAGCAACCTCCGTTTCAGGGGAAGTCGCCTGGCTCAAACTTCGGTCACTTGTCGACGGAGCTCGTCTTGCCGGGGAAAAAATGTAGGATCTTCGGCACTCGTTCCTCGTCTTTCTAAACCAGCTCTTTCTGCAGAGATCGACAGATTTCATCGACCAGCTGATCGAAGAGGGGGTGATCAAACAAGATATCTGTATCGATCTCGATCCCCAGTTTTGATTCAAGCTGCATGATCATCTGTGTGGCGCTCAGAGAGTCCAGTCCCTGATCTGTCAGTTCAATATCCGGGTCAATTTCGCTGACATTGGTCAGTTCCTTGAACAGTCCGGCAATCAGCACCTTTATTTCCTCTCTGCTGCCGGACGTGGTGTCTTCTCCTTGAACTACCTTCGAACCACTTGCCTGTTCAAGAAACGTGACCAGCGGGTCGATCAATGGATAATCAAACAACAGGTCTGTATCCAGCTCAATATCGAGGTTCTTCTGCAAGGTTCCAACGAAATCTGTTGCACTGAGGGAATCTAACCCCTGGTCTGTCAGCGCAATATCCGGCATAATTGACTCAATTCCGGTAAGGTCGAAGAACGTGCTCGCCACCAGTTCACGAACCCCTGATGCACCTGGAGTTTCATTATAGCTCTCAGCTTTTTCCCCTGTATTGCTGTCGAGCTGAAAATAATCCTGCAACGGCGCACCTCTTTTTCGGTCGAAGGGGACGCTCAGGTCTGTCATCTCCTTTTTCTCAGGTGCTTTAGCACCAGAAAGAATGATATGAGCATTCGCACCACCGAAACCAAAACTGCTGACACCGACACGAGCCTGAGGATCGATGGGCGTCGGCCTGTTAACCACTTTGAGCTGGTAAGAATCAAAATCGATGAATCTGTTTGGGTTGTTAAAATGTATGTTACCTGGAATGATTCCCTGGTTGAGAATGAGAACAGATTTCAATAAACCAGCAATTCCAGCTGCCGATTCGAGGTGACCCATATTCGATTTAACCGAACCCAAATAACATGGTGTTTTCCTATTATTTGCGACTGTATTCTGGAGTGCCGAAATTTCTATCGGATCACCGATTTTTGTGCCGGTTCCATGGCATTCGACATAAGAAATGTCCGTTGGCTTAAGGTGGGCATCCCGGCAGGCCTCAAGGATGAGATCTTCCTGGGCTGCGGGGTGAGGTGCTGTTATTACCTGCGTCCTGGCGCCATTCTGATTAATCGATGAACCGAGGACTTCAGCATAATAATGTTCTGCCAGATCCTTGCTGACCAGGAGAACCAGCCCACCGCCTTCTGCCCGAACATATCCGTTCGCCGAGTCATCAAAGGCCTTGCAGCGCTGGTCTTTGGATAGAAACCCCGAATCCCTCATGCTGTGGGTGAAACCGTTTCCGAGTAACATGTTGACTCCACCGGCGATGGCGTAATCGACCCTGCCAGCTTCGATATCTTTGCAGGCGTAATGAACAGCAAGCAGTGATGAGGAACAGGCTGTATTGGCAACCCAGCTTGGTCCGCGCAGGTCATAGTGATAACTGATTCGAGAGGCAATTATGCTTGGATTGGTGCCGGTCGGGTAGTAGACGGAATCCTTGTTTCCCAGGTATTCCTCGTTCCATGCCCCGATATAAACGCCGATACGGTTTTTTTCCAGCGTCGCTGGGTCAATACCACTGTCCATCCACAACATCTCTGTCAGCTCAAGAGCAAGAATCTGCTGCGGATCCATACTTCTGGCTTCGGCCTCTGAAATATTGAAAAATCGATGGTCAAAACGGGAAATAACGGAATCCAGGAAACCCGCCTCAAAATCACCACGCTCAGGATCAGCCTTCACCTGGTCCTCACCGCCTTGTAGACAGTTCCAGTATTGAGGCAATGTCTCAACAGATGAGGGGAATCTGCAGCTCATTGCTGCAATGACAACTCGTCTCCTCTGATAGTGGCGGTCCGTTTCTGCCTGGATATCTGATCTTGTACCGAACTGATCCAGTAAATGTTGTATGCTCTTGTAACGATAAAAATCCTGTGGTGCCAGATCCGGGAAATAGGGCTGAAGGAGTGCTGCAAACTCTACGAATACAAGAGAGGTGAAATCTTGATAGGCAAGTGGAATATCAAAGCTGAGACCAGGTTTGAAAGATTCAGTTACCTGCCTGATTTCATCGATTACATTCGACTGATCCAGTCTTCTTCTCTGGAACATTATCCAGGAGACCTCGTCCTCTCCGCGGTACATGGATGATGCATAGTGATAATTCTCAAAGATAGTACAGCAATTTTTGAGTACCGGATGAAAACCGATTTCAATGATCTGCAGATCCTCTGAACCATACCGTTCGTTGATGGCGGCCATCGCGGAAACAAAATCTATCGGAGCCGAAAGCCAGTTCTGCCAGTGATCTTCTTCCAGTTGTTTTTCAAATGTACCGGTAACCCCGGAGACAAAAAGCGAAGAGTCGACCTTCCGTGACATAATAGTGCCGAGATCTGATACATAGTCACCATACTGTGGGTGGTGCCAGGGGTGAGCCGGTTTCATCTTGGCAAAACCATCGTGGCGTACAAGAAAATCCTGCATCTCCTCGTGGCTTCCGCTTAGCGTTATGTGTGTTTTGTCGTCAGACAGAAAGTTCCGGGAGGAAAGTGAAACATCAAGCTCAGCGATCTGGGCTTCAGTCAAGAGACCATGCAACATGGTGCCTTCGATGTTTGCAGCCGCCTGTCCAATTTTATGGGTCAACAGGAGTATTTCTTCCAGCGAGTAGGATCCTGCCTGATACGCCGCCGTTAATTCACCGACGCTATGCCCGATGACGATATCAGGCTTGTATCCCCAGCGCATCCATATATCCGAGAGACAAATTTGAGCGGTAACCGTGAGAATCGGGCTGTGAGGACAACGATGGTTGTCCTCATTGTTTTCCCAGATCTTCTCAAGGTCAATTCCCAGTTTATCCTCTAGAATTCCTGCGATTTCTGCCCAGAGAGGCGATGTTTTTATCAGCTTAAAACTGGTCTCATCACTTATTGTTCCTTCTCCGGAATAGAGGTAGATGATTTTATTCATTTGAAATCCTCATTTCTTGAAGAGCAGATAGCTGCTCTGGCTGGCCCTGTGTTTCAAAAAAAAAACCACCAGCTAAACCGGTGGTTGGAGGCATCGTTTTAGCAGAATTTTTCAGGCGCTCGCAATTTGATTTAAATCAGCGCATAGTGTCATTAAAATGTGGCAGATGGTACGGTTGTCAAGTCACAGGGGTACATTTAACTTGAATTACACACTGAGAGTGATACGGAATAAATCTCTTTCAAATGAGAGCAAATCAAGAACTCTGACAAAACATCCAAACTCAGGTCATTCCGAATAAACTATTTCGTTATTTGGGAATGGCACCGTACAGTGTTACTAGCTCGGTCAGGCTCTGGTAATTCTGGGCACCGACAAGTTTGTGCTGTCCCATGACAAAGGTGGGTACCGCGTTGATTCCCATAGCGCGTGAATCAGCCCAGTCCTGGTCAACCCGTGGACCATGTGTCCTGTTGGTCAGAACCTTCCTGGCCTCGGCAACGGAGAGGCCAACCTCCTTCACAAGGTCAAGCAGCACCGCGTGATCCGCAAGGTTGCGGTCATCGACAAAATATGCCCTGAAGGCAGCCATGTGAAAGGCGGAGCCCTGTCCCTGATCTTCTGCCCAAAGGCCAAGCTCCTGGGCGAGTCTGCTATTATAGGTCATACTCCTGGGACCAAAGGGCAGATCAAGTGATTCCGCCGTCTGCCGGAGTTTCTCGACCATCTTCTGAATCTGTTCTGAATTTGTCCTGAACAGATCCTCGAGGCGCTGCCCCTCTTCCGGTGTGTTCGGGTGAAGCGGAAACGCCCGCCAGCGGACATTGAGGTCATAGCTGTTTTGCAGTTTATCAATACGCCCGGTAATGAAATAGCACCAGGGTCAGATATAGTCAGAAAAAATTACCAGTTCTTTTATCTGGGACATTTAATTTCCTGCTCCTTATTTTGGTTTGCAGGATAGTGAAGCAAGAGGTTTGCACCACCGTCTGCAAAAGCTTAATGGGCTAATTTTAACAGAACTACGCCGGATATTATCAGTAGTACTGCAAATATTCGCAGCAGCCCGACTGGGTCACCGTAGAGGAAAATACCGAGAATAAACGTTCCTGCAGCCCCGATCCCTGTCCAGACGGCATAGGCTGTTCCCATGGGTATGTAGCGTTGAGCTAGAAACAGCAAGTAGCCACTGATAATCATACAGGTTGCCGCCAGCAGGACACCGATTACTGTTTTTCCCGGAGACTGTGCCATTTTTAAACCTACAGGCCAGCCAATTTCAAAGGTACCGGCAGCAATCAAGTATGTCCAAGCCAGGCTCATCATAGTTGTCTGCTCCGCGTAAGATATTGCTGAGGTTTTCTCTTCTTTATCGTACGTTGTCCGTGAGCAGCAACTAGTAACCATCAAAACGGAAACAGTAAAGTTATTGCCATTTTTTCTGATTTCCATCGAAGCACAGCTTGGTTCGGTGTTTATGAGGTATGCATGCGAAGAAAAATGGGCTGGCGAATCATCACCAAAAGAGATGGAAATTAGTCAGTCCGGGTTGGTCAGAAAAACTATTTCAGAGAAAATGGCAAAGAATCACCGGCGCAAATTTGTACATACCCTGATTATGATTACTATTGAAGCTATTGCCAGGAACGGGGGTACTGCTGAAACGGCAGGAAAGAGGATGGTGGTCTTCGTCTAAAACGTTCGGGTCTTTATTATACACTGATACAATCGCGGGGAAAAAGAGATATGCTCAAGTCGGAACAGGAGATCACGGAGACCATACGTACTTTGCTTGGCAGCCAGAAACTGGCTGCGTTGTCAACACAGAGAGATGGACACCCCTATACGAGCCTGATGGCCTTTGCCTTCACTGACGACCTGAAGGAATTTGTGGTTACAACCGGTAAAACGACCCGCAAGCATCAGAATATACTCGGGGAACACAGGGTATCACTTCTTGTAGACAATCGTTCAAACAAAGAAGACGATTTTCATGAAGCCATGGCTCTGACGGTACTGGGAAAAGCCCGTCCTCTCGAGGATGGTGAACAATCCGTCTACCGCCGACTCTATTTGGACCGGCACCCATATCTTGAGGATTTTTTGGTATCTCCCTCAACGGTCATCATCAAAATAATGGTTTGTCACTATCTGCTGGTTTCACGTTTTCAAAAGGTCATGGAGTATACAATCAGTGATGAATATGATCTATTCACCTGAGAGCCTGGAAAAGACCAGCACTGGTCTTGGGGATTTTATCGGTGGAAAAGGTATGGCACTCTTCAAGCTGTACAACGCCGGTTTGCCGGTGGCACGACCAATTTGCCTCTCAACCACCGGATACAATGCCTTTGTCGAGCACAATCAACTGCGGGAGCAGATTAATCTGGCACTTTTTCGCAAAGAAATCGTGGAAATGCGCTGGGAAGAAATATGGGATATTTCTCTTCGAATCCAGAATCTATTTCTTGGTGGTACGGTTCCCGGGGAGCTCTACCGACAGATCAGCAAACGGGTAGAGGCTGAATATGGTGATCAGCCGCTTGCGGTTCGGTCTTCAGCACCAGGAGAAGACAGCCAGTCCCGTTCCTTCGCAGGATTGCATGAATCATATCTCAACGTGATCGGTCGTGACGACCTGATCAAAAAAATCAAAAAGGTGTGGGCCTCCCTCTGGTCTGACAGGGCGATACTCTACCGGCAGGAGTTGGGGCTTGAAGTGGCAAGCAGCAGTATGGCGGTTGTCCTCCAGCCGTTTGTTGAGGGGCAACGTTCTGGCGTCCTTTTCAGCAGGAATCCCATGGACCTGTCTCAGGTTAGCCTGGAAGCAGTATATGGTTTGAATCAGGGGCTGGTTGACGGAGTCGTCGAGCCGGATCGTTGGCTTCTTAACCGAAAAGATATGCGTATTGTAACGCACAACGTTCCTGTTAACCGTGATTTCCAGTTCGTTCGTTCAGGTCAGGCTGGGGTTGTGCGTCAGCCTGTTCCGGAGAACCTGCAATCGATTCCTCCGTTGGACGGTAAGCAGGTAATGGAGATTGCAGCCTTGGGTCTCAAACTTGAAAATTTCTCTGGGGTCAGCCAGGATGTCGAGTGGACCATGGCAGATGGCCAAATTCACCTGCTCCAGTCCCGCCCTGTCACCACTGAGGGCGGCGATGATGCAGCTGATAAACGATCCTGGTACCTGAGTCTTAATCGTAGCTATGACAACCTGCTGCAGCTCTGGGAACGCATTGTTGAAAGGCTGTTGCCGGAGATGGATGAAGAATCAGCTGAACTTGCAGGCAAGAATCTGGGAACATTATCCGATCTCGAACTCGCGGTTGAACTCAAACGAAGATCTGCCATCAATGAAAGGTGGGTGAGTATATATTGGAGTGACTTTATCCCTTTTGCCCATGGAGTTCGGTTGTTTGGTGAGTTGTATAATGATGTTCTGGAACCTGAAGACCCTTTTGAGTTTGTTTCATTGCTGACAGGTCAGAATATGCTCAGCACTGATCGCAATAGAATATTGTACGCGTGTGCTGATCTGGTACGCAGGAACGAGCCGTTTCGCCAGTACCTTGAGGAAGCCCGGCCCGAAAAAATCAAAGACAAAGTATTTCAACAGAATCTCTCAACATTGAAAAACAGCTTTTCCATGGCGGGGGGGGCTGCCGGCGAAGAAAAAGTGATCAGTGAAATGATGGTCAAAGTCATTCTTCAGTATGCCGATATTGAATCATTTCCAGGAGGCACGTCGCCAAGTGATACCGCAGAACTCGAAGCCCTGTTCATCAGAAAGGGCAGAGAACAGTTGCCGATCGACCCTGAAAAACTACTGGAAATGGCGCGTGCCAGTTATCGTATTCGTGATGATGATAATATTCATATCGGCAGGATAGCCCAGGAACTCGAGCGTGCAGCAGCCTGCGCACGCGAACGACTCCGGCAACAGTCCGTTTCCGTCACGAATGAGACAGCGGTTGCGGATGTCTGTTTGATGCTCGAGGGAGGCAAGCCTGTTGAGAAGAGCGTATCAACCGTTAAACGAGTCGACGACAACCCGGGCAAGAGAAGCGTCAACGCGAGGCAACTGCTCGGCCAGCCGGCCAGCAGAGGACTGGCGAGAGGACGGGCGAGGGTGATTATCTCGCCTGCCGAGTTAAAGGAGTTCAAAAAAGGTGAGGTTCTCGTCATCGACTCGATTGATCCCACTATGACTTTTTTTGCCCCTCTTGCCGCCGGTATTGTTGAACGGCGGGGAGGTATGCTGATACATGGTGCAATTATTGCGAGAGAGTACGGTATACCCTGTATCACCGGAGTGGTTGATGCAACAGCCTATATTCATACCGGTGATCTGGTGACGGTTGACGCCTATCTCGGAATCTGCACTGTACAGCGGGGCACTGAATCCTGACCAGAACATCTCCCGCCGCTTGTCTGTTTTATCTGCAGGCTTTCATGGCCGCCAGATCTTCTTTGAGCTTGAGTACCGCCAGCTCTTTTGCTTTTGCCTCCACATCAACCGTTGTCTTGATATCAAGCCATTGCCTTGGAAAATCTTCAGCTGAGACCAATTCAGCGTGCGGCCGGGGGTTCTGCGAGTTGTAACCATGCCGTGGTGAGGAGATGTGGAAATATGGCTCACGCCCCAAAGACTCCCAGCTTTCAATGCTTTGTTGCGTGGCGTCTTCGAGTGATAAACCGTCGGCAAGACAGCGGTGGTGATGAACGTCATAAACCATTGGAATACCAAGTTCAGCGCAGATTGGTAACAGGTCAGCAGGGGTATATGAGCGATCATCATTTTCCAGGCTGAGTCGCGATTGTACCCGCCTGGAAAGCAGCTTGAAATTATCTTTCAGTCTGATAAGGGCAGCGGGTTTATCTCCATAAACACCACCCGCATGGAGATTTATCACATCTGCACCGATGAGCTCAGCCAGCATGCCCTGGTATTCAAGTTCAATGACTGTATTTTTGATCACTTCGGGATGAGGGGACGAAAGGACATTGAACTGGTCGGGATGAAGACTCAGCCGGATATCACTTTCCCGCCTGCGAGCCCGTATCTTTTCGCATTGGGTTTTAATGCGTGCAAAATCAGGTAATTCCTCAAGCGTGTATGAAACATCGGGATGGGTTATCCTCGGGAAAAGCGGAGAAAGGACTCGAAAAGCGCCAACATCATTGGCTATCACCCATTCAAGTGCCTTGCTCAGGCTCAAGAGGTTTGTCGTGCAGAGAAAAGAGAGTTTGGCGAGTTGCTCTTCTCGTGAGACTTTTTTTAACGCGGCTGCGGTGGTTTGACGAAACCGGATCGGCTCCTGTCGGAATATGCAGCAAAGTCCAAGTCGTATCATATCGGTGCTCAGATGTCCATCGTGGTTCATATATGTATCATTCCAGACTCAGTCTAATCATCCTGCTGGCCGCATACAATAGAACGGATCCCTGGAACCAGAATATAGTGGTAAAGCGTTCTCCGGTTTAGGCAGAACTGGGTATATGGGGAGCGATCAATAATGATAGTAATTACTATTATAAATCTGTTGTTTTATAGCTATTGTAAAAAAAGATCTGGGCATTACAGTTTAAATCATACAAGGGAATCGAATGATGATGCAACTCAGGCAAGAGAGCTGATTCATCGAGTAGAGTAGAATGGTGGTTCACTTCCTTGAGAGGCAGCGCCGCTTAAATACTGATAATCCCTGTAAAGATGGAAAATCCTATGGCCCGATTAACGAAGCAATGGATTTTCAGTAATGGAAGGAAAACCATGAAACATATATAAACCACAACATGAGGATAAATCGATGAAAGGTGAAGTAATAGCAAAAGAGTTTAACAAGATGGTTTGGGTTAGCGACAAAAACGGAAAAGAGTACGCCTGCTATATAGGGGACCTCAACAATATTAAAAGAAAAGAGGATTTAACTGACGAGGAACAACAGAAGTGCATGGACTTGAGTGTGGTCCTCGGTGACAGTTGGTAAAACAGAGCGACCAAGCGAATTATTGATCCCCCTGTTGAGAAGATGATCAGCAGGGGGTCTTTTTTTACCGATTCAGGTATCAACCAGAAGAAATGACATGAACCTTCCAGCTTCGCCAGTGTATCGTAGACGAGGGGCACTTTTGGGCCTATTTATTGGCGATGCCATGGCAATGCCTGTTCACTGGTATTACGACACCGAATCACTGCGCAGGGATTATGGGCCGATAACAACATATGTAAATCCAAGAAACCCGCATCCGGACTCCATACTCTGGAGATCATCGTTTTCGGCACAACCGGGCGTTCCTGACATTCTTCATGACCAGCGGCAGTATTGGGGAAAACGAAACGTTCACTATCACCAGTTTCTCCGGGCTGGAGAAAACACCTTGAACGTTAAACTGGCCAGAGAACTGTTGATTCTGCTGTCAAGCAATGGCACCTACAACCCTGAATTATGGTTGGAGCGGATGGTCCGCTTCTTGACTGTTCCCGGTGCACATAAAGACACCTATATCGAAGAGTATCTCAGGTATTTTTTTACCGAATATGCTAAGAATGAGAAGTTGAACCAGTGCGGACGGCCGGATGAGAAGCATATCGGCGGATACAGTCTAATGCTGCCTTTGACCATCGCGTTGAGTGAGAGAGATGAGTATGCAAAAAGGATTTCGTTGGAACATCTGGCCCTGACCCATGGTGGCCAGGCCATGGAGGTATGGGGAAAATTTATTGTTGCAGCTCTTTTTGCGCTTCTCAAGGGAAGTTCCATGGAAGATTCAATGAAGACTGCTGCGCAGGAAACACAAATAGACCTGGATATAGAATTGTTGAAAAAACTTGGTGATTACCCAGACATTACTGTGGTGACAAAACATTTCTCCTCTGCTTGCTATGTCGATTACGCTGTCCCCGCTACGATCTACCTCGCGCTCAAATATGAAAATAAACCGGAGCAGGGAATAATTGCAAACACCATGTGCGGTGGAGACAATGTGGGAAGGGGAGCTGTGCTGGGTGCCTTCCTGGGCGCAGCAAATGGAATAAAGGGCTGGCCGGCAGCTTGGGTAAACGGCTTGCTCCATCCTCCACCGGATCTGCAAGGTGCTGAGCGCAGATGGGATTGATGTGAAAGTCGGTTTTCAGGGAGCTGAGACAGCATGATATACGATGTCGTGATCATTGGTGCAGGACTCGCAGGGTTGAGCTGTGGTGCAGCACTCCACAAAAAAAACAAATCATTCATCATTCTTGAGTCCACCGACCGGGTTGGGGGGAGAATAAAGACCGAGGCTGTTGAAAATTTTCAGCTGGATCATGGGTTTCAGGTTTTACAAACCGGTTACCCTGAAGCATCGAAACTTCTCGATTTTGACAAATTGCAATTGAAGAAATTTCCGGCAGGCGTCGCCGTGCGCTATAAAGGAGCGTTTCATATAATCGCTGATCCTCGTCATCATCCGAGATACCTGTTCTCTACCCTGACTTCTCCAATAGGAACACTGAAAGACCGTTTTCTGATGTTGAAACTTGCCAATGAAGTCTGCCGCGGCTCAATTGACGAACTTTTCAGCCAGCCGGAACAACCGGCAATCAATTTTCTAGAGAATTGGGGTTTTTCCATCGGCTTTATTGAACGGTTTTTCGTGCCGTTTTTTGCAGGAGCATGTCTTGACCCCAAAATCAAAGCCTCCAGCCATGTCCTTAAGTACATTTTCCGAGTTTTTGCTCAAGGTGATGCAGCTCTGCCATCACGGGGTATGGAGGAGATTCCACGGCAGATTGCAGAATCTGTTCCTGTCGATTCGATCAGGTATAAAAGTGCGGTAACACATGTTGATGATGCCGGGGTAACGTTGAAAGATGGCAGTATAATACGTGGGCGAACTGTTGTGCTGGCCACATCCCAGAATGTGATAGCGGATTTTGTGCCAGATTATTCCGCTTTGCCATCCGTTGGAGAAAGCTGTTTCTATTACAGCGCCAACTGGCGGCCACCATTCAAAGAGCCGTTTCTCCTGCTCAATGGCGAAGGACGTGGCCCGATAAACAATATAGCTTTTCCAAGTTTGGTCGCACCTGAATATGCTCCTCCGGGGAAGACGCTTGTCGCAGTTGTTGTGCTGGGGAAGGAGAATATGGCACAGTCAGATATCGAACAGCAGGTTCGGCACCAGTGTACTGAATGGTTTGGCAGCCAGGTGGAACAATGGAAACATATCCATACATTCAGGATCGAACATGCCCTTCCTTTTCAGAAGGTGCCGACCGCCCATCCGTTTGAAACGCCGGAACCGGTCGGAAAAAATCTACGAATTATTGGTGAATACCAAAGCTTGCCAGGTATCCAGTGGGCCCTTTTGTCCGGAAGGATGACAGCAGAAGCGATTGTTGCCCAATCCTGAAAAAATTTAACGCTCTGAGCTGCCAGAAAACTGATTTTCAGGCATTATCGTGAGGCAGTCCCCGATGAACTATTGTTCCGGATGTGCTGGAAAGCTAACATTGAAAATACCTGAGGGAGATGACTTGCCAAGATTTGTCTGCACTAGCTGCAAGACAATCTTTTACGAGAACCCCAAAATGGTTGCTGGTGCACTCCCTGAATACAACGGTACCATCCTTTTATGCCGCAGAGCTATTGAACCTGCCTGGGGCAAATGGACCCTCCCTGCGGGCTATCTTGAAAATGGTGAAACGCTTGCGCAGTGTGCGATGCGTGAAACAGATGAGGA
The DNA here is from genome assembly GCA_963718195.1 of uncultured delta proteobacterium. Taxonomy (GTDB): domain Bacteria; phylum Desulfobacterota; class Desulfobulbia; order Desulfobulbales; family Desulfocapsaceae; genus MADRE3. The sequence goes on from CAVQYQ010000006.1 coordinate 785,570, forward strand.
GGCGGGCGCAAAAATAACCGACCCGAAACCCTATGTTGTTGTAAACCTGCCCCGCATTAACCAGGTGTATTTTATCTTTCGGGCTCAACTTGAGACAGACAGATGCTACCCGGGAAGAGAGAGTCTTGAAGTAAAATTTCTTTCCCCTGCAGAGATTCCCTGGGAAGAATTAGCGTTTTCTTCAATACGAGAGGTTCTAAAGATCTATTGTCAGGATACCAAGAAAAAGGAATTTCTTTTCCAGATGATTGATGTTGACCCACCCAGGTGACCACAGCTCACCGTTTACTAATCAAAAGGTTCTTCTCCCTGACACGACAAATAGCGGGTCAGATAACGATCTCTGAGCGGTGTACTTATCTTCTGCTGGTCTTGGATACCCACGAAGTGATTCTGTCTCTAGCTGATCAAACGCGTGCTCGTTGAGAAAATAATTTAAGACAAAGCCCTGTCTCTCAAACGGGTGAAGATCTGTCCATTGTTCAACCTGCTTACCCGGAAACCATCTGTCTGAGAAGATAGCGATGAAAATTCCTGCAGGACGGATAACACGGGCAACTTCAGCCATAATCTCGCGAGGTCGATTGAGATATTCTATTGACACCGTGCAGATAACAGCATCAAAACAATGGTCTTCATAGGGAAGCAATGGGTTTTTGTTCAAATCATGGACGTTATAGTTTCTCAGTTGCTCATTTTTCTCCATCTCTTCCCTGTTCAGTCCGATGCCCGTCACCTGGCAGTCCAGCAGGGTATCAGGAAGATGTGATTCCCAGCTGCTCATCAGATCCAGGATTTTCATTCCGGGTGATAACTCTCGGGCATAGATCCGCTGAACATGGCTCCGTGCGGTACTGTCAAGATGATGGACAAACCTCGGAGATTGATAAAATTGACTGTCGTCTCTGTCGTCGCTTCTCCTGAGCGGATACTCTTTGTATACCTGCTGGTAAAATCTTCCGGCGGGTAGCTGCATTCCGGGCCCATCTGCGGTGATCAGTTCAGGGATATCGTTTGCTGATCCGCCTCGTTGTGTCACCGTTTTCAGGCGTTCCAACATGGTTACTTCAATAACCATCGAAAACGTTGCCAGCGGATGATTGGTGTCAGCAATCAGGGTCTTGTCAGTTGTTCCCACGAGCCTGAAAGGGGTATAATTATCCGGAAACGACCGGAGTGGTTTCCAGGCATAACTTTTGGGATAAAATCTCCCGGCAACCGGTTCTATAGCTACTCCATTTCTGCTCCTTGCAAACAAACCTCTGGGAAATTCAATAATATTCTTATCTGAATGTCCAGGCACCAGCTCACCAGGAATAAACGATTGCCGGTATTTTTCGCCGGGTGAAAGGGTGGCCAGATTTTTTTGCATTGCGCCAGGAAAAATATCTCGCCAGAAGTCTATCTTTTCGAAAAATCGTCTGTCGCTATGTATGCCAAACGAACTCTGCCACTGTAAACAGAATTCCATCGCCGCTCGTTTTGCCTTTGACATCATTTCACACCCTCACGGTGATTATTTTAATGGTTTGAATGGGTAGTTGGTTAAAGAGTTATTTGTGTTGTTGGTAAACCGGCAGATATTTCTATGCAGCCAGAAAACATATAATCATCAATCTGCAATGCACAAGTAACTGTAACGATAGGAAAAAGAGATTGATTTAAACCAGCAAATGCCATCTGATGAAGGTATGTTCTTTGACAAGGAGGTGGTGAGCTATCGCCTGATGATTCTCAGGATCATCAGGGGGTAAAAGAAAGAGAACAATGAGATGACTGGAGCAGGGAAACGCAGCGAGCAGGTGATGCTCGATTAATCCAAGATAAGCGGGTTGAATAGTCCAGTAATTTATGCTCTTTTGTTTCTTTGACAGCAGTTTTTAAAACAGTTTTTTTTCAGTGGTGAGATAAAGACGTGACAAATAACCTTTTTGAAACCCTGAAACAGGTATTCGGCTATGAAACATTCAGGGAGTACCAGCAGCAGATAATCGAAAACCTGATTGACGGCAATGATTTATTTGTCCTGATGCCAACTGGCGGCGGAAAATCCCTCTGTTATCAGGTTCCCGCCCTGCACCGCCCCGGGGTGGCAGTTGTCGTTTCACCGCTGATCTCATTGATGAAAGATCAGGTTGATGCGCTTGTCGCCTGTGGTGTTCGTGCAGCCTTCTACAATTCTTCCCTGAAAGGGACAGAAGCAAGGCGTGTGCTGGCCATGCTCCACGATGGTGAGCTGGACCTGCTCTACATCGCCCCAGAGAGACTCATGAGTGATGAGTTCCTGGCCCGGCTGGAAGACATCCCAATTGCCCTTTTTGCAATCGATGAGGCCCACTGTATATCACAATGGGGACATGATTTCCGGCCTGAATACCGTAAACTTGGGGAGTTACGCCGATATTTTAAGAATATTCCGCTTATTGCCCTTACCGCGACAGCTGAACCGCATACCCGCAGAGATATCATCGATCGGCTCAATCTGAATAAGGCAAAACACTTTGTTACCGGATTCGATCGCCCCAATATACGATACACCGTCCTGGATAAGCAGAAGCCAATGAAGCAGCTCAGACGTTTCCTGTCTGAGAAAGGCAGTGAGGCGGGAATTGTCTACTGCCTGAGCCGTAAACGGGTGGAGAAGGTAGCTGAGCAGCTTGTCGAAGCGGGAATACCGGCAGCTGCTTATCATGCTGGATTATCCGCCGGGGTTCGCAAAAAGGTGCAGGATGATTTTCTTCGCGATGACGTGCAGATTATTGTTGCCACGGTGGCTTTCGGGATGGGAATTGATAAATCCAATATACGATTTGTCGTCCATTATGACATCCCCAAGAATATCGAGAGTTATTATCAGGAAACCGGTCGTGCAGGCAGGGACGGGTTGCCTTCAGAGGCTCTTCTGCTCTTTGGCTATGGCGATATTCAGGTTGCCCGTGGACTTATTGAAAAAACCTGGAATCCAGAGCACAAACGCATAGAGCTTCACAAGCTCAATACCATGGTTGGCTTTGCCGAATCACTTGGCTGTCGACGCCGGGTGCTGCTCGGTTATTTCGGCGAGACGCTGGATGAAGATTGCGGTAATTGTGACATCTGTCTGAATCCGCCTGAGATGATTGATGTTACCGAGGACAGCCGCAAGGCACTTTCCTGTGTCTATCGTGTCGGCCAGCGCTTTGGCGCTGGCCATGTTATTGATGTATTGCGGGGATCACGAAAAGAGCGGCTTCTCAGTTTGAGACATGACAAACTCTCCACCTACGGGATTGGTGAATCTGAAAGCCAGGAGTATTGGGGTGGTATCCTCAGGCACCTGGTGCATAATGGTTGTTTGAGTCAAGATGTTGGGAATTATTCGGTGTTAAAGCTCACAGATGCGGCTCTGCCGCTGCTGAGAGGGGAAAAACAATGTCTGATGGCACGGCCGAGAGTCAGGAAGGCACCTGAAACAAAACGGAAAGCCGCAGGGATTGGTGAACTGGACTATGATCAAGAGCTGTTTGAGCGACTCAAGACGATGAGGAAGGATATTGCTGACCGGGCAGGTATCCCGCCATTTGTGATCTTCCATGACCGGACGCTTGTGGAGATTGCAGCACACCGGCCGGAGTCACTGGATACGCTGCTTGAGATTCATGGTGTCGGGAAGAAAAAAATGTGAAAAGTATGGTGAGAATATATCTGGAGTTGGTCAGGATGTTTTCAGAAGAGGGTTCAGGCGCTCAATGAGCCATCACCAATTTGCCAAAGGGTCAAGGTTAACTGTTGATCTGGTTGATTTTCTTTTACTTTTCGCTCCTATCTGTTAATCTTACAATAACGGCGTACAAATCATTTAAGGGGCTTCACGGGGGATATGCGTATTGTCAGCGAAAAAAATATAGCCAAGACCAGCTTCCTCTATGCAATCATCATTGTCGGGTTGATGACGTTTTCGACGGGAGCGCTTTTCATCGCCAAAAAAATCAATACACTCAAAAAAGATCTGGTCAAGATTGAGCAGGAATTTATTATCCAGCAGGAAGAGGAACTGCGAAAAGATATTGCAGATCTCATCGGGCGGATAGATCACCGCCGACTTGATATGGAAGCGATATTGCAGGAGCGCTTGAAGCAGAGAGTTGAAGAGGCGCTGGTCATTGCAGAAAATATTTATGCTTCCATGCATGATGGGGTGTCATCAGAGAATGTTGAACGCATAATACGAGAGGCTATTCGGCCGATACGCTTCAATGAGCAGCAGGGGTACTTTTTTATTCTGACCCTGGAAGGCGAGGCAGTACTTTATCCATCTGATCCCCAGATCGAGGGAACAAATTTTCTGACCAATGGTGCTGGCAGTGGACCCGAGGCCGTCAAGGATATCATCAGGGTCGGTCAGGAAGAGGGCGGTGGCTTTCATCGATACAGCTGGACTAAACCGGGGGATGATTCGGGAGAACTGTACGAGAAACTTTCTTATGTGGGTTTTTTTGAGCCACTGGGCTGGGTTATCGGCACGGGTGAATATCTGGATAACCTGGACAACCTGGCCCGGACAGCTATTACCAGAGATTTAACAGCGAGTCTAAAGAAAGATCTGGTCGACTATTATTTCATCTATGAACTCCACAATATCAATGGTGGAAAAGATTTTGCCACCATGCTGGTCAACAGTAATCGCCCGGACCTGGTTGGGAAACGATTGTCTGATGACTATCAGGATGCCAAGGGAAAGGAATTTCGAAAAGAATTCCTCAAGGGGGTGCGCGAAACAGGAGAGGCCCATGTGGTTTACTGGTATAAAAAGCCAAATGACTCCGAGGAGGGGCGAAAACTATCCTATTTCAAACATTACCCTGTCTGGAACTGGGTGCTGGCTCGAGGTATTTACCTCGATCGTCTCGATGAAACCATTGCTGCTAAGAAAGCGGAGCTGAGCGAAAAAGTCAGACATGATATAATCATCCTCTGTATTCTCTTTATTGCTGCTGTAACCATCGCGTTGATTGTGGCCTACTATTTTTCAAGAGGGTTGCAGCAGATATTTGACCGCTACAGAAATACCCAGCAGGAGCATCTCGACAAACTCGAGGAGCTCAATCGAGCTCTTGAAAAACAGAGTCAGACAGATGTTCTAACCCAGATTTTCAACCGGCGCTTCTTCAACATGCAGCTCGCCAAAGAGGCGGCACGTTCAACTCGTCACCGGACACCGCTATCTGTTTTGATGTTTGATATCGACCATTTCAAGGCGATCAACGATAAGCATGGCCATCTGGCCGGAGATAAGATCCTGCAGGAGATTTCAGTACTCATTCAGGATAATATCAGGCAGAGTGACTTTCTGGCCCGATGGGGTGGTGAGGAGTTTGCCCTTCTGACACCAGGTGTCGGTTTGAAAAATGCTGGAAAATTTGCCGAGAAGCTCCGGTACTTGATTGAAAACAATGACTTCTCGATAGAACAGCAGATAACCTGCAGTTTCGGGGTGAGCTGCTACCAGACCAGTGAGGAGACCAGCACCTTCATACAGCGTGCTGATCAGGCACTGTACCAGGCCAAAAAGAACGGCCGGAACTGTTGTGTAATCGTCTAGCGTCGTCTCCCCTGCCGTAAGCTCCGGCAGGGGAGAGTAAGACTGTTATCTGGCTGTCGCCACTTCATCCACAAGATAGAGGATAGAACGATACGGAATTCCTCCATGCAGGGAAAGACCCACTTCACAGGTTTTGCTGGTTGAGTACCCGGCGTCACAGTCACAGACATGCTCATCCAGCTTATCCAGTGCAGACTCATTGAGCTCAGGAACATTAAAGCCGCGATCTCCGGCAAATCCACAGCAGTATATTTCTTCAGGCCAGACTACTTCTGTTGCACATTCCCTGGCCAGTTCCAGAAGTTTTGTCTCAAGCCCCATTTTCCTGGTGCTGCAGGTTGGGTGGACGGCAATTTTCACATCCTTTTTAGTGAAGGAGAGTTTGTCCATTAAAAAGAGCAGCACAAATTCGATCGGTTCATAGAGTTCTAGTTTTTCATCCACCGTCGATTTCATGCGCTGGAGGCAGGGACTCGTGTCGCAGAGTACAGGAATAGAACCATTATCTGAGACCTTCAGTAACATATCGGAGAGTTCCTCGGATTTTCTGTCAGCTTCTGCCATGAACCCCTTACTTTCAAAAGCCTGGCCGCAGCAGAGTCCGTCAAGATTCTCCGGGTAAATAATCTCGTATCCAGCTTTTTTCAACAGGGAAGCTGTTTTGGTTGGCAGATCGTCCTGTTCCGTGTCCTCCCGGGCTGGACCGCTCATACAGCGACTGGCGCAGCTCGGGAAATAGATGACTTTCAGGGGGTTGGCAAGATCAATTGGTTTGGGTTCAATCTTCTTACCTCCCGATGGCATCTCGCGGTTCCACAGGGGAAGCGAGTTAAAAGATATTTTCCGTGCCAGTGCTGAGGCCTGCTCCATAAATTGTGTGCCACTGTATTTGTGGACGACATCAACACTGTTCAGCGTAAAACCGATTGTTTTGGCAACCGGCTTGAAATTTTTACCGACGGCCGTGGCGACTTTTTCAGCCAGTGGACCATGTGCTTCTTCCCGCAATGCTTTGACCATTTTCCCGGTATCGATTCCGACCGGACAGCGGGTTGCACATAAACTGTCGGCTGCGCACGTGTCTACACCGGGGTATTGGTATCGTTTGGCAAAACTTTTTAACGACCTGCTGTCTCCTTCGTCTGCCAGTCGGCGGCTGATCTCCCTCCGGCCGGCAATACGCTGACGGGGTGTAAAACTCAGATCCCTCGAGGGGCATACCGGTTCACAGAAACCGCATTCTATACATTTGTCAGCTATTTCGTGGGTTGCAGGCAGGGGTTTGAGATTTTTCACGTGGGCTTCGGCATCGTCGTTGATGATAACACCGGGGTTGAGCAGATAGTTGGGATCAAAGATCTCCTTGATATCCTTCATCAGATCAAAGGCAGCGGTTCCCCATTCCTTTTCAACAAAGGGGGCCATGTTCCTGCCGGTCCCGTGTTCCGCCTTTAATGAACCATCATAGGTCGTGACCACCATCTCCACAACATCATCCATGAAATCGCGGTAGCGGGTCACTTCAGACTGGATTGAAAAGTCCTGGGTAAAGACAAAATGCAGGTTTCCTTCAAATGCATGTCCAAAAATGATGGCTTCATGGTAGCGGTATTTTATAAACAGTGCCTGGAGTTCAAGAGCAGCGCTGGCAAGGTGCTCAGTCGGGAAGGCCACATCTTCGATGATAACGGTGGTCCCTATTTCCCTGACTGCACCAACCGCAGGAAACAAGCCTTTTCTGATTTTCCAGAGGGCCTGATACTCCTCAACCACATCGGTAAAACCGATATCCATGACCGTATCGAATTCGGAGAGGCTTCTGGTAATCTGCTCCACCTGGCCGGGAAGTAAGGCAGCATCTTCTGACCTAGTCTCAACGAGCAGAGCGGTGACGGTTTTGTCCAGCGTTTTGAGAAAATCCGGCATACCCGGTTCGTCTTCAACCGATGCGAGGCTGGCTCGATCCATCAATTCAGCTGCTGCCACCGGCTGTTTGCGGAGGATCGGAATTGCTCGACAGGCGTCTTCCATATTCTTGAACAAAATGAGAGCGCTCGCCTTGTACGGGTGTTCAATAACGGTGCGAAAAACAGCATCGGCAATAAAAGCAAGCGTTCCTTCGGAGCCGACCATCAGGTGGGCCATGATATCGACCGGATCATCATAATCAAGGAGGGCGTTAAGACTGTAACCGGTGGTGTTCTTGATTTTAAATTTATATTTTATCCGCTCGGTGAGTTGCTCATCGGCAAGGATTCGGTTGCGCAGCTCTGATATCCGGTCAAGCAAACCTGCATGGGTTTTCTTGAAATTTTCAATGCTTTTGCTGTCTCCGGTGTCAACCACAGTACCATCGACGAGAATCAGCCGAATGGAGTCAAGGGTCTGGTAGCTGTTCTCTTCCACACCACAACACATGCCACTGGCATTGTTTGCCAGGATGCCACCGATCTTGGCACTGTCTATTGACGCAGGGTCTGGGCCGATCTTCCGGTCAAAAACCGCGAGCTGTTTATTGACATTACCACCGATGAGACCCGGTTGAACCTGGATAAGTTGGGCATCGTTGTAGACCCGCCAGTTGTCCCAGCCTCTGCCCATACGCATTAGGATACTGTCGGTGATCGATTGGCCGGAAAGACTTGTCCCGGCAGCTCGGAAGGTGACTGGAAGGTTGCGCTTTCGTGCTTCCTGCAAGACGATTCGAACCTCTTTTTCATTTTCCACATCCACAATCACTTGCGGAACCAGCCGGTAAAAACTGGCATCTGAACCGATCGCAACTTTTTTAAGCGGATCTGTAATGATTCTTTTCAGAGGAATCTTACGTTTGATGGCCTTATGGAATTCTGAATATTCGTGTGGCAGCATGAAATCTCCAAGGTAGTAGTGATAATTAATTTCAGAACGGCAAATATATACCATGCAATAGCCGATCACAAGAGTCCATTTGCCTTGCCGAAATGGCACAATATGGCGTAAGGGTTGAGAAGAAGAGCGTTTACGTTGTGTTGCGTTGCAAAAGTATTTATAGTAAACGGACCTTGATCGATGTTGAATAGAATGATTTTATAACGATTGTATGCAATGAGTCTGAAAAACAGGACATGAGAGCGATCCCGACAGAGCTTACTGATATTGCTGAGGCTCATCAACCGAAGGCTGCGGTTTCAATCATCAGGTGTTCAGCTCCGCTGGACTCAATTTTATTGCTGAGAAGGCGGAAAGCAATCAGCGATCCCTGGTCGGGTCACTTTGCTTTTCCCGGTGGCAGACGGGACCCCGACGATGACTCGATCTTTCACACCTGTCTGAGAGAAACCCGTGAAGAAACCGGAATCTTTCTTGACGAGAGGCTTCTGAGCCGTCGGTTGCCGTCAGCCTTTGCCGGCAGAAATGTCAAGGCACCTATCCATGTTCAGCCATACCTCTTCTCATTGGATCAACGACCCCGGGTTGTTGTTGAAACCTCAGAAATCGAAAACTATCTGTGGCTTGAAGTGGAAAAATTTGTTGATAAAAATCGTCATGTTGTCCAGGAAGTGCTGCCATCACGTTATTCTCCGGCTTATCCGCTTGAAGACTATTATCTCTGGGGATTCACCTATGGATTACTCTGCTCGTTACTGGAGTTGAATATTGACTGATGAGCGGGGATAGGGACACTCATCCTCCCTTGTACTCAACAAGCAGTTTTCCTACTATCCAGGCTCACACTTGGTTCATCCTCTTTTCCATATGCTTAACCCATCTCTTCAGGTTTTATAATCTGTTCCGACATAAAATTGAGCACACCGAGAGTAGGATGTTTAGTATGTAACGAAATATTTTTTGAAGGTTCAGATGAGCAAGCGATACAATCTTGTTGTTATCGGTGGTGGTATCATTGGCGTTGCCACTGCATGGCGCTTAAAACAGCGTATGCCAGACGCTTCCATTCTGCTGGTGGAGAAGGAGGATCAGTATGCACGTCATCAGACCGGTCACAATTCAGGAGTCATTCACGCTGGTGTTTATTATCAGCCAGGAAGTCTGAAGGCTGATTTTTGTAAACGTGGCGCTGCGGCAACAATTGCATTCTGCCGTGAGTTTTCCCTGCCGTTTGAGCAGTGCGGAAAGATGCTGGTTGCAACAGATGAGCACGAATATGAACGAATGGTCGATCTTGAAAAGCGCTGCCACCAGAATAACATTGAAACCGTTCGAATCAGTCCAGACAAACTCAGGCAGCTCGAACCCAATATAGCCGGGAGTGGAGCGCTTTTTGTCCCAGCGACCGGCATTACAGATTATCGACGTATCGCTGCTAAAATGGCGGAACAGTTTGAGGATATTGGTGGTGAGGTTCGACTGCAAACGCGGGTTTCTTCCCTGAGGGAATCAGGTAATCTCGTTACCATACAGACAGGCAATAACACCTTTGAAGCAGAGTATCTTGTCGTCTGTGGTGGTCTGATGGCAGATCGGCTGGCCAGGATGATGGACATCGATATTGATTTTTCGATCATTCCCTTTCGAGGTGAGTATTACAAACTGGCAGAAAAACATAATCGTATTGTCTCTCACCTGATCTACCCGATACCCGATCCGGAGTTACCTTTTCTCGGTGTTCACCTCACCCGGATGATTGATGGGTCCGTTACCGTAGGACCCAATGCAGTACTCGGCTTGAAACGCGAAGGATATGGGCGGATAAACCTGGATATGGCTGATAGTATTGAAATGATCCGTTTTCCAGGGTTCTGGCGGCTGTTGAAAGAACATCTGTCATCAGGATTTTATGAGATGAAAGATTCACTCTACAAGCCAGGCTATCTCGAACGTGTTAAAAAGTATTGTCCTGAATTACTATTGTCTGATTTGGAGCCGTACCCGGCAGGTATCAGGGCACAGGCAGTTTTAAGAGACGGTTCCCTGGTCCATGATTTCCTCTTTGCTCATTCACCGCGCTCTCTCCATGTCTGCAATGCACCCTCGCCTGCTGCCACATCGGCTTTGCCGATCGCAGAGTATCTTACAGGAAAAACAGTTGAACTGTTTAATCTGTAACTACCGCAACTGCTAACTATTGCAATGTACTAGATAGATTATGGAAATCTGGCTTATTTCATTTATTCTCCTGGTAACCCTGTTCCTGCTGATTACCGAAAAGATCTCGATTGACCTGACTGCCATCGGCATCATGGTGGTGCTTGTTCTTTTTAAATTCCTGACACCAAAAGAGGCGGTGTCTGGTTTTGCCAATCCGGCGGTGATTACCGTTGCTGCAATGTTTGTCGTCAGTAAGGGAATGATGAGAACAGGAGGTATCGAATTCCTGGGACGGCAGGTCATAAAAGTTGCAAGAAAAAATCTTACGGCTGCACTATCGCTGATCCTTCTTTCCGTCGCTCTGGCCTCTGCCTTCATCAATAATACCCCTGTTGTCATTCTCTTTATCCCAGTGGTTATGGCCATGTGCTGTGATCTGGGACTGAGCCCGTCCAAATTTTTGATTCCGATATCATATGCTTCAATTCTGGCAGGTACATGTACACTGATTGGTACATCAACCAATATCATCATCAGTGATCTCAGTGGTCAGTATGGGTACGGGACACTGTCCATGTTCGAGCTCTCTATCATTGGTGTTCCAATTGCGGTTCTTGGTATCCTTTTCCTGCTGTTTGCAGCGCCAAGGATATTGCCGGGACTCGCCAACCCGACGTGTCAGCTCCGTGACGGAGAACATCGCAAGTACCTGGCCGAGTTGAGAGTTCTTGACTCGAGCAAACATGTCGGCAGACACCCCGGGGAGGTCTTCTTGAACAGATTTCCCGATCTTGAGGTGATAGAACTTGTCAGTAATGACCGGATTTACCATCCGAGGCGAGATCGTAAACATATCAGTCATAACGATATCCTCCTGGTCAAAGGCTCTCTTAATGATCTTGTGGAAATACTGCACGAAGATGGAATTGAGCTACCGTCTTCAGAGAATGGGCTGGCACTTGGTGCCCAGAAAGATGCGCCAATCGTTGTTGAGCTTCTTATCGCTCCAGGTTCGACTCTGCGGGGAAGGCGGCTCTACCAGACTGAGCTGGCAAAAGATTCTGAAATCAATATCATAGCCGTTAAACGCCAGGAAATGCACCTCTCGGAGCGACAGATCCAGAACGTACGCCTGAAAACCGGAGATATTCTGCTTATCTGGTGTTCTGACTCAAAACTTGCTTCGCTGCGCTCTGAAAAGGACTATCTGATTATTGAGGATGTGTACGAGGAGATTGTGCACAAACGAAAAGCCCTCTGGTCTGTTGTGAATTTTGTCTGCATGATCGGCACCGCTGCGCTCGGCCTGGCTGACATCATGACGTGTGCGCTGATAGCGGCATTTCTGATGATTATTACCGGCTGTCTGCAGATGAGGGATGCCTACAAGGCGCTGCAGGGGGACGTGCTGCTTCTGATAGCAGGGACCATCGCCCTCGGGCTGGCCATGCAGAAGAGCGGGGCAAGCCAGTTGTATGCAGAAGCGTTTTTAAGTCTCTTTTCAGGTTCATCTCCAGTAATCGTGCTGGGAGGCATTATTGTTCTCACCAGCATCAGCACCCAGATACTGAGCAACAACGCGACAGCGGTTTTATTGCTGCCGATAGCGATTTCAACGGCGATCGGTATCGGGGTTGATCCAAAACCTTTTATTATCGGGGTCTGTTTTGGTGCCAGTGCCTGTTTTGCCACACCGGTTGGCTACCAGACGAACCTGATGGTGTATGGCCCCGGCGGCTATAGTTTCAGGGATTATCTCCGTCTCGGCATCCCCTTGAATGTCTTCGTGGTTCTCGCCGGTATGGTGTTGATTCCGCTGGTCTGGCCATTTGCCTGATCCGCTCTGTATTTCCGCTTAGAATACCTCCGAGGTACAGCAGGTGGTAAGGTTATGTTATCCGGAGTAGTGGACGGATATGGTTGAATGTGATTGAAATGATACAGAGAAACGGTTATTTTACTGTTTGCCGTTTATCCCTTCTGAACTACTATTCTTTGTGAATATAGATAGTTGTACAGATATTATTGTTCCGAACATTTTGTGTTTTTGACGATCGAGCGCTCAGTTGCAATGGTCTGTCCGTGACTGAACCTCACAAACATTCGCCAGAAAGGAGAGTGATGATGCAAATGTCCAATGTGAATCGAAGTGTGTTGACCCCGATTGAATTTCTGACCCGCAGTACACTCGTCTATCCGCAGAAAACAGCGGTTATCTACGGTGATAAGCGGTACAGCTACCAACAGTTTTCCGACCGGATATTCAGGCTGGCCAGTGCGTTGCGCCAAAAGGGTGTCTCCAAAGGGGACAAGGTCGCATTTCTTTGCCCGAATATTCCACCCATGCTGGAAGCGCATTACGCGGTTCCGCTTATCGGTGCGGCACTGGTGAGCATCAATATCCGTCTTTCTGCCGGGGAAGTGTCTTATATTATCGATCACTCGGACGCTCGATTCGTGGTTGTTGACAGTGAGTTCGCTTCTTTGATCCAGCCGGAAGCGTTACCGAAGGTTGAGACGTTCGTAACGGTTTGCGATGTCAGTGATGAAATGGTACTTGACGGCATGGAATATGAGGCATTCCTGGAAACTGGTCAGCCTGAGCCGTTCCCGTTTGCTATAGATTCAGAGGATCAGCTGTTATCGATTAACTATACAAGCGGTACGACAGGCAGACCGAAAGGTGTCATGTATCACCATCGCGGGGCTTATCTCAATGCCATTGGCGAGGTGCTCGAATCTGGATTGGACGCATCCTCTGTCTATCTCTGGACTCTGCCAATGTTTCATTGTAACGGTTGGTGCTTTACCTGGGGTGTGACAGCGGTTGGGGCCACTCATCTCTGTTTGAGAGTTGTTGCGGCGGACGAAATTTACCGGCTGATTGAGAGCGAAAATGTCTCTCATCTCTGCGCTGCGCCGACCGTCCTGATCATGATGAGTAACTGGCCGGGTGCTACAGAGGTGAAAATGAAGCGTACCCTGAAGATCATGACGGCAGGAGCTCCACCTGCGCCGACCATTATCAGCAACATGGAAAATATTGGGGCTGATATCACACATACCTACGGCCTGACCGAGGTCTATGGTCCCCACAGTGTCTGTGCCTGGCAACCTGTCTGGGAGCAGATGGACCCGGAGGCGCGGGCGACCATAAAATCTCGACAGGGGGTTCCGTTTATTGTCACTCATTTTATGGATGTCGTCGACCCGATTTCCATGAAACCTGTTCCCAGGGATGGGCAAACCATGGGTGAGGTTGTGATGCGCGGTAACAACGTTATGACTGGCTATTACAAGGACCAGCAGGCGACAGATACTGCTTTTGAGGGAGGCTGGTTTCACAGCGGCGACCTGGCAGTCATCCACCCTGACAGTTACATCCAGATCATGGACCGCAAAAAGGATATAATCATCAGCGGGGGGGAGAATATCTCAACGGTGGAAGTTGAGATGGTTATCTACCGTCATCCGGATGTCCAGGAGGTTGCCGTCATTCCGGTGCCGGATGAAAAATGGGGTGAAGTACCGAAGGCTTTTATTATTCCAAAGCCTGGTACGGCTCCCTCTGGAGATGATATCATCTCCTTCACCAAAGAACATCTGGCCCGCTTCAAGGCCCCCAAATATGTGGAGTTTGGGGAATTACCTAAAACAGCAACAGGAAAGATTCAGAAATTCAAACTCAGGGACAAGGAGTGGAAAGGACGAAAAAGAATCAATTGAGCTGACCTGCCCAAGGCAGAGGAAATCACCAGGATGTTTTTTCGCATGAGAAAATATCCTGGTGAGTGTCAGTATCAGAAATTATAGATCAGCATCAGCGATGCAACAGGGTAGTATTGAAACCAACTGAGCTCATCTTCAATTTCTTCTTCCTGATTAGCAAGATAAGCTATAACTCTTGGGTCGTTGTTCACATTGACCGGAGCATTGACCCGGAGGTTGGTGACATCAGGAGCCCCCTGGAAGAGTACTCCAAGATCAAGTCCGAAGCCCCACCCCGGCTCTCCATTGTTGCTCCGCCAGCCAAGTCCGGCGTAGGGAGCGACAGGCTGAAACTCGATCTCGCCAGTGATTGAAATCTGATCAGTGAAACCGACAAGTGAAGCAATCGGTAATGGAATCGATCTTTCATTGAAATTTGCTTCGGCATCAACACTGTTATTGTTGAAATAGGCACCGCCACTAAGATAAAAACTGTTGCCGAATGGGTGCCAGTCAAAAACCAGTGACAACGAATTGAAATCGGTTTCAAAATCATAGTCAACATTTGAAACAGTAGAGTCAAAAGAGTAGGTGAAATAGTTGTATCCACCTCTGAGTCTTGTGTTATCCAGCACGGAAACGCTCAGCTCAACCCCACCTCCAAGCGTACCTGCTTTTATGTCCAGCCCCAGCCCCTCTTGTGCCTGGGTGGTTGAGATCGTTCCAAGGGAAATAAAGGATAACAGAACAGCAGAAAATAGGTTGGTTGCTTTCATTTTCGATTCCTGGCGGGTAAAATTTGATCTTGTTTTTGTTATGAATCTTCTCACCGGGCATGTTTTGTAGCCAAAGGAATATTACATAAAAAAAAGAGAATCACAAGCCGTTATCGGTTTACTGTTTGCAGGGTTGATACTGAGTGTATCAGCGGTAGCCGGCCACAGGACCTGCTCATGTTTTGTGCTTAAAACAACTCCACCCTGAAATCGGTTCCCTTGTGGCTCATGGTAAGGCCGTCGCTGGTGATTTCTTTGAGTCTGAGCTCAGGACTAATTAAATCACCCTCGCGGACAACGGTCGTATTGATCATGATCATTCTCAATTCGGGGTTGGGTGAGAAGACATGACCGCTGTATTTCATCTCCGGGATCAGGGCCTGGAATGACAGGGGCAGTTCTTCCAGAAGTGGGGGATTCGTCCCAGCGACCGGTGAGAGTGGTTTGTCTGAAATATTTTGATCTTTCAAACCTTTTTCTTGCCCGGCAACGGGTTGCTTATTGGTACCCTGCTCTTTGCTCCCCGTGGCTGCAGGCTCGGTGAGCTCCGTTGTTGTAAGTTCTTGTCCCTGTTTCATCTCAGTCGGGAGCGCTGACTCCTGGAGGGACGCGTCTTTGTCACTGATCACAGGATGTGAGGAAAACCACCAGAAGGCAACAGAAAACACAAAAATCGTAACCGGCAGCAACACCTTGAGCAGGCGGTACTGTCGATGAGTCTGCCGTTTGACCGGAGGGTTGAGAGGCAGGGGACTTTGCTGCTCTTCCTCCTGCAGTTTTCGCCGCTCCTCCGAAGATTTTTTTAATGCATCAAGAATATAAGACATGGCAGATTCTGACTAAATGCGTACAAAATTACTACTCATTTATCTCTATCGGGCTGATGGTGATTTTTGTCTTTTCACCCGGGCTCTCACTCTCTGTTGCAACATCTGCATCACTTGAAAGAGCCGGACCAGCGCTGGTGGGTTGGTCCATGCTGAGCTGTGGTTGGTCTTCCGGTTCATCCAGGGTCGGTGGCTGCTCTGGTTCAGGCGGTTTCCCGAGCTCTGATAATCTTTCCACCAGCGAGCGTTTATCAAACTCCTGGGAGGAATTCAGCAGGAATGTTGCGCCAAGCCAGAGACCCAAAATCGCCACCATCAAAATGACGCCGGCTGCCAGGATCAACCGAAAGCGGGGATTTCCTGTACGACTCAGTACATTTTTGCCGAATAATTCTGTGGCTGCTTTCTGGACAATTTTTTTATCAACCTGTTCTTTGCTCTCGGTATATGCGCCGAGAAGCGCATGATCGCAAAGGCTGTTTATCAGTCGGGGAATACCTCGGCTTGCATTATATATCTCATTGACCGCACTGCGAGTGAAAAACGTGCTGCGCCCGCCGCCGGCAACCATAATCCGGTGGGACATATAGGCCTCAACGTCGGCTCGTTTCAAGCCTTTGAGGTGATACCTGCTGGTGATACGCTGGTTAATCTGCTCCTGTTCCGGTTGTTCCAGGATTGATCCAAGCTCTGATTGGCCGAGAAGGACAATCTTCAGCAACTTTTGTTGATCTGTCTCCAGGTTGGTTAAAAGTCGTAACAGTTCAAGAACATCAAGGTCAAGGTTCTGGGCTTCATCAATAACGAGTACTGTCTGGCGGTTGGCCGAATATGATTTCAGAAGAAAATCATTAAGGCTGTCGATATAATTTTTTGTGGATGGTTCAGGCGTCGCAACCTTGATCTGAAACTCATCACACACTGAAGCGAGTAATTCATCTCCGGTAAGTTTCGGGTTGGTAATGACAGCGATATCTGTGGTCCGGGGCAGTTTCTCAAGAAAGTAGCGCGAGATGGTCGTTTTCCCTGTTCCTACCTCTCCGGTCAGCAGGACAATACAACCCTTGGATGTTGTACCATAGACCAGATGTGCCAGCGCCTCCTGGTGCATCGTGCTCATGTAGAGATAGCGCGGATTGGGGGCAATTGAAAAAGGATTTTCATTGAACCCGAAATAATCGTTATACATAAAAAAGGTCTTAACTGGCTGATATTGAACGGAGTATCTGCTGGTTGTCAGTCTGTTAACAAAGCACGGCAATTATTATAGGACAAATTAGCAGCCAATGCTATTTCTCTTTGTTTTCAGTTGTAATTATTGCAATTAACGCGTAGCATAACATCTTATTTTATGATGTTTTTTCCTGCTGTCAGATTTGATATTGCATTATATGGTGCGGTTTGACTTAGAATTTGAGTAGCAACGATGCTGAGAAAATTATCACTGACCCTCCTCTATCTTTTTTATGCTGTTGTGTTGATAGCAGTACTTCTGGCTGTACGGTTCCCAAAAGAAACATTATTGACCCAGATTGAGCGCAGGGTTGAAGGTAAACTTCCCGGTTACTCATGTGAAATCAGCACTATCAGGTATATCTATCCGTTCAGTGTTTTGATCGAGGGGATTGAACTTGTTCACATCGGTAACCAATCTCAACTGCCGTTCACCAATGTGCTGATTACCCCTGATCTTAAAAATGTAATGACCCGGTTTGAAATGAGCCTTGAACTCCTTGGCGGCACAATGAATACAGGTGTCGTTTTACACCCGGAGAGCAACCGGGTTGAGTTGCCAGGCCTTGCAATTTCCGGGATTAATCTCAAAGATGTCAGTTTTATAGAGCAGGATCTGAGTCGGGGGCTTGAGGGGGTCGTAGAGCTTTCGGGTCGCTATTTGGGCAACAGTAATGATATATCCAGTTGGGAGTTTTCAGGAACTATCAAGGTCAAAGATTTTCAGATGGAGTTGAAACGGCCGATTCTCCAGAGTAAACAGGTCGCCTTTGCAGAGCTCTCCACCTTTGCCCGCTTGAGAGATGGTCTGGTCGAAGTGATTGATGGAACGGCTATGGGTCCATTTTATGATGGAAGTTTTGCCGGCTCCGTCAGGCTCATAGAATTGTGGCGGGCGAGCGTTTTGGCAGTTAACGGCACACTCAGTCCAAAACAGGAATATATTGAAAAAAACCGGCAGGTGGCCAGGGCGGTAGCATTGCTCTATAGAAAATACAAGAGTTCAACGATTCCCTTTAACTTGACTGGCACCCTGGAAGATCCGGTTTTTGTTTTTGGCAGTCGTTAGCACAGTGGACATGGTGCGCATAACAGCCAGGTCCCGGATAGGAGGTCATCAGGAGTGATTGAACAGATAGGCTCGATATTACTGCGAAAAACGAATATCTCTGAGGATGATTTGCAGGCTGCTCTGGGTTTACAGGAAAAGAGCGGTGAGCGGGTTGGAGAAATTCTTATTAAGCAGAAGAAAATTAAAGAGCTGGATCTCTTGCAGGCGTTTTCTGACCAGTTCAGGATGGATGTCGTCCCTGCCCTTCCTCTTGAGATCGCCACGGATTTTACCAAAATCATTCCGATAGCATTTCTGAAGAGAAATGTGATTGTTCCAATAATCACCGGCGAAGAACAGTACATTGCGATGTCTGACCCATGTCTTTTTCAGGCCTATGATGATATCTGCCAGCTGCTCGAGGTGCCCGGATGCCCTGCCCGTTTGTGTTCGCATGGTGAGATTATCCGCACCATTAATGCTGCCTACGACATGTCCCAGGACAGTGCTGAAGATGTCATGCAGGATATTGACGAAGACGACCCTGATGTACTTTTCTCAAAGATAGAAGAGGTGGGTGATCTCCTTGATGATACCAGTCACTCTCCGGTCATCCGGCTGGTCAACCTGATGCTGTCACAGGCGGTACGAAATAACGTATCAGACATTCATATCGAACCGTACCAGAACCTGCTGAAGATCAGGCAGCGGCTGGACGGTATCCTCTACGATATGTTTGCACCTCCAAAACATGTTCAGTCGGCGCTCACTTCAAGAATAAAACTGATGGCGAAAATGAATATCGCTGAAAAACGACTGCCGCAGGATGGTCGAATCGAGATCAAGGTCGGTAATAAAGATATTGATATCAGGGTTTCGACTTTGCCAACCGCTTTCGGGGAGCGGGTGGTGATGCGCCTTCTTGACAAGTCAACTGTACGCATGTCCCTGACCGATCTCGGGATGACTGCTGACCGGCTGCGTCTTTTTTCAGAGATGATCACCTCACCAAATGGTATCATCCTTGTTACCGGACCCACCGGCTCGGGTAAAACCACCACGCTTTACGCGGCCTTGACCGCAATCAACAACGTCGATATCAATATCATTACTGTTGAGGATCCGATTGAATACAGGATTCCAGGAATCGGTCAGGTCCAGGTTAACCCCAAAATTGATCTGACCTTTGCCTCGGGGCTTCGCTCGATTGTCCGGCAGGACCCTGACGTTATCCTGATTGGTGAGATCCGTGACTTTGAAACTGCGGAGATTGCCATACAATCGGCGTTAACCGGACATCTTGTCTTCTCAACAGTTCACACCAACGATGCGGCGAGTACAATTACACGATTGCGGGATATGGGTGTTGAATCATTTCTCATTGCTTCATCAGTAAAAGCAATTCTCGCCCAGCGACTGGTGAGAATAATCTGTCCTTCCTGCAAGGAAGCATATATGCCTGATCCCGTGGAACTGGAGCGTATCGGATTGACTCCAGAAGCGCTTGGTGAGAGGGAAATTTTTCGAGGAAAGGGATGTGACGAGTGTCATCAGACCGGCTATCAGGGACGATGTGGCATTCATGAGTTCCTGGTGGTGGATGATTCAGTGAAAAGCATGATACTGAAGACGTCTGATTCCAGTGAACTCAAAAATTACGTCCGATCACAGGGTATGAAATCACTTGTTCAGGATGGCGCCGAGAAGGTACTTGACGGGATTACGACAATCGCGGAAGTGTACCGAGTGGCGCAGGGGTGATACGTTCTGAGCTTTTTTGGGCTCCTGTGGCGGGAATAGGCGCGGTGGTGGGAGCATACTTGTCAACCTGCCACCGATGAGCAGTAGATTGTGATGGTCAGGACTGCCATTTACTCAAGGGAATCAACGAACGCCTGGTAATTATTGGGAATGGTACGTTTTACCGGAGTGGCGATATAAAAACTTCGTTCCATCTTAAGTCCTTCCACCCTGATTTCTCTTAATACCCCATGTTTGAGCTCATCGCGTATTGCCAGCCGGGATATGATTGAGACACCGAGATCGGACTTTATCGCCTCCTTGATGGCGGTGCTTGAACCGAGGACTGCGCTCACCCTCAACTCACTCGTGCTGATGTCATGTTGTGATAGAAAAATTTCTATGTTCTTTCCGGTGCCGGAGCCGCTTTCTCTGAGCAGGAAGTTTAGTTTTTTGAGGTCGGCTGGGACGATTTCATCGGCAAGCTTTGAAGTATGATGTACTGCAAGCACCAGTTCATCTTTACCAAACGGAGTATACGTTACCTTTGTTGCTGGAATGCGTGCCCCGACAAATCCCATATAGAGTTGGTTATTACTGATTTTTTTGATTATATCAGCCGAGTCATTGATGGTTATCTGAAACGACGCGCCCGGATACCGCTTTTTGAAAGCAGCTGCATATTGCGGCAGGATATATGCTCCGGGAATGGTACTGGCGCCGAGATGGAGTTCTCCTGAGATCACATTTGAGACCGAGGCGAGGGTTTTACTGATCTTGTCAATTTCGCTCAGAATCTCGGTGGCCTTCGGGTATAGCAGTTCGGCCTGCGGTGTCGGCATGATAGATCGTCCCAGACGGTCAAACAGTTTACATCCCAGGTGATCCTCGAGGTTGCGCATATGCTCACTGATCGTTGGCTGACTGGTAAACAGTTGTTCGGCAGCCTTAGTGAAACTTCCGGTTTTATATACTGCAGTAAAGATTCTCAACTGTCGCGTGTCCATAGTCGCTGCTCCTGAGGTTGTTATAGTTTTCGCCCATGGGAACGAAAGGTGATTCAGATGACAAGACTATCCTTACCACAGAACGAACAGATCAAAAAGATAAAACAGTGATGGGGGCAGGGCGTCAAATGGCCAATGATTTCTGGTTAGCGACAGATTCTTGCCGGTTTAATACCCGACCTGGCAGGTAAATAATGGCAGAGCGTAGAGATCCGGGTGGTCATGAGCGGCCACCCTGATGGTAACGTCTGCCGCCGATGAAAGCGGCAGGCGTTCAGACCGGTTTTACTCAACACCGGTGATAATACCCTGGACCCTGCGGTTGAGGGCCCGTCCCTGTGCTGTTTTATTTGTAGCAACAGGATCCTCATAACCAAATCCGCTCAGGGTGATACGACTGGCATCTATACCATGTTTTTCAACAAGGTAGCTGCGGACGCTTGCCGCACGACGGTGGGAGAGTTTGATATTGTAATCCCAGGTGCCGATGTTATCGGTATGTCCGGCGAGTATGATCTGTGCCTTTGGGTGATCTTTCATAAAGGCACCGACTTTGGCAAGAACGTCAAAGTATTCCTTTTTGACATCAAACTTGTCAAAATCAAATAGAATGTTCTGCCATTCGTAGCCGACCACCATCTCTGTACCCATCGCCGGTTTTTTCTCGACCACAGAGAAGAGCGCACTGGTTATCCACTCCGGATTGCCCAGCAGTTTTTCAAACGGCACCATATAAGAACATTCGTTTACCGAGGATATGGCCGTGATCTCCCTTAAATTGTTTTTCTCTGCGCCGGTATTGATAACCACAAAGCAGGCATCGTATTTAGAAACCAGCGTCCTTGCCAGGGCCGATGGCGAAGGCAGTGATCCGACAGGGGTATACTGGCCGTCAGTAAACAGGAATATAACAGTTCTGCCACTCACTTCTGCCAGGACTTTATCCAACTCCGATAGACCCTGCTGCAGCAGCGTTGCTCCTTTTGGCTCTCGCGGCATTTTGGCGATTGTCCGACTGAATGTCTTTTTGTTGTATTGCTGCATCGGGTAGTAGGTGGTCAGGTTTTCAAAGCTGGTACCAGGAGTAAACGAGTAGATGCCCGCTTTCCAGTTCATATCAGGCAGGGTAGCATTCTTATCAATCAATATTTTCCGTTCAGCAGCAAGTTCGGTCATTTTGGTGTTTCCATACATATCTTTCATTGACGCTGACCTGTCATAAAGAATGATAAAATTATCCGCCTTTCTGACCAGGTAAACCTCAGTACCGTTCCACAGCGATCTTACCGGTTCTGCCTGGGATGAAAGGGTAATGAGTAGACTGCATAAAATAAGACAGGAAAATACGATCTTTGTTACTTTCATGAAACGTCCTCCACGGTGAGGGAATAAAATGGTAAAGACAATACCGATCACCAACTTTCCCGGTAAGTTAGTCACACGTTATGAAATGCGGCCCTGTTTCTCGAACCATTTATGGATCATCATTTATAAAAATAGCAGTTATTTGAGATGAATGGAAGGAATCAGAGGAAAAAAACGAAATTTTTCACGAGGCTCTGTATTATCTGGTGTCATGATCAATCAACTCATGAGCGGATGACAGGATGCTGAGGAGTATGGCTTCGGTTACCCTGCACCTGATTATCCTGCCCCACTATTAATTGATTTATCTGCGTACCACTCATGGTATAGTGGCAATGGTCAGCTGTCGAAACGATACTATCCCATATCTACAGGAGTTTTGCGTGAAGAGCAGGTTGTTAATCCCGACAATTCTTTTTGGCATACTATTGCTTGGTATTATGCTGGGCCTCTGCGGAATAGGGGTGAGTATGGGATTTAAGAGGATGAGCCTTATTGGTTTTTTTGGGGCGCTGACCATTCTTGTTCTGTTGCGGATCATCGGCTGGTTAAACTCAACGACACGTAGGTAAAGGATGAACTGGTTTCTTTTGGGGGGATTGAGGTTAACCCGGCACAATGAAGACATGCAAGCCGTAAACAATTGACAGCTATGATCAGCGCTTTTCTCAACCCCATCTTCCCTGTCTTTGCGATCATGCTGGCTGGTATTGTTTTTTCAAGGGGAGGATTGTTTGATGGTGCTGCAGCCCAGGCAATCAACCGTTTTGTCTTCTATGTAGCGGTACCCGCTTTACTCTTCCTGCTTCTCTCCGGTGCCGACCTGGGAACAATGGACTATCGTCTGCTTGGTTTCTACTTTTTCTCTGAAGTCCTGTTATACACAGGAGGAGCAGCGATTGCCCGAATCGTGTTCAGCTGTGGTCCGGGAGAGGCTCTGTTACTCGGGATGGCGTCCTGTTTTGTAAACCATGTTTTTTTTGTATTGCCGATAGCAACCATTCTTTACGGTGAACAGGCGACAACATCGATTACCGCTATTATCGCCATAGATACAACTATTCTTTTCGGCGGGACGATTATGGGGCTGGAAATTGCCTCTCATCGGTCAGAATCGATCTGGCGGGTTGTTCGTTCCTTCGTTCGAAATCCGGTGCTTGTCTCAATTGCATTGGGACTCATGGTCAATATATCGGGACTGACATTGCACGAGGGAATTGTCACCTTCACCAGCTTTGCCGGTGCGGCAGCTGCCCCTGCCGCACTTTTTTCTCTGGGCATTATTCTGGCCAGGTCCCGTTTTTTATCGCTTGATTATCGGGCTGCGATGGTGACCGGGCTCAAGATTATTATCCATCCCCTGGTAGCCTGGTTTTTCTTTACCGGATTTTTCGAGTTTGATCCACTGCTTCGTAATCCGGCGCTGCTGGTTGCGGCAGGCCCCTGCGGAGCGATGCCGTTTGTCCTGGCCATGCAGTACAAAATCAGGGCAGAGTCAATCGGAATGGCGATTATCTATTCAACGGTTGCCTCCTTGCTAACCCTGTCAATTATTGCCTGACTGTTCTGGGATCAGGACTCCTTGTGAGCAGTCTCGAGGAGGTCCGTGCTCAGATATCGTTCACCCGTGTCGGGGAGTACAAAGACGATTGATTTACCCTTGTTCTCCTCTCTTTGTGCAACCTGCAGGGCGGCCCACGCTGCTGCCCCTGATGATATGCCACAGAGAATGCCCTCTTTTCTGGCAATCAGCCGGGCCGTTTCGATCGCATCGTCATTGGTTACCTGAATGACTTCGTCGATCATCTCCGTGTTGAGCACCTTTGGCACAAAACCTGCGCCGATTCCCTGGATTTTGTGAGGTCCCGGTTGTCCTCCGGAGAGGACGGGTGAGTCCGCCGGTTCGACGGCGATCACCTTAAAGTTGCTGTTTCTGGCTTTTATCACCTCCGCAACCCCGGTTAAGGTCCCTCCTGTGCCGACACCGGCAATAAGAAAGTCAACATTACCCTTGGTATCATGCCAGATTTCCTCAGCAGTGGTCTTTCGATGGACTTCGGGGTTTGCCGGGTTAGCAAATTGATCAGGCATGAAACTATTCTGATTGCTGGCAGTGAGTTCCTCAGCTTTGGCGATGGCACCTTTTATGCCGTCTGCCGCGGGGGTGAGAACGAGCTCGGCACCGAGGTGCCTGAGCAGCATCCTACGCTCAAGACTCATGGATTCCGGCATGGTCAGTATTAGTCGCAGTCCTTTTGCGGCGCAGACAAAGGCCAGGCCAATGCCAGTGTTGCCGCTGGTTGGCTCAATGACAACAGTCTGCTCGTTGATCGATCCATCCTTGAGGCCGGCCTCTATCATTGCCACCGCAATACGGCACTTAACACTGCCTGCCGGATTTCTCGATTCCTGTTTCGCATAGAGCAATGCACCGCTCTCTTTTCCAAATCGCTGCATGGCGAGCAATGGTGTGCAACCGTACGTTTCTGTTAATTGAAGTGTCATATGGGGCCTCCTGACTCAGGTCAGATCTGAATTTTGATAGATGAGTTCCGGCTTTTTCAGCAGCACCTTGGTTCCGGTGCTGATGCTCTCGGTAAGCCAGATATTGCCGCCGATGGTCGAATTTGCACCGATAACGGTATCTCCTCCGAGGATGGTCGTGTTTGCGTAAATAATTACATTGTCCTCAATGGTCGGGTGGCGTTTCTTGTTGCGCAGCTTCTCTCCGGCATCGCGAGGCAAACTCAGTGCACCGAGTGTTACTCCCTGGTAGAGCCGCACATTTTTACCGATAACCGTTGTTTCTCCAATTACCACACCGGTGCCATGATCGATAAACAGTCCAGGGCCAATCGTTGCCCCTGGGTTAATATCAATACCGGTCTCCCCATGGGCCCATTCCGTCATGATTCTTGGAATTGTTGGAACACCAAGGAGCTGGAGCTCGTGGGCCAGTCGGTAGACAGTAAGTGCCTGCAGTCCCGGATAACTGAAAATGATCTCATCGGGACTTTTACTGGCAGGATCGCCTTCCAGCGTTGCCCTGATATCCTGGGCCAGGATGGAGGCGATATGGGGCAGTTTTTGGATAAAGCGATATGCCATTTCGCTACTGCGTGTTTCGCAATTTGTGCAGGGCTGATTGGTTCGCCTGCAATCATGGCGAATGGCCATGGTCAGCTGTTCGGTGAGTTTATCATAGAGCTCAGTCGTTTCCTTACCGATAAAATACTCGAGGTTTGAGGCATGCAGTTTGGCGCTGGTAAAATAGCCGGGAAATAAAATTCGCCGTGCCTGTTTGCATATATCGATAATGGCTTTGTGAGATGGAATAGCGAAGGGACTGATATGCTCATAGCACTCTTTTGTTGACCATGACTGCATCAGTTTTTTTACTACACCGGGAATGAGATGATGCCTGCCGGCCAGGCTGATCTCGTGGTGATCACATGCTTCAGCTACCAGGCCCAGCGCTTCTTTGTCCAGGGGGGAGGTTTTGTTTTCCATGGCGGTATCAGGTGTTATCCTGTTTCTCAATGATGAATATTCCATAGGTTGCCCGGCAGTTGGTGAACCGGTGTATTATCTTGCCTTCATTACTCTTGTAATCGGTGATAATGGCAATTTCTTCGACAATCTGGTACCCGACATCATGGGAAAATTTTCTGAAGTCTTTGAGGGTGATGACCCTGATATTGGGACTGTCGTACCAGCTGTACGGAAGCTCGTCGCTCTTGGGCGCTGCACCTTTGAGCAGTAACTGCAGTCTGATACTGTAATGGCTGAAGTTGGGAAAACTGACGATAAAACGCTTGCCGATCCGGGAAAGCGAATAGAGCAGTCGTGCCGGTTCGTACACCTGTTGAAGGGTTTGACTGAGGATGACGTAGTCGAAACTTTTATCCGGATAATCATCGACCTCCTCTATCATGTCCCCCTGGAGAACGCTTAACCCTCTGCTGATGCAGTGCGCGGCCTTTTCCTTGTCCTGCTCTATTCCGGTTCCCGACACCTGTTTGTTTTTCTCGAGCCAGGCGAGCAGGTCCCCATTCCCGCAGCCGAGATCGAGTACTCGCGTGTCCGGCTCGATTCGGGATGAGATGACGCGCAGGTCAAAACGCATGTCATCAGTATTGAGGGGTACCATCGAGGAATCCTCCAACGAGTTTGCCGAGACGCTCATCAGGGAGCAGAAAGGCATCATGGCCGCAATCCGCCTCAATCTCACAGAAACTGACGTTTTGCCCGGCACGCTTGAGGGCCTGCACCAGTTCCTTTGCCTGATAGGTGGGATAGAGCCAGTCTGATGAATAACTGATGACCAGGAACTTCGTCTTGGATCCGGCGATACTCTGCAATGAGTAGGATGAGGTATCCCGGTCAACAAGGTCATAGTAGTCTGATGCTTTTGTTATGTAGAGGAGCGAATTGGCATCAAACCGTTTGACAAACTTGGACCCCTGGTAGTGGAGATAGCTCTCCACCTGAAAATCCGCATCAAACCCATAGGAGAAGTTGTCTTTGTTTTGCAGTCGCCGGCCAAATTTGCGGCGCATTGCCTCATCTGAAAGATAGGTGACATGCCCGATCATGCGGGCGATTGCAAGCCCCAGATCGGGCGGCTCTTTACCGTAGTAATCGCCGCGAATCCAGCGTGGGTCTGCCATGATTGCCTGACGGGCTACTTCATTAAAAGCGATCGCCAGTGCCGAGTGACGCATGGTGGTTGCAATAGGGATTGCAGATCGAACCATCTCCGGGTATCGAACACACCATTCAAGAACCTGCATGCCGCCGACTGACCCACCGATAACCGAGTGGAGAGATGGTATATCCAGGTGGTCAAGTAGTTTTTTCTGGACTTCGATCATGTCCCCAATGGTCATCATCGGAAAATCCAGTCCATATGGCTGACCTGTTGCCGGATTTATCGAGGATGGTCCGGTGGAACCCATGCAGCCACCAAGAATATTTGCACAGATAATGAAGTATTTGTCTGTGTCAAGTCCCTTCCCGGGGCCAATCATACTATCCCACCAGCCTGGCTTGGCTTCGGACGATTCATCCGGGTAGTAGCCGGCTGCATGGGAGTCTCCGGAGAAGGCATGGGTTACCAGAACCGCATTGTCTCTATTTTCAGAGAGTTTGCCCCAGGTCTCATAGGCGGTGGTAACGGGGCCAAGCCTGGCCCCGTTCTCGAGAATTAGGTGATGTGGTGGCTCCGCAAAGGTGAAATACTGTTTTTCCACTATTCCGGCAGAGCCGATCTGGTTAACGGCCTTGTTCATGGTTTTAACTTATAATCTTACTGGGCAGCTTGCCTGAGCGCCTGGTCAATGTCCTCTCTGATATCATCAATATGTTCAATGCCAATGGAAAGTCGTACCATCGACTCCTGGATACCTGACTCCTGGAGTTGTTCAGGAGAGAGCTGGGAATGGGTTGTCGAAGCAGGATGAATTGCAAGGGATTTTGCGTCACCGACATTTGCAACGTGTGACAAAAGCTTCAGTCCATCAATGAATTTCTGACCAGCCGCCAGGCCGCCTTTAATTCCAAATGTTACCATGCCGCCAAAACCGTTTTTCAGGTATTTGGCTGCCTGGTCGCTTCCCGGTGAACCTGCAAGGCCCGGATAATATACCCAGTCCACGAGTTCATGATTGCTGAGGAAATCTGCAATCTCACTGGCGTTGGCGCAGTGACGCTCCATCCGAAGGGTAAGGGTCTCTATGCCCTGGAGAAATATCCAGCAGTTATCGGGAGAGATGCAGGCGCCGAGATTGCGAAGCGGTACAAGTCTCATTCGGAGAATGAAGGCGACCGGGTTTAGATCACCAAGATCATGGGCATACCGGAGTCCGTGATACGAGCTGTCCGGTTCATTGTAGAGGGTAAATTTAGGGTCAGTCCAGTCGAATTTTGCTGCATCGATGACGATGCCGCCAATACCGGTACCATGACCCCCCATCCATTTTGTCAATGAATGGATGACGATGTCAGCTCCATGGTCAATCGGGCGCAGCATGCAGGGTGGAGTGAAGGTCGAATCGACAATGAGGGGCAGATTGTTATCATGGGCGATGTCTGCAATTGCCTCAAGATCAGCAACGTTGAGGGCCGGATTGCCGATCGTCTCGCAAAAAACAGCCCGGGTTTTGGTGTTGATGGCCTTTCTGAAATTCTCCGGATCAGTGGGGTCAACAAAATGAACCTTTATTCCGAGTTGCGGAAGAATGGAGTCAAACTGGATGTAGGTTCCGCCATATAGATTGTTGGCAGCAACGATCTCATCTCCCTGGGCACATATATTGATCATGGTGTAAAAAATGGCAGACGTCCCTGAGCCGAGGGCAAGAGCCGCGGCTCCTCCTTCCATCTGGGCAACACGCTGTTCAAGTATATCCTGGGTAGGGTTGCCAATACGGGTATAGATATTGCCGAGCTCTTTCAGGGCAAAAAGGTTTGCAGCATGTTCGGTATCCCTGAACATATATGCACTTGTTCTGTGAACCGGGGCAGCATGAGAGAACGTTGTTTGATCCGTAATTCGACCGCCATGTAGAGCAAGTGTTTCAATTTTCATTCGTATCTCCTTGATGTCATCATCAGTAATCAGCTTCCGCTGTCAGTTTTCTGTTTTTCTTTGACCTGGTCAATAAAGTCTCGAAGAGATGTACCATTTGCCATCGTTGAATTGGGATCAAGCTGAAGAACTGATTCCCATGCGGCGATTGCCTCGTCCACTTTGCCGAAATCATAATAGAGCACAATTCCCTTGTTAAGCCTGGAAGGCTGATGGGTATTGTTCATCGCTATGGCCTTATCAAATGTCTCGATTGCTTTGGTTGAGTCCCCAGCCCGTCGATACATGACGCCAAGGTCCGTCCAGAGATTTGCATCTCCTGAATGAAGTTCCAGTGATTTTGTATAGGCTCCGATCGCTTTTTGGTACTGGTCGGTGTCAAAATAGAGGTGTCCCAGTTGGGTCCAGGCGTTATAGTTCTCGGGATTGGCGGTCACTTCTGCTTCAAGGTTTAAGATTGCCTGGCTCTCCTGTCCAGAAATACCTTGCTGTTGAGCGACACCTCCGGGGACCGCACCGGGCGTTGTGTCTGATTTAAAAACGGTAAAGCCGACACCGCACAAGAAGCCGGCAATGAATACAACAAATATGGTTATGTAAAAAGTCTGCTTGTTCACAGTAGATTGCTGACTTGCCATGACTTCCTCTGGAATGTTTATTTTATAATGCTTATAGTGGGATTATGTTTAAAATTAGGTCGACATTTCCATACAATAGACATGAAATAATGTTTGTATATACCACATTGCAGTAATATTTGTTGTGCAGCTGTTTACCCTGACTTTTAAATCTTTGAAAAGGGATAGAAATAAGCCAGGATGGTCTTTTCAAGATCATTGGGTGATAGCGCTTATTTCTGTTTTATCGATGAAAAGAAACGTAACGGAAATAGTATTTCAACATTAAAAAAAAGCAAGGCAGCGGCAGCAATGTTCATGGCCGCTGTTCTGATTTACCAATCATCTGGAGGATTGCATAATGAGTAAGGCGGGCCCTGAAGCATCGGTCGATCTGGCTGAAGAGAGCGCTTCCAGCGTTTATTTCCCAACATCCACAAAATCTATTCAGGAAACTATAATTCATCATCTGATGAGTTTTCAGGGAAGAGATCCGGAACGATCGGGTGCAACTGATATATATAAGGCCCTGGCTTATACATTGCGTGATATCATGGTTGAAAAGTGGATAAAGACCCAGAAGACCTTTTATGCAAAGGAAAAAAAGCGTGTTTATTATCTTTCCCTGGAATTTTTAATCGGCCGGTCGCTCGGCAACTCGATAACCAACCTTGGCCTCTACGATCAGGTGAAGGATGCCGTTGAAAGTCTTGGGTATTCCATGGAGGAGATTCGGGAGCAGGAAGAAGACGCCGCACTCGGTAATGGAGGGCTTGGCCGGCTAGCCGCCTGTTTCATGGACTCCATTGCGACATTGAAAATTCCAGCGTACGGGTACGGCATCATGTACGAATATGGACTGTTCTATCAGCAACTGATAAATGGTTACCAGGTGGAAAGCCCAGACAACTGGATGAGGTTCGGTTCTCCCTGGGGCTTTGAGCGCCGTATGCCAACCTTTAAGGTCCAGTTCTACGGCAAGGTGAGTACCTATCAGGATGAGAACGGGTGTTACCGCTCGAAATGGATTGATACCAAAGATGTCATGGCGCTTCCCTGTGACCTGCTTGTTCCCGGTTATAAGAATGATCATGTGATCAATATGCGACTCTGGACGGCTAGGGCATCAAGGGAACTTGACCTGACCCATTTCGGCGAAGGTGACTATATTGGCGCAGTACAGCACAAGGTCAGCTCCGAAACTATCTCAAAAGTCCTTTATCCACCGGATCACAATTATGCTGGGCAGGAGCTTCGCTTGAGGCAGCAATATTTTTTCGTTGCTGCAACCTTTCAGGATATCATGCGCCGTTACAAGAAAAAAAATAAAAACTTCAATAAGTTCCATGACCGGGTAGCTGTCCAGCTCAATGACACGCACCCGGCTATAGCGATCCCCGAATTGATGAGGCTGTTGCTTGATGTTGAGGGGCTTGGCTGGGAAAAGGCGTGGGATATCTGTGTTAATACATTTGCTTATACAAATCATACGCTGATGCCTGAAGCATTGGAGCGGTGGACAGTAGACATGATGGGCAAGGTGCTGCCGAGGCATCTCCAGATAATCTATGAAATCAACCAGCGGTTTCTTGACATGGTGGCCTCGCGATATCCAGGTGACAATACAAAACTGCGGCAGATGTCGATCATTGAAGAAGGCCATCCGAAAAAAATACGCATGGCACATCTGGCGATTGTTGGCAGTCATTCCGTGAACGGGGTTGCGGCGTTGCATACACAACTCTTGCGGGAACGAATATTTCATGATTTTAATTCGTTTTATCCCGGAAAATTCAACTCCAAAACAAACGGCATTACCCCTCGTCGCTGGTTGCTTGAAGCGAACCGGGAGCTGGCTGAGCTGATTAACAGCAAGATTGGCTCCGGGTGGGAGGTTGATCTTGATAGACTGCGGGAACTTGAGCCGCTGGTCAAAGACAGTGAGTTCTGCAGGGCGTTCATGGATATCAAGTATAACAACAAAAAACGTCTTGCCGATTATATCAACCTTTCCACCGGTATCGTTGTGAGCCCCGAAACCATGTTTGATGTTCAGGTAAAGCGGATACATGAATACAAGCGCCAGCTACTCAATGCACTCCATGTGATCTATCTTTACCAGAAAATGATTAGAAATCCGGGCGCAGATATTGCTCCTCGGACGGTAATTTTTGCTGGAAAAGCCGCGCCATCCTACTGGCGCGCAAAGTTGATCATAAAACTGATCAACTCCGTTGGTGAAGTGGTCAATCATGACCCGAGAATCGGAGATCGCTTACGGGTTGTATTTCTCCCGAACTACAATGTCAGCCAAGCGGAACTGATCATGCCTGCGGCTGATCTGTCGGAACAGATTTCCACTGCCGGGACAGAAGCATCGGGGACCGGAAATATGAAATTTGCCCTCAACGGTGCGCTCACCATTGGTACTTTAGACGGTGCAAATATAGAGATCCAGGAGGAGGTCGGCGAAGAAAATATCTTTATTTTCGGACTTAACGCCGATGAAGCCGAGTACGAGCGAATCCAGAATAGCAGGAGTCCTGAGCAGATTTGTGAGGAAAACCCTGATGTTGCCAGGGTTATTGACTCCATTAAAGACGGCAGCTTCAGCAGAGGGGACAGTGATCTGTTCAAGCCGCTGGTAGACTCACTGATGAGTCCGCATGATCAGTATCTGCTGATTCGTGATTTCGAGTCGTATATCGAGTGCCAGCAGCGGGTAAATGATGTTTTCCTGGATGAGGACCAATGGACCAGGATGGCAATTTTAAACGTGGCACGTATGGGTAAATTTTCCACCGACAGAACAATCAGACAATATTCCAACGAGATCTGGGGTATCCCCGTGTAATCTCAACCAGTTGCCGGAGAAACTCCTGCTCCAGAGGCATGAGGGACGGGTAAACTTGTTGATGCGGCCTCAGTCAAAGTGTGCTATACAGGTTCCGCTGGTGGCAAGGGTTGAAACCGGCAGAAATAAAAAAGGGATTCTCCGGTAACCGGAAAATCCCTTTCATTATATGGAGGCGGCGAGCGGAGTCGAACCGCTGAATAATGGTTTTGCAGACCACTGCCTTAGCCACTTGGCTACGCCGCCGTATACGCAACTATGAGACCGCTCTATATAACATAGATGAACCATTTGACAAGAGGAAATGTGTCGATGGGATTTAACATAGACATTCTGGTAAACGAAAACAAGAAAGAACTGACAGAACTTGAAATCCTCATTGGCTATCGCTTTACCGATCTGCGTTTGCTGCAAAAAGCATTGATCCACTCATCCTATGCTTTTGAACAGGCGCAGGGCGGTAAGGACAATGAAATTCTCGAGTTTGTCGGTGATGCGGTACTGGATCTGGTAATCGGTTTCGCGCTCTGCAAACGCTACCCTGCAATGCGTGAAGGCGATCTGACCAGGATCAGGGCCTCTCTGGTGAATGAGTCTCATCTTGCTGAGATGGCCCGCTCTTTTGAACTCGGCAGGTTTCTGTGCCTGGGGAAAGGAGAAGACGCATCAAGCGGAAGAAATAAATCTTCAATTCTTTCCTGCGCTTTCGAGGCTGTTATTGGTGCTGTTTTTGAAGACAGCGGGTACGAGCACACGGCTGATTTTGTTCAGCGCATTTTCAACTCCGAGATCGAGAACAAGAAAAAAGACCTGCTGCTTGCAGATGCCAAAAGCAGATTACAGGAGGAGTTGCAGGAAAAGTTCAACGAACCACCTACCTATCGCCTTGAGCGGGAAGAGGGTCCGTCCCACCAGAAAAGATTCAGCGTCTCGGTCCTTTTTCAGGGAAATGTCCTGGGCTCCGGTACTGCGAGTTCGAAAAAAGAAGCAGAACAGCGTGCGGCAGCGGCAGCACTTAAGCAACAGGATACGAGATTGAACGACTGACAATGGCTGCTATTATCCCATTCTTTATTGAACATCGCGGGTGCCCTCATCGCTGCCTGTTCTGTAATCAGTCAGCCATCGCTGGAGCCGGAGCGAATAACCATCGCAGAGATGGTGAAATGCTCGGCGATACCATTGAACTCTGGCTTGGTCGTTTTCAGAACAGAAGCGAGGTTCAACTCGCCTTTTACGGTGGTTCTTTCACCTGTCTTCCCGAAAAGACCCAGGTGCAGTTTCTTAACATCGCCAGTGTTTATCTGGACAGGGGGGATATTCACTCGCTTCGGCTCTCCACAAGACCAGATTGTATTAGTGATGAAATTTGTATGTTTCTCTGGGAATATGGAGTGAGGACTGTCGAGCTTGGGGTTCAGTCCATGAGTGACAGGGTACTGAAAATCTCAGATCGTGGTCATAGCGCACACCATGTCAGCCTTGCCGCGTCTTTGTTAAAAAAAACCGGGTTTTCTCTGGGTGTTCAGCTGATGCCCGGGTTACCCGGAGAAACAACGACTTCATTTGTTCAAACGGTTCGTGATGTCATTGGGCTTGGTCCTGATTTTGTGCGGATTTATCCGGCCCTGGTCATCAGTAACACCGGTCTTGAGCAATTGTTTTTATCTCGATCCTACCAGCCACTGACCTTAAACCAGGCAATCGCAATCACCAGAAGAGCCCGCAATCTTTTTATGAAAGAAGGCATTGAGGTCATTCGCATGGGACTGCAGCCCTCGGAAGCACTGGAGGAAAGTGTTGTGGCCGGTCCTTATCATCAGGCTTTTGGTGAACTGGTGGTGAGCAGGGACTGGTTTCGAAGAATACGTGAAATATACAGCAAGGTGAAAGGCAAAGGGACCTTAAACGTGACGATTTCAGATCGGGATTATTCCTCCTTTCGAGGTTTTAAGCGGTTTAACATCAGACGGTTGGAGCAACTTTTCCCAGAATGCAGACTCGAGCTGAAAAGTGATAAATCAATGGAGCGCGGACAGATCCACTTTGTTATCAGTTAATTAATCTTCTGTTTTTCCCGAAACAGCAGACGATCAGGAGAATGAAAAATGAGAAGACTTGCACGTGTCGTTTCCACAATACTTGTGTTTTTGGTTTTATCTTCCTCAGTGAGTATCGCCTCTGACTCGACCGGGATTCACGGGTCGGGTAAGAATGCTATAGTCCTGGCAAGTTTTGGTACCACCGTCCCCTCCGCTTTGAGTTCAATTGTTAATATCAATGACATTGTAAAAAAGGCCTATCCGGCAACAGAAGTCCGTATCACCTTTACATCAAACATTATTCGCTCAATTTGGAAAAAACGACAAGCAGAACCCCAAACGTGGCTTGACCAGGGAGTACCCGAAGAGATTCTCTACGTGAAAAACTTCATTGCTACAATTGGTGACTTGCTTGAAGATGGTTACACGAATATTGTTGTGCAACCTACGCATATGTTTTTCATGGAGCAGTCCCACGATCTTCAGCAATATGTAAACGGGCTTGCTTCCATTCGTACGATGAAAGAGAAATGGAGGCCAATACACTCCCTCGTCATGGGGAGGCCTGCGCTTGGAATGCCGGGTGACAAATACTCTTATCATGATGATGTTGCCGCTGTTGCCAGAACACTCGCCCAAGATGCAAAAGAAGCCAAGGAACAGAAAGCGATATTGCTCTACATGGGGCATGGAAACGAACATTGGTCAACAGGTATTTATAGTGAAACTCAAAAAAAGATGCGGGAAATGTATCCTGATGTCCCGACCTTCATAGGTGTTGTCGAAGGGGCACCTGCTCTTGACGATCTCATAGACCACCTGAAACATGCAAAGACGCAAAAGATCCTGCTCAAACCATTTATGATCGTAGCTGGTGATCACGCCACAAATGATATGGCGGGACCAGAAGAAGATTCCTGGAAATCCATCCTGAGCAAAAAAGGCTACCAGGTAAATGCTGTTCTTGAAGGGCTCGGGTCAAACGATGATTTTGCAAAAATTTTTGTGGATCATATTGCAGATGCGGCAAAGGAGAGCGGCTTGATACTGGAGTAGTTGATTAATTCAGAAAATGACAAGGGTAGCTTCTGGGACCATGCTGGTAACCAAGGATTGCCAAAGAAGATTACGAAATACTGTCTAGGGAGAAAATACAAGAGAGGCATAAATAGCTCACCCCTTCTGGTTTGAGAATTACTGTTTGGGGAGCAATCTGATCTCGTAAAGTGTTGGCCAGAGTTTGCCCGTCACAAACAATCTTTCTTCTTTATGGTCATACATAATTCCGTTGAGAACGCCTTCCTTATTAGCAATTTCCAATTGTTCATGTAAATCAGAAAGATCAACCCAACCTTCAACGATGCCGTTACTTGGATTGATAATCGCTATTCGGTTTGATTTCCAGATATTGGCATATATCTTATCCTTGATATATTCAAGCTCATTAAGGTATTGAATCTCATCATTGATGTCACTAACAGATATTCGCCTTTTTTCACCAAGTGTTTCCGGGTCGAGAAAATAAAGAGTTGAAGTGCCGTCGCTTAAGATAAGGCTTGTATTGTCATGGGTGATCCCCCAACCTTCTCTGGAATAGTGGTGTGATTTGACCAGGGATAGATCATGTTTGTTATAAACAAACACAGTTTTGTTTTTCCATGTCAGCTGATAAATCAAATTGTTGAAAACGGTAATGCCCTCTCCGAAGATCTCTCTCTGGTTATCAATCTTTAAGATAATTTCGCCTGTTTCAAGGGCAACTTGCCTCAGTGATGATTTTCCATGCAATCCTGTTCCTTCATAAACGATGCCATCGTCCCAATCGAGCCCCTGGGTAAAAGCGAGCGAATCATGAGGATACGTTTTTACAATCTGGTAAGTAAAATTCTTGGCTTTGAGCAGCGGGTCATGAGAACAACCAAGCTGCAATAAAAGAAGAGGGAGCAATAACAGTTTTAGTATGCAGGGCACTTTTACAGCACATGTAAACAAATTCACAATTATTTTAACCTTTTAACCCGGGGAATGTTTGTTCAGCCTACAGGACGTAATAAAAAATAGTGAAATACTGGATGGTGCTGCCGGCAAGAACACATAAATGCCATATTCCATGAAAGTGTTTGACTCGTTCATCATAGACATAAAAAAATACACCAAAAGTATAAAACATGCCTCCCAATAATAGCCAACCAAAGCCCGCCATACCAAGTGCTTGAATTAATGGTTTTATGGCTATTATAATGACCCATCCCATGATGAGGTAGATAACGAGCGATACGATTCGATTGCCTTTCTGTGGCAATAATTCCAGAAATATCCCAAGGGCTGCGAGTCCCCAGACAAGGCCAAAAATGACCCACCCCCAGTCCTCTCTCAGGGTAATTAAGGATAAAGGGGTATAGGTGCCGGCAATGAGAAGGTAAATTGCGAGAAAATCTAATTTTTGAAAAACATCCTTTGCCTTCCCTCGAAGACTATGATTGAGGGTTGAAAATATATAAAGCAGAACGAGGGTAACACCATAAATCGCGACGCTGAGGATTGGCAGGACGTCCCCCTGGCGACTGGCAGTAACGATCAGCACAACAAGACCAATAACTGCTGCAATCGAACCTACCAGATGGGTAATAGAATTAAATCTCTCGCCTTTATGCATAGCAATGCCTGCAATGATTATATATGAGACGTTGCTAATAGCTTATAATCAGATTTAAATCAACGGGCAACAAAGACCTACCCGGGTCGGATCGGGTGACAATGATTTGAAGCCAATATGATCGTGTTGACCGCAACCTTGTTTTCTCTGTCGTCGGAAGCTGTATGTGGGAGTGGGAAGAACGGTTGACCCAAAGGCTGTAATGCAACTTCAGGTTTGGTTGTGAAAAGAGGGGTATCCGTTGAACTCGGCTAGTTTTGTAATATTTTCTCTTATAGGAGGTTCCAGTCTCGGGATAGCCCCTCTACTAAGTTAACACTAATACATCTTCCATAGTTTGGCAAAAGGGATTATGCGTATTGTTCACTCCCCTGCGAGTTGCACTGCGCAACCAAACATCCATGCATAAATTGTTTCTTGGATCGGGTTGCTTGATGTTCATATAGTTTTGTAATTAAAGAAATATTTTCAAAATTAATAGTGGTCCATATTGTTGAATATATGGGATAGTCTTAAGGAAGCAAGAGCCGATATCGCTGATATCTGGAACTGTCAAATTGTTCCCTTTACATGCTAGGTTCACTGATTATTGTTGGACGATATGGTTTTTTTCCCTAATAATTAAAAACCTTGCTGGCGTTGACGCGAGCGCTATGCCCACCATTATTAATTATCAAGGGGCAAGATGATCCCCCATGTCAAAAAAACACTCCAGGCTGAATGATAAGTCAGGTAGCCGGAGGCAGCCTCCAAGGATAATCATATGTCTAATCGACTGGATGTCAGGCTCAAAACTGCAAGAGAAAATTTTTACAATTCGATTAGTGCGTTTATTGGTGGAGACAACGTCAAGGAAACCTATGGGACTGCAGCAATCAGTGTAGAAAACATTTATCCTATTATTAGTGCCTTCCAGGTCTGCCACGTCTCCTCTTTAATCTGTGCTAATAAATACGGTAAAGAAGAAGAGAGCAGCCAATGGGCAGAAATACTTGCAGCAACCCTATTTGATGTGGACCATGCGGTATCAAAGGTATACCTGAGAAGGTATACAGAGGCAAAAGAATCTAACGAGCTGGTTGAGCAATGTGAAATTTTAATGCAGGATATTTGCCTTAAGGCTCTGGGGCAAAAAGGGATTATGCTGTCACCCGGTCTAGCTGCAAGCGGGATGCAGTTTTTATACACAAACTGGGGAGTGACGGCAGATTATTTTAATGATAATGAAGTATTAAATGACTGTCTGGAATCCATACATAATCTGCAAAACAAGCCTAGTGGAGGGTGTTAGTTATATGAGCAGAAAATGTGCAGAAATTGCGCTTTGATCTGACCATTAGCGACAATCAGTTTCCATCAAATCTTATGAAGATCGTCATAGACTCAAATCATAAGATTCCCCCTAGAAAACATCTCTTATTCAGTCACCATCGTATTGCTATATTTACGAGTTTGGAACGGTCTTTGCTGAAATCTCAGGTCTGCAGCGAGAAGATTGGCTTGCCAGGTAAAATAGTTGTAACCTTTCAGACAGAATTGTCGCTCACTTACAAAAAGGTCAAACCTGTCAAGGATTACCTCCTATCATCTGCAATCTGTACGTCGTTTTAACTTATTGATAATATTGTTTAATATTCTCATTAA
Organism: uncultured delta proteobacterium; assembly: GCA_963718195.1. Lineage (GTDB taxonomy): Bacteria > Desulfobacterota > Desulfobulbia > Desulfobulbales > Desulfocapsaceae > MADRE3. The sequence goes on from CAVQYQ010000006.1 coordinate 824,291, forward strand.
CTGGTTGGCACACTGTTTGCGATACTGTCGGTGACAGACCGCAATTGCCGTGCAGATATACAACTCGGCAATTGACAATACCAGAAGAGCAGCGAGATTACCCCATCCGGGGTAACAGAGATAAGAGGAGATAAAGGAATGGAGAACTTACTGGTACCTATTTCAGCGCTGGCAGTAATTTTTGGCTGTGTTGCGTTCTTTTATGCATCGGTTGGCCTGGGTGGAGGTTCCTCGTATACCGCCTTGTTGGCAATTGCCGGGGCTGGCACGCTAACGATTCCGATGGTGTCCCTGACCCTGAACGTCTTTGTAACCACCTTCGGCAGCCTGGTATTCCTTATCCAAGGGCATGCACGATTGAGACTTATAGCCCCCTTTATCGTTGTTTCCATTCCTATGGCATATCTTGGTGGCATGATTCATCTGCCCAAATTGATATTTTATGTTCTGTTGATGATTTCTCTCTGTTTTGCTGCCGTGCGGATATATTTCCCAACCAGTGATACACCTTTCCAGCTAGACCAGCGAGAAAAACTCCTTCTTGCCCTGGGAAGTGGCGCAGTGCTTGGATTTGTCGCAGGCATAACCGGTATTGGCGGTGGCGTGTACCTCGTCCCCCTTATTATCCTGCTCGGTCTCGGGACACCCAAAGAAGCAGCTGCCTGTGGCGCTTTTTTTATCTGGGTTAATTCTGTTTCCGGACTGATATCACGGGTACAGTTCAACAACATCGACCTTACCGCCTGTTTGCCGTTGGTTGTCGCAATCGTTCTTGGCGGTACGGCCGGCACATTATTGGGGGCAGGACGCCTTCAGCCCCAAACTATGCAGAAAATTCTTGGTTCGATACTGATAGTAGCTGTTCTGATGCTGGGAAGAAAGATCATCATGATTGCCTGATTTGGTTGTTCACGAACCCGACACGTGCATAATTCCAAATAGTTGGCCTGTCCTTCATTTTTTCAAGCAAAAGAAGATAAACCAGAACAGATCACTGATTGTGCCCGGCACTTGCATGAGAACTGCTGTCACCCGGGCTGCTTCTTCAGCATTCCCAACCCAGGCAGGGGTACCTCTTCAGCTTTACGTCACTCGTTTTTATCGCCAAACATCGACAGTTGAACAATTATTTCGATAGTACTCGGCATTTCTTATACTGAGTTAGTCGATACAAGCTCTGCTCCTAATTGATATTTCGATAATGTGAGAAAGTATGGTAAAGGTAATCGGTCATCTCAATCTGTGGGAACAAATCATTCGGGTAGAGACAGTCAGTTCGGAGAACGCAGGGATGAGGTAACGCAGGAGAAAAAAGGAAAATACCAGGAAGCTGGACAAATTCAATGGCTGCAGATTTGCAGCATGAGCACCAGGATAATAGCTTTAAATGTTTGGAATAACATAATGATTAGAGAAACCACATATGTTGTCGGTTAATCATCTCGATATTCGTTACGGTGACAAACATCTCTTTAAAGATGTCTCTGTCGTTGTCTATCCTGGAGATCGAATCGGTCTGGTTGGGGTAAACGGTACCGGCAAATCTACCCTGATGAAAATCATGGCAGACGAAACGGAGACGGATGATGGTGTTGTCCATCGGTCAAGACATTTTTCAGTTGCATACCTACCACAGGAATCAGGAGCACTCCTGTCTGATCGCTCGCTCTACCAGGAAGCTGAAAGCTCTTTTGCAGAGATACTGGAACTGCAGCAGGAGCTTGACCAGCTCAATTATCAGATCAGCACGACTGACGTAGAAAGTGAAGCATTTACTGGATTGCTGGAACGCCAGGGAGAAATTCAGCACCATCTGGATAGCAATGATGTCTATACAATCCGGAGCAGGGTTGAAAAGGTTCTCCAGGGGTTGGGATTCAGCATTGAAGATATGCAGGCACCCGTTTCAACCTTTTCCGGAGGTTGGGTGATGCGGCTGCTGCTTGCCAAAATGCTGCTCGCCTCGCCGTCTCTGCTGCTGCTCGATGAACCGACCAACCACCTGGACCTGGAATCGCTTACCTGGGTGGAGACATTTCTCCAGTCACATGACGGTGCGTTGGTAATTATCTCCCATGATCGAACATTTCTCGACCGGACCACGACTCAGACCTGGGAGCTGAGCCTGGGGAATTTGACGACCTACAAAGGCAACTATTCCAAGTATGTCATAGAGAAGGAGGAGCGGAGGCAGATAGAAAAAGCTGCCTACCAGAACCAGCAGGCTCATATCCGCCAGACCATGCGGTTTGTCGAGCGTTTTAAAGCCAAAGCCACCAAGGCCAGGCAAGCTCAAAGTAAACTGAAACAGCTTGACAAAATTGAGCGCATAGAGCTTGCGGAAGATGAGCACCAGATAAAGTTCACCTTTCCTCCAGCCCCGCAATCAGGAAGAGATGTGCTGATGGTTGAAGGACTATCGAAATCATATGGTGATAAGCAGATATTTTGCAACGTGAGTATCCATCTTGAGCGTGGTGACAAGGTTGCCGTGGTCGGGGTTAACGGTGCAGGAAAATCCACGCTCATGAGGATATTGGCCGGGCAGGTTGAGCCGAATGGGGGAACACTTCGTTTTGGTACCGGCGTAAAACCAACCTATTTCGGTCAACACCAGGCCCAGGAATTGCCCCTGGGCTATAACGTTCTGGAAACCCTCTCCCACGCTGCCGAAGATATGACCATAACCCGGATGAGGTCGCTGCTCGGTGCATTTTTGTTTCGTGGAGAAGATGTAGAAAAAAAAGTATCTGTTCTTTCCGGTGGCGAAAAAAGCCGCCTTGCCCTTGCACGCATGATCGCCACTCCGGCCAATTGCATGCTGCTTGATGAACCAACCAATCACCTGGACATGACGTCTCAGGACGTGCTGCAGGAGGCGATGCGTCAATACGACGGGACAATTGTCGTGGTTTCCCATAATCGCTATTTTCTCGATTGCTTTGTTAATAGAGTGATTGAGGTAAAAGATGGTGAAGTTACTCCATATGAAGGTAATGTGGCGGAGTATCTCTTCAAGCAGGAGCAGATTGCCCAGCGTGAAGCGGAACAGGACAGAACTCGGGCCCAGGAAACGGAAGACGTCGAAGATCCCCCGCGTGACAATAAAAAAGAGAGACGTCGCCAGGAAGCGCAGCGTCGCCAGGAGAGACAGCGTCGGGCCGGTTCCTGGTTGAAAAAACTTGCCGAAGCCGAGAAAAAGGTAGAAGATCTTGAAGAGCACAAGGATGAGCTGGAAGCACAAATGGCTGATCCTGAATTATATCAGGATCAGCAGGCCTGGAACCAGACGAGCGCCGAGTACAATAGCTGTACACGACGCCTCGAGCGATGGCTCGAAAAATGGGAGGAAGCCCAGGCGAAAATTGATGAAATCGATGCTGAGCTCAACAATAGTTAACCTGTTGCGAATTCATCGTGTTATAGGATATAGTAGTCTGGAATATCAACCTGTAGTGGACAAAAAGGAGGAACAGTTATGAAGAAATGGGAATGTACGGTGTGTGGGTATATCCATGAGGGTGACGAGCCTCCCGATGTCTGTCCGATCTGTGGAGCGGGCAAGGAATATTTCAAGGAGCTGGTCGAAGAGGAAACGGCAGAGCAGCAGGACGTTGCGGGAACCTCATCAGATCCGGCTGGCTCAGCTCAACCTGCTCAGGATAGCGATGAGCCGTCAGGTATCGCTGCCCTGGTGCTCAAGTTTCATCTCCATCCGATCATGGCCCATACCCCAAACGGGGTACTGCCAATGGCCCTCATCTTCCTGTTCCTCGGGTCAGTTTTTGGCATTGCCGGATTTGAGATGGCATCCTTTTTTAGTTTTGTCTTTGTCCTGCTGTCAATGCCTCTTGTGATTCTGACCGGTTACCTGGAGTGGAAGAACCGTTATAAGGGAATAAAAACGAAGATCTTCGGGGTGAAAATTGGCGCATCAATCGTGGTTCTCACAACGCTGACGGCAATGGTAATATGGCGTATTGTGGATCCCATTGTTGCTGCTTCGGCAAGCCGATGGATCTATCTTCTGGTAGGACTCGTCATGGTAGGTGCTGTCGGGCTCGCCGGGCATATGGGTGGCAAGCTGGTTCACGGTACCCGCGACTGAGACATCCTTACGGTCTTTAATACATTTCGTTTCCCTCTGCTCTGTTTTACTAATCAAGCAGACTGGCAAGCATGTAGATAATATCGCTTTCCCTCGACGGGTAAGGGCTCACGATCTGGTCTTTGTGCAAATCTGCCAGGGTGATCCCTTCCAGCATTGCCTGCTTGAAGATGGCAATCAGGCCGGTCGCGTTGTCTGAAATGATATGGGCTCCGAGTATCTTATTGTCATTGTCCACGAGAATTTTATACGCTGCATGCTTCAGGCCGACACGCCGATACGTCGGCCAGCCCAGTTCCGTGTCGTAACTTTTCCAGTAGCTGATGTTCGCCCGAATCAATGACTCTTCGGTAGCACCGACCATAGCGAGTTGCGGATAGGTGAAGAGGACAGCCGGCACCGCATCATAGTTGATTGACGGCGGCATGGTCTGCCTGTTTTCATGGGCGATAATTGAGGCTGCTGCGATCTGTGCTTCACGATCTGCAACCCGTGCCAGCTGTACTGTATCTGCGCAGTCACCAACCGCATAAATGGAGGGGAGAGATGACATCATCTGGCCGTTGACTTCTATCCCCCGGCGGTTATACCTGATGCCGGCCTGATCAAGGCAGAGGGAATCGATATCGGCCATGCGGCCGGCACCATGAACCACCAGATCTGTGTCAAACTGATCACCGGTGGAGAGGTGTACCGTGTATCCACTGGAATGTGCCTCTATTTCTTTTATATCTGAGTTGCGATGAATGATAATCCCTGCTGCTTCACTTGCTTTGCATAGTTCGGCAACCATATCCTCATCGAAGGGACCAAGCGGTCTGTCTGCAACCTCAAAAATGTGAATTTCCCCAGGGCGTCCACCGAGGCGGGCTGCGAAGTGAGCGAACTCGAAGGAGATAAATCCACCCCCGATAAAGCTGATTTTTTTAGGCAGTTCTTTCAGATCCAGAAATTCATTGCTGGTTGTCAGGTGTTCACTGCCATTTACAGGTAATGGCATCGGGCGAGCCCCGGCGGCGATGATGAAATAGCGGGCTTTGATGAGCTGATCATTTACCCTGACAGTTTCAGAAGATGTGAAGACGGCGTCGCCTTCAATATAATCGATGGTGTTTCCTTTAAGATTGGCGACTGTATTGGCCGGTATCTCAGAGGTGAAGAGGTTTTTCTGGTGACGAATCTGTGACCAGTCTGCAGCGGGGAGTGAGGTCAGACCCAGCCCCTGCAGGTGTTGACTGCGGGCTATCGTTTCCGTAACTTCGTAGTAGTATTTCTTTGCCTGGCAGCCATGCAGGGCGCAAACACCGCCGGGCGTGGAACTCTTTTCTATAACGGTGACCTGGAAGCCCTCGGCCACGAGATCGTAGGCAGCGGTCTGTCCAGCAGTTCCGGCACCGATAATGACAATATCCGTCTCAGTCATACATTCTTCCTCCGATTACCGGCAAGCAATTTATGCACCAGCAGATGAATCTGTGTTTCCTTTCCTCTAGGTAAGCGATTCTGCAATTGAGTCACAGACGTAATCTATATTGCTGGTGGTAAGTCCTGCAACATTGATCCTGCCACCAGTTACCACGTAGATCGCTTTGTTTTTCCGTAACCAAGCGACGGTATCATCGCTGAGTCCACTAAAAGAGAACATACCATTTTGTTTTATGATATAGGAAAAGTCCTGTTCAATGCCGCGTTGCACGAGTCCGTTGACGAGTGCTGCCCGCATGGTCTTGATTCGTTCGCACATTGCGGCTAGTTCGGTGATCCAGGCTTTTTCCAGCGCCGAATCGGATAGTATTGTTTTGATAATCAGGCCGCCATGGGCAGGCGGGTTGGAGTAACAGACCCTGACCGTTCGCTTCAGGTGAGACATGGCAATTGCAGACTCATTCTGGGTTGGACTGACGACAGTGATGGCTCCGGTCCGCTCGTTGTAGAGACCAAAGTTTTTTGAAAAAGAGCTTGCCACAAAAAAATCAATCCCGGCTGCTCCGAATTCTTCCACCGCAACCCGGTCTTTTTCTAAACTCGTACCAAAACCCTGATAGGCAAAGTCAAGAAAAGGAATCCACCCCTTCTCTCTGGCAATAGCGGAAATCTGGCTCCACTGGGAAGCGTCAAGATCGACACCGGTCGGGTTGTGACAACAGGCATGCAGAAGGACAACATCTCCGGCAGGTATAGTGGTGAGCGTGTTGACCATTTCTTCGAATTTGAGACCTTTGGTCGTCGCGTCATAATAGGGATATTGTTTGAACCTGAAACCAGCGGCCTCGAATATACCGTTGTGATTTGCCCAGGTTGGCGAACTGGTCCAGACGGTTGCTTCCGGTTTGAAACTTTTAATGAGCTCAGCGCCGATTCTCAGACCACCCGTTCCCCCGGGAGCATGAGCGGTTGCGGCTCTTCCGCTGGTGACTACTTCACTGTCCGGCCCGAACAGCAGTTTCTGGACACATAACGAATATCCGGGGTCTCCGGTTATGGGAAGGTAGCTTTTACTCTGCTCAGAATCGAGTAGCATTCGCTCTGCATCCTTGACACAGCCTAAAACCGGGGTCACACCCTCATCGGTCTTATAGACACCGACACCGAGGTTGACTTTTTTGGGGTTGGGGTCATTTCTAAATGCCTCGGTTAATCCGAGAATTGTATCTGCCGGTGCGGCAGTAATTGTTTTCCACATTGTATCCCTCTTGATTGTAATACGAGAATGGTAACCTGACAGCCAACGTATAATTGGTTTGATAAAAAGATGTCAATAACAATTCATGACATGAATGTTGAAATATTCTGATACTACGGTGAGGTCTCTATGAATGGTCGTGGTTTCCAATGACTGTAGGTGTATTATAAGGAATCTGGGTTGGTGATGATGTATTTGTCAGGATACAGTAGAATCTGATACAGTCAAAAAGGAGATAACTCCCGTTACAGGAACCTTGAACCAGCGGAGATGAACGGTACCATGATTGAAGCAATGATATTTGATATGGACGGCACGCTGGTTGATTCAGAAATGCTTCATTTTGAAGCATGGAAAAAGGTGCTGGCGTGCCATGAAATCAGAGATTTCCCATTTAAAGATTTTATCAAATATGTTGGCGCATCCAACGAGAAACTTGCACGTGACTATATTCAGTCAGGTACCATTGATACCCCTGTGGGCGAACTTGTTCATGAAAAGCAAATCCTCTATCTTGAGATGATATCTGAGATAAAACTCCTTGATGGAGCGGCGGCGATAATAAGAAAATTTTATGGTGTCTATCGGTTGGCGGTTGCCTCATCATCGGATTATGTTGAGCTTGAAAAAATTCTGCAAACAGTGAGTATGCGCAGCAGTTTTGAGCAGGTCGTCGGGGGGGATATGGTCAGCAGAAAAAAGCCTGATCCCGAGATATATCTGAAAACAGCCAACCTTCTTGACCTGCCTCCGAAAAAATGTGTCGCCTTTGAAGATTCTGAATCGGGGGTTGATGCAGCAAAAGATGCCGGGATGTTTGTTGTTGCTGTGCCCAACAAATTGTCAAAGCATCATGACTTCAGTCGAGCGGACCTGGTTGTTGACTGTCTTGATCAGGTCAATGATTCAGTATTGGGCACTTTTACTGCTGCTGAAAAATAGTCTACCGTTATCTTTTGGTTTCTATTCTTTTCTCGTCCTCATTTACGTAGCGGTAGAAAAGAGGAAAAACCACAAAGAACATAACGCAGATCAGATATTCTACTCCCTTGATATGGCTGTAGAAGTCAACCAAAGTGTCGAATGACTTGATCATGCCAGTGGCCACCATGTACTGTCTCAGCAACTCACTGACCTGCCAGTTGGAATGATGGAGACCGGCAATCAGAGCAGCAAATGCCCAGATACCGACTGCACTGCCTATTACACCAAAGACAGCGATCAAAAGATGAGCACCACGCTGTTTCATGATTTCCTCCATTTTCACGGCTAAACGCCGGTGATTGCAGTAATATAGCCCCTGACCATCGAGAAGAAACCATTCGAAACCAGGCCGCCGATAAGACATGCTGCGCCCCAGATTCCGATGAGCAGTGCCGTTGCAGAAACAATGGTAAAGATGAATTGCGAGACTTCGTGGTTAAGGTCTGTTCGAGTCTGATTGCCTGTTTTCAATAACGTTTTCATGGCATTCTCCATCTGGCTGATTTAAAGAGAACAACAAATTCTCTTTTACTCTCTGTAGTGCAGTTTGAATGCCAGAAGTCTGGTTTTAGGAGATTTGTTTTGGCTAGTTAAAATCATGAAATATAAGGCAAAAATATAAAAACATTCCTGCCTTTTTAAAAATGGTGCAGGGAGGCTGATGTGTGCTGCATCTTTGTGGAATGCCAAAGAATAAGTGTTGCTTTGCCGGAACACTTGTGTTGGTTATTTTTCTATATAAATTTCACGAAAAATAAACCTGTTTTTTTATGGCCCTGAGAAGATTATCGACCAGGCGTTGGTGGCCAACTGAACAGGATTGGCAGGCGATACAGGAAGAATCGATAAATGATTACATAAAGAGCCAGAATGGTAAGTACGAGCCAGAACTCTTTGATGTGAGGTATCTCCTGGTGGTGCTGCCAGTTGTAGCATATCAAAACGGTATTCAGCCGGTTCCAGATGATGCCGATGACACCGATAAGTGCTGCCCAGCGCAGCATCGCCAGCTGGTGGTTGCGGATACCATAGGCGATAAGGCACAGGGGCAAAACAACGGATAAGCCGATTTCAAAGAGATAATAGCCCCCCCAGCCAGTCAACAGGTAACTCCATTCCTGGTCGTGGGCGACAGCGACAATTTTGATAGTTATGTAGGTGATCATTGCATAGGAAGCGCCCTTGGCAAGGCCAAAGGTAATTCTCTCAAGATTTGAGAGAAAGGTGTTGTCACACCGCCAGCGCATATATCTTTCCAGCAGCGTTGAAACAACAATAACCATGCACAGGCCGGCGTAAATGGATGAACAGAAAAAATGGATCCATTGAAATTCGGGGGATATCCATAACGGATGTATTTTAGCAGGGGCGTAGCAGAAGAGTGCCCCCAGGGCACCCTGGTGAAGCGTGGAGAGAATAATGCCAGCAATGGTCAGCCCAAGGGCTATCTTTGTAATAAATCGTTTTCCCTGTGGCCAGTTGATCCACTCCGAGAAAGCGGGAATCAGCTCCGCGATCTGTACACTCAGATAGGTCGCCACATGCCAGGCGACCAGAAAGAGGACTGCGGCAGGGCCAAGCGAGACGAACATCGGATAGGCGAGCCGCCACGGCATCCCGAGATCCACCAGCAGGTAGACAACAGCAAAAAAATACCCGAGCAGGCCGTTGAGAAGAGCCAGTCGTTCAATCGGCTGAAAATCTTTCCTGCCAAAAATTTCAACGCTGGTACTCAGGAGAAATCCTGATGCGGAGAGCGGCACCATGCCGAACAGGCCAAAGCCGAGCATGATTCCCCATGGATAATCCTGTGAACTGTGAGTCACAGAATGTATGCCGAGGATGTATCTCTGGAGGAGCAGCGGAATACCGATTAACAGGACGATGCCAAGCATCCAGTTCAGGGGATTTGAGACAACGATTCTCATGTATTCATTGAATGAATGACCAAGAAAAATCTTGTCATTCAGAAAGTGGGACATGGTGGTCTTATCTGTCTGTGGCTGTGTCGTTTTGTCGTGCAACCTGGAAAATGAAATCCTCATAACAGACACTCCTCTGTGTTATCACTGGTACTCTGATGCTCATTTTTTCTTCTTGCCAGGAGGTGGAATCCGGCAAAAAGCCCGGGCCAGATGGTCAGGACCATCGGAACTACGGCAAGAAAATCCTTTACGTAATTGATTATTGGCTGTTTCGGAACTGAATCGTCAAAACCTGCTTCTGCGAACGGTACTCCCGAAATGGTCAGCCAGGCTGTTCCCCCCGCTTCCTGTTCTCCATATATCCGGTTTATATATTTATCCGGGTTTTCCCGAATTCTTTGTCGGGCAATACGCAAAAGAGAGGTACGGGTATCAAAGGTCAGGGCCTCCCGGGGACATGCCTCAACGCATGCCGGCGGGAGGTCATTTTTCAAGCGGGTGTCGTAACAGAAAACACACTTCATGATTCTGGGTTCAAAAGCACTCGAATAGCGAAAGGCAGGAATAGAGAAGGGACAGGCAATCATGCAGGTTCTGCAGCCAACACAGACATCGGGGTTATAGATAACTGCCCCCTCCTCTGTTTTTGTGTAGGCATTTACAAAGCAGGAGGTAAGACAGGCCGGTTCCAGGCAATGAAAACACTGGATCTTCCTGAATATTGGGTAGGATGCGTATTGAGAGTCGTATTTGTTAACAACCGTATAACTTTTTTCATCCGGTCTACGCTTTTCTCCGCCAGGAGGTGATTCAAAAACTGAGGTGTCGCTGAACGGAAGATCCGGCTCCGGCAACCCCTGTTCCCTGTTGCAGGCAGCTTCACAACTTCTGCAGCCGATGCATCGAGTCATATCGAACAAAACACCCTTGCTCTCTGGATGACCTGAAAAATCGTGACCGCTCGCCGACTTGGGCTTGCAGACTGCAAGGGCGGTGAAAACCCCCGCAATGGACTGGGAGATGAATGTTCGACGGTTCATGTTTAGCCCCCTGATTTTACTAGTTAGTTTTTAAATCGGCAGGTGCCGGAGTTTGTGTCCTGCTGTCTTTTATTCTTTGCACCTGGTAAAATTGTTCTCCTCTTGCCGTCAGGGTGTGACATTCGTTACACTCCAGCGGACCTGCAGCTGTGATTTCGTGACAATCAATGCATAAAAGATGGTAGGCACCCTTCAATCCTGGAATATCGATATGGTATCTGTTGCTCGAATCTTTGGCAGTGGTGTTTTCCTGAGGATTATGAACGGCGAGGTGACAACTACGACAGGCAACTGAGGCCGCTTGTTCACTTGCCCTGTGGCAGGCGGCACAAGATGAGCGGGAGGGCAGACAGCCGGTTGTATGATGATGGCACTCGCTGCACGATGCGTAGTCTGTATGGAGTTGGTGGTCAAAGCTGACAGGCCCAAACAGATCGGTCAGTTGATCTATGGAAACAGCTGCTGGTGGAGAATCAACGGTTGATTGTGCGATACTGACCGGCACCCCTTGATACAAAATGGTGATACATGCTGCCAGAAGCGGGATGATAAAAACGTGATTCATGGCTCGACCCTCCTTGTACTGGTGAGGCTATGCTCATTCTCCATCGATTTCTGATTAGTGTAGCAGCGGTAGACAATATCAATTTCGTCTCCATCCAGTGTTTCATTGGCCAGGAGTGATTCGGCAAGCATATGCAGGAAAGTGTTGTGTTCTCTTAGAATTTCAGTTGCTTCCTGGCAGCATTTAGCAACGAGATGTTTTACTTCCAGGTTGATTTCTCTTAAAGTCTGTTCACTGAGCATCGTGTTGCAAGATGGCTCATCGCCATAGCCAGCGGAACAGGAACTGTACGAAATGGGCCCGAGTTTCTCGCTCATGCCAAAATCACAGATAATCCTGTAGGCGATATCCGTAGCCGTTAGGATATCATTGCTGGCACCAGTGGTCTGCAGGCTGAAAATAGCATGTTCCGCGAGCCGGCCTCCCATTAATATCTTGATTCGGTTGATCAGGAAGGTCCGTGAAAAGGTTAGGTGTTCGTCGAAGGGGAGTTGTTGGGTCAGTCCCAGGGCTCGACCTCTTGGAATGATTGTGATTTTGTGAAGGGGATCGGTTTCCGGGAGTATAAGAGCCATTACAGCATGTCCTGCTTCGTGATAAGCAGCTAATCGTCTCGATTTTTCGCTGATTACAGCACTTTTCCTCTCAAGTCCCATGATAATCTTGTCTTTGGCATCTTCAAAATCGCCTATTTCGATATGTTTCTTCTTCCTACGGGCGGCAAGCAGGGCGGCTTCATTTACCAGGTTGGCTATTTGAGCACCGCTAAAACCTGGAATACTTCTTGCCATGATCGATAAATCAATAGCCGTATCGATAGTTACCTTCTTGCAGTGGACCTCAAGAATTTTCAGTCGTCCCTTGATATCGGGCAGCGTTAACGTTATCTGGCGATCAAATCGTCCAGGTCGGAGCAGGGCGCTGTCAAGAATATCGGCTCTATTAGTTGCAGCGATGACGATCACTGTTTCATTGGAACTGAATCCATCGAGTTCAACCAGTAGCGCATTAAGCGTCTGTTCCCGCTCATCATTGGACCCTGTCTGGTTTGTTGAGCTGCGTTTTCCCCCGATGGCGTCAATCTCATCGATGAAGATAATGCTCGGGGCATGTTTTTTAGCTTCATTGAAGAGATCGCGCACCCGCGATGCACCAAGTCCCGCAAACATTTCCACAAAATCGGATCCGCCGAGAGGATAAAATGGGACTGATGCTTCTCCGGCAATAGCCTTGGCCAGCATGGTTTTCCCCGTGCCCGGAGGACCTTCCAGGAGTACACCTTTGGGTATTCTTCCACCCAGGGTGGTGAAATGGTCAGGATTTTTAAGAAAGGAGGTTATTTCCCTTAATTCTTCGCTGGCTTCAGAAATACCTGCCACATCATTGAATGTTACTTTTGAACTATTGTTGCCTGCACTTTTATACCTGGTATGTCGGGCGAAGGAGGTTGAACCAGACCTTGTTTTCCTGCTAAAGATCAGCCAGCCGCCAATCAGCAGCAGGACGATCAGTAGATCATGTAATAATGCTGAAATCTTTGATGGGGGTGCGGTTGTGATCTCGACATCGTGTCTGGTCAGGAGAAGAATGAGCTGAGGTACCTCTGGTGAGAATGTGGAAAATGGTGTGCCCGTATGATCTATGCCACTGATTTTACCATCCTTAATCGATACCTTGTCAATCTGGTCATTTTTAACATCCGATAGAAACGTACTATAGGCGCGTTCTGGTAATCGTGTGCTGATCAGATAGAAATTATAGCCGATAAATCCAGCTACCACGACAAAACAGAGGAGCAACGCTGTTTGAAATTGTGTTCTCATACATCACCGCCATCTCTAGAGGGGGCATGGTGTGTGTAATCTCGAGGATGTGGGTTCTCCACCATGATCGCTACCAGGTTATCAAAGACCGCCAGCGTGTCGGGAAACAGTTTTTTGTTCTCCTGAAAACAAAACTCGTTACAAAGTGTTCTCAGCCGATTCAGGGAAAACACGGATGATGAGTTGTTCAGCTGAGAAGCCTGAAATGTACCCAACAGTTTATCGGCAGAGTCAAGGTAGCGATCGCCTGGCCCTGTTAAGATCAGGTAACGACCTGAGTGGAAAGATAGGTATGGTTCCCGGTCAGGACAGAGCACGATACTGCTCTTTTGAATACAACGCTCCAGGAAACCGGCCAGATAATCTGTTGATAGATCGTTGCAGTGATAGAGGCGCTGTCTGCCGATCGTATTATTCTTTACATCTATTTCGACAGCCGCAAACAGGTGACAATTTCGTTTCTCTTTTCTCACAAAGAGTGAACAATCTGCTATTTCAACGGAGCCATAACATTTTTTAGTATTTTCCCTTCTGATTACCGAGTGAAGCTTCATCATCACATTTCTGGCTGTCTGATAGTTCTTTATCTGGAGTTTATCCTGGACGTTTCTGATCGAAACAGAGTTAATGGTATTGCATAGAAGCCAGGCTGCCTTCAGCCACTGGGAAATGCTCTTCTTGGTTCCGTGCAACAGGGTCCCTGAGGTGAGAGACAACCTGTTTCCACAGTCAGGACATATGGTCGATATGGTCGGGCCTGGTTCAGGCGGCGTCACCTTTTGACGATTGCAGCGGGTACAGTTGAATCCTGACAACCACCGTCTCGAAAAGAAATAGTTCTCACACCAGCTTTCGTCACAAAGCAGGTGCTCCAGTTGATCACGCGTGTTGGGAAGTGTTGCCATACAGAACATAGTCGCCCTCGCTTCTCCGCTCTACAGGTCCTGTTTCTCTGTGAAATTACTTGCATATAAGGTGCCTGGACCAATGTTAAATATATATAGTTATATTTTTGTCTAAGATACTGAAATTAATATAACTATTTATTTTCGGACGCTATTGTTATACAGTGTGAAACAGTGTTGAGGGTGTGGCGTGGGAGATGAATCGGGAAAAAACTTTAAGTGTTTGAAACTGATGTGTTTTCTATGGTTTTATCAATTTTCTGGCTCGACTACACATCTGTCTTATCCCACAGAATTGTTGCAACAGAACTGTCGCATGAGTTCACTATTCTAGGGCAATTGCGGATAGGTCAATGTCATACTCTTTAATCTTTCTGTACAGGGTTGATCTGTCTATACCGAGCAGGCGGGCAGCTTTTGCTTTGTTTCCACCACATTTGCTCAGTGTTTTCAATATTTTAGAGACAGTGTTGACTTCTGTTCCGGAAACTTCATTCTCTAACAATTCCTCAGATGCGGGGGTGGGGTAATGCTGCGGTGCCTGGATATCTTCAGTATTGAACAGGTCTGCAGGGAGATCTTTCATGGTGATCGTTGTTCCCTGGCAGAGGACAATAGCTCGTTCGATGATATGTTCCAGTTCCCTGACATTTCCCGGCCAGTTATAGTCCGTCAGAGCTCTGATAACATTATCAGATAGTCCGTTTATGGTCTTGCTCAGTGAACTGGAAAAAACCTTCACAAAGTGGTTTGTGAGCAGCGTGATATCGTCTGCTCTTGCTCTCAACGGCGGGAGAATAACGTCGATTACCCGCAATCGAAAATAAAGATCCTCGCGAAAGGTGCCTTGGAGAACTTTCTCTTTGAGGTTTACATTGGTGGCAGTGATTACTCTTGTGTCAACGACGATTTCTGTATCACCGCCAACCGGGTAAAAGGTTTTTTCCTGGAGAAACCTCAATAATCGCAACTGTGTAAGCGCTGAAATCTCACCGATTTCGTCGAGAAAGAGGGTACCGCCTTCGGCCTGGATAATATGGCCTTTGCGGTCCTTGTCCGCTCCCGTAAACGCTCCTTTTTTATGGCCGAAAAGTTCGCTTTCCAGAAGATTTTCAGGCATTGCGGTGCAGTCAACCTTGATCAGAGGTTTGTTACTGCGCGGGCTCTCATTGTGGAGCGCCTCGGCCGCGAGTTCTTTGCCGGTACCGGACTCACCGGTAATCAGAACCGTGGTATCCACCCGGCCGACATTTTCTATTGTCGTGTATACGGCCTGCATGGGATCACTGCTGCCAATGAAGCGATGAAACGTGCTCCTTCGTTGCATGCTTCTATTGTCCTGAATCGACATATCCCTGATTACGATAACGGCACCATGGTAGTCATTGATGCTTTCTTTGAATGGAGAGGTGCAGATGCTGAGGATTTTCTGTTTACCCTCAAGCGTTTTGCATTCGAATCGATGTTCAGTTATTTCCTGTCCGGTGTTGAGAACCCGTAACAAATCTGTCCGCAGTGAGGAGAATTCTTCAGATGCAATGGAGTCACTGAGACGGACACCCTCATTGATCCCTGGAAGCAGTTTAGCAAAAAGATGTTGTGCGGCTGCATTTAATTTTAAGATCTTGAGTTCAGCGTCAACGATGATGATGGCATCGGTTACGCTTTTAAACACCTTATCGAGAAAGAGTCGATACTGTTCCCGTTCTGCTTCGGCCTGGACCTTTTGATTCTCGAGGTACCGGTGCCTCAGGGCAAGATTTACCGATTTCAACAAGGTTTCCTTGTCAACAGGTTTTGAGATATAATCGAAAGCACCCAGGCGGACCGCCTCGGCAGCAGTGTCCACATCGGGAAATCCGGTAATTATTATAAATGGACAATCTATACCCAATCGTCTTGTGTATTTCAGCAGATCAATACCTGAGCTGCCTTCCAGGACAATATCGCTGAGGACCAGGTCGACAGGCTGGTTTCTCAGGATTGAAAGAGCTTCTTTGAACGTTGCAACCGTGAGAACAGGTTCATACCCTTCTCTGGTCAGGAAGAAGTGAAAGGTGTCACGGAGGCTATCTTCATCATCCACAACAAGAATAGAGCCGGACTGTTTTTGCTTGGATTCCATGAGGAGATCTCCCTGTCTTGATTCATCTTGTCAAACGTTGCTGTCAACTGAACATGCTCGTATCCCTGAACACCACGACGGCTCCACATATGTCTGAGTTGTCAATAATCGGTGTACTGACATATTCTACTGGAAAACTGGTTCCTTCCTTTGTCCAGAAAACGTCATTGGAACAGGAATGAACGATCCCATCCTCGTACGCCTGACGAATGGGACAATCCTTCTCTTCATGCGGTGCACTATCTGCGTGGCTGTGATGCACGAGCGCATGATGTGACCGACCAATGAGCTCGTTATTTTCATAACCAATCATCAGCAGGGCGGAGGTGTTGGCAAACATGACAGATCCGTCAATATCAAGGCCAAAGATCCCGTCACCTGCTGAATTGAGGATGAGTTCCATTTGCTTCTGCAGTTTTAAGGCAGACGATTCAGCCTGTATCCGTTCTGCAATTTCACGATTGAGCGATGCATTGATCACTGAAATCTCTAATGTTCGCTTTTCAATTATTTTTTCATGGCTTAACCGAATGTCATCCCGTTCTTTTTCAGCCTTGAGTCTATCTGTTTCAAGCAGGGAAATGGTATTTTTGAAGGTTTTAAAAATCTTATGAATGATGAAAAGGATGAAAATGAAAAGAGACGATATGGTAATGATGGGCATGACCAGTGTGTTGACAGGAGGCAGTTGCCCGCCAGAGAGTGGTATTGTTAACAAGAACATTACCAGTGCGGTGTAAACCACTAACAACACAGTGACCAGGCTTGTTTTCAGGTTATAGTTTTCCATGGTTTGCTCCTTGCACCACGGGCAGGTCGATATTGATGGTAGTGAACTGACCTCGCTCACTCTGGATACTAATATGGCCACCATTATCCCGAACGAGGCCGTAACTGATACTGAGCCCGAGACCGGTACCTTCACCATTTGGTTTGGTTGAATAAAACGGGTCAAATACTTTCTCGAGCATATGCGCTTCTATTCCGGTACCAAAATCGGTAATGGCGATCCTGAGAAATGGCGTGTTTCTTCGCTTGATCAGGCTTGTTTTAAAGGAAATCTTCTTGTCTGGGTGGTTTTTATTATATTTCTGGTTTATAGCGTACCTGCTGTTACTGATGGTATTAAGGACCACCTGTTTAATCTGTGAACCATTGCAAAAGGCCAAAGGAAGGTTCTTTGAAAATCTGGTTTCGACACGTATTTCTTCCTTGTGCAATTGATGCTTGACGAGATCAAGACAACTTAACAGAAGACCCTTTGCATCCACTGGTTCAGGATTTTCTATGCTATGCCGTGAAAAATTGAGCAGATTCCTGACGATTCCCTCAATTCTTCGGCTCTCCGCTTTAATTTTACGCGTTATCTCATGTCCGGTTTGATTTAATTTGAGATCAGCGAGCATCTGGGCATAATTGAGAATTCCATTTATAGGGTTGTTTATTTCGTGAGCAACACCGGCCGCGAGTTCTCCAATTGATGCAAGCTGGGATGCTCGAATAGCTTCTGCCTGCAGCCGCTCTTCCTCGGTCATGTCCCGTGCCACGAGCAAGGTTGCTTTCTCGGAGTCAATTGATCTGGACAATGGGCTGAGAGTCAGGAGGTATTCGCCTCTGAGTCCGTGTAGCGGGGTGTGGAGAATTCTGCTTTTGCCTCTTTGCAGCAGTGGAAGGAGCGGGCAGTCGTGTTTCTGTGATTCTGTGTTATGCAGTATTTTACAGACAGACTGGCCGATTACCTGATCTCTTGTTTTACGGGATGCGGTAAATGTTGCATGGTTTGCATCAATGATGGTTCCCGATTCCGAGACGATAAGGGCAGGGTCCTGGATTGTGGAAAAAATGTTTTCCCACTTCTCAACAGCCGTGGTGTAGGCCCTGTCTACTGCCAGTTTATCGGTAACATCAAGACCCAGCAGGACCATGCCGACCGTTCCAGTTTCAATGTCAGGTTTGATTGAACTGTGCCATTCTATGGTGCGACCCTCACCGCTCTTTGTAAGCAAAGGTGCCTGAAATTTGATATTTCGACCATTTTTTTTCAGAAGGGTTGAAACAATGACCTGGTAGTGCGATCGGGTATCAGGTGGCAGAAGAACATCTACCCAGTAGCGATCGATTACCTCTGCCTCGGTGAATCCGGTAACTCTTTCTGCTTCTGGGTTGAACCGGGTAATTTGTCCGCAGGGGGTAATCGAAATCATCAATGCCTGGATGGTATCGATGATCTCTGTATTGAAATCACGCTCGGATCTGAGCTGCTGCGATATGTCGCAGGCATAGAGTGCAAGCGAGAAGTCCGCAATGGTGCTTTCCAGAAAGTCGATCTCATGAGGGGGAAACCCCTCCGGACTGCTCCTATAGATTATCAGAATACCATATTTGCATTCATTGTGGATGAGCGGCCAGGTATTGCTGTATTCGACCCCGTTAAAAACATCCGGGTGTATCAGCGATAACTCAGGAGTGGTGTGTTGGGAAATGCTCGAGGATCCGCGGTGAAGAATAGATATCGCCTGTTCAGCAAGGGGCGCTGGCAAGCTCACATGGTCCCGCTGAGCTCTGCTGTGATGTTCTTCTGCGGACCCTGGCCAAATGAGAACCGCATCAGATATTACGTCCTGATCCTTATTGTATCTGCCGACCAGTACGGCATGGTAGTCACTGTGAAGCAGGAGAATTTCCCCGCACCTGATAATCAGTTCGTCACGACTCTTCCCGTACCACTCTTCACAACCGAGTCTGTTTACGGCCCGTAGGATTGCAGTGCGACGTATGAGTTGGTTATTGTCACCAGGTAGGGTTAAATCTTCAGGACAGATCATGACCGGCTCCTTTCCACACAGGGAATGAGAATCCTACAGTTGTGTGGCAGATGGAACAGTTCTACTCACGTGTACGTCTAATTATACCACACAATTGTAGTATTTTCTCTGATCTGGATACTTTCTCTAAAACATGCAATTAGTGCGCCTGACATGCTGTGGAAGAAGGTTGATCGACTGGGTGGAGCGGGAAACCGTTATTGAGTCATTGTTTTAATCAAAAGAGCTTTCGTGACCTGTTGTTTTGTCAGGAATTGCAGGCCACGAAAGTATTTTTAGGACAACCGTATCTGCTCAGACGGTATCTGGCATATACGGGGTCAGGTCCTTCACATACCTGGTCAAGACCTTGAAGTGGTTCCTGTTCAGGGCAACGACCGCTTTGGGGCCATCTTCTCCGGACAACCTGATGACCAGCTGGTGAATTCCCGGATATTTGCGAACCGGCCAGGCAAAAAGACTCTGAATATTGACGTCATGATCCTTTAAGACCGCGGTGACCTCTGCCAGTTTGCCGATGCGATCATTCACCAGGACACTGATCCGCACAGAATCTTCATGCATACCAAGGGCCTCCAACAACACTCCCATGACATCTGTACTGGTAATGATCCCGACCAGCTCACCCTGTTCCATGACCGGCAGAGAGCTGATGTTGTTGGTCTGCATGATATAGGCTGCCCGCTCAATTGTGGTGTCCGGTGTCACGGTAACCACGGTTTTGACCATGATCATTTTCACCAGGATTTTCTCAAGGAGATAGCCCAGCTCGTTCTTGCTCAACGTTGTTGCCGGTGAAGCCCAGTTCTGTTTGAGGTCTCGGTCCGAGAGGATACCGACAAGTTTTCCCTGGTTATTTACCACAAGAAGGTGATCTATATCTTTACTCTCGATAAGTTCTCTTGCCTCTACCAAGGTCGCATCAGGAGTTGTGGTGACGAGATTGGTGTGCA
This sequence comes from uncultured delta proteobacterium, assembly GCA_963718195.1. Taxonomy (GTDB): domain Bacteria; phylum Desulfobacterota; class Desulfobulbia; order Desulfobulbales; family Desulfocapsaceae; genus MADRE3. Next base: position 844,227 of record CAVQYQ010000006.1, read on the forward strand.
TGATTCTGCCGATATACATAGCTCTTCTCCTTAGATCTGAACGTATGAAAATGAAAGAAATACTGTCTCTTTGGTCTCACTATAAGGCAAGTGCTGCCGGATTGAAACGGAATTGTCAGTTAACACTCTATAATGAATGGAAAATGACCTGGATCATTGAATCTCTTAGCCAATAGAACGGAAGCTTGTGGTCAGCAGAGACCCGGTAGAAAAAATGCTTGCTTGAGAAGCTGATTTAGGAGTAATGTCATCTGTTATCTTAAAAGCGGCCGTTACACGGTCAAATATTGCAACCCACGGTTTTCCGTGGAAAGAAATGATAGCAGGGAATATGACAGCTAAATTAAACGAAAATACCTTTTGGATGTCCGGAAATGAAGCGATTGCTCTGGGCGCATTTGAAGCTGGAGTATCTGTCGCCTCAGGATACCCGGGCACTCCTTCAACAGAAATAATGGAGAATCTCGCCACATATGATGGGGTTTATACCGAATGGGCTCCGAATGAAAAAGTGGGACTGGAGGTTGCAATCGGTGCATCATTTGCCGGGGTGCGAGCCCTGGCGACGATGAAGCACGTTGGTCTCAATGTTGCTGCAGATCCTCTCTTTACTGCTTCATATACGGGAGGAAGAGGGGGGCTGGTCATACTGACGGCAGATGATCCCGATATGCACTCCTCCCAGAATGAGCAGGATAACAGAAACTATGCACTGGCCGCCAAGATGCCGATGCTGGAACCTTCTGACCCGGCGGAGGCAAAGGAGTTTCTGAAAATCGCCTTCCAACTCAGTGAGGAGTTCGATACTCCGGTGCTGGTCAGAATTACTACCAGAATCGCTCATGTCAAGGGTGTTGTCCAGAGAGGTGACCGGGTCGATGCCGTTGTTTCGCCTGAGATCGAAAAGCATCCGGAAAAATTTGTTATGCTGCCGGCAATGGCACGTCGGCGAAGAGTTTTTGTTGAAGAGCGGATGACGCGCTGCGCTGAGCTTGCTGAAACCAGTGACCTGAATGTGGTAGAAAATGGTGATACAAAACGAGGCTTTATAACCTCTGGGGTCTCCTATCTCTACGTAAAAGAAGCGTTCCCGGAGGCTTCGGTGCTAAAACTTGGTATGTGCTGGCCTCTGCCGGAAAATAAGATCAGGGCCTTTGCAGACTCTGTTGATTCACTGCATGTGGTGGAAGAACTTGATCCTTTTCTGGAAACCCGTTTAAAAGCCTGGGGCATTGAATGTCACGGGAAAGACAACATTCCGGCCATAGGTGAACTCAATACCGCCATCGTCCGCGACAGTATTGACCCGTCTCGAAGCAAGAAGGACATTTTTGAGCCGGTCGAACTACCGATGAGGCCCCCGAATATGTGCGCCGGCTGTCCCCATCGAGGCATCTTTTTTAACCTTTCCAGGATGAAGCTGTTCGTGTCCGGTGATATCGGCTGTTATACCCTTGGATTCCTGCCCCCTCTGAATGCAATGGATTCGACAGTGTGCATGGGGGCATCGATCCCCATGGCCCATGGAATGGAAAAGGCTCTTGGAGAAGGGTCTCATGACAAGGTCGTGTCAGTTATCGGGGATTCCACCTTTGTTCATTCGGGGATCACCGGCCTGATTAATTCGGTTTACAACAAGTCTGCCGCAACGCTGATAATTCTTGATAACCGCATAACGGCAATGACCGGCCAGCAGCCCAATCCTGCGTCAGGGAACACCATACGGGGTGACGTTTCCCAGTCACTCGACCTGGAAGCCCTTTGTCGCGCCGTCGGGGTTAAACATGTCAGGACTGTTAATCCCCACGAGGTTCCGGAGTGTCGAAAGGTTATCAAGGAGGAGGTGGCACGGGACGAGATGTCGGTTATCATCTCTGTTGCCCCTTGCGTTTTACTGCCCGAGATGAAACTGCGTAAACCTGTCTCTTATTTTACCAACATCGACAATTGTGTCGGCTGTACCTCCTGTATCAGGCTTGGATGCCCGGCAATCAGCTGGACACCATTTGCAGAGGGAGAAGCCGAAGCAAAGGGATACAAAAAGAGCCAGAAAGGATATTCCAAGATAGATGAGGTGCTGTGCAATGATTGCGGTCAGTGCGCCTCTCTGTGTAAATTTAATGCGATTACCAGGGGGGAAGGAAAAAAATGAATGATATAAAAAATATCCTGTTTTCAGGGGTCGGTGGCCAGGGTATCCTGCTGGCCAGTGAGCTGACTGCAGCCAGCCTGCTCTCGGCTGGGTATGATGTGAAAAAAAGTGAAGTTCATGGAATGGCCCAGCGAGGCGGCTCTGTTACCGCCCAGCTTCGCTATGGAGCACGAGTTTACTCACCGCTGATCGATCCCGGCGGTGCTGATATCCAGATGGCCTTTGAGGAGATGGAGGCTGTCAGGTATCTGCCGTACCTGCATCAGGGCAGTGTTGTAATCGTCAATACCCAGCATATCCTGCCCCCTTCAGTGGCGACAGGTCAGGCAATCTATCCCGCAAATGTGCTGGATGAACTGGTGAAACGAGATATCCAGGTTATTGCTGTCGACGCGTTTTCAATCGCCAAGCAGGCGGGCGAGGTACGAACGGCAAACGTCGCCCTGGTCGGTGCCTTGTCGGTACACTTGCCTGTTGATCAAACTGTCTTTGAAGAGATTATAGAAGCGCGTGTTCCCGAGCGTTTTCGGGCAGAAAATATGAAAGCTTTCGCAGCCGGAAGAGAGGCCGGTAATCAATAGCATTCCCCAAGGAGAAGAGATAATGAGCACCATCTACTGGGAAGAGGAGATAGAAACACTGCCACGTATCGGCCTGGAGTCTGTTCAGCTCAAGCGCTTGCAGAAACTGATATCACGGGTCTACAAAACAGTCGAACCATACCGGAAAAAGATGGATGGTGCAGGGATCAGGCCGGAAGATATAAGAAGCCTGAATGATCTGCAGAAACTGCCGTTTACCATAAAAGATGATCTCAGGGATAATTATCCGTTTGGCATGTTCACTGTTCCGCTTGATGATGTGGTACGGGTGCACGCCTCATCCGGAACGACTGGAAAACCAACGGTCGTTGGCTATACACGAAAGGATATCGGAACCTGGGCCGGCTTGATGGCCAGGGCATTGTCATGCGGGGGTGCGACCCGCGGGGACATGGTGCACAATGCCTATGGCTATGGCCTGTTCACCGGGGGGCTGGGTGCCCACTATGGTGCAGAAAAGCTGGGTGCCACGGTGATTCCGGTGTCGGGAGGGAACACCAAACGTCAGATCACTATCATGCAGGATTTTGGTTCGACGGTCCTGCTGTCGACCCCTTCCTATGCCCTGAATCTTGCAGAGACCATGGAAAGCCTCGGTGTAGCGCCGGAGAGCCTCTCCCTGCGAGTGGGCATCTTCGGGGCTGAACCCTGGAGTGAAAACATGCGGGAAGAGGTGGAGCGTAAGCTGAACCTGAAGGCGATCGATATTTACGGCCTCTCTGAAGTTATCGGGCCAGGCGTGGCCATGGAATGTTTGAAGAGCTCTGGCGGAATGCATATCTTCGAAGATCATTTTCTGCCGGAAATTATCGACCCCGACAGCGGTGACGTGTTGCCTCCGGGAGAAAAAGGGGAGCTGGTATTTACCACGCTGACAAAAGAAGCGTTTCCTGTTATCCGTTATCGTACCAAAGATATTTCCAGTCTCCACTATGAAACGTGTGAATGCGGCAGGACGCTGGTTCGAATGGGAAAAGTGACCGGCCGTACTGACGATATGCTGATCATCAGGGGAGTGAATGTCTTCCCGTCCCAGATTGAACACGTGCTGATGGGCGTTGAGGGCGTCGAACCTCATTACCAGATTATTGTCGAGCGCGAGGGGTCCATGGACGTGATGTCTGTCGAGGTTGAGGTGAGTGATTCAGTCTTTTCTGACGAGATCAAAAAACTGGAGCAGCTGACGAAACGACTCACCAGGGATATCAAGGACATCCTCGGTGTTACCTGTAGGGTTAAGCTGGTCAATCCTCGCTCTATTCAGAGAAGCGAAGGAAAGGCACAGCGGGTTATTGATAACCGTAAAATTTAGATTCGGGAGGAGAACATGCGCGTAGAACAAATCGCAGTATTTCTGGAGAACAAGTCCGGGCGGCTGGCCGAGATAACCGCAATTCTTGCCGATAACAATATCAATATTCGGGCCCTGTCGGTTGCCGATACTGCCGATTTCGGTATTCTTCGCCTGATCGTTGACCAGGTGGCAGAGGCCGAAAAGGTTTTACGGGACAATGGGTTCACCGTTGGCAAGACAACGGTTATTGCCGTTGAGGTGCCGGACAGGACAGGAGGGTTGGCAACAGTTCTTAAATGTATCGAAAAACAGGGACTTAATGTTGAATACATGTATGCCTTTGTCAACAAGACGGGTGAGAATGCGGTCCTTATTTTCAGGTTTGATGAGATGGATCAGGCAATAAAATCGCTTCAGGAAGATGGTTTCACCATCCTGGAGAGCAAGCAGATTTACAGTTTATAAATTCAGAAGTTGTGCTCTTTTGTTGCGTCGAGCGTGTCAGAGGGAGAAGTGAGAGAGAATGGTCTGGGATACAAACGAAAATATGACCAGGGCAGACCTGGAACAACTGCAGATGGAACGGCTCAAGTCAACCCTTTACCGGGTAAAAACTCATGTGCCGTTTTACCGGAACAAGTTTTCAAGCCTGAAGATTGATGTCGATTCTTTCACCTCACCTGATGAAATTGCTATACTGCCGTTCACCACCAAGCAGGATCTTCGTGACAATTATCCCTACGGCATGTTTGCGGTTCCATTACGAGAAATTGTCAGAATTCACTCATCATCTGGAACCACCGGAATGGCGACCGTTGTGGGGTATACCAGAAATGATGTAGATACCTGGTCGAACCTGGTTGCCCGTATCCTGACTGCAGCCGGTGTCAGCAAAGAAGATGTGATCCAGATTGCCTTTGGATACGGCCTGTTTACCGGTGGTTTTGGATTACATTACGGTGCTGAAAAACTTGGTGCCTCAGTTATTCCTATTTCGGCGGGGAATACCAGGCGGCAAATCCAGATTATGCAGGATTTCAAGACGACGGCACTGGTTTGCACCCCATCATATGCACTGAAGATGGCCGATGTGATGATGGATCTGGGAATAAATCCGAACGGACTTTCCCTGAGGTATGGTCTTTTTGGCGCCGAGCCGTGGTCTGAAAAGATGAGAGATGAAATCAGTGAGCGTCTCGGTATTGTCGCTACTGACAACTATGGTCTTTCGGAGGTCATGGGACCCGGGGTTGCCGGAGAGTGCCAGGAATGTAATGGTCTCCATGTCAATGAAGATCATTTCCTGGTGGAAATACTTGATCCTGACACACTGGATCCCGTTGAACCGGGAGAGGTGGGGGAACTGGTTATCACCACCTTGACGAAAGAGGCCTTCCCGGTAATACGCTACCGGACCAGGGACCTGACCCGGCTGATCACGGAACCGTGTCCATGTGGCAGGACACTTCATCGAATCCAGCGCATTATGGGAAGAACCGATGATATGCTGATCGTCAAGGGGGTCAATGTCTTTCCGACCCAGATTGAAGCGGTACTCTTCGACATAGAGGGAACGCAGCCCCACTACAACCTGATTGTTGAACGGGAAAACAACGAGGACAAGGTCACGGTCCTGGTGGAAGTGGTCGAGTCGATTTTTTTCGACCAGATGAAAAAACAGCGGACCATGGTTGACCAGATCAAGAAGCGGCTGGCAGCAGAACTCGGGGTCGGGGTCAATGTTCGGCTGGTCGAGGAGAGAAGCCTTGAACGGTACAACGGTAAGAGCAGTCGGGTCATCGATAAGCGAGAATTGTAATTTAACCTGAATGAAAAACATGCGCAGTGATAACAGATCGGCCGATTCTTTGAGACCATTTTCGATCGAGCGGAACATTCAACCCCAGGCAGCAGCTTCCCTCTTAATAAAGACCGGAAACACCCAGGTAATCTGCGGGGTGACCATCGAAGACGGAGTCCCTCCTTTTCTGGAAGGAAAGGGCCAAGGCTGGGTAACTGCCGAATATGGTATGCTTCCCTGCGCAACATCTTCAAGGTATCGCCGGGAAACGGGCGGTCGGGCAGCACGGAGCCAGGAGATACAGCGATTGATCGGGCGCAGCCTGAGAATGATGCTCGATCTGAAAAGGCTGGGGCCCTATACCCTGCGTATTGACTGTGACGTACTTAATGCGGACGGCGGAACCAGGACAGCTTCCATTACCGGGGCCGCTCTGGCCGTAAGAGACGCTGTCCAGAGAATGAAAAAAGAGGGTAAATTGATTGAAGTCCCTGAGATATTGCCTTTGGCAGCCGTCTCTGTTGGCGTGGTGAATGGCCAGGTTTTACTCGACCTTGATTATGCCGAAGACTCAGGAGCAGAGGCAGACAGTAATTTTGTTATGGATGCTCGTAATCGCTGGATAGAGATACAGGCTACGGCCGAAAGGGTCCCCATAAACGATCAGCAGTTTGAGGAGATGAAGGCGTTTGCCCGGAAAGGTATCAGCGAGTTGATCGGATTGTGGCACCGCTGAGGGCAAGGGGCTGAAGCCTGACAAGATGAGCGCGATCCGTGGTACAAAAGAATGGGCCGTTGCCGAGGTTAACTGCTCGATTGGTTGTCCTTATGGGTGTCGTTACTGTTATGCCCGAACGAAAGCTCTGAAAAATAACATCATTGGTTCTGCGGCTGACTGGACTACTGTCAAATGCATTGATGAGGATCTCACCAGAGATTACCCTCTTTTCCCGGGGCAGGTGATGTTTCCGGCTTCCCACGATATTGTCGAAGAAAACCTGGATGATTGTCTTCGTGTTATCGGTCGCTTGCTGGCCAAAAACAATCGGGTACTGATTGTCTCCAAACCGTTCCCTGACATGGTCGAACGTTTGTGCGATGAATTTGTGCGCTGGAAACAGCAGATACTTTTCCGCTTTACCATTACGGCCCGAGACGCCAAAATTCTTGCATTTTGGGAACCGGGGGCACCAGGGTACCAGCAGCGCAGGCAATCCCTAGAGTATGCTCATAGCCGCGCTTTTGCAACCTCTGTAAGTATAGAGCCGATGCTTGATGCAGATGATATCTTCGGGCTTGTTGAGGAGGTGTCACCATTTGTCAGCCACTCAATCTGGATTGGCCTGATGAACAAGATATCTGAAAGGGTGACAGTTGAATGTGAAACAACCAGGCGGGAAGTAGCAAGAATTGAAGCGGGCCAGAGTGATCTGAGGATCAAACATATCCATGGGCAGTTGAAGAATATTCCATTGCTTCGCTGGAAAGAATCCATTAAGAAGGTTGTTGGCTTACCGGAGGCGACATCTGCCGGTTTAGATGTCTAGAGATCCGCTCGCGCAGATAATCAAGGTGAATCAGGGGTAATTACTTAAGAGGGGTTGAAGAAGACAGATGGAAGATGTGAAGCGGTTTGACAGCGAAATTTATGACTTGATAAAACAGGAAGAGCAGCGCCAGACCGACAAAGTCCGTCTGATTGCTTCAGAGAACTATGTCTCAGCGGCTGTATTGCAGGCCACCGGTTCGGTGCTGACCAATAAATATTCGGAAGGATATGTTGGAAAACGGTATTACGAAGGCCAGCAGATTATTGACCAGGTGGAAAGTACTGCTATCCAGCGTGCCAAAGATCTTTTTGGTGCCGAACATGTTAATGTCCAGCCTTACTCCGGTTCGCCGGCGAATCTGGCAGTGTACCTAGCCTTTCTTTCTCCTGGCGACACTATTCTCGGCATGGCACTGCCCCATGGTGGTCACCTGACCCATGGCGCCAGTGTTTCCATTTCAGGAAAATACTTCAAGGCGGAATCTTATGGTTTGAGCCCTGAAACCGGTCTTCTCGATTATGACTCGGTCAGGCAAAAAGCGAGAGAATGCAAGCCGAAAATTTTAATTGCCGGACATTCCGCATACCCCCGTATCATTGATTTTGAAATCTTCCGGGAGATTGCCGATGAGGTGGGTGCCCTGTTGATGGTTGATATGGCACATTTTGCCGGTCTTGTTGCCGGCGGTGTTCATCCATCCCCCGTTCCCCATGCTGATATAGTAACAACGACGACCCATAAATCGCTGCGGGGGCCTCGCGGGGCTATGATCATGTGCCGTCAGCAATATAGTACGGCGATAGACAAGGCCGTTTTTCCGGGAATCCAGGGTGGTCCGCACAACCATACCACCGCCGCGATGGCCATCGCCTTCAAAGAGGCACAGAGTGATGCTTTCAAGTCATATGCCAGACAAATCGTTACTAATGCGGTTGCCCTTGCTGATACCCTGAAGTCGAAGAACTTTGACCTTGTCACCGGAGGGACGGAAAATCACCTGCTGCTGGTAAACCTGACCAGTAAAAATGTGACCGGTAAGACAGCTGCCAAAGCCCTTGACGCCGCAGGCCTGGTGCTCAATTATAATTCAGTACCTTTTGATAGTCGAAAACCGTTTGACCCAAGCGGAATACGCATGGGTACATCGGCCGTAACCTCGAGAGGGTTCAGGGAGCGAGAAATGACTCAGGTGGGGGAGTGGATGAATGCGGTAATCTCCGAACCAGAGAACGCCAGGCTCATAGAGGAAATCGCTCGTGATGTCGCCATATTCTGTAAAGAATTTCCGATCCCCGGAATCGGTTAGCCTGAGCTGCCTGAAACCGGGAAACAAGAACGCGGACTGGAAATAATTAGAACGGAGAACCGTTTTTCAAGTTCTGAATCAGAATAAATGCCAGTGCCGCCCGTTCGTTGCGACTCAAATCTGATTCGATTTTTTTCAGGTGGGCCTTGATAACCGGTGAGGATACTGGGTCATCTTCAAAAAGCCGCCACGCTTCTGCCATCTGCTGCTCGTTAATGCAATGCACTGATTTTCCGCCAAGCAGCGGTATTGTTTCAGGAGCCACAACTCACCTCATTATCTGCAAGTTCGGGGAAGCCTGAAAGGGTGAAGCTTGCGCCGCACCCGCATGATGACTCATTTATATCATTGTTAAACCGGAAACCTGCCGAAATAAGATCATCAGAATAATCAATGGTCAGCCCGTAAAGATACGGCTGACTCTCGTTATTTGAGACGATTGCAATGTCTTCAATTTGAAAGACAGTTTTTTCTCGAGGCTGCATGTTTGTATCAATCTCGGCATCATAGGTCATTCCGGCACAACCACCTGATTTGACGAGAATTCGGACAAATTTTTTATCGCCGGCGCCATAGTGCCTGAGCTGTTCAAGAGCCTTGGGCGTGAACGTTATCATCTATTACTCCTCATACGCTAGATTTTTATCTTATTTTATAGGTTAAGATACGACTCTGTCGTAATACAATAAGCCTGTTTTCAAAAAGAAAAAGGGTGAAGATTTCCACCATACCAGTAAATAATAGACATGCCGTTTTCTGGAGAAGGCGAATGTTGTGGAGGAAATGGTTGAAGGTGGAAGATTGACGTGCAAATATCTTTTTTTTTGGAAGTGAGTCAATGCAGCAGGTAATGGTAACATGACGCCGTTGTTGGGTTGAGAAATTATGCAGAAATTATTAAAAAATATCCTCACGTCCCGTGTTTACGAGGTTGCAGCAGAGACCCCACTCGAGGATGCATCAATCCTGTCGGTTCAGATGGGCAACCAGATACGCCTCAAGCGTGAGGATAAACAGCCGGTATTTTCTTTTAAGTTGCGTGGTGCATATAACAGGATAGCAAACCTTTCGCCAGAGGAGCGGCAATGTGGCGTTATTACTGCCTCAGCAGGGAATCATGCCCAGGGCGTTGCCTTTGCTGGTCAAAAACTGTCGATTCGAACACTCATTGTCATGCCGGTTACTACACCAACAATCAAGATCGAAGCGGTAAAGGCGTTCGGTGGTGATGTCATTCTCCACGGAGATAACTATTCGGAGGCTGCTGAACATGCGCTCCAGCTCTCAGGTTCAAACAGCATGGTCTATATCCATCCATTTGATGACGAGCTGGTAATTGCCGGACAGGGTACGGTGGCGGAGGAAATTCTCAGGCAAAACCCTGGACGTCTTGATGCCGTGTTTGTCCCGGTTGGCGGTGGCGGCTTAATCGGGGGCATGGCTGCATATGTCAAAGCGCTTCGACCAGATACCAAAGTTATTGGAGTTGAGCCCAGAGACAGCGACAGTATGGCCAGGTCACTGGCCGCTGGAAAGCGGGTCACCCTGCCACATGTCGGTGCATTTGCAGATGGTGTTGCGGTAAAAAAAGTTGGAAAACTGACATTTGATCTGTGCAGAAAATATGTGGATGAGATCATCATCGTCAGCAACGATGAACTGTGCGGAGGCATCAAGGCGGTCTATCAGTCAACGCGTTCAATTGTCGAACCGGCAGGCGGACTGGCAATGGCCGGATTGTTGAAGTACATATACAGAAGCGGCTGCTCGGGTGAGACGCTTATTGCAGTAAATTCAGGTGCTAACATGAACTTCGAGCGGCTCAGGTATGTCGCCGAGCGGACCAGAATCGGCGAGAAACAGGAGGCACTGTTTGCGGTTACCATCCCAGAACAGCCGGGGAGCCTGAAAACTTTCTGCCATGACTACGTGATGGATAGAAATATTACCGAGTTTAACTATCGGCTGTTCACTAGGGAGCAGGCACATATCTTTGTCGGTATTGCGGTCAAGAACGAAAATGATCGGCATCATTTCCTTGATCAATTGGTAACTGGAGGGTACCAGGCCATTGATCTGACCGATGATGATCTCGCCAAGACCCATATCAGGTATATGGTAGGCGGCAGGTCGTCAATTGTAAAAAAAGAGCGGCTCTTTCGGTTCTGGTTTCCCGAGCGGCCTGGAGCGCTGGTGGATTTTCTTGACGCAACCAGAGGGCGGCGGAATATTTCACTTTTTCATTATCGAGCCCAAGGTGGTGATTACGGGCGGGTACTTGTTGGACTTGAGGTGCCGGATGGTGATGAGCAGGAGCTGAACCGCCGGTTAAAGGAATTGGGGTATCGCTATATCGAAGAAACCATGAACCCCGCGTATAAATTATTTCTCTGAAAACAGGTGGATAACAGAACCACCTGTTCATGCTCACACCTGCAGCGGCAAGCACGACGGTAATGTTATCTTTTCCGCCGGCCCCGTTTGCGAGCTCTATTAACAATGCTCCCATCTGCTCCAATGACATCCCGGATTCCAGGATGTGTTGGATCTTCTCTTGCTGCAGCATGGTATAGAGCCCATCAGTGCAGAGCATGAACATGTCACCCGGATAAACCTCGCCCTCGATGATATCGACTTCCAGCGATTCTGACACCCCTACCGCCTGCAGAATCACACTTCTCATCTTGTGGGTCAGCGCCTGATCAGGGGTTATCAACCCAAGATCGACCTGCTGCTGAACAAATGAGTGATCTCTGGTCAATTGTTCCAGGGTATTGTTGCGCAATCGATAGGTTCGGCTGTCTCCCACATGACCAAGGGTAAAATGGCTTCCGTTGATGACGAGAAGATCCGCCGTACACCCCATTCCTTCGAGTGCGGGTGCTCTTTTTACCTGATCCTGAATTTCCAGATGTGCCTGGTTAAAACAGTGCTCTATGAGCTCAGCACTATCCAGGGAGTTGTCCCGTTTTGAAAACAGAGCAGCAGTTACCGAATGAAAGATGCCACTTGCGACATTTCCTGCCGCCTGTCCTCCCATACCATCGGCGACCATGCTGAAACCAAGCTCCTGATCCTCCAGAAAGGTATCTTCGTTTAGCGAGCGTTTCAGGCCGGGATCAGTTTTCCCAAAAGATGTGATTTTAATAACTCTCTCCCTGAAAATAAATGTGATTTCTCTCGCTTGACAGCTGGTGAATACGGTCTGGAGATAGTAATGAAAATGTGGATTCCAGGCAACTGATTTTGCAAAATCGTTGTTTTGAACGGTGATAATTTGGTACGACCTTAAAACAGCATGGATGAATAAAAAATGATGCACCGATCGGAGAACTTTCATCAAGAACCTTATTATCGCCAAATCAATTGCCTATATTGATTATTTATGTTAAGTGAAACCCATTGTCTGGCTAATTTGTTTAAGTTGGTCTTCTGCTTTACCCGATGTTAAAACCACCCACCCGATGAATTTTGATGAGAGGAGATTTGTTATGAAGAAGTTGCTCTTAATGGTGCTGTTGATCACAGTATCTCTGCCTGGATTGCTTTTTGCTGCGGAAAAGAAGGATCCACTTGCTGCCTGGAAACCAAAATTTGATCCAAGCGGAGCCGAGTTTACCTATCTTTTATCCAATATCTCTCATCCAAGTATCGAAGGGGTTGGTGTAGGTTACCGAATCCGTGATAAGATCTGGGAGAAAAGCGGTGGCCGTATTTATGTTGACTATCGACCACTCTTTCAACTTGGTGGAGAAAAGGATGTCATCAGTAAACTGAAACTGGGTGCTGTCCAGGGGATGCTCAGCTCTTCCGTTGCCGCGGCAAATGTTGCTGATTTACTAGGTGTTGTAAACTTACCGTATGTTGTCGATACGTTTGACAAACTCGATACATTTCGAAACGATCCTGAATTATGGGAACCGTTTACAAATGCTGCACAGCAAAGCGGAATCGTCGTTGCTGATGTGACCGGATACGGTCCATATGGATGGGCGACCACAATCCCTGTAAAATCAATAGCCGATGCCAAAGAGGTAAATTTTCGAATTGCTGAAGCCCCGGTAAATATCGACTCATATAAAGCATGGGGACTGAAATTTACGGTTATGCCATGGCCGGACGTTCCACAGGCGCTTCAGACGGGAGTTATCACTGGCCTTGATCACACAGCTACCGTCTGTAATCTCACAAAAAAATTCACCATAGCCAAATATTTTACTCAACTAGACTACGCTCAGGGACTCTTTGTACATCTTATTAACAAACGCTGGCTTGACAAATTGCCCGAAGATTTACGCACAGCCTTCCTGGAGGTGATTGTCGAGGAGAGCGCCGCAACTCGCGAACTGACGAGAAAGCAGCATGAAGACCAGATTGCAGCTGCCAAGGAAGCAGGTGTAGAAATAATTGACCTACCTCCTACTGAAATAGACGAACTGAAGAAAATGGCAGAACCGGTACTGGAAAAGTGGGGTCAGAAAATTGGGCCCGATTACCTTGCCAAAGTAAGAGAAAAACTTGGTAAATAAAATAGCAGATTAATTAAATTTCCTGTAACATCTAAGGTCGGTGAGGATAACCCTCTCCGACCTTTTTTTTTAATATCACCATGATGTTTAAAAAGATAATCAGATCCGTTGATCGCAGTTTTAAGTTTGTTGAGGAGTGGTCATTGTTCACTGCTGTATGTGTCGCCCTCCTGACGGCAATGGCCAATGTCATTTTGCGTAAAACCACAGATAACTTCAGCCTCTATTGGTCTGATGAAGTCGTTCGCAAGGTAATCTTTTTTTCGACCTATATCGGCTGTATTGCCGCGGTGAGGTCCCGCTCGCTGATCCGCATAGACGCTTTACCGCAAATGCTGCCGGTGCTGAAAAAACCGCTGACGCTCATTTCCCACCTGGGGGTTCTCACTTTTGCAGGTATCATGGTCTACCTCGGCTCTCAGATGACAATAATGATGTATCAGGATGAATTTGCGCGCACGGCCACACTTCGTTTCCCCGAGTGGATCTTCTATATGGTGCTGCCGCTCATGGGGGTAATGATGTTTATCAGGACCCTGATTATTATCTGGGAAGATCTGGCAGGAAAACAGTTTATTACTGGAGATAAGTAGACGATGGAAAACAGTTATCTCCTGATACTCGCGATCCTGCTCGGCTGCCTTGCCTCTACAATCCCTGTATTCATGGCGCTCTTTTTTACCGGCATGGTCGGGCTTGTCTATATGGTTGGCATTGACCCCCAGATCGTCATAGAAGTGCTCTACCGGAGTATGGATAAGTTCGCCCTGATCGTGGTCATGTTTTTTGTCCTCTGCGGCAATATCATGACTACCGGGAGCATCGTCGAAAAACTTATTAAAACAGCAAATGTCCTTGTCGGGTTTCTCCCGGGTGGACTGGCCATGGCAGGTGTCCTGGCCTGCGGATTTTTTGGGGCAATTTCAGGTTCAACCGTTGCAACTGTTGTTGCAATTGGTGGTTTTATGATCCCCGCCCTTATCGAAAACAAATACGATGAACGTTTCTCGGTGGGGCTCATGACCACAGCCCCGATTCTCGGGGTTATCATTCCACCTTCCATTGCCATGATACTTTATGCAATGGTGAGCAACGACCAGTTGGAGGCACTGTTTCTCACTGGATTCATACCGGGCCTTCTCATTATGCTGGCCATGAGTATCTATGCCTATTTCTTCTGCAGGAAGATGGGGATGACCAGGCGGGAGCGCCCGTCGTTTTCAGAGGTTATTGCCGTGCTGAGAGAAAGTGCCTGGGCACTTTTTCTTCCGGTCTTAATCTTTGGCGGGATCTACTCCGGTCTCTTTACCGCGAACGAGGCTGCTGTCGTTGCCTGTTTTTATGCCTTTTTTGTCGAGATTTTTATCCATAAAGATATGAAGATAGGCGCCGTTAAAAGAGTAATTGTGTCATCTGCTATCACCTCGGCTACGCTTCTTGTTATCGTTGCCGGCGCCTCGGTATTCGGCGAGTATCTGACCTTTGAACAGATACCGGGAAAGATTGCCTCGGTTGTGGTTGAGAACATCTCCTCACCCTGGGTATTTCTGCTTTCCGTGAATGTCCTGCTGCTCATTATCGGTATGTTCATGGATATTATTTCGGCAACGCTTATCCTTACCCCTATTTTCCTGCCCTTGTTGAGCAAATTTGGCATTGACACCATGCATTTTGGGCTGCTGATGACCATTAATCTCGGTATCGGATACTGTACCCCTCCGCTTGGAGTCAGTCTTTACATCACCGGGGCGACGGTTGACAGAAACATTGTCTATGTCTCAAAAGCAGTCTTGCCGTTTCTGCTCATCCAGGTGGCAATTCTGCTGCTGCTGACGTTCTGGCCCGGACTGGTGCTTTTTCTGCCACGACTGGTATATGGGTAAAGAGTTCTATTAAAAAATATGCTTAATAAACAGTGACCAGGAGGCACAACGTTGATATGGAACCCAGAATTCTCGTACCTGTTGATGACTCGCCGACGGCCCACGCCACCATTGATGCAATTATTGCAGTAAAAAACAGATTTCCCCCCAAAATCACCTTACTCTACGTTATCAACCAGGAACAGCTTGCCTACAGGATGATCCCGGATTTTCAGGTTGAAATGGTGAAAGAAAATGCCCAGAGAGCCGGGAAGATTCTCCTTGATAAATACCTGACAAAATTGAGTGAAGAAGGTTTTGAACCTGAGCTGATCATGAAAACCGGTTCTCCCAGAGAGATGATCACCGATATTGCCAATGAGGAGGGTTTTAACCTGCTTGTCATTGGGCGCCACGAAGGCGGAGGACAGATACGGGACGTCCTCTTTGGTTCGGTAGCCAACTTTGTCCTCCACAATGTAACCTGTCCGGTACTGTTGTTCTGATTCGCATGGTGTATCATTGTCCGTTGAATCTGGATGTATCATAAATGAATGAGATAACCCCACTGAGACTGGGTAATAAGTATATTCTGCTCGATCTGCTGGGAACCGGTGGTATGGCCGAGGTATTTCGCGGTAAACTTACCGGCGACAAAGGTTTTGAAAAGCTGATCGTGATCAAACAACTCCTGGGTCATGTTGCCAAAGACCCCGAACTCGTTGAACACTTCACCAGCGAGGCCCGCCTGGCCGCTCTTCTTCAGCATGAAAATATTGCCACCATCTATGATTTTGGCGAGGTTGAAGGTCGTTACTTCATGGCCATGGAATATCTGTTTGGCAAGGACCTCCAGACGGTAATTCGGGCAGGCAGTGCCGACAATACATTTAAGCCAGAATATGCGTTGATGATTTCTCTGAAAATCTGCGAAGCGATGGGATATGCTCATTCTCTCACCGATTTTCAGGGTAAGGCGCTCAAGATAATTCACAGGGACCTGACCCCCCATAATATCTTTCTGACCTATGAGGGCAAAGTAAAAATCATTGATTTTGGCATCGCCAAGACGGAGTTACACGATAATAAAACTCGAGTGGGGGTGGTCAAAGGTAAGATCACCTATATGTCTCCGGAGCAGCTGGCTGGAGACGAGCTCGATTCTCGATCTGATATCTTTTCAATCGGGATTTTGCTGTATGAAATGTTAAGCGGCAGGCGCATGTATACCGGAGATACGGCAGCACTGATCAGAAAAGCGATTACCGTTGACTACGAACAGCTGGAAACCGTCAGAACAGGGCTGGACCCAGCTCTTTATGAAATTCTCCACAAGGCGCTATCTGTTGTCCCTTCAGATCGTTACCAGAGCTGCGAAGAGATGCAGCTCGATATCGAGAAATGCTTGAACCGGATGTCACTTGGGTATGATCATCGCCTGCTGAAAACATTCATGGTCGCCCTTTTCAGCCAGGAGTACGAGCAAGAGAAAGCACACGGACTCAAGGCACTCCAGGCTGCCAGGGATTTCGAGGGTGTGGTGTCGGGTGATATGGATAAAACAGTGTTCCTCTCGCCCGCTATTCCCGCTGGTGAAACAAACAGATCTCCCGAAAGAGCAGAGAAGAAATCCGCTCGTTTGAGCCAGGGCAGGTATCTACTGTCGGGACTGGTTATCGTGATTTTATCCCTTTTCATCTATTTCATGTTCCTAAACAACGCATCAGGACCGGAAAAGAGCACAGCTACAGTTCACCAGCAGAGTACCCCGGAACAAGTTGGGGGTGACCAGGAACGCAACAAAACACTGACCGCCATTCCGGGTGGTCAGCCGGCTTTTCTAAAGAGACAGACTGTTGAGCGGTTGCTGCAGCAGGCAGAAAATGCCCTGGCGATCGGTAATTTGTCAGAGCCGGCTGATGCAAGTGCATTTTCTTATTACCAGGAAATCGAAAGAGTTGATCCGGGTAACCACCGGGTTCGAGATGGTTTCAGACGTATTTCTGATAGATACGCAGAATTGGCGGAAGGTGAGATCAGTGCAAAACGTTATGCTGAAGCAATGCGACTGGTGGAAAAAGGGATGGTTGTCTATCCCCAGTCCGACCGGTTGGCTGCTCTGCAGGACCGTCTTGAGAGCGAACGAGCGGCGCTCATTAAAGATCTTGCCGGTCGTGCTGAGAAAAAATTAGCAGAAAATATGCTGACTACTCCGGCTGATGACTGCGCACTTAAATATTATCGGGAGATCGAGGCAATTGATGCTGACAATGACCTGGTCCCGGATGGGCTTCGGAAAATAGGTGATCGTTATGCATTGCTTGCAGACAGCTCCTTTCGCAGGCTTGATTTTGACAGTGCACGTCATTTTGTCGGCGAGGGGCTAGCTGTTGATCCGGACAACTATCGTCTCAACATACTTGAGCGGGAACTGCTGAAAAGCAAACCAGAGATGATTATGAGAGGTGTTGAGAAAAATCTTAAATCGTTTTTCTAACGAGTTTCCATCCGAACACACTGTTTTGCTCCTCACTCGTCTGAGAAGGAAAACGAACTATTCCTTTTTGAATAATCCATCCCGGGATTTCTCGATGAGATCACGGTATTCAGCAGTATCAAGGTAGCGTGTTTTATCAAATTCTCTATTGCTTTCCGGTTCATCAAAATGGTCTTCACCGAAATCTGCATCAAGTTTTCGCTCAATATCGGTTGAGTCGAAGAGCAGCTGGTGCTTGCCGATGATGATAATATCATGGTTCCTCAGGTTGTGCGTTGAGACCAGTTGCTCATTGACAAAGGTTCCATTGGTGCTTTGCAGGTCGGTGAGGATAAATGTAGCGGATACCGAGTCGATGCGGGCATGTATCCCGGAGACAGCAAGGTTATCGATGGTAATATCATTCGACTCCTTTCTGCCGATGGTAATTGTCTGGCCGCTTTCCATCAGGAATTTATCGATAATCTTGTCTTTAAATTTTAATGAGATGATCGGCATTGTTGACCTCAAATGATAAAAGTTCATTGTTCACTCGGAATAATGCTATACGCTAATGAAAACCAAGTCAAGTTTGGTTCAGGTGAAGCACGGAATCCGGGCTCGTTCGTTTTGTTCCCGGATGAGGTGGATAACAGGGTTTATTATCCGAGGTAGAGGCTTGGTACTGCCGCGTGTTTCCTCTCAGAACTATTTTATTTGTTTTCTTTTTGTATCACCATGTTTATCATTTATGGGCATCTGAATCGACAGAGTCGCATATAAACTTTGCAGCTGATGAGGTAAATAATGGCACGGGATATCCTTTCGGAATTAAGGGAAGAGTGGTACAGCGAATCGGAACATAGGCCGGAATCTGTGGAAGAAGAAATAGATGACGAATTTACGGAACTGGAGGTTCTTCTCAGGTCACGCGGCACCGTAGTATCAGGTGACAAAAGCGTAAAGGTACATAAGGAGGAAAAGCCTGACAAAAAAGAGTAGTCTTGGGGTTGGTGTCTTCCTGACACGCTGTTTGCTGCGCGGTCAGCCGTTGAGTATCCGACCCACCACTGCACAAGTTCTGTTCAACCATTTCTTATTTCAATGCAACCGGTGTCCTTGCTGAATCGCATGCAACAGTCACTTGTAATAAAGAGCAGCCTTAACGTATCAGATTTTTTTTGAACGGTTGCATGTTCATTAAAAATAGAGGTGTGGGAGAAAAGTGGGGACGTGAAGCGTTCTCAGATACAGGTGATAGGGTTGGATCAATTCATAGTACCCGGTAACAGGTAGTTTCAGACGGCGTAAAATCACTGACAACTGATGAATTAATCGCTTCACGTCCCCGGGGGGATTATGGTACCCCTGAAATTATATTTTTCTGGGGTACAGTTTTCCGGATAGACCGCTTCCGGGAATTCATGTGTTTCTGTCCGGTCACTTGTCATAACGACCGCTACACCTCTCTTTGCACCATTCATGCCAATGGACTCTAGCCGCAGGATTCAGTTTTAGCGGTTATCTCCAGATGTCCCCATGTGACTGTTTATTCATCATTATTGTCAGGTCAGGGTGATTGCTATTATATAACGCGACAAGGACAATCATTACACTTTATGCATGAAAGGATCGAGGAATGGCAAGACGTCAACAATGTTTACGTATGTTCCTCCCGCCTCTGGTTTATGTCGCTCTCTTTCAATGGGCAGGATAATCAATGTCATGCTGAAATTTTGACAAAGTTTTCCTCCGGGTGTATCATTTGTAAACAAAGTATTCACTCTGGTGGCCATGTTATAGTATAATGTTGATATATAAATAAAAGATCGATTGGTAATCATGTTTCCCTATGAAAAATAACTCGCAGAAAAATCATTTCTCAAAAAAACACCTGATGATCCTGAAGAACAAGCTGGTTCAGGTTTCAGGCTCCTGGACAGTTGATGAATATCGATCATTTATCACCTTCTATTCAAGGATTCTTCCCGAATTAATGGGAACTGAGCGCTGTACCATATTCATCATGGAGCAGAACGAGAATAAGATCTGTTCCATTTTTGGGACCGGGCTCGAAGAACAGCAGATTGAGCCGCCGCTTGAAGGCAGTGTTGTCGGACAGGTAATCAGCACAGGTAAAAGTCTGATTGAAAATGATCTGGTCGAAAATGAGGGATATCACGCCGAGCTGGCCGAGAAAACAGGCTTCACAAGTCGAAACCTGATCTGTTCTCCAATCAGGGCCATGTCTGGCAATCGTATCATCGGAGCGATCCAGCTCCTGAATAAACGTGATGAAGAGCACTTTACCCGTGAAGATCTTGACCGCCTCGATGAGATCGCTCATTTTCTCTCTCTTTCAATTGAGTCTGTTGTGCTGAATCAGGAAATCCTGACCCTGGCATCCTCTATTGAAAAAGAGGTCGACCGGTTTGAACAGGACATGGTTTCGGGTATTGCACTGATAGCAGAAAGTCCGGCCATGAGGGAAGTTATTAACCTGGTAAATGTTATCAGCAGCACCCCGGTGAATGTCTTGATACAGGGGGAGAATGGTACTGGAAAGGAACTGATTGCCCAGATGATTCATGAGCGAGGGGACAGAAGGGACGAACCTTTTGTACCGGTAAACTGTGCCTGCATACCCGAAAGCCTTGTGGAGAGTGAATTTTTTGGCCATGAGAAAGGAGCGTTTACCGGTGCTGACAAGTCCCGGCGGGGACTCTTTGAGACAGCAGAAGGCGGTACTCTCTTCCTCGATGAGATCGGTGAGATGCCACTGATGATTCAGCCGAAAATTTTACGCGCTATCCAGGAAGGAGAAGGCAGCAGGCTTGGAAGCAGCAGGACCATCGATTACGATCTGCGGCTGATCAGTGCATCGAATCGTGATCTCAATCATGAGATAAAGGAGGGTCGTTTCAGGGAAGACCTGTTCTTTCGCCTCTTTTCTGTGGAAATTGTTATTCCACCGTTAAGGGAAAGAAAAGAAGATATTCTGCCACTTGCCCAATATTTCCTGCAGCAGACAAACGAGCGCTTTGCCAAACGGGTTGCCGGTTTCTCCACCGATGTGATGGGACTGTTTGAAAAATATCCATGGCCGGGCAATGTCAGACAGCTGCTCAAGGAAGTCGAGCGACTTGTTGCGCTGACCGAGGATGGGCAGATTATCGTGCCCGATCGCTGTTCCAGGGAGCTGCACTCCTTCTTTACCAACTGCAACAGGCGGCGAAGAGAAACGGACTATCATGATCTCTCTATCCCTGCCCAAACCAAACGCCTCGAAGTTGATCTCATACGCAAAGCACTTCATCAGACAAATGGCAACAAGTCAAAAGCTGCCGATCTCTTGAAAATTACCAGACAGGGACTGCTTAAAAAAATCAAACGTTTTGAGGTCCGAATCTAACTGGATTCCCTGGAACTGGCATCGGTTTCCGGTGTGATCTGGATACTCTGGCGTTATTTAATTTTGCCAGTCACTTTTTTTCATAAAAAAATAAACAGCATGGTAAACGTCTGGTTGCAATAGAATTTTCGTTTTATATCAGTAACATAAGAGCCCGTTAACCATCGCCAACCTCTCGTTCTTGCCGTCCTTTTTCAGGACTGTATACATTAAAAACAAAAAAAAATAACATTCTGGCGGGACGGTAAGGAAAATGTCAGGGTCGCTTGATAAGGTGGGAGTCATGAATTCTTATTGGCCAATAAGATGACGAATAAAATTTATATTTTTTTTCCTACAAATCCTAGCGAAGGAGACAACAGCCATGAGAACAAAAAAACTCGTCACCTCACTTTTCTGCCTTATTCTTATGATCGTCACTATAAATAGCAGTTTCGCTGCGCAGAAATCAGCAGTCAGCGCTGCTGATCAGGGTATTGCCAGTGAATCACCTATTGCTGGAAAGATTGACATCAACAGTGCAGACGAAAAAATGTTGACGAATCTTCCCGGAATCGGCCCGAGAACTGCAACAAGGATAACTGATTATCGAAAGGCAAATGGTCCATTTAAGACGGTGGATGACCTGCTGAATATAAAAGGGATTGGCCCAAAGGTTCTAGAGAAGATTAAGCCATTTGCAACGGTATCCTAAGGCGAATAATCTCATTTCTGAAGGTGCGTGCCCCTATCGGGCACGCACCTTCTCCTTGATGATTTCCTCCTGTCGATAATGAATGCCATCATGCTCCTTGTTGAAAATTTCATTGTTGCCGGTACCGAAGATGCATTGACAGTGATCAGCGATCTTTTTGATCTGTTTGATCAGTGACCATTGGGATTCCGGTACTGTTTTCTGTCCACTATTTTCAAAAATCAGCAGCGGGTCAGAGCTGTAAAGAATTCGCGATAAAACAATCGCTAAAGCAGAAATGATCTGCACCTGCAAGATGTTGTCGAGCATTGTAATTTTCTTGTATCTTTGGCCCTTGTAGCTGATGATGGGCTTTATATCATTTTTATCTGAGCATATATGAATGTCTGGCTCAAGAAAGGCGAGCTCACTGAACTCGCGGTCTAGCCGTTCCATAAATGAAAGGTCCTGGCGATCCATCCCCGGATGAATGGTGGTTATTCGTTTCTCATAGATATCAAGAAGACGAGACAGAGACGAGCATGAGCTGTTTGTATCACCATCGCCTATATCTATCCTGACAAAAAGCGGTAAGTGCTTATCGAGCAGAGTTCGGGCCTGTTTGAAGTATTGGGCCCTGTTCACCTTGAGAAGTAGAGGGTGGAGTAATTGCTCTTTTTGCGGAGCGGCACTCATCATCTCATATAGCCATCGACTCAGTGAATTCATGAGATCACCTTTAATCCGATCAGACGGTACAAGAGCCTCAAGGACATGCCTGAAACCTGCTCTTTTCTCAGGGATAAGATTACTGTCAAGTAATGAAAAAATATCAGCAGAAACCTCGCTCCAGCGAGTTGAAGAGGGGAGTTCGATGAAGTTTGTCCACCGGGAATGGTCAAATCTTCTGCCAACCTCAATTTTATCAGTTTCATAAAACAGTGAAGATATATCAGCAAGGTGGTGAACCAGATCGCTTGAAGCTTCAAAAATGGACAAAATAATCGTTCTTTTTGCAGGTGATACCAGCTTGGTTAACCCGTTTTTTTTGATAATTTTCGGGTAATCTGCAAACGGTTGAACTGCCTGACAATTATAGGGGGGGTTGATGGTCTCGATTGCACGGAAAAAACCCGTATATTCAAATGGTTTCTGGAAGTGAATCGTTGTCAGGTGAGGATCGAGGGTGATCCAGTCAGTTTCAGGTGTTTGGCCAAGTCCTCTTAATTTGATCTGGCTGACTTTCATTTTTTTACGGGCCACGTAATCTGTTCAGCTTTAATAACTGTTACATAATAACCTTCTGAGCAAAAGCTAAGCATCATTTGCCTGACTGGCAGTCAGAATATCCGTGGTTGACGGAGAACAGAAAAAACGTTAGCACTGATTGGATATGGTGTTACAGTCACCGGGCAGACAATGAGGGTTCAGCAGTGATCACTCCTTGTTAAAAGCTGAGATATTCGAGCCTTTTGCAAAATGATGATTTTCGTTCAGCGTCAAGGCATGCGAAAAATTTTTACCGCAGGCATTGTTGATATTCCGAGGATAAAAATTTAAGCATAACGTGGAGGTTGAACGAAAAGGGCGTTTTGCAAGTGGCTCATTCAGTTCATTTATTTGAGGCAATGTATGGCATCACCTGATTATGTCTCTGTCCACGGCGGTCATAGTGGGCAGTTCTGCAACCATGCAACCGATTCACTGGAAGAGATTATTCTGGCGTACATAGAGAAAAAATTTAGCTGGGTGGGAATCAGCGAACATGCTCCAGCCCCCGTTGAGGAACTCTTGTACCGCGATCAGAAGGAGGCCGGTTTAACCACGCACTATCTTTTTGAGCAGTATGGCGAATATATCAAGGAATGCAGGCGCCTCAAAGATAAATATAAGGATCAGATTACACTATTTACCGCAATCGAGATTGAAACGTATAGTGGATATGAACAATTTGTCCCGCATCTCGTTCGCTCCTTTGCTCCTGACTATCTTGTCGGCTCAGTTCATTTCGTCAATGATCTGAATTTTGACTTTTCGGCTGAGATGTACAAAAAGACAGCTGATTCCGTCGGTGGTATTGACCTGCTCTATGAAA
The DNA here is from genome assembly GCA_963718195.1 of uncultured delta proteobacterium. GTDB lineage: Bacteria > Desulfobacterota > Desulfobulbia > Desulfobulbales > Desulfocapsaceae > MADRE3. The sequence continues at coordinate 867,979 of CAVQYQ010000006.1, forward strand.
CCTATTTTGATATCCAGTACGAGATGATATCCCTGCTGCGTCCTTCTGTCGTCGGACACTTCGACCTGATCAGGATTTTTGACCCGGACTATCGACATCGACTGGAAAAACCATCAATAAAGTCGAAAATCAGGCGTAACCTGGAGTTGATTAAAAAATATGACCTGATTATGGATTTTAACTTGCGGGCCCTTGCCAAAAGAGCCACTGAGCCCTACATCAGTCGGTCGATTCTGGAGATGGCTGCAGACCAGGGAATCAGTGTTGTGCCAGGTGATGATTCACATGGGGTATCTTCAGTTGGCAACTATATAAAACAGGGGATCGCCCTTCTCCAGGAAGCAGGGTTTAATACAGAGTGGCCGCAACCGCATCTGTCTGCAGCCGATGGTTGAAACGGCTGCCTGCATCATGTTGAATCTCCTATTTATTCCTGTTTTTTAATGAGTCAGCAATTGCCTCGGCCATCATTTTTATATTGGCAATGATATCTCTTGCCAGAGGGTCGAGTACAACAATTTTGCCATCTATTGCCTGGGCAACGGCTTTTGCACTGTTGGGATCAAACTGGGGTTGGATAAAAAGAACACGTATATTTTGTGATCGTGCTTGTGAAACGATTTTAAAAAGCTGTTTTGGCGAAGGTGATTTTCCTTCGATTTCAACCGGAACCTGATGGAGGTGGTATTCGTGGGCAAAATAGCCGAAAGCAGGGTGAAATACAAAAAAGTGGGCGCCGCTATAAGGCGCCAGCTTCGTTGTAACCTCTTCATGGAGCTGGCGTAATTGCTGCTCAAGGTTGGTAAAATTCTGTTCGTAGACGTCTCTATTGCCATTATCTGTTTCTGCCATCGATTCTTTGATGTTCCTGGCAATATCAATAAGATTAAGCGGTGATAGCCAGATATGCGGATCAGCACCGTTTTCTGATGAATGGTCAGCAGATGAATGTGCATCGTGGCCATGATCTGGGTCATTGCGTCTGGGGATGCCGTGACTTGAGTCAACAATCCTCAGCGTGCTGCTTGTCTGTGCAAGTTTCATCGATATGTGGCGTTCAAATGTCATACCGATGGTAAAATAGATTTCTGCTTTGGATAAGCCGGCAATTTGTCGAGGCGTTGGCTCAAACGTATGGGGATCCTGTCCTTTGCCGAGCAGCATTTCCGTGGTGGCCAGATCCCCTGCCAGGCGTTCCACCAGCCATTGCTGGGGTGGTATGGAGACATAAATTGTAAGTGGGTTACCTGAGGCTGGTAGAGCAGGGGTAATGAGACAAATGACGGCAGAGAGGAAAAGGATCGTTTTGTTCATGAATTATCAGGACCAGGTATGAGAATATGAGTGTTACTGATACTCGTTTTTTTGGGTTTGTCATCGTTGAATATCAAGAATATCGAGCCACTATAACAATATTTCAACAGAACAGCCATTAAGGTTTTCATACGACGGAATTGTGCTTACATTGATTGTGAATTTATAGCTGCTGCCAGTTTAGTCTGTTTTCCTCAGAAGATGGGAAATAAAACATAAGCAAAGGTAGCCCTGGAATATTGTGGTAATATCTGTTATCACTAAAGTAAATTGATAAAGACAGGAACATTTTAAGGAGATCAAAGGTGTCAGAACCGAAAGTGAAATTACTGGTTATCACGACCTGCCTTCAGTGTAAGGCACTGAAGGACTTATTGACCAGTTATGATGTGGATTTCGAGTCAACTGACGTGGATCTGATGTTTAAAGATGAGCGTGATGAATTGTTTGCGGCGATGGCTCCATATAATGAAAAAAAGGCGTTCCCTGTCACTTTCATCGGTGATAAAGCCATCGTTGGATTCCAAAAACACGTGATACTGGAAGAACTTGGATTGAATTATGAACGTTGACCAACTCTTTGAGCAGCTCAAGAATATCAATGAACCGCAAGGGTACTATTTTAACGAGGATCTGGACGCAACCATGTTCTTGCTTAACGGACTTTTAACCAACCGCAAGCGATACGGTTATATGTGCTGTCCATGCCGACTGGGCAAAGATGATATAAAGGCGGATCGGGATATCATCTGCCCCTGCGTCTATCGAGAACCGGATGTGCAGGAATATGGCAGCTGTTACTGCGGTTTGTACGTCTCAGAGGCGTGGAACCTGGGTGATGTCGATCACACATATGTACCTGAGCGGCGGCCCGCCGATAAATGTTGAGTAATTAAAACGCTCAGCTCACATGCCCAGCTGATTCAAAAATTGGACAGTCCGCGTCTCTGACCAGTAGTGTGTTTCCCGCCAACCTCCCCAGAAGCCGACATGCCCGCCAAACTCTGCTATTTCAAGAGACAGATATGGATTTGCCTCTGCCTCCATTAGAGGAAAACATGTTTTGGAGAGGAAGGGATCGTCTACCGCCTGAACCATCAGGCAGGGAATATGTATCGCTTGGAGAAATTGTCTTGATGAACAGCTCTGGTAATAGTCTGCCGCATCCCTGAATCCATGCAGTGGGGCTGTGTACCTGTCATCGAACGGTGCAAACGTTCTGATTCTCTCAATACCTGTTGTATCGATAAGGTCCGGAAACATCTCTGCCTTGAGCTTTATTTTTTCGCTCAGGCTCCTTAAAAAATAGCGCATATAGATACTGTTTTGCCAGCCATTCATGACTTCCACCGAGTCTGCGAGCATACAGGGAACGGAAAAGACAATAGCTGCCTTTACCTGGGGCGGGACAATGGCTGGGTTCTCTCCCAAATACTTCAGTGTCTGGTTACCGCCCATGCTGAAACCGATAAGGACAACATCACGATAACGATTGGTTGCCAGACAGTGGTGCAGTATGGTGTGCAGATCGTCGGTTACCCCTGAATGATAGAGCCGAACCAAACGATTTGGTTCTCCTGAGCAGCCCCGGAAGTTCAGACAGACAACATCCCAGCCGTTTTTCGTCAGGCATTGTGCCATTCCAAGTGGATATTTTTTGCGAGAATGGCCTTCCAATCCGTGGCTGACAATGGCCAGGCCGGCGGCCTGGCCGGTTTTACTAGAGTGCCAGTCAATATCAAGGAAATCACCATCACCTGTGTCGATCCGTTCACGCCTTGGTTCCAGGTCTGGATGTTTTCTAAACAGCGTTGGAAAGATTGTCTGAAAATGGCTGCTGGTAAAAGGGAAGTGTGGGCGATAGTGAGGGCGGGGTAAGACGGGCATGGTAATCAATACATTAATGACAGACCGTTGGCATAGACGATTCAGGTAATCGGCCTCCAAGAGCCACAGGGGGTGCCAGTTGTAAAGTGCGGGAAGTCCGGTGAACCGGTTTTGACCCAATAGAAATCATCGAAGACGGTTCATTGCCGGGGACATATTTATTTGAATGGTTGATCAGAGACGAGGTCTGCAAGGTTTTCCGGAGAAAAAGGAAGAAAGGAAAACAGGTATTGTTCCAGCTGCAGGCAATGCTGAAAATTTTCCCTGATCCTCATTTCAATAGAGCTGCTGCCGTCTCCATACCTGCCGACAATATAATCGAGTCGATCCTCCAGTGAGACGATGGTGGTATGCGTTACCCGCTTGTCAGAATAGTAGACGATCTCGCGTGCTCCAAAACATCCTATTTTGTAGAGATCGGGGGTAAACGACTTGAGGATGACATGTTCACCAACAATGGATCCAACATCACCAAAGCCGTGCTCAATGCAAATCTGCTCACCCTCTTCGGCGTGCCGGCAGCTTCCGTCAAGGCACCTGGTCTTGGCGATGTCATGGAGCAGGGCCCCGGCCATTACCAGACTCAGGTCGGGAGATCTGCTCTTTTTATCACCGGGAAGCATCATATTCTGGACGATAGTTTCCGCGACTCTGGCGACGATGAACGAATGGTGCCTGATGTTGTCAAGCATTTCATAATGGTCTATGAGTTCGAGACATTTTTGGATGCTGGGGATGGTTTTTGTCATCTTCTCTTGATGAAATCTACCGCTGACTCAGTTCATGAACAGCATCGACGGCAATTTTTGCCTGATCGGGCGGAGTAAACTGGTGGATGCCGTGTCCAAGATTAAAAATGTGGCCTTTGGCATCACGTGCGTCATCCAGCAGGTTTTTGATTCTCTGCCTCAACTTGTCCTTCGGCAGCAGCAGTGCAAAGGGATCAATATTCCCCTGGACCGCCTTATTACCAACCCGTTTGATTGCATCACCGATATTAATCCGCCAGTCAAGCCCGATTACGTCGGCGCCTGAACGTGCCGAATATTCAAGCAGGGTCGCGCCGTTATTGGCAAAATAGATGATCGGCAGTCCGGTCGGCTGCAGTTGCTCAATGATCTTTTCAACATACGGCAGCGCATACTGCTGAAAATCTGTCGGAGCCAGAATTCCGGCCCATGAATCAAAGAGCTGGAGGGTCTGGGCCCCTGCCCGTGCCTGTGCCAGGAGGTAGTGTATGGTCGTCTGGGTGATTTTTTCCATTAATCCATGGAACAATTGGGGTGCGGTAAACATCATTTTCTTTGTCTCCCAGAACACCTTTGAGGAACCACCTTCGATCAGGTAGGTGGCACAGGTGAAAGGAGCACCGGCAAACCCGATGAGCGGGACTTTTAACTCTTTTCTCAGCAGCCTGATGGTTTCCATGACAAAGCCCATGGTTTCTTCAGGGTCAGGAATAATGAGTTTATCCAGTGTTTTCTGGTCGCGAACGACATTCGGGAATACCGGTCCTCGTCCTTCGTGAAACTCCAGGACTAATCCCATGGCTTCCATGGGGACAAGGATATCTGAAAAGAGAATTGCCGCATCCATGTTGAGAATATCAATTGGCTGAAGGGTCACTTCAACACAGAGTTCCGGTGATTTGCACAACTCGAGAAATGTAACATTACCTCTTATTTTCTGGTACTCGGGCAGGTATCTTCCGGCTTGGCGCATCATCCAGATCGGTGTATAATCGGTTGATTCACCTCTACATGCTTTGAGAAATGTGTCATTCATGATCATTTTCACATGGCTAGTATTTATCTGATTATTCCTTCAAACGTTGCGGTATATAGCTGCAGAGCGGTTCCTGGGCCAGGTAATCTCCGGTCATTGCATGGGCTCGAGCTCTGCAGCCTCCGCAGACATTTATGTATTCGCATCGGCCACAATTGTCCTTGTAGCTCTTGAAATCCCTGAGGCTCAAAAAAAGTTCGGACTTTTCCCAGATCTCCTTGAATGGTATCTGGTTGATGTTCCCGGCCGATTTCGGGAAATAGCTGCAGGGCAAAACTTCACCGTCAACATCAATGAGGCAAATAAGTTGTCCGGCCAGACACCCTTTGGAACCGCCTGTTGAGAAGTTAAGGTTTCTGCGTTTAAAATGACTTCCTTCTGCTTTGGCTTTTTGCCTGACGATACGGTAATAGTGAGGGGCACAGGTTGGCCGCATAAGCAGCTCATTTTCTTCTTTCTCAACCCTGTAGTGCCACTCGAGAATCTCATCGTACAGTTTTTCTGGTATCAGTTCGTCCAGAACGTCTTCACCTCGACCTGTCGGGACAATCATGAACATATACCAGGCGGTTGCGCCCAGTTTTTTTACGAGTTGATAAATATCTGGAATTTCATCTTTATTGCGTACAGTAAACGAAGAGTTGATCAGAAAAGGGATCTCGTTCTCATTGAACAGCTCAATTGCTTTTATTGTCCCGTCAAAGGCACCTTCCTGGTTGCGAAAATTGTCATGGGTCTCCGCCCGGGCACCGTCAAGGCTCAGCGATACCATCTTGATCTCAGTATCCTTGATTTCGCGGCAGGTTTCTTCTGTTACCAGGGTACCATTGGTTGCCAGACACATACGCAACCCTTTCTTTGTTCCATAGCGGGCGATATCAAAAATATCATCCCTTAATAGTGGCTCGCCCCCGGACAACACCAGAACCGGACTGGCATAGGAAACGATATCATCAATGATTTTCGTGGCCTGCTCAAATGAAAAGTCAGGATGCCCCTCAATTTCAATCTCGGAGGAAGAGCGACAGTGCACACATTTCAGATTGCAACGCCGTGTTGTCTCCCAGGCGATCCATTTTGGTTCGAATTCCATTCTGAGATACCTTTATGTGTTTGAAATAAAATAATAAGTTTGTTCAATTCAACAAAACTTTCGCTCTTTGAAAAACAGTACTGTTAGTCGATTCAGTCTGGCAAAAGTAATGTGCGAGGAAAATTTTTGTTTCCAAGCAGTTAGTAACTATATTGTCTTTTCCGGCAACTTCAAAGGTAAAAGCAAAAAAAGTTATTTTCCATTCTGCTCCGACGAAACTTCTGTTCTGCTTTCTAATCAGGATGAAATGGCGTATAATAGCCCGCTGTATTTTGGCGGCCCATAGATAGGCGAATAGTAATTGTAAACAATGTTTGATGGTAATGAGATGATAATTACACCACTTGATATAGATGGTTCGGCTGGCAAGAAGGTGGTCGAAAAATTGCTCAACCGTTTCCAGTCCTCAGACCAGGGGGTGGCGGCCAGTGTTGCAAAAATTTTGGCAGACGTTCAAACAGGCGGAGACGCTGCTGTCCTTAGATATACAAAAGAATTTGACGCACCGAAGATGGGCCATTCGCTTGGAGTATCATCAGCGGAGCTTAAACAGGCATATAGTCAGGTTGACAGCGCGTTTCTGGAAACTCTTGAGGTTGCCATTGACAGGATTCAAAGCTTCCATGAGCGGGAGATGGAGGATTCCTGGCTGCAGACCAGGGAGAACGGTACGATTGTCGGGCGCCTCGTGCGGCCTGTTGACAGTGCCGGGCTCTATGTTCCGGGTGGGCAGGGAGGATCTACCCCGCTGGTTTCATCGGTATTGATGAACGGAATTCCAGCCGGGATTGCCGGTGTTGCTCATCGTGTGATGATGACGCCGCCCGCCGAAGACGGAACAATCAGTCCACATCTTCTTGTCGCTGCACAGGAAATTGGCATCACTGAAATTTATCGGGCCGGTTCAGCATGGGCTATCGCTGCCCTTGCCTACGGAACCGAGTCAATCCCTGGAGTTGACGTTATCGTCGGTCCGGGAAATCAATATGTAACCGAGGCAAAACGCCAGGTTTCCGGAATGGTCAGGATCGATATGATTGCCGGTCCATCGGAAGTATTGATCGTTGCCGATGAATCAGCCGATCCCGTCCACATTGCTGCAGACATGCTGGCCCAGGCAGAACATGATCCACAGGCCCTGGCAGTGGTAATCACATTAGACAGCCGGCAGCCGGATAAAATACTGAAGGAGCTTGAAACGCAGTTGTCCGAGCTGAGCCGAGAGGAAATTGCCAGACAATCACTGATAGACCGGGGTCAGATACTTGTTGCGCAAACCCTTGAAGAGGCGATTGATCTGGTAAATGAAATTGCAGCCGAGCACCTTGAGTTGATGATTGTTGACCCATGGTCCCAGGTCCCGCATATACGACACGCAGGAGCAATCTTCCTGGGAAGCCATACCCCTGAAGCAGCAGGTGATTACCTTGCCGGGCCGAATCATGTTCTGCCTACCATGGGGACTGCCCGGTTTGCATCTGCTCTTGGAGTTGAGACCTTTTTGAAGAAGAGCTCCATCATCAGTTATTGCAAAGACGCCCTTGCAGAAGATAGTGACCATATCCGGGCACTTGCCCGTCTTGAGGGACTGACTGGGCATGCCGCATCGGTAACCCGTCGCCTGGCATAAGGCAGTAGGGGACAATAGCAGCGATGGACCACCGTGAGTTTGAGGAGCTGCTCCGCCGGGGAGCAGGACAGTTCGGGTTGGATCTGGATGGTCCAGCGGTTCAGAGACTTTCACTATATTTCCAAGAGCTTAGGCGCTGGAGTAAAAAAGTGAATCTGATCGCCAAAGAGACTTCTGATGAGGTTATTGTTGAAAAACACTTTATTGATTCCCTCGCCCTGCTGATGCTGGTTGATGAAAGGCAGGATTCGTTGTTGGATATTGGCAGCGGTGCCGGATTTCCTGGTTTGGTCTGCAAGATAGGACGGCCGCAGCTGATGGTAAGCCTCGTCGAACCGCGCCTGAAACGGGTCTCTTTCTTAAGGCAGGTGATACGGCTCTGTGATCTCAAAGATATAACTGTCCAGGATTGCAGGCTTGAGGAACAGGTGGTTTTGGAAAACGAGTCTCGTTTTAACTGTATTGTCAGCAGGGCCGTCACAGACATACCGAGATTCCTGGCAATGTGTGATCGTTTTTGTGTCAAGGGTAGTCGTGTAATCTGTATGAAAGGACCAAGATATCGACAGGAATTAGGTGAGCAGCCCCTTTGCAATAAATCGTGGGAGTTAACAGAGACCCATGAATATACCTTGCCGTTTTCTCAATCGTCCCGGGTACTTCTCGGTTTTACATGTGCTGTTGATGAGTAATGGGATTGGGGATAATAATAATCAGTAACCGTAAAAACAGGATAACAGGATGGAACTTCAGCGGGATCTCTTGTTGGTGGCAAACGAAGCGTCTACCTCACTTGCGCATAAAATAGCAGAAAATATTGATGTTTCATTTTCTGAAATGAAACGCAAGCGCTTTGCTGATGGCGAACACTACCATGCATTTCCCTCCGATATCTCAGGAAAGCATCTTATCATCATCGGGGCGACCCATGATGATGTTTCACACCAGGAAACGCTTGACCTTATTCAAGGGGGGAGATACTGGAATGCTGCATCGATAAATGTGGTGATTCCCTATCTTGGTTATTCAACAATGGAACGGACAAAACCATTCTTGCAGGAAATACCCAAGGGTATAACCAGAACAAGACAGATATTTCGGGCGCGCCCAAACTTTGTTGCCTTTGTCGATTTGCATTCAGAAGCAGTACTCCATGCTCATGCAGGAGAAATCAGTACCAAGCATGTCTGGACCGACCAGCTGGTTGTGGAAAAGATCAGGAACATGAAGTTGAGTAATTTTGTCCTTGTTTCTCCCGATTATGGTTTTTCCAAGCGGGTTGCCAGCCTGGCAAGTGTTCTGAACTGCCCGCATACCGCGGCCGACAAGGACCGCTATGATACGGATAAAACCATTGTCAGCCAGGTTTCAAGTGTGGTTAAGGGAAAAACTGCCATTGTCTGTGACGATATGATCAGGACGGGCGGATCGATTCTTCAGACAGCGCAGCGATGTATTGATGCGGGTGCGGTTGACGTGTTCGTGGTGGCGACGCACCTTGTCCTGGCTGGTGATGCCAGGGAGAGGTTTGCCCGGAGCGCCATTAAACGTATCATTGGTTCGGATACCTACCCTGGTGTGAGATCCGATGACCTGTTGGAAGTCTACTCGGTTGCTCCTCTTCTTTCAGATGTGCTAAAAACGCATCTCATGCTCTAGGAATGTCACATGGTACTGGTAAAAAGAAAGCGGATCTAAACGTTGCCTGATGAAACCGGAAGCGATCCTACAGAACTTGCAGCAGTCGGTGTTATTTAGAGAAATCGGCTCTGAGCAACTAACAGAAATCACTGGAAACGCCAAGGTCCGGCATGTCTCCCAGGGTGGGTTTGTACACCGCAAGGGGGATCTGGCGGACACCTTTTATGTCGTTGCCCTGGGTGAAACCGAGCTTACCCTGCAGGGCGAGGATGGTGCTCTTTCAATTGTCGGCCGGGTTGGGCCTGGCGGACATTTCGGTGAAACCTCCCTGTTAACCAAACGACCTCAGTCCCTGACCGTACGGGCTCTCTGCGATGTTGTCCTCATCTGCTTTTCAGACGCTTATTTTCGTCAGCTTCTCGCCCAGTATCGGCAGGTCCAGGAGCGAATTGAATATGCCCTTGCCGAACGACTGAGAATATCGTTTCAGGACCATGCTGCAAGTGTTCTGGCCTGTGATATTTCGACAAAACAAGAGATACGGCTGGTGGATATGATGCCGCTGTCGGAAAATGTTCTTGTTGATGATGATGAAATTGACGGCCGTCGAGACAGAGTGATGCGCTCGCAGACCGCCAGGGAAATTCAGCAGGCGATCGAGCGATTTGCGGCAAATGATCGTCCTGTCCTGTTAACCGGCGAAACCGGTACCGGTCGGCGGCTGATCGCGAAACAGATACACCTCCAGGGCAGCCAGGCACAGGGGCCCTATATTGAAGTGGATGCGAGGGATTTCCAATCCGATGAGTTGGCACGCAAACTCTTCGGGGTAAAAAACGATCCCTTTCCTTTTTCTCAGGTCAGGCAGACAGGTGTATTTGAACAATTTTCAAGAGGAACGGTTGTTCTTCACCATATGGATCGGATTTCCCTGCCGATTCAGAAAAAGATTGCCGATGCCATCGAGACACTCACCTATAAGAGATTGGGGGGCGAGCGACAGATTGCTCTTGAAGCCCGGGTTATCTTCATCAGCGAATATTCCGTTGACTTCCTGAAAGAACGGCTCAAACTCCTTAAAGAGCTGGAACAGGTTATCGAGGCCAGTACCTTCCATGTACCACCATTGAGATTTCATAAACGAGACCTGCCGCAGCTGATTGATTATTACCTGCACCGGTTCAGTCGTGAGTATGGCAAGAATATACGCAGTGTCTCACCGGGCACCCTCGGTGTGCTGATGAATTATGACTGGCCGGGTAACCTCATTGAGCTCTCGGCAGTCATTCAACGGGCGGTGATGCTTGCCAGGGATGACGAAATTCTCAGTGAGCACATCCTGCTCGGTCTGCCCAAGAGTGAAGGAAAGTGGGAGTTTAACCTGCTGCGTGTACCATGGGTTCGCTCTGTCCTGGAAAGCAAGGTATACCCGGTTCTGCCACGCTTTATTGTTGGCGTGGTTCTGCTAGCCGCGGTGATTACACTCTTTTTCGGCCCTGAAGACCCAGAGAAAAATATCGGGATCACACTGAGCTGGGCGATCGGCTGGCCGCTGCTCTTTTTTTCGTTTTTCTTTATGGCCCGAACCTGGTGCTCGGTCTGTACCCTTGCCGTCCCCGGGACCCTGCTGCAATCTGTCATCAAGCCTAGTCGAAAAACACCTGAGATTATTAAAAAATATTCCGGCTGGATCATGTCGATACTCTGTATTATCGTCCTTTGGGTTGAAATAGTCTGGAATGCCTACGAGAACCCCATTCTCAGCGGCTGGATTATTCTTGCCATCACGCTGGGTTCGATACTGTTCAGCGTCTTTTTTACCAGGCGAGCGTGGTGTCGGTATCTCTGCCCGCTTGGAGCAATTAACGCCATCTTTGCAATGCCTTCGGTTCTTGAGCTGCGTTCAAATCGACATCTCTGCTTGAACCGTTGTGAAGACCACGCCTGTTACACCGGTATGGTTGATAAAAGTGGCTGCCCGATGTTCCGGCACCCGTTTATGGTAGATAACAACAAGGACTGCATTATCTGCGGGGATTGCGTCAAAAGCTGTAACAAACATTCGATTCACCTCAATCTTAGGCTGGCTCCCCAGGAATTATGGGATATAGAGGCACCACGGCAGGCAGACAGCTTCCTGATTATCTCACTGGGGGCGATTTTCTTTCCGTTTGCCCTGCACAACGAGTTGGTAACCCTAATAAATAACCTGCAGCAAATATATCCGGCAACATTGGGTCAGCTTCCCTTTGCGCTGATCGGCTCGTTTATTTTCTTTTCCCTGATTTTCATTTTCCAGATTGGTTATTTTCTGATGGTCCAGCTCCAGGCATATTTAACCAAAGTTGACAGAAAAATGCTGCTTCCGCTCCTTGGCTATGGGTTTATTCCCATTATTCTGGGTGTCTACCTTGCCGTTCATTTTGAGGTCTTTGTCAGTCAGTCATGGCGTCTTGTGGCCAATCTCCGGGATATCATGGGTTTGACCCCGGTCGCCGACGGGGCTCGATTGATCAGCCCGGATGCTTCAGCGCTGTTGCAGGTTTTTACTGTTGCCGGCGGTTGTCTGGCATCACTTTATGCAACCTACCGGATCACCGATCGACTGAAAGGAGGTGGCGTTACCAGTCGTGACCTCATTCTGCCTTATAGTTTTCTCGCCGGGTTTACGGCCCTTTTTGTTTTATTCATGAAAACATCCAAGATCATCCTTTTCTGAACAGTGCCCGATTTGAATAACTCCTGATAGATAGAGCGTGCAGGGAGTTTTCCTGTTTCATAATTCTTGACAGGGTAAGCTCCTTCTGTTAGGTATGATACTTGTCTGACAAGTGCCTGTCTGACAAGTATTGCTCCTATCTTGAGGTCTCCATGGATCCTTTAAAAAAAGTGCGCCTGTCTGACAGCGTCATTCAAGCCATAAAAGAGATGATTGCCGAGGATGGTTTTAAGCCTGGGGATAAATTTTATTCTGAAAACGAACTGACCAAAAAGCTGCAGGTCAGTCGCTCTTCAATCAGGGAGGCAATGAGAATCCTGGAGGTAACCGGTCGGGTTAATGTCAGGCAGGGAAAAGGGATTTTTATTACAGACAAGCAGGGCCAGCAGTTCAGCGAATTTTCATCCTGGCTCAAGGCAAATGAACAGTCGATCAGGGATAATTTTGAAGTACGGCTCATCATAGAACCTAAAGCTGCAGGATACGCGGCTGAAAAAGCGGACAAGAAAGATATTGCTAAAATGGAGGAAGCATTTAAAAGTTTCGTCAGTTATGCCAATGACCTTAACGTCGAGGAGGCAATCGTCTGTGACGGTAAATTTCACCGTTTGCTGGCGGCTGCCACAAAAAACAAGACACTGCATGTTCTGATGAAAGCGATGATAATGAATCTGCCGAACGGCTGGATTTCAAGTCTCTATACACCGGGACGTATTGAACAGACCGTTGACGAACACAAAAACATACTTCAGGCCATCAAAAAACACGACAAACACGGAGCTGAAAATGCAATGACCAGGCATCTGCTGAACGCCTTGCATGATATCTCAGTTCACCTGGAGAAACAGCAGTAGTTTTAAATTATTAGAGGCAGTTGCCGTGATCTTGAAACTATTAAGATCTTTTCGGTATCTGCCAATGCTGGTAAGTATCTATCACAGCCTTTGCTGGAGAGGAGTCATCTATGGGGCGAGACGTCCAGAAAAGTCGCCAGAATGCAATTGAGATCTTTCAAGCGGGGCTCGCTGCAGTTAACCCCGGTGCGGCCATCAGAAAATATGTAGAGCGTCAGGGGGAAATACTGCTGGTGGCAGGCAGGGAATATGACTTATCGCTCTTCAGACAATTGTTTGTCATTGGTGCAGGTAAGGCTGGGTCATCTATGGCTGCAGCGATTGAGGATATTTTGGGGGACAGGATTACTCAAGGTGTCATTACCGTTAAATATGGACATCTTGAACCACTCTCAACGATTAAAATTTGTGAAGCAGGACATCCGGTCCCCGACGAAAACGGTTTCAGGGGAGCACGGGAGATCTATGAGCTTGCCGGTTCCGCTGACGAAGAAACGCTGGTGATCTGCCTTATTTCGGGTGGGGGTTCGGCCCTGATGCCGCTGCCTGTTGCCGATGTTACCCTTGAAGACAAGCAGCAGACAACCAAAACACTCCTGTCCTGCGGAGCTACAATTCACGAGATAAACGCAATCCGCAAGCATTTGTCGGCGATTAAAGGCGGCGGCCTTGCCAGAGCCGTTCATCCTGGGACGATAATAACCCTGATCCTCTCAGATGTGGTAGGGGACGACCTGGACTCAATTGCTTCAGGACCATGTGTTCCCGACTCAATGACGTTTGCAGACTGTCAGTCAATATTTCGTAAGTATTCAATCGAATCAGAAATTCCAGTCAGGGTTCGGGACTATATTGAAAAAGGTTTAACAGGAAACGTGCCTGAGACCCCTAAGAGTGGTGATAAAATTTTTCACAGAACACAAAATGTCATTGTTGCGAACAATTTCAATGCACTCGTCAAGTCAAAAGAGAAAGCTGAAGAACTGGGGTACAACACCCTATTGCTCTCCTCCAGGATTGAAGGAGAAACAAGTGAGGTGGCATTTAACCATATGGCCATTGCCAAAGAAGTGGAGATTAAATGAATTTCCAGTTGCAAAACCCGCCTGTATTCTCACCGGTGGAGAGACGACTGTAACTTTGAGAGGAACGGGCAAAGGTGGAAGAAATCAGGAGTTTGTCCTTGCGGCGCTGATGAAAATGGAAGGGATCAATCATCTTGTTGTTCTCAGTGGAGGGACGGATGGAACGGATGGTCCAACCGATGCGGCAGGGGCTCTGGCCGATCATACAACCTGGCAGCGAGCGAAAGACAAAGGATTGGATCCCGGAGAATATCTTGATCGCAATGATTCATATAATTTTTTTGATGGCCTTGGCGACCTCTACAAAACCGGGCCGACAAATACAAATGTCATGGATATAGGAGTCATACTCGTGGAATAGGATATTTTGGGATAATATTTTGTAATAATTTGTTATTGTTGGGAATATCGTTTCAGAATTGTTCTTGACAGAGAACAGGAAAGGGCCAATTACTTACATGCTTGTCTGACAAGTAGATATCTGACAGGCAGAAGACCTACATGGATAGCACACCTGTCCGAAGCGGGACGGTATGAAAAGAAGAGGATGGCACCCTGAACAATCAGAGTGGTGCCCGGGTAAATCAGGCAAAGTGCTCTTTGATATTGATGGTTCAGTGTTTTTGTCTTGCATTTTTTACCCGATACAATAGAAATGAAAGATGTGCTGGATTGTTTGATTCTGACACCCAGTATTCTCTTCAGTTTATAATGTGAGCGTTTGTGAGATTGATTCTGATATGGACTGTTTTTCACTGCATCCCGGTAGAGCATGATTAATGTCTTGCAGCGTAACATGTCCATCGTTTAGCAAAGAGCGTATCAGCGTCAATCTTCATATAGAACATCAATAGCTGGCTTTACTGCAGGAACCAGTCTTTGCTTCCTGCTTCCGCTGGATTGTTGCCAGCGGATGGTATCACGGTAGTGCTGTTGAAAAACAGGTTTGCCAAAAAAACAGGGCATTTGCCGCGTTGTTTTTGAGGTGTTGGAGCAGGTAAAAGGAATCCGCTTGTTGCCGTTCCGTTTTACCAGTTAGTTTTTTACTATTCAGCTCAGAGAGGAGGTACCGTTGATGAAGAAAGAGACAGAAAATGTTGTCAAGCAGACTGAAGTAAAACAAGAGCGTCGGAAATTCCTTAAAACTGCTGCAGCTGCAGCGGGTGCAGCAACTGTCGCGACCATTGGATTTCCAATGGTTTCAAGAGCAGAAACAACAATCATCAAAATGCAGGGAGCCTGGGGCGCCAAGGATATCTTCAATGAAATGGCCGAAGATTATGTTAAGCGTGTCAACGAAATGGCCGGTGGCCGCCTGAAGATCCAGTATCTTCTTTCAGGAGCGGTCGTCAAGTCTTTCCAGGTGATGGATGCAGTTAACAAAGGTGTGCTCGATGCCGGTCATCAGGTAGCGGTTTACTGGTATGGCAAGAGCAAGGTAGCTTCACTCTTTGGTACGGGACCTGTTTTCGGTCAGAACGCTCACCAGGGACTGGCTTGGATGTACTATGGTGGCGGCCTTGAACTGTACCAGGAACTGCTTGGAAGTCTTGGACTCGATATCGTCGGATTCTTCTGCATGCCGATGCCGACCCAGCCGCTTGGCTGGTTTAAAAATCCTATCGAGAAATCAGAAGACATGAAAGGCCTCAAGTACCGAACCGTCGGTCTGGCTGCAGACATTATGCAGGAAATGGGGGTCAAGGTAACGCAGCTGCCGGGTGGCGAGATTGTTCCGGCACTCGAGCGTGGCGTTATCGAGGCATTCGAGTATAACAATCCGACTTCTGATAGGAGATTTCGGAGCCCAGGATGTCAGTAAGGTATACATGCTCGGCAGTTATCACCAGGCATCAGAGTTCTTCGAGGTCATCTTCAATAAGACGAAGTACGACGAACTGGCCGATGAGCAGAAAGCGATTCTCAGATATGCCGCTGAAGCAGCCTCTTCGGATAACTACTGGAAAGGTCAGGACCGCTACTCTAAAGATCTCCAATGGCTCAAGAACGAAGCCGGGGTCAAGGTCTATAGAACACCTCAATCGGTTATGGAAGATCAGCTCAAGGCTTGGGATGCGGTTATGCCGGACCTGGAAAAAGACCCGTTCTTTGCCAAAGTCGTCAAATCATTTAAGGAATTTGCCCATCGGGTGGCCTATTATGAACTGATGAACGCGGCAGACTACAAACTCGCTTACGATCATTACTTCCCGGATGAGTTGGGATTCTAATCGATCATGAACAATGCAATTGTCGTAGTGATCCGGAAGGAGGGTCGTTCGGACTACTCCTTCCGGATCTTTTTGTGTGAAATCCATTTAAAGAGCGCGAGCATGAATCAATTTTTAAATTTCATTGACCGGTTCACAGCCTGGGTGGGGAAATCTTTTGCCTGGTGCATCCTTATCCTGACTTTTGCCACAACTTATGAGGTTTTTGTCCGCTATGCGCTGCGGGCACCCACTTCGTGGGCCTTCGATATCAGTTACATCATGTACGGTACCCTGTTTATGATGGCTGGTGGATACGCTTTGTCCCGAAATGCTCATGTGCGCGGTGACTTTGTCTATCGGCTCTGGCCGCCTCGTGTTCAGGCGGGAATTGAACTGGTCCTCTATTTTATCTTTTTTTATCCCGGTATTTTGGCGTTGATTTACGCTGGAATTATTTATGCAGGGGAATCATGGAGCTATATGCCTTATGGTTTCACCGGACCCCGTGGGGAAATCAGTATCAACAGTCCGATTGGAGTGCCGGTATCTCCGCTTAAAACGATTCTACCTGTAGCCTCTGCGGTGCTTCTGCTTCAGGGGATTGCCGAGACCATTCGCTGTGTCAGTGCCTGAAAAGAGGTGAATGGCCGGCACGGTTGCACGATGTCGAAGAGATGGAGGAAAGGTCTGATTAAACAGCATCAGAAAGAAGAAGCAAAACGAGCGGCCCAGGAAGCGGCCCAGCAAGAGGAGGCCGTAAAATGACAGATCCGCAAGTTGCAATGCTTATGATGGGGTCCTTCGTGGCCTCAATTCTTCTGGGTTTTCCCATATGTTTTACGCTGATAGCAATGGGATTTGGCTTTGGCTACTATGCCTATGCAACGCCCGATTGGATGGCTCATCCATTGCAGAACGTAATTTTTGATCTGATTGTTAATCAGACCTACTCGGTCATGATCAACGACGTTCTGGTTGCCGTCCCGCTCTTTCTTTTTATGGGGTATATCGTTGAGCGGGCAAATATTGTCGAACGGTTGTTTTACAGTCTCAATATCGCTGCCCGTTTTATACCCGGCGCAATGGCCGTTGCGGCGTTGATGACCTGTGCAATTTTTGCTACAGCTGTTGGCATCGTTGGGGCGGTTGTAACACTGATGGGGCTGCTGGCTTTTCCCGCGCTGCTGAAAGCCGGATATGATGAAAAACTGTCTGCAGGTGTTGTGTGTGCAGGAGGGTGTCTCGGCATACTCATACCACCAAGGATCATGCTCATCGTATATGGCGCTATTTCAGGCGTATCGGTGGTTCGGCTTTATGCCGGGGCATTGATTCCCGGTTTTATGCTTGCCGGTCTTTATATCTGTATGTTGTCGGACGGTGCTGGCTGAACCCAAAACTGGCCCCGAAACCACCAAAAGAGCAGACTGATATTCCGAACAAGGAATTGTTCATGATGCTCCTGACCTCAGTCTTTCCTCTGACCGTCCTGATTCTTATCGGTATTAGGATCTATATTATTTGGCCTTGCAACTCCTTCTGAAGCTGCAGCAGTCGGTGCCTTTGGCAGTATCATCCTGGCTGCTGGCTATAGGGAACTTACCTGGTTACGACTCAGAGACTCTGTTTATTTAACAACACGAACCGCGGCGATGGTCTGCTGGCTGTTTGTCGGTTCATGGACGTTCTCCTCGGTATTTTCATATCTTGGTGGTCACCATGTTATCGAAGAGTTCGTAATGGGCCTGAATTTGCCACCGGTTGCGTTTCTCGTACTGGCCCAGGTTATAATCTTCCTGCTTGGGTGGCCGCTTGGAGTGGAGTGAGATTATCATCATTTTTGTACCAATTTTTCTGCCGCTGCTTGATGCGTTTGGTATTGATCCGTTGTTTTTCGGTATCCTGGTTGCATTCAATCTGCAGACTTCCTTTCTGACGCCGCCAATGGCCATGTCCTGCTATTATTTAAAAGGCATTGCGCCACCCCATATACAATTGACTACGATCTTCAAAGGATCAATGCCGTTTCTGGCATTGGTCTTGGTTGCAATGGTGATTCTCTACAATTTTCCATTTATCACCACATGGCTGCCCGATATGATTTACGGGGTGCATTAAGAAAGAGGATTGGACAGAAAAGAGGACATTAATGGATCTTGAGTTATTGGGAGCAGCCGAGGCAGCTCAGAAAATCAGAGATGGTTTAATCAGCTCGGAGGATCTGGTCAGGGCCTGTCTAGCACAGATTGAGCGCCTGGAAGATCAGGTCGAGGCCTGGGAGTTTATTGACCCGGATCATGCCGTGGAGCAGGCAAAAGCAGCAGATTCAGCAATTCAGGCAGGACTGCCGCTTGGTCCTCTGCACGGCGTGCCGGTCGGTATAAAAGATATTATCGATACAAAAGATATGCCTACGGAGGACGGTACGGTTCTCCATAAAGGGAGACAACCACAGGACGATGCGACTGTCGTTTCTAAACTGCGTGAGGCCGGTGCTGTAATTATTGGTAAAACGGTCACTACTGAACTGGCGGTCTTCTCCCCGGGAAAAACCAAGAACCCACACGATGTCACACGTACTCCCGGCGGCTCATCAAGCGGGTCTGCCGCTGCTGTGGCTGCCGGTATGATACCATTGGCCCTTGGCACTCAGACCAATGGCTCGATGATTCGCCCTGCCTCTTTTTGCGGCGTGTACGGCTATAAACCGACATTCGGACTTGTCTCCAGGCATCGGGTGCTGCAGCAGTCCCGTCCGCTCGACCAGGTCGGTGTGTTTGGACGGAGCATAGAAGATGTTGCCCTGTTGGCCGAGTCGATTATCGGTTACGACAGTCAGGATCCGGATACGAAACTGCAGGCAAAACCAGAACTGTTTGCGACGCAAGCGCAACCGCCGCCAGTTGATCCATTTCTGGCTTTCGTGAAAAGTCCCGTATGGGATCAGGCTGCAGAAGACACAAAAGCAGCTTTCAGTGAATTGGTGTTAGCTCTAGGGGAAAGTGCCGAAGGCTGCGATTTGCATGAATTGATCGATGATGTCCACGAACTGCACCGAATGGTGATGGAGGCAGATCTGGCCCGGAGTTTTGAGCAGGAGTACGTTAACGGTAAAGAACAACTCAGTGACGTATTGAAGGAGATGATCGAGCGGGGACAAACGGTGACAGCCGTTGATTATAACAACAGCGTCACCCGGATGATGGAGTATTATCAACTCTTTGACAAAATTTTCGAAGAACATGACGCAATAATTACCCCGGCGACCACCGGGGAAGCGCCTGTTGGCCTTGGTTCCACTGGAAATCCTGCATTCTGCACAATCTGGACCTATTTTGGCATGCCGGCAATAACCCTGCCGTTGCTTCAGGGAGCGCAAGGAATGCCTGTGGGTGTCCAGTTGGTAGGCCCGCGCGGCGATGATGCCAGACTTCTTCGCACCGCTCGCTGGCTGGTGAATGTAATGGCAAGTCTTTGAAGCCTCTGCTGTGACTGAGACAAAAAAATACCATCAGGTTAAGGAGATACAGAGATTATGAGTAATGCTATCGCTGGAGGAATAGCCGTTTTGATGGCACTGGTCTATTTTCTTTTTTATGCCATTAGGTTGAAGACTCCGATTCTATGGATCATCATCGTCGCTAATCTGGCAGCCCTTACTTTATGACTATTATACCATCGCTTACGGAAGGGGAGGATCATATCTAGATTATGAAACCCGTGATTCTTGTAACCCGAAAACTACCCGATGCGGTGGAGAGTCGTCTGAGCAGAGATTACGATCCCATTTTAAACCCAACCGATACACTCTATTCAAGCGATGATATCGTTGCAAGAGCGGCAGAGGTAGATGCTATTCTTCCCTGCCATACTGAGAAATTTGATGAAGCCGTCATCAATCGCTTACCGGAGCGGGTTAAAATCATCGCCAATTTCAGCGTTGGCTATGATCATGTCGATATCCAAGCTGCTAGAAAGCGCGGCCTGGTAGTAACCAATACACCTGATGTCCTGTCAGACGCTACCGCTGAAACGACTATCATGCTTATGCTTGGCGCTGCCAGGCGGGCAAGTGAGGGTGAACGGCTGGTTCGCACCCGGCAATGGAAGGACTGGAGCCCCAGCTTTATGGTTGGCACCCAGATCACCGGCAAGCGCCTCGGGATTATCGGTTTTGGAAGAGTCGGACAGGTTGTGGCACGCAGAGCAGCCCGTGGGTTTGACATGAAAATTCATTACCATAATCGAAGCCGTGTCGCTCATGAGCTGGAGGATGGAGCAACGTACCATGCTACTCCTGAGGAATTATTACCTCATTGTGACGTTCTTGCGCTTCATTGCGTCGCTTCACCCGAGACAACGGGATTACTCAACACTGACAGAATTAAACTGCTCCCTGATGGTGCGATCGTCGTTAACGCCAGCAGGGGCGTGGTTATTGATGACAAGGCACTTATAACGGCTCTCAAGTCCGGTAAATTATTTGCTGCAGGTCTTGACGTCTTCAATAATGAACCGGACATCAATCCCGAGTACCGGCAACTCGACAACGTATTTCTCATGCCCCATATCGGCAGTGCTACCAAAGAGACACGTATCGCCATGGGATATCGTGCACTTGATAATCTGGACGCATTTTTTGCAGGACAAGAGCCTGGTGATAGAGTAGCTTAAGCGCATAAGATTAAGAGAGAAGGGAGTAGGAGGAGTGGGTAGTCTAACTGACTGCCCACTCTTTTTTTTAGAACTGAAGCACCAGGAAAATACAAAAGAGGAGTACTTTTCTTTGATTCTTTTGAAATAATAATTATCACTGTCTGCATATGCGTCATGCATGAAGAGATATCTATTATAAAATCAAGGTAAAAGGTGATAAAAAATGCTGGCTACAGACAAAATCTCCGGCGCTTTCAAGGCTATATGTGAAGAGGCTGAAAAACTCCGGAAAAAAGATCTCCCTCCGAAGGCTCAGAAAAGATTAAAAACGATTATCTCGATCGCCAAACATCAGAGCGATATCCGTGGAGCTGCAAAAGGCACGTGCAAAGCGAAGGCCAAATGCGGTTCACATCACTGATCGTATTTTTTTAAGGGACCTGGAGTCGGCTTGTCGATTTCCCGGTCCCTTGCATATCCGCCCTCCCTGTCCTTTTCGATAAATGGATCTTGATCACCATTCCCATATCCGTTATTATCCGCAGGCTTACCGGTAATCGACCGACTTGAGGGGATTGCCCTAATAACCAATTGATCTGGGACGAGAGATATGAATAATGAACCATTCGATTTAACAAACCATATACGTTCGGTGCCAGGTTGGCCGGAACCGCACGTTGTTTTTCGGGATATCTGCTCCCTGCTTGAAGACAAAGTTGTCTTCAGAAAACTGATAGACATGTTTGTGCATCGCTACATCACTGCTGAAATAGACGCGGTCGTGGGGATTGATGCCCGTGGTTTTATCATTGGCGCTCCACTGGCCTATGAACTGAATGTCGGCTTTATCCCGGTACGAAAGATAGGGAAGTTGCCCGGGAATACGATCTCTGAGCCATATTCGCTCGAGTATGGTCAGGCCGAGATTGAGATTCAGACAGGTTGGCTGAAAAAAGGGCATACGGTAGTTCTGGTCGATGACCTCATTGCGACTGGTGGAACCATGGTAGCTGCAATAAAACTCTTAAACAGGATTGGGATTGATATTCTTGAAGCTTCAGCAATCATTGATCTGCCCGATCTTGGTGGAAGTAGAAAAATACTGGAACAAGGAATCAGCGTCCATGCTTTTTGTCATTTTGATGGTGAGTAGACATGGCACCTGACTCTTTATCACTAACCTTTTTATGGGTGGAGATAGAGAGGGACAAACTCGAGACCGACGATCTCTATCTTTAATATTGGCAATAAATATTACTGGCTGAAGCAAGAACTTTCAGGATGGTGCTCTGGTGAATTTACCAACACCGTTGCTGGATCTTTATTCTTGACATCAGACAGCAGATTATATCTAACATGGCAGGAACAAAATTGGAGCGACTCGCAGACTTGTTGAGTTACCGGACAATTATACATTTTGGAGATTAACATGACGAAAACTTACCGCATCGCCGTCATCCCCGGTGATGGCACTGGACTTGAAGTGATAAACGAAGGTCGCAAGGCATTAACGGCGGCGGCCGGCCGTTTCGGCTTCGACCTGAAGATGACTGATTTTGATTTCGGTGGGGACCGCTACCTCAGGACCGGAGAGGTGCTGCCGGAGACAGCGGTAGACGATCTGCGGGCCTTTGATGCCATCTACCTGGGTGCCATTGGACATCCCGATGTCAAGCCTGGAATTTTAGAAAAGGGCATACTTCTGAACCTGCGCTTTGCCTTGGATCAATATATCAACCTGCGGCCGGTACGACTCTATCCCGGGGTGGATACCCCGCTGAAAGACAAAACTCCGGATGATATTGATTATGTTGTCATTAGAGAAAATTCCGGCGGCATCTATACCGGTACTGGCGGCATATCGATGAAGGGAACACCGCAGGAAGTAGCCGTTCAAAGTATGGTCTACAATCGCTTTCAGGTTGAACGATGCTTACGCTATGCCTTTGAGTACACCCGTAAATTCGGCAAGAAAGCCCGAGGGAAAGGCAGTGATAATACCCTGGGCTTGGTAGGTAAAACCAATGTCCTTACCTATGTGTTTGATCTTTGGGAGCGAGCATTTCATGAGATCGGTGAACAGGATTACCCCGATGTCAAGCGAGAGTACTATCACGTCGATGCAACCTGCATGTGGATGGTCAAGAGTCCCGAATGGTTTGATGTGTTGGTCACCTCAAACATGTTCGGCGATATCATTACTGACCTGGGTGCTGAGACCCAGGGCGGTATGGGCATTGCTGCCGGTGGTAACATCAACCCGGAAGGTGTCAGCATGTTCGAACCAATTGGCGGGTCGGCTCCTAAATATACCGGGAAAAATATCATCAATCCGCTGGCTTCCATCTGTGCCGGCGCCATGATGTTGGAGACACTCGGCGAAACAGAAGCCGCTTCGGCGATCGAAGACGGGGTCAAATGGGTGACGGGGACCAAAATCAAGAACCTCGCCGCCGGTAAGATGGGCTACTCAACCAGTGAAGTCGGGGATTTGGTTGTTGAACATATTCTCAAAGATTAACAAGTTGCCAATATCAATAGCAGACTGGCGGTGCTGCCAGTGCCGTCAGTCTGACCTTCCTCTATCAAAAAATAGCTCCTTCATAATCTTGGCAAAAACATCTGATTCAGTGTACTGATGTTCCTTTCTCTTACCAGCTCTCGATGCTGCCGATTTTTCCACAATAGATTTCAAAAAAATAGCAAACGTTCCAGAACCACTTTTTCAATCTTCTAAACGGTTTGCCATATTCCCTGTAATTGCGGGTTCCGCATTCTCCATATTTTTCCTGCATCTCAACAAATACAGATTATATTTTAGACAACAACATATGTATCTTCACACCGTTCTCATTAATGCTAACACTGGAGGTGCCTTATGTGGTCTAAGGTGGATTTCTCTGCAATACTGGGCGGTATCATCGGGTTTATCATAATGTTTTTTGTGATGGTAATTTTTTGGTTTCCACTCGCAGTTAAGCGATTCATCGCTCCACTCTTGCACTAACGATGAATCAGATCACAGGCGATAAATCATAGGTTATCAGAAACTCATCTTCTGACGTGTGAGATATAACCAATTAATCATAGCAAAAAAAATAGTAAGCGTCTTGTGATAACGTCATCTTGAACATCCCGCTTGCGTCGCGGCGGATACTTCAACTAATCTTCCCGTTTGGCAATCAAAAGTATATCCATAGACAGGTATGCCAGAGGGTACCATCGGATTATTTCGAAATCTTTCTATATCCTCAACAACACCTTTTTCTAGATTACGTATCGACAACCAGACTCATCGATACTTGAAGTTTCGAGGCTACCCTCTCGCAATGTGCTCATGATTTCATTGTTGAATGCCTCCATTTTTTAGCAGCCAAGGCCCAACCTTAATGAAACGTGCGATGATGACATGATGTTGCAAAAAGCGTTAATTTGTTATGGGACGTTTCATGGTTATCTTTTACGGTGAGATCAAATGAGTTCGGCCGTCTTTCTTATGAATTTATGAAAGCTTAAGAAATATTGAAAATCGAGAAGACCATGATATCGGATTATCGTGAATCCAGAAAACATCGAAGGCGAAATGTTAATGATACTTTCGTTGTAAACCAAGAGAATATTTGTCAAATTTTCAATCTAAGTTCAGGCGGCGTTGCTTTTGGCTGTACCGTTGCCAGTAAAATTCCACAAACCTTGACAGTTGACATCGTTGACAATGCAGGCGTGCATCTTTTTGATATACCTTTGAAAAAAGTATGGATAGACACCAGTAAAAAAATGGACACTTCTTCTATGTATGAAGTGGTTTTAGGCGCTAAGTTTGGTAGAAAATTATCCCATGAAGAACAAGGAGCTATAGACAAGATACTCGATTCTTTTTAACAACCTTCCTGTAAAAGTATCTCAGTTTAAATCCCTCTGATCTCGCACCACAATTCACTATTTTAGCGTCTGGAAAAATTTGATTCAGAAAAAGCTCCATCTTCCTTCTCGGAGGGCGCGCCCAGGGGGCGGGATCAAATTATCTACAAAATATAAAAACCCACGTTCAGTGATAACTTCAGAACGTGGGTTTTTTATAGCAAGTTCTTTCTTCTTCGATTCTCGAAATGGCGCGCCCGGAGGGATTCGAACCCCCGACACCCAGGTTCGAAGCCTGGTGCTCTATCCAGCTGAGCTACGGGCACGCGTTTATGGCGTAAGGTGTTTACTTTATTACATCTCCAGTAATCGTGTGAAGCGACTTTATACCACGATCATTGTCAAGGGTCAACTTTTAGGGTCAACTTCGTGTCTTAAATCGACACATTTCAGCGAATAATCTACTTACCAGATTGGCTGAGAAATCACTCTCGCTGTCACTTCTTTTGCCATACCCTCATTGAGTACCTGAAACACAAGCAAGTAGATCCGTGCATGATTCATGACCTGGGTCGCCTTAGGCATCCCCTTTGTACTCACCTATATCGTCTATGTCTGGAAACTCATGGATTCCAAAAAACTGACTGTGGGAGAAATCGAAAAGAAATCTTCTTAACGGGAAATGCCCCTCTGGAGGAAAAACAGGTGATGAGCGCTGTATTGCTAATCACCTGTGTGGCTTTGATTGCCGTATCTTATAAAGGAATTTTCATGGTACTGGGAAAAACGGATCTTTTTTAATCCGGTGTCCTGAAGTAAAAGAAAATCAAAAAAAATAATTACCAGAAGGAAGACCGGGTAGGCATGCCCGGTCTTCCTTTTTTTCTGAAATGAACCCGTCTGATCATGTGACGTCGGAAGGTGCTATAACTTTAATCGTAGGGGTATCTTCCATGATTTGAATTTCATTTGACAGTTCTATTCGATCCGGATTTTCAGTGCTTTGCGCCCTTAACGCCCGGACAATCTCTTTTTGTTCCAGTGTAATCTGTTCTCCGCCCTGAGTTTGGATATAGGCCGCCCAAGGGATAAATTTAGTCCGCGGAAACACATGGCCCTTTTGGGGTGAGATATCGATGTTAAGTCCGGCAATAAAGGCAAGATTTTTACCGTAATAATTAGGTTCCTTGACCAGTGTGCGATATGTTCTGTCAAATTCTATTTGAGTGTTGGCCACAGCTGCGATAAGGGGTGGAGAATCTGAGGTAACAATCTGGGCCATATAGCGGGCTAGATTCTGCTCAAGCTGGTCACGGCCTTCAATGGTTGTCGAAATATGATGCTTAAAATAAAACAAGTCCGGGGTGAGTCTATTTCCGATGGGCAGCCGTTTGTCCTGTTTCCATGATAAAGGGGATAGCCTGTTTTTAAATGCCGGGTTCATACGGAACATCTTGGATGTGCTTAATACGTGAATGGGTTCCGGGTGTATACGTCCCTCTTCGATATCGATCATTTCTTCAAGTAAAAGAAACAATCCCTGCTCACGGTTGGTATCTAAAAACTGATTATCAATAATGACGACATCCAGACCGTCAATAGTGGAAAACGAGATGTTTTTCCGGGCAAAATCATATTCCTGCTGATACTTTTCTAGAACTGCACAAATCTTGCCACACGAATCTTTATGGACAGGGGGGTCCATCTGCATACGACGATAAATTCCGAACTTGTTCTTTTTAGGATCATATCCCACATGACTGGCCTGGATGATCACCAAATCCTTGCCATGGTGAGCGTGGGGTCCATGGCGAGTTGTGGCCACAATCCCGCCAACCCTACCATGGTTGAAAGGAAATGCACCAAAATGTTTGGCGATCAGGATAATGGGAAAGCCCTGGCTCTCATCTGAACAGAATGCACGGGAAGGCATGATGCGTCCCGGCTTGAAACCATATGATTTACACAGGTTGTAAAACTGAGGTACAAACTTACTGTAGCGCATCATACTTTTCTTAAATTGGAAATCAATCATAACGTCCTGCATGATATTTTTTCCCCCGAACTGAATTTAAGGTATGCGACATAGCGTTGTCAGACAAACAGTAGAGCCACTTGCAAAACGCCCTTTTCGCTCAACCTCTGCGTTATGCTTAAATTTTTATCCTCGGAATATCGATTATATGCCTGCGGTAAAAATTTTTTCCATGCCTTGACGCTGAAAGAAAATCATCCTTTTGCAAAAGGCTCAGTATATTATTACATTTCACTGATTAACCAATAGGGATAAGATTAATATGAGAGTTCATGTTCTGCAGCACACTAAATGCAACGGCCCCGGCAATATCAGGCAGCCCCTGATTTCAAGAAACCATACCCTGACATCCACCTGTCTCTATCTGGATGACCCCTCCCTTCTATACAGGATTTTGACTGGCTGATCACCCTGGGAGGAGATATGGGCTTTCATGAAAAAGAGACCTTCTCATGGCTTATGAGAGAAAAAACCTTTATCAGGGAAACCATTCAGGCAGACAAGCGTATCCTGGGTATCTGCCTGGGTGCCCAGCTCATTGCCCATGTGCTGGGTGCTGCAGTTCGAAAAAGGTGATAAGAAGTTGCTTTATAAGCCCGCCCTTACTTTTCCGCAATATTGATCAAAACAGCCATCAATAAACACAACTCTAACTTTTCCCAACCACCATTTCAACCAATTTAGAGTATTCCAAGTGACATTCAATAGATGCAGCGGAAAAAACTGATTCCTCTCCTCTATCTTGCTGTTTTTGAACAGACCTATCCATTGGCAGTCTTTTGGCTTTTGTAATTTGAAGCCCCGCAAGCGGGACTCAGTTCAGTACCCCTCCTGAGGGGTACAACTTCAATAACGAAATTCAAACTTCTATTTCATTAAACCGACTCATCATATTCCGGCCAGCCATCATCATAGGGTACAATCTTAATTGGTTCGGTATATTTGTGTGGGGCCCCGGCGGCGCTCGGGGGTTCTTTTCCTCTCCGGATATGTTCA
This sequence comes from uncultured delta proteobacterium, assembly GCA_963718195.1. Lineage (GTDB taxonomy): Bacteria > Desulfobacterota > Desulfobulbia > Desulfobulbales > Desulfocapsaceae > MADRE3. The sequence goes on from CAVQYQ010000006.1 coordinate 895,748, forward strand.
GATGAGTGATAATCTCGAAGTCTCGCACACTGGCTTATCTCTTGATCACCGTCTTCTTATATATGAAACTGATGATACGCATTTCGCCTGTGCACTTAGGGCAAGTAAGGGGATCGACCTCCCAGATAAGCTCAGACTTCGGACCTTTTTGATGCACTCACGCCACATCAGTTGAGATTGCCATGTAACGACTCTCAAAAGTGCAAAAGGGCTTCAACTTAATATACTTCCTGTGCAGATAGCATATTCCACTCTTCTAAGCCGACCTCATTAAGTTGTTACCTACGTAATCCTCATAAACTACGATGAATGTCAGAATCGTTGACCAGCTAATGTTCTACCAAATATGATCGGTAAGATTAAACGAATAGAATATTCGTCATATTTTCAGATTGTTGGGTAAAAATCTAGAATGCTTTTTTGAATACTCCGACTATTCTCTCCGTAGGAAATATTTTAACCATTACTTCACTTCCTAATTTTTCTTTTGGTTCCTTACTTAACAGTTTGTTGGCCTTGTGGTTAGAGTGTACGCAGGGCCACTATAATATGATTTAAGAGATGGAGGGATGATGGCAAAGAAAAATAGTTTTGAAATAACGTAAAGCTGTCGTTTCTATTTCACACATTGAGCGTACCTGCGCCAATCTTACTTGACAGGGTTCTCGCTACACCATACTGATGTAAGATCATAGAGCTGATTAGGACAAGCCGTTATAGTAATGTATCAAAGGGTTGAACTGGTACATGTCTGTTTTCCACTGACGTGTGTCCGGACTATATCGATTAGTATTTCTTGGTGGAGCCACGTGCAAAAGGTTCAGTGGTAAAAAAATAGCAGGGAGTTTTCAGATGATTCATCATGTAGAGGTTCAGGTCCTCATCCTTCTTCTCATCGCTTCTGTCGTCGGAATCTTTGCACGGAGAATTCGGCTGCCGTATACCCTTGCATTGGTATTGGCTGGCCTGGCCCTCAGTTTTATCCAACTGGAAGCTCTGAGCGACGTGAATCTGACCGCAGATCTATTACTGCTTCTGTTTTTACCGCCACTCCTGTTTGAGGCCGCCTACCATTTGCCATTTGATGATTTTAAAAAAAATGGGGCTCATATCGCCTTTCTTGCTCTTGCAGGTGTTTTGATTGCCACCTTTCTGACTGCTCTTGGCACCTTTAGTGCCTTTAATTTTTTTGGCCTGCTCCAAGAGTTTCATTGGTCCCATGCATTTTTATTTGCCGCTGTAATCTCTGCAACTGACCCAATCAGTGTTCTTGCCCTGTTCAAGGAAGTGGGAGCGCCGAAACGGCTGTATCAGATCGTTGAAGGAGAATCACTGATTAATGACGGCGTCGCCGTGGTCATTTTTGCCATCGTTGTGGCTGTGATCGGACTTCCATCAAATCATGGGCCGGCAACACCACTCACTGGCATTCAGGAGATAATAGCTTTTTCCTGTATCACATTTGTCAAGACTGCGCTTGGCGGCATTTTGGTGGGTGCAGGTGTTGGTGGTCTCGCTAGTGTGATGACACGGCAGGTTGATGACCACCTTATCGAAATAACACTCACCACCCTTGTTGCCTGGGGATCATTTTTAATTGCTGAGGAACTGCATGTATCAGGAGTTCTCTCCACTGTCACGGCAGGTATCCTCATGGGTTCTTTTGGCAAATATTTTGGAATGAGCGCATCCACGCGGGTTGCAGTTCAGGACTTTTGGCAATATATGGGATTTCTATCTAACTCGTTTATCTTCCTGCTGGTTGGGTTGGAGTTGGATCCCGGTGCATTTGTCATGAATCTACCCGTGGTCATGCTAGCCTTTTTAGTTGTCATGCTGGCACGAAGCATTGTTATCTATGCAGGATTACCACTTGTTGATTTTTTCTCGACACCCTTACCCACTGTATGGCAACATGTGCTGGTTTGGGGAGGTTTGCGTGGTTCATTGTCTATGGTTCTTATTTTGGGGCTTCCCGCTGATTTTATCGGGCGATCTTTTCTAATCAATCTGGTTTTTGGTGTCGTCTCTGTATCACTTTTCCTACAAGGCCTGACAATGGGTCCACTGATGAAACGGTTAGGATTGACCCAAGGAAAATCCGAGACAAATCGAGAATATGAAATTGCCAGAGGGCGCTCATTATCCTACCGCCAGGTGATAAATGAGACAAAAAAACTGCTTGATCGTGGGGTTCCTTACGATAGCAGCTATAGGCAAGTCTTGAAGTACTATAAAGAGGCCAGGGAAAAGACCCAGGCGGATATCATTAAACATGGTACAACGCAGGCGTCACCTGATCGTTTACTTGAGACAGTTAAGTCTTTGGCGCTTATTGAGCGTGAGTCCTTATCCCATGCCTTGTCGAAAGAGACAATTTCTGCTGACACCTGCGCCGAATTGATGAATAACATCAACATAAGACTCGATGAGATCGAGATCGCTGCCGAGGAGAGTGAAGAAGCAATGCTGGAGGTTTTTGAAAGACTGTATGGTAACCTTGCTGGGTCGCAGGAATAAAGTTACTTCGTTTAAAGACTACCAAACCAACGTTTGTAGAGTCTGCCACTCAGTTTACAGTTGTAACTCATACCTAGTCACACCTGGGTGCACAAGTTCAATGTACGACACTCAATAGCGGCTCCTGATAGTATCTGAAGAATGCCTGAAGTGCTGGGCCAGCCTTTTACCTCCCAACTTGCTGTAAATCTGGAGGTCGTTCTTATGTGATTTCTTCACTAACTGCGCCTGAGCGTAATAACCGTTGAAGTTGATCTCTTGTTGCAGACCTGTTTGGTGTGAGAGAGAATCACATGGTTAAGTTCGGGGTAGGGTGGTTCTTCTATAATAGGACAAGATGCTAAAAGGTCTTCTTCAACTTTCTTGGCATCGCTTGAAGATGGGCATCTGATCACCTCCTCGCTTGGACCTGCAGTTTTCTCAGGATAGTTCTTTGGCCATTCGTTATAAACACGAACATCTGTTGGCAGTTTATTATGCGTGAGAAAACTGTTAACCGGGGTCGTGATATTTAAATTTAGATACCATCCTCAATGACGGAACCAGGACCGGCTAATGGTCGAAATGTTTTCTTGGATGATCCACAATGGGGACACTGCCAGTCATCCGGTAAGTCTTTAAAGGCTGTATGTGCAGGTGTATTGGTTTTAGCCTCTCCTTTGTCTGGATCATAGATATAGCCACAATTGCTTACTTGACATTGATACATATCCTTTGGATCAGCCATCTGTTTCCTCTCAGTTAAATTAGGGGATTGAAGAAATGATGAGAATGATAATTAATTCCATTCAGACAGTCAATAATAAAACCTCATAATAAAACCTCTGTGGAAACTTGATAAAGACTTCCTTTTTGCTCTCAGCTGTTCTGGAGTTGCCAGTATCTGGAAAGAACTGTAATGTAATTGGTATCGACCTTGATATTCAATTAACTGTAGAGGCCAATATGGAGGCAAAGAAACCTCAAGAACAAAAGAAGAGGAAACAAAAGTCAGGTTTAGCCGGTTTCCTCCCTTTTGCGGTTGTTATTTTCACGGCACTGGCAATTGGACTTGTGATCATAATCTTGCGAAGCAAAGCATAAGCCGCATGATATAGTCCAACAATAATCTTGATTTTGTCAGAACGATACTTTATTGCTCCCTGCTATCATCAGCTGCTCCGTGAAACGGTGAAAACTCTCCGTTCTTGTTGACAACGAGCTTGATTGTCTTGTGCTCATCAGTACGAAAATATGAAATCCCCCTTTTTTTTAAACGGTCGAGAACTACCTGTGACGGAGCATCGATCCAGTTGTCCTCTGAGGTACTGATAATTGCAAGATCCGGACGGACCTTATCAAGCAGATCTTCAGACGTCGCATCTGCTGCTCCGTGATGAGCAATTTTAATGACATCTGCGTCGAGTTCTTGGTTTTCATCCAACATGGCATGTTCAGCATCTCCAGCCAGATCACCCATCTGGAGGAGCCGGAAATTATTATATGAAATCATCATGACAAGCGATGTTGCATTCAGGTCCTGACCACTTGGCAGGGTCTCTGGCGGGTAAAGTACTTCAAAATTGATATCTCCGCAGCTTAAACGGTCTCCTTTGGAAACCGTTGTATAGGGCTGCTGTTGTCGTATTTTTTGATAATCCTGAAAATATTCCCTGGTTGGATTGGTCCTGCCGTTATCGTGCAAATGTTTGAAGCCAAACCGTGAGTGAAGGTCAAACAGGCCGCCGAAGTGGTCGAGATGAGGGTGGGTGATAATTACCAGTCCAAGTTCAGAAATTTCCAATTCCTGTAATTTTGCTGCGACCCTGTGGCCATTAATTAGGGGGCCAGCGTCAATGAGCACAGCACAGATTCCTGGTTGGTGCAGGATCATCGCATCACCCTGGCCGACATCAAGGAAATAGATTTCCAGGCTGTCGGTGGCAGGTTCTGCAAAAACACTCTGGGAAAGTATTGATGAAAAAAACATTGCTGAAAACAGAACGGTAATCCTGGTCATTTATATTCAATCGATAGATTTAGACATAATAACTGAACGATGATATCTCGTTTGAAATCGGGCCTCCCCTGCCTCATAGTCATAAAACGATAATCGTTTTACTGCCTTGGCGGTATTTCACAACCGATGGTCTCCGCCTGGTGGATAAAAAAGTCATCCGTCATGCCAGCTATAAAGTCACGAATCCGTGCAGGTGCCGGTTGTCTGCTGATATACGTTTCTTCCATGTCGCTCAAAAGATCTACTGATAAAGGTTCTGTCTTGTTGTTCTCAAGATGATCGAGATAAAATGAGAATAATTTGCGATAGCACGTCCTGATCGTCGGCAAATGCGCTTTAGTGTCTGGGGACAGGTAGATTTTATCGTAGTTGAACTGCTTCAGGGCTTTCAGTGCGTCTGAAACCCTCTGGCTAAAACCTATATAATTGCTTTCTGTGCTCCGCTCTGCTCCCGGTGGTTGAATACGGCTGTTGCGTATCAGGTCAGTAACCAGGGAATAGACGATCGTTCCATTTGTATTTCCGAGGATCTCCGTGCAAACAGCAGGAATATCAGATCGCTTGATAAGGCCCAGGATAATTGCATCCTCGATATCTCTGCCGATATAGGCGATCGTATCCGCCAGCCGTACTACACATCCTTCAAAAGTCATCGGTGCCAGATCTTGTGATGGATTAAATGATTTCTTCTTTATTTTTTCATCCAGTGCTGCAAAACTGATCTGCTGAATTGGTTTCAGGCGGGTGGTATGATTCTCTCCGTCGTGGCATAGAATACCGTCAAGTGTTTGAGCAGTGAGGTTCCAGCCATGGCCTTTGCGCTCAAGTCGGTCAAGTGCCCGTACCGATTGAATGTTATGCTGAAACGGCGGTAATCCATGCTGCTGGCATAATTCCGAGAGAAATGTCTCACCGGCATGACCGAAAGGTGGATGACCGATATCGTGACCAAGCGCAATTGCCTCGATCAGGTCCTCGTTCAGGTAAAGAAATCGTCCAACAGTCCGGGCGATCCGGGATACGAGCTGGACATGAAGAACACGGTGGGTAATATGATCATTGCTGACCAGGCAGAATACCTGGGTCTTGTCGATATATCGTGTATAGGCCCTTGAATGAAGAATTCGGTCGGCATCTTTTGCAAATGTCTGACGATATCCCTGCCTTTCTTCTTCTTTCCTGCGGATGCCATCTGAGTTCAGTGCCGCACGGGGTGAAAGCCGGCTGGCCTCCTCTTGCGTAAGTGACTCAAGAACAGCATATTCTGGGCTAAGAGTGGTTGTATTACTCATTTTTTTCTCTCAAATTTCCAATATGATAGTCATATTCTGAAACATAATCAACTGTGCCATATATCGTCAATGGGACTGGATTTTGGTTCAAATGCCATTATAATAGCTGCACGGAAACAGAAAATTACACTTCGTTGCGGAGCCAAACCTTGAAGGGAAAATCTTATGAAAGTTGCGATTGAATACTGTGTTAACTGAAATTATAAACCTCGCGCTTCCAGTCTGGGGGACGAACTGAGTAAAAAATATGGAGCTGATGTAGAGCTTGTTGCTGGCTCCGGTGGGGTGTTTGAAGTTACTGTCGATGGAAGATCACTATTTTCAAAACGCAAGCTCAGCAGATTTCCGGAAGCAAATGAAGTGGCGGTGCTGATCAGCAGGTTAGATACCTAGTGGTTCAGGATTTGTCAGCAGCATCGTCAATACAGGAAGAAATGCAGCCGGTACAGTCAACATCAATGGAGCCTTTTTTAGTGAATGCGGCAAATCCATCAAGAAGATCGTCGCCTCCTCGGGGGCAGACTTGAAGAAACTTCATGAAACCGATCATCTGAGTGATCACCTCGGGTGGTGCCGTGTGTTCAATTTTGCAGGCCGCTTCTTCAGCAGTCGTTTCACTGATTGCCAGAACCTCGGTAAAAAACCGCTTGAGCGAAGTGTGCCGATAGATGACATCTTCTGCAATTTTTTTACCCTGCTCGGTCATGGTTATGGCTTCGTAAGGGGAGTAATTGATCAGGTCTTTCCTGGCAAGAGCTCTCAAGGCTTCTGTCACTGAGGCTCGGCTGACATCAAGCCGGGTGGCAATATCCTTGCTCCTGGCAACAAGCTTTTCTTCAACAATATGATAAATCGCTTCGATGTAATCTTCCAGACTGGCACTGAGATCGATGGTATCTGTGGTTTTTTTCATTATTTCATGGCAGGATAGGCTCGCATGAAAACCTGATCTGTTGTAGCGGTTCCCAGGTCGGGCCAGTATTATTATACGGAAAATACGATACTTTCCTTTTAATTCCCCGTCAAGGAGGAAGGGACAGAAAATAAGCAGCGACCATGTGAGAAGATAATGCTTTGTGAACTAAAAATAGAAAACCTTGCCTTAATTGATTCCGCCCATCTTTGTTTTGATCGGCAGGGAGTAACGTCTCTTGTGGTCATGACAGGAGAAACTGGCGCAGGAAAGTCAATCATGCTCCGTGCAATAGGACTTCTGACTGGACGAAGGGCTTCAGTGGACTGGATTAGAGCGGGTGAGGAAGACTGCACGGTCGAGGCACTATTTGAAATTGATGACAAGTATCAGCAGGTTCGGGAGTTACTTTCTTCCGGAGGTTTTGGGGATGAAACGACGATCATACTAAAGCGGGTCATTACCCGGAAAGGAAGAAGTAGGATTTATGTAAACGGTTCTCTGGCAACGGCGCGATTTGTCTCCGAGATTGGCCACCATTTAATCAATATTGCCAGCCAGCATGATCACCAGCAATTACTTCAGCCCCCGGTACACCTTGACCTTATCGACACCCTGGGTGATCACTGGCCAGAGCGCAAACACGTTCAGAAACTCTATGAAAACTGGCAGCGATTACTGCAGATCCTTGCTGAACTGCGTTCGCGGGAGCGAGATCGGGAGCAGCGTATCGATTTCTTGACCTACCAGGTTAATGAGATCAGGACGATAAATCCCGCTGAGGGTGAAGACGAAGAACTTATCGGGGAGCGCAAACGGTTGAAAAGCGCTGACGCTCTTATCAAATTAAGCCGGGAGAGTCTGGGAATATTGACGACGACGATCGTGGACGATTTGAGCCAGGTCAGAAAGATGATTGAACAACTTTCAGATCTTGACTCTGAAGTTTCAGGCATTGCAGACGACTTCAATGAATATACCTACCTTGCCGAGGATTACATCTCCAGGCTCAGAACATATAGCGATGGACTTGAAAATGATCCGATCCGTCTCGATGCGGTAAATGAGCGACTCGCTGAACTGCAGACACTTAAACGAAAATATGGAGAGACACTCAGCGATGTTCTTGATTTCGCAGAGCACTCAGAAAAGGAACTCGAGCAAATTGAGAATCTCGACCGGGAGATTGCAGCCCAGCAGGAAAAGATTGATGCAGTTGAAAACAGTCTTGTTGAGGCTGCACTAAAGCTGAGCGCAGGACGAGAAAAGACAGCACGACTGCTGGAGCGTGCGATGACGGACGAGTTGTCAACACTTGCTTTCAACGAAGCCCACATTCAGGTAAGATTTGAAGAACATGAAAATTGCTCTGCCAATCTCAGGCCAACCGGATTTGATCGGCCGGAGTTATTTTTCAAGGCAAACCCGGGTGAACCACCGCGGCCGCTTGTCAAGATCGCTTCTGGCGGAGAGTTATCAAGGTTGATGCTGGCAATGAAATGTCTGCTGGCCCAAAAAGACGAGGTTGAGACGGTAATTTTTGATGAAGTTGACGCCGGTATCGGCGGTGAAGCCGCAGAGGCCGTTGCCAGGAAAATTCGAGAACTTGCCGATCATCATCAGGTGATATGTATTACCCACCTGCCGCAAATCGCAGCACGCGGCACTGAACACCTGAAGGTGGAAAAAACGATTGTTAACGGCCGGACCCAATCGACGGTGTCAGTGCTGTCTGAAGAACATCGCGTTGCTGAACTGGCACGAATGCTTGCCGGTTCTTCACCTACCGAACAGACCCAGGCCTGGGCATCTGAACTTCTGACGAAAGGGAGAGCTGCAGCATGAGCAGGGTGCGGGCGATCAGTCTGTTTTCAGGTGGCTTGGACTCGATCTGCGCTACCCGGCTGGTGATGGAGCAGGATATAGAGGTCATAGCGGTCAAATTTGTTACCCCCTTTTTTGGTTACGATATTCTGAAAGATCCGGACAGGTATCGGTCAGAAACGAAAAAGAAATATGGGATAGATGTCAGAATCGTTGATATCAGTGAGGATTACCTGCAGTTGTTGAGACACCCTTCCCATGGGTTTGGAAAGTATTTTAATCCCTGTATTGACTGCAAGATTTTCATGCTGAGTCGGGCACGTGCCATGCTGGAAGAACTGAAATGTTCTTTTCTCATTACCGGCGAGGTTCTTGGACAGCGACCGATGTCCCAGCGTCGTGATACCCTCAATGTCATTGAGCGTGATTCGGGAAACAGGACGATTCTCTTGAGGCCCCTGAGTGCAAAGCTGATGGTTGAGACCGAAGCGGAGAAAAATGGACTTATCGACCGCCAGAGACTGCTCGATTTCAGTGGCCGAGGTCGTTCACGTCAGATTGCCCTGGCAAAATCATTTGGTATAACTGATTATCCAGCACCTGCGGGTGGCTGTATCCTGGCTGATCCGATTCTGAGTCGTAGAATTTCGAACATCTATTCCGGCACATTCGTCATTGACCAGACCCGGATGAATGTCACAGATATTTTGCTGCTGCTCGTTGGCCGCCAGTTTGCCCTGCCGGGAGGGGGCTGGTTTATTCTCGGCCGGGATGAAAAGGAAAATCTGAAAATTGATGAGTTGCAGGAGGAGGGGGATATCCGCTTCGATATTGAGGAGCGCCCCGGACCAACCGCTCTGCTGCGCCGGGCAGAGGACTTGTATGACTCAAAAGATGTGAAAGACCGGGATGTAGCTTTAGGAGCCAGCCTTGTCGTACGATACGCTAAAAAAGTCGATAATGAAGTTTGTGGGGCAACGGTGCTCGTTGAGGAGGGCCAGAATCATTATACAGTTACTGCTGAGCCGGCAGAGGACGAGATATTCCACGACTGGCTCAGGTAAAACTAGTCTCTTGAAAAAAGAGAGTTGACCGCATCCAGGTATTTTCTCTCGGTTGTCGCCTTGGTGATTTTCTTTAAGCTGCTTTTTCCTCCCGGAAATGAATTGATAAAATATATCCAGATCTGCTTCATTCTCCCCAGGAGATGCCCAGGACCGTCGAGGCGTTCTTTCATGGCATAAAATATCTCATCATGGAAACGTCTTAATTTTTCGTATTTGAGCTGATCTGAAATGGGACCATTTTTGATTTCCGATGGCAGGAAGGGATTTGCGACCAACCCCCTGCCTATCATCCAGCGTTCAGCATTAATGCTCTTTTTTAGTTCTTCGTAATCAGATGGGGTATTAATATCGCCATTGTAAACAAGACGGTGCGCTGATACCTCCTGACAGAGCATGAAACTGTCGGGATATGTTGTGCCGCGATAAAGCTGTTTTCCGAGGCGGGCATGGATGATAATCTCCGACAGTGGATAGCGATCAAGGAGAGGAAGGAGGGTTAAGGACTCTTTATGGTCATGGTAACCAAGCCGTATTTTTAGCGAGAGCCGAGTTTTTAAGCGCGGCATAACATGTTCGAGGAATGCCACAATCTTCTCGGGGAAGGGGAGAAGACCGGAGCCCCGCATTTTTCTGGCGACCATCGGCACCGGGCAGCCGAGGTTCCAGTTGATTTCCTCGTATCCCAGGTCATAGAGCCGCTGGGCAAGCGCCAGAAAATCGTCACCGTCGGTATTGAGCAGCTGAGGAATCAAGAGAAGACGGTCATCCCGGGGAGTGACATCGGCAAGGAGTTTATCCGAGCGGACCGGTTTACGCTGCGGATTGATAAATGGGGCAACAGCGGCGTTTATTCCACTGAAATGCTTACAGTATATCCGTCGGAACAAGGTATCGGTGATACCCCGCAGCGGTGCCATGTAGATAAATGGTGTTGAATGAACCTCAGCCATTGTCTGGTAGCGTATCGTTTTTATCTGTTAAGGAGCATGGGTGGGCCATTGCCGTAGGGATAATGGTGTGTGTTCTCAGTAGATATGTTACAGTTAGCATGAAATCAATAGAGCCTTTATAAAGGCCGTGACACGGATAGTCAAGACTCAGGGTCGAACAAAAGCTTATGGTATCGGAAACTAAAATACGGGATAGACTGGAAGATTATCCTCAAGGGTTGCTGGATTCACTGCTCCAAACGGCGGACAGCATGACGGTCGTGCTCTACATCTCAGGTGGTGCCCTCAGGGACTGGCTGATGGGCAATTCGTCGAACGATCTTGATTTCACCATCAATTATGGTTCAGTAGAATTTCTTGAGCAGGTGAGAAAACGATATGGTTCCGGCACCATTGTACCGCTCGGAATGCGTCATGACGACACCTGTCGATTGGTGCTCGATGGTCTGAGCGTTGATGTTTCAGGGTTCAGAAGAGGAAGTGCAACGATACGGGAAGATCTGTCAAAACGTGACTTTACGGTAAACGCCCTGAGCGCAGATTTTAAAGAGGTTCTCGAACAGGGTGGTGAGATTGAAATCATCGACCCGATGCATGGCATTGAGGATTTGCAGAATAAAACTATTCGGAGCTGTCCCGGTGCCTTCTCCGACGACCCCCTTCGCATGTTGCGTGCTTTTCGCTTTGCTGCGTTGCTCGGATTTGAAGTGGTGCCGGAGACCCTCTCGGCTATTGCTGCCAGGGCAAACCTGATAGGTCTGAGTGCTGCGGAAAGAATCCGTTATGAACTGGAACAGATAATGATGAGTCCGCGTGCCTACCCGGCTTTTATGGGAATGAACGCTGTTGGCTTAATTGAATGGGTGCTGCCGGAGCTCTACGAGGGACATGGTGTCAGCCAGCCCTCATTTCACCATCTTGATGTCCTGCAGCATAATCTGTTTACGCTTGACTGCCTGGAGCGGATCATTGCCAACCCAAAAGATTTTTTCCCTGATCGACATCGGGTTGTTGACCAATACCTGAGTGACGTAAATTCACTCGTGGCCATAAAGTGGGCAGCTCTTTTTCATGACGCTGGTAAGCCGGCCACCAGAGGTGTCCTGCCGGACAAAGATAATCGAATAACCTTCCACGGACATGACGAAGAGGGGCGACAAAAATTTGTGGAATTGACCGAGCGACTCAAGTGGAGCAGAACAAACAGAGATCGGGTGAGCAGACTGATCGCCATGCACATGCATCCATTTCACCTGTGCAACTCACTTCGTACAGAGGGTGTTTTGAGTGAACGTGCCCAACTAAAAATCTGCCGAAAGGCAGGAGCTGATCTCGTTGGCCTTTTTCTGATTGCCATGGCCGACTGTCTGGCCGGACAGGGTGAGGATAAAGTTGATACGATTGAGGATGAACTGGCCGCTCTTTTCGACGTTGTCGAGACGATCAACAGGGAGAAAGTGATTCCGGTCCTGGCGGGACCGAAACTATTGACCGGCCATGATCTGATTGATACACTAGGTGTTTCTCCGGGCCCTCAGTTTAGAGAGATTCTTGACGCTGTTGACTTGGCAGTCATTGAGGGGAAGGTAGGTGACAAAGAGGCAGCGCTCGACCTGGTCCGAAATATTCTGGCAGAAAAGGGCTGAGCAATCAGTTTGATACTGGTCGGTTGATGCTTTTTGTTTCACCTTGATAATGCAGATTAAATGGAATAAAGAGTGCGGAAAGTACAAGACTACTATTACCGGAAGGCAAAAAAAGAGAAGTATCCGGCACGATCAATTTATAAACTCGAGGAAATCCAGAGAAAACACCGGTTGCTGAAAAAAGGTGACAGTGTTCTGGATCTTGGCTGTTATCCCGGGAGTTGGTCGCTTTATGCCTCTATGGTTGTCGGCCCCAAGGGCATTATTGTCGGTGTTGATCTCCAGGAAGCCGACAAGGAACCACGCCCCGAGGGTGCTCCCATTCACTGGCTTTGTCAGGACATAATGGAACCCGAGTTGATACCCCGGGTGCGGAAGATACGATCCGCTTTCAAGGTGATAATTTCCGATTTGGCTCCGAAAACAACGGGGAACAGGTGGGCGGATCACCAGCACTCAATGCGATTGGTGAAACACACACTCTCGCTTGCCGAAATATTGCTGCACGAACAGGGGAATTATTTGTGCAAGGTCTTTCAGGGTGAGGATCTGCCGCCCTTTGTTTCAGAACTGAAAGAGCAATTTTCTCTGGTCAGGACAATCAAGCCGGAAAGTTCCCGCAAAGAAAGCAGAGAGATATTTGTGCTCGGTTTGGGATATAAAAAGCTACGAAAAAAAACATAATGCGGTTGGCGGAACAGATTCTGCCGAAAACATAAAATATAAGGAAATAGGGACCTTTATGTCAGGACATTCCAAATGGTCGACCATCAAGCGCAAAAAGGGCGCAAACGATGCGAAAAGAGGAAAGATTTTCACCAAGTTGATTAAAGAAATTACGGTTGCAGCACGCCAGGGAGGTGGGGATCCGGAAGGCAATCCACGATTGAGAAGTGCCATTGCTGCTGCCAAGGCTGAAAATATGCCCAAAGACAATATCGCCAGGGCCATCGATAAAGGAACGGGCGGGCTTGAAGGTGACTCGTATGAAGAAATTCTCTATGAAGGTTACGGGCCGGGTGGTGTTGCTGTGTTAGTGGAGTGTATGACCGATAACCGCAATAGAACAGTAGCGGATGTCCGACATTTTTTTTCAAAAAGTAACGGCAACCTGGGCGAGAATGGCTGTGTGGCATGGATGTTTGATAAAAAAGGAATGATCCTGGTCGATAAAGCGACTATTTCCGAGGAGGCCTTGATGGATAAAGCCATCGAGGCTGGGGCTGAAGATGTCATCGAAGAGGAAAATGAGTTCCAGGTCCTGGTGAGTGTTGAAGACTTTAATGATGTGCGTGACTCCCTTGAGGGACAGGGCGTCAGTTTCCTTGAAGCATCACTTTCGATGATTCCTCAAAATGTGATCGAGGTTACAGAGGAAAATGTTGCGGTATCTCTCTTGAAATTATTAGAAAATCTTGAAGATCACGATGATGTGCAGAACGTGCATGCCAATTTTGATATTGATGCTGATTTGATGGAAAAGCTTTCCTGATCATGATGTTAGAAACGTAAGCATCGGGTTCGTTCGACAGGCATGGAACGCATCATTGGCATCGATCCCGGCTCCCGAATTACCGGATATGGGGTAATAACTTCAGACAGGGGACAGGTAAAATTTATTTCCTGCGGGGTCATCAAAACAACGGTTGACCTGCCGTTTTCGTATCGGCTTAATCAGATTTTTGATGGGATAAATGAGGTTATCCAGTTGCATCAACCTGATGTTGCAGCCGTAGAAGATGTCTTTTTGTCGACAAATCCCAGATCCGCCCTGAAACTCGGACAGGCCCGTGGAGCCGCAGTCGTGGCAGCAATGCAAAATAATCTGCCGGTCTATGACTACAGTCCCAAGCTGGTCAAACAGGGTGTTGCCGGTTATGGGCAGGCACCAAAGGAACAGATACAACACATGGTTAAAATTCTTCTCGGTCTAACTGGTTCGCCCAGCAGTGACGCTGCAGATGCGCTGGCTGTAGCGATCTGCCATACCAACCAGTTCCGGATATGACTCAGGTATTATTATGATAGCAGCATTATCAGGTAAGGTTCTTTTCAAGGGAATGGATCGTGCGATAATCGATGTGGCTGGTGTTGGCTATGAAGTGCACCTGACAACAGAGACTATATCCCGTCTTCCCGATCAGCAGGAAGAAGCATTCCTGCATATCCACACCCATGTCCGTGAAGATGCTATTGTGTTGTATGGGTTTCTAGAAGAGGACGAAAAGGAAATGTACCTGACGCTGACCTCGGTTTCAGGGGTGGGACCAAAACTTGGCTTGTCGATTCTCTCGGGAATGCAGGTTGTTGACTTGTGCCAGGCCATTGGCGCTAACGATATCAAACGTTTGACTGGTCTTCATGGCGTAGGTAAAAAAACCGCCGAACGCATCTGTGTCGATCTCAAGGACAAGGTCGGTCACCTGGGAAGTGGGGGGCACGGAGGCCATGTTGAAACAGGGACCTTGACACCCGGATCATCGACGTCGGTACTCGACGCCCTGTCTGCCCTGTCGAATCTCGGTTATTCCGACCCTGTCAGCCGGCAGGCTCTATCGTCGGTTAAGAAACAGCTGGGTGATGAGACTTTTTATGAACTCTCTGTGGAGGCGCTGCTCAGAGAGTGTCTGAGGGCACTGGCATGAATTTCGAAGAAGAAGTGTTTGAAGAAGGAAGAATAACTGACCCGACTCCAATCGGTCGAGATCCTGTAAACGATAACTCGCTGAGGCCCAGGAGGTTGAGTGAGTATATCGGACAGGAACAGCTGCGCAAAAGCCTTGACGTTTTTATCAGGGCGGCGCTCAAACGTGGCGAGCCCCTTGATCATGTTCTGTTTCATGGTTTTCCCGGTCTCGGCAAGACAACACTGTCTTATATCATTGCCAATGAAATGGGTTCCGGTATCAAGGTAACGTCCGGACCGGTTATCGAGCGACAGGGAGATCTTGCCGCGATTCTCACCAGTCTCCAGGAAGGAGACGTGCTTTTTATCGATGAGATTCATCGCCTTAATCATGCCGTTGAGGAAATTCTCTATCCAGCCATGGAGGATTACCAGTTGGATCTCATTATTGGCCAGGGACCAGGTGCACGGTCCGTAAAAATGGATCTACCCCGATTTACGCTGGTCGGCGCAACAACAAGAACCGGTCTGCTGACACCCCCACTCCGTGATCGGTTCGGGGTGATTCTCCGATTAGAATTTTATTCAGCTGAAGAGCTGGTGAGCATCGTTCAACGATCGGCAAAAATTCTTGGGATGAGGATTGATGAAAGTGGAGCGCTTGAGCTGGGAAGGCGGTCCCGGGGGACACCTCGAATTGCCAACAGACTTCTGAGGCGTGTGCGCGACTTTGCAGAGGTGGGTGATCATGCAATTGTGAATAACCGGGTCGCAGATGATGCCTTGAACCTGCTGAATGTCGACAGGTTCGGCCTGGATGAAATGGACCGGCGTATTATGCTGACCATTATTGATAAATTTCAGGGCGGTCCGATCGGGCTGGAGACGCTGGCCACGGTAGTCTGTGAGGAAAAAAACACCCTCGAAGATGTTTATGAACCGTTCCTGATTCAATCTGGATTTCTGACACGTACACCGCGTGGCCGTGTCGCTACCGCAAATGCCTTTGAGCATTTTGGGCGAAAAATGAATGTTTCCAAGATGAGTCAACCAACACTTTTTGATCAGGGTTAAAACACCAGGTCCGCCCTTGGTTTTTTAACCCCACCCTGAATCGTTTCCCGCCGATAAGCCTGACATCTTTTTTACTCACCTGCTATTGTTTTCCGGACACGCCGTACCTGCATTTTAAATCCCTGGTATCCTGGAAGGTAACCTCTCTATGGTTCGCTGTATCCACAATAAACCACCATAATTTACATGTTATTCCTGACATATTCGTTACTTATTTTAAAAATACAATAATATCAATACTATAATTACCATTATCTGTTTTCTTCTATTCATCACCAAGGGTGCATAAAAAGGAGATTTGTACAAAATATTGTGGTGTGTGTTGATGTGGGTACAAGATATGGTGTCTTTTGCTGACCTGACATGGCCCTCTATTATCTTGAATTTCCGTGCTTTTTTCCTTGACTTTGTGCTTATCGTTAGTATAAAAAGATCTAAGGTGGAGTAAAGTGGATGGAAAGCGGTTAACTCTCGAAACATACTTGTTCGGTTATGGCAAAACAGGATGCGATAAAAAGCAGATTCCGTGGCAGATCTGAGCACGCTCTTGATCCTAAGGGGAGGTTGAACTTCCCCAGTCGGTTCAAGGAAGTCCTTCAGGATTACGGATCTGAGACCCTGATGGTTACATCATGGGGTGAGCACCTGCGCGTTTTTCCCGCATCAGAGTGGCAGATTTTTGAGGACAAGCTGCTGTCAAAAGGTCGGGAAGAGCCGAACCTGTCCAGTTTTATTCGGCATGTGGTCTCGGGAGTTACCGAGTGCAGTCTCGATAAGCAGGGACGCTTATTGATTCCGGTTTCACTTCGTTCAGAAGTCAGTATCGCCAGGGATGTCGTTCTTAACGGGATGCTGGAGTTCGTCGAAGTCTGGGATCAGCAGGCGTGGTTGATCGAGTTTAGAAAGACACGGGAGAATCTTGCTCAATACGGTGAAAGCCTGGCCAAACTCGGAATTTTTTAACGGTGGTTTCATCGCGTTGGGATATCCATCGACCTGTTCTCCTTGAAGAAACTCTTACCATGCTGCGGATTACACCAGGCGGTATCTACATGGATGGCACCCTTGGGCTTGGTGGCCATACGCGTGAAATCCTGAAGCGCTCCACTCCATCCGGGCGTGTTGTTGCCTTTGAATGGGACGAAGCGGCAATAAAAGAGAGTTGGAAGAATATCGCTGAATATGAGAGCCGACTGACGGTTATCCGTCGCAATTTTGCAGAGATTGAAGTCGGGCTGGCAGAGGCAGGTTTTAACGAGGTGAACGGAATCCTTGTCGACGTGGGACTCTCCTCTTTACAGCTTGATATGGGTAAGCGTGGTTTCAGTTTTCAGAAAGACGAGCCCCTGGATATGAGGATGGATCAGAGACGGGAAAAGACAGCAGAGACAGTTCTTAATACTGCCTCTGAAAAAGAGCTTGCCGATATTTTCTATTACTACGGCGAGGAGAAGCAGTCTCGAAGAATTGCAGCACGGATCGCTGATGAGCGCAGACGGGGAAGCATCAAAACCTCGGGTCAGCTGGCAGAACTGGTCGGCAGAGCAATTCCGCGAAAATTTCATCCACCCAAAATTCATGTGGCGACCAAGGTCTTTCAGGCTTTACGGATAGCGGTAAACGAAGAACTTTCCAATCTCTCGGTGATCCTGGATAAAGCAGCTGATCATCTGGCGGCAGGTGGCAGGTTCTGTGTGATTTCTTTTCATTCTCTAGAAGACCGCCTCGTTAAGAAAAAGTTTGCTGCCAGTGACAGGTTTACGGTGATAACCAGAAAACCCATTGTTCCATCGAATCATGAAGTTAATGCGAATCGGCGAGCACGAAGTGCTCGATTGCGTGTCGCCGAGCGCCTTGCGTAGTACGGGAGGGGATTTATGAATTTTCAAAATCACGCACACTTCACAGCACAACGGACAGCAGGAGTTAGAGTCAGACAGCAGTTGCGTCGCAGGAGAGTATCTGACTTTCCGGGAGGAAAAGTTCTCTGGATTGCAGCTGCCAAGGTGTCTTGTCTTGTAATGGTCGTTGTTTGTGCTTCAGCGTTCTGGATAGGGAGTTTCATCAGTCAGGCGCAGACGTCTATCCAAGCGGTTGAAGCAAATCTGCACTCCATCAGGAATGACCAGATTACCTTGCTTGCTGAACGTGCCCGGTTGATGTCGGCAAAGAATATTCACTCCCAGGCCCAGCAGGTGCTGGCACTCTATGTCCCTGAAGAGGGACAGGTTCAAAAGATCAGATAAGCATTCAACATGGCCCAGCGGTCCCGTCTACGAACCCGGGGAGAAAAAAGACGGTGGCTACTAATGTCTATCCCCCTTGTCCTGATGGTAATTGGCGGAGCCGTCTGGTACTCTCTTTTTTACCGTCCCGAGCTAATCGATCAGTTCGTCGAATCATGGGGCGTCAAGCAATGGCGAGCTCCCGTCAACAGGGATCTGATCCGCGGCACTATTTACGATCGAAATTATAAGGAATTGGCCGTTTCTTACGAGCGCGTATCGGTTTATGCAAATATTCGGGAAATTGAATCTATTCAAGCCATAGTCCCCCCCTTGCCCAGGTATTGGAGGAGTCGGAAGAGACGATCAAGCATCGCCTGAGCGGCAGCGGCCTGAGGCTGTGGCTGGCAAAAGAGATTAACCAGCAGCAGGAAGATGAGATCAGGAAGCTTGATTTCCCAGGAATATTTCTCCATAAAGAGCATGTCCGGTACCATCCCCAGAAAGAATCTGCAGCACATCTGCTGGGCTTTGTCGAAAATGATACCGGCCTTTCAGGAATTGAATTTTATCTTAATCAGCTCCAGACAGATCATCGAATAAATCCGGGCAGGATAGAAGAGCTGAAAAAAGTAGGCGAAAGTATTCCGGGTGCTGACGGCAGGCATCTTATCCTGACGCTTGACGTAAAGATCCAGCACATATTGGATAAATATGTCAATGGTAATTCAAAAGATGCCCCTGGGGCCAGTATAGGAGCCCTAGCGTTCGAGGCGACAACGGGTGCAATTGTCGGCTATGCCCAATCGCCATCATTTGACCCGAATCGGTTTCACACCTATTCGGAAACCGTCTTTGCTGATACGTTCAGTCAACAGATTGCTGTTCCTGTTTTGTTTAAATTGTTTTTACGAGATCTATCGTTGCTGGAAAGCCAGAGCGGTAGTGACGTACTTCCATGGACGATTATCTCTGAGAAACGTAAATTGGGAGTGCAGCTTCAGCTTTGGGAAAAACTGGGTGTAGCCCGATCTGAAGAGTATGACTTTATCAGCACGACTCCAGGTAATTCAGACAGTGTCGCTTTTGACAGGACCGGGGGCGGCCATCGGGATTTTGAAACGGTACCTGCAATGCTCACACCGTTACAGATGGCCACGGCCTTGGCAAGGAGTGTGAGTGGAGGCGCGAAAACAGTTTTGCATGTATCTGATCGCTATGTGATCAGGCGAAACCAGAGTGAATATCTGCTTGAGGATCTGAAGCCCGAGCCGGAAGAAATTCAGTTTCAAAACGGCGCTCCAGCTGAAATTGCACAGCTTCTAGCAGTTACCGGCAGAGACGATCGATTAGGGTCCGAAACTATAGAAGGAAAAAGCATTTCTTACACGCATATAAGCAACACACAGGCGTTTATTCGCCACCATATTTCCTTTGTGCTGATTCCAATGCGTCATCCCGAGCTGATTCTTATGGTGGTAAAGAGCTGCCCGGGATATGATGTTCCCGGGAAAAACGAGGATAAGTCGATGACTGAAATCTCCCGGTTGATCGCTCCTATAGCTGCCCGCCAGAAGGTGATGAAGAATCTTGCCGACATGATGAAACCGAAAGAGCGGGAGGAGCAAAACTTCATCCTCTCGGACACCGAGGCGATTGAGTCGGGTACGCTTAACAGCCAACCTGAAACTGACTCTGGTGCTCTGGTCACCAAGATGCCCGATCTCATTGGTATGAGCCTTAGAAAAAGTCTGCGCTTCCTGCAGAATAGTGGTGTCGAGGTAAAGGTTAACGGAACCGGCAGGGTCGTCAGTCATGATCCACCAGCTGGTTCTGATCTTGAGCCTGGAGCACTTGTCACTCTGAATCTCGAAAGAGATGAAGTCGACTCTGGAATCAGGGCGGGAAGTTCGGAGAAAGAGTAAATGTAGGAGCCTTTTGCAAAACGCTCGTAGTAATTAGAATACCTGGAACTCTATGAATGATAAAAAAAATAACGGTGTCCTGCTCGACACCTTGATGGCAGGTATTGATTACACCCTCTGCTGTGGCGGAACAGGGTCGACAGTAATTCAGTCTGTCTCCGCAGACTCGAGAAAGGTGACGCCGGGCTCTATTTTTGTTGCCGTGCAAGGTGATACCAGCGATGGTCATGAATTTGTCAAAGATGCGGTGAACAACGGAGCAAGAGCCGTTCTGGTCAATCGTGGACAAGGGTTCAGCAGTTCTCCTGATGCGCTTAAAAACAGAGCTGTTATGGAAGTTGATGATACCAGGGAGGTTTTAGGGGTTATTGCTTCCCGTTTCTACGGCAATCCCGCCGAAGAAATGCTCATGGTCGGGATTACCGGTACCAACGGAAAAACCACGATCTCTTACCTGATGGAACATGTGCTTGTTAAATCGGGAAAACAACTCGGGGTAATCGGCACAATCAATTATCGTTATCATGGCAGGGATGGATCCATTGTCTGCTATCCGGCAAGTTTTACCACCCCTGACCCGGTCGCTCTTTTCTGTGTCTTAAAGGAGATGCTCGATGCCGGCGTTACCCACGTATTGATGGAGGTCTCTTCGCATGCGCTCGAGCAGAAGAGGCTGGGGCCGCTGAGCTTTGCACTGGCTCTTTTTACAAATCTCAGCCAGGACCATCTCGATTATCACCACACCATGGACGAATATTTTGCCGCTAAAAGCTTGCTGTTCAAGGAAAAGATGGTGGCAGGATCGAGGGTTGTCCTTTTCGATCCCGATTCGCGGAACAGGCAGAAAAAGATCTGGGTCGATAGGCTTCTCTGCCTGTGTGAAGAGCGCGCACTTGTACCAATTCACTGCGGGAGATCAAAGAATGCACATTTCAGGCTGATCGGCTCGGAAATTGATACCTCCGGAACCTCCTTTGAGTGTGTGGCTCCCTGCGGTACAACGTACCAGGTCACATCACCGCTTATCGGCCAGTTTAATATAGAAAATCTGCTTGTCACAATGACTGCGCTCACAGAGCTTGGGCTGGAGCCCGAGTCTGTCTGTGAGCACCTCAGAGGCGCATATGGTGCTCCCGGGAGATTGCAGCGAGTATCTCTTCCTGCCAGGCAGGATCAGATGCCCACAGTGCTGGTTGACTATGCTCATACTCCCGATGCGCTCGAGAATGTACTTGAAACCCTCAAAACATTGCCTCACCGTACCTTGTACTGTGTGTTTGGGTGTGGTGGGGACCGCGACAGGGGCAAGCGTCCCCTGATGGGAGAAATTGCCGCACGCTACGCCGATGTAGCTATTGTCACTGATGACAATCCGAGAAGTGAGGATCCGGCACAGATTCGCAAAGATATCATTGACAGCGAACCGCTTAACAGCAGTCGAATCAAGGAGCCCGACTGGCTTCTGCATCGTACAGCAGATCAGCGTGGCTGCGTCGAGATTGGTGGCAGAGCCCGGGCAATCGGTGCTGCAATATTTCACGGTGGGGCCGATGATATTGTCCTGATCGCTGGAAAAGGGCATGAACGATATCAGATTACTTCTAAGGGTAAATCGTTTTTCGATGATTGTCTGTGTGCCCAGGAGAGCTCTCTGGCCTGGGATGTCTCACTTGTGGCAGAAGCATCGAAGGGATCAATCTCAGCACAGGGGGCTGGCAGGCAATTTAATAAGGTTTCAACAGACAGCAGGTCCATAGGCAAAGATGACATTTTTGTTGCGCTGAGCGGAGATTCTTTCAACGGGCACGATTTCCTTGGCGCTGGAATTCAGCACGGAGCCGCCTGCCTTGTTGTCGAACAGGAGCTCGAAGATCATCCTGGTGAGGTTGCCTGTGTAAAAGTTAATGATGCCCTGACGGCGCTTGGGAACATGGCCAGGTGGCGAAGGCAGGCTCTAAAGCTGATCAGTAATCCGCTGGTCATAGGGATTACGGGGAGCTGCGGAAAAACCACCGTCAAGGAGATGAGTGCTTCGATTTTTTCCAGATACTGGCCTGAACAGGCAGATCAGCCACCGTACCGGGTCTTGAAGACGCTCGGGAATTTTAATAATCTCATTGGTCTACCGTTATCTTTACTGCCGGCCTCGGTTGGTCAGAAAGGAATAATTCTGGAGATGGGAATGAACCAGCCGGGAGAGATCGAACGATTGACCGAGATTGCTGATCCGGATATCGGTTGCATAACAAACGTCCATGGCGCTCATCTTGAAGGTCTCGGTACCATAGAAAACGTTGCACAGGCCAAAGCAGAGCTGTTTGCCGGGTCAAGAAAAGGCTGTATACACGTGGTTAATCTTGATGACCAGCGAATCGTCGCACACAGTAAAAAATACCCCGATCATAAACAGGTAACATATGGTGTTTCAGACAGCGCAATTGCAAAGCATCCTGATGTCTGGGCAACGGATATGGTACCTGATCGGGAAGGTAATATGTCCTTCGTCCTGCATATTGGCTCTTTGCAGGCAGCTGTGAAACTCCAGGCGCCTGGGTTGCACAATTGTTCAAACAGTTGTGCGGCTGCAGCAATCGCACATTCGGCAGGGATAGACCTTCCTTATATTGTTGCAGGTCTTGAAACGTTTACATCGACCGCAAACCGGATGGAATCGATGAGAACCACCATGGGACTTAATGTTCTCAACGATACCTACAATGCGAACCCGGCTTCAATGCGATCTGCCCTTGACACCATTAAAACGGTCAACGCCGTCACCCGGGTGGCAATCCTGGGCGACATGCTTGAGCTGGGGACAGAGGGCGCTCAATTACACGCGGATATTGGTCGTCACGTAGCCCAATCGAACATCAGTTATCTTGGTGTCTTTGGAGAATTGTCGGAAAACATTGCCAATGGGGCAAAGGAAAGCGGTATGAACACTGACAACGTTG
The DNA here is from genome assembly GCA_963718195.1 of uncultured delta proteobacterium. GTDB lineage: Bacteria > Desulfobacterota > Desulfobulbia > Desulfobulbales > Desulfocapsaceae > MADRE3. Next base: position 918,763 of record CAVQYQ010000006.1, read on the forward strand.
TAATTTTTAATGACAAGCAGAGAGTTGTTGACTGGGTGGCCGCGCTGTTGCATACTGGAGCGTTACAGCCGGACGACTGGATACTTGTCAAGGCATCACGGGGATTGGCCCTGGATACCGTCGTTGACCAGCTGGTGAACCTATGTTGATCACTTAATTGTTGAGAGAGAAATGCTTTACCACCTTCTTTACCCGCTTCATACCAGCTTCATTGGTTTCAACGTCTTTCGCTATATAACGTTCAGATCTATCTCTGGGGCCATTACCGCCTTTTTAATCATGATTGTGATCGGGCCCTGGTTTATCAGAATGATGCAGAAAATGCAGGTCGGGCAGGTGGTGCGTGATGATGGACCGGCGAGCCATCTTTCCAAGCAGGGCGTACCGACGATGGGAGGATTGCTGATTCTCTCATCTATTGTTCTGTCAACATTGTGCTGGGCACGCCTCGACAGCAGTCTGGTCTGGCTATTGCTGTTTGTCACTGCCTTTTTCGGTTTTATCGGCGGCCTGGATGATTATCGGAAGATCAATAAAAAATCCAGTGATGGTCTGAGTGCACGGGGAAAATTGTTTCTCCAGTTTTCAGGTGCGGCGGTAGTCGGGTTGTTTGTCATTCTCCACCCCGGATTTGACGGGCACCTCAGTATTCCGTTTTTAAAAAATATTCAACCTGACCTGGGCTGGTTATATGTGATATTTGCCATGCTGGTTATTGTCGGTTCATCAAATGCGGTGAATCTCACCGATGGTCTGGACGGTTTGGCTGCCGGGCCCACTATCGTCTCAGCCGCGGTTTATCTGGTTTTTTCATACCTGGCGGGCAACGTCGTCATGGCTGACTACCTACAGATTCCATATGTTGCAGGCAGCGGAGAGTTGGCTGTATTCTGCGGTGCAATGGTCGGCGCCTGTCTGGGTTTTCTCTGGTTTAACGCCTATCCGGCCCAGATGTTCATGGGAGACGTGGGTTCTCTTGCCCTCGGTGGAGCACTTGGCGCGGTTGCAATCATTATAAAACAGGAAATACTGCTGGCCATCGTTGGTGGTATCTTTGTAATGGAAGCGGTATCGGTGATAATGCAGGTTGGATATTTCAAAATGACCAAGGGAAAAAGGATTTTTCTGATGGCCCCATTTCATCACCACTACGAAAAGAAAGGCTGGCATGAGACGAAGGTTGTTGTTCGTTTCTGGATTGTTTCAATCATTCTTGGTTTTCTGGCACTTGCCACACTAAAACTGCGGTAATGAACAAATTGCATAAGATCAGGCAGGGCATGAACGTAGCCCTGGTCGGGTATGGGAAGGCGGGGCGCGCCGTTCTTACCTATCTAGGCCAGCACGGTGTCGATGTGTCCGTTTCTGATCAGCGGTTGTTTGACAAATTGAGCACCGATGAGAAGGACCTGCTGGAAAGATATTCCGCACGCTATGAAGGAGGCGGTCATACCATAGATTTTCTCAGCAATGCAGAGCTTGTTGTCCTGAGCCCGGGGATTGCCGTCGAGCAGCCGGTCATTGCCGAGATCGTGACCTCTGGAATTCCCGTTATCGGAGAGCTGGCACTTGCTGCTGGTAAATTTAAATCTCCGGTAATTGCGATAACTGGTACCAATGGTAAGACCACCGTTACCGAGCTTGTTGGCGATCTGCTCAGGGCTTCCGGCAAAAAGGTCTTTGTCGGCGGCAATATCGGCACACCGGTTCTTGAGTATTTTGATTGTCCGGGTGAATATGAAGTTGTTGTGCTGGAAGTCTCCAGCTTCCAGCTTGAACTGGCTGGGCTCTTCTCTCCGGATGTGGCAGTTTTGATGAATATCACCCCTGACCACCTGGATCGTCATAAATCACTCGAACGCTATGCTGCTGCGAAGATGAAGATTTTTAAAGGAGACACCGTTGAGCATGCCATAATGAGCGGAGATGACAGACTGTGCCGGCAATTTAAAAATCTATCCGGCAGGGAAAGGTTTTTGTTTTTTGGAAACAGTATTGACTATGCTGCATGTATCAAAGGCGCCGGAATCACGATTTCAACGCCGAAAGGCACGGCGGTTTATGATCTCTCCAACAGCAGTCTGGCCACGGTTTCAGGGGTAATAAACAGTGCGGCGGCACTGCTGGCCGTCAGGCCATTTGGGGTAGAGTATGGAGCCGCGCTGGAAACCTTGCGATCCTATACCCCGGGAGACCATCGGTTACAGACAATTGCTGAGATTGATGGTGTGACCTATATTGACGATTCGAAGGCAACAAATACCGGAGCAGTAAATATCGGCCTGGAACAGGTTGGTTCAAATGTCATCCTGATAGCAGGAGGCAAGGATAAGGGTGATAACTATCAGCTTTTAAGGGCTTCGGTTCGGGATTCTGTAACGCATATGGTATTGCTCGGAGAGACCGCCGAGACCATGTCGAAGGATCTGGGTGACCTGGCTCCGTTCACCTATGCCAGGAGTCTGGATGAGGCCGTCCATCTGGCTTCATCTCTGGCCAAAAGGGGAGATACCGTTCTTTTGTCTCCCGCTTGTGCCAGTTTTGACATGTTTTCAGACTATAAACATCGAGGTGAGTTATTTACTCGTGCAGTTGAGCGGCTTATGGGATCAGAGCAGGAGCAGGGGGGCTCAGGTGGCACAGAATAGATCGGCACAACCCATCAGGCTCATGCTGACCGGCGGCGGCACCGGCGGTCATCTGTTTCCTGCCGTGGCAACAGCCCAGAGACTCTGTTCCAGGGAACCTGACAGCACCGTCCTGTTTATCGGAACACGAAGGAAACTGGATAAAAAACAGTTGGAACGTTACGGATTTGCCGTCTCGACAGTACACAGCTACGGCCTAAAAGGACAGAAGCCGGGACCGCTACTGAAAGCCATAGCGATCCTGCCACTTACCTTTCTCGAGGCCTGCTATCATATCGCCCGGTTCAAGCCGGATATCGTTTGCGGTGTTGGCGGTTATGTCACTGGACCGGTTGTCGCTGCCGCCTGGTTGATGGGGAAATCCACTATGATTCATGAACAGAATTCCGTTCCAGGCCTGGCAAACAGAAAACTCGGTAGAATTGTCGACAGGATCTGTCTGTCGCTGCCAGCCAGCCAAGCATATTTTCCAGCCGGGAAAACGGTGTTGACTGGAAACCCGGTGCGCAGCCAGATTACAGATTTGCGTGACAGCAGCAAACCGGAAAGCAATAGAAAAACAGTACTCATTCTTGGAGGAAGCCAAGGAGCAAGAGCTATTAACGACATGATTGTTGAGGTGTTTACGGCCGGTGAGATGGATTTATCCCTGATCGATATAATTCACCAGACAGGGGTGGCAGACGAAGCGAGAATACAAAAAGCATATGAAGAAAATCAGGTGAATGCCAGTGTTTCAGCATTCTTTGATGATATGGCTGCCGTTTACGGTCGTGCTGATTTTGTCGTTTCCCGGGCAGGGGCGACAACGCTTGCCGAGCTGGCAGTACTCGGGAAGCCGGCAATCCTTATTCCCTATCCCCATGCTGCAGATAACCACCAGCAGAAAAACGGTAAGAGCTTCGTGGAACAGGGGGGAGCTATATTGTTTTCTCAAGACGAGGTAACAGCTGATACCCTGAGAGAAGAGATCAAATCACTGCTTGCCAGGCCGCAGGTACTGCAGAGCATGTCTCGAAATATGAAAGAGCTCGGCATACCAGATGCCGCAGACCGCATCGTGGATCTCTGCCTGGAGATGGCAGGACAATAGGATAATATGTATAGAAAAACAAAACATATTCATTTCGTCGGCATCGGTGGAATCGGCATGAGCGGGATTGCCGAACTTCTTGTAAATCTGGGATACCGGGTTTCGGGCTCTGATCTTGGCCAATCTCGTATTACAGAGAATCTGGCTCGTCAGGGTTGCACCATTTATGTTGGACACCAGCAGCAGTGGATGACCGGAGCCGACGTGGTCGTCACCTCTTCGGCTATATCGAGTGATAATCCGGAGGTGCTTGCTGCCCGGGAGAAGGGTGTGCCGGTTATCATGCGAGCAGAGATGCTGGCAGAATTGATGCGGCTCAAAAAATTTGGTATCGCTATAGCCGGCAGTCACGGCAAGACGTCAACCTCTTCAATGGTCAGTTGGATGATGGCCCAGGCCGGACTTGACCCAACAATAGTGGTGGGCGGAAAAGTCGACTGTCTCGGAGGCAATGCAAAACTCGGAGAAGGTGAGTTCCTGGTGGCTGAAGCAGATGAAAGTGACGGTTCTTTCCTGAAACTGTCTCCGGTGCTTGAAGTAATAACAAATATTGACCTTGAACATCTTGATTATTACCGAGATATTGATCATATAAAAGAGTCGTTCCTGCAGTTTACAGATAAAATTCCCTTTTATGGAGCAGCAATTGTCTGTCTTGATGATCAACATGTCGCAGACATCCTGCCGGAGATAAAGCGACGTGTCATCACCTATGGCCTTACCCGCCAGGCAGATCTGTTTGCCGACCAGATTACCTATTCTCAGGGCAGAGTCAGGTTTGTCGTTAGGCAGGGAACTGATACACTTGGTGAGATAAGTTTTGCGCCACCCGGCCTGCATAACGTTTACAATGGTCTGGCAACAATTTGTGTGGGACTTGAACTTGAGATTTCTTTCCAGGTGATTGCCGATGCCCTGGGCTCATTTGCCGGGGTACAGCGTCGGATGCAGCACAAGGGGACGGTTGCGGACATTGAGATTTTCGATGACTACGGTCACCATCCGACTGAGATTCGAGCAACGCTTGAAGCGATCAAAAAGGCATGGCCTGACAAGCGGCTCGTGGTTTTGTTTCAGCCTCATCGCTACAGTAGAACCAAAGGATTGTTCAAGGAGTTCCAGACCTGTTTTCATCAGGCTGACCTCCTTGTTATGACAGATATTTATGCAGCAAGTGAAGCGCCGATCGAGGGAGTCAGCAGTGAGCATTTACTGAACAAGATCAAACAGCATGGACAGCGGTATACAGCCTATGTTCCTGTTTTGCAGGAGCTTGCAGAACAAGTCAGGCCGATGCTGAAACCCGGGGATCTGGTCTTGAGTCTTGGCGCCGGAAATATTGTCAGGGCAGGCGAAGATCTCTTGTCCCTTCTAGAGCGGGAGTGTTGCTGAGAATGGTATTGAGCAGCTCAGTTAAAGAGGGACTGGAGCAGGCCGTCATGGGGCCGGTCCTCTGGGACGCACCTCTTTCGGCCTGGACAACCTTTCGAGTCGGGGGGCCTGCTGAAGCATTGGTGACCGTAAATGAGACAGAGGAACTGCAGTCTGTTCTGTCGCTCTGTAAAGAACATGAGATTAGCTGGAAATTGCTCGGCAGAGGATCAAATATAGTTGTCTCTGATCATGGTTTTGACGGTATAATTGTGATACTGGGAGATGGTTTCAAGTCTATATGCAGAAAAGATATAGCCGATAGCGGCAGGGTCCTCGTCCATGCTGGTGGGGCCATCAGCTTATCCCGGCTCGGGGATTGGACTGCGGAGCAGGGACTCAGCGGTCTTGAGTTCGCCGCCGGAATCCCGGGAAGCCTGGGTGGTGCACTGGTGATGAATGCGGGCGCCTGGGGAAGTGAGATCGGAGATCTGGTTTACCGGGTGACCCTTGCTGGAGACAATGAGAAAAGAATGATATCCGCTGGCGATCTGAACTTTGGTTATCGCTGCTGGCATGATATATATGAATCACTCTCCGGTTTTGTTGTCACTGACGTTGAATTACGGCTAGCGGTTGCTGAAACGATTGAAGTTCAGCAAAAAATGAAGGAATACCGTCGACAGCGGCGGGAGCGGCAACCTGTCGGGATGCCCAATGCCGGATCTTTTTTCAAAAATCCGCCAGGTCAGAGTGCTGGCCGGTTGATCGAGTCGTCTAATCTCAAGGGGATGCGTGTGGGTGGTGCAGAAGTGTCTGGAAAACATGCGAATTTTTTCGTAAATCGAGGTAACGCCACCGCCAGTGATATAATACAATTGATGCGTCTGGTGCAAGACAGGGTAAAAAAGGACAGCGGTATCGCCCTTGAACCTGAGGTGCAGTTCCTGTGAAAATAGTGACACGACTCAAACATGGCCTCAGTGGCCTCTTTAAAGAAAAAACCACAGGTGATTACCCGTCTCGGAAGAAAAGGGGTGTCGATGCGGGACGTGATGCTTTTGTCAGGCTGCGAACCAGTGAGGGGAAAAAGAAGAGAAACCTGCTGCGTAAGCTTAATAGCTATCGGGCGCGAAGGACCAACGTAAGCCGTCAATCGTATCAAACACCCCAACAGAACAGCAACTGGTCCAGGCGGCTGTTGCTTGTTCTCTGCCTGTCACTGGCCATAGGGTTGTTTGTTAAAGCGAGCGGTTACGTGACAGTTAAAACATTTTTAGCTGACCTTGACTATTTTAATATCACCACCGTAGAAGTTGAGGGCTGTCGTCAGACACCAGTCGCTCAGGTTCGCAGAGATTCTGGAGTCGCTATTAATTCAAGCCTGCTTTTCCTCAATGCCAAGAGCGTTACTGAAGCGGTCACCTCACACCTTCCGTGGATAAAGAATGTAGATGTGATAAAAAAATGGCCGGACAAGGTGGTCATTCGTGTAAAGGAATATGAACCTAAGGCTCTCATGGTAATGATGGTTGATGGTTTACCCCAGCTTAATTATATGGACAGTGAAGGTGTTCCGTTCATAAGAGCAGAAGTTGGGATGGATTTCGATTACCCGGTAATAACCGGACTTGATCTTATTGCCGATCAAAATGTCAGGACTGAACGGCTCGGTGAAGCATTGCGCTTCCTTGAATTGATTGGGGCTAATAACCCGAACCTGCCAGCTCAATCAGTTTCAGAAATACATGTTGATCCGGAGGAAGGGCTGGTAATTTACATGGTAGAATATCCGTTTCCAGTTTTTTTCGGGAGTGGGGATGTAAGAAAAAAATATGTCAGGCTCAGAAAGGTGCTTGAAGTCTTGTATAAACCGCGGAAGAAGGGTATGGAGATAGCTCAGGTGACATATATCAGGATGGACTATCTCACTGATAAGGTAATAGTTGGGTACAGCGAATCAGGATGAGTGTGTGATGGAAGCAAATTACGAAGTGGAAGAGAGCATAAAAACGCCCACCGACGATTCGAGAGAGGGATTACGGGGTGATCTCGTTGTCGGACTCGATATCGGGACAACAAAGATCTGTTGTGTTGTCGGTGAAGTGTTTGACGACGGTATCGATATAATTGGTGCGGGGACAACACCTTCTCTCGGCATGCGTAAGGGTATTGTTGTAAATATAGAGAGTACGGTGAGTTCAATAAAGCAGGCGGTAAAAATCGCAGAAGATATAGCTGGCTGTGACCTTGACGCCGTTTATGTTGGAATAGCCGGTAACCATATAAAAGGGTTCAACAGTCCCGGTATCCTGGCGGTAAACGGCCGCGAAATAAAGCAACCTGATATACAGGAAGTCATTAACGCTGCCAGGACGGTTAAAATATCAGAAAATCAGCGTGTTATTCACGTGTTACCACAAGAGTACATGGTTGATGATCACACTGGTATCCAGAATCCGCTCGGGATGACAGGGGTTCGACTGGCAACCAATGTTCATATTGTCACAGCTGACATAGGTGCGGTTCACAACCTCGTTACCTGCTGCAATAAGGCAGGTCTTGAAGTCGCAGATCTTGTTCTGGAGTCAATCGCCTCAGCCAAATCGGTGCTGGGACAGGACGAGATGGACCTTGGTGTTTCATTGGTTGATATAGGCGGCGGGACAACTGATATCGCAGTTTTTTGTGACGGGACAATACGTCATACCAGTGAAATTGGTCTTGGTGGTCACAATTTAACCAACGACCTGTCGGTTGGACTTCGAACACCACTGTCAGAAGCCGAGCGCTTGAAAGAAGACTATGGCAGTGCATTGTCCTCGGTAATAAAACCAAACCATGTCGTTGATGTTCCCTCCGTTGGTGATCGTGAACCAAGACGTGTCACCCAGAAGGTTCTGGTCGATATCATTGAAGCAAGAATGATGGAGATCCTGGAGATGGTAGACCGGGAGCTGGTTGCCTCTGGACAGAAGAATCGTATTAACGCCGGTGTCGTCTTGACCGGTGGAACGGCCCTGCTGGCCAATATTGTCGATCTTGCCGAACAGATTTTCGATTTGCCGGTGCGAATTGGTTATCCTTCCGGAGTTGGCGGAAGAGTCGAAGATATCTTTACTCCTCGATGTACAACCGGAGTCGGGCTGGTGATGTATGGTCGAGATCAGCAACAGAATAATTTGCATATGGACGTTGGAATGATGGACAAAATGAAAGGGTGGTTCAAAAAAATGATGTAGGAAATGACTTTTTTGTTTATCAGAAAAGATGGAGATGCTATAGTTTTAGTCATAGGGATTTGAATATCAATATGTCCCTAACTATATAGAATTGAAAGATATTTAAGGAGATCGGGATGCCGTTTAGAATGGCTGAGTCAGAAGGGGTCGCGGCAGTAAAGGTTATCGGTATTGGTGGGGGCGGGGGAAATGCCATCAATACAATGGTAGCAAACAGACTCCAGGGAGTTCAATTCATTGTTGCAAATACTGACAGGCAGGCACTAGATCAATCAAAAGCCGATATTTGTTTACAGATCGGGCCAAGTATAACCAAAGGTCTTGGCGCCGGTGCAGATCCGGAAACAGGTGCTCAGTCAGCCCACGAATCGATTGAAGAGATAAAAGAGTCCCTGAAGGGCAGCGATATGGTTTTTGTTACTGCCGGGCTTGGCGGCGGAACCGGAACAGGTGCGGCCCCGGTGGTAGCCAAAATCAGCAAGGAGCTTGGAGCTCTAACGGTTGCTGTTGTGACAAAACCTTTTAGTTTCGAAGGTAAACACCGACTCAAGAATGCCGAAAGTGGCTGGCAGCAGTTACATCAGTATGCAGACACCATAATTACAGTGCCGAACGATCGGCTGTTAAGCCTGATGCAGAAAACTTCCAGGCTCTCAGATATGTTATCGCTTGCAGACACCGTCCTATTACAGGCGGTGAAGGGCATAACGGATCTGATTAATGTACCTGGATTGATAAATGCCGATTTTGCTGATCTTCGTACGGTAATGAGGGAGGTCGGGCCGGCAATTATGGGTTCAGGGGTAGCCGCCGGAGAAAACAGGGCAACTGAAGCTGCAAAACGGGCAATAGATAACCAATTGCTTGAAGACGTCGGTATCGATGGGGCTCGAGGGCTGCTGATCAACATCTCAGCGACTGAGGAAAGCTTCACCATGGCCGAATTCATGGAGGCTTCAGCCCTTATCCAGGCTAAAGTTGATGATGACGCCAAAGTGGTTATTGGAGCCCTCTATGATGATAACCTGGGAGATGAATTACATGTTACCGTGATCGCCACTGGTGTCGGTGATGTCGCCTCCAGAATGGAGACCATTGCCCAGGTAGATGACTTGCCGATGAGGCAGCAGAAGCCGGATATCGAAAATATCCCGCTGAGGCAGCAGAAGCCCGATATCGAAGTGCAGAACCAGAAGGCAGTCAAGCCAGCCCTACCTAACCGGCAGAAACGTGTGGCGAACCTGCCCGGGTCCAATTTTGAGGCATTCGATAACCTGAACCCCTCCCGACGCGGTTTTGAAAAAGACAGTGACAGCAGGGACAGCGGCTGGAACGAAGATTATCTCGAAACCCCAACTTATCTGAGGAAAAAGGCAAATTAATCACTTTGGCCTGACTTTTTGGACCACAAAAAGAGAACAAGACACCGTCGCAAACCTGTTTCCGGCCATGATCACCATGTGAGAAAGAATCGTCTTGATCGGGAGAAGGGGTCCTACCTGAAAAAATGGACCGGACGTCTTCCGATTGCCTTGCTCTACCCGAACAGCTACCGGGTTGGCATGTCCAACCTTGGCTTCCAGATTGTCTATCACCTCCTCAATGAAGATGACCGTATCGTTTGTGAACGGGTATTCCTGCCGGATCGTAAAGACCCTGATCTCAGATCCGTCGAGTCGATAAGACCGCTTGCCGATTTTCCAATCTTTTTTTGTTCAGTCAGTTTTGAACATGATTATGTCAATCTAGCCAAACTCCTTTTGCAGGCAGGTATCGAACCCATTGCCGGGCAGCGATCCGATACCATCCGTAATGGTTCGCCATTGGTGGTGTGTGGTGGAGTGGTAACATTCATGAATCCTGAACCGCTTGCGGATATGGTCGATCTTTTTGTTGTAGGAGAGGCTGAGCCGCTGTTACCCTACCTGGTTGACATGCTCTGTGACGAGCAGAGTCTCAAGAGTCGTCATGAACTGCTATTGGGGCTGAACCAGAAGAAAAGTGGTTATTACGCACCCCGTTTCTATCAACCAGAGTATGATGAAACCGGCAATTTTAATGGATACAAGATCAAATCCGGCCTCCCCCGGCGGATAAAAAAGGTAATCCTTGAAACCAAAGACCGGGCTGCGCACTCAGAACTGCTCACTCCGGAAACAGAATTTGCTGACCTCTATTTGACGGAACTCGGCCGCGGCTGTTCACGCGGCTGTCGTTTCTGTACCGCTGGCTTTATCTACCGCCCGGCACGCCTGTGGGACAAGGCTGCAGTCGTTGCCAGTCTCAGGCAGCGCCCGGACCAGATAGATCGGGTTGGCCTGCTTGGCATGGAAATGACATCCGAGGAGTCGATTGAGTCTATTGCCGAGGAAATAAGGAGCCAGGGCTGCTCGCTGTCCTTTTCTTCCCTGCGCGCCGACCGGATTTCCGATAACCTGTTGTCGTTATTGTCACACAGCAAATTAAAAAGTGTTGCCATTGCTCCGGACGGTGGTTCTGAGCGCCTGAGAAAAGTGATTAACAAGGGGCTGAGTGAACATGACCTGCTCAATGCGGCAACACGATTGGTAGAAGCTGGTTTACACAAATTGAAACTCTACCTGATGATTGGTCTGCCCACGGAAACAGAGGGTGACCTTGAAGAGTTTATTCAACTTGTCAGTAGGATAGTCAAGGTGATAAAGCCTTTTGGCCAGAGAAGAGGAAGGTTGACGGAGATCCACATTTCGGTAAACTGCTTTGCCCCGAAACCCTGGACTCCTTTCCAATACCACCCGTTTGGCGTGAGTGAAATGCTGCCTGAACAGGTGAGTCGCAGCAGCAATCAGGTGATAAAGGGGTTGAAGGATAAAATTTCCTTCCTGAAAAAAGAATTATCAGGTCTTGCCAATGTCAGTACGACCTTTGACAATCCCGAACATGTCTTGTTTCAGGCAGTTCTTGCCCGCGGTGACAGAAGAATTGGTCAATTGTTGATAGATATGGCGGCTTCGAGTATATCCTGGAAACGTGCAATGAAACGGAACGGTTTGAATGCTGAGCAGTTTGCCACCAGACAGTATGGTGAACGATCATTTCTCCCCTGGCGAATCATTGATCACTCAATAGATGATTCATATCTCTGGAAGGAATACTGCAAGGCTTTAGACTGCGAGGAGACTGTCGCCTGTGACACCGCGCTTTGCCGGCGCTGTGGGGTATGCAATGACTGAGGAACAAATCAGCACAATGATCGACACCGATAGTCGTCAGCAGAAGATAAATGCCGGTTTGCAACCGTTTACCCTGGTAAAATATTTTTCGTTTTCAGCCCTCGGTGTTTTTCTTATAGTTACCCTGCTTCTTTCCTGGGTTATTTCTAACCACGCTCGTGACGTTATGCTGAAGCAGAGCGAGGACTACTCGCTGCTGCTTGCCGAAAATTTAAACCAGCAGGTTTTCAGACGGTTTGTGCTTCCTGCGGTGGTGCGCTACGGGCGAATAGCCCTGAGCAACCCAGAGCAATTTGATTACCTTGATCGCATGATAACAGGACTTGTTCAGGGACTGGCCATTGACTCGGTGACCATCTATGACTCAAGAGAGAATATCATCTCCTATTCTACCGTTGAAAAACTGGTTGGGCTGAGGGATAAAGGGGGGATCGAGTATGAGAAAGCCCTGAAAGGAATTGCCAATTCGCGAATCATTTATAGTGGCTCGGTTCTGAGCCTGTTATCCGATGGCCGGATCAGTTGCGAGCTGAAAACATACATCCCGTTTCGACAGGTAAAGGAGAGTGGAGAGGCCGGTGATGTCGTCATGGGAGTCATTGAAATTGTAAAGGATCTCTCCAGAGATTATAAGGCAATACTCAGGCTGCAGAGTCGCATTATTCTCGTGTCAAGCGTGGTTATGACCGTGCTTTTTCTGGTACTGCGAACGATTGTTTCCCGTGCTGGCAAAATTATTGAGAGACGTACGAAGGAACGGTTCAGACTGGAGGAGCAACTCAATAAAACAGAGCGGCTCGCTCACCTTGGAACAATGGTGGCTACTGTATCTCACGAAATAAAGAGCCCGCTGGGAATTGTTCGCAGCACCGCTGAGATATTAAAGAAGCGTATTGTTAAACTGGCACCGGGCAATGAAAATCTTGCCCAGATTATTATCGACGAAACAAGCCGCCTAAATACAATCGTTACTGAATTTCTCGATTTTGCCAGGCCCCAGCAGCCTAGACTCAAAGAAGTCGATATCCACCTTATACTCGATAGAGTTGTCAGTTTTATTCGTTCGACGGCGGAACAGCAGCAGGTGGACATACATACCGTCTACAATGGACAGACGCTGGTCAAACAGGTTGATGAGGATATGCTTTACCGGGCGTTTCTCAACATATTGCTTAATGGAATCCAGGCCATGGAAACTGGTGGGAGACTGAAAATCGTGACTGAAAGCTTACCGGATGGCAAGGCCAGGATTGGAATCTCGGATACAGGAGCCGGTATGCCCCCGGAGAAGGTAGAGCAGATTTTCCAGCCATTTTTTACTGACAAGAGTAAAGGTACCGGGCTGGGGCTGGCAATTGTCAGAAACAGTATCGCAAGCCATAAAGGGCAAATTTTTGTAAACAGTAAGGTCGATGAAGGAACCACCTTTAACATCATCCTTCCCTGAACACAAAACCAGTTTCTCCATTACAGGGCTGAATTTCGGTAATAACGGGCCCTATGACCTGAGCTGTTCTGGTCATGAGATTATTGGCATACGTGGTCTGTCGGGTATAGGAAAAACCTTGTTTCTGCGAGCCCTTGCCGATCTTGACGATCATTGTGGCGAGGTCTGTCTTGACGCTCAGAACTGCTCAGGTTTTTCAGCTCCCGCCTGGCGCAGCAAAGTCGCTCTCATCCCCGCAGAGTCACGCTGGTGGTATAATGATGTCAAGAGTCATATGGGCGCAAATGCCAATTTGGATCAGCTGATTAGATTACTTGAATCCCTTGGGTTTTGTTCCGATGTTTTAGACTGGCAGGTAAGCCGGCTGTCGACTGGTGAAAAGCAGCGGTTATCAGTTGCACGTGCTCTTGTTCGTGTGCCTCAGGTCCTGCTCCTTGATGAACTGGGCTCCAGCCTCGATCGTCAAAATTGTGATTTGCTCGAAGCCGTTATTACAGATTTCCAGAAAGAGCATGGTTCTCCCGTCTTGTGGGTAAGTCATGACCAGGAGCAGATAGATCGGATCTGTGATCGACTGCTTGTTCTCCATAAAGATCGTCTTGAAGAGATGCAATTGTCCCAGAGGAGCAGAGGTTAGGTTATGCAGGTCACACCGCTGAGTGTCTATGACCTATCGATTGCCTCCGGCCTGGTGGTGCTGCTGGCATTTCTCAGTTTCAGAATGGAACTCGGTCTTGGCAAACAGATGGTGTTCTCAGCCGCACGTATGACCGTGCAGCTTTTGCTCATTGGCCTTGTCCTCCAGTCAGTGTTTGCCAGTCGATCTTTTTTACTTGTTTCCCTGATCTCTGCAATAATGCTGATTGCAGCGGGAAGAGAGGTCAGGGTTCGTTTGAAGCGCAGGATCAGGGGTGTTTTTGGATTTGGAGTAGGCGTGGTGGCAATGTTTATATCTTCATTTTCTATTACACTGCTGGCACTGCTCGTAATACTCCAGCAGGACCCCTGGTATGAGCCGCGGTATGCGATACCGTTTCTTGGCATGCTGCTTGGCAATACCATGACCGGTGTCGCCCTTGCCTCTGATCGGATGACGAGTCTTTTCTACGAACAGCGTGAGATTATCGAGCAGCGCTTGATGCTCGGCGAAACCTGGCGGCAGGCAATTTCTGATTTACGTCGTGACTGTATGCGGACTGGTATGATCCCGATGATCAACGCGATGGCTGCAGCTGGACTGGTATCACTCCCGGGCATGATGACCGGCCAGATCCTGGGTGGAACTCCTCCGGTTGAGGCCGTCAAGTATCAACTATTGATCATGTTCCTGATAACCTCAGGAAGCGGATTTGGAATTATCTGCTCAATTTGGCTGATTGAGCGCCACCTCTTTGACCATCGGCATCGTCTCCGTCTTGATAGACTGCATACGGATCAATAAGATCGCTTCGGCCAATTACCCCTCCTCCAGCATGCTGATAGCTTCCCCCAGGTGTGGGATATTTTACCTAAAATGATCTTGAAATATTTTGTGTATAGTGTTCATATGCCAGAAATTATAATCATTATTCTAATCGAAGGTAGCTCATGTCTGAAAAGGTTGTTGTTATCGGAGCAGTTGCGGCGGGTCCAAAGGCAGCGGTCAGAATAAAACGGCTCAATCCTGATGCCGAGGTGGTTCTGGTGGATCAGGACAGCCTGATCTCTTATGGTGGTTGCGGAATTCCCTATTATGTATCAGGCGATGTCGCCGACGAGAAGGAGTTACGATCGACCAGTTTTCATATGCTCCGGGATGAACATTTCTTTGAAAAAGCAAAAGGGGTCAGGACACTAACATCAACGAGGGCTCTGTCAATTGATCGTACTGAAAAAACGGTGTTGGTTGAGCATGTTGATACCGGTACCCAGCAATTGCTGCCGTATGACTCGTTACTGCTGGCAACAGGCAGTGAGCCCCTTGTCCTGCCTATTCCAGGGGCAGATTCAGCAAATGTCTTCACCATCAGTGATCTTCACAAGGCGATTGCCATCAAGGAGATGATCGCCAAAGGACAAGTGGGAAAGGCAGTCGTGATAGGTGGTGGTGCAATTGGTATCGAGATGGCAGAAGCCTTGAAGGACCTGTGGGGGGTGGAGACTACCCTGGTTGAGTTCAAGGACCAGCTGCTTCCGAGTCTTATCGACTGGGAATTCTCAGATATTTTATCTGTGCATCTCCAGGAGAACGGTATTGAGGTCTTTCTCGGTGAAGGTGCCGTTGAAATTACGACGGACGATAATGGCAATGCTACCGGGGTTCGAACAGAAAAACGTGAAATAGACGCAGACCTGGTAATTATGGCTGTTGGCGTAAGACCAAGATCGAAACTGGCAGTTGATGCGGGGCTGCATGTTTCAAAGATGGGTGCTATTGTCGTAAATGATCATCTCCAGACATCGGATCCAGACATTTATGCTGCTGGTGACTGCATAGAGATCACGCACCAGGTCTCAGGGCGTAAATTTTTTGCTCCGCTTGGCTCCCTCGCCAACAAAGAAGGGCGTGTGGCAGCAGATAATATCTGCGGAATTCCATCAACCTTTTCTGGCGGGGTGGGAAGTTTTATCATGAAGGCCTTTGACATGAGCATTGGGTCCGCCGGTTTGACACTTGCAGCGGCCCGTCAGGCAGGCTATGACGCTGACATATCGCTGACTTCGCCAATAGACAGGGCCCATTTCTTCCCAACCCAGGCAATAGCATGTTTCTTACTGATATTTGACCGTAGGACAAGAAAAGTTCTTGGCTTTCAGGGCGTTGGCCCGATGGGTGACGGAATTCTTGCCAGGATCAACGGATCTGCCCCTTTACTCGCTGCCGGAGCGGTGATCGAGGATTTCAATACTATAGAGCTGGCATATGCGCCGCCTTTTTCAGCCGCTATAGATTCTGTCAACGCGGCGGCATATGTTGCAGAGAATCTATGCGACAGACGACTGCGCAAGATTGACATGAAAGAGTATTTCCAATTCATGGCAGACATGGCATCAAGACCAGACTGGGTTATGCTCGATGTCAGGCATCAGAAACAGGCGGCACCTTTTGTTGAGAAGTTTGGTCCAGACAAATGGCTCTCACTGCCCTATGACCAGGTTCGTGATCGTTTTCAGGAGCTTCCGCAAGACAAGACAATGATCATCATCTGTAATGCCGGTTCCCGGTCATACGAGATTCAATGCTTCCTCGATCATCAAGGATATGACAATAGCCTCGTTCTGGGCGGTGGAATCAATGTCGTGCGCAGAATGAGTGTCGACTGGCTTCCTCAATAGCCGCGATTACACAGTCTGGTTATTTGATTAGGCTGGGAGTCGTTCCAGGTCACCAGAGAGCCGTTTGAAATATCTTCCGACCTGGGATGGATGGTGAGCATCTGAGCCTGCGCTCAGAGGAATATTGAGCGCCTGGGCTCTTTGAATCAGATCAAAACCGGGATATGGCATATTTCGGGATGCATACCCTGAGGTATTAATTTCGAGGGCCATACCCGAAGCTTTCACCTGATTGAGGAGCTGTTCAATTAAATTACGGTGTTCATCGTTCAAGCTCAGACCGGGAACATGTCTCAGACCTGCATCAAGGTGACAGAGAACAGTAGCAGGGATTATCTGGACCGCCTCGATCAGTGAGGAAAAATAGTGGCTGAGCAGCGTTGTAGTCCCTATCCCGATAAAGGCATCAATATTATTCTGTTTCCGACTGAGAAAATTCAAGTGAGAATCGCTTTCCGGCAGATGGTAAAAGTGATACGAGAGCCCAACGCGATCCCATCTTCTCTGTGATAACCGCTCCAAAATCTTTTCAGGGCACAGTGGGTTGTAGCCCACTTCAACACCAAGCCCAATCTCTATGGTTTTTCCATAAAGTTGTTTGAGGCGATGTCCCTCTTCAAAGTAGTAATCAAAATCTTCTTCTCTCAGCCAGGTTCGCTCAAAATAATTGATCCCTTCCTCAAGGTGTTCCATGAAAACCATATGGTGAAGCCCTTTTTCAATTGCAGATTGAACGTACTCTTCCATCGTACCCCCTGCGTGCATGCAGAGATGGGTATGCACATGTCCATCGGAGTGGATGTCTATATCCATATGGTGACCTGAGAGATAACTGGGCACGGACAGCGAAAAAGGCCCGGGCAGGGCAGGTAGAAAGGCCGTTGACGAAAGGTGTCAGGCATTTCCCCTGGGGAAGAAGTGCAGCGTACCGTCGATATCTGATGTATCACAATAGTGGCCCTGCTCCAGTTCGAGGTCAATAAATTCCTCAATACCATCCACATTGAGTGACAACGTCGGGCCATCGGGAAGATGGTAAACAATGGTGTTGACACTGGTCAGGTCAACAGGTCGAACAAATAATTTCATATACACAACCTTGAAATACTGGAGAGTCTGACTACCGCTGACCGTGTCAGTTGCATTATTGCTCTCTATTGGAGAGAAACTTATACGATCATTTACGAGAAACTGCAACATATATGCAGGTCATGGGACGACAATTTTACTAGTTACCCGTTATTCCACAATATATAATGGCACAGAAAAGAACGAAAATACAAGTAGTAAATCTCGTTTGACATGATGATCGCGACCGTTTAATATAGGAGGTCTTGCGAATATGTAAATGAATGCCACAATGTGGCTGTATTATAATTTTATTTGAGGTTGCAAAATGAGTGATCAGGAAACGAGCGTCAAAGAAAAAATGATATTTGGCAAGGATAAGAACCCATCTAATATTCAGCCGGTCAAACTGACGATGGAGAGTAACATACAGTTTCGATGTCACCCGGGGGTCAGCTGTTTTACCGCCTGCTGTGGGTCCATTAAAATTGTCCTTACCCCCTATGACATTCTGATGTTAACCAAACGGCTTCAGATACCCGCCCATGAGTTTTTGCACCTCTATACCATGCCGACATACCTAGAGAAGACAGATATGCCAGGTGTGATGATCAAAATGAGGGAAGAGGATGACAAATGTCCTTTTGTGACCCCAGATGGCTGTACGGTTTACAGTGACCGGCCCTCTGCCTGCCGCTATTATCCTGTGGGAATGGCGGATTTCCATGAAGGAGGCAGCAGGGATGTCGATGGAAACGAAATAACGTCTGCCGAAGAGAAGTTTTTTTTCCTGGTAAAGGAAGATTATTGTAAAGGGCATGAGGAAGACAAACAGTGGACCGTCAAAGAGTGGCGGGCTGACCAGGGAGTTGATCTCCGCGATGAGATGAACAGGGATTGGCTGCGCCTGGTTATGCGGCGTAAGTCATTTGGTCACCAGGCGACTCTTTCCGAGCAGGCAAAGCGCATGTTCTTTATGGCTTCCACCGATCTAGCCCATTTCAGGCGATTTATCTTCGAGAGCTCTTTTCTTGATACCTATGAAATCGATCCAGAGGTAATTGAGAAAATAAAAGAAGAT
Source organism: uncultured delta proteobacterium (assembly GCA_963718195.1). Taxonomy (GTDB): domain Bacteria; phylum Desulfobacterota; class Desulfobulbia; order Desulfobulbales; family Desulfocapsaceae; genus MADRE3. The sequence goes on from CAVQYQ010000006.1 coordinate 937,240, forward strand.
GATGTGGAATTGATGCTTTTTTCTTTTGATTATCTTGCCAATAGTATATTTGGAACCCAGACACTGAGAATGAATGAAGAGAAAGTCAAACAGAAGGTAAAGGAAATAAAAGCACGCCAGGATGATGCCGTGATCAGTGCCGTCGAGGAGTATGAGGAGTTGAAGAAGGGGCAAAAATAAATAATCAGACATTCTCTCCCTACCAGGGTTAAAAAGACTGCGAGGACTCTTGTCCTGCAGTCTTTTTTTGTATGTGGCTGGTGCATCACAAATTTGATTTACCTGGATTGTTCCCAAATCTGTTTCTTTGCATATTTTTCTTATCCATATCGAGATATTGTGATACTTTGTTGAGACGCTTACAGACCATGAAAAAGACCAACTACAAAACATTATTCTTGTTTATTTGGAATGATCGGAAAAAAGTTCTCTGACAAGGCAGTTTCAGACCTGCTCGCTGACCTGGCAGATCAAGAGCGCTATGTTTATCTGGACACCTCGCTGCCCGATCATGACAACGGGCAGTCGCTGCTCTTTACTCGACCGTTAAAACAGTTGAAATACCGACCAGGTGACGATCGGGCACTGTTCTTTGACCAGCTGCTGCACTACCTGGACCAGGGATATTATCTTGCCGGCTGGTTCGGATATGAATTTTTTCACGACCAGCTGTCAATTGGTTGTAAAGATTCAGCTTGCATCACGGCCAGCCTGGGTGTGTATAAACAGCCGAAAATCATTGATCACGACAATGTCAATGCTGATCTGATACCGGTTGATCAGAGACGGAGAAATGCGCAAACCTACCAGTTGACGAATCTGCTGCCGAATATGGAGGAGAACCGCTATTGCCAGGCCATAAAAACAATACTTGAATACATTGCCGCGGGCGACACCTACCAGGTGAACTATACCTTCAAGTTTTCTTTTGATTTCGAGGGCTCAGTAACCGATTTCTACACTGATCTCAGGAGGAGCCAGCCGGTTCCATATGGCAGTTGTATCAAGGATAAAGACCACTATATACTGTCGTTTTCCCCCGAATTATTCTTCCGTGCAGACCAGAAGCGGATCTTTGCCAAACCGATGAAAGGAACCATGAAGCGTGGCCGGACTGTCGAGGAAGATAGCGGCTATATGCAACGGCTTCATAATGATGAGAAGAATAGAAGTGAAAACGTGATGATTGTCGATCTGTTGAGAAATGATTTGTCGAGACTGGTCGAGGCTACCGGTGGCGGATTTGTCAACGTGACCTCGCTCTTTGATGTCGAACGTTATCAATCAGTTTTTCAGATGACTTCATCGATTGTTGCCGACCGCCTTCTTGAAAGCAGGGTCTCACCGGAGCAGATGCTGCGGGCACTTTTTCCCTGTGGTTCCGTAACCGGTGCTCCCAAGATAAGAACCATGGAAATCATTGATGAGCTTGAAGAACAGCCGAGAGGAGTTTATACCGGGGCCATCGGTTATTTCTCCCCTGCGGGGAAAGCTGTTTTCAATGTACCGATTCGTACGGTTGTTCTCAATGGCAGCAAAGGAGAGATGGGTATTGGTTCCGGAATTGTTGCAGATTCATCGCCAGAAGATGAATGGCAGGAATGCCTTCTCAAGGCAAGATTCCTGACCAATCCGCTTCCCGAATTTGAGCTGATAGAAACCATGCTGTATAATCGTCAGCACGGTTTTCTCTTCCTGGACGACCATTTGCTGAGGCTGCAGCACACTGCCTCCTATTTTGACTTCCCCTATGATAAGGAACAGATAGTAGAGCACCTCGAGCAGCTAGCGCTATCCTTTGAGCCGGACGTCTGCCGTCGGGTCAGGTTGACCCTGTCTGCCGAAGGCACGGTGGATCTGACAACTGCAGACTGTGATCCGCCAGCTCATCTCAGGCTGCCAGGCAGTCAGGATGATGCTGATCTTCAACCGGTGACAATCGAATTTGCCGAGCAGACAACAGACAGTTCCTGGCCATGGTTCTTTCACAAAACCACCAGGCGTAAATTGTATGATGAAGCCTACCGGCAGGCAAAGGCGGCAGGTCTCTTTGATGTCATTTTTTGTAATGAACGAGGAGAGGTTACCGAGGGGTGTATTACCAACATATTTGTTTTAAAGAGAGGTCATTACTATACACCGCCGCTCAATTCCGGCCTGCTGGACGGCATCATGAGAAAACGTCTGCTTGAGGGAGCAGCAGGGATGCCGGTACATGAAAAAGTGCTCTTCAAAACAGACCTCATGGAGGCAGAAAAGATATACCTGAGTAATTCGGTTCGAGGAGTTATCGCTGCGCGGATTCGACCGGACCGTTAGTCCTTGTCCTTTGAACGTGTCAGGACTCAGTGCACCATTGCTGAGTCGTCTTCCTCTGTAATTTGTACCGGAGGTATGATCAGCTGATATTGTTCTCCAAGCCCTCTTACAAATGTCATGAATACAGAAGGAAGCGGGATATCACGGTCTTTAAGCAGAATGCCAATTCTGTCAGCAGCTTCAAGAACACTCGTATCATCTGCTCCTTCATGGCTGTCGCACAGGGTCTGGATTCGCAAGGCATCGGTTAGATAGCGCCTTAATTTCGCCAGGTTTGTAGTGAGACCCAGTAGCTCCTGTTCGATGATACCCTTATGAGTCTGCCTGAATTCTACGAATCTGGCCTCTGTATTGGGGGTACCGAACAATTCATTGGTTATCGCACCGGTGAGCATAAGCTGAGTCTGTTGCTCCAGGTCAGGATATCGGCTGCCAACCTGGGCCCGCAACTCTTTGAAAAAAACCATTTGCACAACAGCAACCCCTTCACGAAGGGCTGCGACAATCTGTGACTTTTTCTGGAATTCATCGGTAGACATTTAGATCACCATTTTAACTGCTGGATGCTTTTGGATGCGATCGAATATAGCGAGCCGCATCTCCTCGTCTTCAACAGTCAGTGTCGCATTAAGGCTATAATACCTGCCGCTGGAACTGATATTGGACAGCTTGATATCCGGGACTGCTGGAGCGCAGGCATCAACGATGATTTCAGTCAAAACCTGCTGGTCTTTACCAATGACCTTGTATTCCCAGGGGCACGGGTATGAGATATCAGGTTTGCGGTGGCAGAACGAAGGGTGCATATTATTGTCGGACATTGTCTCTCCAGATTTCTGTGTCTATGATGAACCAAACAAATAATGAGAAGACGGTAAAAGTCAAGAAAAAGGAGCGGGCTAAATAGGCTTGCGGGTAGAAAATATAAGACGATGGTGATATAGTTCTGATATGAAATATAAATTCTTATATTCTCATTGGTTTTGCTTATCATGCCAGGTGCATAAAGAGCACTTTCCCTGAAAGAGAAGAAAACAGGAACAGCTGATGACGGTTACACTCTCTTATGAACAGGAACTGATAGACGCAATTTCTGTCCCAATTTTTATTCTGGATCTCAACGGTGATTTTATCGGCTCCAACGATGCTTTCACCAGATTTGTCGGTAGACCTGATAGTGAGATCCGGGAATCAGGGGTCTATAATTTATTGGCTGACGGCAACTCAGTTGACCACCAGGAGTTTGATCGACTACTTCTTGAAACCGGTGCGGTTGAACCGTTTGAAGGCGAGGCAATTGGATCTGGGGGGGTGCACCATTCGGTGATCTATCGAAAGTCACTTGTTCGTGATAACGAAGGCAACCAGACGGGGATTCTTACCACCATTGTCGATCTTGCCGATTTAAAAAATGTTGAGCGAGCACTTGTCGCCAGTGAATCTCAAAAAAAAGCAATACTGGATGGGTTCCCTGGGATCATCGCCTTATTTGATGTAAGTCTTTCAGCAATCTGGGTTAACGATACCGTCTGGCAGAGTATGGATATGCCCATTGGTAAACTCTGCCGTGAAATCATTTGTAAGAAGTCAGCTGATTGTGAAAATTGCGCTGTTCCGAGAAGTGTCATAGACGGCCAGGTCCGGATTGGCACGCATCGGATTGAGAACAGTGACGATGGAGATGACAGTTTCTTTGAGGTTATCGGTACCCCGGTCAAGAATGAAGAAGGCCGGGTGGAGAGTGTTGTTGTCATCGCCCGCGATGTCACCGATCGATTTCAGTTGGAGAGACAACTGCGCCACGCCCAGAAAATGGAAGCAATCGGCACCCTGGCGGGAGGGGTAGCGCATGACTTTAACAATGTGCTGACTCCGATCATGGGATATGCTGAAATCATAAAGCTGAAGATGCGACAGGAGGGGTTTGAGGACCAGCCAATTTTCGACTATCTCGGTGAAATCCTCAAGGCAGGAAAACGGGCCAAAAGCCTTGTTGACCAGATCCTTGCCTTTTCGAGATCCAATGAACAGAAAGAAAGTCTTCAGTATCTCCATCCTATCGTCAAAGAAGTAGTCAAGCTGATGCGTGTTACCCTGCCGTCTACCATACAGATTGAGCAGGATATCGACCAGGATTGTGAAACGGTGTTCGTGGATCCGGTTCAGATACATCAAGTCCTGGTCAATCTCTGTACAAACAGTGGTGAGGCGATCGGCAATAGCCATGGCACCTTGGTTGTCAGGCTGAAGAAGGTGGAATATCAGCCGGTAAACGATCGGGGCTGGGTTCAGCTTGTTGTGGAGGACAGCGGTTGCGGCATGAGTCGCGAATTGCGCGAGCGGATATTTGAACCTTACTTTACCACGAAAGAAAAAGGCCAGGGAACGGGAATGGGGCTTGCTCTGGTGCACAGTATCGTCAGCCAGCACCGAGGAAGAATTGAGGTTGAATCCGAGGAGGGATCGGGCTCAAGGTTTACTATCAGTTTTCCTAGAGCCCATAAACTCAACCCACTTCACCAGATTGTAAGAAGTGATGAGCTGATTGTTGGTGAGGGGCATGTAATGCTTGTGGATGACGAACCCCAGGTCATGCAGGTGACCAGTGAATTGTTGCAGAGCCTTGGTTACAAGGTGACAGGAAGGGCTTCTGCCAAAGAAGCCCTCAGCGACCTTCATGAAAATCCTGGTTCGTTTGACCTGCTGCTGACTGATTTGACCATGCCGCATCTTACCGGCCTTGAACTCTGTTCAGAAGCAAAAAAGATACGTCCGGATCTACCGACAATCCTGTTTACCGGTTATTCGGAAAAGATCAACAAAGAGTCAAATGATATGGCGGGAATCGATGATTTCTGCAAAAAGCCGGTATCCCTTAAGGAACTTTCCCAGGTTGTCGGGCGGTTAATTGCCAGACCAGTCAGTTAAGAGGTGATTCTTTCTTTACCGCTGCATGATTGATCAGACTGATCTCGCTGTTTAACGTCCAGAAGTCATAGATAATCCCAACTCCGAAAAGTCCCAAGGTCAAAAGGTATATGAGGCCCGTACCCCACTTGCCAATATACATTCTGTGAATGCCGAAGATACCGAGAAAAGCAAGGAGCAGCCAGGCGAGATTATAATCGACCGGGCCGTCAATGAATCTGAAATCCGCATCGCGGTTCATTGACGGGATGAGAAAAAGATCGACAATCCAGCCTATAAAAAACAGACCAAGGGTAAAGAAGTATATGGTTCCGGAAATCTGCCGGCCGTAATAGAACCGGTGTGCTCCCAGAAAACCGAAAATCCATAAAAAGTAGCCGATGAAGACCTCGTGGGTTTTACTCGTGCTTGTCATATGTTAACCTGTGATAGAACGTTTAAGATGACGAATTCTCATCAATGCTGCATAGATTGTCGCTTCAGGCACCGTCCCGGCTTCTATACCGTGCCAAACTGCCTCAACTGCATCTGACAGAATTGTTTCTTTGTGATCAAGATTATTCCCGATGACGATCATGTCAATACCTGCCAGAAGCGATTGACAGATTGCCTCGGGAAAACCATAGCGATCGCTGATCGCTTTCATCTGCATATCATCTGTTACAATGACGCCATCGTAACCGAGTTGTCGGCGAAGCAGTCCGGTGACAGTCAGGTATGAAAGGGTTGCTGGGAAGCCCGGATCCAGATTTTGGTTGTAGAGGTGGCCAACCATGATCATATCCGCCATTTCCCGAGTGATGAGGTGCCGATATGGAAGGAGCTCGGATTGGTCCCAGCTGGTGCTGATATCGACGAATCCAAGGTGTGAGTCAGTCGCGGAACTTCCATGTCCAGGAAAATGTTTTGGACATGAAAGGATTTTGTGTTGTCTATGGCAGGAGATCCACTCTTCGGCATAGCCAATGACCAGATCAGGATCTGAAGAGAAAGAACGTTTCACCCTGCCGATAATCGGGTTGCTTTCGTTGATATTTAAATCGACCACCGGAGAGAAAGTAACGTTAATTCCTGATTCTGCTAAGTTTTTGGCAGTCCGCAATGCTTCATTACGGACCAGCTCGAGGGTACCAGTCCTGCCCATATCTTCAGCACTGGCGGTGTCGAAAAAACCGTTGCGGGAGTTGAGTCGCTGAACGAGCCCTCCTTCCTGATCAACGCAGATAAACAATGGCGCTTCACTGAGATCCTGGAGCGACCGGGTGAGTTTTCTGAGTTGTTCCGGGGAACGTATATTGCCGCCTTTGTCAGGCCCTGAGAGGCTGCGATCAAAGAGAATGACACCTCCCGGTTTCCCGGCCATGAACTCAGATTCAAGTTCACTGCCCGGATGGATTTCAGCTCCCTGGAAGCCAACAATGAACAGCTCGCCAAGTTGGTCTTTCAAACGCATCGTGTTGTGTCGAGCCCTGCAATAATTATTGTTATAAAAGAAAGTAATTACTCTGCTTTGTACCCCCTTTTTATCACGAAGGCAACCGGCTGCCGACGAGATGATCCGGAAACTGTGCTTTTTACCCTCTGTTTTTGCTGTCAGATATTCAACAGGATGGTCAAAATAATGACAGTGCTGACCGATTCACTGGTATTTCATGGTATTGGGTACAAAGAAAACGTTTGCCGAGATAGTGTGGTGGAGTGCAATGTGGAGTTAAATCTATTAATAACAGGCAATTACGTTTGTAACAGTGTTTTCCGGTATGACGAAATCAGCGTCTGGCATGTTATTTGCTAAATTATACTAAAGATTTAACGGTTTATACCGATATGTATGTTGAAGGAAATTGAATAAGTACTAAAGCCAAGGAATAGGAAAATGAACATATTGACTGAACAACCTGATACGATGACACTAGATGCTGGTTCCGAGGATCTGAACCAGGTTATGGTCGAACTTGATCAGTTGAAACGTCAATCTGAGAGACTCGACCTGATCAATCGACTGCACGGCAGAATGTCGGGCGTTTTGAGCATGACCAGTATGATAGAAGCATACTCGGTCTGGTTGATGCCGATCGTAGAGCATGAGCTGATTGGCTACAACAATAATATTCGAAATCGGAAGCACCTATTTTGTTCAGGGCATGGCCCGAATCGTAGACGGGCAATTGCCTTTGCCGAACAGCTCATCGCCAACGTTTCTGATCGCCGTCATATTGTCAAGAGTGATGACGGTCATTTTGGTCATAAATGGATTTTTGAAACGGTTGATGATACAGGTATCCTCCTGATTCTCAAAGAAGGCAAGGAGTTGAGTGATAAAGAGATGCACATCATCAATGACTCTCTGATTGTGCTTGCAGAATCGCTTCAGCGTGGACTCGAATATGAAGATCTGTTTGAGCGTGCAAGTTCAGATGCACTGACAGGACTGGCAAACCGTCGTGTTTTTGACGAGCGTATCAACGGGATGATGGACAGTGCCAAACGCTATAAACATCCGCTCACCATGCTCTCCATGGATCTGGACCGGTTTAAGGAAATTAACGACAATCTCGGACACCAGGCTGGTGATAAGGTGTTGAAATCAGTTGCTGATGTTCTCGCTGCTGCAGTTCGATCCACAGATCTTCTCATCAGGATGGGCGGTGACGAGTTTTTGATTATTCTCGATAATACCGATAAAGATAATGCTCAGATTCTCGCAGAAAGGCTGGTCAAGAAGGTTGACGATTTGGATGTCTGGGCTGATGAGCATACCAAGCTCGGAGTATCGATCGGGCTTGCGCAGTTGGCAGAGCAGGAAAATCTCCGCGAGTGGATGGAAAGAGCAGATGATATCCTCTACCATGCAAAGGCTCAGGGGCGGGCACGGGTTGCCGTGATTTAAACAACGATTCAATACATTAAAAGCAAAAGGCCGGCTCCTGATGAGTCGGCCTTTTGCTTTTAATGGGCAATGTTGCTAAATGAGCTCTACTGTCAACGGAATGATATGCAAAGATGAGCTGTGTTGTCTGGTGAAACCGAGTTGCCAGCTGCCGGTTTGGGCTTTGTCTCCGAGGATGGCATTAATCTGTTTGACAATACCCGCAATATCAATGACCGGATGCCGTGAAAATACCTGCGGTAACCCCTGGGTGAGGTTACAAGCAAGGCAATGGCCGGGACGCTCGTGAAGTTCAATGACAAAGTGCAGCGTTTTTTCATCTGATCCGCTATAACCCAGTTCAATGTCATAGGAGCCTTCAGAAGCGTCTCCCAAAAGCGCCTCAAAAAAGTCAGTGGTTTTCTCTGGTGGCAGCATTTTGACACACATTGCTTTGTCAAACAACAGATCGAACTTTTCGTTATTCATCAGGCCCTCTCGTAACATTCGGTAATCATATAGTAAAATGCTTGTTATCTGTTTGGTTGAAGGGATAATATAGCGCCCATTGACTTGTTGTCAACTGGCATTGCAGTGTCCCAGAGGCTATGGTACATTTGCGACCTATGAAAAAGCAAGCATCTTACCGGGAATCGTTAAATGATGCCCAATATCAGGCTGTCGTTCATACAGATGGGCCGGTCCTGGTTATAGCCGGGGCAGGCAGTGGAAAGACAAGAACACTGGTCTACCGGGTCGCCCATCTTATTAACAGTGGTGTCAATCCGGAAAGTATTCTGCTTCTCACCTTCACCAGGAAAGCTTCCCAGGAGATGCTCTGGCGGGCAGGAACAATCCTCAATGATTCATGCAGCCGTGTAACCGGTGGTACATTTCACGGCGTTGCCAATATGCTGCTCAGGAGATATGGGAGCCATCTTGGGTTCGGATCATCATTTACCATTATCGACAGGGCGGACGCCGAAGGTATTATTAATCTGTTAAAATCGTCCCTGGAACTGTCGGGACCGAAAAAACAGTTTCCATCAAAACGTGCAGTGATCAATATGATCAGCGGTTCGGTTAACAAGGCCCGGTCGCTGGAAGATCTGATATTTGATCAATACAATCACCTCAGCGAGTTTACTGACGATATACTGCTCCTTCAACAGCACTACCAGGAATTCAAGTACAATCATGGTTTGATGGACTATGACGATCTCCTGGTAAACTGGAAGCGACTTCTTGCCGAAGTGATCGAGGTTCGTGAGGAGATTTCGCTTCGCTATAAGTATATAATGGTCGACGAGTACCAGGATACCAATCTCATCCAGGCTGACATAGTCAGGCTGGCTGCCTATCACCATGATAATGTGATGGTCGTTGGTGATGATTCCCAATCTATTTATTCCTTCAGGGGAGCTGATTTCTACAACATCATGCGTTTTCCGGAAACCTTTTCCGGAACGAAGATCATAAAACTGGAGGAGAACTATCGGTCGGCACAACCAATCCTGACCCTGACGAATGATATTATCCGAAATGCGACCGAGAAGTATACCAAGACCCTGTACACAAACATAGAAGGCGAACGGAAACCATATCTGTTTGGTGGCAGGGACGAGCGGGCCGAAGCGGACTTTGTCGTTCAGAAGCTTCAGGAACTCCAGGATGAAGGGGTCAGCATGAGGGACATGGCTGTTCTTTTCCGCTCTGGTTTTCACTCCTATAAACTCGAGCTGGAACTGGGCAGTCGTTCGATCCATTTTGAGAAGAGGGGTGGACTGAAACTGACTGAGGCGGCACATATGAAAGATGTGCTCGCCATTCTGAGATTACTGGTTAATCCAATCGATAATCTCAGCTGGAACCGGCTTCTTCTCAGCATTGACAAGGTTGGTCCGAAAACTGCTCAGAAAATCACTGCAGCGATATCCGATGCTGGCGACCCGTTTACAGCGCTTTCGACTTACCCGGCCGGCAAAACCTGGAGAGAAGGGGTTGCCAGGCTCGCGCGACTTTTTGACGATCTGCGTAAATCCGACCAGAAGCCAGCGGAACTCTGTGAAAGAGCGCTTGACTGGTATCAGCCGGTGTTCGAGCGACTCTATGCTGATGACTACCCGAAACGTCAGAAAGATCTGGACCAACTCAAAACGATTATCGACACCTATGATGATTTGCAGAGTTTCATAGACGATACAACACTGGATCCTCCCGAGACTGATTCCCAGGTCTATCGCGAAGACGGCGATACCCTGGTGCTTTCTACAATTCACTCGGCCAAAGGACTCGAGTGGGAAGCGGTTTTTGTCATCGGTCTTGCCGATGGCAGATTTCCCCATGCATCTGCTTTTTCCGGGGAACAGTGGGAAGAAGAGCGCCGACTGCTCTATGTTGCCGCCACCCGAGCGAAACAGTATCTCTATCTGACCTACCCCCGGGAACTCATGACCCCTGATCGCAAATATAAACGGGCGGGGATGTCGCCGTTTCTTGCAGAACTGACCCCCGGCGGCTATGAAAGGGTGGAGTTCCAGACCGATCGCTCGGAACCTTTTGCCAGACCGTCGATTGCAAATCGCCCGAAAGCGACGGCTGCGAAGAGGAGAAAAAAACTGGTCCTGGATGACTTCAACAAAGGAGTGCGGGTAAATCATCCTTTTTTCGGAACAGGAACGGTCCAGAAAACAAAGCAACCGCGTTCTCTCGATATTGCGTTCGACCGCCATGGCACTAAAACGCTGCACCTCGATTATGCAAAGTTGACAATAATCGGGTGAGCAAGCACTCATTTCTCCGCGACATATGAATACTGATGTGAATAAACAGATTACCACCTATCAGCAAGCCTGCCTCTATCTTGACGACATGCAGATGCACAAGATCAAGCTTGGCCTTGACGCGATGCAGTCGATCCTCGCAGCGCTTGGTTCACCGGAGCGCAGTTGTCCGGCAGTTCACGTTGCAGGCACCAACGGCAAAGGGTCCGTTTGTACAATGCTTCGCTCGATAATGACAGAGGCAGGTTATAAAACCGGCCTTTACACGTCTCCACATCTCAGTTCGGTCCGGGAACGTTTTCGTATCGATAACCACTATATCTCGGAAGACGATTTTACGCGGCTGATGGAGCAGATAAGAGATGCTCTGCAAGAGAGAACCATAACCTATTTCGAGTGTGCTACAGCGTTAGCGTTTAGCTGGTTTGCTGAACAGGAGTGTGATCTGGTTATTATAGAGACTGGCTTGGGGGGCCGACTTGATGCGACAAACGTCGTGAAGCCGCTGATCTCAATTATAACCTCGATCAGCCTGGACCATGAACAATACCTCGGGAACAGTGTGGAGTCAGTGGCCTATGAGAAGGCTGGAATCATCAAGGATAAGACACCAGTCATTTCCAGTGTTCTCTCGGAAGGACCGCGTGCTGTTATCGAGCAGACCAGCAGGGCCCGGCAGGCACCGCTCCATACGCGAGATAGTGATTATTTTCTGGAATTGGTCAAAGATAATACCTGGAGCTGGCGTGATAAGGACGGGGCTATGATCAACAGCCTGTCTCTACCGGCGGGAGGTGTCTGGCAGGCGGAAAATGGTGCGTCTGCCCTTACTGCTGCTGTATTACTAAGAGATTTTGATTTCCTGGTGCGAGATGATGCCATTCGAACTGGTCTGCAGAAGGCGCATTGGCCAGGGAGAATGGAGTTGCTGTCTATCAATTTTCATGAACATGAAGCACAACATCCAGGCGCCTCCGTTTCAGCAGGCTTGCGTTTTCTACTCGATGGTGCCCATAACGAGGCGGCGGTCAACTGCCTGGTTGAAGCGCTTCAAACCACGTATACGTATGACAGGTTGCTGGTTGTCTGGGCTTCCATGGGCGATAAGAAATACAGTGATATGCTCAACAAAGTTGCCCGAATGGCGGATTACCTTATTCTGACCTGTCCGGACAGTGAGCGTGCAGCCGTTCCTGAAGATCTTGTTGCAGTGCTTGGAAATGACGTTGGGCACTATGATTGTCTTTCCCCGGTCAGCGAAGTACTGCTGAAGATAAAGCAGGTGGCGACACCGGACGATCTGGTGGTGGTGGCCGGTTCCCTCTACCTGGTTGGAGAATTCAGGAAACTGCTGATGGGCGAGGTTGTATCGTGACAGATGATTTTTTCTGGCTTGATGGAGTAAGTGACGAAGATATCAGGCGTGAACGGGGAAAAGCGCGCGACCTGAGGAAAACCAGGTGGTGGCAGAGAAAAACTGCCTCCGGTATATGCTATTACTGCGACCAGAAAGTCGCACATCACGAATTAACGATGGACCATCTTGTCCCACTCTCACGGGGAGGGCGCAGTACAAAGGATAATCTTGTTCCCTGCTGTAAAAGCTGTAACACGAAAAAAAAGACCATGCTCCCGGTGGAATGGCAGGAGTACGTGAACAGGGACTAACAACACTATTCTCAGCCGTTACCTTTTTGCAGTGCACTCACCTCGATTTCTGTGAGTCCCCACGCACTCTGCTCGTTTGGCTCAACGATCTCGATTCTCACTGCCTCGACTTCTGTCGGCTCAAAGCGCATCTGATGGGAAAAACCAGTGTATACCGGGTGGTTGTTGATAAACTTGAGTTTTTCCCATTGTGCGTTTACTGTCGATGAAAGAGGGTACCAGGTGCCGATTCCGTCGATGGTCCGGTAACCGCTAATTCTATACGATTCTGGTGTGGCAGATATTCCCGGGAGATGGAAAACGGTAACGCCATTTACAGTCTGTTTCGTAGCAAATGTCAGGGTAATCGATTGACCCCCCACCTGCTTTTGGCTGCCCAGCCAGGCCGTTTTGAGATCCCCATCAGTTAGATTTGCCAGCTCTGAGGAATTTCCAGCGTCTGATGCAAGCGAATAGTTCTCGTTGTCGAGGATGATTTCCTGATCGTGCAGATATGAGGGAAAGGAGAAGTCATGGTAGATGAAAAATGGATCAACTTTTGTTTTTTCTGCAGCTATACCATGACTCTTCAGATGTTTTTCAAAAACTCTTGCCGGTAATCTCGGTCGAAAGCGCTGGCTGAGGACATAGACCGCACCAGGTTGCCTTTCCACCAGCTCTTGGTAAGGAATCGGCCACAATGGAAAGCGCTGGTTGTATGGGAGAGAACAGATAATTTCCTCATCGGTTTCGAAGGTTATTCGATAGGCGAGCCAGAATGTTGCATAACAGTGGGTGATCTCTTTTTCCTGCAGGGTATCAATCAATTCCTTTATTTGTGGCGTTTGGGAGTAAATTGCAAGTTTTTCATGGTCACTCCATTCCCGGATGAGATGCAGCGTGACACCGATATTGAAGAGTGCCAAACAGATGGCCGCCGCCCCGACGAAGGTTCGGAACCTGCCGGTAAATGATGTAAATGCGTGGCCGACAAGAAACGGGAAGCACCATACCGCCGGGAGCATGTAGCGATAGAAACTTGATGATGTCAGGTGGGAGGCAAACACCCATAAGGTCAGCAGGCTGGAGATAAGGGCGAGATCAACGAGTTCAAACCTGGGCCATTTCCTGCTCAGGAGGTCCGTTGAAAATATTATTATCCTCTGGATACTGAGGGAGATAAAAAGAATTCCATATAAAATGGCGAATAGCGAGGGGAGCGACGATGACCAGTCCAAGTAGCCGCCAAGATCTGGAAAGACGATCGGGTTGACGCCCATGGCCCCGGGAAGTGTTATCGACAATCCAGGAACAATCATTCGAGTCATGGCATCGACAAGCTTCATTGAAATTGGCAGATTATGATAAGCGCCGGGAACGAACAATATTGCCAGAATGTAGGGGAGGGCTCCAATCAGGCAGCAGACGGTAAAAAGGACAGAACCCCAGAACGATTTACGAAACGAGCCGGAGCAGAGTACCAGGGCAAAAACCCCGGCAGAGATGGTGATGGTCAGTAAATGATTACTGACAGCGAGCCCGCAGCTGAGACCAGCGACAGCTAGATATATTGAGGCTCTGGAACTTTGACGCGACCGGAGCACCGCAAAAATACTCACCCAGGCAAGGGTAAGGGATATTGAATATTGTGGGGGAGCATACGCCGCCTGGTAGATCAGAAAGTAAGCGGAAGGAAAACAGATAAGCAGTAGTGCAGGCCAGCGGGCTCCATCCAGAAAGGCAGTGCGTATAATCAGTAAAAATCCCCCAAAAGCTATGGTACTCAGGATGAGACTCTGATATCTGGCGCCAAGCGGGCTGCGGGGCATCCACTCGACAAAGGGTGCCATCAGGTATGATTCTATGGGGAACTGGTATGGCTGTCCGATGAACAGCAGCGGCAACTCTCCTCTAGCGATCATTTTGGCAAGAAGAACCGAAGACGCTTCGTCGCTGGTTACAGGCAGATTGGTCAGGCTGGTATAGAGAAAAAGCAGCCTGAGTGCCAGGGCAGTGACGATCAATATCAGGCCAATAAGCCCCAGCTTTGACCAGTCGGCTTCATATTTGGGCGAAAATCTGGATAGAGACATAAGGGAAAAAATAGTAAAAACGACATATAGACGAGATCAAGCTCGAATAATTCTTACCAGGAAGGAACATAGATATTATGGTATGAGTCTGTTTGCAAGCGCTAATTTGTTGACCTCTGGCAAAATTTTGAAGGTTTGTCATAATAACAGGCTGCAGTTACACAGAGGGCCAGCTGTCCTGTCGATAGTGCGAATTTCCGATCTCTGCTTTAATAACTGAATGGGATCCGTGACTGCTATCTAGAAAACATCTCGTATTCACTGGGGAGTATTCACCCGGATGGTTTTTTCATCGCACATATTTTTATTCTATTTTCTGCCGCTTAGTCTGCTCCTTTACTATAGTACGCCCCGAAGGGTGCGTAACATCATGTTAACGGCGCTTAGCTATGTCTTTTATGGTTGGTCCAATCCGCTTTTTTGTCTGTTGATGTTATTCTCAACGACTGTCGACTATGTCTGCGGTCTCATCATCGGCAGGGCGCAGAGCGAACAGAAAGGGATAAGGAAAGGGGCATTGTTTGTTTCGATCACCGCCAACCTGATGCTTCTGGGCTTTTTTAAATACTCGGGATTCGCCCTGGAGAGTTATAATCAGCTGTTTCAGATTCTTGGGGTGCAAAATTTTGATCCGGTACCGGTGCTCCAATTCCTTCTCCCCCTTGGCATCAGTTTTTATACGTTTCAGTCAATGAGCTATACCATAGATGTCTATCGTAATGACTCAAAATATATTAGCAGCTTCATGGATTTTGCCTGTTTTGTTTCCATGTTTCCCCAGCTGGTTGCCGGTCCAATTATTCGTTTTAAGGAAATTGCAGAGCAGCTTCATTGTCGATCCCATACCCTGGAAAAATTTTCCAGGGGTGCTGCTCTTTTCACGCTTGGAATGGCCAAAAAAGTACTTCTCGCCAATCCCTGTGGGAAGATTGCCGATATCACCTTTTCTGCTTCCTCCCTGTCGGTCCTTGATTCATGGTTCGGTGTTGCGGCCTATAGTTTCCAGATCTACTTCGACTTCAGCGGATACTCCGACATGGCAATTGGTCTTGGTTTGATGTTTGGATTTGTGTTTGCCAAAAATTTCGACTCGCCATACCTATCTTCCTCCATTACTGAATTCTGGCGACGCTGGCATATTTCGCTTTCAACCTGGCTCAGGGAGTATCTATATATCCCGCTTGGGGGAAACAGGGCTGGCAGTTCATTACGCACAGCGGTCAATATCGGTATTGTCATGCTGCTTGGTGGTTTGTGGCACGGTGCTTCATGGAATTTTGTCATCTGGGGAGGGCTGCATGGGGCATATTTAGGTGTTGAAAGAGTGATGGGAAAACGACCCATCTATGACACGTGTCCAAAACCGCTGAAAATAGTTTTTACCTTCGTCCTGGTGATGATCGCCTGGGTTTTTTTCAGAGCAGACAGTCTCGGCGGTGCCATGTCCTACCTTGCCTCGATGTCCGGACTGTCGGTCGTTCCGGAAACATCCCTGCTGGTCAGCGGGTTAATCTACACCCCGTATAATTTGATCGCCTTTGCCATGGCTGGATTGGTTGTCTGGTTTGCACCCCAGTCGTGGGACTGGAGTCGGACGCTCGGTCGTGCAAAGATTCTATTGATTATTATGGTTTTTCTTGTAGCGGTGGCCGTTCTCAGTATGCAGTCATATAATCCATTTATTTATTTTAATTTCTAGCCCGATGCCAGCGAACAAACCGAGCAGAGAAGAAATTGCCAGACGGGAGATTGGGGTTACCTCGATATCCAGAGGATCGTCGCTGTTTCTCTCTCTTTGCTTTTTGACCGTAATTTTTCTGGTCCCCGTCGGCCAGATAATCATCGATGGTGACGACAGTATCCGCATGCCAGTTCTGTCCATCAGCAGCGTTAAGGATCAATCATTGCTGGATAAGACCATACTCATAAACAAAACTATTCTGGAAAACATTGACCAGCTGGAGGATGATCTTGAGCAGAGAAGCTTTTTACGAAGTCTGTTTCTACCACCGCTTCAATACCTGTTCACAACGTTTCTTGGGCAGGGCAACGAAAAGGTGATTGTGGGTCGAGACGACCAGCTTTTTTACCGTCCGGCAGTAGATTATCTGATTGGTCCTCCGTTTCTTGACAAACACCAGCAGATAAAGCGGTCTCAGGGGCATGAAATATGGGAAGATCCGGTACTGCCGGATCCGGTAGTAGCAATCCAGGTCTTCAGAGACCAGCTCGCCCTGCGCAATATAGAGCTGGTACTGCTTCCGGTGCCGGTCAAAGCTGCTGTCCGGCCGGATTCTCTGTCGATGAAAGCAGGATATGGTCCGTTGGCAAATCGATCCTGGAATCGCTTTATCAAACATCTCCAGGAAGCTGGGGTTGTGGTTTTTGACATTCGTGACCACCTTTACGATTTTGAGAAAAGGTATGGTAACGCGTACCTGAAAAACGATACACACTGGTCACCGTCGGCCATGAAGGAGATCGCCGCCAGGCTCGCCCAATTCCTGACAGATAGGTATCCGGATCTTTCCGGTGATATCTCTTACGACTATCACCAGGTCATGCATAGTGGCGTCGGGGATTTGAGCCGAATGCTGAATCTTTCTGAGCGTTCTGGTTTGTCTGCTGAAGTTGCACTGGAGATTGAGCAGGTGGTGACACCTGCAGGAGCATTCTGGCAACCGGATAAGCAGAGCCCGATATTGCTGCTCGGTGATTCCTTCACCAATATTTACTCATCAGCAGGGCTGGAGATGGGTGACAGCGGCGGTTTTGCAGAGCACCTCAGCTATCATCTGCATCAACCGGTTGACCTGCTTGCCAGAAATGATGATGGTGCATACATAACTCGTGAGATGCTTGCAACCGAACTCGCGCGTGGGCGCAACCGTCTTGCGGACAAACGGGTGGTTATCTGGCAGTTTGCAGAACGGGAACTCGCCTTCGGAAACTGGAAACAGATTGTACTGACGCTTGGAACGCCCAAACCATCAGAATTTATAGCCATTGCTTCTGGAGCGCGTTTTGAGGTGAGCGCAACTGTTGCGGATGTGTCTTATTCACCAAGGCCCGGCACGATTCCATATCGGGATAACATAGTCACCATCCACCTGGTTGATCTGCAGGGTGAGGAGGTGGTTGAAAATGGCAGCCAGGCACTGGTGTATGGCTTTGGAATGCGCGATAACATGATGACATCAATGGCCGCCTTGCGGCCTGGTGATCGGGTATCAGTGACATTGTCATCATGGGAAGACAGAGAAAAAGAGTATGGCAGCTACCGGCGAACATCGCTTGATGATGAAATGATAGAATTGGAGGTCCCTCATTGGGGTGAGATAACAGATGATAAGATTGATTAGTCTTCTGATTATATCTGGTATTCTGGCAGTGAGTCCTGCATGGGCAAGCAACTCACTGGTTGAATCGGCACGGACACTGAGTGCAGATACCAAGACGAGCCAAGTGGTCAGCGGTACCGACGGCTGGCTGTTCCTGAGAGAAGAACTGGCCCATATCGGTGCCGGAAGATTCTGGGGAGATGCTGCGCAGCAAGCAACGCGCAGTACAAAAAAGGAATATGCTGATCCTCTTCCTGCTATCCTACATTTTAACAAAGCCTTAGCTGAAAAAGGGATAACTTTATATCTGATGGTAGTGCCGCCAAAGGCTCTCGTTTATGCTGACAAACTTGATCCCAATATTATTGATGTCAGCGAGGAGGCGGGAATCTATGAACACTTTTTTCGCCAGCTTGAACAGGAAGGTGTCAAGGTTATAGACCTTCTGCCGGTTCTGCAAAAGCAGGCAAAAGAGTCTCCAAACCTCTATTGTAAAACCGATACGCATTTTTCAGGAGATGGCCTTCTGCTCTTTGCGGAGCATGCCGCACAGGTAATTAAAAAAGAAGTCTGGTATGAAGAATATCCGAAAGATAAAATGGGTCAATCAGAACAGACGATACAAATCCTCGGTGACCTCTCCCAGATGCTTGGTGAAGAAGAGGCGCGGGAAGAAATAGATATACATGTCGTGGTCGACGAAGAAACGGGCAAGCCTGTTGAAAGTGACCTCAAAAGCCCTGTTATCCTGCTTGGTGACAGCCATACCCTGGTGTTCAGTGCCGGTGGCGACCTGCACGCCAAGGGAGCCGGGTTGTTTGACAACCTTTCCCGGGAGCTCGGTTTTGCCGTCGATCTGCTCGGGGTCCGTGGTTCGGCATCAACTCCAGCCAGGGTCAAGCTTTACCAGCGATCCAAAAAAGATGCCAATTATCTGAAAGAAAAAAAAATAGTGATCTACTCTTTTGCAGCCCGGGAACTTACTGGAACCGGCGGGTGGCGTACCATACCGGTCTCCCCTTGATACATTCTCCGGCCTGCTTCTAAATGAGTCCTTCCTGGCGGTACCAGTCTCCGGTTTTCTTGAGCCCTTCGTCGAGTCCAACCTTCGGCTGATATCCAAGATCTCTCTTGGCTTTTGATATGTCAAACGCCCTGTTCTGCCGGAACCAGTCAACTCGCCGTGGGAATATTGGCGGGGTGATCTTGAACGGTTTACACACCTTCTCACAGATATGTCCGGCGATAACAACCGGAATTATCGGGAAGTGAGGAATTTTAACAGGTAATCCCAACGCCTTGGCGGTTTTCTGAACGAGCACCTCGATCTCCACGTATTCTTCATCGGCAATAAGATACGCTTCACCCGTACCTTTGCCAGGCTCCATGGCAAGGATGAAAGCGTCTATCAGGTTATCGATGTAGAGAGGGTGATAAAAGGTTTTTCCCGATCCAAACATTGGAAATAGACCTTTTTTTACCCGCTTGAAAATCATTTGAAAACGCTCGGGGTCGCCGGGACCGTAGATTGCAGCAGGTCTGAGAATAACCGTGTCCATTCCCTGTTTACAGAATTCGTTTACAACCGGCTCTGCATCATACTTGGTTTGCTGATAGTAATCGTTTGGTTGAATTGGTGCAGTCTCCGGACCTGGGGGATTATCGATATTGCCATGGACGCCGCAGGTTGAGCAGTAAATAAACTTTTTAACGCCATGCCTGGCAGCTGCCTCCAGCACAATTTTTGTGCCCCCGACGTTGACCTCGTCGTAATAGCTGTCAGGAACGTTTAATTCACGAAAAGCTGCAGCGAGATGGTGCACAACCTCAACGCCTTCCATACAGGATTCAACGAGCTCCTCATCGGTGACACTGCCGATTACGACCCGTGCCCCCCACGATGCGATTTCGTCTGTTTTGAGCCCTTCTTTGTAATCGAGGCTGATAACTTCATGGCCCATGTCAATGAGACGTTTGACAAGAGCCTTTCCTGTAAAGCCGGTACCACCTGTAACCAGTATTTTCATGCAAAGATCCTTTGCTTAATAATTATGATATTTTGAATTGTTTTTCTTATGGACTTTGAGACCACCAGAGCCCAGAGGACTATAGCAGAATGATTGTTTGGAAGCAAGGAGTATCCCCGCGGGATTTGGCTCAAATTCTATGAACGGTGGCTCCTGTTCCATCCCTGTTTGTAATGGCAGAGTTGAGTAACGATTATCCACCTGTTGGCACAGACCAGGACCAGCCTTGAAAAAGAAAATGCATCGTAGTATTTAAAAATTCTTGGATAAATTTGACATGTCACCGGGGTCTGGGCTGTATATGGGCGAAGCCTTGTTGCTGTTTTTGCCCCGTCCGGTTATTGTCGGGGATTCACTTTTTAAAGTTATTGAATACCTCTGCTGAAAGAAAATCGGTTGATAAGCTGAGCCTTTTGCAAAATGATGATTTTCGTTCGACGTTAAGGCATGCGAAAAATTTTTACCGCAGGCATATTATTGATATTCCGAGGATAAAAATTAAAGCATAACGTAGAGGTTGAGCGAAAAGGGCGTTTTGCAAGTGGCTCAACCGGTTTACGATTATAAATGTACACGGGTAAGGAAAGATATGTGCGGTATATGCGGTTTTAACTGGCAGGATGAAACTCTTGTTCGATCAATGGCCCAGACATTGACCCACCGGGGTCCGGATCAGGAGGGAGTATTCTGTTCCGACCAGATGTCGCTAGCCCACCGGCGACTGTCAATCATTGACCTGAGTGAGAACGGCAGACAGCCGATGTTTAACGAGGATGGCAGTGTTGTTCTGGTTTTTAACGGTGAGATCTATAATTTTCTTGAGCTCAGGGAGCAGCTGCAGGCGAAGGGGCACCAATTCTCCAGCCTGTCCGACTCCGAGGTTATTATCCACGCCTACGAGGAGTGGGGAGTCGACTCCATTTCGAAATTAAGGGGCATGTTTGCTTATGCTCTGTACGATAAAGTGCACGGCAGACTGCTGCTCGTTCGGGATCGAATCGGAATAAAACCCCTTTACTACTACCATTCAGCAAATAAATTTACCTTTGCTTCCGAGATAAAAGCAATTCTTGAAGATCCAGGTGTTGAGCGTCGGGTTAATTTCCAGGCCCTTTATGACTATCTCGGCTTTGAGTTTGTCCCCGCTCCACAGACGATGTTTGAAGGAATTTACAAGCTGCCGGCGGGTCATTATTTATTGTTAGAGGATAATCACCTGACAATAAAAAAATATTGGGACCTCAAATTTCAACAGACCGCTCAACCGTCGAGCTTTGATGAGGCGGTGGAAAAGATGCGGGAGCACCTCGATTTTGCCGTAAAATCTCATCTGGTCAGCGATGTTCCACTTGGTGTATTTCTCTCCGGCGGCCTGGATTCGAGCTGTATTGTGGCCTTGATGAGGCGACATATCAGTGGTTCTCTCAAGACTTTTACCATCGGCTATGAAGACAAGAGTTTCAGCGAACTTGATTATGCTCAGATTGTCGCAGACCACTGTCAGACCGACCATCACGTGCTGATGCTCGACACGCTGCGTTCGGAGTATGTTGAGAAGACCCTGTATCATCTCGATGAGCCTATGACCGATCTCTCGACGGTACCGCTGTATCTGCTGTGCAAGCAGGCACGTGAACATGTCACCGTATGCCTTTCCGGTGAAGGTGCAGATGAGAGCTTTGCCGGCTATGATCGATTCAAGGCCAGCCGTTTGAATAGATGGTTCAGTATCATGCCGTCGTTCTTAAGAAAAGAAGTTATCGGCAACAGCATGAAACTACTGCCTGATCAGCCCCAGAAAAAGGGTGCCGTGAACATGCTGAAAAGATTTGTTGAAGGGGCAAATCTCGACCCGGCAGGGCATCATTTACGCTGGCAATATTTCCTTAACAAAAGTCTGGAACAAAACCTCTTTGCAGATGGGTTCAAAAACAGCGCGACAATGGATCCGTTCAGACAGGTTCGTCAGTACAGTGATCAGTGTGATGCCGGCAGTGATTCGGTTAACCGTGAAATCTATCTGGATATGCGATTTATGATGACAGATTCGGTGCTCATGAAAGTTGACCGCATGTCCATGGCCAGTTCTCTTGAAATCCGCGTCCCGCTGCTCGATCATGTTCTTGTGGAATACATGGCTTCTCTTCCGGGCGACTGGAAACTGAAGAATCTGACGACCAAATATATTTTCCGGGCCGCTCTTGAGGGGTTATTGCCCGATAAAGTTGTTCACCGTGGCAAACAGGGGTATAGCCTACCCGTTAAGCATCTTTTGCGCGGAGAACTCAATTCCTACATGGTCGAGTTGCTGAATGATTCAAAATTGATACGGGAAAACATGGATAGTGGTTATATCAATACACTGATTGACGAACATTGTTCCATGAAGCAGAATCATAACCATGTGTTGTGGGCGCTTATCAATGTGGCGATCTGGCATAATCGATTTTTTAACTGAGTTCAGCTGGACCAGCAGCAGACAAGAGGTAGTTTTCTTTCCCTTCAGGGAGCAGGGAAAGGCAATATGATGAAAAAAATCACGGTAAACACACTAAAATTCCTGTGCAGCTTCGGGCTCATTTATTTCCTGTATCGGAATATTTCTTTTAATCAGATTGGTGCACTTCTTGCGGAAGTAAACGCTACTTTACCTGGTGCCAATCGCTCTTCTTCTGCTCCTCAATACGGTTATCAGCGCAAAAAAATGGCAACTATTTCTTCACGCCGATGGCGTCCCTCTGACCCTGTCCGAGCTGACTGTATCATATATGAGTGGCACGTTTTGCAATCTGTTTCTGCCATCTAATATTGGCGGTGATACCTATCGCGTTTATGATATAGCCAAACAGAGCAAGGATGGTGCCCGTTCAGCTGCTTCGGTATTTGCAGACAGATTCTCAGGGTTTGTCGCTCTCGTAACGCTTAGCCTGCTCTCATCTCTCTATGCGACATCGCAGATGGGCGATTTACGCCTCGTTATTATACCGCTGCTGCTCTTCATCGCCTTCAGTCTTGTGCTTGTAGCGCTGGTCAAGCAGGACCCCCTGAGAAAATTACTATATTTTACCCGGCTTAATCGTTATCCCGCCGTTGACAGGATAGCCGAGAAGCTTTTTCTCTCATTCAGCTGTTACGGTTCTGATAAACATTTGATCATGAAGGTAATGATTCTTTCATTTACTTTCCAGCTGTCGGTAATTACCGTAATCTACCTAATGGCTTGTTCATTGGGTGCAGCGGTTGCATATTTTTACTTTATTGCCTTTGTACCGCTTATCATGATAATGGAGGCCCTGCCGATATCAATCTTTGGCATCGGAGTGCGTGATTACGGCTATGTGTTTTTTTTCACCCAGGCAGGAATGAGTGATATTGAGACCCGGACTCTTGCCATCTTTTTTACGGCAACGGCGATTTTGTATTCCCTGGTTGGTGGATTGTTCTTTATGTATAAACTCTGGAGGCGCCCTGCGAACCGGTGACGTAACCATAACGGTAAACAGGTGCTCAGTATGATGACCCGGCAGAATTTCAGTTTTATCTTTGTACTATTCTTGCTTTTCTTTTTATCCCCTGTTCGTCCTTCTGAGGCCGATGACAACAAGACTGGCCAGTGGCTTGAAAACCGCTTTCGACTGGTATGGCTGCAGGAGCATGGTGACGGTAGAGATGCGCTTGCCATGGGAAAAAACATGGTACTCTATGGATATGACTCCGAGGATGGAAAAGGTGAGCGAAGACTGCTCAACAAAAAAAGCAGTTGGTACCTCCCGCTGTTCACGCCCGACGGTCAAAGTGTCATATTCTCAAACCGCAAAACAAGAAAAATGTTCCTTCTCGATTGGGAAAGTGGCCATATCGAAGCACTTGGGGATGGCGTGGCAGTTGAAGTGTGGCAGGATACAGAACGCAGGTTTTTCATCGGAAAACCCCGCGTCTGGGTTTATTGTTTTATAGGCCCTCAGCCGGAACACAAGAATGGGACAAAACAACCGCTCTATCGATTTCCACTCGATAATCCGAAGAAAATAGAACTGGTCTGGAACAAGAGCATGGTTGCCTGGTCAAACCTCCAGCTGTCGCGCGATGGCGAACTGATTGGCGGTCTTTTCCCCTGGCCGCATGGCGGAATTTTATGGCAGGAGGATAAACGCTGGCAGCGGTTTGGCCGTGGTTGTTGGGCATCCCTGAGCCCGGACAACTCAAAACTGCTTTGGATCTTTGACGGTTTGCATCGCAATGTACAGGTGTATGATGTGATGAACGGTAAGAACTGGAAGGTAAATATCAATGATGCCCCGGGCATCAACGGTTTTGAGGTATATCATCCCCGCTGGAGCAACCACCCCCGATATTTTACTGTCACAGGGCCTTATGATAAAGGTGAGGGTGGCAATAAAATAGGCGGTGGAAGTAAAAACGTTGAGATCTATATCGGCCGTTTCGATCGGAACGTAAAACGTGTCGAAAGCTGGCTGAAAGTGACCAAAAACTCGCGTCCGGACTTTTATCCTGAGTTGTGGATAGAGAACGGCGAGACAGCCAATTTGACAGACGACATATCCACCAATATTGGCGGCCCGAAAACCGCAGAAAAATCAAGCTGGCCAGTGGCACCGGAGCGGTTGATTTTCATCTGGGAAAATATGAAGGCACCGAATCAGCTCGGCGAAAACTCTCCAGTTGGTTTTCTTCAGTGCTCCATCGACCTTAAAGGTAAATCGCTTTACACAAGGAATTTCCAGCTTTCCATCTCAGACGGCTGGGGAAACACTGGTGAGGCCGGGCCCAAGATTGGTGCGGCACTTGGTAAATCAAAGCAGGCCGCAGTGGAATTTACGCTCACTCCTGATCCAGCTCAGGAAGGAACGATCATGCATTTCTCTGCCAATAAAAAGAGTGTGCTGAGGCTGGAACAGGATAAGCAAACCTTCAGGCTTGGCTCAGCTTCAACTGGAGCAACAGCCGTGTGGCCCCGCGTCTTTAAGAACAATAAGCCGTTACACCTTTGGCTGAATATTGATCAAAACAATGCGGAACTTTTTGTAGATGGGAAAAGCCAGGGACGTAAAAAACTGAAAATCGATTTCACCGCACAGCCAATCACCTCGTTTTCTCTTGGTGACATTAATGGTGGTTGGCACGGAATTATCGAAAAAATCGGCATCTATGACCGGCAATTATCCGACCGACAGATTGAAAACAGCAGCATTGTGGCTCAACCATCATCAAGCGGCGGCAGTGTCGAGAGGCTCGAGGTCGAAGCGCAATTACTGGATACCACGGAAATACCTGACCCCAGTACAATCGGTGCTTACAGCAGGGCGCTCGTGGTCAATACGTACCAGGTTGACAAGGTGATTGACGGCACATACGGTGAGGATAAAATCCTGGTTGCCGAATGGGCCGTCCTGGATCGGCAGATTATTAAAACATATGGACAGCAGGACGAACGTCTAACGCTTGAGAGATTTTCCGATCATCCACAACTGGAAGGGGAACGCCAGATGATGGATGTTTTTGAACCTGATCTGGAAATGTACTATCGGCTACCTTGACCAGGGTTGAATGCGTTTCTTCACATAGATCCCAGGGGTGAGCCAGGGCAGGGACTGTAATAGTTACAGTATGCGGTCATTTTAAATTGTGCCCTTGGCGAATCACTTGTACCTGTAAGATTCCTCTGGGCATAGAGGCAACAAAAAAATCGGGATGAACCCGATTGTGCCGATAGTTTATAGTCTCCAACCTGTTGCTTATGCGTTATTTTTTAAAATGTTTCATTCATAGCTGTTAATTGTAATATAGGTCCTTCGTCATTTTTACCGTTTTTTCCGGTTTTTGAAATTTCCAAGAGAGTGCTTAGCTTTTGGTATGGAAACATAGCGTTGCGCATCTGAAATGCAGGGCCATGATGGCACGTGCTTATTGTCGTTCACCTCAGTTGTTGAATCGTCGTGGTTTTGTAATATTTTCTCGTTAATGCGTCTGAGTTCCAATCATAAATTATCAGGGGAGGTGCTTGTGATCCATCAATTCGATACCGTAATCGTGGGTTCTGGTGGTGCCGGTCTCTATGCTGCACTGGAGGCAAGTAAAAAATCAAAAACAGCTGTTCTTTCAAAATTATATCCGGTTCGCAGCCATACCGGGGCAGCACAGGGCGGAATCAGTGCCGCTCTTGGGAACGTAGAAGAAGACAAAGCGGAATGGCACGCCTATGATACTGTCAAAGGTGGGGATTACCTCGTTGATCAGCAGGCTGTAAAAATACTAACGGAAGAGGCAATCCAGGCTGTGTATGACCTTGAAAATCGCGGGTTGCCTTTCAACAGAACGCCGGAAGGACGAATCGACCAGCGTCGTTTTGGAGGACATACTCGTAATTTCGGTGAGGGCCCGGTCAGACGCGCGTGTTACGCAGCAGATCGTACCGGCCATATGATTCTTCAGACGCTCTATCAACAATGTATAAAAAATAACGTCTCATTTTATGACGAATTTCAGGTCGTTGATCTGCTGCTCGAGGGTACGACCTGTCGTGGCGTCGTTGTTGTTGAACTCTCTACCGGTGAGCTCCATATTTTTGCCGCCAAGGCTGTTCTTTTTGCAACGGGTGGTTTTGGTCGCATGTTTAAAATTACCTCAAACGCCTTTGCAAACACCGGCGATGGCCCTGCTGTCTGTGCTCGACGTGGAATTCCGCTTCAGGATATGGAGTTTTTTCAGTTTCATCCCACCGGCATCATGGGGTTGGGTATTCTTATTTCCGAAGCAGTGCGGGGTGAGGGTGGCATTCTTCGTAACAGGGATGGAGAGCGGTTTATGGAGCATTATTCACCAACCCTGCTGGATCTTGCACCTCGTGATATTGTAGCCCGCTCCATCCAGACCGAAGTCCAGGCGGGACGAGGCATTCGGGGAGACTCGAAAATAGACGATTATGTTCATCTCGACGCAACCCATCTCGGAAAAGAAGTTTTAACCACAAAGCTTCCTGACATTACCGATTTTTGTCAAACCTATCTCGGTATTGATCCTGCCGAAAAACCTATTCCGGTACTGCCAACTGCCCATTATGCCATGGGAGGCATACCAACCGATATCCATGGCCGGGTCATTTTGGATAATAAAAACACCATTGTCAACGGGCTATATGCCGCCGGCGAGTGCGCCTGTGTGTCTGTCCATGGCGCAAATCGTCTTGGGACCAATAGTTTGCTCGATCTCGTTGTCTTTGGTCGCAGGGCCGGAAAACATATTGGTGACTATGTCGGGCAGGCAGAAATGTCCCAGCCCAAAGACGATGCCGCAGATGAGGCCCGAAAATGGATCGCCCGGCTGACCGATGGCTCCAGCGGACCTCATGGTGGTCATATTTCTGAGGAGATGCAGGTTACCATGATGGAAAAGGTCGGTATTTATCGCAGTGAAGATGTGATGCAGCGTGCCGTTGAAGAGATAAGCGAGCTGCGGAAACGCTATCAGAATGTGCGGGTCCAGGATACCGGGAAACAGTTTAATACGGACCTCCTGGAAATTATTGAATTGGGTAATCTGCTTGATCTCTCCCTGGTCACTGCAGCTTCGGCTCTTAATCGTAAAGAAAGCCGCGGGGCTCACAGCCGGGAGGATTATCCAGAGCGAGATGACACAAACTGGCTTGTCCATTCCCTGGCTTACTTGGAGGGAGATTCCGTGCGTATTGAAAATAAGACGGTAGATACATCTATTTGGGAACCAAAACCGCGTAACTATTGATTTAACGGAGTCGATAATGAAAATCACCCTGAAAATAAAGCGATATAACCCATCAGTCGATGACAGCCCTTACTACCAGTCGTTTACCGTTGATGTTAACCCGAATGAGCGGTTGCTTGATGCACTTATGCAGATAAAACGATTTCAGGACGGCAGTCTCGGATTTCGAAAAAGTTGTGCTCACGGAGTGTGCGGGTCTGATGCCATGCGTATCAATGGAAAAGACGGCCTTGCCTGCAAGACCCTGATCAAGGAAGTTGCGGAAAAGGACGGAGATCTCGTTACGGTAGAGCCTTTGAGGTATATGGAGGTTCAGCGCGATCTTATCGTTGACCAGAGCGAATTTTTTGAAAAATACCGCTCTATAAAGCCATTTTTAATCAACGAGGAACCGCTGGAGGAGAAAGAGCGGATTCAATCTCAGGAAGAGCGGATGCAGTTTGATGATACGACCAACTGTATCCTGTGTGCATCGTGCTATTCCGCTTGCCCGGTGCTCGAGGAACGTCCAGATTTTATTGGCCCGGCAGCCATTGCCCAGGCCTTCCGGTTTAATGCAGACTCGCGGGATCGTGGGGCGGCCGAGCGGTTAGTCGATTCTGGATAAACCTGATGGCGCGGTGCTCTGTCAGAACCATTTTAAGTGCACACAATCATGTCCCCGTTCAATTCTCATCACAAAGAGAATAAACGAAACAAAGCGAATGATTAAAACGAAAAAAGAACAGCAGTAACGCGACTGAGATTTACTATTTCGTACTATCTATTTTATCGCTCAGGCAGCTTGTGATTAGTGTGGTGTCTCGTATGAATCCAGCAACATTTCCTGACGATCCGATTTGTCTGCTTTTACCTCTGGGTTAGTGTTTAGAATTCGAGCACATGAGTTCCAGCGTAAAATTGCATCCTGGTTTTTGGGGTCGCAGTCAGTTAGGGCTTCTTCAAACATATCCAATGCCTTCACGTACCATTCATAGGCAGAAGCACCAGCACCTGGTCCGCCCTGCTTCAAATGAAACTTCGCTCTGCGCTCGTAGATAATACCCATGTAATAGGATTTGCAATAAGAGGTATCCAGTCTGACAACGATCTCTTTGGCCTGGTTAAAGGAAGGGTTGAGACCACTTTGGGCGAACTTGTCGGTCAGGGACAAGAGCAATGTAATCAGGGCATCCTGATTGTCTGGTTCAGTTGCGATTATATCAAGACATATGCTTTCAGCATCATCTGGCTCACTGAGAAGCCGGTAACGTTTGGCCTTTTCAAGAGCAAAGGTAATGGCTTCAGCTTTGAGGGATTTCAATTCGATCATTCCGACCTCCGTGTATATTTGGTCTGTTTGGTTGCCAATACGCAATTTTTGCGTATAAAAGAACTAATCATTTTCACCAAATGAACAAGACGGGACCTGCGATTTTAGGGTATGAGGGCTACAACTATAAATGTGGATGAATATTGTTGCTGAATTTGGTATAGATGTAACTCCTTCAAATACTTGATTGGGCGGGTAGCTCAGCTGGATAGAGTGTCGGCCTCCGAAGCCGAAGGTCGCGGGTTCGAATCCCGCCTCGCCCACCAGTAATAGCAAGGGTTTACGAGATTTGGAGAGGCTGTGGTTTACCTCTTGAGTGCGGATAGGGTGCGGTTAGGTGAGGTGTTTGCTGCGGTATCCAGTTTATCAACTAATCTCTCTGCCGGGTATTCATCCAATAAATGGCCGTACCGATCAACCGTGACCTGTATGGAAGAGTGACCAAGCTGTTTTTGTGCGTAGTAAATCCTCCCTGTATGTTGAATCAGGAAAGTGGCGAAACTATGACGAAGATCGTGGACTCTCACTCTTGGCAGTCCTGCCCGCTCAAGCATTGGATAAAAAGATCTATCTCGGAAGTTGTTCATATCAACGAAGTTTCCAACCGTATTCTGAAACACCCATTCACCTTTTATTTTTGTCCGAAGTCGCTGCTTCCTCAATTCCGCTACCAGTTGTGGTGATAAATCAATTCTGCGAGTCTTACCGGTCTAGTCCCTAAATCAAGGTCACCCACGCTGCCGAAGATCAAACGAGAAGGCGCTTAGAGCCAGAGGCTGAAATCATCTGCTGCTAACGAAAGTGTTGCCGAAGCGTTTCGTGTTTAATAGCAGATATAATGTCATCCCTCGCTATTTTCTAAAAGACCACTCATTTTGAATGTACAGGAACTCTTGTTTGAGTAGGTGACAAAACTCATTGCCTTCGATTCGGCAATTTCAAGCCCAACGCTCAGTTACTAAATTTACACTGTCTTTGGTAAGCTAAAGTCAATAGTTGCTCCATTTCTGAATGATTTGAGAGAGCCAAGAATATTGAATTTTTGGGCCCCAAACCAAATAACATAAAAAATCGACTTGACCTTGCCCCATAAAGGTAAATCAGTATTTT
Source organism: uncultured delta proteobacterium (assembly GCA_963718195.1). Taxonomy (GTDB): domain Bacteria; phylum Desulfobacterota; class Desulfobulbia; order Desulfobulbales; family Desulfocapsaceae; genus MADRE3. The sequence continues at coordinate 967,430 of CAVQYQ010000006.1, forward strand.
AAAGTTTAAAAGGTAAAATTATGTTTTGAAATAGCTTTAAATACACATTCCAATAATTGAGGTTTTGCTGCAATGTCATTTACATCCAATCCACCTGCTGAGCCCTCTGTAAAGACCTTCGATAATTTTATACAATTAGTTGATTATTCCCTACTGGACACCTTGAATAGTGACCCTGATGCCACAACCGACGGTAACGACCACCTTGCCCGCCAAGTTACTTCTGGTCATTTCGTGCCAGTGACACCCACACCGCTTCCCGAGCCAGAATATGTAACCCATAGCACCACTTTTTTTAATGAACTCGGATTAAGTGACGAATTGGTACATGATGAAAAATTTCGCCAACTCTTTTCTGGTGACATTTCTGCTGTCTATGAACCTATGTCTAAGTTTGGCTGGGCGACAGGTTATGCATTATCGATTTATGGCACCGAATATAACCAACAATGTCCATTTGGTACTGGCAATGGCTATGGCGATGGTCGTGCGATATCTATATTTGAAGGTATATTCAAAGGACAACGTTGGGAAATGCAATTAAAAGGTGGTGGCTCAACACCTTACTGCCGGGGTGCCGACGGGCGTGCAGTGCTCCGTTCAAGTATACGTGAGTTTTTAGCCCAGGAATATATGCACGCTTTAGGTGTTCCAACATCGCGCTCTTTAACACTGTATGTCTCTAAATCTGAGACCGTTGCCCGGCCCTGGTATTCTCAAAACTCCCGCTCTATTGACCCTGATATCATGGTTGAAAATCCGGTGGCAATTTCAACTCGAGTTGCACCATCCTTTTTTCGAGTTGGCCAGTTGGAGTTATTTGCCCGCCGCGTACGTAGCGATGCTCACCCAAAAGCATTGGAAGAGTTGCGCATGATTGTGTCGCATCTAATTGAACGGGAATACAAAAACAATATTAACCAGGACCATGGCTTTGAAGATCAACTGGTTGAGTTGGCAACACTATTTCGCCAGCGCCTTACCTCTCTGGTGGCAAATTGGCAACGCGTTGGTTACTGCCAGGGCAATTTTAACAGCGACAACTGCGCCGCCGGTGGATTCACCCTCGACTATGGACCATTCGGATTTTGTGAACTTTTTGACCCCGAGTTTCAACCCTGGACTGGTGGTGGTAAACACTTTTCGTTCTTCAATCAGCCAATTGCAGCGGAAGCCAATTACCATATGTTCTGGACAGCTGTGAGACCGCTATTCGTGAGTAATGTTCATGCTTCGGAAAAGTTCGATCAGGTACGTCATAGCTTTGCAGCAGTAATGCAGAAACAACTCAAGAAAACGTGGGCGGACTAAACTTGGCTTAACTGAATATAACTCTAAAATCATAGAAAAATGTATGGAATTAATGGCAAAGTCAAAGGTGGATTACGCCATGTTTTTCCGTGAGTTATCCCACATACCAGAGGATATTTCTGCACTGAAAAAGAGTTTCTATCAGGAAATACCACAACAACTTGATGAGCAATGGCAGGTTTGGCTGAAAAGCTGGCGCGATCTTGTCATTAAAAGCGGCAACTTGGCTGAGATATCAGCAAATATGAAGCAAATTAACCCAAAATACACATGGCGTGAGTGGTTAATTGTGCCCGCGTACCAACAGGCTATGCAGGGCGACTACACGTTAGTTAGAGAGTTACAAGAGGTGTTGAGCCATCCCTATGATGAGCAATCACAGGAAGTAGAAGACAAATACTATCGTCTGAAACCTGACGAATTTTTTAAAGCTGGTGGCGTGTCACACTATAGCTGTTCTTCGTGATTTTGAACAAGCAGGTAACATATTGAAGAGTTTGGGAATGGCAAGTAGAAGAAATTTTTTGGTAATCTTATCTTTGCAGTTACTCCATTTCCGATCAATTTTGAGTATTTAACCGATTCTACCCTCACAGGAATAGTGTTGAATAGTGTTAATTTTCAAATATTCTTAAATGGTTAACATTGCCAAATCAAGTCTCTTCAATCGCATCGGATAGGTTCCGCGTAACCTCTCATGGAAAAAGGGCAACTTCCGTGGTTCTGACTGAGGTACTAACCTCGCTATAGCTGTCTAAAATTAAGCAAACAAAAAAATTGCTCGACTTTACAAATGGTAATCTTTGTAGCCGCATTAATCAAAATCAGACCATTCCTCTTCAAATAATCATTACTTCAGAGAAATGAAATATTTCAAGGGTAAGGATTGGGATATTAACTGCGGGTTAGTACCTGGGCTGAACTTCAAACCTGGTAAGTAGCAGTCTGGCTGAAAATTAACTCTCTCTCCTGAAACGTTTGGTCGAATCTATGTATTCATCGTAAAGACATGATTACGATGAATTTCTTCCGGCTCGAGAAGTTGTAAGCCTATGTTTCTTTAGCTTTCTTACCACTGTTGAGTGATCGATCCGAAGCCTATCGGCAATTTCTCGAGTAGTCATATTATCCTCGATTACCTGCTCCAGAATTTCTTTTTCATATGCCATAATTTCTCGCCGTAAATCAATTTTTGTATTCGATTTCAGGCTAATTGGCTGGAGGCTTTGGATGTTTGCCGAAATTCCATTTATGAGGTAGTCATCGAGATTATCAGATTCAGAGAGGACCACACCTTTTTTGATAATATTTTTCAGCTCTCGTACATTGCCGGGAAAGGAGTATCTCTGCAGTTGCTCAAGGGCAACAGGACTGATTTTTTTAACAGTCTCAAACTGCTTATTGTATACAGAGAGATAATAATTAACCAGGTCAAAGATATCTTCGGGTCTCTCCCGTAAAGGGGGTACGGTAATCGTAAACGTGTTGATTCTATAGAAAAGATCTTTTCTGAATAACTTCTTTTTAACCTGTGACTCAAGATTTCGATTAGTAGCGACAATAATTGAGCAATCTACTTTTCTCGACTTCACCCCTCCAATCCGCATCACTTCGTTATCATCAAAGTATTTCAGCAGCTTGCTCTGCAGGGCCAGAGGGAGTTCACCTATTTCATCAAGGAAGAGTGTACCGCCGTGGGATAGCTCAATCAGTCCGACTTTTCCACTTTCTTGGGCACCTGTGAATGCCCCCCTCTCGTAACCGAAAAGTTCAGCCTCAAGCAGACTTTCAGGTACTGCCGCGCAGTTTATCTGAATGAAAGATTTTTTATTGCGATTGCTGCAGGTATGTATAAATTTCGCCAAAAATCCTTTACCGGTACCACTCTCTCCGAGTAGCAGGATATTTGAAACTTCCATTTGGGCAAGTTTCAGAGCGACTGTTAAAACAGATTGAAAGACCTCGCTTTCACCAATCACATTTTTCCGGCTAACTTCCAACAAATTGATTTCCTTGAGTGTTTCCTTGAGCTTGTCAGATTCCTGCTGGCTTGTTTCCAGTTGCTCCCTCATGAGATTGAGCTGTGTCATGTCTCGTGCATTAACAACCACAAGTGAAATATCCCCTCTTTCATTAAACACCGGTGTTGCCGTAACAAGTACTCTCTTCTGGATTGGCTTGATCTCCTGGACCATACTTACCTGCTGTCTTCTTTCAAGTACCTTGACCACTGACGACTCGTCGTACATACCTTCATTTACAAGTTCATAGACTGTTTTACCGACAACTTCTTCTTTTTTGATCTGGTTTATTTTTTCAGATGCCTCGTTGATATTCAGTACAACTCCATCCCCGTCGCATACCCAGATACCATCTGATACAGATTCAAAGATCGCATTGAGCTCACGATTCTGCAGTTGATAAAATTCAAATTTTTTTGCAATTTGTTCAAATACGGCGGTTTCCTGGAAGCTGGCAGCAACTCCTATTATTCTATCTTTTTCCTTAATGATTGTGGTGTTGAGAACAACGCTGATGGTATCATCAGAAACAAGGTAACCGCGCACATTTTCTATTCTGTCAAGACTGTCGTAAATGATTTTGCCTATCATTGGCAGGGAGGCATAGACGGAACTACCGACAAGGAATTGTTCATCTTTCTGCAATATTTTCAGAGCATTCAGGTTTGCCTTTAAAATAATCCCGCTACAACTGGTAATTATCACGCCATTTGCTGTTGCGTTAAACAACTGTTCTGGTGTGAACTGGTCTATGGTGTCATTGGACATAATCTATTTATCTTTTCATAAACGACTGTTTGTTAGCACCTATGAAGCTTAATAAACAGACACAATGGTGCAAGTTGGCACCACCGCTACTTCTTGGTGCATAGTCGCAACATAATATAATACAAATATATATCAATATTTTACTTAGATATCAAAGATGTTTCTGGTGCGAAAATACACCTAATGAATTACGCGTGCATACACGCCAATCACTCAACACTCTGATATCAAAGGTTTTTTTAAATATACATTTGACGGGCATACATATAGCAAGTGTTGGGTGTTGTTTCAATATTCATTACAGCTAATATAACTATATCAAGGTGAACGACTATGGATGTCAAACGAGTGGCAATTATTGGTGCTGGAAATGGTGGAATTACTGCTGCTGCTGATCTCAAAGATAGGGGAATGGAGGTTCGGCTTTATGAATTGCCACAATTCAGGAAGAACATTGATGATTTGAAGCAGGTCGGATCAATAACTGTTGTCGAGGAGTCCAGCTCGTTTACCGTGAAACCGGATTTGCTGACAACGAATATCGCTGAAGCAACAGAGGGTGCTCAGGTTATACTTGTTACTATCCCTTCATTTGCAACAGAAGCATTCTCGAAAGAACTGGCACCGGTGGTGGCAGAAGATCAGTTGATAATATTTCACTGTGCTGCAAGTATGTGTTCATATCGCTTTCTACAAGTCGCTAGAGAGATGGGGATCGACAAGAAATTCAAAATCGGTGAACTAAATACCCTCGCATACGGAACCCGCGCTTTTCCGGAAAAAGGACTCGTTGAACTGTCGCTTCGTGTAGGGCACCTGTTCTTCGCCGCAATTCCGGCAGAAGAGACACCATCATTACTGGGGGATGCTCGTCAGATTTATGACTGTATCGAACAGGCAGATAATGTATGGAATGTCTTGCTCACAAACGGTAACCCTGAAGCACATTGTGCATGCATCCTCAACGCCGGGAGAATAGAATACTCCAAAGGTGAATTCTGGTATTACAAGGAAGGAGTTACCCCACATACGATCAATATCATGCGTGCAGTGGACCAGGAAAGAGTCGCTCTCGGCGAAGCAATGGGGTTTGAGCTTGAAGATGGTAGACAGGCCCGTGTAAAACGTGGATATATTAAGGATGAGCCCCAGACGCCTTATGAACAACTTTTTAACACCAGTCCAGTTTTCTCGAAGATCAAGGGTCCGCTCTCGGTGGACAGCAGGTATCTTGTTGAAGATATTTCTAACGGCTTGGCAATGTTTTCTTCACTTGGAAAAGCGATTGGAGTACCGACTCCGGTCTCAGATGCAATTGTTACTCTCGGCAGCGCATTGCTTCAAACTGATTTCGTTGAAACGGGTCTTACCCTCGAGAAGCTTGGCTTGAATGAGTTAACGACAGAAGAACTGGTTGATTCAATGAATTAACTATTTTATGTGTTGGTTGTTTTATGATGGGCAAACGTTGTTCGTATATATTCTATACAGTGATGGGGTAATACGGACATGGTGTCATTATTCACTTAACAGGAGGAATGTATGAAGAAAAGCATCGTTTTAGTATGTATTACCCTTTTGGCTATGTCTTATGCATCTGCTGCACTGGCAAAGAAATGGACGTGCAAGATTGCCTTGATTCATTCCGAGGATCTTTACAAAGACTCGGGCTACCCGACTGCTGTCGTCTTCAAAAATATTGTGGAAGCTCAGACAGGAGGAGATATCGAAGTAAAAATTTACCCTAACAGCCAGCTTGGCAAAGAAACTGAGGCCATGGAAGGTCTGCAGATAGGCACCATCCAGATTGCCAGCCCTTCAGTTGGAGCAGCGAGCAAGTTTGTTAAGGAAATGTATTCACTTAACTTCCCTTTCATGTTTAACAATCATAATGAAGCCTGGCAGTTCTATGACAGTGAATTTTTCAAAGAGGCAATGAAACCGGCTCGAGAAAAAGGTTTTCGATATATTGGACAAACGGATGACGGCGGTGGTTTTGTTTGTCTGACTAATAGCAAACATCCGGTGAAAAAGCCTGCCGACTTGAGTGATATAAAAATGCGCGATCTGGAACATCCCGGCAGGATCGCATTCTGGAAAGGACTAGGCGTTTCAGCTACACCAATCCCATGGGAAGAGCTGTATATTTCCCTGCAGACCGGAGTCGTCGATGGACAGTCAAATGGTTTTGGTATTATTTCCTGGGCAAAACTATGGGAAGTTCAAAAATATGCCACATTACTTAAACATTACTACGGCAGTTTAACCTGGTTTGTCAGCGAAAAATGGTTCCAGAAACTTCCACCTGAATATCAGGAAGTTATCGTTCAGGCCATGGATGAAGCGAAATGGGCCGGGCGTGGTGTTGTATCCATTAAAAACATCATTGGAGCAGCTGAAGCCGAGGAAAATGGTATGGAAGTTTATTATCCAACAGCTGACGAAATCGATGCCTTTAGATCTCTTGGCCAGCCTGCCTATGTCAAATGGGTTAAAGAGGAGACAAAAAGTGACCTGGTAGACAAAGCTCTTGCTGAAATTGATAAGATCAGAACTCAAAACAAGGTCATTGATTAGACATCTAGAACATGAGGCCGCTTTCTAAATTTCCTGAAAGCGGCCGCTACGATAGGTATTCCAAATTTTCAAGGAAAGTAATATGGAGTTGATAGCGAAAAGAGCTCGTTATATTTCAGACAAACTGGAAGTAGGTTTGAACTGGTCTGTCATTTTCTTTACAGCCGCCATGTTGATTGTTGTACTCCTCGGAATCATTTCCCGCGCGGGGTTCAATGCCGCATTCCACTGGTCTGAAGAACTGGGCCGTTACACCATGATCTATGCCGGATGTCTCGGGATAGGGCTTGCGTTGAAAAGAGGGTTGCACGTCGGAATTGCCATAATGGTTAAAAGGTTCCCTCCTTTAATAGCAATGGTTTGTGACGTTACCGCCAGAATTTTAATAGCCATTTTCCTGGTTGTCATGATCTTGCAGGGCATATATTTGTGTGAGATTATGGCCATGCGCACCTCTCCTACTATGGGATTTAACATGGTATGGGTGTTCATTATTACACCTGTCACGTGCATTTTACAGCTCATTTTCCTCACGTTAATGACTATTGAAGATGTAGCCATCGGCGGAGTGTGGTCGAAAAAAAGCCTCGTTCAGCGGCAACATAACATTGACTTTGAATAACGCCGTTCATTTCAGCTTTTTGTAGGAGAAAAACATATGGGAGCTATTCTTTTAACCTCCTTTCTCTTTCTTGTCGCACTGGGTGTTCCCATTGGCTACACACTTGGTATTGTTTCAGTGGGAGCAGTCTGGGCAGCTTGGGAACCAGAGTTTCTAATTGTTCTCGCCCGGAAAATGGTTTCTGGCGTAGATTCATACACTATCATGGCAATGCCGCTTTTTATGTTAGCGGGAAGCATCATGAACAAGGCCAAGATTACTGATGCACTGGTAGATTTTTCACACGCATTGGTTGGTCATATCCGAGGTGGGCTCGCCCAGGTGAACATTGTTGCCTCAATCATGTTTGCCGGGCTCACCGGTGTGGCTATGGCAGACGTGGCCGCCCTGGGAAGCATACTGATACCAGCCATGGAGAAAGATGGCTATGGTAAACCATTCGCTGCAGCCATCACTGCAGCCTCTTCAGTAATCGGGCCAATAATTCCGCCAAGCCTTGTCATGTTAATTTACGCTCACGTCATGGGTGTTTCCGTTGCCGCCCTTTTCCTGGCAGGCATTATACCTGGAATAATGATGGGCTTGATGCTGATGGTGACGACAGCGATTATTTCAAAAAAAAGAAATTACCCGAAACGTGGAACCCGCCCAACAATCAGGAAGGTTTCCATGTCACTGTTCAAAAGTATGCCCGCTCTTGGCTGCCCGGTGATAATTCTCGGGGGTATCATTTTTGGTATTTGCACTCCTACTGAGGCAGCGGCCCTGGCAGTTCTATATTCTTTTTTGTTGGGTTTTTTCTTGTACCGTACGCTCAAATTTAAAGATCTGCCTGGAATTTTCCTTTCCAGTATGGTTCACACATCCGTTGTATTTTTAATCATAGGTACGGCCTCACAGCTCGGTTTATTGATCACGGATATCAGCTTGCCGCAGCAGATATCTGAAGGAATGCTTGGATTGACCCAAAACAAGTTTGTAATGCTGGTAATCATCAACCTTTTTCTTCTGCTCATGGGGATGATTCTGGAAATCATTCCGAATGTGGTTTTATTAAGTCCGATCCTCGCCCCCCTGGCGATTGCTCTTGGGGTTGATCCCATTCATTTCGCGATGATCCTTCTTGTCAATCTCAATATTGGAATGAATACACCACCGATGGGTGGCTTATTGTTTATTACCGCTAGTATGGCAGGTGAAAAATTTGATGCGGTCATGAAAGAAATGTGGCCGTTTATTGCCACACAAATCGTCACTCTCATGTTTATTACTTACATTCCTGAAACGACATTGTGGATTCCACGATTCTTCGGATTTCTCTAGCAGAAAACAGATAGGTGAGATGGGGACGAGCAGGGCTTTTAAACCGGCCGCAATAAGTGAATAGACCCCCAGTGGATAACTCTCTCAGCATGAAATCAAATCTAATAATGAGAAGATTATTCTACCCACCTGGAGTATGATTATACAAGGAATTTCCCGTGGATTTTAACTCAATCTGGATTCCAGCAGCGATAGCGCATCCAGGTAATCAGCAAACGATATGAGAACGGAGCGATACTTAGCACCTCAAATCGCGCCTACAAGAACTGGCCAAATATCTTCAACAATGACGCTACATTGACATCGGCCTTGTTGGACAGGCTCCTGCATCATGCCGATACCGTTGTTATCGAAGGTAAAAGCTATCGAATGAAAGAACAGGTTGAGGTCTGAAAATGAATTATAACCGTCGTTGAATAGAACCATCCAGCGGCGGTTATATCGGCTCTATTGACAGCATTTTTAAACCGCCGTTTATCTGCATCTTGGGGCCGCCGCTAACAGGGAGAGAAGCCCTGAAGACAATACCGATTGACACCATTAACCATATGGTGGTAAATCAAGAGCTCTAAATCTTTTGTCTCACATGGGCGGGTAGCTCAGCTGGATAGAGTGTCGGCCTTCGAAGTCCCTAAATCAAGGTCACCCACGCTGCCGAAGATCAAACGAGAAGGCGCTTAGAGCCAGAGGCTGAAATCATCGGCTGCTAACGAAAGTGTTGCCGAAGCGTTTCGTGTTTAATAGCAGATATATTATCATCCCTCGCTATTTTCTAAAAGACCACTCATTTTGAATGTACAGGAATAGTATTAACTTTCAGATTTGCTTAAATGGTTAACATTGCCAAGGCGAGCCTCTTCAATTGGAGTGATGGGGGATTCCGTAACATACCAGGAACAAGGTCAAAACTATGTACCCACAAAACAGTATTAGGTTAGCAAAACAAATATCCGTTGTAATGACGGGTCAGCCTATCTGTATTGCATTTAAATTAGAACCATATTTTCAATGTTGAACAGTCGTATCCCTCTATTGCTATCGATTTGCATTTGTTTAACCGAACCCCCAGCATCCTCTAGTAAGATCACTACTGAGTGATTGACTTACATATAATTCATGAATTAGAGTCTGTTTTAAAGAGGAAAAGTGTATGGGAAAACCGACGATTAAAGATATTGCCAAAGCAGCAGGTGTAAGCCTTGCAACTGTGGATAGGGTCATCAATGACCGCGGGGGGGTGCGTTTATCCACTGTTAATTTAGTCACAACTGCGATTGAGGATTTGAACTATGTTCGTGATATATCTGCTGCCAATCTTGCACGCAGTAAGGAATATAAGTTTGTGTTTCTACTACCGGACCATGATGATGAGTTAATCGAAATGATTCATACATCAATCTACGAAGCCAACTCTTCAATGGCACATGAACGCACAACTGCAATCATAATACGTGTACCGGCAAATAACCCGCACTGTATTGCGCAAGAAATTGATGGATTGTTGGCTGACAAAGTGGATGGCGTGGCAATCATGGTACCTGAAACTGCTCAGGTTCGCGACGCTATCTCGAGACTCGATTCCCGTGGCATCGCTGTGGTTGCTTTTATTTCCAACCAACCGAACGCTCACAGTACGTATTTCGTGGGAATTAACAACGAGGCCGCGGGCCGCACTGCCGGACGGCTCCTCGCTCGATTTATCGGTGAACGACAAGGTATTGTTTTGGTAATCACCGAAACAATGCAATCACGTGATAGTCTAGACCGCCGACTAGGGTTTGATGCCATTATGGCTAAATATGGGCCACGGATAAGAGTGTATCATTCAATGGAAACCTATGCCGATGCAGCCCGGACGGCAAAAATAATTGCGGCAGCGTTCCAAAGCAACGAAGACATCGTTGGCATTTATATGATGAACCATGACATTTCGGACACCATGCAGGCAATAGAAGCGCAGGGAATCCCAAAAAAATGTGTGATTGTTGGGCATGAATTAACTCAGCATACCCGTGAGCGACTCGTCGATGGCACTATAGACGCAGTAATCACACAGGACGTGGATCACTTGGTGCGTAGTTCGATTCGTGTCTTAAAAGCTCGTATAACAAAAGTTGGTACCATGGCTTCTCAAGAGCGTATCCGCATCGAAATTATCTTACAAGAAAATTTACCGGAAATTTTTACAAACAACTATTTATGCTAAGAATTGCAACCCATACATGGTAACATCTTCATAAAATATACTTTGTCACGCAATGATGTACGTACCTCATTTTTTCTGTTGACCCTAGCTTTTACTTTCTTTATGTTTCTTTTACTTACCAATGTAAGCGGCATATCGCCGATATCTATCATCCTTGATCTAGGAGGAATCTATGAGAATTTCAAACTTTTTGATTTCAACAGCTGTTTTCTCCATGAGTGTTGTAGGAGCAAGTAGTGCTTTAGCGGAGGACCTCACTCTTTGTTGGGCTTCTTGGGATCCGGCTAATGCATTAGTGGAACTCAGTAAGGATTTTGAAACCAAGAGCGGCAACAAAATGCATTTCGAGTTCGTGCCTTGGCCCAATTTTGCAGACCGCATGCTCAACGAGTTAAACTCGGGTGGCAAACTGTGTGACTTGATGATCGGTGATAGTCAGTGGATTGGTGGCGCAGCTGAAAATGGTCAGTATGTCAAACTCAATGACTTTTTCGAGGCCAACGGTATTTCAATGGACGATTTTCTACCGGCAACTGTAACCGGATATGCCGAATGGCCTAAGAATACCCCGAATTATTGGGCACTGCCAGCTTATGCAGATGTCGTTGGCTGGACTTATCGCAAAGACTGGTTTAATCGGCCGGAACTGCAAAAAGAATTTATGGACAAGTACGGCTATAAACTGGATGCACCTGCCGATCTTGAACAGCTTAAAGATATTGCCCAATTTTTCCAGGGCCGTGACATAGACGGCAAGACAGTTTATGGAGCTTCAATCTACACGGAACGTGGTTCAGAAGGCATCACCATGGGAATAACCAATGCCTTATATAACTACGGTTTCAAATATCAAAATCCAGAAAAACCCTATGATATTGAAGGCTTTGTCAACTCACCTGGTGCAGTGAAGGCACTTGAGTATTATAAAGAACTTTACGAGACAGGTACCCCTCCAGGTTCTTCAGACTGGTACATGTCTGAGTGCATCGATGCGTATAAATCTGGTCAGGTTGCCATGCAAATGAACTTTGCCTTCATCTGGCCCGGTGTAGATGCTCATCCAGAGGTGGGCGGTGATCGCTCAGGCTATTTTGCAAACCCTCCAGGACCAGGCGGTCAATATGCCCAGCTTGGCGGACAGGGTATTTCTGTTGTGGCCACCTCACCAAATAGAGATCAGGCACTTAATTATATCAAGTGGTTCGCTCAACCTGAAATTCAGGCTCGCTGGACCGAAATGGGCGGCGCTTCAGCCATGCGTTTCGTGCTTGAGGATCCAGAGTATCCTAACAAAAAACCGTTCAACAAAGCATTCTTGAAATCCATGTCGATCGTAAAAGACTTTTGGGCTGAGCCATCTTATGCATCTTTGCTGCTCGCAATGCAGGCCCGAGTCCATAATTATGTTATCGCCGGTCAGGGAACTGCCCAAGAAGCACTTGACGGTCTTGTCAAGGACTGGATTGAAGTATTCGAGGACGAAGGCAAATTATAAGCTTTTCTATCTACCCCGCCCTTGATCGGGCGGGGTATCTCTGTTTAGACTATGCCTGAAACATGGAATCTTTTCAACTCAACCAGCAATTTCTAACGCTAAGATAAAAAATGGCAGGTAAAACAATTGAGAGCATCGCCCAGGCGACTCCCCCAGGTGTAGCCAGACGGATCCGTGGCCTGTCTGATCGCACGATCGCCTGGATATTTGTAGCCCCTAGTATTTTATTACTGCTGGCAATCAACATTTTTCCTTTAATTTGGACGATCCGATTAAGTTTTACCAATTTCCGGGTTAATCGAGTCAACGCCGTAACAAAATTCATCGGGCTTCGTAATTATGAGCGTATCTTGTCTGACCCTGATATCTGGCAAACGATGCAGGCGACGGCTCATTTCCTGTTCTGGACAATTTTTTTTCAGGTTTTGATTGGCTTTACACTGGCTTATCTCATCAACAAGAAATTCAAGGGAAATGATCTGTGGACCACCGTTATCGTTCTTCCCATGATGCTTTCTCCCGCCGTGGTTGGAAACTTCTGGACTTTCCTTTATCAACCACAAATTGGTTTGTTCAACTATGTAGTTGGGTTCTTTACGGGAGTTGACCCCTCGGCTTTCACGATGATCGGCTCGATTCATTTGGCACCATGGGCAATTGTGATTGTTGACACCTGGATGTGGACTCCCTTTGTTATGTTGATTTGTCTGGCTGGGCTACGGTCAATACCTGATTCAATCTACGAAGCTGCCGAAATTGACCGCGCCAGTAAATGGCGGCAATTTTGGACGCTTACCGTTCCAATGGTTCTTCCATTTCTCATGCTTGCTGTGTTGTTCCGTGGTATCGAGAATTTTAAAATGTTCGATCTTGTAGTGCAATTAACTGGTGGAGGGCCAGGTTCACTAACAACCCTGACCTCAATTGATCTAAAGCGTGAAGCATTCGAGAAGTGGCGAACAGGTTATGCCTCGGCCTATGCGGTGATCCTTTTTGTCACAGTCTTTGGCCTTGCTTCGATTTATGTCAAAGCTCTGAACAAGGTAAAAGACAGATGAGCGGATTTTCTGTAACCAAACCGTCAAAACGGCAGAAATGGATCGCCGGTTTGCTTGTCGTATCCTATGCCTTAATTACCTTGATGCCGCTATTGTGGGTTATCGCAACGGGGTTCAAGTCTCCTGCTGATTCCATTGCTTACCCGCCCAAGGTGATATTTCAGCCTTCATTGGAAGGTTATGTTAATCTTTTTACCACTCAAACCCGTATCACACCGGATATGGTGGAAACACTTGCGCCACCAGAAAAATGGTATGAGAAAATTGTGCGCGACAAGGATATGATGATAGCCGGACCTTCGCGTTATGGTCAACGTTTTCTGAACTCGATTATCATAGGTTTTGGGTCAACATTTTTATCGGTCTTTCTCGGCACCCTTGCTGCTTATGCCTTTTCTAGATTTAAAGTACCGATCAAAGAGGATTTGCTGTTCTTCATATTGTCGACCCGCATGATGCCCCCTATTGCAGTGGCTATCCCGATTTTTTTGATGTATCGCCAACTGGGGCTCAGTGATACCCATCTTGGTATGATATTACTCTACACAGCAGTAAACCTGTCTCTATCAGTGTGGCTCCTGAAAGGGTTTATCGATGAAATACCACTCGAGTATGAGGAGGCAGCGTTGATCGATGGCTATACTCGTTTTCAGGCCTTTTACAAAGTTGTGCTTCCTCAGGCTGCAACCGGAATTGCCTCTACGGCCATTTTCTGTCTGATTTTTGCCTGGAACGAATATGCCTTTGCGGTTTTACTCACTTCGGGTACTGCACAAACTGCACCGCCTTTCATCCCGACCATTATCGGTGTTGGAGGTCAGGATTGGCCGGCTGTGGCTGCCGGAGCTACAATCTTTTTAATTCCAGTTATGGTTTTCACAATCTTACTGCGCAAACACCTATTGCGTGGGATCACTTTCGGAGCAGTGCGTAAATGAGTACTTTTATGATTGATATATTGCGATTCCGACGCGGTGCCTGGGAGATGGTAGCCTCAACCCTCATTGCACTGGGCGTTTTTATGTTGATGCAGCCATTCTGGATGGTGGCTTTCACCTATTCGTTCATTGTCACCCTTATTGGCACAGTGATGTTTATCATTGTCAGCCACTTTCCGGAATAGAAAAACATGGCTCAAATTATAATCAAAAACCTGCGCAAAGATTTTGGAGACTTTACCGCTGTACAGTCTTCGAGCTTCACCATTGAGGACGGTGATTTTTTCATGCTCCTTGGCCCATCTGGGTGTGGTAAAACTACCACTTTGCGAATGATCGCCGGGTTGGAACTGCCAACCTCTGGCGAAATTTACATCGATGGCGAAGATGTAAGTCAAAAACGCGCCAGTGAAAGGGATCTTGCATTCGTCTTTCAGATGTATGCGCTTTACCCCCACTTGAATGTACGTCAAAACATCAGTTATCCTCTAAAAAGCCAGGGAATGCACAAAACGCAGATAAAGGCCAAAGTTGCTGAAGTTGCCCGGCTCCTTGAAATTGAAGATATCCTCAACAAATCCGTGAGCGGACTGTCGGGTGGGGATCGACAGCGTATTGCTCTTGGCCGCGCCATAGTACGAGAGCCGAAAGCCTTCATGATGGACGAACCATTGGGGGCACTTGATGCCGAGTTTCGTGAGCACATGGCTATGGAACTACGTGCGCTGCATGAACGTATGGGAGCAACTACGGTTTATGTTACTCATGACCAGCTTGAAGCGATGCAGATGGGGGACAAGATAGTAGTAATGAATCATGGAAGCGTCGAACAATTCGGAGTACCGCAGGATATCTATGACTGGCCAGCAACAATATTTGTTGCCGATTTCATTGGGTCACCATCGATGAATTTCCTAGATATTAAGAAATCCGTCAATACCGGAGATTCGACCATTGTTATTGGTGAACAAATTATAAAGATACCGACGTTGCTGCAAAGCTGCGATGATGAGATCGCTTTTGGTGTGCGGCCCGAACATATTTCTTTTGACGAGAATAGCCATTACCGAGGTGACATCATCGCAACAGAATACCTGGGTACGACCCAGATCGTGACACTCCAAACTCCGAATGGCACCTTAAAGGCTCGCCTTCCCTCCAGTGAACCCGTATCAGATGGGGAAAATGTCGGGCTTGCGTTTAATCCAAAGGCTATCACCCTTTTTGATAAAAAATCCGGGACCGCATTGATATCAGAAGGAAACAAAGGAGTACTAGGCGATGGCTGAAGTGACACTGAAAAACATCTTTAAATCTTATGGTTCTCAGGTCGCTCTTTCTGATGTTTCCATGACTGTACCGGACGGCTCATTCGTCGTACTTTTAGGACCGACAGGTGCTGGCAAGACAACAACTTTACGGATAGTTTCAGGGCTCGATAGCCCGGATAGCGGCACAGTTTTGATAGATGGCGTCGATGCCGTTAACCTTACACCGGCACAGCGCAATGTTGCTATGGTCTTTCAACAATATTCACTGTATCCGCATTTATCAGTGAGGGAAAACCTAGCCTTTCCATTGAAATCGCCGATATTGCGAACTCCAGCTGATGAAATTGTCAATAAGGTAGGTAAAATATCTGAAATTCTTCAGATTTCTCACAAACTTGATAACCGGGCAACTGAGTTGTCAGGTGGAGAAATGCAGCGTGTTTCGATCGGACGTGCCCTGGTACGCAATCCAAAAGTTTTTCTCATGGACGAGCCTCTTAGTTCACTGGATGCCAAATTACGCTCTGATTTGCGCATTGAGCTGAAAAGGATACAGGCTAGCCTTGGAGCTACCTTGCTTTATGTCACCCACGATCAAACTGAGGCAATGACAATGGCAACTCATGTTGGGGTGCTTGACCATGGTAAGTTGGTGCAATTTGCTACCCCGCGCAAGATTTACGAAAATCCTGTTAGCGTTTACACGGCCAGCAGGTTAGGTTCCCCGAAAATTAATATCCTGCCTGCCGATATATTTCCTGATGCACCTGCAGGGGCTGCAAGTATTGGCTTACGGCCCGAACATATCCGCATTGGTGAAGGCCATGAAGTGAAAGTAGTGAGAGTAGAGCGCCTAGGTGATCAAACCCGGTTGCACCTTAAGAACAATGCCTTTGACCTGATCACCCTGGCCGAGGTTCATACGAAGATTCAACCTGGTGATACCCTGAAAGTTAGCCCGCAATCCCCGCTATATTTTGACGCTAATGGTACGCGTATAAAAAGTTAGGAGACCTATTATGAACATTACACAGTTTATTAATACAAAGGAAACTCTCGTAACGGAAGCTATCGAAGGCAATCTTCGCACAGCCAACGGAAAGCTAGCACGGTTGGATGGTTTTCCCCACATTAAGGTAGTAGTCCGAAATGACTGGGACAAATCTAAAGTAGCTCTGGTATCTGGTGGAGGTTCCGGACACGAGCCTGCCCATGCAGGATATGTTGGCAAGGGAATGTTGACTGCAGCAGTATGCGGGGACGTTTTTGCATCACCTTCTGTTGATGCTGTACTTGCTGGAATACTGGCAGTTTCCGGTCCGGCTGGCTGTTTATTGATAGTGAAAAACTATACTGGCGACCGGCTGAATTTCGGCCTTGCTGCGGAAAGAGCACGGGCTTATGGCATAAAGGTTGCGATGGTAGTTGTGGACGATGATATTGCACTGCCGGACCTTCCGCAGGCGCGTGGTGTTGCCGGAACCCTCTTTGTACACAAGATTGCTGGCGCATTGGCCGAAGCTGGGGCTGATCTGGACAAGGTTTGCGCTGCAGCAAAGCGGGTGATTGACGATGTTTGCAGCATTGGCATGTCCCTGGATACCTGTACCGTGCCTGGATCTCCCAAGGAAAATCGGATTGAGGCCGGTAAAGCAGAATTGGGCCTGGGAATTCACGGCGAATCGGGAGTGGAACTGGTAGATTTCATCAGTGCACGTAATGCGTTTTCTCTAGTAATGGAAAGGTTAAAGCCCCACGCAGGACAAGGACCTTTTGTCGCAATGCTCAATAACCTTGGCGGAACGACGCCGCTTGAAATGGCTCTTCTCGCCGAAGAATTGACTCAATCCGACATCATTAAAGATATCCACTATCTGATCGGCCCGGCGCCCATGATGACATCACTTGATATGCGTGGCTTTTCAGTGTCGCTGATGCCGGTTAATAACGATGATCTTGCGCTACTGCAAGTCCCTGTAGATATTGCTGCGTGGCCTGGATGTCGAATCATTGGAACTCCGATTGTTCACCCTATTCCCGACGGGCTTACTCCAATTAAGCCAATTCCCTCACAAGATCGAGCCACAGCCTCGTTCATCGAACATTGTTGCAATGTTTTAATTGAGGCTGAGTCCACTCTTAATGCTTTAGATGCACAATCTGGTGATGGTGACACTGGTTCGACTCTGGCAGGAGCATCACGAGCGCTAAAAGACGCGATCCCCCGACTGCCACAAGCTGACCTGACGCAACTATATCGTGCCATTGGTCTTGAACTGAGTCAAACCATGGGAGGCTCATCTGGAGTTTTGCTTGCGATTTTTTTCTCCGCTGTTGGTGATGCCTTATCCAGTGGCCAGCCACATGTTCAAGCTCTGGAAGCTGGTTTGGCAAGGGTGCAAGAGGTGGGAGGCGCACGCCTTGGCCACAGAACCATGATAGACGCACTTGAGCCAGCACTTAAAGCACTTCCTGAAGGCTATGCTCCTGCTGCGAAAGCGGCTCGTGCAGGTGCCGATCTCACTGCCGATATTGTCAAAGCCAAGGCTGGTCGTGCTAGTTACATTTCCGAAGACCGATTAAGCGGTTATAATGATCCTGGTGCCGAAGCCGTTGCATTGCTTTTCGAGAATCTAACTGAATGAATAGAGCTATTCTCCCTGAGTCGGTATGCTTTGAGGTATAATACAGGCGGCCCTCTTGTTTTTCTGTGCACGATAATTAATTGCCTGCTATATTCGTAACCTGGAGACTATATTATCAAAACTTGGTTAATTTTGACATTTGACAACAACTGATAAATTTCTCAGTTGTTTGATATAAAGGTAAATACCAGAACATCAAATGATCTACCATATCATAGCGTCCCATGTTGGAGGATTGAAAACAGCATTGAAAATCGCCACTAATCTTGACCGTATTTAATATTGCCATTTCGAAGATCTAAAATCCTGCATTTCCCTTCAGCTTTAGGTGGTTCCTGTATATTTAGATCGGCGAGTTAGGAAGCTCCCGCTGAATGGGAACTAGTATTTGCTATTACCTAAAAGGTAAATGTGGCAAGCGAAAATGGAGTCCTCTAATTTGAAACACAATATTCAAGAATAAAGAACCCCACCTAAATTCATCAATTAGGGGCCTTGGATAGCAGGAGGACTACCAACCATAAAATTCTTTTACTGTATCCCAAGCAACGGTTTGAAGAAACTCTGCCATCTCAGAATCAATTGCGTCGAAATACGTATAGGGATTTCCAACCGGTGATGCTTCGTAAATTGCTGCGTAGACGGTACATGCCGCAAGGTAAGTTCCTATGAGGTCAGGATGACTTCCGTCATAATGCTTCTGCAACTCAATTCCGGGTTTTTTCTTATAAGCTGCATCAAAAGCCAGTCCCACAGGAATAACCAATGCATCTATTTGATTTCCGGCATCCAAATATCCCTCTCGATTCATGTCCAGCATCTCAGGCTTGTAGCTTTTGTGCTTATCAGTATATGCCCAAGTCATGAAGAGAGCAGTTTTGGCACCTGTAGCTGTGATAGATTCGTTAAATTCCTTTGCTTTATCTACAAAGCTCTGATGTTTTTCGGGGGTAGTGTGTGCAGTTGAATGTCCTTGCAGAATGACTACATCAAACGGTTCCTTAGACCGAGAGCGCCTTCTTTTAGATAACTCTCGATATTATGATGCCATAGGTAGGCGCCCGATATGGTAGCAGATTTATAGCTATATTTTCCTTCTTTGTCAGCAGCACGTGCCATTCTTACAACATGGTTATGAAGACTATCCCCATAATACAAATAGCTATTGCCGACAAAAAGAAGCTGTTTCGGCTTGTCCAATCCAAGACTGGTTACTTTGGGTCCTGTCTCCGCCAATAATGTTGATGGAAGCAGGCTGATTGCGAGAAGAGTAATAAAGAGGGTAATTGCTTTGCCAGATTTTTTTAACATGGTTTCACCTCTGTTTTAGACGGATTATCAGTTGAATTTTCAGCTATTAAGAATCCACTACTTGGCATCACCTCCCCAGAAGAAAGTTCTCAAATGAAAAAATCAATTGCTTACATTGACGGATGCACAGCAAAAAAGGATCGGCACCATCTAAAGATTCAATATACTTTTAATCTGAAACTATAGCTAAAGATATGTCGATGGAACTCCAGAGGTATTCTATGGCAATTCTAAAAAGTTTCTGTTTCTAAATATCATAGGTTCTTCCTATCTCAAAGGTCACAGCGGAGAAATCATCCGATCCCTATCAATCGGTACCCTCACAGGAAGAACCTAAATTTATTGATTTTCTTAATTGGTTGAGACTGGCAAAGGACATCTTCTCCCTTACTGAATTTCGGATTGAGTCACAATCTCCTGACAGTTTTTATTTTCTCTATCAATACTTACCCACTAGTTTGCACTAACCAATTTCTATCGCGAATGAGATCCCCAATGTTGTGGATTTATCTCGACACGACAGGAAGAATATTCAAATCCACACACAACTAATACGTGCTGTTTATGTGTTAGGATTTGCGTTATAATTCATTCAGTCTTTCTTCCTCTTTAAATGATAACCGGACTGCAAAAATTCCCGAAAAGATAATCTAAGTAGAATCCTACCATGAAACTAGCACACTTCTAACACTACACTCATTTAGGCATTGTAAAGGTTTCCTCTAATTTAAAATGGAGGAAACTCAATGGCATATATTTTCCTAGACGATGGTTATCCTGACGCACGTGACTATGACAATAATTATTTTCACTTTAATGAAAATAATCCTGACACATTGGCTAGAATCATAAACTTAACGAGAAATTGCGATATAAATGATTCACAAATGAAAACAGAGCTGCGCTCAATTTGCCGGGAAAGTTATGAGACTGAGTCTGTAGGGGATAATCCCATTTTCTGTATTAGTTGGTTAAAGCGTATGTCTTCAAATTGGTTAAAGCGCATTTCGATGAGATTCGATTTCAGAACTTATTCACACATCATTTCTGAATGGCAATGTCATAAAAAATAGAGCCTAAAAATATTTGTAAGGTCAATCTGATTATTTACATAATTATCATATTCATCCTTAGCATTGGGAAAGTTCTTTACACTTGAATGAGGCTTAACCATTAATATTTGGAGTATCATCATGTGGAATAATAACTACTTCTTGTTTATCTGGTTGTTCCCTCTTGCATTTCAAATTGTACTTCCGTTAATGATTCTGTGTTGTTGGGCGGTAGTTAAATTACCACACTTATTATTTGGTAAAACTGGACCACCTATCAAGACTGATTCAGTTTTTGCAAACTAGAAAATTGGACAGATACTGCCATATCAACCTCTTTTTTCTAGTTATTATAGGAAGGGTCACTCCCTTGGCCCTTCCTATTGCAATGTGTAGAGAATGAGTTCCTGTACCTTTTAATTTAGGGATGTAGGGAATAATGCGCTTGATTGAACCGGCAGAGCGAATCGCTGCCACAGCTGTGGAATTGCCGAGTTCTTCACTGTCGCTCTTCCATGAGGCTACTTTGCTTTCCATTTTCAGAACCAAGACAACCTGATGAGATCAAGGTTTTATCAGTTCAACTTTATCAAGATCAACAAATATATTTCTAATGAAAATTTAAAATCAATCCGTTGGTTAACCAAAGGTATTAATCTCAAACGACTTTAGCACAAATATTAGGTGAAAATACGGATCGTTTCTAGGTAGTTCTGCCTATTGTTGATTTCATCAAATGGTGTTGATATAAGATTGCTTGGCAGAAGAGCAATGCCTTCAACTAATTGATTTCAAAAACTATAATTGGTAAATTGCAATGGGCGGTATAATTGATTGGATCACCGAGATGGTTGTCGTGGGAAATTGGGATGCCCCTATTTTAGTCTCAGTTCTTGTTGCGATATTTATGTTCCTTGTTGATAAAATCGGGAATATAAACCAAAGAAAACTCAACTCTGACCAAGAGAAGTAAGGTTATTCGTGAGAGGGAAGAAGACGCAATTGTCACAGTGACAAAATATTGTTGTTAATCAGTAACAATATCAAAAATTCTTATATAAAACGATAATTCTTAATCCTGGTGTCGCCATGTTCGATTAATGTCGGGCTGACTAGTTGACATTGCCAGTAAAAACATCCCAATATTCAAGAAATGGTAGGTCTTTAAATGTTTCCTATATCTCTGATATCCAATCTCTAAATAACGCGATCGACCTAAATCGTATTTTTTCAAGAAAATCTGAAATTAACCTTACCTCAATAAAATTTTTCTCAGATTTTCTTAATTTCACTATTGAACTGCGCTCCTCTTTTGCCGAGTAAAGGTATCGGTCATTATATCTCCAAATGAATTTATGGTGTCCTCAAAATAATTATTCTCTACCGATTAAAACATAATTCACGTAATAGATGTTTGACTATCTTATCTTTACTAGAGTTATTGGTTCTTTGCTGCTCACAACAATCCTTGTGCCCTTAAGTCAATTGTGGAAAGCGGTTCAGAGGCTTTTGCTACTTGTTTTGTAATCTCCTATATCACCCACTTCTCTTATAAATGCAAAACATCTCGAAAGATCTGTTGACTTGGTTAAACCCTATCGCTCGAATGTTTCGATATTATCGCTTGTGAGTAAGGGTTATGTGCGGGTAAAAAGATGGAAATTTGATCAAGCTAAGTGACTGGGGTATGAACTCGTCCCCCTTCTTTGGTGTAGATCCGGCTAAATGAACTTTTCTTTTCGGGTGTTCCCCAAGTCTTTCACCCAAAATAAAGCTCCTACCAGATTTCTCCATCAAAGGGCTAAATCATATTCCAACGATCCGTTGATCGAAGTCTTTTCTAGTGGATCGGTAGGGCGGGGAGAAGCCGTAAAGTAATACCAATTGACACCATCTATCATATGGTGGTAAATCAAGACTCTAATTTCTCACATGGGCGGGTAGCTCAGCTGGATAGAGTGTCGGCCTCCGAAGCCGAAGGTCGCGGGTTCGAATCCCGCCTCGCCCACCATTTCTGAAAGTAATCTTTAGGTTAGCTGGAGTACTGAAAAGCCCTCTGATGGAGAAATCTCAGGGGGCTTTTGCTATTTGGGATACACCGAGAGAACACCTGAGTGATTATTTCATTTGACAAAGCCGGAGCAAATATTTATGAGTCAGTTAGAAAGTTTAAAAATTTGAACATGCTATATATTTATTTGACAATACATGCTTTTGTCTCTTTTTAACGACAAAAAAGTACAAATATTTGAACTGAGTCTGGTTTTTTCAATTGCTTGGTTTTCTTTGCCGGTTTGATAAGCCGGCTCGGTGAATTCAACACAGGGGTGTACAGGAGAGAGAACAATGAAAAATCGATTACTAATATATTCACTACTGACGGTGCTGTTGAGTTCCTTCACTGCCTTTTCGGCCCAGGCAATGACCACGCTTGGCAACCATCCATTTTACAAACCACCGTTGACCTCTGTGACAGAATTTCAAGACATGGTCAGGACCCAGCAAACAGACATCGAAAAGGGCTTTGAGATTGCCGGAATTCGACCCGTTTTCAACTCATTCATGGCCCAGGTCGGTGATGCGCAGATCAATGAGGTTGACTATTATAAGGGGCAGAAATTGCAGTGGATGTTCTATAGAAGAAATGGGAAGGGTCCGGTGCGCGTTGACAAGACCGTTCTCTGGGAATCCAATACGCCCTTTACCGGTTATGAATTTTTTATAGACCATGATGGTGACCGGTATACCTTTGTTGTGCCACTAATATGCGGAAACATTGCGCTCAAGAATATCGACTCCGTTCCGGTGGCACCGCCTCCTCCGCCTCCAGTGGCAAAGCCGGAACCGAAACCGGAGCCTGAAGTGGAACCAGTGGTTCCAGCAGTCGCAGCTATGCCTTTCGGATGGCTCCTTGATGCAGGCTACCTTTACCAGGCTGATCCTGCACAATATCTATTCATACGGGGTGGTATCGAATACCCTTTCAACAAAAACCTGTCGATGATCGGCATGCTTGGTGTGGCTCCTAAAATAGAAGGGGTCGACGGAAAAACTGCCTTTCTCGCTGACCTGCTGCTTAACTATAGATGGGACAAACTGTTCATAGCGGGTGGTATTGGTGCCTGGCTCACCGGGGGCGATAGCGACCTCGATACCGAAGACAATGACCTCGACCTGATTGTGGAACTTGGCTATCAGATCTATGAAAAACCAGAGAAATTTAAGCTCTCCGGTTTTATAGAGGCACGCTCCGCAGTGGATGAGATCAGTGATTTTGACCTCTACGGTCGTTTCGGCGCAGGCCTGCGTTTTACATTCTAGACCAAAAACCAGGTAAAAAAACGACCAGGCCGGATTCCGCGAAACTGAAACCATCAGTTTTGTAAGGGATTCGGCCTTTTTTTTCAGTACCACACAGCCATCTTTCTCGGCTTAGCCTCTCCCCCAGGAAAAAGTCTGAAATCGGCGATGCACAGGAACAAGGTATGATCTCTAACATCCCCATTGGTTCAAAGCTTGCTTAAGAACACCTCTTAAATTCCAAAGCTGAAATTTACTTCTCCATATCATTTGCGAAAACGACAAATTGTTAACTCCGCAAAGCATCTTTCTGTGACTGGTGGAAACAAGATACGTAAACCCATATAGGAGCTTTCGATAAAATCGTTCCTGCCTATCTGGAATACCTATTTGACGCATAGAATATATGTGTGGTAGACGAAACATTCATGCTTAGATCGTTAAATGAAGGTTTGATTTAGAATGAAATCTATATTCGTCAGTAAAAAAGTTGAGGCCAGGATTAAAGCGCTCAGAAAAACCGGTAAAACAGGAATAAATCTGGCCGACAAGGCAAAGAAGGTCATTGACAGCCTTGCTTCTGGAACTACTCAGCATTCAGGCGATGTAATTGGCACGACTACCAAATACGGGGAGAAACGGATAAAGACTTGTCGCAAATATGATTTAGGGTGCGGTTATAGGCTCGTTACCGTGCAGCGTGGTGATACGCTCTTTATTCCATTTTTAGGAACGCATGATAGCTGCCAGCATTGGTTGGAGAACAACAGTCGTGTTAAAAACTTTGCTGTTGGTTCCGGAATAAACATCCCTATACCCGATACGAATCAAACAGAGAAAAGCTCTAAAGAGAGTGCGCGTGAATGTAAAAACACGGATGATGATTCGATAAACTTCTTTACGGACGAGGACTTGCGATTTGTTTTTTCAGGATTAGTCCGGGGCTTGAAAAAGCAGAAAAAAATGGAAAGGGAATAGTTCTATTATTAAATAAATGGATAGAAAAATGAAAGAAAATGTTGGACGCAGTTCTACATGCTCGATGGATTCATCTCAGAACAAGGCTTTATTAAGCAAAGAAACTTTTCGTGATGCTGAAGAAAAGATCTTGGTGCTTTGTGGTACAGATCGACTTGGCTTTGGGGATGACGAACTGGGATTGAAACTGATGATTAATTTTATTCGCACCCTGAAAGAAATTGGCGATGATCTGTGGCGGCTTGTATTTGTAAATAATGGGGTTAAACTTACCATTGAGGGGTCTGAGGTTCTTGAAGATTTGAAAATTTATGAATCCACTGGTTTAAAAATACTTGTCTGTGGGACATGTCTGAATCACTTCAATCTGTCGGGAAAAAAGAAGGTTGGAGAGACCACAAACATGGTGGATATTGTTACGTCTATGCAATTGGCCGACAAAGTGATCAGCATGTAACGATTTCCTGTGATATTGGACCCTTATCTTGAGTAACACATTTTGAAACCAGAGGTAACTATAGGCTGTCCTTGTTCTTGGATTCGTTAAATAAATTGGAGTTTATCCCTGATATGTTCCAGCTGTGGCTGATTTTTGAACGCAGCATTGCCAACTCTAAGGCCAACAATCCTGCGTTTCCTTTTAGCTTGAGTTGTTTCCTATAAATTTACCGGTTAGTCTACAACGGACAATTTCCTGTCAAGAAATCAGAGGGGAACAGGAAAGATCTCATTCTACACATTGTAAACACTTTAATCAGCACCCACTCATTTAGATTTCTTACTATAATTTTGATATCATTGGATAGATATTCTGTGCTGTTTCGAAGCCGAAGGTCGTGGGTTCGAATCCCACCTCGCTTACCATTGAGGACACGAAACCACGGATCGTTGGAATATAATGAAGCCTTCTATTGCAAAAAGTGATAGAGGGCTTTTACTATTTGGAAAACACTTGGGGAACACCTGGAGTGTTTAAAGATTCGGGGTTATTTAGCAGGTGCCCAAGTTGGATGCGTGCCTTGATTCTACTAGGATAGGAACTGGCAGCCTCAATTCTCAATTATCTTCGATGACTTCAACCAGTTCGGAGCTGCAAAGAAAACAGCTCAAACTGAAGGGAAAGGCAAAACTACTTACCTTGATCCTGCAATGTTAAGGTCAATGGCCAGTTTTTAATGTTACCTGGTCAGAGAGAACTGAATCTGGGGTGAAGTCTCCAAACCAGGGATTGACAGGGGATATCTCCACACCATCAGCTCCCGAGTACAGATAATAATGAGATCAAGTCGAAACTATTTCATATCACTCAATCACATATACCTTGATTTTATCATCTGAAAATTGATCGACCTCTACCCCAGCGCAGCTTGATTTTGTTACATGGTTAACGCCCAGCAACACGCTATACGTTCCTATACTTTTTGACTTGAACCTGACCCCACCGGTAGCCTGGGTGTATTCTGTACTATCGTTTTTTGGATCAATTTCAACCTGTAGATTGTAAAAATCACCACCACCGATTTTAGCCTGAGGTACTGAAACCGGGATAAAAAGCCACTCACCTTTTAGGGCAGTATAGATATACTCTGCACCTGATGCCGGTAGAGCCATCAGCAACAGAAAAGTTGGAACAATGTATTTTTTCAAGATTGTTTCTGCCCGGGCTGTTCAGCCCGGGCAGACCTGTTAAGAGTCCTTGCTTGCCAGCGCCAGCTTTGGTGTCATCGGCCTGATGAACCTGGTGGAGGGGTTGAGCTCCTCATGCTTTCAAATCCCGGTGGATATTGTTCTGCCTTGGGATTATCCAGCTTTGCCAGATCAACAATGGTAAGAGCTTTTGTGGGGCAACCCAGTACACATGCGGGCTTGAGTCCGGCATCGACACGTTCCACACACATGCTGCATTTCTCCGCTCTTTCAAGAACCTTATTATCTTTGGCCGCTCCATAGGGACATTCATCGATACAGGCATGACAGTAAATACATTTCTCGGCAGTATGCACGACGATACCATCTTTCTCCCTCTTCACATGTGCCTGAACGGGACACACCTCTACACAGACAGGTTCGGCACAATGATTGCATGCAAGAGAGTAAAATGCTCTTTCACTGTGTGGATAATGTTCGTCTGAAAGAGGCGTCAGGTCCCGCCATACCACACCCGGCTCCTGGTGGTACTGATTTTTGCACGCCTGCGCACACGAGTAGCAGCCAATACATTTTTTGGAATTGACCATAAAGGCCAGTTGTTTTTTCATCATCATCTCCCTATGCCTTGCTATATCTGCAAACTGATCATGAATGGCTACGCCCGGAGCCCCTGTCTTAAAACTTCCCATATCGGAGGATTCATCATCGACCAGATTCTGGACGTTGTAAGTTTGCCTTCCTAAACCATGCCTCGTACATCAAGATCACATCCTCAGCCACATTATCGGTAAGTTTAGCCTTTAACGGTGACATTGCCGATTTTGTTAAAGACCTTCACCATATCGCCTTCAGCAATGTTTTTTGCTTTGGCCGCAGCCGGGTTGATATAGACAAACGGTTCTTTATTGAAATCTTCCATATAATCAATATTCACAAACTGCGAATGCAGGCCAAACTGGGTGTGCGGGGTAAGCACCCTGAACTTGTCGTATGCCTTTCTCCTGCCTTGTATTCCGGCAGTTTGGTATGGCCGTATTCTGTTGCAAGATCTGAGCTGAATTCGTATTTACCTGAAGGTGTGCCAAATTTTTTGTCATGCCACGAAGCACTGGATGCAAGCTTGGCCTTTTTCGGCCCGTTTCTTAAATCCTGCCAGCTCTTGATCCCAAATAATTTATGAATTCTGTCGTTAAACTCTTTTTCCATCCACACCTTGGTGTCCATGATCTGTGGAAAGGTACAGGAGCCGGATTCAAGTTCATTCATCTTTTGGAGAGCATGGCTCCAATCTGTAAATCACTTTTGGCCTCATACTGTTCAGGAATAGCCTTTTCATTGATACTCAGCCAATAATGCCAATAGGAGACGTTTACCGTATATTCCTCAAACAGGGTTGTTGATGGCAGCACAATATCGGCATTTTGTACCGTCTCATTAAAAAACTGGTCCACAACAACGACCATCTCGAGCTTATCAAAGGCCTTTTGCAGTTTCGGCCGGTCGAAATCCTGGGCAAAAGGATTTTTACAGGCAACCCATAACAGCCGAATAGGTGGCTCGTCAGTGGTCAGAATCGACTCGGCAAGTTTATTGATATTGATGTTCTGTCGGAATACTGTGCATCACCTTCCTGTTCTGCCGTGAATTCACTTTTGATCTTGTCTTTGCCCAAATAACCAACCGAACCCTCAGGCTGTTTCTGGACCATGGCATTATAATTAAAGCCCCAGGTCTGGAGATGGCCGTATCTGACCCCACCACCTTCTTTACTGATATTGCCGGTCATGGCTGCCAGGGCATCAATGGCCCGCACATTGGCACCACCATTGATATGCCTCTGCAGCCCATATCCTGCCCAGATTGTAGCTGGTTCAGCCTTCGCGTACTCTTCAGCCATCTGGCGGATCAATTCTGCCGGTACACCACTCTGCTCGGCAGCCCATTCCACAGTGACGTTTTCTTGAGATAGCTCGACAAAATCCTCAAATCCCTTACTGTATTTCTCAACAAATTCGGTATTGTACGAGTTTTTGTCCACAATATGGCGAGCCATTCCAAGGGCCAGAACTCCGTCCTGTGAGGTCTTGACCCGCACATAGAGATCTGCCTTTGCTGCAGTCTGGGTCAGAAGCGGGTCGATGACGACAAGCTTTGCACCTCTTTCCTGGGCCTCATAGATAAATTTCATGGTGTGTACGGAGTTCCAGGCAGGATTACCGCCCCAGATAATAATGTATTTCGCTTTGACAAAATCCTCCGGGTCGTTGCACCACATGTTGCCCATATCAAAATTCTGGGCATCGATGCCCGCAGGCCAGCATGGTGTGCCGACAAACCGGCTGGTATAACCGAGAGAACTCATCATTCCCTCAACCCCGTAATGGGTTATGCCAAAGTTACCGGAATATTTATCCAGTGCCATGCCCAGCAGGCTGCCGTCTTTTTCTTTATTTCGAATATTTTTTCAGCAATTTCGGTCAGCGCCTCTTCCCAGCTGATTCTCTTCCAGTTACCGGTTCCCCGGCCGATCTGTTTCATCGGGTACTTAATCCTGTCAGGGCTGTACACCCTGCGCGGATAGGCATATCCTTTCACACACAAAGCGCCATCGGTAAAGGTGGACTCCTGTGCTCCTTCGATAAATTCCAGCACACCATTGCGTACATAGGATTTGATGCTGCATGTGTCATAACAGTTTCTGGGACATGCATTACGGAATATGTCATATTTCCCCTCATAATGAATACGCTCCCAGGCATTTGCTCGAAGAATTCCGGCAGGTATCGATGCCAGTACTCCGGCCGCCACCATACCTTTTAGAAATCCACGTCTGCTAAAAGGACAAACAGCTGTATTATTCGGTTTTTTTCAGCTCACTTTTTCATACCATCTCCTTATGTTGCGTAAGTATTGCCAGCCTCGTTCTCAACCCATTCTGACAAAGCATCAGTACATCCATCACTGCCACCGAATCAGTGCAGTGCTCCAGTGCCCTTGCGATAAAATCCGGCATCCATAATGCGATATGTTCATCTATAAAACCTGCATACATCTCTGCTGCTTCGGGAACGTCCCTGGCAAGGAGCAGCAGATGCCTGCATGCATCAAGTTCATAGGCAATGCTGTCCTCCGGCTCGCTGCCGATCTCGTCAAGACTCAGTCCAATGGACTGATAAAATGTCTCGTACTTCAGCGGTCACGGCTCCCTGTATGAGTCCTTCTGGGTCAAGATATACAGAGGCGACAGCCGGGGCTTGCGGTGCCATGGGACCGACAAACAACCTATTGAAAGTAAATTCTTCCATGATCCCAGTCGATCTCTTCGTGAACTGCTGGCAGTGCCACACGACAGCTGCAATGGTGATATAGGCTTCTCTCAGCGACTCTTTGCTGCCGTAATGGAAAAAATCCCTGAAAGCTTCGAGGAGTTGCATAGTTTGTCCATATTCAATACCCTTTTAATATTATTTTAAAAGAGTATAAACGGGTATGGAATGGGTGCAAATGGGAGCTATTAGGTATTTAATGGGTATAAAAACATACCCAATAAAAGAAGGGGCATATAGTGGTGATACGGAGGATACCTTTGCCGGGAAATTCGGCTTATTTATTCAGATAGGCAAAAAGATTGACATCTTTCCCGCTCAGGCCAAGCTTTCGCCTGATATTTTTGCGGTGTGTCTGCACTGTTTCAATGGAGATGGCCATGGCATCGGCGATATCCTTTGAGGTAGATCCGGCCTGAATCAACTGACAGACATGCACTTCAGATTTGGTGAGTCTTATTATATCTTCGTTACTGATAGCACCGGAAGACCTGGTCAGGCCAGCCAACTGGTCCCGGAGTATTTTCATATACATGTCCCGTACCTCAATATTATCTTCAGCTGCAAGTTTCTGCAGTGATGGGATGATGCTTGTGGTCACCTTCTGGGCGATTGAAATCTCAAAATCCTCCTTGTCCCGGTCTATGGCTTTCATAACATTTCTAAGCGTGACATTCATCTCCTCAGCTTTTGTTTTTTCCTCTCGTAGATATCTCTCCATCGCCTTCTGCTGAGTGATATTGCGGACAATCAGATGCAGAAAATCATCTCCACCAAGACGAAATTTATTGACCGTGATACTGGCGGGAAATGCATCGCCGCTGCCGGTAATCCCATTGACTTCACCGTGCCAGACATCACCTTCGTCTATCAAAGCAGCCTGACGAAGGCTGTCGATGTGAATCGGGGTGAATGATTTTCACGCAATTTGCCCCTTCCAGCCAATGGCTGGTCATACCGAACATGTCCGCCGCTTTTTCATTGGCCTGGACAATCTTCAAGGAGTTGTCTACCAGCAAAATACCCTCACCGGCAGAAGTAAACAGTGATCGAAATAGTTGTTCCGATTTCGTCAGTGCTTCGGTTCGCTCCTGCACAACTTTTTCAAGCTGCATTCTCTGATCAATCATAGAGGTGATGTCACTGAGAATGATGACATATCCAGCAGATGCAAGGGAAACCTTTTTCAGGGGCACGATAACCATTGCGTATATTTCTGTACCATTTTTCATCTTTATCTCATGACTTTGCCCAGATGGATACTGTTGAAGAAACCTTGCAACCGAATAGCCCTCATATCCAATATGTCCGAATGCGAGATCACCCAACGCGCTGATGCCGAAATGCTCTCTGGCTATCTCATTCATCTCAAGGATTACCCCCTTATCGCTGATAACCAGAACGGTATCTGAGGTAGCCTCAAAGATGTTTTCATACTTGTTTTTCTCAAGTGTCAAGCTACGGTTCGTTTCAGCCAGCATGCTCAACGTGGTATTGTGGGTTGAGTCATCCCAGGCTGCTATGGCTATCGTTTCGATAGCATCCGCAACCCGACGGAACTTGATGTGATTGTCGAGTTTTTCACTACCAGGTAAATCCGACTGAAGAATTATATCCTCCACGGCATGAAGCAAGGTTTTAAAGCATCCAAAGAACATCTCTGCCTTTATCCCCCGAGCCTGGTGCCTCCTACCTGTTTGAACCAGAAAATCAGCTACTTCTCTATCATTTTTTAATATTGAAGGAAATTGCAAAGATGCTTTTTGAGCCAAAAGAACCTGTATTGGTTCGACAAGGCCCTGGAGACTGAGAATGCAATCCTCTTTCTTGGCAGTGGTATGCTCAAGGTATCCGGCCTGCTCCATATAATCCGTCCACTTCACAAGAAATGTGTCTATTTCCTGAAGAATTTTGTCCAGCAATAATTTCATTTTAAAACCCCTCTGGCTCTTAAGTAACCACAAGAAACTCAGCGTAAAGACTGTCGCAGTGTTAATTAGAATAAGTACTACACCTGTCTTCCGTGGGCAAACTGAAAGTTCTGATATCAACGTCACCTGATGCAAAAGGTTTTTTTTGAAGGAGCAGACAAAAAAGGCGAAATCCTCAACCTATCCAAGTTCCAGGATTGAGAGATTACCCCTCCAAATTGCAAATTTCAACATGCTGTCAGGTGGTTGTCTGTCTGGATGAAGACAAAGAAAAACAGCCATATTCGAAAGGTTTGAGAGTAAAAGACATGATTGTGATTATAGCGACGAAGTTCAGGCAGTGGACTGCAATAAACTTCACTTGCTGCAGGCCCCCCCTGTAATGAATTGTTAGGCCGTCGTGCATCCTGGGGAAGTCGGGAGGTGGGCGAAGCTTTTCCGGCAAAGTTGGCTGTCCGGGGAACTCTCTGCTTTTTAATAATAGAGAAGAATAGGAGAAGAGTAGAAAAGCGTGGTCTGCCCCTATTTGTTCCAGCCATTCAGATTGACCAAATTCACGAGAATGAAGCCAGGACTCCAAGCACGTAATCGATATCCGCTTTCGTGTGGGCCGCGTTTATCTGGAACCTGATAGATTCATTTCCTTTGGGAACCACCGGGAAAGTGAGTCCTACGACCAGGATCCCCGCTTCAAAAAGATCGTTCACCAGCTCTCTTGTCTTTTTGGTATCACGAACAAGAAGCGGTACAACCGGGTGTGGCCCCGGTATCGATTCCAGTCCGAGTTTATTGAGGCCGTCTCGGAAATGGGTTGTCCTCTTTTTGAGATTGGCAAGCAGTGTTCTTCCTTCATTGCTGTCACAGATATTGAGTGCTGTTGTTGCTGCTGCACAATCAGCAACGCTTAAAGGATTGGTGTATATGTAGGTGTCCGCCTTCTGGCGAACTGCCTCAATGACGGTATCACTGGACGCGATAAAGCCGCCGTTGACCCCAAATGCCTTGCCGAAGGTGCCGATGACAATATCGGGCCAGGCGGAGCAGTATTCCGGCGTACCCCGCCCTGATTCCCCGTAGGCACCGATGCCGTGGGAGTCGTCCACTACGGTGATGACACCATCTGAAAATTTTCCGCTGAATTCCCTGCTGATCTCCTGGATTTTAGCAATGGGTGCGTAGTCGCCACGCATGGAGAAGACACCGTCAAAGACAACTACGACCCGTTCGATATCGGCCTCCACTTCGCGAAAACATCGACGGAGATCATCCATATCGTTATGGGCAAAGATCGACTTATTACCACTTGGTACACCCGCAATACGCATGGAACGTATAATCGAGTTGTGGTTGAGTTGGTCACCGATCCAATGGGTATTTTTGTTGCTGATAGCAAGAGCTAGACCACAGTTGGAAGTATATGCCGAATTGAAGATCTTGGCTGCCGGTTTTTCCACAAACTGCGCAACCCTTTTTTCCAGCTCGATGTGGTAGGAATAGGTACCATCGATAAACCGTACCGCACCTGGTCCTACGCCGCAAGCGTGCGTCGCCGTGTCAGCCGCTTTGATCAGGGCCGGATGGTTGGAGAGAGAGAGGTAGGAGTTGGAGTTTAGGCGGATGAACTCCTTCTCCTGACCTGCAAGTCTGTACCGGGGACCGTGTACTCCCGTGGCAGGAATATAACCGGTGATTATCCGTTCGGGCTGTTTCGCCCTCCCTTCCTTGTTTAGGTGTTCCAGTTCCCCCTGAAGTGCCTTGTCGAGATTTTCCAAAGTCATATCTTATTCCTTTT
Organism: uncultured delta proteobacterium; assembly: GCA_963718195.1. GTDB lineage: Bacteria > Desulfobacterota > Desulfobulbia > Desulfobulbales > Desulfocapsaceae > MADRE3. Next base: position 1,001,005 of record CAVQYQ010000006.1, read on the forward strand.
CTTCCCAGTTTAGGACAACCTTGCCCGATTTACCGGACCGCATCACTTCAAACCCCTTTTCATACTCGGTATAGTGGAACCTGTGAGTGATAAGGTCGGAGATATCGAGTCCGGTCTGGATCATAGCGGTCATCTTGTACCAGGTCTCAAACATTTCCCGACCATAGATACCTTTCAGGGTGAGTCCGTTGAAAACCACCTTGGTCCAGTTGATCGCGCTGTTGTCTGGTAGGATGCCGAGTAAGGCTATTTTTCCACCGTGACACATGCTGTCGAGCATGGTATTAAGCGCTGCGGGGCTACCCGACATCTCCAGTCCCACGTCGAACCCCTCACGCATCTCAAGCTCCATCTGTACCCGTTGCAGGTCTCCTTCGGCTATATTCACCACCCGTGTGGCTCCTGCATTTTGTGCCAGTTTCAGACGATACGGATTTAGATCGGTTACGACGATGTGGCGGGCGCCCGCGTGTCTGGCGATGGCTGTGGCCATGCAGCCGATTGGACCTGCGCCGGTTATGAGAACGTCTTCGCCAAGGACGTCAAAAGAGAGTGCGGTGTGAACGGCGTTACCCAAGGGGTCAAAACATGTGAGGACATCGAGCGGGATGTTGGGGGCGCAATACCAGACATTGGTCACGGGGATGGTGAGATATTCGGCATAGGCCCCGCTTCGGTTGACCCCCACGCCGCTGGTACGGGAGCAGAGGTGACGCCGTCCCGCAAGACAGTTCCTGCAGTGGCCGCAAACCAGATGACCTTCGCCGGAGACCAGATCCCCTTTTTCAAAGTCGTGGACGTTTTCGCCCATGTTCGCCACTCTGCCCACAAACTCATGGCCAACGACCATGGGGACGGGAATCGTTTTTTGCGCCCATTCGTTCCAATTATAGATGTGGACATCGGTTCCACAGATGGCGGTCCTGAGTATCTTGATGAGAACCTCGTTTTTGCCAGGAACAGGTACATCCACGTCTTCCAACCACAACCCCTGCTCATTTTTCGACTTTACCAGTGCTTTCATGGTTGCCATGGTATCCTCCGGGTGATGGTAGTCTATGTTATGCAGATGTTCTTACTAATATTCTACCATAAAGGTTTGCAGAGATGGTTATAATTAAAGTAATGGTCATGAGGTTTATGGCAATGATAAAGCGTTTGACCGTGCCTCATTGACAAAGGTGTTACAAGAGAGAAGGCCCCACCTTTTTAAAAACCATGGGAGGGAGATATGGCACCAAAAGCGAGTGACATCATCGTCACACCCGGGATGCAGGAATATATCGATGCCAACAACGATTACCTGGCAAGACGCGCGGACTATATTGAAAATCAGGTAAAAAAATGGAGGTTTGATACCATCGCTGTCCACGGCCTCTACTCTGTACAGGATGCGATTGAGGATTACCAGGGGGCCATTATCGAGCCGGCTTTCATGTCCGCCTCGCAGGCTTACAGGGATTCCGATGAGATGGCGGCGGCGCTCGCCTACCGGATTCCCACCTGGTGTTATTCCCGCATCGCAAATCCTTCGACCTACTACTATGAGTGGACCCTGGCCTTACTTGAAGGATACGGTTTTGACGGGGAAACATCCTGTTGTTCCACCTCTTCGGGGATGGCGGCGATCATGACTGCAGTTCAGCCGTTTCTGCAGCAGACGGCCAAGAGCCGTCAGCCTCTTAATTTCTTAGCCACTGCCCAGTGTTACGGCGGAACGTTCCAGCAATTTGCCGTCCGCTTCATGCAGGAGAGAAACATCGAGTGCCGCTGGGTGAGTAATGCAGAGAATTTGGATGAATGGGAGAAGAAGATAGATAATAATACCCGGTTTCTCTACGGAGAATTGCCCAGTAATCCGCAACTGGGATTTTTTGATATCAAGAAGGTGGCGGATCTGGCACATAGTCATAACCTACCGCTTATCTGTGATTCTACGATTGCCACACCGGCACTTCTTCGCCCCATTTGTCATGGCGCTGATATTGTCGTTCAGTCGGTGACCAAGAGTCTTTCGAGTTCGGGCTTCGGAATTTGCGGGGCAGTCATTGCCCGCAAGGACCTTACCTCAAACCTGGAGGTGGAGGGGTTAAAAGAGGATTTCGCCCTGCACGTAAAATTTTTGCAGAACAGGGACCTGGGGCCGAACCTGCATCCAATACAGGCTGTTCTGGCCTTAAACGACATGCGCACCATCCGCTCGAAAATGGATCTGATGAGCCGGAATAGCATGAAAGTAGCTTGTTTCCTCAAAGATCACCCACAGGTTGAAAGCGTCCAGTATCTCGGCCATCCGGACCATCCCCTGCACGAATTGGCAAGCCGCTATCTGTGGCTTGTGGATGCTGAGCAAGACGAAATGTACGGGAAACCCGTGAACAGGTACGGCCACCTGCTTTCCTTCTGCGTTGCAGGCGGTGTGGAGAAAACCCACCACTTTTTCGACAACCTACAGCGTATCTGGCGGGCGACCGACCTGGGGAGGATAAAATCGGTAGCGACCATTCCGGCAATCTCGACCCATCAGCAGCAGGGCGAGGAAGGGCGGGCCATGGCCAACATCCCGCCCAATATGGTGCGGCTCTGTGTGGGCGCGGAACATCCGGATGATATCATCGCTGATCTGGACCAGGCGTTGCTCATGGCGAAGAGGGGAGCAACCGGTTGAGAAGGTCGGGAGAATCATGATGTAAATTACCACTTGTGTCGCCTCTATAATCAACAGTCTCATCCATCGGCTCAAAAGGTTTTTTTGTCTCTTTTCAAGTAAAAGAAATAATAGATATTCAAGTCTTAGACTGAGGAGAGGCAGTAAATACTTAACTCAGTCTTGAATAATTATTTAATGTGAAAAAGACGATATCGTCACTATCTATAACTTTCTCCGATGCTCAATACTAAAGTCCTTATGTCCCTGTAAGTTTTCCCCAGGTTTTATTGACTATTATTCGGCCCGCAATGCTTCGACAGGATCGAGGTTGGCGGCGTGGCTGGCTGGCAGCACCCCGGCAAGCAGGCCGATGACCGCTGCAAGAATTTCTGCATAGAGTGCATACTGCCAGGGGGTATGGGTCGGTAAGGCTGGAACGAATTCACCGAGCAGCCAGGCGCCCCCGGCCCCGACAATTAATCCAGCCAAGCCGCCCAGGCCGGCGAGAACGACTGCTTCACCCAGGAATAGGAAGAGAATCTGCCGACGGTCGGCACCAAGCGCTCTGAGCAGCCCGATCTCGGGAATACGCTCATTAACAGCGATGGTCATAATGGTGATAATTCCTACGCCGCCCACGAGCAGAGAGATCGCACCTAGACCGCCAACGGCAAGTGTCAGGATGTCCAAAACTGAACCGAGAACCTTCAGCATTTCATCCTGGGTGGTAATCGTGAAATCCTCGTAGCCGTGCCGAGTAGTCAACATCTTTTTTAGTTTTGCTGCGATAGTCTTTGATTGCAGACCTTCCCGATAGAGAACATCTATTTCCATCAGGCTTTCAAGGTTAAAAAGGCTCATCGCCCGATTCGTTGGAATATAGACGGCATCATCAAGGTCGAAGCCGAGCATCTGTCCTTTTGACTCCATGACTCCGATGACCCGAAAGCGCTCACCACCAATCCTGACAAGTCGGCCCAGTGGACTGCTGCTGCCGAACAGCTCGTGATACACTTTACTACCTAGAACGACAAAGGAACGAGCGGCCTGGCTGTCATCATTGGGCAGAAATCGGCCCATGGCGACGTTAATCTGCCAGACTCTGGACCCGGAAGGTCCAACCCCCAGTACATTGGTACGGCGGCTCCGCTTTTCATGTTCCACCGCGGCATTTCCCTGGATTACCGAAACGGTGTCAATAACCCCCGGAATATGCCTGAGCGCCTCTTCGTCAGCGATTGTCAGCGGCCGAACCGTGTTGATAAGCGCTCCAGACATGCCTGCGGTGGTGGTACGACCGGGGTTAATGCCGATCAAGTTGGTGCCGAACTGGGTAAACTCGGCCAGGGTGAAGCGATGAACCCCTTCTCCGATAGAGGTGAGCAGAACGACGGCCGCGATACCGACGGCAATGCCAAGTAAGGTTAAAAAGCTGCGCAGGCGCTGGTCAAGCAGGGAGCTGAGAGAAATCCTGAAAATGTCTCTGAAAAGCATAGCGGATCACCGTCTGGATAGCGCAAGTACCGGGTCGAGCCGAGCGGCCTGCCGAGCCGGTAAAACACCAAAAACAAGTCCGGTAACGAGGGCAACACCGACCGCTGCAGCAAGCGACCAGGTTGGTGCGGAAATTGGTAACTGCGGAAAAATTCTGGACAGCACTTCATTAGCAAGTGCAGCCAGGATAAGGCCAAGGTTTGCACCGATCAGGGAAAGGATTGCCGATTCTGCCAGGAACAAAGAGATTATTTGCCCCTTCGGTGTGCCGATAGCCTTGAGCAGTCCTACTTCAGCTTTGCGCTGAGAGACAGCGATCAGCATGACGTTCATGATTAAAATACCGGCAACAGCCAAACTGATGGCGGCGATCCCCGCCACCGTCAGCGTCAGGACTGCGAAAATCCGGTCAAAGGTTGCCAAAACTGCATCCTGGCTGATAACGGTGATATCATCTTCACCATCGTGACGTTCTTTGATGGTACTGATAATTGACTGCTTAGCTCGGGCGATGGCTTCTCTGTCCCGAGCCTCTATCATGATCCTAAAAAGTGAAGGGTTGTCAAACAGTGCCTGCGCAGAGGCCACCGGGATGACAATGACATCGCCCATGTCCAGGCCGACCGACTGCCCTTTTTTTGCCATGACCCCGATCACACGAAAGCGTCGGTCGCCTATACGGAGCGTTTCTCCCAGAGGGGATGAATTGCCGAAAAGCTCTTGCTTTGTTTTGTAACCGAGGACGCAAATAGATGTTGCGCGCGACGGGTCTGACTCGGGAAGAAATCGGCCCTGGGTCATATTCATTTGGCGGATATGATAGAGATGGGGTGTCGATCCGATGATGGTTACTTCCCGTTCTCGGCCAGCTTTGGAAACAGGTGCAGCACCAACAGAAATAGGCGCCACATAGCGGATGGCTGAGGAGCGCAGCAGTGCAGTGGCATCATCTAAGGTTAGATCACGGGGTGTTATGCCAAGCAGGGGAGGTGGCCCGCCAACGGTTTCAGAGCGTCCAGGCAGGACGATGAGCAGATTGGTTCCAAGTGATGAGAACTCGCCGACTACATAGCGTCGTGCTCCCTCGCCCAGAGCAGACAACACGACAACCGAACCGACGCCGATGGCCATGGCCAGAAGCATCAAGCCCGTTCTTGTTGGGTAGCCGGATAGAGCCTTCAGGGCGTAGCGGATAATGTCGATAAGCTTCAAATCGTTAATCCTGTCGGTATTCAGCTCGAACTATCTGAGTCGATCAAACCATCCACCATACGTATCCGTCGTCTGGCGCGTTTACCCAATTCCGGATCGTGTGTAACCATGACCAGAGTCAACCCCTCATGATTGAGCGATTCTATAATGTTAATCACGTCCTGTCCGGAAGCGCGATCAAGATTTCCGGTTGGTTCATCGGCAAGCAGAATATGAGGCTGCATAATTGTCGCCCGGGCGATAGCAACGCGCTGCCGTTGTCCGCCGGAAAGCTGGTCTGGACGATGTTTGGCTCGGTCGGACAGGCCGAAGGCCTGCAGCATGCTGTTAACCCGGTCTTTACGTAAACTGCTGGCGAGTCCGGCCAACATCATGGGCAGTTCTATGTTCTCCGCTGCTGACATACGTGGAACGAGATGGAAAAATTGAAAAACAAAACCTATTTTATGACGCCGTAGTGCTGCCTGCTGGGCATCACCAAGCGTTGTCATGTTTTCTCCCTCAAGATGGTAGGTTCCACTGTCGGGCCGGTCAAGCAAGCCTATAATGTTCAGCAGGGTTGATTTGCCGGAGCCTGAAGGTCCCATGATGGAGACGTATTCTCCTGATGAGATGGTAATATCAATATCGTGCAGGGCCGTTACCTGTTCTTCACCCACCTGGAACTGTCGGCATATTCCAGACAGGTTGATCATGGTTGACCTTCGGAGAGTACAACGGTGACGCCGTCTTTCAGTTCTGGCTTGTCGACGTTCACCACAACCTGAGTTCCTTCAGGCAAGCCGGACACCACCTCGGTAAAGGCCCAATTGCTCAGTCCGGCGGTAAAGGTTTGTTTGCTGATTGTGTTGTCCTGGTCCAAAAAGACATAGACAGCATTTCCTTCCATGACCGCTTCAGAGGGTACCTTCAGGGTATCGGTACGGACATCGAGAATTATTTCCACATCGGCGCTGTATCCTGCAAGAAGATAGAAAAAGTCGTTATGATCGATAAAGTCCACCTCTATGTCGACCGTTCTGGCCTGTTTTGCCAGGTCGAGAACATACGGGGCGATACGACGAACTTTTCCAGCGAACTCGCGGTCGCGGAAGGCATCAAGAGAAATTCGGGTCACCATATCAACCCGAACTGCTGCGGCATCTACTTCGTCGATCGGGGCGGTTATATAAAAACAGGTGTTTTCAATGAGGTCAACAACCGGTGATGTCTGTATGCCGATCGGTGAGGGCGTCACATATTCATTCAATTCCCCTTCAATTTTGGCAATGATGCCGGAAAAAGGAGCGACAAGTCGGGATCGGGAAAGATTCGTCCGGGCCAGTGAAATATGAGCAAGGCTCATTTGCACCGTGGCGCGAGAAGCTTCACACTTGGCTCTCAGGGACAAGGCCTCTGAGACTGCCATATCTGTTTGTTCCTGAGAGTTTACTTTGTTTTTAAATAACGTTTGTGCCCGTTTTGCTTGCCGGTTTGCCTCCTCAGCTGATTGGCAGGCTGCCGAGGCTTGGGCCTTGGCAACGGCTGCCTCCTGCTCTGCTACAGCTAATTGAGCCGAGAGGTCATCGTTCCAGATCTCCAGCAGCAAATCGCCCGTTTTAACCTGATCGCCCTCGTGAATGGGCAACGCTGCTATTTGGCCCCCGATGCTCGGTGACAATCGGGCCCGCCGACAGGCATTTACCGTACCAGCCCTGGTATTCGCAACGGTTTTCTCAACAATCCCAAGGGTAACCGGCCTGACCATCACCTCAATCGGTTTGGCTTTTGTTTTCTGCCAGATCAGAAAAGCAGTACAGGTGATCACCAACAACAGTACGAGCCATCGAATCAGCCTGCCCATGTCAAATCTCCATTTATTTTCTTCTCTCAGGATTTAACCGGAACGTTCCTGCATACAGTCACAATTGTTTCTTTCACGCGTCAAAATTGATAAACAAATCATACTAAAACGGGAGTCAGACGCGCCGAATGGTTTCTATGGGAACATGTAATGATCTTTTATCCTGTCAACTTAACACATTAGGTAAAAAAACACTTCTTATGATCTATGTTTATTATGGATGCAGGAGCGTCTATCACAGGAAAACTACAGGAGTCAATGAACAGCCAGCGTTTCGGAGGAATTCAAATTACTTGCTTATCTCATTTGATATTCTGTGTACCTGCGAAGCCGAAGGTCGCGGGTTCGAATCCCGCCTCGCCCACCATGAAGAAAGTTGTTCTCGGGACGATTGAATTTGAAAAAGCCCTTTATTGCTCAAAGATGATAGAGGGTTATCATTTTTTAAAACAATACGGATCGGGCTCGGTAAAAATATCACGACCGAACCCTTGAGAGACAGCGAGACAGCCTCCACAGACAGTTCTTATTTCACATTCCTGGCACGCTGATGATCCGGCTCTGTATCGTTTTGCTTGTTCACTATGATAAATTTCTGCGAAGCTCTGATGTTGAATATTTCCAATTGGTGAGTGAAGTTTTCGGCAGGCATGAACTTCTCCATCGGCAAGCAGAGAGACGAAGTTGAAGGCTGCACCGCAGCCAAATCCAGTACAGCCGCCGGTGTAAGGTTTCTCTCTCTCATGGAGGACAAGGTTGAAAAAATTATCTTTCAAACTCATGTGTGGATTCACTTTGGCCGCTTCAATGTACTCTTCAAGAAAACTCGGATAATTTGAGGGGCTCACTGAACCAAGATCGGCACCTTCACCGATCATAGCTAATCGGTTGAAGGTGAAGAGGTCTACATAGCCTCTGAGGGCCTCTGCCAATGCAATGACCTCGCCAATGTTTTCCTGAGTGAGAGTCAGCATGACCATTGAATAGACTTCTATCTCCTTCAAAACCAGGAGGAAGTCGAGAACCCGGTTAAAATGTCCTTGCCCACGGATATAATCGTTGTGTTTCTGCAGTCCCTCCAGGCTGACCTGATAAAATGCAGGCTTTTGGATTGCGACCATTTCTTTCATTTGCCTTTTTGAAACAGGATTGCCAAGGACAGCAATAAAAAATCCTCTGTCGGCAGTTTCTCGGTAGAGCTCATAGAAATGGGGATATAATAATGGGTTCCCGCCTGTAAAGGTTACTTGCGTGCAAACATGGTTCTGTTTGCAAAAATCATAAAGGTCATCCAGAATTCTGATGGCCTGGTCAAGCTTTAAAGGTTTTCGATCGCTGCGATCATAGCAGTGACGGCAATGAAGGTCACATTTCTGGGTTATATGCCACTGCAGAGCGAATGTCTGGGCGCTAAAATACTCAGGATGGATAGAGCTGCTGCGCCGAAAACTACTGTCGCGAATAAGTTTTGAATGCGGCTCAAGAATGAACCCGCGATCAATGGCTGCGTAGAGAATATCATCGATTGTCCCGATGGAAGTGCTACCTTCTCTGGCGGCCTGTGATGAACTTATTTTCTCACAGGTGAGTTTTATAGCGAGTAGATCATGGCCAGATGGTGTTTCAACATGGATGGTACCAGTGTCTTGCTTTTTGTATATCATAACCAATCCTTCCTCATTTTTCGGCCCGCAAGAAGGATTTACAAGAAAATCGGGTAGGCCAGACCATTGTACTGGGACTAATTCAAGCGTTGGGTTGATGGCTCGATTTGTGAGCTCCGTTAGTACCGGTGATTGATCGTTTTTTATGAGATAACAGGCATATTCAATACGTAGCAGGTCAGCCAGATAAGGGTGCTTGCTGATTATATCCGGATGTTGATCAAAATATTCCGGTAGTATCTCTGGTGGAATTTCTGGTAGATTGGCTGGGAAATATTGATTTGAAACAGGGAATATTTTAGGGACAAAATGGTTGTATGCTGACATCAAAAAAACTCAATGGCAGATGTTATGTAGAGGAGTTTTGCTAACGCGAGGCCGAAGCCGGTAAAAGCTTTACCGGCGTCGGAATGAAAACGTGATACGCGCACCCGGCGCGTCTATGTCTTAACCGCTTCAGCCACTGCTCGCTTTTTTCTTGGGTTTTTCAATAGTGCCTTTGTTGCCGGTTGCTTTACCAAGGGCTTCATTAAGGCAATCCATTGCCATTGATCGAGCTGCATCCTGGTCTGTGGCAGCAGTTTCAATAGCTTTGTTGAGACACTCTTCAGCCTGTTTATTTGCACCGTCGACGACGCTGTCTTTTTTCCCGCTTCAGCCGCTTCCTGCAGCGGAAGCTCCGTATGGTAGCGTAATTCCACCTGCGCTGATCAAGCCGGCTATCCCCATACCAGCAAGCAATCTTTTCATATCTTTGCTTTTCATAATGTCTCCCCGTGGTTTTAGAGTTGAAATAGAGAAATAAGAAAGACCGATATCCTAACAAAAACAAACAGCATCAAATATATGGTATTATTGAGTTGTACGTCAAGCAAAAAGAACATAATTCTCTAAATATTAGAATCTTCTGAAAACGCCATTTCCGTATTTGGATAGTGAGCCACAGGTCGTGGATTCGAATTCCGCCCCGCCCACCATTGAATACATGGGCTCAAGCTATTTGCAGTTTGTGTCTGGTCCATCTGTGCATAGATTCGTCCCCAAAACGGCAGAGACGTTTCTTATCCGATGGTCAGGATCAAGGTGTAAGCTATGCTAGAAGTAGATTTCTTGAGTCTTGTTCTGGCAACACCATATTTCAGTAAGCACTTGAGCCAGTTTAATGGGAACAAGTCTTTTGATCTAAGGATACTGGAGAGGCGGCCATGTTTCATTCTCAACTTTTTCTACTGCCGCATGAAACCAGGTCCATTCTGTTTCTTTCGTAACCTGCCAGGCAACACGCTTCACTAACCAGCGTTCCAGAGGAAGATCATAACGATCGTGGTAAAGAATTTCATCTCCAACTCTTGGTGGTGTCTGCATTGTTATTGTCCTAACAAGCTCGTTTCCAACATATATTCTACCTTTGAATCTTTGCTCTTTGAAATTACATAACTCGTCTTTTGTTAACTCTTCCATATTCTGTCCTCTTTAAAAATATAGTTTCAAGTTTGGTTATATCAAGAGCAGGAGCTCGTTTACCGCCGGTCGGCTTGTTCAGGTAACCGATACCCCTGGCAATTGAACCATTTGTCCACATGGTAAATGACAAAACACAAAGAATACCTGTTAACAGAGTGACTAACTGATCTGATTGAAAAATGCTCTGACAGTGTGCGTTTCAAACAGATCTCTGTATCTTCTACCTTATGAATAATGGAGAACTGACTGCAAGAAAAAGATAGGTATTCGTGGTTATAAATCAAGATTGCATTAACGTTATACGTTGGTAGACATGGATCCCTTAATTCCTCGGTAAATCTACTGAAAACGAATAAAAAGGTCCCATTGGCTGCTTCTCTGGCTGCATCAAACTCTTCTGGTTCCAGTTCATGATGAAATGAGTCCATATACGGAGGCTTTCTGCTGGTATCAATTTGCAAGGGTTTGTTAGAGAATAGGAATTTATTGAGATCTGTCTCCTATTTGTTTATCCCTCGGTTACTATGAAAAATTTAGAATATACCGCCTGTTCTGCAGCATATGTAATGAGAAAAGCGCGACCTTCCCCTATTGATTAAGGCCGCAAAAACGATCAAATAAATGTAGTCAGCGGGCAGAATAAAGTGATATGATAAACTGACTTTTGCAGGAGGCTCATTGAATTAATGGTTGGAGGAGATTGTATTTTTTCACAAGGGCTACTGGAAAAATAGTGTATAGGCTGTCCTATGTCATGGCTCTACCAGGGCCCTTTCCTAGACGAGGAAGCATATGGTCATAGATATTGTTGCAAAGGAGGCCGCACTTAAGGTTATCGAGCGGCTCCGCGACAACCCGAAGGAAAAAATTCCGCCTGCTGGACTAAATTTTAAGGGAGCTATCTTTGCGTGGTGAGGATTTGTCCGGGCTGAATCTCATGGGAGCCAATTTTGTCGAAGCCGATCTGTCGGAGGCTGATCTGAGCGGGGCCTATCTTTTCAAGGCTGATTTTAGCAATGCAAATATGGTCAAGGCAAAACTTAATGATGTCGAGTTGACTGGAGCCAATCTCACGGAAGCCAACTTGGAAGACGCACATGCCGAAAAAGCTGGTCTTGGGATGGCGACATTGAAAAAAACCAGGATGTTCAACACAGTACTGACCGATGCGACCCTTACCAAAGCTGATTTGACCGAGGCGGATTTGCGGCATGCCAATCTCAGCCGGGCGAGATTAAGGGAAGCAGTTCTTCATAATGCGGATTGTACCGGAGCTGATTTTCGGGGGGCTGATATGTCACTCTCCAATTTTGCTGGCGCTACAATGAATAACGCCGACATGCGGGATGCGCGGCTGCGCCAGGTAGATGGATATGAAAAAGCTAAATGGTACGGAGTGGATATCCGTGATATCAACTTTGCCGGGGCCTACCGACTGCAGCGTTTTGTGGTTGACGAGAATTACCTCAAAGAATTTCGGGATGCCAGTAAACTCAACCGCATGATTTATAAAGTCTGGTCGATAACCAGTGATTGCGGCAGAAGCCTTAACTCGCTGGTGTCTGTGGATTTTTGGGAATAGTATTGCTTTTCAGCTTGCTCTATGCTTTCAGCGGCGTTGATTACGGCAAGTACGACAATTGGATCAGCCCAATTTATTATTCGGTGGTAACCATTACCACCCTTGGCTATGGAGACATTGTTCCGGCCACACCTGTTGCCCGGATTTTTACCATCTTTGAGGTTTTTATAGGTTACGTCATGCTCGGTGGACTTTTATCCATCTTCACCAATAAAATGGCCAGGCGCGGAGAGTGAGCCACCATGTTTAATTTCTTTAAACGAAGCCAGAAGGACCCAAGGGAAGAGTTAAAAGTATTGCTGGGTGATTATGAGCTGCAGAGTTTCCCGGAAGCGGTTATGAATGTTCTTGGCATGCTGCGTGATCCTCATTCCGAGACTAAAGATATCGCAGACCAGATCCAGATGGATCCAGGCATGAACATCAAGATACTGCGTCTGGTCAATTCAGCCGCCTTCGGTCTGGCCACCAAGGTTTCAAACCTCCATCATGCTGTCACTATTCTTGGCCGCTCCCGCCTGGAATCTATGCTCCTGACCTATGCCGTTGCGACTACAGTTCCTTCCACTCTGGGGTGTATGGATATTTCCCGTTTCTGGCTGGCCTCTGCCCGGCGGGCCTGTCTTGCCAAGCATATAGCCATGCATCTGCATGCTGCAACCCAGGCTGAGAGCTTCACCGCAGCATTGCTGCAGGATCTGGCTATTCCCCTTGATTTCTGAAGAAAAGAAACAGCTTTACAAAGATCTTTTGATAGAATGGCATGCGGATAAGGCGTGGATATCGATGTCATGGAACGGGAGCTTTTCGGCTACGATCATCCGGCCATTGGTGCGCTGGTCGCTGAAGAGTGGGGCCTGCCGCACTATCTGATTAATGCCATTGCCGGGCATCATGACCTTTCTGAGCAATCATCAGCAGAACCGGCGGTTCGGCTGGTTTCACTGGTGCGGTATTTTGATGAAGATGATGGTACCGATCGTATGGTTGAAGCTGCTGAAAAAGATTTCAATATCAGCAGGAATATGATGGACGAGATGATTTCCAAAGCCTTTGCCGAGGCGGAACAGTTTGCCGAAACGTTTCGATAGGAAAACAAAAATTCTATTCCTCTTCGAAGCTGAAGGTTCCGGTTCGACCATCACCTCGTGCGTCATCTGGGTGTTACGATGCAAGGGCTTGAGAAAGGGATATAAATCAATTAGAAGCTGCAGCTTTTGTAATACCTTCTGGTGCCTTTGTTATTTTTTTAAACACTTCGAGCCTTTTGCAAAAGGCTCATCTAACAAACAATATAATTTGATATATAGAACAAGGATACTTAATTTGTAGGTGTGACACAAAGTAGCACCCATCGCGAGGCTCAAATATACTGTTACAGCAATGCCAAGGAAGTCTGATTGGGAAGTATAAAATGTAAAGATTCCAGTTCACCCTCCAACCTCTGATAAGAAAAGCACACACACCTGAACCTGCTGTTTGTGTTGCCTTGGCATCGTTTCCTCGCAACAAGTCCTTTTTCATATCAATGATAGGAGAAATCAAATGCCATTAGTCAATGTAAAGGTAATCGAAGGTGTGTTCACTGAGGCCCAGAAACAGGAAATGGTTCAAAAGCTCACCGATACAATGGTTTCTATCGAGGGTGAAAACATGCGCCAAGTTACATGGGTTGTAATTGATGAAGTGAAAAGCGGAAACTGGGGAATCGGTGGTAATGTACTCACTACTGAGGCTGTAAAAGCCCTTGCCGCAGGTAAGAGCTGAGTCGCTTTATTTTTAGCTCAGATGTCTCAATGATATCTGACGGCGAGCACTTATCACACGTATCAGAAATGTTCTTAAATGATTCCTTTTGTGAGGTCGCTCAGAGATGGTATTGAGCTATTATTTCCGGGGCAATTCACCTTTGCCCCTTGATTCATACACAACTGTTTGATATATGTTATATTTTATACTTCCGAGCACAGAACTGCTTTCTTCACTTCCCCAGCTATAAGCACTGCTTGTCAATCGATATTTATAGCGGTGAAGGAAAAAAACGCGTCCCAATCAATAATGGCTTGTTATGTGGCTAACTGCATCCTGCTTCCTTGAATTCCAAATTCCGGTTCCCACTCCGTTCCTGCTGATGCTGCGTCCCCGGAGTGGACGGCAGCAGTGGATTGCGCGCGAAGAATATGTGTTGTCCCCCAACGTACCAGCAGTCGAATTTACAGACTCGTTCGGCAACCTTTGTCAGCGGCTCGTTGCACCAGCCGGGTATTTTACAGTTCGCACTTCCGTTGATATCGAAACCGCAGAGGCTTCCGACACTGCCCCTGGAGCTCCGTTTGTCGAAGTGCAACAATTGCCCGATGAGACCCTGCCGTTTCTGCACCCAAGCCGGTATTGTGAATCGGATCGTTTCTCTCAAATGGCCGCCTCCCTCGTTTTGAATAGGGCTTCAGGTTATGACCAATGTGCTGCAATCGTTGAATATATTCGTAACACGATCCGCTATACGCCTGGTGCTGGACAGCGGATCATCAGTGCTTCAGAGCTCAATGAGTCGGGAAGCGGAGTGTGTCGAGATATGGCCCATTTGGGCATTGCCTGTTGCCGGGCACTATCGATACCTGCTCGCATGGTCGTTGGCTACCTTGAGACGCTTGAACCGATGGATCTGCATGCATGGTTCGAGGCCTATGTTGGGAATCGATGGTACACATTTGATCCAACACAAGCCGGTCTGCAGGGAGGACGTGTTGCAATCGCTTTTGGTCGCGACGCTGCCGATGTCGCTATTTACACGCAATTCGGCGACCCAGTGGAACTGCTTGACATGAAAATCAAAGTTGGACGGATGATCTGAGCGTTTGATTGAGGCACGGTTAAACAATACTGATGATGTCGCTCCCCAATGCCAATCTGTTCATAGCTCGATGATTTCAAACAAAACCCTTCCATAGAATCCAGTCAACTGAATCAAATTGTTTTGTAAGTATCTTCAACTAGTTCTTTGGTGTACTTTCTTTCAAGACGTCGTACAACAAAGTGGCCACGAGCCATATCCTGGAAATGATCAATGAATAAGGTGTTGATAATGGCTCCCCCTGCTGCTCCAATTGCAGGGACTGCTTGTGCCGCCGCTTTCTCAGATACTTGAATACTAAAGCGTTCTGCAATTTTAATGATCAATCGCACAAGGGCAGGGGAACCTTCCTCAACTAGACCATGTTTTGCAATATGTTTAGTCGCGTTCGCTAAAGATTGAGCGAGGGTTGCACGCACTGCAAAATATCCTGATTCTGTGGCATCGTCGCTCTTGCTTGGTCCCCCAAGAGCAAAGACTTCAATACAGGCTAGTTTGGCCTCAATTTGACTGATATTTTCATTCTCGCTTCTGGCAATGTCGGCGATAGAACGCAACATTACTGTTGTTGATATTGGTAGCTCCACAGTCAATGCGGGTAACCCAAAGAAACCGCCCACACTGCCTGTTGTAGCCACGGCTAATTTATGCCAGATATCTGAAGATTCTTTTCCAGGTGAATCTTTCATTGTCATAACTGCCGCCTGGACAGCTTTGGATAAAGCCGCTTGTGTGGCCTCACCGATTGTTGTGTTCCAATTCTCGGGCAATAATTCAAGCCCTTTTTCGATTGGTGTACCCAGCAGATTTGTGATCTTTGCCGCAATGCCAGGATTTTCCAGAAGCATCTTAGCCTTCTTTAAATCTCTCAAATCCTTATCTTCAAATTCCATGTTAGCCCTGTATTGTTGTTCGGTATACAAATGATAGAGGTGGCTGGCCTCATTTATGTATGCTGTGGAGTAGGTTACTTTATAATGCTCTTTAGGGTGTTTATCCAGATTCTGGTAACAATAAAATTTAATTATTTCATTCGGGATCTTATTGCCCTGATCATTCAGTAGTAATGTAATTCAAGGAAACAATCAATATGTTAGGAAGGGTATGTTGACTGTTGTAAGAACAGTACAGGCAGAGAAATTCAGGGATCGTTTTAGATGTATTCTGCCGTAAATAGATGGCAACTTATTTATGATTTACAGATCGTGGTTATTATAGCCTGAAGTAAACGAAAAATCTTTAGTTCAAATTAATATTACAGGTCTCGGTGGATGAATTTTCTGAAGTTACTCATAGGTATTGTATTGGTGGGGGTATTGATGATCGGTTGTTCCTCAAATAAGGATTGGCGAACGGCGAGTCGTGAATCATCAGGAAGTGCACCTGACCCATTGACCACCGAGGAGGCGGTAATACTTGTATACGGTGCTGATGCATGGGGTTGGCGTGGCTGGTTTGCTATTCATACCTGGATTGCCACCAAGCGGACGGGTGAAGAATTTTATACTGTATATGATGTGGTCGGTTGGCGTGGCCGTCATAATCAGCCTGTCATGAGAATTGCCCGTGATATTCCGGATCGATTTTGGTATGGCGAAAAACCACGGATTTTAAAAAAGCACATAGGCCAGGGGGGAGATCTCCTTATTAATGAGATTGAACAAGCGGCCCAGGATTATCCCTGGAAAAGAACCTACAAGGCATTCCCCGGACCGAATAGCAATACTTTTATTGCCTGGATTGGCAAACAGGTACCTGAACTCGATTTACATCTTCCATTTTCTGCCATCGGCAGAAGTTATGTGGAGTAAACAAAACAAAGTCGTAGGGTTCCATTGGTATTTATTCCAGCATCGCATTCTAAAACAGGCGTTTCAAGAGGTTTCCGGCAGCTTCCTCGAGTTTTTTCTGTCCGGCCTGGTTTACCAGGTCAGTAACCGCGCGCTGTACTGTTTTGGGTGAAATGTCAGGGTCGGAGAGGGTGCCGCCGATGGGCACATTAATTACCGTACCCTCCAAGTAGTTGTAGAGATCCCCTCCAACCAGCCGTTCAGTGACTTCAACCTGGGCCAGATAATCGATAGTGGTGTCCAGCCCGAGGCTGCCGCTGATTAACAGTTCAGTGTCGCTGAGATTGGTCCGCAGTGGATTGGTTTTGACCCGGCCGTTTGTGCAGACGAACTGAATCTGCCTGCCGCTGAGATCCAGCCCAGTTTCCTGGACACGCAGTGCATTGAGCAAGGAGCCAATCAGGGCGGATGAATCCATGCGTACATCATGAAAATCCATGTTGCCGGCAAACTGGAGATCGTTCAGGTTCTCTTTGCCAAGCGGCCAGCTGAAGTGGCTGAGATCGAGATCAAAAACGCCGGTCACCTGGGTAGCCCCCATGAAGAGAGGATGGATGCGGGCCAGCAGTAAATTGGCCATCTCCCTGGTAATCGTCATCTTGTCGAGGACCCGTGAGTTATCAGGAATGGTGAGTAGCGGGGGCGAACTCATCAGATCAAGCCGAGGCTGCAGCAGCAGTAGCCCCTGGTTGGCGCTGCCCCTGATTTCTGCCTGTCCAAATCCGTCTGCAACACTGATCGGAACCTCAAGTGAACGAAGCTCGACGCCAAGTACCTTGATCAGGTCGGCTTGAAAACCGGTGTTGAAAATGGTGTGCTGCCACCATTTCTCCCGCTGCTCCTTGTTCACCTTGAGCCCCAGTTCAAATGGCCGCTCCGATTTACCACCCATTTCTAGATCGAACTCGGTGAAGGTCCTGACCAGCTCGGCTATCCGGGCAAGGTCCATGGCCAGATTGCCTTTGACATCGAGCTCAGTCCGATTGCCAACACCGCTATTCCAGTAACCGACCGCATCGAAAGTCACGGGTTGTGAAGAGAGGGCTAACTGCTCAAGGGCCAGGTGCCCGGTGCTCGGATTCCTTGTACCGTTCATCTTCAGGACAACCTTTTCATCGGCAAAGGCCTGAAGGTCAGCTTTGGCCAGGTCGACATTGTTCAGGTCGGCGTTGAACTGATAACGATGCTCAGCGCTTGACTGAGCATCGGCGTTCCAGTTCAGGTCAACCGTCGCGGCTGCCGATATATCAGGTGGGAGACTAAACCAGTCTGTCCCAGCCGATAAAACCGTTGCCAGATCAAAACGCGCCTGTCCTCTGCTGTCGAGGGTATCAAGCAGGTTGTTCCAATCACCAATAGCGAGCTGTTCCAAGGAGATGGTTCCGTTGGCAGAGTTCAGGTGGACAGGACTCATGACTGCCTGCCGTTTTATCATCTCTATAGTTCCAGCTGTATCGATCACCAGCTGTTTGTCCCTGTAAGTTTTGTCCTGCTGTTTCAAGATAAAGTTATCGATTTCGGTATGAAGTGAGACAAGTTTAATCTGTTCGGGGGAATAGTCCATCGTCAGCGAAGTGGTTCCCGCTCCACCGAACGAAAGAGTTGGAGGCAGAATTTCCAGACCGCTGAGCAGGGCAGTCAGTTTGGTCAAATCCGTTACTCCTTTGAAGGCTAGTGCCTTTAGCTGTCCGCTGGAAAATTCCAGAGCACCAGCCTGCAGGTTTCCGCTTCCAAGCCAGTTGTTATAACTGAGTGTGGGGTTTTCGATTGTGGTCAGGCTGCCGTCTGAGCCGATAATTATTTCCCCTGCTGCCAGGAGCTTGAGTGAGCTTGTCGGAATCAGCTCGGCCTTCTCTTTTTGTAGTGAGAGGTTGGGAGACTCCAGAACCAGCTCTTCAACAAGATAGCGGTCGTCTCCTCCTGAAATCTTGGCCGTAAAGCGCGAGTCTCCACTCGGGGTGAATACTTTCGGCAGGGTTTTCAGACTCTGCAGCATGACGCCCAGATCGCGCAGCTTGAGCTGACCGTCGACAACGAGAGCACCAACTTTTAACAGTTTCCGGTCAGCATCCAGAATCAGCTCTTTTCCTGCCACGGAACCCTGGCCGAGCCATGTCTGATAATTCAGATTGGCCTCCGATGCACCGCCAAAAGAAAAGTCAGGGGACAGGAGCAGCGTGGCTTCGGCTCCCAGGTTCAGGGGATTTTCGGGAATGAGGACGGTTTTACCCTGTTTGACAACCAACTTGTCGGCGCCAAGCCGGGCTGTCAGGCCAACCGTTTTTTCATCCTTTCGTCTGGCCTCGACGCTCAGGTCAAGGCGACCGGCTGCCTGGTAATCCTGCAGTGATATAAATTTGGAGATTTCGTTCAGTGCAGTTTTGAGGTCCGCTTCAATGTTGATCTGCAGATCGCTTAAGTCTCCTCGTCCCTGACCGTTTAAAAAGGACGATTTAACTGCAAAGTGTTCCAGGCTGAGCGAGTCTTTGCTCTGCTGGCCGGTGAGATCGAAAGTGAACGGCTCGTCCAGCGAAATATGTTTTCCTCCACGATCGCCCGCCAATCCAGCGATTGAGGCAGTTGTGGTAAAACGGCTTTCCCCCTGCTTAATAGTGGTATTCGCTTGGAGCTCGAGCATGCCCCCGGAGATTTTCAGCCCTTCCTGCAGACCCAGGCTATGCGGAAATTGCCGAGACACTTCCGGAAGATCGATACGCAGATCGGAATTGAATTGTACTGCTCCACCATCACCAATTGTTGCTGTCAGATTGCCACTGGCCAGCGGCGATGAGAGCTTGAGCGAGGAAAGCTCAACTGTTTCGGTGCGGGTAACTGCTGAAAAATCAATCGTTGCCTTGTTGACGGATGGCCGATCGGTTGCCAATGGGCCGCCGGAGAGTTGCAGGTTGGTCAGGTCGATTGTTCCGTCAAGGTTGAAGCCCTGGTTCAGCTCTCCACCGAAGTTTATAGTGCTGTTCAGGATACCGTCGCCGGTGGGCAGGGCGGCATAGGCAGCAGCCAGGCCCAGAAGCTGGGAGATTTCCCAGTCCGTGATCCGTAGTTCCCCTGCGGGTTGAATTGACGAAAGTTCAATACCTGTTGTCCCAAACAGAACCTGCCCCTGCCCTGAAACGACACCTGTTCCTTTCGAAGAGGCCAGGGCCAGCTCATAGGTGATGGGATCGGTTGCGGAGGTGACATCGATCTTCATTGTGACATCTTTAGCGATTGGTTCGGCAGTCGCACCTGACCTGACAACAGCTATGGAGCCCTGTTCGACGAGCAAAAGACCGCTGATTGGGGGAAAAGCGATTGCCGGCGCACCGGGAGCACTCGGAGGTTGTGATTCAGGCAATGTTTCCTGGGGTGGTGATTTACCGGGTTGGGAGGTTTGGCTTGTTTTTTCATCCTCTTGCGATGGTTCTGGCAGGGTGATCTGGATGGATGGTTGGCTCAGTGTAATCGTCCCCAGATTGCCCCGATCGAGCAGAAATGATGACAACCCCTTGCTGACTGTCAGTCCGGCAGCGTCTAGCTGCATGCCGGATTGCAGATCAGTATAAACTACCCCGTCCAGCCTCTGCTCGCCGAGCCAGCTCAATGACCAGCTTTCAACCCGCATCTCACCTGGTAAATGAGGAGTCACCAGACCAAGGGCCCGGCCCTTGCCCCATTGGGTTGACATGATCGATGGCAGCAGTGCACAAAAGAGAATGAGTGCACTGATGCCAAAAGAGATGATCACCAACCATCGCCGTCCGCTTCTTATTGGAGTGTTTTCCACCATGATTTACCTGCTGAAGAAATCTGTATTGAATCGTTAATCAGGGTTACCCGGATTACTATCTCAAGGGTCCCTACACATACAGATGAAATAAGAACTGCTTGGACCAGAAGCAATAGAGAAATGCTCTCTGTTGCTGAAAAATGATAGGAGGATTGTTGGAAGGCATAGGCTCATACATCAAAGCTCAAACGACTATTCCTTTCATCATGATACCTGGTCACCAAAATTCTCTGATTATAAGTGGTACGGTTTTCGGCTAACAGGCTATTCTGGCAAGCTTCCCACTTCATCATGATTAATGTCTGACATCAACCGGATTCTGAATTACCCCGATCTGCATAAATCTCAAATGTGATAGAACCCAATACTTGGAGGAAGAATAGTGAAAGATCAACTCAATAAATACAGCAAAAATATTACCCAACCGAAGAAGCAGGGAGCATCACAGGCGATGCTTTATGGTACGGGAATGACGCGAGAGGATATGCATAAGGCTCAAGTCGGAATTGCCTCAGTCTGGTATGAGGGGAACACGTGCAATATGCACCTCCTTGATCTTGCAGCCGAGGTGAAAAATGGTGTGAAACAGGCCGGCCTGGTTGGGCTGCGCTTTAATACGATTGGCGTAAGTGACGGCATCTCCATGGGAACCGACGGTATGAGCTATTCGCTCCAATCTCGTGATTTGATCGCTGATTCGATAGAAACGATTATGGCAGCTCAATGGTATGATGCCCTTATTGCCCTACCCGGTTGTGATAAAAATATGCCTGGCTGTATTATGGCGATGGGTCGCCTCAATCGCCCAGCCATTATGGTCTATGGTGGCACAATTCGGGCAGGCTGTACTACCAGACATGCGAAATTGGATATTGTATCGGCTTTCCAAAGTTATGGGGAATATTTAGCTGGAACAATCTCGGATGAAGAACGAAAAGAGATTGTGATGAACAGTTGCCCTGGGCCCGGGGCATGTGGCGGCATGTATACCGCCAACACGATGGCCTCAGCCATTGAAGCATTGGGTATGAGCTTGCCCTACAGCGCATCTTACCCGGCCGAATCAAAAGAAAAGCTGAATGAGTGCGTGGAAGCTGGCAAGGCGATTTTGCATTTGCTTGAACAAGATATCAAACCGCATGACATTATGACCCGAGACGCATTCGAAAATGCCATGGTGGTGACGATAGCACTCGGTGGTTCAACAAATGCGGTGCTGCACCTGATAGCAATGGCGCGATCAGTGGGAATTGGTTTAACAATCGATGATTTTCAAGCCACCAGCCGGCGGGTGCCGTTTTTGGCAGATTTGAAGCCAAGTGGTCGGTTCGTGATGGAAGATTTGCATAATGTCGGTGGTACTCCTGCTGTGATGAAGTTTTTGCTTGATAACGGATTGCTCAATGGTGGGTGCATGACGGTGACGGGGAAAACGATGGCCGATAATTTGGTTGACTTGCCCGGTTTGCCAGATGGACAAGAGATTATCCGTCCAATTGATAATCCGATTAAAGAGACGGGACATATCCAGATTTTGCGCGGTAATTTATCCCCTGAAGGGGCAGTTGCTAAAATCACCGGTAAAGAAGGAGTGAGGTTTTGCGGCCCGGCCAATGTATTTGATTCTGAAGAGGATATGCTGACTGCGCTCGAACAGAAGATGATTAACAAGGGTGAAGTGGTGATTATCCGGTATGAAGGGCCCAAAGGTGGTCCCGGGATGCCGGAGATGTTGACGCCGACCAGTGCGATCATGGGCGCCGGTTTAGGGAAAGATGTGGCGTTGATAACAGACGGTCGATTCTCCGGTGGCTCACATGGTTTCATTGTGGGACACATCACCCCCGAAGCACAAGAAGGTGGTCCGCTGGCCCTGGTACAAAAAGGCGACCTGATCACCGTTGATGTGGAAACTAATCAATTAAATGTTGATTTGACCGATGATGAGTTCGCCGCCCGTCGCGCTGCCTGGTCAATGCCGCCTTATAAGGCAACCCGCGGCACGCTGCATAAATACATAAAAAATGTGAAGCCCGCTTCGGAAGGGTGCGTGACCGACGAGTAATGCTCATCATATCTTGCAGTGTATTGTCCAACAGCAGGAGACCAACAGCAGGAGAATGTGAACCTCGAAGGTATTTGGTATAATACTGTCTTATGTCTTGAAAAAGGTAAGCGTTCGTACAGATCGGAATCATTCAAACGATAAAGGGTAAACAATGATAGAGAGTATACTGGACAATGATCTGTATAAATTTACGATGCAGCAGGCAGTACACGCTCTTTATCCACGTGCAGAGGTGCAGTATGAATTTTTTAACCGGGGACAAACAAAATTTCCTGAAAATTTTCACATGCGCCTGCAGGATCAAGTCGACAGAGTAGCAGGCTTGAAGCTGCTCCCTGAGGAATTACGCTACCTCAAGGAAACCTGTTACTTCCTTACCCCAGTATATCTGGATTTTCTAAGCCATTATCGATTCTCACCGGAAAATGTTGCAATTGAACAGTCCGGCGAAACCCTGAAGATAAGTATCAGCGGCCCCTGGTATAGGACCATACTTTGGGAAGTACCTCTGCTGGCTATAATAAGTGAGCTTTATTTTACAATGGTCACCACGAAAACCCTGTCCAGAGAAGAAGGAAGGCTCCTGAACGTTCAAAAGAGCGAGCAACTCAGAAATAGTGCTGTTGATTTTGCCGAGTTTGGTACCAGAAGACGTTTCTCTGCAAAGAACCAGGAGCTGGTAATCAAGGACATTCTCTCGGTCAAAAACAATACAATGATAGGCACCAGTAATGTTTATTGGGCAAAACAATTTGGTATTAAGCCCATTGGTACCCACGCTCATGAATGGTTCATGTTTCATGCCGCCGAGCATGGCTATAAACGGGCAAACAAGGCAGCGATTGACGCCTGGTCTTCGGTGTTCGAAGGGCATTTGGGCATTGCTTTGACAGACACCTATACGACTGATTTGTTTTTACGCAGCTTTGACTCGGTAGAAGCTCGTCTTTTTGATGGGGTTCGGCAGGATTCGGGGGATCCATACGTTTTTGTTGATAAACTTATCGCCCATTACAAAAAACTGCGAATCAACCCGCTGAGCAAGACGATTGTCTTCTCAGATGGTTTGGACGTAAAAACTGCCATATCCATAAAGAAATACTGCCAGGGTAAAATCAATGCCTCGTTTGGAATAGGTACTGATTTATCAAACGATCTCGGGCCTGAACCATTGAACATGGTAATTAAACTCTCCCAATGCAGGAGTCGAACAGGGGCTGATTGGATACCAATGATAAAACTTTCTGACAGCGAGGGTAAACATACCGGCGATGCGGATGAAATAGCACTCTGTCTTCGCATACTTGAGAGGATTTCCTTATGAAAGCACTCATCATCGTCGACATGCAGAATGACTTTTGCCAAGGGGGAGCTCTGGCGGTTGAATATGGAGATACTATCGTCCAGGGCATCAATAAGATTGCCACGAAATTCAATGTGGTTGTGACTACCCAGGACTGGCACCCCCAGAATCACGGCTCATTTGCCTCGAACCAGGAAGGTGCGAATCCATATGACGTCGGAACGTTATCCGGCCGAAGTCAGGTATTTTGGCCTGATCACTGCGTCCAGGGCAGCAAAGGGGCGGCGCTCCACCAGGATTTGCAGATACGTGGTCAAAACTTCGTCAAAGGAACCGATCCTGCAGTTGATTCCTACTCCGGCTTCTTCGATGATGACGGCACCAGTACCGGGCTGCACGAATATCTGAGGAGCAAGAAAGTTACTCAGGTGTATATCTGCGGTCTTGCAACCGATTATTGTGTTAAATTTACCGCATTGGATGCGCTGAAGCAGGGATATAAAACTGTTGTACTTGAAGACCTTTGCAAAGGGGTCAATATAGATCCCTTGGACACCCAAAGGGCACTTGAAGCGTTGCAGAGTGCAGGGGCGTCTGTCGAGAACTCATCCAGCGTTGAGATTTAAAGTCGTTTGGAGAAAATAAGGAGGTTCAGGTCAAATGATTTTGTTGATTCTCTAGAGATTACGCTGTTGCTGATCAGGTACCGATCAATGTCTCTTCAATGAGGTGATCAACCACCAGACGTAAGGCTTCGTCCCGATCTTTATTTGAGTTCAAACCGTTCAGATAGACCGCCACCTGTCGGTGGGCGCTGGTCCCTTGTTCAATGATGGTCTTGATGTGCTTGAGTTCACCGACACAATTAAAATATTCAGCATCCTCTTGAAGTAACTCCATCACCTCATCGATCAATTCCTTGAAAGGAACAATTTCCCCTCGACCAAAATCAAGCAATCCCTCATCAATGCCATATCGGTGGGCCCGCCACTTGTTTTCATTGATGAGGAAGTTGTTATAGCGACGCCAGCGTTGATTGCTGAGTCTGAGCCTGAAAAGCATTCTTAACCAGCAGAGATACAATGCGGCAATGGCGGTGGCATCGTCTAAACGGGTGCAGACATCAGAAACACGCATTTCGAGGGTCGGGTAGCGGTCACTGGGGCGGATGTCCCACCATATCTTGGTGGCATCCTCGATCACGCCGGCTTTTACCAGAACCTCTATATGGCGTTGATATTCGCCAAAACTTTCAAAATATTCAGGCAGGCCTGTACGCGGCATGATATTCCAGAGGGCGATGCGATAGGACTTGAGCCCAGTATTCCGACCTCTCCAGAATGGTGAGGAAGTGCTCAAGGCCAGGATGTGAGGCAGGATATATGAGACCTGCCCCATCAGGTCCGTGCGCAGATCGTCGTCTTCTATGCCAACATGGATGTGCATACCACTGATTACCAGCTGACGAACGACTTCTTGCAGATCGTAGGCGAGTTGGTCATAGCGATCCTTTGGAGTATGCTCAACCTGGCTGGGTCTCCCGAATGGATGGGTAGAGGCTGCGACAATGGCCAATCCGTGCTCTGCAGCCACATCTGCTACCGTGCGACGAAGGTACGCAAGATCTGAGTGCGCCTCACCGAGGCTCCTGCAGACTTTCGTTCCCACTTCGATCTGGCATTGGAGAAACTCAGGCGAAACCTGGCCTTTCAAACGAGCCTTACATTCGGGAAGCATGGTCTCCGGCACCTGGCTGATAAGATCCCTTGTTTTCCGGTCTACCAGCTTGTACTCTTCTTCAATACCTATGGTGAAGCTTGGTTCACGCATCACGACTCCTCCGGCAAATATCGATATTCTATTTAGCCATACATCGGTTGGTGTCTTTCAAAGTTGTGTAGGCGATAGCTTGGGTGAAGTAATAAAGTGACAAGCGCCTCTTTTTGTGGGTTGTCGAGAACATGGTTCTTTCTCCCATTCTTTCGGGCTTCCAAGGTCGTACAGTATCAAATAGCTCAAACCCTAGCAAGATTTTACTGGGCAAACTCTTTTGCTGGAAAGCAGAACTCTACAACATAAATTCTACAAAAAATCATGCTAAAATACTGTCCTGAGTTACTGGTAAAATTTTATTATCAGTTTTGATTTTATTCGACATTGAACTTATATTTACACCATCATAACATTTCCTTGATCATATTCAGCCTTTTAAGAACGTTAAAGTGATTCAGCTGACCTCAGAGGAGGACTCAATGAAAACAGTCTTGGACGGCTCACCAGTCTGGCGGGTCATTTATCGAATCCGCTGCCTCGGCCTGTGCTTACTGATCAGTCTGACAACAGCCCATTCCATACACGGATTTGAGCTGCTTGTCGGAGCTGGAATGCCTGGTACCTTTTCCCAGTTTACCGCCCGGGCTCTCTGCCGGATAGTGGAAAGGCAAAATGAAGATCTCGACTGCAATCCCATTAGTTCAGAGGACGAGCTGGACATCCTGACGAACGTACAGGGTGGTTCTTTAGACCTTGCCCTTGTTGACTCGCAGCTGCTCAGTGAATCGCTGTCGGGAAAGGGATCCTTTAAATTCCTTGATATTTCCTATGAGCAACTCCGTATTATTGCACCACTGTACAATATTCCTGTTGTTTTTATCGTCAGACCCGATGCAGGCATTGACTCATATCAACAATTGCCCGGTAAACGTATCAACGTTGGGGCGCCAGGATCACAGGTGAAATATCTGTTTAAAACATTTATGAATGCTCAAGGCTGGTCCGAAGATGACTTTACCCTCATCACTGAACTTTCGTCCTCAATGTATCAGGATAAAATTGCCTTCAACCAGGGCGCTATCCAGGCGATGGTCTATCGTGGCGTTCATCCTGATCCAGCTATCGGGCAGTTACTGAACCAGGGCCAGGCAAAATTAATTGGACTCAACGGTGATGGAGTAAACAAAGTGATTGCTCTTTATCCGGGAGTTTCCCTGCAAACCCTTAAGGAGACAGGGTATAAGAGTCTCAGCGGCTCCCTCGAGACATTTGGTACAACAATGGTCCTGGTCACCTCTGCTGACATGGACGATGAAACGGCCCGACTGGTGACCGAAGCACTGTATGAAAATAAAGGCTTCTTCCAGGCAGCTCATCCATCATTGTCGACATTTACCGTCAATTCCAAACCTGATTTGTACGGTGGCCTCAAGGTCCATGAGGCGGTTCTGGAGTGGATCGCGGATAAGTGAGGGAATGAATATCGCCACTGACAGAGTCGTTGACGCTCGATATTTACTGAGATAACATGGGATTAATCTATGTTCCAGCATTTCAGGGGAAACAACGGGCTGAGACCTGCTGCGCTCAGGCAGCAGCCCTGCGACAGGTTAAATTTTCCTGATCATATGACCGCACTTTTCTTCTTAGAGCGAATCAATCCAGTTGCAGAGGCGATCAATGCCTGTTTTGGTGTTATGGCAGTAGAAATCTATAAAATCAGGACCGATGTCCTGATCAAGAGGAATCTGTTCGCTTGCGGCCAATGCTTTGGCTCCGTCAAAATCAACATAGGCAATACGGACGGTAAGCTCTTTTTCCGGTCTTCCAAAGGCCTCTCCCGGGAGAAAGGCCACTCCGGTTTCTTCGAGGGCTCGACGGCAGAGCTCAGCTGATGTGTCGATTTGATTTCTAATAAATTTATCTGCAATTTTCGTAAAATCCGGAAACAGGTAGAATGCGCCTTTGGGCGGGATGACCTGGGCTCCGGCCTCCTGTAACCGCAATGCAGCCCACTCACCCAGCCGAGCCAGAATCCTTCTGCTATGAGCAAGATAGCGTTCAATTTCTATTCCGCCTTCAAAGGCACGCACCGCTGCATATTGAATCGGTGCTGATGTAGAGGTGTAGGTTTCACTTGCTACAGCAGCCATTACATTCTGCAGCCATTTCAATGCGTCAGGAAAAGTAAAGGTGCCAAGGCGCCAGCCCCCTGCGCCGCACCATTTCGACAAACCAGAGCTGACAATTGTGCCCTCGGGGTAATATCTGGCAATTGATATATGTTCCCCCGAATGAGTGAGTTTGCCATATATTTCATCCGAAAGGATGATAATATCATATTCCCTGGCGACTTCGGCAATCTCTTTTAGCGTCTGGCTTGTGTATGTTCCTCCTTCAGGGTTACCTGGGTAATTGAGTATGACCAGCCGGGGACGTCCAGGATCTTGTTCGCAGAGCCGACGCAGACTCTCTGGCTGTAGGCGCCATTCATTCTCGAAGGATGTTGGAATTGTTACCACCTGCCGCCCGACAATCTGGGCCTGAGGGGAGTAGGAAACCCAGCACGGTGTTGGAATAACAAGATCACCATAATAACACATCTGCAACAGAAACATTAATTCCTTGGAGCCTGGGCCAATAAGGACGGAATCTGGATTGAAATGGGTACAATCTTCCTTGGAATGATATCTTGCAACCGCCTCTCGAAGGGCCTGAAGTCCCTGAACGGGGAGGTAATCTTTCTGGTGCGCGTTCTGGCGGAGCGCGTTTTGCACCACTTCCGGCACTGGAAAAGGAGACTGCCCCAGGCCCAGTTTGTAAACGTGTTTACCCTGGCTAATTAACTCCTTTGATTGGTTGTTGATTGCCAGTGTGGCCGATTCAGTCAGTCCCCTGACCTTCAGGTTGAGCGATACATGGTTTTGGTTGTTCAGCATGTTGTTCCTCTATTTCAAAGCCCGAGAATTTCCACCGGGTTATATTGTGACGTTTCTAAACTGTTCATGCTTTAAGTAAAAAGAACAATTTCAGGCCGTTTACAACAATATATATTTTTTTAGATAATGATCAAATGGTCGGGTAGTAAATAGTTACAAATTATCGAGATCTATGCGATTGAGGTCTGATCGAAAAGCAGATATATCGTCAGCCTTTTCTTGAAATCTTTCTTACTATCTATCTGTATTATTTCCAACAGTCAATAGTCTCTTAATACCAATGAAGTACATTAAGTCCTTTCGATCACTCACTATTCAGTATATTATATTAATTGGTTTAAAGATGTTTTAGTGGAGAAAATAAGTGAAGAGATTATCGTTTTTGCTTTTCGGATTGTTGCTTCTGTTTATCAACCTGTCTGTGCCTGTTTTATTGCAGGAACTCAATATCGCAGGGGTTACTTACATCAACGAGCGCAATTCCTTTATTATCAGTGGTTTAGTGGGATTATTTGTTGGGGTGGCAGCTGTTTACCTGGTGTACATGAGAAGCAGGGACGCAGGAAGGGTGTACCCATTTTTCTGGATATGGCTTGTCGCGTCAATCGTTTCCGTAAGTTGTTATTATGTATCTTTGTCAATTTCGAATCCATTGAATTCTTACTATTATTATATTTCAGATCTTATTTGCCTGGGAATTGGGGTATATCTGATTTTTGTTCCTTCTGCTCCAGAAAAAAGCGAGGTTAAATCATCTTTTTCCGATTACCGATAATTCTTGCCGCAGCACGGATATTACTGTGTTCCAGGAATTGGGAGGTTTCTTTGGCTGCTTGCTATTGTGCAGCTCGAGATTAGAGCTGACATTAGATGGAAATTGTATAGGGTGCCAATACTTACCAATTAACTTGATTCTTGACAGCTGAATGAAAAATGCCATAATACGTGCTGGCATCTCTAATTCGGTGTACCAGAAGAACAAAAATGACATGTAGCCATTGGGAGATTGCATGGATCAAATTATCGCAATTTATGGCAGTCCTCGACGCAATGGGAATAGTGCTGCGCTACTGAAGCAGGCCGTCGCCGGGGCTCGCCAGGAAGGAGCTCACGTGGAAGAAGTATTTCTTCGGGACTTTAAAATCTCACCATGTTTAGAAATCTATAACTGTATCAAAACAGGTGAATGTGCCATCCGCGATGATTTTCCTGAAATTCTCGCCAAACTCGAAGCCAGCTCGGGTATTATGCTCGCATCACCGATTTTTTTCTATTCGGTGAGTGCTCATACCAAGACCTTTATGGATAGGTGTCAGTCACTCTGGGTGCGGAAGTACTGGATTGAGAAGCAGGTTTTCGGGAAGACCCCTGAAACGCGCAA
Organism: uncultured delta proteobacterium; assembly: GCA_963718195.1. Classification (GTDB taxonomy): domain Bacteria; phylum Desulfobacterota; class Desulfobulbia; order Desulfobulbales; family Desulfocapsaceae; genus MADRE3. The sequence continues at coordinate 1,030,869 of CAVQYQ010000006.1, forward strand.
GGGGCTCTTTATCTCGGTTGGCGCTACCGAAGGAAAAAAACTTTTTGATGGAGCCATTCTTACCGTTAAATATTTCTTTGATGTGCTGGATGCCGGTCTTTGGAGAACTGTTCTCTGCCGTGGCGTAGATCGAAGGGGTGAAATTGACAAAAGAGAAGATTATCTCAATGAGGCTTTTGACGCTGGTAGAGGGTTGGCACGCGCACTCCAGGATATGAAATGAGCAACTAAATACGAGGCTCATTCCTCTACCGCTTGCGATAAAGATGATCTGGCTGATAGGTTACTGATTATTACAGGCTAAGGATACAGCCCACCTCTAGCTAATCTCGTTAAGCAAAGGTCTCAATAATAACGTATTACTCAAACACTTTTACTCCTGCCCAACTGGAGTGATCAGCCTTTGTTTTCCTTTTGTTCTTCTATCGTCTCTTCTACCTTTTTTTGTGCTTCTTCAACCGCCTCTCCAGCATCTTTCATCGCTTCTTCGGTTGCTTCACCAGCATCCTTGACAGCTTTATCGATTTCTTTACCCGCTTTTTCCATGGTTCCTTCCTGCTCACACCCGATAATACCTATTGTAAACAAGGCCATGAGGGAGATGAGAAGTGCTTTCATAAGTTTACGGTTCATATCAGGTCTCCTTTTAATTTACTCGACTTCATTGGTTACTCGACTAAAAAACGAACGTAATGAACCAACGCTCAACAGAGCCAGCATTCCCGGAAACGGAGTTGTCCCGGAATCGTCTAAATTGTAAGTATTGACTCTAAAAAGGACAAGTATGAACCGAATAGGCCTTTTACAAAAGCGACGCGGCATAGCAGGCTGTATCGGCTCGCCCGAAGGGTGAAAATTTTGTTGTTTTTCCGTGAAATATTCAGGTTGATTCCTTTTCTGTTGAGAGTTTCCGGCTCGGAAGATAATATGAGGTATGTGTAAATCTGGTAAAAAGGTGAGGAAGATCAATGGAACCAGCATTCGCAGCCATGTTGAGGTCAGTAGCTACAATCTTGCTAATAGTTCATATGATATTGGGATTTTTTGTATGGTCGGAGAACTATGCTGATAACCGGTTGAGAGTGATCAGGCTCACTTTTGTACTGGTAATCGCGATTATATTGATTTTTATCATTTATTTAACTGGCAGATATCAACCATGATCGGCAACCCACCAGCATGCCTGATCTACTTTGGACCCGTTTGATTTAATTACCCATAACAGATGTTCTCAACCGATACCGCCAGCGGGCCTAACCAAATATCGCATAGGTGGTTTCTTCCCCAAGCAATGAGTCTATCTCAAGCTGGATCTCTCTGCGTTCAGAACTCTTGAACCAGGTTTCCCAGTCATCAATGGACCTCCAGGTACTGATCACCAGACGTTCACCCGGTTTGTCCAGTCTTTTTAACGTCTGCCCAGAAATATATCCAGGTTGCATCAAACACGCACTCCGCATTTTTTGAAAAAGGGTTGTCAGTTCTGCTAAGGTGCTTTCTGTCACCCTTCGTTTTATGAAAATTTTTACCGTCATCGCCTTCTCCTCTGTTATGGTTGTCCATCTCTTGGTTCCAGAGATGAGATTTCTTGGTGTGTATCCCAACCAGTTTCTGCGACAAGGCCATCAGTTAAACCATAATTATTCAAATCCATTATACAATGCGAAGCTCGAAAACCGGGAGCGGAGTTAACCGGTTATGACCCGTACGTTTCCTCGGGCGGATAATTGCCTGGGCAATATTTTGTAATCTTCTCGAACTGAACAGAAATAGTATTCTTGCCCCGCGTGAAAACCAAGAGGCTGAGGAAGGCTAGAGCCCCATTTCTTTAAAAACTTCCTTTGCAATTCTAAAGCTGTCAATGGCGGCAGGAACACCACAGTAGATTGCGGTCTGCAGGAAGATTTCACCTATCTCCTCTTTGGACAACCCATTGTTGATTGCTCCTCTTATGTGCAATTTAACCTCATGGGGACGATTCAATGCGGTCAACATGGCAAGGTTGATAATGCTGCGAGTCCGTCGGTCGAATGTTGGGCGCGTCCAGATTTCACCCCAGCAATAGCGGGTTACGAGTTCCTGCATTGGTAGATTGAATTCATCTGCCCCTTTAATGGAGTTATCCACATATTCAGCTCCGAGAACCTCTCTTCTGACCTTTAATCCCTTTTCAAAAAGTTCATCTTGCATTGCAGGCTCCTCCGGTATCCTTTGATATATGACATAGGTTGCTGGTAATTCCTCATGATGCTGGCAAAACATGTTCAGGTGATGTTCTGCTCTTGTTTAATCTTGATTGATTTTTAATTTTCCTCAGAACTCAAGAGGTTGGTTTAGCTTCTATTATCAACTCAACCAGTCTCTTCATTTCAAGACTGCTGACAGGTTTGATAAACTGCTTCAACTCATCTTTAACTTCTGGAGACAGTTTACCCATTGATGGTGTTCCCGAGAAAACCCGATTGACAACCACAAGCTTGATATCTGGTATAATGACGACGAATTGCCCCATGTGGCCCGCGGCATAGTAGGCTCCGCTTCGATGTATCCACCACATATATCCGTATCCGCCATCGTTTTCGGTTTGTGAATGGGGGACAATACTCTTCTCGACCCAGCTTTTGGGTATTACCTGCTGGTCCTGCCAGGTTCCCTTCTGGAGATATAATTGACCGAATCGTGCTAAATCGCGAGCTGTAATCCAGAACGTATAAGAGGGGTGGAGCGAGACAGGCTCCCACCAGTAGTGAACATCATCTTCCCTAAAATCCTGCATTCCGACTGGGTCTGCAATCCATTCTTTAAAAGCCTGTCCGATTGGGATGTTTGTTTGCCGCTCAAAAATGGTCCCCAGCACATTGAAGTCCCAATTATTGTAATACCAATGCTCCCCAGGAGCAAACGCTCCTCTGGACGGCCTTCCCCGTTTCATATTGTCGCTTTCTGCAGCTGCCCCATGGTAAATACCCGACCTGGCTTTGAGAAGATCCAGAACCGTGGCCCGTTTTTCCTCTTCGCTTAAAACCGGGGGACGATCATCAATACCCAAATCGGCGATAGTTGCGTATAGCTCTATAAATCCTTTTTCTACCGCAATGCCATAAAGCGCACTCAATAAGCTTTTTCTAACGGAATGACTTTTAATCTTTAATGTCGTCTTTCCCCACTCAGTAACGAGTTTTCCGTCATGAAGGACTATTAAGGCGGTTGAACCAATCTCCTGGGCATAAAGCAGAGCACGGCACAGCTTCTCAAAAGACCAGTCTTGTGTAACAGGAAAGGAATATCGGAGTGAAGCGAAATCTTCTTTGATCAAACTGTTTGCTAGATTGGGGTCAGCAACAGGTGCTTGTGGGAGCATCATCATCAAAGCAATCAGCGTAAAAGGGAGATAACTTCTCGGTGAGTAGCCCATGTTGTCCTTCCGTGAACTTGCTGGAATTGACGTTCTGAAACAATTTGTTGGCAAGGTTGTAAACCCATATGTTTTCCTAACAAAAAGAGTATTAATGCGGCATGTACTAAATGGCAACTGTAAATGGAATAGTTGGTGCATTTTCCGAGATTACACTGGTGAATAAGAACTTGTCGTACCAGCCATGTTCGCTTTTTCGTCGGAATTCCTGGTTGATTAGAGATCAATCCGGCATACATCTGGATGATTAAGGAAGTAAAATAGATCAGAGTCCGGTGAGGTGTCCAGGCTCACCGGACTCTTTTTTCGGAGAGTGTCAAAGTTTTTTGCAGGAACAAGGACTGTGCTCTCCTAAAAGTTGTTTTGAGATTTTGAGGTCATTATCGTTTAATTGGGATACATTTAAACCCGCACATCATTCCGTGTGGAGGTTGAGGAGCCTATAGGCTGCAGGGGCTGCTGCATTTTTATCTAGTGCGTTCTCGTTTTTCACACCTGCCAATTTGATAAGCCATTCTGGTAGTGCTTTCAAACTTGTTATGAGTGAAGCAAACGTTTGGTAAATTCCTTCCGAGCGTTGATGTCTGCATTTTTCGTCATGCCTTTGTTATTTAATACTTTCCCAATACTCGCCAACTGCTTTGTAATGTCCTTTCAACAATTGGGAAGCAGGATTGTTTCCTTCGTTTTTGAGTGCTCTTACAATAGGCGGATGAAGTTCGTATATTCTCTCAAGCGGCATTGACGCTTCAACAAGTGTTGCAAATACCTGAAGTTGCATCTTGAGTGACTCCCAGACAGATAACATAGTGTCGTTACAGGTAGAGGAAACAATCGACCGGTGAAAGAGATTGTCGGCATGGGTAAACATCCTGATATTTCCTTTCGATGCAGCCTGTCTCATCTGGTTTAGGTATTCATTGAGCTCTCCGACAAGCGAATCAATGTTGTCGTTTAAGAGAGATAACGAATGCACCTCAAGTGCTTCTCGAACCTGATATGCTTCTTCAATTTCTTTTTTACGAAACGTTCTGACAGTTGCCCCCACGTGTGGGACGTGCTCCACATACCCGAGGGTTTCAAGGCACCGTATTGCTTCACGAACCGGAGCCTGACTCGTGCCAAACTCCTGTGCTATGGTGAGTTCCTTTATCCTGTCACCGGGAGCAAGATCTCCATCGATCATGCGGTCAATGAGAATTGACTTAATCTGGTCCCGAAGACTCAGTCTCACTATTTTCTGTTTTGTCATTTCGATTCCTATCGATTATCGATAATCTATGAATACCTGGTGTTTCTGTCAAGTCTTTTTCGCCTGGCTTCTCAGCGTACCTCCGTGAGGAATTCTTTTTGTCGGGCTGGCAGGTGAAATACGTTTTGTCTTTTCCCGGCCCCGAGGTTAGAGAGACAATCCGGGCATCGAACGCTGGTGTAATCTCTTAACGAACCTTGGGGAGAAACAACAATTTGCCAGACCTGCATGTGACGTGCACGAAATCCTCCCGCCAGTGAGAGAAGGTAATAGCGCCACATCCTGAAAAAACGCTCTGAATAATTGTTTTGAATTTTACCCCAGTTTTTCTCGAAATTTTTGTACCAGCACATGAGTGTTTTGTCATAGTCGACACCAAGGTTGTGCCAGTCTTCCAGGACAAAACTTTTTTCAATTGACGATGCAATCTGCATGACTGAAGGTAACATGCCATTCGGGAAAATGTATTTGTCAAACCAGTCGTCGCATTTTACCTGAGCCCGATTTGCCCCGATGGTGTGGAGTAGCAACAGTCCGTTCCTATCCAAGCATCGGCTGATTAGGTCCATGAAGTTTAGGTAATTCTTGTATCCAACGTGTTCAAACATTCCCACCGATGCAATTGCCTCAAAACTTCCCGTCACCTCCCTGTAATCCTGAAGAACTATATCGACGGGGAAGCCCGCACAACGCTGTTTGGCAACGCTTGCCTGCTCCTTTGAGACAGTAACCCCCACAGCTTTTACCCCATAATGTTGTGCAGCATGCTGTACCAGGCTTCCCCAACCGCAGCCGATATCAAGTAGTCGCATCCCCTTGGAAAGCTGAAGTTTTCTGCAAATCATATCGAGCTTGGCTCTCTGTGCCTTCTCAAGAGTATTTGCATGTTTCCAATAGCCGCAGCTATAGGTAAGCGAATTGTCCAGCATGGTTTCAAACAGATCATTCCCCACGTCATAATGTTCCTCGCCGACTTGAAAAGCGCGCTTCCTGCTCTGGCGATTAAACAGACGTGCCTTGCATATATTGAATAGGCCTATCAGGTTTGATCTGGCCTTTTTGTGAAGCTCAGTTCGCAGAATTCTATAGAAAAATTGGTCCAAGTCCCGGCACTGCCACATGTTGTCGACATATGACTCGCCAAGACCTAGAGTCCCCTGGTACAAGAGGCGCTGGTAGAATTTCCTGTTACTTACCTCGATATCCCAAGGTCTGTCACCACCTATGGTGATATCCGCCTGAAGAAGCAACTTTTTGATATATTGTTTGGCATAGTCTTGGATGATTTCTTTCATGGGAGTCACCATCGTTTTTGTTTTCAAGTGTCTCAGGATGTACTCGCGCCCTTGCTGTTTCTCTAGCGCCACCGCTAACGCTGCTGCTGCTTTTCGGGGAGAAAAGCTGCAGAACAGAAGTCAGGAAGAGTTTAAGGGTAGGTTTTCTGCCTAATAGGCGTAATGCATGTGTACTGTTTCTGTGAGGCAGCAGAAAAATGAATGGTAAAAATCTGAGTGGCAATGGGTTTTTGCTAAGCAGGTGTGCGCCACTTAACACGTTTTCCTGGGGGCGCGATTTTGAATGGAGTTTTTTCGTCTCTGCAAAGTACATGCATTCATAACGCAGAATACCATCAGGCCAGGCCTGACAATGCTCTGGAGAGCAAGAAAATCCGAAAGGATATTTGACAGTAAGATAATCGCCCCACATAGCTCTAAGCCAGATCATGTATTCGAAATTGATCGATCTGTCGAGGACTCACAGCAAGCGTAATCCAGTAAAAACCGACGAATCGCACTTGCAAGCCCTTCCTTACCATGGGTGAATGTTCTTTGTTCTTACCCTTTTTGATTGTCAGGATATATAATATTTATTGTCGTTTATGATGTCAACAAAAGCAGCTCATTGATATGATTTTATAAGCATATTATTGATATTTTTCTTCCTGGTCAAAAGGTAGGTTGTACCAAGCAAGTGAAAAAGATAACACAAGAGGAGGTCGAATAAAAAAGAGTGCCGAGGGTCGGGTTTTCCGAGGAGGGGCTGACGCCAGCGACTCCCATTCAGACCAGGGTCTCTTTTAATCCATAGGCACTACTGCGTAACCCTGGTTCTGGTAACCAATCAGAGAAATGTAGCCATTGGCAACAAAGGTAATCTCGGGAAGGAAATCATCAAGCGAGATATCCAATAGTTCAGCGGCTATGCTGCATTGTTCAAGCCTGATGCCCTCGCTGGCAAACCTGCCCACCAATTCCTGAATTTTTCTTTTATTGTCAATCTCCTCTTCAAGGACGTAGTGATCGTTTTTGGTTATGAAACGACTGGCACCGGCTCGAAAACCGATGACAGCCAACATTTCAACCCCGGCATCTTTCATCTGCTCCATGGTGCGCTGCAGCAGGTTCATCCGCAGTAATAGTTTCTGGTCGTCATCGAGACTGACATCAAAATAGACATGCGACTGAGTAACGTTTTTTAAGGCATCGTTATTATTGTTGATCGTTTGAGCATGAGATGTCCCGACAGATAAGACCACCATAATGGTCACGCTTAATAACCGGAAAAACGCCCTTATGGGAATATTCATGAAATCTCCTCTCAGCAGCCAAGGTCCATCATCTTCTTGATTTTTATTGCCTTATTGCCATTTTCTTCGATCGAATACCACACCTTCACCTGTTGTTTTTTTTCCAGCTCATCAATCTGGGAAACACCTTCGAGAAGGGTGTCTGGGTCAATAGAGATCACAACCCGTTTTCCTTTGGCAGGCCGCACGGCAATCTCCATGTTTTCTAGAGATACTCTGCTTACCAGACCCCTGATATAGGTCATCTGCTCGGTTGACATCTCCTCGAATAATTCATCTGTGTGCCCAGGCGAAAAAGGGAAAATTGGCACTATGGTCAGGATGAGGATGAAACCAAGCAGGGTGCCTGTTTTTTTCATAGAATGAGCTCTTTTGTAATGGGTTATGCCACATTGTGGTAGTATATAAAACAAGACATTAATCATTGATCTTCAAAACGCTATTAAGATAGAAACAGTTTAACCTTTGTCAGATTCGCTGTTTGATAATTGTTTTTATAGATCTTTTTTCAACAATGACTGTTCCCTATCCCATGAGCTCATTGATCTTTGAAATCGTCCGGGGAGCTGAACCCTCAAAATGATTATTGACGAAAACATAAGATCTTACGGCTCTTTCTTCCAGGTCTTCAAGCATGAGTTTCAGCTTGAAGAGGTCATCATCCCGAGGCCAGACGATGGTGTTCCACTTGTTACCAGTCTGTTTCTCAATTTCCTGCCGATTTGTACTATGGAGTCTGATAATTGTTACATCTTTCACCCGCTCCCTGTATCTCTCATAGAAATCGAAAATCGATTCCATATAATAGCCGTGCAGAAATACGTGGGAGAGATTGGCTGTGGATAGTAGATCGAAGTAATCATTTCCGAGGTAGTTTGGGTTTCTTAACTCCAGGCAGTATTCAAAGCCACCTGGTAATTGTTGAGAAAATGCATGAAAGCGGTCAAAGAATGTTTTCTTGTCCGGCATCTTCTTTTTATTCAAATATTCGAACTGAAAGATCAGCGGGCCGATATGTGCTGAGAGTGGCTGAAGGGTATCGATGAATTTTTCAAAGAGGGTGTTGGATAAAAAGTATGGGTTTGGCAGCAGCTGGGCTTTCTTGTCCCGGTTGTAATAATGAGTCAAGGTAATGCTATTGGGCACCTTGATACAGAAGGTGAAATCTTCCGGAACCGACGCTGCGTATTCTCTTACTACGCCTGGTTTCGGCAGGACAACAGTATCATTTTTAAACAGAGACCAGAACCACTGGTCGATTTCCACGGTATTATAGTAATAACTGTATTCCCGGAGATAGTTGATTGGGCCCTGCTCCGGATAAATGAGGCCACGCCAGGAGTCGTACTTCCAACTGCAGGTGCCAATGCGATATTCATTCTTCATGAATTTACTATAAAACAGTCTTTAGACAATGGTATAGCCTTTATGCTGGTGATGAGAGGATGCACGTTGTTTCGAGAAATGTTTCGGGTTTTGAGTACCTTATTTACGAGGCTGGCGTCATCTCCTGGCAGATAGCTGATCTCAGAAATCTATCTAGTAGTCGCTCTGTACTACTTTTCTGTTTTGTGCACCCGCTCGATTAATCGCTCAAGAAATTCGTCTATCGCTGGTTTTGAGTTCCAGACAATGAAGTGATCTTTCTGCCTCAGCACCAGTTTCTCAAACGATGCATTAACCAACTTTTGTTGTAAATAATAAAGATTCTCTATTGGTACCAGCGGGTCTCGGTCTCCATGCACCGTGCTGACCGGTATCGTGATCTCGTGTAATCTGCCAGCCTGGGCTATCAGTTCTCTCTTGAGACCGAGCAGTTCCTGGTTGGCATTATGAATGGCCCTTGGCAGCAGCCATGAAAACGGTTTGAAGGTACCCAATGGCTGGAGACAATGAGCTTCCTCCAGATCAGGGTCGAAAGCACCGGCCAAAAGCAAAAGTCCACCGACAAGGTCAGGGAAGTCCAATGCAACCTGGATAACAACAGGTGCACCCAGTGAGTGACCGACCAGGATCGCTTTTCGATTGCCGGCTGTTTTCAAAAATGGCCTGATTGACTGGGCTTGACGCTTGAGGGAAACGACACCACCCCGGGGTCCGCTGGATCCGAACCCAAGACGATCCAAGGCAATATGGGTGCGCCCTTCGGGCACAGTGAGCAGGTAATCAGCCCAACCTCTTGCATTCCCCGGGGTTCCGTGTACGAAGATAATCCGCCGTCCGTCGGTTACTCCGGTTTGCAGGAAACTGACGACATCGGATAATGACGATGATAGTTTTATCGTTTTACATTCAATACTGGCAATTTGTTCCACAGAACTACTCGTACTGACTGGAGAGTTGCGGCCAGTCAGTGTGGAAAATAAGACTTTATAGGCATGAGAAGGTGGAAATAGGCGCAATCGGGGATATGCACTGCCACTGTTTTCTTTTTTCATCGTCTCAGGTTTTATCGATAACTTCCCTCACCTTGGTGGTAAGTGCATCAATACTGAACGGTTTTTGCAGGAAATGAATGCCATCATCCAGCACACCGTGGTGAGCGATCACGTCATCAGCGTACCCTGACATATAAATTACTTTAATGTCAGGGACTTTCTTTGCTATTTGGGAATAAAGCTGTCGCCCGTTAATGCCAGGCATTACCACATCTGTCAGTAAAAGATCGAAAGGTTTTTGAGCAGTGGCAAATATTTTCAGGGCATCAGTGCCGTCTATTGCTGTCTGAACCTTGTATCCCTGCTGGGTTAGGATGAGGTGGTTCAGGTCCCGGACCTGTTCATTGTCCTCGACAAGAAGTATGTTTTCATTGCCCGTGGGCGAATGGTTCATTCCCTCCTCACCGTCTTCAGCTAAGAGCAGAGACGAGGTAACCGGCAGGTAAATATTGAACACAGAACCCTTGTCCCGAGCGGAATCGACCCATATGTCACCATTGTGCTGCTTCACTATTCCATATACGGTCGACAGGCCAAGGCCGGTGCCCTGTTCTCCCTTGGTGGAGAAAAATGGTTCAAACATCTGGTCTATAACCTCTCTTTCCATGCCAATGCCGCTATCCTTGATCGACAGCAGAACATGGGTGCCAGCAGTAGGGGGTGACTGCTGCACCAACGTGGATGGCTCTAGTTCCACAAGAGAGGTTGCCAGTGTGAGTTTACCACCTTCAGGCATTGCATCCTGGGCGTTCACACAAAGATTCATGATCACCTGTTCAATCTGACCAGTGTCTGCTTTGATTGTATGGCTCTGCTCAGAGAGCAGGATTTCAAGTTCAATATCCTCTCGAATGGTCCGCCGGAGCAGGTTCTCAAACCTCAGGATGATATCATTGAGATCAATCGTCCGATACTCCAGTGTCTGTTTTCTGCCAAAGGCCAGCAGCTGGCGCACGAGGTCCCTGGCACGATGTCCAGCCTGAGCGATCTGCAGAGCAAACTCTTCATTCTTGTTGTTGGAGCCAATGTTATGCAATAACAACTCGCTATAACCAATGATTGGTGAGAGCATGTTGTTTAAGTCATGGGCTACTCCCCCAGCTAACCGGCCAATAGCCTCAACTTTCTGGGACTGCCGGTATTGTGCCTCGATACGGGATTTGTCCTCTTCAGCCTGTTTACGTTCTGAGATATCCCGGACAACAGCCAAAATTACCGGTTTTCCATACTGTTCGACAATATTTGAATTTATCTCAACAGGAAATTCTTCCCCGGATTTTGTAATGTGGACAGTTTCAAAAAACATACGCCTGGTTTTGAGTAATTTATTTCGATGGGCTGAATCCGCATGCTTTTTTATATCTGTTTTTTTGGTGATATCCTGGGCGGTAAGTTTCAGAAATTCGTCTCTGCTGTAGCCATAGCGCTTGCAGGCAATTTCGTTTACTTCAATGAATGGTGCAAACCCCTCCTGCTGCAGAGGATGAACAAAAATTGCGTCATTTACCGAACTGAAGAAGGTTCGAAAGCGTTCCTGATGAGCCCGCGCTTCCGCCTCGGCTTTCTTCAGAGCAGATATATCAACAAAGCTTTCTATCAGGCATTCACGTCCATCCAGGGTGATAGGATTAACCGTTTTGAGTATTGGAATCCGACTGCCATCGTATCGAATGAGAACGGATTCTGCATTGTGCATCTGAAGTTTCTTGTCGCTGATCGGACAGTTCCCTTCGGCATTGGGGCAAATAAATTTATGACAGATATTGCCGATAATTTCTGAGCCTTTCACCCCCGTCATCTCTTCGGCGGCATGGTTTAGGTCAATGATTTCATGTGATTCAATGTCGATAATTAAAACTCCGCTCTGGACAGATTGCAGGATGGTCTCCGTCCTGATTTTGTCGGAGCGAAGTGACTCTTCCAGGTGCGATTGAGCCGTAAGATTACTTATTGTTGCCAGCAGCACGTGATCTGGAGAAGCACTGACCAGCGCAAGACTTACTTCACAATGTATGATGGATCCATCAGGTTTACTGAACTGCCATTTGAAAATATGGCTGTTGTTATTATTAACTGCTCGGATTACCGTGCTGATTTTTTCAGCCGATGGCCGGCCGTCAACCTGGAATTCCGGCGATAGGTCGACAAGCGTTTTCCCTGTAATATCTGTATTTTGAACGTTAAATAGTTCCTGGAATTGTTTGTTGCATTCCGACAAAGACCCATTCGTGAAAATGCCAAGAGCGTTGTTTACCAGTTCGAGAAGGTCTTTGCAGTTTGCTTCCATCTTGATCCGTCTGGGTGTACCCGTTTTGGATGGATACAGCTTGATTCCTGTGCTTGAGGTTACCGATCCCTCTGCAGATCGTTGGGTGTCGGAGATTCTATCCCCTATACTTTATTGTACACCTTCACTGGTAATAGTGGAGGTGATTTTTCAGATGATATCATTACATTTTAGACGGTACGGATGTAATTACGAAATTATTTCTTGCCACGGGTCAGGAATGGATATAGTTTCCTTCCTGGTTGTAATTTTAAATCAATCGTCGATTCAGTAATTTATAAGATATCATGTCCCTAATCAAATAGTCGTGGAAATAAGCACTGGTAGGCTTTCCTGGCGGCTGACCTGATTGTCTTGGCAGAATAATTGACGATAAGAGCGTTTCCAGTACGACCTGCGGTAGCGACAATCGTATTTTACCCGTGAAACGAAAGAAAACCGGATGAAGTGGTTCTGGTTAGAAGAAATCAATAAGGATAACAATATGAAAAAACTGGTTATACTTGTGTCACTGCTGGCGGTGATGACAGCTGTTTCAGCGATGGCTGTGCAACGGTCTGGTAATGATATACTCGTCGACTGTTCCAATCTAACAAAGACAGAATCAACGGAAAGCTTATCAAAAGAAAAAATTCTGGGTGTTGGTTACTGTATTGGACTGATCGATGGATTGGTCACTTTCAATTATGTTTATGATACAGTGCTTCAACTGGAAGGGCAGAACGATGCGATCCAGATGTGCTTGCCCGAGCGCATCTCTACCAGACAAATGGCCAAGGTTATCGTAACATACCTTGAAGCGAACCCAGGGCGGTTGCAAGAGTCAGGTCAGGCATTGGCCGCACAGGCATTGGTAACCGCATATCCCTGTAACGGGGAACTTCCAAAAGAAAAATAACCTGTTCCTCTTTCAGGGGTAACGTCCGGTTAACCTCTTTTGGTCGAACACCATCAGTTTTCCTGGAGCTCAGCAATATCGGCGAAGTGATCGAGCGCTTCCGGGTTCGCCAGGGCACTGATGTTCTTGACTGGTCTGTCATGAACAATTTCTCGTACAGCCAGTTCGACGATCTTTCCAGATTTAGTCCTGGGAATCGCTTCAACCTGGACTATTTTCTGGGGTACATGCCGTGGTGTGCAATTCGTGCGCAGGGTACTTCTGATCTTATCCTCAAGTTCTTTGCTCAGGGTGACCGATGGGCGCAGGACAACAAAGAGGACCAGTCGTGTGTCGTTATCCCACTGCTGACCGATGACAATGGATTCCAGAACATCGTCCAGCTGTTCAACATATCGGTAAATTTCAGAAGTTCCAATCCTCACACCGCCCGGATTGAGCGTTGTATCGGAACGGCCGTAAATAACCATGCCGCCTTGTTTGGTGAGTTTCACATAATCACCGTGGTGCCAGGTATTTTCAGTGACGGCGAAATAGGCATCATGGTATTGCTTTCCTGTTGAGTCACCCCAGAAGAACGCAGGTTGAGAAGGGAAGGTTGCTGTGCATACCAACTCGCCTTTCTGGTCGATGACCGACCGTCCTGATTCGTCAAACACCTCGACGGCCATCCCAAGTCCACGGCACTGACATTCACCCCGATATACCGGGAGAATTGGTGAACCTTGAATAAAACATGAGACAATATCTGTTCCTCCGGAAAAAGAGGATAACTGAACATCACTTTTTATTTTTTCATATACATAGTCAAAACTTTCAGGGGCAAGAACTGACCCTGTAGAACAGATTGTCCGGATGGTACCAAGATCATGCCGTTTACCCGGTTCCAGCTTGTTTTTTTTCAAAAGATCAAGATATTTGGGCGAGGTGCCAAACAGTGTCATTTTTGTATCTTCAGCGTATTTCCATAAGGTGTCGGTCTCGGGGTAAAATGGTGAGCCGTCATAGAGAATAACTGTCGCTCTGCTGGCAAGGACACTGGCCAACCAATTCCACATCATCCAGCCACAGGTGGTATAATAAAAGACCCGGTCACCTGGCCTGATATCACAATGGAACTGGTGTTCTTTGAGATGTTGGAGCAGTGTTCCTCCAACTTTATGGGTAATACACTTGGGTTTACCCGTCGTCCCGGAAGAGTAGAGCACATAGAGCGGGTCGTTAAAATTGCAGGGTTCAAATGTGATCGCAGTGTCATTCTCTGTTTCCAGTAAATCTGACCAGGGGGTGCAGGATGAGCCATCACTTTTTCCGATCAGGTTTATGATAACAGTTGCTTTGAGGAAGTTCAGCCGTTTTGATAGTTGTTCAAGTTTGTCGAATGTCTCGATTGTCTTGCCGTTGTATAAGTAGCCATCGGTACCAAAGAGGACAAGGGGTTCGGTTTGACCAAACCGCTCGATGACACTTTCAATTCCAAAATCAGGTGATGTTGAAGTCCAGACGGCCCCCAGGCTTGTGGTTGCAAGCATTGCCACAACAGCTTCAGGCACATTCGGAAGGTAACCTGCAACCCTGTCACCTTTTTTAACTCCTATCGAGCGCAGCCAGGCGGCAACGGCAGCAACTTGCTGGTAAAGTTGTTTCGAAGAGATGGTTTTTATAGGACCATTTTCAATTTTTGAAATCAATGCTGGTTCCCCACTGCTTTGCTGCAGGAGATTTTCAGCAAAATTAAGTGTAGCGTCCGGAAACCAGACCGCTTTTTCCATATCGTTTTTGTTTGTCAGGATGGGTAAACCTTTTGTTCCAATGACATTGCAGAAATCCCACAACTCTGACCAGAATAGTTCTTTTTCTTTTATGGACCAGTTATAGAGGGTTTCGTAATCGGAGATTGGTATGTTGTATGTTTGCGAAACCGCTGACATGAAAGAAAAGACTCGGGACTGCTCAATTAAATGTTTGGGAGGCTGCCAGAGAATATTCCGGTGGTTCATTCTGTTTCTCCAGGTATTCGATACAAAGAATTAGATATGGGTTTAGCTGGTTGATCCAGTCGATCAACCGTTCAATTATTTCAACCAATTTGCTGTTAATTTATCTAATGAAATCTGGTCTAAAAGACCTCCACCGGGGTGATTTGTCAATGCTTTTTTAGTGTCGGAATCGACGAAAGCGTTAAGAGATGTTAACGTTCAAAGGTCTCTTCAAAATCACCTACAGGCAGGGTCGCAAGATCCGTATTCAATTGTATCCATCTCCTGAGAAAATAGTCACAGAGTGTGTCATTGACAAATCAGTATTTTGGTGAAAGAACTGGCTGATAACAACTATTGGTGCACCTGTTTTTTATAATGTGTTATCGTCGAGGGGAAAACGATGATTTCATGTTCAGGAAATGTATACAGGTGTTCATATGAAGCTCAGCGATCCCTTTGGCCGTATGGAAAAACGGCATCAGGCAAATTATGAAATGATGCGTGATGCCATGCAGAAAGGCGGTATTAGAACGGTGCAGGCAGCACAGGATGTCATTAGCCAATCAAAAACCCGCTCACTTAAGTTTATGAGCGTGGTTCTGGCAGTATTATTTCTGGCTGTCTGCGTGGTTCCCCACATTATGCCGGCACTTGTCTGTCTGGCAGTTATACTGATCCTTTGGACGGTCAATTCAATAGCCAGTGGAAAACGCTATGTTGATCGCTACATTAACGAAGAATTACTTGGCAAAAGAGAAAAACAGGATCACTCCCCGCCGGCTTAGCCGCTAACCTTGTCCCTTATTCCTCACTTTTAATCGAATAGTAGTTGTAATTTTATTATTCCATTGCGTGATGATCGTGCAGATAAAGAAAAATAATGGAATTACAGCCATAATTACCAAAAACTCCACCAGCAAGTTTTTGCCATAGCCAAAAATGCTATCGATGGATCGGTAGATGATTGATCGCTTCCTCTGAAAGTATCAATATTGGCGAGAAAATTTCCAGCGTCAACCAGATCAGCTCTCAGGTTTGAGAGGTTTTGTATTGCTAAATCCTTCGTTACCCTATATTTTCCTGGTTGGTGCCTTTGTACTATTTTTTAAAATACTTAGAAGAGAGTTTAGTGGGTAATGACAGAGGGTAAAACAAAGGGACGTGGATCGCTGTTTTCAGATTTTCTGATTCATATTCACCCACGGACTGTACCTGCAGAGACCCTGAGATTTTCGTTAAGTCTCGGACTCGGGGGAATGGCACTGACACTGCTCTGTGTACTCTTTTTTACCGGCCTCTTCCAGCTCTTGATGTATACACCCCGAACCGATGCCGCATACCGTTCCATACAGCTGATGTACACTGAAATCCCGCTTGGCGGGTGGGTCAGAAATATTCATTTCTGGGCCGGAAACCTGCTTGTCATTGTTGCTGCGCTGCACCTGTTGAGGGTGTTTCTAACCGGTGCCCTAACTGGTGGCAGGCAATTGAACTGGATTGTGGGACTGGTATTGTTATTTCTTGTACTTTTTGCAAATTTCAGCGGTTACCTGTTGCCATGGGACCAGCTGGCCTACTGGGCTGTAACTATTTTTACCGGAATGTTTGAATATATCCCCTTTGTCGGAACCTGGCTCATGCATCTTCTGCGTGGTGGGGAGACAGTGGGAGCCTTTACGCTCGCTAATTTTTATGCGATTCATGTTGGTATTATTCCTTTCTGTTTCGTGATTTTCTGTGTCTGGCACTTCTGGCTTGTGAGGAAGGCCGGAGGGCTGGTAAGGAAGGTGCAGACTGACCATAATGAGAGGTCTGAACGGGTGCCGGCAGTTCCGGATCTGCTCAGTCGTGAGGCGGCGGTTGGCTTTGGTCTTATTGGCATACTCCTGCTTTTTTCCTCCGTTTTTGATGCACCGCTCGATGATCCGGCTAATCCGGCAATGAGCCCGAATCCTGCAAAAGCAGCCTGGTATTTTCTGGGATTACAGGAATTGTTAATGCACCTGCATCCGGTCATCGTTATTTGTGTCATTCCTCTGCTCTGCCTGATCGTTCTCGTTTTGCTCCCCTACATGGGAGGTACTGTTTTGCCAGCAGCCCAATGGTTCGGCGGTACCGGTGGAAGTTTCAAGCTTTTGGGAGGTCTGGGATGTGGAACAGCGATGACGTTTTTTCTCGTTTTTCTCGATGATAGGCTGATTCACACCGCCGGATCTCAGCAGGGTGGGGGAGACATCTGGTTCAGGGGAATCATCCCTCTGCTGTTGTTTACCTTTTTCCTGTTTGTGGTTCACCAGGTTTTGCTGCGGAGAGGCAAAATGTCACATCCACAGGTTGTTCTCGTTTTAGCCGGAATCGTGACTGGAATCATCCTCAGCCTCACCGCCATTGGCATCTGGTTTCGAGGGCCGGGGATGCAGCTTGTTTTGCCTTTTGGGTAAGGGAGAAGATATGAAAACAAGAGAGGACCAGCAGGCGGGCGATAAGAGTCGGACAAGAAGAACCTTTCTTAATCGTCTCTGGGCATTTTTGGGGGTGCTTGCCTGTATTGAAATTGGATGGCTGGGCAGCTCTATTCTGCGTTCAAGAAAAACAAGATCTATATCTGCTCATTCAGACGACCTGGTGGAGGCAGGATCGGTTGGTGATTTTAAACCGGCCAGCGTAACCCCGATTCCACAGGGGCAGTTTTATCTTGCCTGTCTTGAAGATGGCAGTTTCCTGGCCCTGTCAAGAACCTGCACACATCTTGGCTGCTCACTTCCATGGGATGATAAGCAACAGAAATTCATCTGTCCCTGCCATGGTTCCACCTTTGATATCAGAGGAGAACCACTGACTTCACCAGCCACAAGGCCACTGGATTATTATCCGGTACGGATCGAAAACGGCAGAGTGAAAGTATTTGCCTCGAACGGCAAAAGACGGGGCTCATTTGAACCTGAACAAACGGTCAGGATATAAGATGAGTGACAGGTCAACAGCCGACAGGAACGCTGATTCCTCAAAGATGGTCCACCGACTTGAAATAGTAGCAATCATCTCGGTTCTGCTCATACTTGGTTCGCCTTTTATCTATCTCGCCCGGGATAATCACAGGATAACTCCCGCCCAACCGGGAGCTGCAGCATTTGTCGGCAGCAAAGGGTGCGTGGCCTGTCACCAAACAGAATTTGATAAGTGGCGCGGCTCGCATCATGATCTGGCGATGGACGTGGCCACTGAAGAAACGGTACTCGGTGATTTTGAGAATCAATCGTTCACCGATCCGTATAATAGTGTTACAAGCCTTTTCTATCGGGAAAAGGGTGCATTCATGGTCGAGACAGAGGGGCCCGATGGTGAAATGGGACGCTTTGAAATCACCCATGTATTCGGGGTATATCCACTGCAGCAATACCTGGTTCCGTTTCCCGGAGGGCGGTTGCAGTGTCTCAATATTGCCTGGGACTCAAGGGACTCCCGCTGGTATCGACTCCCCCCCTATGAGGTCGAGGACAGCCAGGACTGGCTGCACTGGACAAAGGGTGGGCAGACCTGGAACGGCATGTGTGCCGAGTGTCATTCAACTCGGCTCCAGAAAGGATTTGATATCGAGAACAACTCGTATTCGACCCGCTGGTTTGAAATTGATGTCGGCTGCGAAGCATGCCATGGTCCAGGTTCCAGCCATATCACCTGGGCGGAAAAGCCAGCCCTTGCCCGGCCACCGTTGGACAACTACGGGTTGGTTGTTGCATCCGGTAACGATGCCAAATCTGGCCAGATAACAACCTGTGCGCCCTGTCATTCCAGGCGCTTTCAGCTTGGAGATAACGATCACGGGCCTGGCGATCTGCTCGACAAGATGGTACCAACGCTCCTTGAGGATGGCCTCTATTACCCCGATGGCCAGATTCTTGAGGAGGTGTATGTCTATGGATCTTTTACCCAGAGCAAGATGTATATGAAGGGGGTTGTCTGCAGCGACTGTCATGACATACACAGCCTGGAACTCCACAGGAAAGGCAACGATCTCTGTCTGCAGTGTCATCGGGGCGAGGAATATGATACGGAAAAACATCATTTCCATAAACGTGAACATGAAGGAAAACCAAGTGAGGGGTATCTTTGTGTCAAATGCCATATGCCTGGCCGTACCTATATGGGAGTGGATTATCGACCTGATCACAGTCTGCGGATTCCCCGACCGGATTTGAGCCTGAAAATTGAATCACCAAACAGTTGTTCCGCCCAGGGGTGCCATGACAATAAGCCAGCAGCGTGGTCGGCTGAGCATTACACCAAATGGTATGGAGAGAAACGAAAACCTCACTACGGTGAAATTTTTGCAGGCGCCAGAAAAAGAAATCCTGAATCCGGAAAGGAGCTCGTCAAGTTGGTCAATGACGGGCTGTCACCAGTCATTGTCCGAGCAACCGCACTATCCCTGCTCAACGGATACCCCGGAGATGAGTCGGAGGCTACCTTTCAGAGGGCCCTGCAGGATCCGGAAGGGCTGCTGCGCTATACGGCCATTCGCTCCATGGGACCGGTTAGCCAGCAGACACTTCTGTCACTCATTGCTCCCAAGCTCTACGACGAGCTGAAGGCTGTCAGGATGGAGGCCGCTGTGAGGCTTGCTGCAATTCCTGAATCATCGCTGCGGCGAGATGATCGGGATGCCTTTAAACAGGCCTTGGCTGAGTATCGACAGGCGATGCTCTATAATGCGGACTTTGCCCCTCAGCGCTACAATCTCGGTAACCTGGCAATTTCCCAGGGTGACAGTGAAACCGGTATATCGCTGTTTGAACAGGCGTTACAGATCGATGAGCTGTTTTTTCCGGCGAAGGTGAATCTTGCCATGGAACTCAACCGTCGGGGCGACAATGACAGGGCTGCAAAGCTGCTCAGGGAGGCTTTCAACCAGAACCCGCAACACTACGAGATTGCCTACTCGCTTGGTCTGCTGCTGGCGGAAATGGATAATCTTTCAGCTGCGGCACGCTATCTCGGGCAGGCCGCAGACGGCATGCCGTGGTATTCCCGTGCCAGGTATAATCAGGCCCTGGCACTCCTGAAAATGGAGAAGTGGGGGGAGGGGATCGCTGCTCTGCAGAAAGCAGTCATGGCAGAGCCCGCCAACGAGGAATACTTTGTGACCCTTGCTAATCTTTATCTGAGCAGCGGACGAGTCGAACAGGCCAGGCGATTGGCAGCCCAGGTGCTTGAACTGGTCCCGCAGCACGCGAGCGCCGCTGAATTACAAAAAAACATCTCAGAAAAATAAGGAGTCTCTCCCAGGTGCTCTCCCGTATCACCGGGTCTCGCTGAAAAACCGGGCGATACAGGGGGCGTGGCCTAGAGAATCATATCTTTTCTACTCACATTCTGGCGTGCTTTCAGGGCGGCAAGCGTGGTGAGGTTATAGATATTGTCTGCTTTTGAACCCCGTTCAACGATGTGAGCTGATTTTTCAAGACCAACCAGGATTGGCCCGATGGCGTCTACCTCCCCGAGCCGCATGAAGAGTTTGTAGGCAATGTTTGCTGCATTGAGATCTGGAAAAATCAGAATATTGGGTTCTCCTTTCAGGGTCGAAAAGGGAAATATCTCATCTCGCAACTCGGTATTAAAGGCAATGTTCGCCTGTATCTCACCCTCTATCTCCAGGTCAGGGGACATTTCTTTGGCAAGCTCTGTTGCCCGAGCGACAGAAATAGCGCTCGGTGTGTCAGATGAACCGAAATTTGAATAGGAGAGCATTGCAATCTTGGGTGCAATATCGAATTCCTTGACAAATTCAGCGACAGAGATGGCGATCTCTGCCAGCTGCTGCTCGTCTGGATAAATATTTACGGCCGTGTCAGCAAAAAAGAGTGTTCGGTTCTTGAATACCATCATGTAAACACTGGCTACCGTTTTTTTCTCGGTACTTTTTCTGATGCAGGAGAGTACCCGTCTTACCGCATATGGGTAGGGCAGTGACTGGCCGTAAATCATGCAGTCCACATCACCGCTGCTGAGCATCATTGCGCCAAAATATCCGGCATCTCGACGCATCATGTCGACTGCATATGGCACGGTGATACCTTTGCGATATTTTCGTGAGTGATACTCAAAGGCGTATTTATTTACGAGATCCGTCTCTTCTGCTGGATCGATAATTTCCATCGAGTGATCAACAGCCCCATATCGGTGGATCAATTCTTCAATTTCACGCTTGTTGCCAAGGAGTACCGGAGTTGCCAGGTTTTCATCCATCACCTGGATGGCGGCTCGGATGATGTTTTTGTTGTTCCCTTCGGGATAGACAACGCGCACCGGTTCTTTCTTTACCCGTTTGGTTACATAACGCAGGATTGATTTTGAGATGCCAAGGGTTGATTCCAGATGTTCGGTGTATTTCTCAATGTCGTCGATCGGTTTTCGGGCAATATTACTCTCTATTGCCGCACGGGCAACTGCGGGGGCGATACGCAGCAGGGCGCGGGGATCAAACGGGGTCGGGATCAGGTATTCCGGGCCAAACTGGAAATGCTCGGCTCCGTATGCCCTTAAAACCTGGTCGGGAACCTCTTCCTTGGCAAGAGCTGCGATCGCCTTTACTGCGGCAATTTTCATTTCCGTATTAATTGATTTGGCCCGTACGTCAAGCGCCCCCCTGAATAGAAAAGGAAAACAGAGGACATTGTTTACCTGGTTCGGATAGTCACTGCGTCCGGTGGCGATGATGCAGTCAGGCCGAGCTTTCAGAGCTTCGGGATAGGAAATTTCAGGCTCCGGGTTGGCGAGGGCAAAAATTACCGGTTTTTCAGCCATCGATTTTACCATTTCTGGGGTGAGGGCGCCGGCTACACTTACCCCGCAGAACAGGTCGGCGCCATTGACCGCATCTGCCAGGGTTCGATGGCTGGTATCACGGGCAAAGCGCTGCTTATAAGGGTTCATGGATACGTCTCTGCCCGTGTAAATCACGCCCTTTGAGTCACAGAGCAGCAGGTTTTCCTTTTTCAGCCCGAGATCGACGAACATCTGGGCACAGGCCAGCCCTGCAGCCCCGGCACCATTAAAGACCGCTTTCACCTCTGAGATATTCTTGCCGGTAACCTCAAGGGCATTGAGGAAGGCGGCACCCGTGATAATCGCGGTACCATGTTGATCGTCATGGAAGACAGGTATGTCAACTTTTGCCTTCAGGGTTTCTTCGATATAAAAACACTCAGGTGCCTTGATATCTTCAAGATTAATCCCGCCAAAGGTAGGAGAAATCAATTCGCACGTCCTGATAAATTCATCGGGGTCCTCGGTGTCAACTTCGATATCAAAGACATCGATATCGGCGAATTTCTTAAAGAGTGCACCTTTGCCTTCCATAACCGGTTTTCCAGCGACTGCTCCGATGTTGCCAAGCCCAAGCACTGCGGTACCGTTGGAAATCACCGCAACCAGGTTGCCTTTTGCGGTATACTCATAGGCGTCCTCTTTGTTGGCGGCTATCTCCTCACAGGGCCGGGCAACGCCGGGACTATAGGCAAGTGAGAGATCTTTCTGGGTTGAGAACGGTTTTGTGACGATAACTTCGATTTTTCCTTTCCGGCCTTGCCGGTGATACTGGAGCGATTCTGAATAAATATCTGTGGCCATCGATTTTCCCCCTTATTACCTGCAGCAAAATAGAATTGAGTTTAGTCATAAAATATAACTGGACATACCAGTAAAATAATAAAAAACATATTGAAACAGCATGTTAATCCTGGTAAGACCAGTTGTCAACAAGGCTATTTAACATATAATATATGCTTAATATCAAGTCCACTCTTATTTATGGTCTGCTCAAAAGGTCCATATTATAGAGAAATAGTGAGAATGTTGTAATTATTCAATCAATCAGTGTTTGAACTGCAAATAAATTAATGGTACAAAAAGTCGGATATAAAAAGTAAACGGCAGAAAATGTCTGAAAAACATCGGTTTTGGTTCACTTGAATTGGAGGCGATACATGCTCTGCGTGCACCATTATTTTTCACTACAAATGATCAGGGGGGAGAGGAACAGAAAGGACTCCCGCTGAGTTAAATTAAAAGGAGAAAAGAATGAGCATTTTTGAATTTGCAATGAAGATGGAGCAGGATGGTGAGAAATTTTACCGGGACCTTGCGGGGAAGACGACAAACGCAGGCTTAAAGCAGATTTTTACCTATCTTGCTGATGAAGAAGTGAAACATTACACTCTGTTCAAGGGGCTTCTGGAACGCCAACCCTCAGATTACGAATCGACAGATATCCTTGCGGATTCAAAAAATGTGTTTGCCCAGATGAAAGAGAGTGGTTCTGTTGACGTAACCGATGATGCCTCGCAGCTTGAAGCGTATAAACAGGCATTGGAATGGGAGAAAAAAGCGTACGAATTTTTTGAAGAAAAATGTGCTGAAGCAACTGACCCGAAAGAAAAGAAATTTTTAGAAACGATCGCCAAAGAAGAGCGACGTCATTATCGCCTCATCGATGGCATAATAGAATTTATCGCTCGTCCTGAGAGCTGGGTTGAAAATGCTGAATTCAACCAACTAACTGATTATTAAAATATTCCTGTTATTGCAGGTATCTTGAAGCCGGTAAATTTGACCTTTACCGGCTTTTTCTATCGTGCTGTTGGAATGGCGCGTTTTGCTTTCTTCATCACCTGTCGATCATCAACCAACCGCAACTGGCCAATCATCCTCAAACCATCAGAATCTATCCTCACAATCGTTTTTGTGAAAATAGCGTAGCATCTCTTTTCAATTCTTTGTTACTCCATCAGGGCACGACCAGAACCGGACAATAAATAGTGTTGAGCACCTTGTGGGTGACACTGCCGAGAAACAGACCCGAAATTTCCGAGTGACCATGTGATCCCATGATGATCAGGTCGAATTTTTTTGATTTTGCCAGGTTTGTTAACATCGTTCCCGGGGCGCCGGACAGTATTTCTGTGTCGTGATCGATTCCGGCTTTGGCAAGTGCCAGAGAGGTTTGATTAAGAACCTCCGCCGCCTGCCTAGCAACATTATTTTTCAGTTGATCTATGAGCGTCTCGGAAACATCCGGCATGTGTCCGAGCCATTCATAGCAGCTGACAGCGGTTACCTTAGCACCCGTTTTCTGGGCGAGATAGATCGCATATTCAATTGCATTATTGGAGTAGCTTGAGCCATCGACGGGAAGCAGTATTTGAGTGAATTGCATGAAAACCTCCTGAATAAAAGAATGGAGAGGACCCGGTAAAACACGCATCACAAAATTTTTGACATATACAAATTATAAGTCGGAAAAGGGTCTTAGGCAATGCAGTACAGGATTATACCGGAGGGCAGTTGTTGTAAAAGAGGGGAAGGTGTGCCCGGGTAAATGCAGTTACCCGGGTGGAACAGCCTTCGTGCTCGTCGATGGGGCATGATTATTCCAGTTTATTCTTTACACTCTCAATTTTATCGAGCATTGATTGGTTCTTGTCTGTCCTGGTGCCAACCTTGATGGAACTGGTGATCCGCGGTACTCCCATTTCATGCAGCGTCTGGTGGCACTCTTTGACCGCCTTGAAAACAGTGTCCCAGTCCCCCTCAATATTGGTTCCATAAGCATGCAGATTTGATTTCAAGCCTGCCTTATTAATTATTTTGTGGCAAGCCGCAATATATTTGGAGACAGAAAGTCCTGAACCAAAAGGTGATACGGTTAAATCAACAATAACATTCATTTTGTCCTCCTTTGTCGATGCAGTGACAGGATGTCCGAGAAGACTGCGGTATCTGATATTTAACAACCACTATATCTTTTTCTGTTGGAATATCCAGGATAATTGATTATGGTTTCACCGAAAATTTGTTGTATTGCTTTGTGTTTAGGCTGGTATGACCAGTTACATTCAGGTGGAATTGTTATTATTATGCAGAAACGTTACAGGTATCCTTTTGCGGCGCTCATCGGTCAGGAAAAAATGAAGTCCGGGCTCCTGCTTAATGCCGTTGATCCTTCCATTGGCGGAATTCTGATCAGTGGGCATAAAGGTACCGGCAAGTCTACAGCGGTACGTTCACTTGCCGAAATACTACCCAAAATCGAAGTTGTCAAAGGCTGCCCCTACCATTGTCCGGTAGATGATCTTACACTGATGTGCAGCACTTGTGCAGAGAAATACCAGAATGGTGAAACGCTGCCAACTGAAATACGCTCGATGCCGCTGGTTGAATTACCGCTGAGTGCGACAGAGGATCGGGTTGTCGGAACCCTCCACATAGAGCAGACACTGCGTACCGGGGAACGGAATTTCGAGCCGGGGTTGTTGGCGGCTGCCAACAGGGGAATACTCTATGTGGATGAGGTTAACCTGCTAGACGATCATCTTGTCGATATTCTGCTTGATGCAGCAGCGTCGGGAATAAATGTGATTGAGAGGGAAGGCATATCTTTTGCACACCCTGCCCGGTTCATGCTGGTCGGAACCATGAATCCAGAAGAGGGTGAATTACGTCCACAATTTCTCGATCGTTTCGGTCTCAGCTTGAGCGTCAACAGTGTCAGAGACCCCCGGCTGCGATCTCTGATTGTTTCGCGGAGAATCGCTTTTGACAGTAACCCCGAAACATTTGTTTCAGAACACACAGCCGAGGAGACCATCCTGGCAAACCAGGTGCTTGTTGCCCGTGAACAGATTAAATCCATCTCCATACCCCATGAGATGATAGAACTTGCCGTGCAATTGTCTGTGGAGGTCGAAGTACAGGGGCACCGAGCAGATATTGCCATAATTAAAACAGCACGCTCGCTGGCTGCATTTCTTGAGCATCCTGAAGTAAACCAGGAACATATCGCAGAAGCAGCGCGCTTTGTCCTCCTCCATCGTATTACCACGATGCCGCTGGCAACAGCAGGGTTGCTCGAAGAAAAACTGGAAGAAATCCTGGCAGGAGTTCTCGATAAAGAGAAGCTTCAAAAATCTAATACTTCATTTGAAGAAGCGTATGAACCGTGGGATGAGATATCAGAACAGGTTCCTGGCGCCAATGCTGCTTCAAATGTGGACATGCTGTTTTCCTTTCTCGAAGAAAAAAAAAGCTGTTTTCGACGCAGATGAATTGATTTGTGTCGAAGAAATTGACCTGGATAGTTTGCAGGTTGATAGCAGCCGAATAGGGAGAAAGCGGGCGCCTCGGGCAGCTGCCGCATCAGGGAGATTCGTCAGGGCTGATATGGTGCGGGATGGGGATCATGATTTTGACATCGCTCCAGATGCGACGTTGCGTGCTGCTGTCATCAGGCAGAGTAATTCCGCAGATAGCTCCACTTTTGCCATCGAGAAAGGTGATTTGAGAAAAAAGATTTACCAGCGTCCCCAGAAAACCTTGATTATTTTTGTGGTTGATTCTTCAGATTCCATGGGGGACGGTACCTATGCCCGTATTAAATCAGCAAAAGGAGCCGTGCTCGCTGTTCTGGCGAAAGCCTACCAAAAGCGGCATCGGGTTGGCATGGTTGCTTTCCGGGACGAGTGTGCAGACGTTGTCCTGCAGCCCACCTCCAGCCTGCCACTTGCCCGGCAACACCTGAGAACCCTGCCAACCGGAGGCGCAACCCCATTTGCTGACGGGTTGATGAAAGCCTGGAGAATGGTCAAAACCGAGCGCTTGAAAGATCCTGGTATCAGACCTTTGGTGGTGATTTTGTCAGACGGTGAGGCAAATGTGCCATACGATCCCAAACGTCGCCTGACTGAGGTTATGGACGAGCTGTTTGCGATTGCAGGAAGAATTGGCAGGGACAGGATTACTTCAATATCAATTGATACCCGGCCGCTTCATAAGCCCAAAAAGAGCATGCGCCAGCTTTCAGAGGCGCTTGGCGGAAAATACTATCATATCAGCCAGCTGAAAACCGATGGAATGGTTCGTGTGGTGGCTGATTTTTAATTGATAAACTGAGCCTTTGGCAAAATGATGATTTTCGTTCAGCGTCAAGGCATGCAAAAAAATTTTAACAGCAAACATATGATTGATATTCCGAGGATAAAAATTTAAGCATAACGTAGAGGTTGAGCGAAAAGGGCGTTTTGCTAGTGGCTCAAAATATTAATAACAAAGTGTTACCGGAGAAACAGAGATGAAGCAGCATTCTTCAGCGGGTCTGGCATGGACGATGTGGGGCCTGGTGGCAACGCTTTACCTGATCGGTTTCTTTCAGCGCATGGCACCCGCAGTCATGGTTGATGAGCTGATGCGGGACTTTACCATTGGCGGTGCACTGCTTGGTAACCTCTCGGCAGCATATTTTTATTCTTATGCGGTAATGCAGATTCCAAGCGGCTTGCTTGTTGACAGTGTCGGGCCGAGAAAAGTCAGTACCTGCGGTTGTTTTGTTGCTGCAGTCGGAATATTGATTTTCGCCTGGGGTCCCAATCTTTGGCTTGCCTATCTCGGCAGGTTTCTGATCGGCTGCTCTGTTGCTGTTGCCTGGGTTTCCTGCATGAAACTTGCGGGAAACTGGTTTCCATCGAATCGTTTTGCTACGGTTACCGGGGTTGCCCTTCTGTTCGGCAATGTTGGCGGCGTTTTGGCCGGCGTTCCCCTCTCCGAATTCGTCTCAGGGGTTGGCTGGCGGCTGGCAATGGCCGGCTCTGGTGTGGTTACCCTTGTCGTCGCGGTGGTGATCTGGTTTGTCGTACGCGATGACCCTGGTGAATACGGGTATAAAAGTTATGCCCATTCTTCAGTTCTTCAGAATGGAAGCCTCTCCGCACTGGTAGCCCTGAGATCCGTCGTTTTCCGAAAAGACACCTGGCTGCTCTTTTTTGCTGGCGGGCTCTCTGCCGCCCCTGTGCTGGTGTTTGCCGGATTGTGGGGTGTCCCCTATCTGACCCAGGTTCATGGACTTGATCGTACCCATGCCGCGACAATTACCTCAACCATGCTTATTGCCTGGGCAGCCGGAGGACCGATGCTCGGCGCACTGTCTGACAGGATCGGCCGGCGCAAATTACCGTATCTGGGAGCCACGTTTTTAGCTGCTTTTTTCTGGGGTGTTTTTCTCTTCGTTGACCTGCCCTATATCTTTTTCTATCCGATACTGGCATTGATCGGTTTCATGTCTGGTGCCCTGATCATTGGCTTCGCCTTTGCCCGGGAGGTTAACCATCCTGGAGCCTCCGGTGCCGTCGGTGGGGTTGTGAATATGTCTGTTCTGGGGATTGCAGCCATCATGCAGCCAACCCTTGGAATGATCCTTGATCAACGATGGGATGGAGCCCTGGTTGAAGGGGCTCGAGTTTACAGCAGCAGCGCCTATTCCGCAGCCTTCGTCTGGCTCTTTATCTGTACTGCCTTGTCCGTTGTGATGGTGATGTTCACCAAGGAGTCCTATTGCCGGCTGGTAGACGTGTAATGGTGCCTGGCCAATTCTGGCTGACCAGGGCACCATGGGTTCTCAGGAGTTATTGACCTTTTTTAACCCGAGTCAAGATCTTCATCGCCTTGGATGTGTTGAAGACACCGCACACGCAGAATTTAGCCATACAGCAGGCAGCCGCTTTTGGTGTGATTCTGCCCTCCTTGACTCGATCCATCATCTTTCTTGCTAGGTGAGAGGAGACCATTCCATGGCCGCACATGGTCGAGATGGAAAGGGTTTCCTGGTCGGGGAGTCTGTTTGTCGCGCCGTGAAAGCCAAGCGTATACTCAACGGCATGTGGAGTAATTTCAACTTCACCGCAGATATCCCTGGTGTCGTCGACAAGCGCACTGATGTTAATTGAAAGCCCAAGATCGAGCTGTTTCACATCCCTGACAAATTTTGCTGCCAGTTCTTTGCTGTCAAAGACCACGGCTGCAGATCCGGGCCCAGGCATTTCCTCGATCAGATTTTCGTAGGTTGTTTTTTCCTGACGACCAAGGAAATAGAGTTTTATGAAACTGAGGTCTTTTTCCGGACGGTACAATGAATTGACCAGGGCATTACCCATGTTAATTGGCTTGTACTTGATTGCTGCCCGTAAAAACGTTTGGGCTTTTGCAAGTGCACCCTGTTCGTTGAACCCTTTTGCTGCCATCGCAAAAACAATAAAGTCATCACGCAGATTCTCTTTCTTTCCATACCGGTGCAGTGTGTTTGTCATCGTCCCACCTCCTCGGGAGTCCCGGAACCTTCTAAGATACGCCCAAGTCCCAAGTTAACTTTTGCCCAGCCGACTTCGAAACCCTGCTCCACCAGGATGTCTTTTATAGGGTCGCCACCTTTTTCGTCGCAGACCGTTGATAATCCGATACTGATTACCGTCTCAACACTTTTTGATATCTCCCTTACCTTGTTGAGCAGTCTGCCAGCATCGCTGAGTGGTACAGTCATTTCAACGATACAGGACAGCACTTTCTCATCGAGCACGTCTTCTCTGATATCTCCAGCTTCAGTATCAGTCATCATCTGGAAGACCGGATTTCCCGGTTCAAATGTCGCCCCCGAGATGGCGAGGATACGGGTAACGTCCTGGACCTCTCTGAAGTACGCACCAATTCCTGGTCGACCAAACTCAACGACCAGTCCGACTTCGCCCTGTTTTATTCGATTACTCACGTCATTGGTCTTAACTTCTTCAGTCCCGCGCCCGTGTACTCCGGTCGACTCATGGGTAACCATCGGGTCACTGAAGGCGCGGCGGACTATTCGCGGCCATTGAAGCTCGTCAGGAGCGATTGCCTCGGTGGGGCAGACGTCAGGGTCGGGCTGAAACCTGAGACTTACCGATTTGAGAATTTTCCTGATAAACCTGGTGAGACCAGGAGGCAGGTGTTCGCAGCTGAGGCTGCGATAGCAATTATGGCATTCCACACAGGTTTCCGTGTTAATTTCAGATAAGCCGTCATCTGCTATAAAGATTGCTCCGACCGGACAGACGGGTACACAATTGGCACAACCGACACATTTATCTTTGAGGATTTTCATAGCCTGTTTTCCCTTGAGGAGTTTGTCATGTATCAAAATGGTATGGCATGTCGGAAAAATGTATCCAATATGTTACTGAAATGCAATATTTGATCACTGTTGCGATGGGATATTGGTTAAAATATTACGGATATATGTAGCTAATAATGTTATAATAGCCACAATTTTCGTTATTAAGTGAATTTTTAATGGCGGCTCGATCCTACCGGTCAGCCGTGAGTTGTGGTTGCTAGTTGGATACAAAATGATAGAACTGACTAATATACGGAACAAAAATTTGCTCCCGGTGAGGGAACAGACGTATCGGTTCTTGAAAAAAAAGATTTTAAACGGTGATTTCCAGCCCAACAAGAGGCTGGCCGAAGAGTCTCTTGCCAGCATGCTGGGTGTCAGTCGTACGCCGATTCGTGAGGCGCTTCACAAGCTCGAGCTTGAAGGTCTGGTTAAGCAAAAAGGAGCTCGTGGATTCTGCGTTCCGGAAGAGACTGCTGAGGAGATGTCTGAACTCTTCGAGATTCGGGCGGTACTGGAGGGTCATGCCCTGTCATGTCTTTGCAGTTCCATAACAATTGATAATATGCGGTCACTGGAAGCGCTGGTCAGAAAGGCCGAAGATGGTGTGTCGGCAAAAAAACTGGAGCTGGTATTTGAATACAATACAAAGTTTCATGATCTGCTTTATAGTCTGATCAGGAACAAAAGACCCCGTCTCTTTAGTCTTATTGAAGATATGCGTGATTATATTCTCAGGTATCGAAAAGATTCTCTTGATACCCTTCAGGCCGCCAGTAGAAGTGTTTCCGGCCATAAAAAAATTTTGATGGCGCTGGAGCTTCACGATCCCGTATTATGTGAGCAAGTGATGCGTGCTCACATACGTGAAGCAGAAGCCGATGCCACCTATTCAGCCGCTACAGAGTAAAATCTGTCGTACCATCAGACTATTGAATTGAGTGATCAGGCGAGCAGGATTGGCTCGCCTTGTGAGAGGTTGTTGACACTATATTATTGGGAGGGTGTACCATGGAATATATTTATCTTGGAGATACCGGCATTCAGGTCTCGCAGCTATGCATGGGTACCATGACCTTTGGCAACGAGGCTGATAAGCGTGAGTCGGCGGCACTGTTTAAACGATGTCGGGATGCTGGAATTAACTTTTTTGACTGCGCCAATGTCTACAGCCAGGGCAGGGCGGAGGAAATACTTGGTGAGCTCATTCAACACTCACGGGATGAGTTGATTATCACGACCAAAGTTTGGGGAAAGATGGGTGATGATATTAACAGCCAGGGCAGTTCGCGAAGAAATATTATCGCTTCAGCCGAGGCGAGCCTGAAACGGTTGAAAACGTCATATATTGATATCTATCTGCTGCATCGATTTGACCCGTATACACCGTTTGAGGAGACGCTGGCGGCACTGGGCGACCTGGTTGTGCAGGGGAAGGTCAGGTATATCGGTGCCAGCAACTTTGCTGCCTGGCAGATGGCAAAGGCTGTGGGTGTGTCGGCACTGCATGACTGGCCGTCACTCAAGTGCATCCAGCCCATGTATAATCTGGTAAAAAGACAGGCGGAGGTGGAAATTCTGCCGTATGCAAAACATGAAAATATTGCGGTTATCAGCTATAACCCGCTTGGCGGAGGGTTACTGACCGGTAAGTACGGAAAAAAAATCGAGGAGTCTTCCAATCGGCTTGGCACCAATAAAATGTACAGGAAGCGGTATGGAGACGAATGGCGACTGGATGCAGCCCTGAGCTATGTGAAATATGCAGAAGATAATGGCTACAACCCGGTCAGCCTTGCCGTTGCCTGGGTTGCGGCACATCCTGCTGTCACTGCGCCGATTATCGGGGCAAGAAATGTGGTTCAATTGGAGGATTCTCTGCAATCTACCACAGTCGATATGACCACAGGACTCTATGAAGATCTGTGCCGGTTAACACCGACTCCACCACCCGCTACGGACCGGACCGAAGACCTCTATAAGGAGTGAGAGTTCAATGGCGGTCTATCTGAGGATAAATGATGACTGACCGATTAAAGGACCTGGAACGCAAATTACAGGCTGATATCGAGGGTGAACTCCTGTTTGATCGTTTTTCCAGGGGGCGCTATGCGACAGACGCATCACACTATCAGGTTTTTCCTGCAGGTGTTCTCGTCCCCCGATCTCTAGATGATGTCCGGGCGGCAATTGCACATTGTCGGTCCGAAGGGGTACCGATTTTATCACGCGGCGGCGGTTCATCACAGTGCGGGCAGACGGTAAATCAGGCGCTGGTAATCGATTATTCAAAATATCTCAACCAAATTGTAAGCCTAGATGTCGGCAGGCAGCGCTGCACGGTTGAACCAGGCATTGTCCTTGATGAACTTAATGACCGCTTACGAAAGGAAGGTCTCTGGTTTCCCGTTGATGTTTCCACGGCTTCCCGGGCAACGCTTGGCGGGATGGCCGGAAACAATTCGGCCGGAAGTCGTTCCATCAAATATGGAATGATGCGGGATAACGTGCTCTCAATCCAGGCACTACTTGCTGATGGGGCGGACCGGATGTTCTCGGTCTATGACCGGGACTCAAACGGGCAGCTGGGAACAGATGAATTGGTCGACAAACTCATATCGCTGGGTGAGCGCGAAAGAGAGGAGATTGTCAAACGCTTTCCGTCAGTATTAAGACGGGTTGGGGGGTACAATCTTGATTCCCTCGTACCTGGTACGCGATCAATAAATCTGTCTCATCTTCTTGTTGGTTCGGAAGGGACCCTTGGCTGTTTTCACCAGATAGAACTGAAACTCTCCCCGCTTCCGCAAAACCGGGTTCTTGGTGTCTGTCATTTTCCGACATTTTACGCTGCAATGGATTCAGCGCAGCACCTGGTTACGCTGCAGCCAACGGCAGTTGAGCTGATTGATAGAACAATGATCGAATTAGCCCGGGACATTCCGATCTATCAGCCGGTTGTCGATGCATTTGTACGTGGCACCCCGGAAGCATTGCTCCTTGTTGAATTTGCAGAGGACAGCCAGGAGGAAAATTTGAACTGTTTGGCCGGGCTCTCCGAACTCATGGCAGATCTTGGCTATTCCTGGTCTGAGAACGGCACCAGTGTCGGCAGTGTCATTGAGGCGATTGACCCCGCTTTGCAGAAATCGATTCTCGAGGTTCGCAAATCCGGCCTGAACATCATGATGTCGATGAGGGAGGCCCGCAAGCCTATCTCTTTTGTTGAGGATTGCGCCGTAGCGCTCAGTGATCTGGCTGACTATACCGCCCGACTCACCGACATTTTCACCAAGTACAATACGACGGGTACCTGGTATGCTCATGCCTCTGTTGGCTGTCTCCACGTTCGCCCGGTCCTCAACCTGAAACAGGACCAGGACATCAAAACCATGCGCGCCATTGTCGAGGAAACCCTCGAAATGGTCCTTGAGTATAAAGGTTCTCATTCCGGAGAACATGGTGATGGAATTGTCAGGTCAGAGTTTCACGAGAAAATGTTCGGTTCGCGCATGGTTGAAAATTTTAGGGAAGTTAAGTCAATTTTTGATCCGTCCGGCCTGCTCAATCCGGGAAAAATTGTCGATCCACCTAAAATGGATGATCGTTCACTGTTCAGGTATGGGCCAGGGTACCAGGTCGATGAGATGGAGACGGTTTTCGACTGGTCGAAATGGCAGGGAGCAGGCGGCGGATTTCAGGGTGCCGTTGAGATGTGCAACAATAACGGGGCCTGCAGGAAAATGCTTCAAGGCTCCATGTGCCCGTCATTCAGGGTCACCCGTAACGAACGGGATTCGACGCGGGGCAGAGCCAATACCCTCAGGCTGGCTATTTCAGGACAACTCGGGACCGACGCGCTGAGCTCGGAAGAAATGGCCCAGACTCTGAAGCTCTGCGTGTCATGCAAGGCGTGCAGGCGTGAGTGCCCCACCGGGGTGGACATGGCCAAGATGAAAATCGAGGTCACTGCCGCCCGAAAGAAAGAGAAAGGCTACAGTCTGCATGATCACCTGATAGCCTGGATGCCGCTCTATGCCCCCATTCTCTGCCGAGTTCCCGCGCTGGCGAATCTGCGCAACTCGATACCGTGGCTTGCCCGGATGTCAGAGAAGATTGATGGGTTTACTTCGAGAAGGCCATTGCCGAGATGGCGAACTGATGTTTATCGGCCAAAAGAACAGGAGGGACCGGTTGATGGACCGGAAGTCATACTGTTTGGTGATACCTTTAATACCTACTTTGAGTCGGAAAACCTGCATGATGCCCGGGACATTATGGTAGGTGCGGGATACCGTGTCCTGACGCCGAGACCTGCCCATGGGGGCAGTCGACCGTTGTGCTGTGGACGGACATACCTGACCGCAGGTAAAATAGAGCGGGCCCGCAAAGAGGCAGGCCGACTGGTTGAAACCTACTACCCATATGCCAGAAAAGGAGTGTATATTGTCGGTCTTGAGCCCAGTTGTCTGCTCTGCCTCAGGGATGAAATACCGTCACTGATCCCCGGTGAAAAGAGTGGTGTCGTGGCAGAAAAGGCATTGCTCTTCGAGGAATTCTGCGTTCGAGAAAAGCTTCAATTAAACCTCAAGCCTGTCGCTCAAAAAGCACTTGTTCATGGTCATTGTCACCAGAAGGCGTTCAATGTGGCCGGTTCGATAGAGACGGTCCTGGGTATGATCCCGGGACTGGAGATTGAAGTTGTCAGCTCGAGTTGCTGTGGTATGGCCGGAGTTTTTGGCTATGGGTCTGAAACCTATGAGACCTCAATGCAGATGGGTGAAATGTCGATTTTTCCAGCTGTTCGTGAAACTGCTAAGGACACCTTGATTGTGGCAGACGGTGTATCATGCCGACACCAGATAGAACACGGCACCCAGAGGCAGGCCAACCATGTGGTCAGGATCCTGAAACAGGCCCTGGTAGAGATGTCAGAAAACAGCTGAAACAAATGGGAAAGAGATAGTTGTAGTAAAATAAGAATCATAAAATCAAAGAGATGAGCCTTTTGCAAAATGATGATTTTCGTTCAACGTCAAGGCATGTGAAAAATTTTTACCGCAGGCATATAGTTGATATTCCGAGGATAAATATTTAAGCATAACGTAGAGGTTGAGCGAAAAGGGCGTTTTGCAAGTGGCTCAGATAATAAGATCATTTCGAGGAGATATTGAATGACGATTCCATTGAGAAGCAGCACGACAACTGAAGGCAGGAGAATGGCAGGTGCACGTTCACTCTGGCGTGCAAACGGTATGAAGGAAGACCAGTTCGGCAAACCGATTATTGCTGTTGTCAACTCGTTTACCCAGATGAACCCCGGTCATGTTCATCTTCACAATACCGGCCAGGAAGTCAAAAAAGAGATTGAAGAACAAGGTTGTTTTGCTGCTGAATTCAATACCATAGCAATTGATGATGGAATTGCCATGGGACATGGTGGCATGCTCTACTCCCTGCCTTCCAGAGAGCTTATAGCAGATTCAGTCGAGTATATGTGTAATGCCCACACCGTTGATGCAATGATCTGTATTTCCAACTGCGACAAGATAACTCCTGGTATGCTGATGGCTGCCCTGCGTCTCAATATTCCGGCAATCTTTGTATCAGGCGGACCAATGGAGGCTGGCAAGGGGCTGGGAAAAGAACTCGATCTCGTTGATGCGATGGTCATGGCCGCTGATAGCCGCTACAGTGATGAGGAGATAGCCGAGGTTGAGCGCTCCGCATGTCCCACCTGCGGTTCCTGCTCCGGTATGTTCACGGCAAACTCCATGAACTGCCTGGCTGAGGCCCTCGGTCTCGCCTTACCCGGCAATGGTACTGTCGTGGCAACCCATGCCAATAGAAAAAACTTGTTTTCACAGGCTGCCCGGCGGATTGTCGACATGTGCACCTCATTCTATGGGGATGGGGATCGTTCGGTTTTGCCCCGATCAATCTGTACAAAGGCAACCTTCAACAATGCGATGGCGCTTGATATTGCGATGGGGGGGTCAACCAACACGGTGTTGCATATTCTGGCCATTGCCCATGAGGCAGAAGTTGATTTTACCATGAAGGATATGGATGAACTGTCGCGCATTGTTCCCAATATCTGTAAGGTTTCGCCAAGTTCAAGCTACCATGTCGAGGATGTCAACAGGGCAGGAGGAGTACTCGGTATCATGGGAGAGCTGGATCGATGTGGATTGCTTGACACGACAGTGGCCCGGGCGGACGGACTGACCCTTGGCCAGGCGCTCGACGCCTATGATATTATGAGACCAACCGTTGGTGAAAAGGCTCATGTTCTCTACAGGAGTGCACCGGGCCGGACCGGCAGAAACCTGGTAATGGGATCTCAGAGCAGCGTGTATGAAGAGCTTGACAGGGATAGAACCAGCGGCTGTATCAGGGACCAGGAACATGCCTATTTCCAGGATGGTGGCCTGGCAGTGTTGTATGGAAATATTGCCGAGAAAGGATGTATCGTCAAAACGGCAGGAGTCGACGAGTCCATTTTTCATTTTGAAGGAAGGGCCAAAGTTTATGTGTCACAGGAGCAGGCATGTGAAGGAATCCTTGGTGGTGAGGTTAAGAGTGGTGACGTTGTCTTTATTCTTTACGAAGGACCCAAGGGTGGACCGGGTATGCAGGAAATGCTTTATCCAACCTCCTACCTGAAGTCAATGAATCTCGGCTCTGCCTGCGCTCTGGTGACAGATGGCCGATTTTCCGGGGCGACGTCAGGTCTTTCCATCGGACATGCCTCCCCGGAGGCGGCGAGCGGCGGCCTGATCGGTCTCGTTCAGGATGGCGATCTGGTCGAGATTGACATTCCTTCTCGCTCAATTAACCTGAAAATATCTGATGAGATGTTGATCAAAAGACGCCGGCAGGAAGAAGCCAAAGGAAGCAGTGCATTCAAACCGGTGCGGGAGAGAGTGGTGTCAAAATCGCTGCAGGCATATGGCCAACTCGCTGCCTCAGCAGATACTGGAGCAATCAGAAAACTAATATGAAATAATCATGATATCGGTTTGTTATCAGAAAGTTTCGATAACTTCAACCGCATCATCCTGAGGAATTAACGATGGGCGAAATACTCTTCATCTCACCATACCTGGAGCTGGCTGAAATCGCGCTGCAAGTTATTGGCAGTGAAGAAGATGTAGATGTCAAGGTTACCCGAATGGATGAGGCGGTGGAGCTGGCTTTGGATGCGGAAAAAAATGGCTACCAGGTCGTCGTCAGCCGTGGATTGACCGCCTCCAAGATAATGCAGTCAGGAATAGATCTTCCCGTTATCGATATCGGTATTGGCGGCTATGAGATTCTGAGAGCTTATAATGATGCGAAAAAGCTTGGTACACGGGTAGGTATCGTTGATGTTGCCGACGTGATTATGGGGTTGTCCAGCCTGGAGAAGATAATCGATGACAAGCTGATCAAGTATACCTGCGAAAATGAACTTGACGATGTCGTCAAGGGTATAGAGCACCTGAAGGCGCGCGGTGCAGACGTGGTAATCGGTAAGATTGCCATGGCTCGGGAGGCCCGGGCGAAAGGAATGGAAGCGGTTATTATCACGTCAGATTACGAGGCAGTGAGAATGACCTTGAGTGAGGCGCGAAGAGTTAACCAGGTAAGGAAACAGGAAAAAAGAAAAGCCGAGCAGCTGAAAGCAATGCTCAACTTCACTTACGATGGCATTATCGCGCTGGATAACGAGGGGAAAATAACACTATTCAACAAGGTGGCAGAAGAATTGTCTGGCTGGACTGCCGAGCAGGCGATCAACAGGAATGTGACGGAGGTGATCCCGGACGCTGGGTGCCATAATCTTTTAAAGACCGGCAGGCCAGAACTTGGGGCCGTCTTTGAGATCGGCACAGTAAAGGTTGTCGGAAACCGGGTGCCAATCATTGTTGATGGTAAAATAGAAGGTGTCGTCACAACATTTCAGAAGATTGATGTTCTGCAAAAAATTGAGAGCAAGGTCCGAAGGACGCTGTCACATACCGGCCTTACCGCCCGACATAGTTTTGTGGACATACTCGGCAAGAGCAAAACCTTGAAAAACGCGATAAATCTGGCAAGAGAGTATGCAGCAATAGATTCCACAGTGATGATCTATGGACGGACAGGCACGGGAAAAGAGATTTTCGCCCAGGCCATCCACAATGCCAGCAGGAGATGCAATGAACCGTTTGTGGCCATTAACTGTGCGGCACTGCCTGAAAGCATACTTGAGAGCGAACTGTTCGGTTATGCTGAGGGGGCCTTTACCGGTGCACGCAAGGGCGGTAAGGCTGGGGTTTTTGAAATGGCACATGGAGGAACCCTATTACTCGACGAGGTTGGTGAAATGCCGCAGGTGCTGCAGTCTCGATTCTTGCGGGTAATTGAGCAAAGAGAGATTATGCGTCTGGGTGACAGCCGGATGCTGCCGGTAAATGTTCGTATAATAGCTGCAACCCATCGCGACCTGAGGGATCTAGTGAAACGGAAATTGTTTCGGGAAGACCTCTACTACCGGTTAAACGTTCTCTCTCTTTTCGTCCCAGAGCTGAAGGAAAGGGAAGATGATGTTCTTCAAATTGCAGATAAGTTTCTCCGGGAGTTTTACGACATGCAGGGTAAATCCTACGGGGTTTTCTCACCTGAGTCGGCAGAGCTTCTGCTCTCGTATAACTGGCCGGGAAACATCAGGCAGCTCCGCAATGTAATGGAGCGATTGTCGGTAATGACCGCCGGTGGTCTTATTGAGGTGAGTGATGTCAAGCGAGCTTTGCAGCTTAACACCCCCGCCCTGGTTGATTACCAGGAGGGCAACCAGATGCTCAATTCGCTGCCAGGCAGCACGGCTGAAGCTGAAAAAAGCTGGGATAGCAATGTTGCCCCGGATTCTTTTCAACTGCTCGTCGGCAAAGAAAAAGCACTGTACGAGATGAAACTCATCATGAAAACGCTGGAAGAGTGTAACGGAAGCAGAACAGAGACGGCACGCAAGCTGGGGATCAGTCGCACAACACTATGGAGAAAGCTGCAGCAAGGAGCTGACAATTAAGACTATGTAACTATATTAAATTTTAATATTTTTTTGGGTCAAGACAGCAGGGGGGAGCATCGTCTGGTTTCCATCTTAGCTGGTTATTTCGGTACTGCTTACACGATATGATGTAACTGAGCCTCTATTGAAAGAAAAAATTCGTAATGTTTCGTTGCGAAACAAAGTGAACAGCCCATGTTCACTTTGTGAAACGTTTTTCGCTGAAACGCTGGAACGTCTGATAACCCTCAATTTTATAACTAAAAATTAATATTTGTTAATTCAATTAGATAGTGAGTAGATCCACCTGATTCGAGGAAAAGGTGATCAAGCATATATTTCGGCATATTCCTTGCTTTTACTTTCTGTTGAGAGCAGTTGAACCGGTTTGTCCTGACAAGCTTGGAGAGTAAACTCAATGTCCAGGATCTCGGTTACGATGTTCTCACCGGGGTAGTATCTGGACCATCATTTGAGAAGCAGAGCCTCTATTTTAGATTTGTGCCGACCCTGTTCGTGCAGGTGTCAACATCTGGCTGTCGTTCACGGTTAACCCAGGCGCATATAGGAGATGGGGATTGGTATCCGCTCTATTGTTGGAGTGGACCCTTCAGTGAAATCATTTACAAAAAGGAGAGCGTACCATGAAAAAACTGACCACATTCTTACTTTTATCAACATTTATGACCTTCACTATTCTGGCCATGCATGGCCCGGCTCAAGCTAAAACCATCGAACTGAAATTTGGGCATGTCGGCGCACCGGGTTCGCTTTTTCTTGCCTGTGCCGATGAATTTGCCAAGCGAGCCAACGCCAAGCTTGGCGATAAGGCCAAGGTTGTCACCTTCGGCTCCAGCCAGCTGGGAAAAGATGCAGAACTTTTAAAGAAGCTGAAGCTTGGCACTATCGCCTTTGCCCTGCCGTCAACGGTCATGTCATCGGTTGTTGATGAATTTGGTGTGTTCGAGATGCCGTATCTGGTTCTTGATCGTGGCCATATGCGCAAAATCAGAGATGAGGTCTTCTGGCCGATGATCGCCCCGAAGGTTGAAGAAGAGGGATACCAGGTTGTAGCCGTATGGGAAAACGGTTTCAGGAATATCACCAACAATGTCAAACCGATCGTAGGCCCTCAAGATCTCCAGGGTGTCAAACTGCGAACGCCAAAAGGTGAGTGGCGGGTGAAGATGTTTAAAGGATATGGAGCCAACCCGACACCGATGGCTCTTTCCGAGGTATTTGTCGCGCTGCAGACTGGCGTCATTGATGGCCAGGAAAATCCCTTCACCCAGATTTACAGCCAGAACTTCCACGAAGTTCAGAAATATCTGTCCCTGAGTGGTCATGTCTATACACCTGCATACCTGCTTACCGGCAAAAAAACCTGGGACAGCCTTCCGGATGATGTGCGTGAAATCCTGAAAACGACTGCGGTCGATATGCAGGAATGGGTCTACGAAACAGCGGAGAAAATGGAAGTTGATCTCCTCAATAAAATGAAGGATGCCGTTGAGATCAATGAAGTTGACAAGCAGGCTTTCGTCGATGCAAGTGGACCGATTTATGAGGAATTCGGTACAAAAGTATCCGGCGGAAAGGAGCTCATCGACAAGGTACAGAGTTTGGTCAAATAATACACTCGATTATCTAATAATGCCCCGGGTCGATTCCCGGGGCTGATTTTTTTTGTCTGTCTGGAGGGTATTGTCTTGCTTGCTCGATTTCAAAGCATATTCAAAAAAATCATGGAATCCATCGTCATCATCCTGATGATCACGATGTCGATACTGGTGGTTGTCGCGGTTATATATCGGAAGAGCGGGATGTCGCTGAGCTGGTATGACGAGGTTGCCTCAGTCATACTGGCCTGGCTTACATACTACGCCTCTGCTCTGGCTGCGCTGACCAGAGGACATATCGGTTTTAACGGACTGTTGAACGCAATGAAACCGTCTCTTCGGGTACCCGTTTTACTTTTCGGGGAAGTACTCGTTATTGGTTTCTTTCTGCTGCTGGCCTGGGTTGGAGTAGAAGTGCTGGTTATTCTGGAAGGAGATTCACTCACCAGCCTTACCTGGGTTCCAACCAGACTGACCCAGTCTGTCATCCCCATCGGGGCAGTCCTGTTTGTCATCGGCCAGCTACTCAGTTTCCCTGACATGTGGCGGCAGGCGAAGTCAGAGAAGGGGATTGCCGGGCATGAAGATGTAGAGATTCCCGAAGAAGCTCCAGAAAACGTTTAAGAGGTATTACAGACGTGACTATTTTTTTAATGTTCATTGGTCTATTCATGCTGATCCTGATTAATGTACCGATTGCGATTGCACTCGGACTCGTTGCTCTTTTCACCATGATAATCAGTCAGGGAGTGAGTGCCCTGCCAAATGTCGCTCTGATTATGTTTGACGGAGCCACAAAATTTCCACTGCTTGCCATTCCGCTGTTCATTTTTGCAGGCGCAATTATGAATACCGGCGGTATTTCCAAACGGTTAATTGCCTTTGCCTCAGCACTGGTCGGTTTTGTCAGGGGTGGTCTTGCCATGTCTGCTACGGCGACCTCGATGTTCTTTGCGGAAATGTCCGGGTCGGCGGTGGCTGATGTTGCAGCGCTTGGATCCATATTAATCCCGGCAATGAAGCGTAAGGGCTACCCCGGCCCATTTGCTGCAGCGGTTATGTCATCTGCTGCGACCATTGCGGTGATCATTCCACCATCAATACCGATGATTCTTTATGCGGTCATGGCAGGGAGTTCAGTGGTTAAGATTTTTGTGGCCGGTATTATACCCGGCATCATGTGCGGGTTGGCAATGATGGGCCTTTCCTATGGTTTTGCCGTTCGCAGAAATTATCCCGTCGAAGAGGTTTTCCAGCTGAAAAGAGTGTGGTCCACTTTTAAAGAAGCGTCGTGGGCTTTCATTGTTCCCTTTATTATTCTGGGCGGTATCTTTGGTGGTTTTGTCACCGCTACGGAAGGCGCAGGGTTGGCAGTTGTCGCCTCCCTGTTTGTTGGTGGTGTTAT
This sequence comes from uncultured delta proteobacterium, assembly GCA_963718195.1. Lineage (GTDB taxonomy): Bacteria > Desulfobacterota > Desulfobulbia > Desulfobulbales > Desulfocapsaceae > MADRE3. The sequence goes on from CAVQYQ010000006.1 coordinate 1,072,754, forward strand.
TTATCGGGAAATTAACTGGGAGCATTTGAAGGAAGCGACGATTGAAGGGGGTATCTCAACCGGTGTAGTCATGCTCCTGGTTGCCTCCTCAGCGCTGATGGGGTCGATATTGACAGAGCTGCAGATTCCCCAGCAGCTCGCTCAGCAGATCACGGACATCACGACCAATAAATACGCGGTTCTGGGCATGCTGAACCTCTTTTTTCTGGTTGTCGGTTGTTTTCTCCATTCTGCGGCAGCTATTATCCTGGTTGTGCCAATCGTCATGCCGCTGGTGCATGCTGTCGGTATTGATCCTGTTCATTTCGGTCTCGTGGTCACCCTCAATCTGGGAATTGGGCAGCAGACACCTCCCGTCGCCAGTGTTTTGATTACCGCCTGTTCTGTCGCCAAGGCTGATATCTGGGAGGTAAGTAAAGTTAATGTGTACTATGTCGGGTGTATTTTCGTCATACTCATGATGTGTACATATATCCCTGCTATCCCAATGTTCCTCGTGCATTTATTTTACGGCTAAGAGCAGATGATTGTTTGGTGCCAACCAAATTTGGCCATCGAAGAACCTCTTGTTCCTCCGATGGTCAAACAGCGCATGGTCTGGCTTGTGATCCTAATGTTTGAAAAGCAAGAGAAATACAATGATTGTTAATAGCGCATGCCTGATTGGAGTTGGGGAGATTGAAGTCAGGGAGAGAGAGCTGACTATTTCAGATGACGAAATTTTAGTGAAGACCCATGCAGCAGGAATCTGCGGGCAGGATAAAAATTTATTTAACGGTATCATTCCTCCTTCAGGCGGTCTTAATACCGAGATGAAAAATGTTTTTGCTTACCCCTATTTTTTTGGGCATGAAGCAGGGGGGCTTGTTGTTGAGGTGGGTAAAAATATCAAGAAGTTTAAAGCTGGCGATAAAGTGATCGCCTTTGCCTGGGTTGAGACCTATTCCGATTACTTCAAGGCTGAAGAGCAAGAGCTTGAACCGGCACCCGATGGTCTTGAACTTGACCTCGTATCACTTGGCGAACCGATCGGCTGTGCCGTTTTTTCCGGGTTATGTTCCAAGGTACAGCTTGGTGACACGGTTGCCGTCATCGGTATGGGCTTTGCTGGCCAGGTTATCGCCCAGGTTGCCCGGAAAAAAGGCGCCCATCGGGTTATTGGAGTAGATGTTGTTGAAGGCAAACTGCAGCTGGCAAAACGCCTCGGGCTGGACCATGCAATCAACAGCGCCGAGACTGATCCATTAGCTGCTATCCTGGATTTGACCAATGGTGAGGGGGCTGATGTGGTTGTCGAGGTTGCTGGAACAGGGGAGGCGGTTCAGTTATGTAATGATGCGGTGAAGCACAATGGAGTCCTGGTGTTTTACAGCTGGATTACCCAGAACATCAACCTGAACATATCCCGCTGGCACAATAACTCACTGCAGATAGTGAATACGGGACTGGTACACCATGGGGTGCAGCAGCGACATATCTGGGTGCCGCAGGCATTAAGACCTGTATTGCTGGAACAGATCGACATCAAACCACTGATTACCCATACGTATTCGCTGGCCCAGATCGCCACAGCCATGGAAACGGCCAATCATGATCCCTCAGCGATAAAGGTGTTACTACGGCCGTAAAGAGCAGAAAAACAATGATGGATGATATTAAAATGATAAAGACCCCAGTCGCTCAAGCAGGCCTATCTTTGAGGTGACGGATGACCGATTTTTTTTATCGACAACTCGCAAAAGCGTCCCTGCAGGAAAAGGTTGAGCCAGGTCAGGACATAGAACTGAAGGTCGATCTGGCCTTGGCCCATGATGGCAGTGGTCCGGATATTCTGGAGATCATAAAGAAAAAGGGGATTAAGATTTCCAAACAGTGCAGGGTTCTCATTACCCTGGACCATTCTTTCCCTGCTCCAACTATTAAAGACCGCGAGTTTCAACGCGAAATTTCAGACTTTGCGCAGAAAAATAATATCCATCTTTATAAAAATGGTGAGGGTGTTCTTCACCAGGTCGTTGCCGAGGAAGAATCTCTCTGGCCGGGAATGATCATTGTCGGCGCCGATGGGCACGTCGCGACTGCCGGGGCATTTGGCGGGCTTGCTTTTTCGGTTTCTCCAGCAGCGTTTGTACGTGTGCTGGAGAGCGGTTTTAAGAGGATTACTGTGCCGGAGCAGGTAGTAATCGCCCTCGAGGGGAAGCTGAAATCATCGGTGATGGCCCGGGATATCGGCATGTATCTGATGTCCAGATTTGCTAATGAGATCCAGGATAAGGCTGTATTACTGACCGGCGCCACTATTGAACAACTGGCCGTCAGTGAGAAAATGTCTATCTGCAACTTCCTGCCCGAGGCCGGGGTGGCGACTGTTCTCGTTCTTCCCCAGGGTGAAGACATAATTCCGGACATTATCGTGCAATCAGATGAGATTGAGCCAATGGTGATTGTGCCTGGAGTAAAACCTGCGTTCTGCCGGGCGGTGGATGTACCGAAGGAGGCAATTACCGTTGCCATTGCCGGCGGTTGTTCAGCGGGACGGCTGGACGATATGCAGATAATTGCGGATGTTCTGGTAAAAAAGGAAGTGCATCCCGATGTCACCTTTATTATAACGCCTGGGTCGAAAAATGTTATGGAGTCGATGGATAAACTGAAGATCTCTTCAATTTTGAGAAAAGGTGGTGCAGTGATCATGCCGCCGGGTTGTGGTCCCTGTCCGGGAAAGCATTTCGGTGTTTTATGTGACAGTGATATTGCTATAACGACCACGATACGCAACAGCTCAGGGCGGATTGGCGCAAGAGGTGCACGGATATACCTTGCTTCTCCGCTGACCGTCGCCTGTTCGGCCGTTAATGGTAAAATCACAGAACCTGCTTAGATTATTGCATGGTATAACCTGCGATAAAAATATTTTTTTTTGCATTTATAAACAAGATTCAAGGAGTAAAGAACGATGACTTTTAAGAGCGGACGACACTTTCTACAGATTCCAGGACCGAGCAATGTTCCTGAAAGAATACTTCATGCCATCGGTCACCCGACTATTGACCACAGGGGACCGCAGTTTAAAGAGCTTTCTGAGGAAGTGTTGACCGGTTCCAGACGAATTTTCAAAACGTCCGGGCCTGTCGTGGTCTTTCCGACCTCAGGAACAGGAGCCTGGGAGGCTTCACTGGCAAATACGCTCAGCCCCGGCGACAAGGTACTGATGTTTGAAACCGGACATTTCGCCACCCTATGGTACACGATGGCCAGAAAATTTGGTCTTGAGGTGGACTTTGTGCCGACAAACTGGCGTCATGGCGTTGATCCGCAGGTTGTAGAGGAGAAGCTGAGGGCAGATAAAGAACACAAAATCAAATCGGTCAATGTCGTTCACAATGAAACCTCTACTGGTGTAACCAGCAGAATCGCCGAGATTCGGCAGGCTATCGATCGGGCCAATCACCCGGCTCTGTTTATGGTCGACACTATTTCATCTCTTGGCTCCATGGATTACCGCCACGAGGAATGGGAGGTCGATGTAACTGTCGGCTGCTCGCAGAAAGGCTTGATGCTCCCACCGGGACTTGGCTTCAACGCCATCAGTGACAAGGCTCTTGAGGCCTCAAAGACAAATACCCTGATACGGCATTTTTGGGATTGGCAGGACATGCTTAGTGCAAATGAGAATTTCTTTTATCCTTCTACACCCTGCACCAATCTGCTGTTCGGTCTGAGGGAGTCAATCAAGATGCTTGAAGAGGAAGGTCTTGAGAATGTATTTGCCCGGCATGACCGATTTGCAGAAGCAACCCGTCGGGCGGTACGGGCATGGGGACTTGAAATTCTCTGCGAGAACCCTGAGGAATATTCCAGTGTGCTTACCGCGGTGATGATGCCGGAGGGCAGCGGTGCCGATAAACTCCGCAAGGTAATCCTTGATAATTTTGATATGTCTCTCGGTAACGGACTTGGTAAAGTGGCCGACAAGGTTTATCGCATCGGCCACCTCGGCGACCTCAATGATTTGAGCCTGATCGGAACACTTGCCGGTGTGGAAATGGGGCTGGAACTCGGTAATATCAAGCACCAGAAAGGTGGTGTGGCCGCAGCAATGGAATATCTGGCAGAGGTTGCAGCGGCACGTTAAGCTTGTTGTCATCAAGGAAGTGCAGGTAACACTGAATAGAGCGAAGGCACACGCTGCTGCCATGATTACCGGGTAATCATGGCAGTATTTCATTTTAGGCCGTGCATGGGAACCGGAGCAGGTAAACTTCAGATATTCAGTAATAAGGCTAAGAAATATGAAAATATCGTTGTAGAAAGAGGTATTTATGCAGGAAAATGAAAAGCTTTTTGAATCATTACAGGACCAGCTTGAGGGCGAAGTACTTTTCAGCGATTTGAGCCGTGCCCTCTACAGCAGTGGCGCATCACTATTCAGGATAAAACCGCAGGCGATCGTCCAGGTTAAGTCAAAAGATGACCTGGTCAAGACAATAAAATTTGCCAGGGAGTATAAGATTCCAATCACTCCCCGCGGTGGCGGTACGAGCCGGGCCGGAAATGAACTCGGCCATGGGATCCTGATAGATTTCAGTAAATACCTGACCCGTATGGTTGAGCTCAATGTCGAGGAAAAATGGGTAAGAGTAGAGCCTGGTATTGTTTTGTCCGAGTTGAATAAACTATTGAAACCCCACAATCTCTATTTTCCAATAGATCCGTCAACAAAAGATTCCGCCACGCTTGGCGGTATGATCGCTAACAATTCAAGCGGTCCCCATGCGGTCAAATATGGAACAACCAGAGCACACGTGCAAGGGTTGGAGTTAGTTCTGACCAATGGTGAACTCGTGACGACCGGTAGAATGATTTCAGGCAGCAGTGCCGAGTCTCTTGGCTTCCTTGCGGCAAAGATACACAAAGAAATTCCCGATATAATAGAAAAATATGAAAAATATCTAGAGGAGGAACGGCCCTTTACCAGTAAAAACTCCTGTGGCTACCATGTCTGGGACCTGATGGAAAGCGGATCGGTTGACCTGACCCCGCTTCTGGTAGGCTCAGAAGGAACACTCGCTCTTGTCTCTGAGGCCAAATTACAATTGTCTTCCATTCCGGAAAAGGTTCTGAGCGGCTTTGTCTATCTTGACGATCTTGGTAAAGTGGGTGAAGCGACCCAGGAAATACTTGAAGAGCACCCCTCGATGATCGAGATAATGGAAAAGCATATTCTCGATCTGGCCCGTGAGCAGCGGCCCGAGCTCGCTGAATATTTTCCTGAAAATACGGAAGCCTCCCTTTTTATTGAGTTCCAGGAGGATACTGACCAGAAGCTGTTGGACAAATTTGCCATGGTCAGAAAACGGTTGATGGACGACAAGCAACTGGCCGTTGAGGTCCTGCAGGCTCGAAATAAAGAAGAGATGAAAACCTTTACCAAGGTTCGGGGCATTTCGGGCCCGATTCTCAATCGCATGAAAGGTCCGAAGCGGCCGATCGCATTTATCGAGGATGCGGCGGTACATGTGAGTAAACTGCCTGAATATATCAGCGGACTACGCCAACTGTTTGATAGATTTGACGTTAAGGCCGCGATCTATGGTCATGCCGGGGATGGCAATCTCCACACAATGGCAATCCTCGATCTTCGACAGCAGGAAGACGTGAATAAGATGCTGAATCTTTCTGAAGCTGTCTGTGATCTTGTTCTCGACTTGAAGGGCACAGTCAGTGGTGAACATGCAGATGGCCGCCTGCGAACCCATTATGTTGAGCGCCAGTACCCGCATCTCTATCATGCCATGCGCGAGATCAAGGTAGTTTTTGACCCGGAGGGCATAATGAACCCGGGAGTGATTATATCTGACGAGGACAACTCGCTGGGAAGAGACCTGAAATATGGTCCTGATTTTCATATCTCCAGTACCGGCAGCCCGTTCGACAGTCAGCTCCTGCAGGAACAGATAGAGAATTGCTCAGGGTGCGCCAAGTGTCGTTCGTATTGTCCGATTGCCAGCAATAAACTTGAAGAATGGACAAAGGGAAGAGGAAAAATAACCCTGTATCGTGAACTTATTTCCGGCAAACTTGACCCGATGATTCTTGAAGACCCTGAATTTAAGGAGATTGTCGATTCGTGCATCAACTGTAAGCGCTGTTTGACGGAATGCCCGTCTGGTGTTGATGTTCCATGGCTGGCAATCGTCGGCAGGCACGAGTATGTGGATAAAAAGGGAGAAAGCTTCACCAACCGGGTCCTGACCGATACCGGTACTCTTTGCAGTCAGGGCAGTATGCTCGCTCCAGTGGCCAATTTTGCAACTTCGCTTGCCCCGATTCGATGGGGATTACAGAAGGCAATTGGTATGGAGGCAAAACGCTACCTGCCCCAGTTTCGCAACCAGACACTGCGCAAGATGATGAAAAACAGAAAAGCAAACCTGTCATCCCGTGAGGTGGTATTTTTCCTTGGCTGCTATGCAAATTATAATGATCCGGAAGGAGAGGGGCTGGCCGTTATTGATGTGCTCGAGCAGAATGGTTTGAGCGTTATCATGCCTGAATTCAGGTGTTGCGGTATTGCCAGGATAAGTGCAGGCGCACAACACCAGATTATTGACGATATTCGTTTCAATATCAATATCCTTCAGGAATATGCGTCCCGGGGAGTTCCCGTTATCTTCAGTGAACCAAGTTGCGAGTTGGCGGTAAAGAATGAATATCCACGGATTATTGACTCAGAAGAAGCCCGGCTCGTTGCTGATAATTGTTATGACATTCACCAATACCTGATGCATCTTCACAGGGATGGACAACTTAATACCAACTTTAAGCAGCTCGATATGACGGTTGGCTATCATGCTCCCTGTCATCTCAAGAGCGTCGGGGTTACAAGTGAGCCCATTGAATTGATGGAGCTGATTCCCGGTGTCACGGTGAAACAGTTTTCTGACAAGTGTTGCGGTATGGGCGGCACCTATGGATTGAAGGCCAATAACTACGACTTGTCAATGAAGATCGGTGAGCGACTCTTTGAAGAGATTAGAGATGCAGACGTGAATCAGGTTGTTACTGGGTGCGGTGCCTGTGGCATGCAGATTTTTCAGGGGACGGCACGGGAATCCTGTCATCCGTTGAAATTACTAGCAATGGCTTATGGCAAAGAGCGAATTGTCGCCTAGTAGAAAACAGAGGGTCAGGTCTGAAAATACAACATCATCAAGAATGTTGTATTTTTAGACCTGACCCCTTTTTTTGCATTACAGTATATCGATCAGCATTTTGGTGCCGACGATAATGAGCAATAGGGAAAATATCTTTTTCAGTTTACCAACCGGTAGACTGTGCGCAAGCTTGACACCAAGCGGGGCGGTCAGGACACTGATTGCAGCGATACCAATAAGTGCCGGTAAATACACATAGCCTATCGAGTATTCGGGAAGGATACTGTTGCCCCAGCCATTAAAGACAAAGCCGACGGTCCCGGAAATCGCGATGGGAAGGCCAATGGCAGAAGATGTACCGATGGCGCGATGAACCGGAACGTTGCACCAGGTCATATAGGGGACCGATACAGCGCCGCCTCCTATACCCACCAGACTTGAGATGAACCCAATGGTGTTCCCGGCCAGAAACATTCCGAAAATGCCGGGGAGTTCCCTGGTCGGTTTCGGTTTCTTGTTGGTCAGGAATTGATATGCCACAAAGTAGATGAAACAGACAAAAAATAACTTGAGAACATTGGTTGAGAGTATGGCCACAAAACATGAACCAATAAAGGTTCCGGTCAATATGCCAATGACGATTCTTCTCACGGTCTGCCAGTCGACAGCACCACGCTTGTGATGAGCCATGAAACTTGAAATAGAGGTGAAAATAATGCTTGCCAGAGATGTGCCAAGGGCAAGGTGCATGGTTATATCATGAGGGATTCCCTGGAGGTTAAAGGCAATAACCAGTATCGGCACGATAACCAGCCCTCCTCCAACGCCAAGCAAACCGGCAAGGACGCCGACAAAGCTGCCGAGCAGACCATATATGAGCAGTGTGGTGAGCATAATAACGTGTTGTCTTGTCTGTTTTCTAAATTTTGAAAGAGTCCCCGACTTCGAGCTCAAACGATTGAATAAACTCAGATACCGGGATTTTTCTGCTTCCAGCCGGCTGCACAACATGGACAATAATGCTGCCATCGGAGGTCGCGATCTCAATACCATCATCAGTGATGTCGATTATCGTGCCGGCTGAACCCGAGCCGCTGCCCCGGGATGAATCAAACAGTTTGCAGCTGGTTTGCCTGATCCTTGCTGTTGCACCCGGTGCCGGATTTGATCCCCGAATGAGATTGTATATCTCGGCTGTAGGTTTGTGCCAGTCGATAACAGTGTCTTCTGGGGTAATAACCGGCTGAAAAGATGCCAGGTTTTCGTCCTGCTCAATAGCTATTGCCTGGTTATTTCTTATCAATGCAACGGCCTCGGCAATCATCCTGATACCCATCGGATAGAGCTTTTCAAAATAGACACTCTTGACCGTATCATCAGCTTCAACACTTACTTTTTCCTGCAGCAGAACAGGCCCGGTATCAACACCTTCATCGATATAGTGTATGCTGACCCCTGTCTCTGTTTCTCCATTGATCACTGCCCAGTTAATGGCAGAACCTCCCCGGTATTTCGGCAGGAGGGAAGGGTGAAAATTGATTCCGCCCCGTGGTGCAAGCTCAATCATTTCCTGTGGGACAAAGGAAGTAACAAAGGCCAGGACCAGAAGATCAGGTTGGCGCTCTGCCACCCAGGAGATGGCATCAGCGTTTTTCAGCAACCGGGTTTGCAGGACGGGGATTGAATGCTCCTGGGCACACTGCTTTACCGGGTTGGGATATTTCTGGTTTGGTGCATCGGGTATGGTAATAACACCGATGACCTCCTCTCCCTGGGTGATCAGTTTCTGGAGTGACTCTGCTCCAAAAGGCGCTTGTCCGATAAAGATAATCTTCATCTTTTCCCCCTGTTCGGATAACGTTATGGATTGTTATGAGTTTGATATAAAAAAAAGCCCTGGTGTACTATACAGCCAGGGCTTTGGAATGTCATCTAAATGGCGATGAACATGGTTTCAGCGCAGTTTTCGTTTTGATCAACCCTTACCCGTAAATCATATTCGGGAAGTAGGTGATCACTGCAGGAAACAGTACGCAAATTGCGAGACCGATACACTGCATGATCAGAAAGACGATGGCTGCCTTGAAGATGGTTGCCATCTGGATATGCGGTGGGGTGACGCCACGAATATAAAACAAGGCGTAACCAAACGGTGGGCTCAAGAACGACATCTGCATATTGATGATGTACAGCACGCCGAACCACAATGCGACATCACCTGGATCTGGTCCGGGAAGGCCGAAGAGGCCGGGAAAGGTCAATGATTTGACGATCGGTACAAAAATCGGAACCGCAAGCAGCAGGATGCCGACCCAGTCAAGGAACATACCAAGAATAACGAGCAGGAACATCATCAGAAAGAGGATTCCGTAGGGGCCAAGACCAAGACCGAGCATTGTCTCAGTGATAAATGCCTGTCCACCCTGGAGGATATAGAAACCAACGAACACCGAGGCACCGAACATGATCCACAATACCATGGTCGAGGCCCGCAGCGTTGTGAGGCTTGCTTCTTTGAGCACCAGCAGGCTGAATTTTCTTTGGATGATAGCGACGATAACCGATCCACAGGAGCCGATTCCGGCCGCTTCCACAGGAGTGGCGATACCACCAAAAAGGAGACCGAGGACGAGAAATACCAGGAACAGTGGGGCGATCAACCCTTTGAGCAGCTTGATCTTTTCCCACCAGCTGATCAGTTCTTCTTTCGGCAGAGCCGGACAGAGATTCGGGTTTAAATAGGAGCGAAGCAGAACGTAGGTGACGTACATACCGGAAAGCATCAGTCCGGGAATAAACGAACCCATATAAAGTTCACCGACTGACTGCTGGGCGACAACGGCGTAGAGAATCGCCAGAATCGATGGCGGAATCAGGATACCCAGAGTTCCACCCGCCATGATTGATCCCAGGGCGATTTTTTCGTCATAGTTCCTGTTAAGCATTGCTGGCAGAGCAAGAATACCCATGGTCACAACCGCTGCCCCGATAACACCGACCATCGCCGCGAGAATAGTTGAGGCAACAATGGTTGCTGCCGCCAGACCGCCGCGCAGACCACCCATCCATCGATAGACAACCGAAAACATTTCTTCGATTATTCCGGCCCGCTCAAGCATTGCCGCCATAAAGATAAAGAGCGGAATGGCGGAGAGATCGGAGTTGGTCATCATCGGAAAGATTCGACTTGGCAGGATGTTGAGCATTGCCTGGTCGCCGACCAGATAAATGAACACACAGCCAAGACCACCGGTGACAAAGGCTAATGGGAGCCCTGCCATCAGGAAAATAACGAGGCTGCCGAACATGTACCAGGTCAACGTTGAAATATCATATCCTGCAAGGATTCCAGCTGTCCGAAAGAGGAAATAATCATCTCCGTATGGGTCATAGAAGAAGATGTTAATCATTTCTACCAGGACACAGCCGGCCATTACAAGAGTGGCACCGTAAACAATGATACTCCAGAACAGGCCTCCTTTCTTGTACGGCCTTTTTTCTGTATTGGTTTTAATTGCAGCATCCATGATTACGCACTCCTACCTAGTTGATTGAAACGTTTAATATCTTTATACAGCTTCGATATGGCCGCAAGAGTAATCAGTATGCCACCTATAAGCATCATCGCCTTAACCGGATAATACTGGATCTGCCAGGTTTCCATGGTGCGTTCCCGCATTCCAATGGAATCCATCATGAATCCATATGAGGTGCCCATCAGGACGATAAAGAAAACAAAAGAAAAAACGGAAGTGAAAATGTCCAGCCCGTGTTGGCCGCGTTTGGGGAACTTATTGTAGATGATATCTACCGCCACATGAGAGCCATGCAGGTAGGCATAAGCACCGGCGAGCAGGTATTGCATGCCAAAGAGCAAAAAGGAAGATTCATGCACCCAGATTGTCGGTTTGTTAAAGATATAACGTGCAATAACCTCAAAGGCGTAAAAAACAACGGCGGTAATCGTCCAGAAGGCAACAAACTGACCGGTATGCTCACATATCCAGTCGAAAATTTTTATAATGCTGTTACTTGAGACTTCGACGGCACCCTCCTGTTCGCTGCTGTCCGGTAAGGTGCCATCTTTTTCAAATTGTTTTCTTTCCAGATAATAACAAACTGCAATCATGGCTATGGGCATGAGCGCCAGCCAGCCCCAGTAGAACCAGTGAGGCAGTACAAAACCAAAATCTATCTTTTCTGCGTTCATTTTAGAAAAACTCCCTTCCCGATGATCAGGTATGAAAAACGGAGGTCAAAAGACCTCCGTTTTTATCAAAAAATGCCGTACCTATCCTAATGATGATAGATTACAGGGAATACCCCTTGATATCTTCTGGAGTGAGATATCCCATGAGGTCGTTGAGCATGAAGTCGATCTGCAGTGCGAGGACTTCCGCTGCTTCCGGACTTTTCTTGGCCCAGTTGAACCAGATTGGAATGGCCTTCTTACGAAACTCAGCCACGTCATCGGCGCTCATTCGGTTTACGATACTACCCGCTTCTTTGAACTTGGCCAATGCGTCGACATTACGTTTCTGGATTCCAAGATAATGCTGGCTGGAGAAGACTTTGACCTGCTCTTCCATCAGGGACTGCATTGCCGGGGAGAGTCTCTTCCATGCTCCAAGGTTACAGGAAACCTCCATCAGGTCAACCGGCTGATAAATTGACATCAGTCCTGGAGGGCCAAACAGGATGTACTTGGTAACCTGAGCAAAACCGAGATCCCAGTTAACAGCAGGTCCAACGTAGTCAGCGGCGTCGATCGTTCCTTTCTCGAGGGCCGGGAAGATATCGGAACCTGGCAGGGAAACGGTGGAAGCACCAAATGACTGGAATACCTCAGCAACCATTCCACCAGGAACACGGAGTTTCATGCCTTTGAAATCGGCCACAGAGTTGACCGGCTTCTTGGAATGAATGATATTGGCATCATGCTGGACGTGGCCGACATAGAACAGGCCGTGCTTGGCATATATTTTTCGTGCCAGCTCTTTCATACCAAGAGCATCAAACATGATGTCCCACTGGGCTGGCTGATCCGGCCCAACCGGATAGGATGAAAGGAAAACAGAGGCAGGAATTTTTCCAGCCCAGTAGAGGGTAAACGCGTTCATGCCCTGCAGAACACCTGTCTTTACCGCTTCAAAGAGGGCATTATTATCGGCCGCAACAGACTTTGCCGGAAATGGTTTAACGTCAAGTTCGCCACCTGATTTCTCTTTGAAGCCTTTACACCAGCTTTCAAAAAGCGTGTATCCGCTTGTTCCAGCATCCCAGGTGGACTGCATTTTCCATACAGTTGTTTTTGCTTTAGCGGTCTGAATAAAAGGACCGACAGCCGTGCTTGCTGCAACTGCTGCACCGGCTGCAGCGGCAGTTTTCAGAAACTTACGCCTGCCATTGCTTTTTGATTCAACCTTTACTTCGTCTTTTTTCCGTCCTTGTTCCTGCATAATTTCACTCCTTTACTAAGGGGTTGGTGATTTCCAACAACTCAATTTAATAATTGGGTTGCTTGTTGAAACTCCGGACAATTGTGGACGTGGTTTGGACAGTTACCACGATCCTGCTTAAAAAAACTTGCGATACCTGGTACTTCACATTCAACTTCAAAGAACTATACATCTTTGGGATAGAGACGTTCTCTATACAATGTTACTGAACAGAGGAGGAACGTCCGATATGCCCACAGTGGAACCGGTAAAAGAATCACTCGTCTTCTGTTCATCTGGTCAAACCAGAGTGTTTTCTATTAAAACTTTTAGCAGAGCCTGTCAATTGTTTTTCAACAGGAGTAATGGCGATTCGCAAACAGATATCTGCAAATAACTATCTGAAATGAAGTAGATAAATAATATTTTACAAGATATTTATTATCCCTCCGCCGTTTATGATGAAGAAATGGCCTCTATTCTGTTCTCGTTGGCCAATTATGATCAGTGGTGCTCATGCAAGGTTGTGCATGTCTGCTTTTGGCGGACCCGGATGTCCGTATACTTGTTGTGTGTAAGTAATTGATAAAGTGTAGATAACTTTATTTTGGCGAAGGTCGGTTAGGTGGTAATGCTCCTCGTCTGGCACTATTGAAGATACAGCTGTTACCGAGGTTTTTCTGGAAATTGGCGAACAAATCTTGTCTTAATTTTTGGATTCACGTATCCCAGTTGTCCGAAATTTCAGACAACATGGCATTGTCTTGTGCGTCGCAGAAATAAAACTATTTTTGTTTCTCCAGGCAGCTCAGTAAAGATATTACTGTATGTAAAGGCTTCACTGGATGTCTGTCTCATCGGTTGGAAAAAAGGCACTATTTGACTTGAAATTCCTTGACAATCCTCACTCACCATGACATTTTAAACTGGTCTTACCAGGAAGCATTACGTCTGCGCATAAAAAATTTAGATTCCACCTGATAGCAGGAACAGGGGAAAATCTTATGAGGCCGGACAATTTAATTACATATTACCGATGACGGAGGAAAGATGGCAAAATTTCTAGAGTATCGCGGAAAAGAGTATTTTAAAGAAGCCGCTATCCCCGTTCCTGAAGGTGCTGTGGTAAGCACACCCGAAGAAGCGGAGGAAGCAGCGAGGAAAATTGGTAAACCAGTCGTCGTAAAAGCCCAGGTTCTCGCCGGTGGAAGAGGCAAGGCCGGTGGTGTGAAGCTGGTCTCGACTCCCGAAGAGGCGAAACAGGCGGCAGAACAGATTTTGGGTATGGAAATCAAAGGGCTTCTGGTAAAGCAGGTGCTGGTTGAAGAGCAGCTTGCCATTGCCCAGGAGTTCTATGCCGGACTTATCATAAATTCAGCCCAGGAGGTGCGAGGGCCGGTTCTGATGTTCAGCCCAGAAGGTGGAATGGATATCGAATCTGTACCTGAGGACAGGATCGCAACGCTGAACGTGGACGTGATCAAAGGGCTGATGATGCATGATACCCTCGATATGGTTGTATCCATGGGGATAAAAGGTGCTGCGGTCAGGCCTCTAGCCGATGTTGTCTTGAAACTATACAAGGTTTTCAGGAACAAGGATTGCCGTGCCCTGGAAATTAATCCGCTTGTCCTGACTGAAGACGGCAAGGTCTATGCCGCTGACTGCAGAATGGAAGCAGATGACCAGGCAGTTTTCAGGCATCCTGAATTCAATATCAAGATTGGTCGGGAGTTCCTGAAAGAACCAACAGAGCTCGACCTGATCGGCTGGTCATATGAGGCGAGTGATTTCAGGGGGACAAGTTATGTTGCTGAAATGGCATCGCCTGAAGAAGTTGCCCAAGGCGGCTATGTTGGCTACCACGGTATTGGCGGTGGTGCTGCAATGCTTGGTATGGACGCACTCAACAAAGTTGGCCTGAAAGTTGCCGACTATGCTGATACCAGCGGTAACCCGACAGCGTCCAAAGTGTATCGCACGGTTAAACTCATCATGTCTCAACCGGGCATCGAGGGCTATTTTCTTTCCGGTTTCATGATGGCGAATCAGGAGCAATGGCATCATGCCCACGGACTTGTCAAGGCGCTCAGAGAAGAACTGCCGAACCGGCCGGGATTCCCCGTTGTCCTGCTTTTATGTGGTAACAAAGAAAAAGAGTCACAGGCGATTTTGAAGGAAGGTCTTGCTGAGTTTGGAGATCGAGTAGAGATATATGACCGGGAGCATGTTTACGATGCCAAATTCATAGGCGGCAGAGTCAAGGCTCTGGTAGAAGAGTATCGCAAAGATCAGGCAGCAGCCTAGAGGGGAGATACAGATGGAATTTTCTGAAAGAACGATAAAAATCATCATTGATGAAGAAAAATGTGAAGGCTGTGAGACTCATGCCTGTGTCGAAGCGTGTAAAACATATAGCAGGGGAATTCTGGTTCTCAAGGACGGTAAACCTGCCGTCGAAGGGTCAGACGAGGAACTGGCCAGAAAAGGTACAGAATGTCTCGCCTGTGAATACGCCTGCTGGTTCAGAGGAAATTCGGCAATTACTATTGAGGCCCCTATCCAGGGATTGGCAGAATACAGAGCAAAGCACGGTACAGAATAACAGGGGATGATATGTCTATAATAATAGATGAAAATACAACGGTAGTTGTTCAGGGTATGACAGGGAGGGAAGGTTCTCTTCGCACCAAGTACATGCAGGACTATGGTACAAACGTGGTTGCCGGTGTAACACCTGGAAAAGGTGGGACAGAGGTCCACGGTATTCCTGTCTATGATACGGTTAAAGAGGCAATCAGGCATCACGGAATGATCGATGCATCGGTAACCTTTATACCAGGACCTGCGCTGAAAGGTGCTGTGTATGAGGCGATCGACGCGGGCATCAAGTTTGTCTGTTCTCCGGTGGAAAGAATACCAATTCATGACGTAATAGATATGGTCTCGTATGCCAGGAAAAATGATGTTAAACTCCTGGGGCCGGGAAGTCTTGGCATGATCAGTCCGGGTAAAGCGGTCGTCGGCTGGCTTGGCGGAAGTGTTGACTGGGCGAGCATGCTGTTTGAACCTGGACCAGTTGGGGTTATATCAAGAAGTGGTGGTCAGTCAGGAACCGTGCCGTGGGCACTTAAGGTCGCCGGGCTTGGTATCAGTACCGCATTGCATATCGGTACAGAGCCTGTCCTGGGATTGACCATGGCCGATGTGCTGAAGAACTTTGAGCAAGACGATCAGACAAAAGCCGTTGCGGTATTTGGCGAAATTGGTGGCACACTCGAAGAAGAAGCCGCCGAAGCGGTTGCCAACAAAGATTTTACTAAACCGCTGGTTGTGTTTATTGCTGGTGCCTGGGCACCTGAAGGCATGAGGTTTTCCCATGCCAGCAGTATCGTTGAGAAAGGACGTGGCACAGCCCAGGGTAAAATGAAGGCTTTGACCGAAGCTGGAGCCTATGTGGTTGACAGCCCGGAAGAAATTGCACCTAAGATTAAAGAACTTATCGAAATCTAATCAAATCAGGAGGATCTATCATGGCTGTAATGAGATCAGTATTCTATGTACCGAGCAATAATGATAAAATGGTTGGCAAGGCACCGACAATAGCTGCAGATGTCGTCACCCTTGACCTCGAAGACTCAGTACCCCCGGCGGAAAAAGAGACTGGTAGGAAGAATATCCTGCAGTATCTGAAAACTGAGCGTGCCAATCAGGCTGCACCATATCTGTATGTCAGAATTAACAACTGGGAAACCGAGATGACCAATGACGATCTGGAAGCGATTGTTCATCCCGGACTTGATGGCGTTTGTCTTGCCAAATGTGGAAGTGGTGAAAATGTCCAGCGTCTTGCCTGGAAGCTCGAAGAGCTCGAGCAGCGACGTGGTATGGAAGTTGGTTCTGTCGCGATCCAGCTGCTGATTGAAACCGCCAAAGGTGTTATTAACGCCTATGAGGCAGCCACTGCCAGCCCTCGTGTTAACTCACTGATTTTTGGTGCTGTTGATTATACCAAAGATATGAGGGTTACCCTTACCTCTGAGGGTGTTGAGCAGCTTTATGCCCGCTACCATACTGCCGTTGCTGCTCGGGCTGCCGGTTGTGTCGCAATCGATTGTCCGTTTGTTGCCTTCAAGGATGAAGAAGGATACAAGGTCAGCACCATGGAAGGACGCCAGATGGGATATGAGGGTAGAATGCTTATCCATCCGGGCCAGATCGAACCGTCACACGAGATCTACACACCATCAGCCGAGAGTGTTGAGTGGGCGGAAGGTGTCAAAAAAGTATTTGAAGAAGAAGGAATCGCCAAGGGAACTGCCGCTGTTACCTATCTGGGTAAAATGGTGGATACCCCGGTTTATGAGAATGCCATGCAGATTCTCAGGACCATGGCTGAAATTCAGGCAGTAGAAGATAGAAACAAGTAGCGTGAAGAGCAGAACGGGATCCTCAGCTCACGACTGCTGGTGATCCCGTTTGGTGCTCCAGTCTTTTGGAGAGATCATGATTCTTGCACAATTGTCCGTGTATCCGATTGGTGAAGGTGTGAGCCTTGGCCGTCATGTTAAAAAGGGTGTCAAGATTATCGAGGAGTCGGGGTACACATACCAGGTGGGTGGCCTGTCCACCGCCATTGAAGTGCCCGATCTCCAGGATTTGTTTGAACTGGTTACAAAAATACGAGATGCTCAGCTTGATGAAGGCGCACAGCGCGTATTGATCGAGTTGAAAGTTGATGACAGAAGGGACAAGGACGCAACCCTTGGCAGTAAAATTTCTTCAGTGAGCAGTCGTTAAGTTAAGATTAGAACGAGCCTTCGCGTCTGTTTCTGGAGACCAGCCTGGGAGACGATGACGATTTAAAAGGGGTTCAGAGTGGTGGGTGAGCAGGAAACCAAAAGCGAACTTTTTGATCAGTGGCCCAAGCGATATGACAGCTGGTTCACAACTCCGGTCGGAGAGCTGGTCAAAAAATATGAAGCTGACCTGCTTCTTGAGATGCTCGAACCACGAAAAGAAGATACTATACTTGATGTTGGTTGTGGAACCGGTGTGTTTACCCGGGATATTCTTGCATATGGTGCGCGCGTCGTGGGACTGGATATATCTATTCCAATGCTGTTGCAGGCCGCCCAGAAAGCATCTGGACAGCCGTTTGCTGCGGTCGCCGGTGATATGAGCTCACTGCCGTTCCCAGATGATTGTTTTGATAAAGTATACTCGATGACTGCTCTTGAGTTTGTTGTGGATGGGGCAAAGGCTGTGGGCGAACTTAACCGGGTAGCCCGCAGCGGTGCAACAATAGTATTGACCACACTTAACAGCCTGAGCCCATGGGCAGAAAAGCGGAAGAAGAAAGCGGAGCAGGGGCATTCGCTTTTTCAATCAATGACCTTCCGTTCGCCGGATGAGTTGCTCCATCTGACCCCGGCCGGCTCAGTGGTTAAAACTGCCATTCATTTTCAGAAAAAAGACAACCCTGCTAAGATCCCAGACATCGAAAAGTGGGGTATGAACGATAAGAAAGATACCGGTGCGTTTGTTGCTGTTTCATGGAAAAAACCATGAGGCGCGTAGTCGACCGTATCGGTTTTTAGATTGCGTCAGGTGACGATAAACGAATTGAGGCGAAGGAATAACCGAGTCCAGGTGTTGTTGGAGGAGCCAGATGATTACAGAAAATTTTGTGAAGAAGATGGAAGAGATAGTTGGTGCTTCTTATGTGACAAAAACAGGAGCAGACATTGAGCTCTACTCGTACGATGCATCGCTGGTGACCGGTCGGCCTGGTCTCATCGTTTTTCCAGCGAACACCGAAGAGGTCTCTCAAGTGCTGAAGGCGGCACATGAGGCAGGAGTGCCCTCTGTTGCCCGTGGATTTGCCACAAATCTCTCCGGTGGGACGATTATCAGTGAAGGGTTGGTTATAAGTCTCTCACGTCTTGACCAGATTCTTGGAATATACCCGGAAAGCAGGTATGCGGTGGTCGAGACCGGTGTCACCAACCTTGAGTTACAGGAGGCGCTGGCACCACTTGGTGCTTTTTACGCACCGGATCCTGCCAGCCAGAAAGTTTCCACGATCGGTGGGAATGTCGGTGAGAATTCAGGCGGACCCCGGTGCCTGAAATATGGCGTAACCTCCAACCATATTCTTGGTATGCAGATGGTTATGGCCGACGGAGAAATAGTCCAGATCGGCGGTCCTGCCCTGGATCCACCAGGCTATGACCTGCGCGGACTTGTGGTCGGCAGTGAGGGGTGTGTCGGTATCGTTACTGAAATCACCGTTCGGGTTACACCGATGACCGAGTCCGTTATAACCATGCTGGCAATATATGACGAAATTCCACACGCCGCTAATACGGTTAAAGAGATCATCAGTACCGGCATCGTACCAAACACACTGGAGATGATGGACAACACCATTATCCAGGCGGTCGAGAAAGGCGGGTCATGCGGGTACCCGGTTGATGCGGCGGCGGTACTGATCATCGAGGTTGAGGGTATGATTCTTGGCCTGAAAGAGCAGGCCGAAAAAATTGAAAAGATCTGCATGGATACCGGCTGCCGGGAAGTACGGGTTGCAAAAAACCAGGCTGAACGTGATCTGCTGTGGAAAGGTCGCCGGGGCGCATTCGGGGCAATTTGCAACCTCTCGCCCAATTATCTTGTTAATGATGGCTGCGTTCTGCGTACCAGGCTTCCTGAAGCGCTCGAGAAGGTGAAGGCGATCTCTGACAAATATGGTTGTCCGGTTGGAAACGTGTTTCATGCCGGTGACGGCAACCTCCACCCGCTGCTGATGTTTGACTCTCGAAATGAAGCAGAAGTAGAGCAGGTTCACAAGGCCGGTTGGGATATCATGGCCGTGTGTGCCGAACTCGGCGGGACTATTTCAGGCGAACATGGTATCGGCCACGAGAAACAGGAGGCGATGTCAATGATCTTCTCCGGGCGTGATCTCAACACACAGCAGGATGTCAAGCTGGCACTTGATCCCAAAAACCTGATGAATCCCGGTAAAATAATTCCGGTGCCACCGGAGGGCAAAAGTCGTCTTCCCGACAGTAAACCAACGATTCTGCAGCGGCCAGGCGGCGCAGACGCCGCTGGCGTGGCTGAGGCCATTGAAGCAGTCAGGCAGGCGGCAGAGGAGAAAGTTGCAATCAAGCCGTCAGGCAGCGGTACTTTCAACGGTGTCGGCAATCTTGAGAAACCAGAAACCCGGGTTGTTGACAGCCTGAAGATGAACGAGGTTATCGAATATGACCCTGATAACCAGTTCATTACCGTTGGTTCGGGAATGAGTCTGGCAGCATTGCAGGAAAAACTTGCTGAAAATAATCAGTGGCTGCCGATACGGCCGCCGTTTTTTAACCAGAGTTCCACCACGGGAAGCATTATCGCCATGGCAGCTGTTGGCCCTGAGCGGGCGGCACTTGGTGCACCGCGGGATTATCTGCTGGGGCTCCAGTACATTGACAGCAGCGGAAGCATGGTCACCACCGGCGGCAAGGTCGTCAAGAATGTGGCCGGCTATGATATGACCAGGTTAATGACCGGTTCGGCAGGAACGCTCGGATTTATTACCGAGGCGAGCTGGAGGGTTGCCACCCGGCCTGAAGCCTGCAGGATGACCACGGCCACCGGCAGTCTTGAAAACTGTTCTGCTGCAGCACTTGCGGTTATCAACTCAAACCTCCTGCCGGTGTTTGTCACTGCAGTTCCGCAGGATGATTCCTGGAAACTCATGGTCGGTTTTGAGGGTATCGACAAGGTGGTTGATCACCAGATAGAAAGATGCGCTGAGAAGATGAGCGAAAATGGTCTCACTGGTGGTGAAAAAGCTGACTACCCGGTAATAGACGGGCCGTTTAAATCAGTCTTTGATGAGCTCTGGGAAGCGCCATACATCTGCCAGGCGGATGTGGTTATTGCCAATGCCAAGCAATTCTGTGAAGAGGCAGCTTCTATTGCCAAACCAGCGACTGTTTTTGTTGATTTCGCCTGCGGTCGTATCTATGCAGGGTGTCAGAGTTTAGATGAAAATCAGTGGCGCGGACTGGATGCAGCGATCGGTAAAAATAAGGGACATGGCAGGTTGATCAAAGCACCTAGAGATTTCCGAGAAAAAAATGATGTGTTTGGCTCGGGACGGGCAGAATGGAAGCTCAGTCATAAGGTCAAAGCAGCGCTTGATCCAAACGGACTGTTCTCACCGGGCGCACTGCCCGGGCGAGCGTAGGTTGAACGCTGGTGATCTGTTTTAGTGATTAAAGCTCTTGGAGCGAAAATAAATATGAGGTCTTAAATTATGACTGTGTCAGCAAATTATGATGCGATAGCCAAATGCAATAAATGTGGATTCTGCCATGTGGCATGTCCTATCTTCAGGGCGACCGGGCACGAATCCGGAGTGGCACGCGGCCGCCTTGCGCTGCTGAGGGGAATTATTGAGAAACGGGTAGAGTGGAATGAGGAGCTTGAAGATCCGCTCTTTACCTGCCTTGGATGCGGCGCATGTACCACAAACTGTTTCGGTTCTGTGCCGACTGCAGATCTGGTGTTAAATGCCCGGTCAGAGTATTTTGAGAATGTCGGTAAAAAACCTGCTCACCGTCTGCTGTTTGAACACCTGCTCCCCTACCCGAAACGGCTGCATCTTGCAGCCCGGGCAGCTGCGCTTGGTAAGAACTCCGGGGCCTCCAAACTTGCCAACGCCCTCGGTTTATTGAGGATATTTGGCCGGGATTTGCCCAAGGCCGAAGGTATTGTCGAGAAACTTCCGATGGAATCGTTTAGAGGTAATACCAAACCGGCAGTATATCCGGGACAGGGGGAAAACCTGAGAATCGGCTATTTTGTCGGATGCGGGGTTGATGTAATTCAGGTCAAGGCCGGTGCAGCGACTTTTGAAGAGCTGAAAAAAGTCGGAAAGTCGGTAACCGTCCTGAACAACTGCTGCTGTGGTCTGCCGCCATGGTCCTACGGGGATCTTGAAAACACAAGAAAACTGGCTCTTAAGAACCTCAAGATTTTCACCGAGGCGGACGTTGATGTTATTGTCACCGACTGTTCCAGTTGCGCTTCGTTTCTGAAAGAGTACAAGAAGGTATTCAAGGATGATCCGGAAAACCTGGCCCTTGTCGAAAAAACCTCCTCGCTTTTCCAGGATGTGGTGGAATTTCTGGCGACAAGAGGAGAAGGAAAAGCTCAGGATGGGAGTGAGGGCGAAGCGGTTGGCTCATATTATGATCCGCATGGCGCCGGTCTACAGGGAGGAGCAACTGCTGCTGGAACCGGATCGGATAAGCCGGTCATCATGACCTACCATGATCCCTGTCATGCAGTCCGTGGCCAGGGAATCAAGAGTGAGGGCCGTGATATCCTGAAAAAACTGCCGAACGTTGAGTTCAAGGAAATGGCCGAGGCTGACTGGTGTTGCGGAGGAGCGGGGTCTTACGCGCTGACCCATTATGAGCTGTCGCAAAAAGTGCTCGATAGAAAAATGAAGAATCTTGAAAAAACTGACGCTGATATACTCGTAACTTCATGCCCTGCCTGCATGATCCAATTGTCATTTGGAATCAGGCGGCATGGCTTGAAAACCAAGGTCTTCCATATTTCTGAGATCGTCGCGCATACAAAAGAGCATGCATAAGACGGTGGAACCGATGTATGGCTATTTCACGACAATCAAGAAATGACTGTGGTGAGTAATACGGTAACGTAACGAAATAGCGGTTTTTCAAGTTGCCTTATACTTATGATCAATTTTTTGCGTACTACATACGATCCAACGAACTTGATCAATTAACCATTATTTAATATACCTAGTGGTCGCATGGTCAGTCCAGGTACTGGAGTAGTTGTCCAAAGTACCTGGACTGTGTATATAAAGGGCTCCATTTTTTCACCATAACTGTTTGATACTATAATAAAAAACTACAAGCAGTACGGCGTTGCATGGGGCAGCTAAAGGTTATAAAGCGTTTTTTAGGTGATAGTTACGTTGCATAGCCTGTGGAATGTAACGGCACAAATGTATGGCTTTACAGATTCACAGTCTGCATGGCGTGTGACTGCGGGATTGAGTAGGGCTTTTGTGTCGTTTGACCCGGGTTAGGAAACACAACCACTTTTATTTGAGGTGAATTCATGAAAAGTACAATGCAGACGATCGATGGTAACACCGCTGCTACTCATGTCGCGTATGGCATGAGTGAAGTCGCCACCATCTACCCGATTACTCCTTCAAGCCCGCTTGGGGAAATTGCAGATTCCTGGGCAGTTGCAGGAAGAAAAAATATTCACGGCGAGCTCCTGAATATAAAACAGATGCAATCAGAGGCCGGGGCTGCTGGAGCAGTGCACGGTTCTCTTGTTGGTGGCGCGGTTACCTCAACGTTCACTGCATCCCAGGGACTGCTGCTGAAGATCCCGAACATGTACAAGATTGCAGGTGAACTGCTGCCATGTGTTTTTCATGTTACCGCTCGATCTCTTTCTGCGCATGCTCTGTCAATTTTCGGCGATCAGGCCGATGTCATGGCGACCAGGCAGACCGGTTTTGCCCTTCTTGCCTCCAACTCGGTTCAGGAGACCATGGATCTGGCTCTTGTAGCCCACCTTTCCACCATTGAAGCAAGGGTACCGTTTCTGCATTTTTATGATGGTTTCAGGACCTCCCACGAGATCCAGAAAATCGAGGTCATCAGTTATGACGATATGGCCTCACTCTATAATTGGGATGCCTATCACGAATTCAAGAAGCTGGCGATTAACCCGGAGAAACCAAATACCAGGGGAACTGCCCAAAACCCGGACATCTACTTCCAGAACCGTGAGGCGGGGAACAAGTATTATCTGGCCACTCCGGCAATTGTTGCCAACAACATGAAGAAAGTGGGCGAGTTGACCGGACGTCAATATAACCTTTTTGACTATTATGGTGACCCGCAGGCAGAAAAAGTCATCGTCGCCATGGGTTCAGGTTGCGAAGCGATCGAAGAATCCGTAGAGGCGCTGATGGCGCAAGGCGAGAAAGTTGGGTTGGTCAAGGTGCGACTCTACCGGCCATTTGCCACCGATGCATTCCTGGCAGCAATTCCAGAGAGTGTAAAATCGCTTACCGTCCTTGACAGGACCAAGGAGCCGGGATCTGTTGGCGAGCCGCTTTTTACCGATGTCTGTGCAGCGTATATTGATAAAGGCATTGCCCCGCCGCGTATCCTGGGCGGACGGTATGGCCTGAGCTCAAAAGAGTTTAATCCACCGATGGTAAAGGCTGTTTACGACAACATGTCTGCAGCTGAGCCGAAGAACCATTTCACCGTCGGTATTAACGACGATGTAACGAACACCTCGCTTGAGGTGAAACCGGGATTCAGCGCTGAGCCGAAAGGCAATGTCCGGGCAAAATTCTGGGGTCTTGGATCTGACGGTACGGTTGGCGCCAACCAGAGTGCGATCAAGATTATCGGTGACAATACCGAGAAGTATGCCCAGGGTTACTTTGCCTACGATTCAAAGAAATCAGGCGGAATTACCATCTCCCACCTGCGTTTTGGCGATGTACCGATTAAATCAACCTACCTGATCAACGAGGCTGATTTTGTCGCCTGCCATAACCCGACCTATGTGAATATTTATGATGTTCTCGAAAACATCAACGAAGGCGGAACCTTCCTGCTCAACTCACCATGGACTGCTGAGCAGATGGACGAGATGCTGCCCGGCGACATGCGCAAGACGATTTATGACAAGAAACTGAAGTTCTTCAACGTCGACGCAATCAAGATTGCAGCAAGCGTTGGTCTTGGCACCAGGATCAACATGATCATGCAGACCTGTTTCTTCAAGCTGGCAAATGTTCTGCCCTTTGAAAAAGCGATTGAGCTCCTCAAGGCTGACATCAAGAAGACCTATGGCAAGAAAGGTGATCACATCGTTGAAATGAACGTCAATGCGGTGAATAACACCCTTGAAAATCTTGTCGAAATAGAAGTTCCAGAATCCTGGGCCCAGGCCTCAGGCGGTATTGCACCGAAAGATAAAACCACTGAGTATGTCGATAAGGTCATGCGGCCTGTCCAGGCGCTCAAAGGTGATGAGCTGCCGGTAAGTGCCTTCTCTGTTGACGGTACCTTCCCGACCTCGACTGCCCGTTACGAAAAACGTGGTGTTGCGGTAACTGTTCCTGAGTGGATCGCTTCCGAGTGTATCCAGTGTAATCAGTGCTCGTTTGTCTGTCCGCACTCTGCCATCATTCCAATACTGGCCACCGACGAAGAGCTGACCGGCGCCCCGGAGACGTTTGAGACCATTCCGGCTGTTGGTAAGGCGCTGAAAGGGTACCAGTTCAGGATGCAGGTCAACGCCCTTGACTGTCAGGGCTGTGGCAACTGCGAGGATATCTGTCCGTCCAAGAATAAGGCGCTGGTTATGAAACCGACTGCCTCTCAGACCGGACGTGAAGTTCCGAACCATGAATTCTCACTGACAATTCCTTTTAAAACAGGTCTCATGTCCCGTGACTCGATTAAAGGCAGCCAGTTCTACCAGCCGCTGCTCGAGTTCTCCGGTGCCTGTGCCGGTTGCGGTGAAACCCCTTATGTGAAGGTTCTCACCCAGCTCTTTGGTGAGCGGATGACCATTGCCAATGCCACCGGCTGTAGCTCGATCTGGGGCGGCTCTGCACCATCTTCTCCATATTCTGCAAATGCAGACGGACACGGCCCCGGCTGGGCCAGCTCGCTTTTTGAGGATGCTGCCGAATATGGCTACGGGATGATGCTCGCCTATAACACCAGAAGAAATGCACTCGCCACGAAAGTGCAGAAAGCATTGGATTCAGACATCTCTGCCGAGCTGAAAGAGGCTTTCACCGCCTGGCTTGGTGGAATGAACGATGCAGATCAATCAAAGGAAGCCGGTGATAAAATCAAGGCGCTGTTGAAAGATAGTGGTGACAGCGAGTTGCTGAAAGATATCGGTCGCTGTACTGAGCTGTTCACCAAGAAGTCCCATTGGATTGTCGGTGGTGACGGCTGGGCGTATGATATTGGCTACAGTGGTCTTGACCATGTTATGGCATCCGGTGATGACATCAACATTCTGGTTATGGATACAGAGGTATACTCCAACACCGGTGGTCAGTCCTCAAAAGCCACCCCGACCGGCGCGATTGCCAAGTATGCTGCCTCGGGCAAGAAGATCACCAAAAAAGACCTCGCCCGCATGATTATCACCTACGGTCATGCCTATGTTGCCTCCATTTCCATGGGAGCCAACAAGCAGCAGGTTATGAAGGCGTTTACCGAGGCAGAAAAGTATCCCGGACCGTCTCTGGTGATCTGTTACGCACCATGTATTGCTCACGGTATCCGGAAAGGAATGGGTAAAACCCAGCTTGAGGCAAAACTTGCTGTGGACAGTGGCTTCTGGTCAACATTCCGTTACAATCCAGCGCTGATCGCAGAGGGTAAAAATCCCTTTATCCTCGACAGCAAAGAGCCGGACGGAACGCTGCAGGAGTTCCTCTCTTCCGAAAACCGGTTTGCCTCTCTTGAGAAGAGCAACCCTGAAGAGTCAAAACGACTCAGGGCGAAAATCGATGAGGAAGTCCAGGATCGCTATCAGTTGCTGAAAAAGATGGCTGATCACGGAATCGGTGTATAACCCTTAACTGGTACGCTGGAAATTTCCAGTAAACCATTATTCTCTTGATACCAACCCGGTGTGAAATGCCGGGTTGGTATCGTTCGTTATTACAAACCGGCAGGGAGCCAACCAGATTTGGTTTGTTTAAATCTGATCATATTCTCTACCTGGTTAAAATCTAACGGAATTTAACACTTCATTATGGAAGATCACGTTTTTCGAGCGATCGAACAAAAAAAAGTATCATCCCAGATTGTCGATCAGGTAAAGACACTGATTGCCAGTGGAAAGCTCAAGCCCGGGGATACGCTGCCGCCTGAGCGCGAGCTGATGAAAGTTTTCAACGTCAGTCGTCCCACCCTCCGGGAAGCACTGAATATGCTATCCATAATGGGTTTCATCCAGGTCTCACAACGACAGCGAACCAAAGTAAAATCTCTGGTGCCAAGCAATATTACAGAGCCACTGCGTCATCTTTTGAAAGAAGATATAAAAACATCGCTCGAGTTGATCGATGCCCGGGCAATTATCGAGACCGCAAATGCGGCACTTGCGGCAGAGCGGGCAGACCAAGAGGATATTGCCCGGCTGGAAGCATGCATTGAAAAAATGCGCAGCAGCCTCAAAGACAATGACACGTTAAACAACGAGGACGCCAATTTTCATCTCTCGATTGCAGAAGCGACCCACAACAAGATACAGACGCACCTGATGTTTTCCATCTATGACCTCCTCAAAGAGACGGTAGCTCTCTGCTATTACGACGACGAGGCAGAAATCATCTTCAAGCAACACTGTAAAATCGTTGAAGCGATTAAAAAGAAAGATCCCCAGGGCGCCAAGGAGCGTATGGAAGAGCACCTGTCCTATATAAAATTACTGGTAAACAAGCTGCTTGAAAGTGATAAAGTAGAAGTGAAGGACTAGTATTCCGGCATCATCCGTTTCTAGAGTCTGCTACATTTATTCATAAATCACATATCCATTGAGCCTACTATGAGCATGACAGTCTACCTCTCCGGGGAAATCCACACGAATTGGCGGGAAGAAATAATAACAGGAGCCAAAAAACTCGGCCTTGATATCACCTTTACCTCGGCAGTCACCGATCATGAAGCAAGTGATGCGGCAGGAGATCATCTCGGTATCGAAAACAATACGTTCTGGCGGGATCATAAATCAGCCAAGGTCAACGCGATCCGCACAAAAAACCTGATAGAATTGAGCGATCTGGTTGTTATTCGCTTTGGCGATAAGTACAAACAATGGAATGCGGCGTTTGACGCCGGCTACTGCGCGGCCCTTGGCAAACCATATATCACCCTTCACGCAGAAGACATCATACACCCGCTGAAAGAGGTTGACGCCATCGCCATGGCCTGGGCTACTACGACCGAACAGGTTGTTGATATATTGAAATATATCAACAAAGAGTAAAACAAGGAGCAGCCATAGTCCTGCAACCATGAACATGGTCGGCTTTTAATATCCCCAGATTTTGCAACATGAATCCCATATTTGTTGACTGTTCAAGCT
>CAVQYQ010000007.1:0-57727 GCA_963718195.1 uncultured delta proteobacterium
ACTAACCAAAACGATATTCTTCTTTATCTTCCTCGTTAAGCTCCTGAACGCCAATAAATATTTCTTTAATTAAATCGTAAGTAAGGCTTGGGTTCTCTTCTGCACATTTTCCAATTCTTGCCCAGTGCTCTATCTGTCCAGTTAAAGATCTATGATCAACTTTGCTGTATTTCCGAGCATCTTTTAATAAACTATCTGAAATCCTAACTGCCGTTGGCATGACACACCTCTTTAAAAAGTTTAGCCCATTTGCAATCATTATATTGCTAAACATAGCAAAATGCAACGATAGCATACTCCTTGTAATGTGCAAACAAAAGGGTCAGGTACCAGTTTGCTACATTTTCCCCATTTGTGTTAGCCGAAAAGAGGAAGGATTTTCGCACTCACCTCGCCACGGTGATAACTGATTTTAGGTTTGGATTCAATTGGAGAACGGGTACAGAACAAGATTAGCTTTTAATCAGGCCGGGCAGCGTAAATTTGAGCGTCACCTCGCCGGTCATTTTATCCACCGTGACCATTTTAGCTCCGGCCTCAGCTGCAGAAAGTTTCTCTCCGGTTGCCATCTCAAGCACACCGCTGAGAAAACCTATACCCTGGTTCAAGACCTCCTCAATTTTTTCTGGAGAGTGGCTGGTATTCTGCTGCTCCTCCTGATCTCCATCCCGGTTTTTACCATGAGAGAGGTCTGGTTCCAGTTCGATACTTTCCTCACCGATAAAATCGTCATCATCCTGCAACACTTGAGGATTGAGAAAATGCGGGGTATCTTCGGCCAACTCCTCCTCCGGCAGTGGATCAGGTATAACCCCGGCAGTATCTTCGCCAACAAGCCCTCGCAGCTGATCTACCATCTCCTGTCTTTTCTGCCTGGAAAGCAGGACCTCATCGTCCCCGCCATCGAACACACCTTGAAACAGATCTTCCTTGAGTTTGATTCCTGCCATGATGCGCTCTTCAATACTGTCCCGAGCCACGAGATTAATGACATTGATGCATCTGCTTGTCTGCCCGATCCGGTGAACCCTGCCGATGCGCTGGTTCACTTTTGCCGGATTCCAGGGCAGCTCAAAATTAATCACACAATCTGCAGCCTGCAGGTTCAGCCCCGTCCCCCCGGCATCTGAGGAAAGAAAAACCTTACAATCCGGATTGTCCTTAAATTCATCAATGAGTGATTGTCGTTTTTTGACCGGTACCTTACCGGTTAACTCGACAAAAGGTATTGCTGCGGAAGAAAGGTGTTTGCCGATGAGCAGTGTCATCGTTGTCCACTCGCTGAAGATTACCACCTTGCGGCCGTTTTGAAGGACGAGGTCCTCCAGGATATCCGCCAGCTCGTCCAGCTTTGGAGATATATTGGTCTCCCGGTCAATCAGATATGTGGTATTGCACACCTGGCGCATCTTCAGGAGCAGTGCCTGTATGCGCCTCAAGTCCATCGGTGTCAGGAACTTTTTATTCAATAACGGCAAGAGCGACTGACCATAGCCCGCGTGGATTTCAGCCTGTTCCCGTCGCAGATTGACGAAATAGTTGTTTACCACCAGTTCCGGAAGCTCTGTGAGAACCTCTTCCTTTCGCCTCCGTATGACCAGTGGTTTCAGCTTTTCGTGTAAACTGCCAAGGTTGGTGTAGCCTAGAATTTCATTTTTCTTTGTGCGGGCAAGAAGAAAATGATCGGCGGCAAACTGCCAGAGCGGGCTCAGCAGGTTGGGGTCGAGAAACTGGACCAGGGAGTAGACATCTTCCAGTTTATTTTCAAGCGGTGTTCCGGTAAGAATAATTGCATGCTGTCTTGGCAGTCGTTTTACGGCTGTTGCTGTTTTGGTTTCAAAGTTTTTTATGCGCTGGGCCTCGTCGAGAATGATGAGATCCGGTTTTATGGACGATATAATCGTTACATCCCGCAAGACCGCTTCATAGTTGGTGATTTTGAACAAACTGCGATCTTCCTGGTACTGCCGCTTCCGCTGCTCGGCAGTGCCTGCAATGATGCAGGATGCTTCATTGCTGAATTTTTCGATCTCCTGCTGCCATTGCTGCTTGAGAGAGCTCAGGGTAACAACAAGCACCGTACGAAAACCGAAAATATCCTTTTTCAAGACACTCAAGCCGATGGCCTGGAGGGTCTTGCCCAGGCCCATCTCATCACCGATAAGAACCGCCTTTTTGTACAGGCCGAAAGCAATTCCTTCCTCTTGATACCCGTAGGGTTTAATGTTCAGAGTACCTGGAAAAATCAGGGATACCATTACTTTTTACTGCGATATCTATCTCTTCCTCAAGCGCCGCTTCCGACAAATGACGCATCACCGGTTCCTGGATCCGCACCTGTCTGAAAGGACTCCAGCTTATCCAGGTCAGTGATCAGATTCAGAAGGCTACCCCCTGAATACAGGTGGTTTTGATCAAACAGCTTGTCTAACAAGACTGTCAAATCAGGACCAATCTCACGCTCAGTGCGCTCGTGGAACAATCGGGGCCTGTTATTATTGGTATCCCAGAAGATATCAACATAGGGAAACCGCTCTTTTTCGACACGCTTGTTAAATTCTTTCTGCTCCTTTAAATAACTACTCAAGAAAATGATATGCTTGCATGTGGAGAGACGATTAGTCTGAAAATCCGGGCAGGAACAATGACCAGCAGGAGCCGATGGATCATGCAACGTCACCCGATATTGATATCCGCTAGCCGTAGTCACCAGATGATCACCTTTATACATCTCCCCCTGCCGAACAGAGAACTCCTGCGTCCTGGCTCTTTTTGCTCTGTCTTCAAGTGCCTGATCTCTGATCTCTTGCGGGCTCAGGTATTCACTTTGTTGAACGTCGGCTTCAACCTTCTCGGAAACGCTGCTCCCCTGTCTGTCCATCAGGTCAAACAGGATCGCCACCACATGCTTGCAGCCCCGTTCAGGGTAGGGACAATCACAGTCATCTGACAGCGAGCCGCTCAGCTTAACAGTGATGGTATAAGTCCCAAAATTCCCATCAATTTCATAAACATAACGTCCATCGTCAGCTTCATCCAGAAGACAACGATAAAGGCCCTGTTTGTAAAGTGACTCACCCCGTTTATATATCAACGGGGTAGCGGCGACATGACGAATAACATCAGGCTGTATGGCAACCACAAGAGGTCCTCTTGATACAATATTTTGAATTCGAAATCAGCTTTGCACCTGGGCCAACAACGCTCAGGACTTACGCAATGCAAAATTTCTCTGGTTATCAGTGTGTTATATCGGCACGATGATCGAAAAAACGGGATCGCGGCCGTTTATAAGAATAGATCAGGTAAGAATTACCGTTCTCTTTTTAAATTGTCCCTTTTCTCAGAGTCATCGATGTATTGAACTCGTGATTGCTGTTCCGGATGCCGATACACCGCCTTAACAGCGATATCCTGCACTTTGCCGTAGGCATCATCAAGCTGGCTCGTCAGGGTCTTTATCTGGCTCTGTTGGTTGGCGACCAGTTTTTCCAAGGATTCAATCTTGGTGGAAAGAACATTTTTTTGTCCTTCAAAATCCTTGATCAACAATTCTTCATTCTTTTCAGCATCAGTCTTTAAACGGGAAACCGTCTCAGAAACTTCAGTATCAACGCGCTCTTTTAATTCTGCAGGAAAGCCATCTACCTGCTTCTGGAGTTCCTGGAATCTTTCTTCTTTTTCAGATAATATCGTCTCACGCTGCCTCAGTTCTTCAGCTTTCTCTGCATGCTCTTTTTCAAAGGTTTCTTTTTTAGATTGGATCTCCCTTTCTGATTGTTCAAGAAGATCTTTCAACTCTTGCTCTTTAAGTGCTCTCTCCCGGGTAGTTTTATACTCATATTCTTCCTTCTCACGCAAACGCAGTTTCTTTTCCTGTTCCTTTTGTTCTTTCAACTCCTCGGCATACAATTGTTTTTCTTTCTCCCACTGCTCACGCGTTTCTTTGATAACCTCTCTGAGATTCTCTTTTTCCTGGGTCATCTCTTCTTCAAATTCAGCCTTCTTTAACTTCTGTGTTTCAAGAAGAGCTGCTAAAGAAAACAGCGTCGTTTCTATATCGAATAGTTCCTTTAACTCCTTTTGCTTGATGTCAATTGCTTTTTGCACATTCGCGTAACGCTGATTTTCATGAGCAAGCTTATCTGCAAGCTCTGTAAAATTCTTGGCGACAGAATCCTTCAGACTAATGATTTCGTTTATAACATCATTTTTTTGAGCAGATACTGCAGCCTCCACAAGGTCTTTTTCCTCCTTCTGTTTCTTGGCATCTTCTGCCATAAATCCTGCCTTGGCCTGATCATTGTATTTCTTTAACAGCGCTTCATACGCCTCCAGAATTTCTTTCTTCGTATTGGTATGTTTCACGGTCATGGTTTCGATTTTATCCGTCATGTCTATCTCCCTGTCTTTGAGTAACGCAAATAATTGGGGTCAGGTACCAATATGTTACATTTTTCTCTTTTTTTGAATCACTCTGCTTATTGTCACATAGTGGAGTCCAACGTGATCAGCAATTTCTTTTAATTTGTAACCGTATTCAAAGTAAGCTCTGCATATTTCCTCATTTCGCTGTTGCCGGTTGACTGCGCCGGTCGCGGAAAGTAACTTACCCAGTGACGGCCTGGTGAGCTGATTCTCCCTTTGCTGGATATTGTCAAATTTTCGGTTAGTACCCATTCTTTTTTTTAAATTAATAACAAAATCATCACTCTCATAAATAACGTGATTTATGGCCTTGTCCAATGGAGATTTGCTTTTCGAAAGCCCATCCTGAACAAAATCGATATAAAGCTTTCGGGCAGCGGGTAACTCACCGGAGAATCGACTTAATATCCAATCTGTTTTGAGAAAATCTGGTACGTTTCGCCCATGGGCCGTAGCATTGTAACTACTCCATTTCCAATCTTTCGGCTCCTTGCATAAATTTGCCCTCACCGGATTGCAAACAATATAGCGGCTCAACTCAAGAAGATAGGATTCTTTCTCCACCAGGATCGATTTAAACCGACCTTGGAAAAGATGGCCGACACTGTCATTTGATCGATTAAAATATTGAGTATAGACACCGTTAAGCTGACGCATGCCCACCGATAGGTTTGCATCCGGCGTCTCGATGAGGAGATGGTAATGGTTGTTCATCAGACAATAGGCATGGCAGATCCAGTTGTGTTTTTTAACTGTCTTTTCAAGTATCTCTAGAAACTTGTACCGGTCAGAGCTGCTCAAATAAATCTCGGCTTTGCGGTTGCCCCGTGCGGTAATATGATAAACAGCGCCTGGATATTCTATACGTAGTGGTCTTGCCATGATATTCTTGTTAATCTAGAAAATGTTGTATTTCGGTACCTGACCCCATTTTGAGTTATTCATGTTGCGGAAATAGAATTTAACTTAACATGTTTTGTGTTTTATGTTAAGAGCCGTAACATTATTTTTTAGACAACATTTCCCACAATGCCAGATTGCGATAAACCGTGTGCTTACCAATCACCTCTGACTTGATAATTCCTATTTTCTCTAAACTCTTTAGATAGTTACTCGATGTCTGCCGGACAGCGATGCCGCGATCAACGATATGATCTATTTTACAGTACGGATACATGAATAGGATTTCGACAATTTCTTTAGCATGCCTTAAACGTGGAAGTTCGGTTCTTACCTGAGTCAACGTTGCCTCCATTACCTCATGGATAGCCCTGATTTTATCAATAGTCTGGAAAGAGGTCTGCTCAATGCAGTTGAGCATAAACATAATCCATGAAACCCAGTCGTTATCCTTCGTTACTGATCGAAGCAACCGATAATAATCGATTTTATTCTCGATGATAAAAGAGGAGTGATAAAGATTCGGGAGACGTAAGAGACCTGCCTGAACCAGAAATAACACGTTCAGGATACGCCCGGTTCGACCATTGCCGTCTGTAAATGGATGGATCGATTCAAACTGATAATGCATTATGGCAAGTCGGATGAGAGGATCAATACTTTCATTTTCAGGACCATTAATAAACCACCAGACATTCTCGAGTTTATCGCGGAGCAGGGTCTCCCCCACAGGGGGAGTGTACAACAAATCTCCTGTACGAGTATTTTTAAGAGTAATGCCAGGCACCCTGCGAATTTCAGCCGATGTGCCCATTAAGGTCTGGAATATTTTAATGGCAGTATTTGTATTAATACCACCTCTCTCGCTGAGCATGTCAAAGCCTGCCCAAACCGCCTGTCTATAGCTTATTACTTCTTTGTTTTCAGGTTGTCTGTCATCCAGAATAGCAGCTTTATACAGACTATCATGGGTGGTAACAATATTCTCAATTTCAGAGCTGTCCTTTGCTTCTTGAAGCAGGATAGAATTGAGCAATAATTCAGGATTTGGAATTGTTTCAGAGATTCCTTTCAGTTCAGCCAACGCAGCGCGAGCTTTTGCAACTTTTCGTAGTACTTCTTTTGATTCAAAATCTATGTCAGGTGGAAGGTCCGGGAGATCATTATAGGGCTTTGATGGATCAAATTTCATGCTGATACCATAGTCAAGGAAATCGGTTCAAACAGTTCCACATCCCAGAACTTAAATCATAATTTTTGGGTGATGTTTACATTTCAAGTTCCGGGCTGTCACAGGGGTAGTATTTTTTGATCACTGAGTCATTTTTATAATCCCATTGGATGATTTCAATATACTCTTTTTTACCAAGAGGGGTGTCTCTTGTCGTTATTCCTGCGGCGTAGACTTTGTCTTCGTGTAGGACTGCTCTGCTAATACACTTTTATCGATTCATTTCGAGAGACTATAAAGGTATTTCCCATTCAAATCTATAGATTTCAAACCCAATACTTGATGAAAAACCAGCAGCAAGTATTACAGCCAAACTTATCATTAAAATCCTGAAAATTTCGAAATTTTGAAAAAAATTTCCCAGCTAACTTCATTTGTTCTTTATTAACTAATTCGGAATTATATGATAGTTCCTTCGATACCTTCACCGATACAGTCAAAGAACCAATCACCATCATTACAATATAGATTGTATTTTTAAAGTGTTCAAAAAATTATTTTCATAAATTTTAGAATTTGATATTCTCTAGTATTTCGATCTTTATCATATAATCTATAAATAAATACCTTGATTATCAATGATATAAAAAGAATATTTTCCTATTGAAACTCAGTTCAAAATTGCTGTGCATTCTTGTCTACAAGTTATATGTTTTGAATAGATATTATCATTTCTAAATAACAACATGAAATACATAATTTTATCCATTAATAATATCATAGTTGAAAATAGTAATTTATTCCAATCAATAATTCTATTCTCTAGTATAAGGGTTAATTCCCTTAATATCTTTTCTGTGTACTAATATTTTTCTTATCAAGTAAGTTTAAATCATTGTGTTGATATCATGAATCAAAATCTTCAATACTAAACGATAACAGTGCATAGGATAATAAATTATATGACATTCCTCGTTGACATTTCATTAATCATTGCATGCAGAAATAGAAACTTTCAGGACTATATTTTTCTTTACCTAGCAAGAAATAATAGCTTTTTATCCTCGACTTTCAAATCATGAAAGTGGTATTCTGTATATGATCTCAATTGATACGGAAATGTGCAACCACGACAAGATTGAATAAAAAAAAGTACCAAGACACTTAATAATTTAAAATTTTCTTAAACATTATTGATTACCTTCAGAGCAACTAATTAATACATCAAGTAGTTCACCCATATTTTCTGGTGTAATTGGCTCTGCTACATTGTTCAGAGGAAATTGATCTTGTTAAAGGATCATGGTATTCCGGATTCAAATTAAAGTGACTTCCCAGACTAAGACCTTGCTCCAAATTCTTCTGCTAATCATTAATTCTTCGAACAATGTTTTATAAACATGATTCAGGGGTTGGAAATTTTGGCATATTCAAGCGCTGATTATACCTGATATACACGATGTCATTTCCAGTCATCATTCTACCCCTCACGAAATAATTCAAAAACACTCCCGAAAATTCGTTTGCCAATATCAGGACGATACGCAGCCATATCTGGAAAAGTTAAGTCAAAAGAATGGCCCAAGCCGACAGAATAGGCACCATCTCCAGTTTCATACCCAATGATTTTTCCATCCTCCCAAATGTACTTGATTTTTAGATGGCCATAGGTGTCTCCGAGCAAATGTAAAAGGATGCCATCGATGGCATTTTCTCCCATCTGCAGGTTTAGTTCTTCTGCATCGCTTTGGATCATACATGAGGCACATTTTCGTAGTATTTGGATTTCATCCAAATCTTTACCATTTAGAGAGTGAAGATACTCTTGATATTTGATTGCTTTTTCACTTCCAAATAATGATGGCAGGAAATTGGCCTGGGCGTCATAGCGTTTATCCATGTCGGGATATGAGGAATAATAGGCTAGTTCCCAGGCGTCTTGTGCTGATTTGCCGGCGGCTCTTAAGGTGGCGAAGACTGCTACGTAGTGGATGTCGTATACGTACAGGCCGTTTGAGTCTATGTTGTTGATTGAGTTGTTGGCAAAGGAGTAGAGGTTTTGCCCTCCCAGCTCTGCTATCGGGTCTTTGCTGAGCCATCTGCCGGTTGTCGGGGAGTAGTGGCGATAGCCGTAGTCGTAGAGGTTTAGGTCGTGGTCGTAGTATTTGGTGCTGAACCTGAAGGGGTTATTATCTGCTTTGTCCTGGCTTGCTGGTTTTGAGAGGATTTCCGTACGGGTCATATTCATAGGTCGATAGAAGTGTGCCGTCGTGGCTGATGAGTTGGGAGATATTGCCCCGGTTGTCGTAAGTGTAGTGGGCTGCCTGCTGCTTCTGGTCAATACGGGTTAACAGGCCTCCGACGCCACCGGCTGGACCGTGTATGCTGCCGCTGATATCCAGGCCCCAAATGTAGTTCGTTTCTTTCTTCTTGTTCAAATCAATTTCGGCAATGAGGTTCCAGCCATCGTATATGAAAAAGGTGTGCGATGCTGGTGCCCAGCCATTTCCGCTGAATGTAAATGTCTTCTTCTCCGCCCTTCTACCCATATAGTCGTAGGTGTAAGAAACTTTGGTATCGTTCTCTTCTGGTCTTACCGGTTCATAACCAATGAGCCTGTTTTCTGCATTGTAGACATAGCGGACTTCTGATGAACCATCTATTGACCGTATCAGGTTGCCTGCGGGATCGTAACTCATGTCGACATATGATTCGTTGGTGATCTGATCATACTGGTTGAGGGGGTTGGTTTGGTACGTAGACGCTTCGTTGCCTTCCAAGGATTTCATGCGATTTCCGATGGCGTCATACTGGTAGAAACGTGCCTGGTCGACAAGCGGTCTTGTCTGATCATTGAAATCATCGCCAATAAATCGTGCACTGCTCTCTATTTCATTGCGGTTGTTATAGCCGTAGAGGCTAAATGAGGGGTCCTGAAATGCTGTGCCACTCTGTTTTTCACTTACCCGGCGGCCAAGGCGATCGTATTGGTATTCATAGCGGGAGATCAGCTGGCCCAGGCTACTGTTGGTAATTTCTGTTCTGAGATTTCTGTTGGGTTCATAACCATAGCTGACGGAAATAGTATCTGACTGATAGCCGGCGGGAAGATCGGTATTTTCAAGATAATTGTATTGTACTGAGCCATTGTTGCCTCTCACCTGCCAGTCCAGTTGGGAAAAGCGGCCAGTTTCGTCGTAATTATAATGTACCAGGTAGTCGTTGTTGAAGCTGACAGCCTTGATCCCTGCCAAGATCATCATAGGTTCTTGCGATTCGAACAGGAAATGGGCCTTCAAGCGTTTCCAGCTCAGGCTGGAAACCATTGGTGTAGGTGAAGGATCGAACTCCCACACCATCGCTAATTGATGTGGTTCTTCCTGTGCGGTCATAGGTGTAGATAAGATCCGGCGTATTATCTGAGTAGTCTGTTTTAACAAGTGCTCCCATGGGTGAGTAGCTGTAGGTCGTGGTGATGTTTCTGGCATCTGTCCGACTCTTCAACCGGTTAGCCCGGTTGTAGGAGTAGTGTGATAGTATTGCCTGCTGCATCCTGTTTTGCCAATAATAGACCGGTGCTCTGCTGATAGTTCCATGAGGTCTTATCACCAACACTTTGTCCATTGGGCCATTGCTCCTGGTCCCAGTCATCATCGGTGCGAAAGGTTAACATTTCAGCCAGTTCGTTGAATTCGTTATACCGATATGCAACCGGATAGGGAACATCACCCCATGAATGGGTGAGCTGATTTTTGAGATTAAATCGATAAAATGATCGCTTGCCCAGCGGGTTTATCACCGTGGTCCTCTGACCGGTGTCGGTGTCATAGAGATATGAGGTGCGGTTTCCGGCAGCATCTGTTGAATAATCAACCTGATGGTTATCATTATAGTGAAGTGCAGCTGTACCGGTCCTCGGATCAGTGGCGGAAATCTGGCGGCCAAGGGCGTCATAGCCAAATCGCGTCACATGGCCTGTCTTCCCCTTTGATGAAACAAGTTGATTGTTCCGGTAAACCTGCTCTGCGACTAGTTCAGAATCCGGGTATTTGATACGCCTTGTCAATACTCGATTGTAACGATCAAGGGTGTCTGTTGTTCGTGTTTCGTTGCCATGAATATCGATTATGCGCTGCTCGGCGATCAGGTTGTTGTTCCAGCCGGAACGTCTTGTCCTCGCCACTGAAACCGTCAACGGAGTGCTGCTGTTTGCTTCTGTATAGAGTGCGTGGCGCTGCTCCTGCCACCAGCCGTCATCCTCCTTTTTATAAAGTGTGCTGGTTTCCTGGATACGGTCCATTGACGCCAGATCAAGTCTGCCGTTGTCATCGAGGTCAAAACCATTTCTGGTCTGGCGTCCGAGCTCGTCATATTCAATGAGGTTATCCGGCATGCCGCTATTGCTTATTTTCACCAGCTTTCCGGCCTGGTTGTAATGATAGCGGGCAATTTGAGATGCAGCATAGCCGGGACGCTCCGTCTGGATGATCCTGCCGAGCATATCTCTCGTGGTTATTACAAAACGTGGTGAATCTTCTTTGGCAATTGTCTCCTTTGTCCATTGAGTCCCATCCGGATTAACGCCATACTGGTAGAATCGGTTTACCACAGCAGAGCCGGTGATCGATTTCAGCCTGCCATCCAGGTAGGTCTCAGTTATTCTTTTTCCGCCACCAGGATAGATGATGGTTGTTTTTCTCCGGTCGTAATGAAATGTGGTCTTCAACCCAGTTGGGGCGATCTTTTCAACTAACCGACCAGAGATATCAAACCGACTGGACCTGGATTCTTGCCAGACCGCCGTTTCTTTCCACTGAACCGAGTTGACGGCCGGCGGCATCATAGCTGAATTCTGTTGCCAGTCCGGTCGCTTCATTCACCGATTTTGTTAGTCGTTTCAGATCATCGTATTGATAACTTGTTGTGATTCCATAGATATCAGTGCTGCTCTGTTTTCCGCAGCAACTCCAGTCTGTCTCGGTGCGGGTATGATTTGAATAAAGTGTTTCAATGAGCCGTCCCTGATTATCATAGGTGTTATAGCTCCAGCTGATTCTGTCATAATCCTTTTCTGTCTTGATAAAGTGCTCCTGCATGACCTCGTTACCGAGTGCGTCGGAAATGATCGTTTCTTTCATCGTCTGAAAGGCGATACCATCGGGAGATCTCTTGGTTCCATAAACTTTGGTTACGCGGGTTGCAGGCCCTTCGCCGGGATTAAAAGCGGCTCGTTCCGGATCAGGGGATGGAGAAAAGGTCCCAGACTCATAAAAATAGCTGGTGAATTGACCATCAGGGAGCAACTGGGATTTGATTTTTCCTGATTCGGGACCACCGCTTTTCGGGTAATAGGTCGTAACCGTGCGCAGGTTTGCTGGATCGCCATATTGACAATCCTGGGTTGTACACTGTTCGAGGATCTCCAGTCGTTCTTTTTCCTCGGTTAATGAATAGTGGTGAAAACTCCTGGAGGTGACACGGTTTTGTGTCAAGGTGGTCACCATTCGGGGTCGTTGACGGTCACGCTCGAGACCGCTGTCACCTGGCAACGGTGAATAGCTGGTAATCCTTACCTTGGCTATCTTTTCATCGCTGCCAAATGGAGAATCGAGAAACGGGGTGATGGTCTTTATTACCCGTCCCTCGTTGTCGTACTGGTAGCGGATCCAGGAGCCATCAGAGTTAATTTGAGATGCTTTTCTGGAATAACCCGGGCCCTTTTCAGTGTAGTAAGCGTAACTGGTTGTTAAGCGGTCACCATCGGGGTCGCTCGTCTCTTCGATAAGCTCCTCACCCCATTCAAAGGTGCGATATATTCTATCAATTACCGATGCAGGTTTATTGTCGATATCGCTTATGACAGTGCGCTCAACACGATCGCCGTTCTCGTTGACATATTCATCTCTGGTCTCTTTTTTAAGGCCATTGCCGGAGGCAAGGCTCCAGCTGTTATTCTCTTCAATATAGCTATATTCGTAACGCCTTTCTGCTCCGAGACGGAACTCGGTAACAAGAACTTTGCCAAATGTCTGATTACTTTTGTCCGGGTTCTCAATCCGCCAGGCCGAGATCGGTTCTGCCTGAGGTTTTAACTGATAAAAACCGTCCACAAGCTCACCGCGATCCCGAATATTGTAAAAAAGAATTTCATAGGCAGAAGAAGAGATGGGCTCGACAAGCACAAATGTCTGGGGAGTCACAATCTGCTTCAGGACCATGTCCTGATAGAGCGGGGTAGCACTGCTGCTGAGTAAAGAGAGTTCAAGACCCTTCGGGGAGAACAGTTCTGCTTTGGGTTTATCAGCTGAGAGAAACAGATCCCCGACCGATGCCCCACTATCCCCCTTGCCGAGGCTAATCCTGATATCGACTGAACCAAGCGCCACGAAACCGCTGCCGGCAAGGGCACAATCAGTGCTGCTGCAGGTCTGGCAGCCCACATAGATCTCGGCGGATTTCTTTTGCTCATCATTTATCGAAGCCTCAATCACTATCCACCCCTGGTCGCTCTCGGGCGTTGGTGTAAGGGTGATAAATGAGCCGTTTTCAGCAGTGGTTACCGCTGCATTTGATCCGCTTTTCGGCTGTACCGACCAGGTTACCGCCCTGCCCTCGGGAAAGGTTTTCGCCTCAAATTCTGCCGAACCGCCAAATGGAATCGGGTTAGAATCTTTATCAAGGAGAATGATCTCGGTAACCATCTCTGAAGCAGCCTGCACACGCTGCATATCAAGACCAGCACCATAGAGTGGGGAAGCGAGGAGACAGAGAACGCAATGAGCGATGAAAATGGTTGAAATTCGTATCATATTATCGTGGTGATCGGATCAAAACTGCCTGTGGTCTCGGCATGGTAAATTCAGTTTCATCATCAATTGACAGCGCTGCATGTTCATGAGAAGCACTCAGCGGTATTGCTGAAATGGGTTGGTTATCTGCAGCCGATTTGTCGGTTACCAGGTTCGTTTCACTCTTGGGCGGCAGGATCGTTTCAAGATCAACCTGGTAGATCTTTGCCAGGTAATGGGCGACCTCTTCTAGAGGTACTCCTGCCTGAACGGCAGCTCGATACCATTGTACCGCTGCACCATAGTTCCCCTGTTTTTCCTGTAGACGCCCCATCAATACAGAGGCCTCCTGCTTTTCAGGTTTTTCAGCCGTCGGTATCAGTGCCAAAAGCAGCTCACCGGCAATTGATTCGTGTTCGCCACTATAGAACAGCAGGTAGGCAGTAAAGAGCTGAAGATGCGGGAAGCCTCGCATTCCAGGTGCTAACTCGACGCATTTTCTCCGCAGCTCGCCAAGCTGCCCGGGGGTAATGCTGACGTTGTCTCTTGCAAGAAGCTCCAGAGGGATATCCTGCCCCAGCACTTTTTCCAGCTCCCCGGTTTTTTCATCCATCGCTAACTGGTAGATCACGGCCAGATTAATATCCGCATCAATCAGTGGTTGACGGATTTTGTGCATGGAACAAATCAGCAAAAACGGCAGAATATCCTTTTCCAGTTCAGGATCGTGGTCGATCGCCTGTTGATAGTAATCAGAGGCCTGTTCATATTGTTCTTCAATCATCGAAAGGTTACCCAGCACCGCGTAAGCCGGACCGTAATCGGGATCAAGGCTGATCAGCGCTTTGAGAGCCTTTCGGGCTTCATCATATGCGCCCTGCTTATAATGGCTGCAGCCGATCTCATAGAGATAGCCTGTCTCGTTGCGGTAAAACTCTGTGCGCAACTGTGTGCAACTGGCCAGAACCAGCCCGCACAGAACGAAAACCGCCGCCCGGATCATTTGATAAGCGTTTGTATTCAAAATATGACCTCGATTCCAAGTTCAAACTGTTGCTCTGTCTCAAGCGATGCCCGGTTACCAAGGGAACAGTAGAGCAGCATTCCGTAGCGATGCAGATACTCAGGCGTATAGTCCAACCTGCCAAAGCCATTAAAACCTGAGCGTTCCCCATCCTGGCTGTATTTTCCCTGGAGCTGGAGATGATAGAGATCATTTTCGAGATCGAAGCGGATATAGCTCTGGTCATAGGGTGAGAATCTCGAATAATCTATGGTTCGCCGTGTCCACTCAAGCGACAACCGTCCCGAATATGCTCTGGCTGTATAGTTTGTATTAAAGGTCAAGCGGAGCGTGTCGCTGGTGTCCGTCTCTGAATAGTTTACCTGGATCAGGTTTGACCATGTCTCGTTCCAGCCGTGGGTCATATTGGCCATATAGTTCGAGTTCGTGCCAAACTCGTCATCCCGGCGAAAGAGACTGATGAAAAACGAATCGCTGGCGCCAACACCAAAGCGAAGGGAGCCGTCTATCTCACTGATATCGCTGTCATCGCTTGGCCGGGTCAAGCTGAAAAAACGCAGCGTTGCCGAAAGGGAACTCAGATACCCGGCCGGGCGCTGCATGAAATAGTCGATGCTTGCATCAAAGCCCCGGGCATCACTGTATACCTGGCGCAGTGGATCTGAAAAATCTGCCCTGAACTTCTCACCAAGATTAATATAGCCGGCGGAGAGTCTGATCGCGCCCATATCATACTCTCCTTTAATCACACCGCCGTAGTCAGCGCCCAGCAGTTCATCATCGGTGCGCACCAGCTCTGCAGCCAGAAAAAATGAGTCCGTTAACGGGTAGAGAACATCCAAAGCCGTGGCATGGGACCCGTTACGCTCATCGCTGAAACGATCATCGATAGCATCCCGGTAGGTGTATGATGCCCCGAGCTGCCATGAGCGACTGTCACCAAAGCTCAGTCGAGCGGCACCACCTCGCTCACGACTGTCCACATCGCCCTCAGAACTAAACAGCAGCCCGACCAGGCGCGCCTCCCGGTAGGATTGATCAAGAGCGGCACCAAACTTGTTTCGCTCGGTCCTGAAATCACTGAAGAGCTGCATCGGGTCCTGAAAACTGCCGATATTGTCGCGAAACACCCCTTTTATCTTGCCGCTGTCCCACCGTCTCTCAGCCATCGCCTGACTGCCGTTAAAACTCGCCGCAGAACCCTGGTAATCCTGGATAACCTGGAATACACCCCGTGCGGTTTGGTGGTCATCCTGGTAATCAACTCCCGTTCTGAACCGAAGTTCACCGTCATTTCTGTCTTCAAGCTCGTCATTGTAGCGGTAGAAGGTGGACGCCGATCCATATATTTCGTGGGGATATTGTTCGGCGGGCAACGGCTCGGGAACCTGAAACCCGCTCTGATCGGCGATTCTGGCTACGACGATATCAATGGTCGCACCGTCCCGGAGCCCGTTTATAAACTCAGCAGCAATAACAAACTGATATCTGCCGTCCATGACTGGCTCACCGTTATTGTCAGTACCATCCCAGGAAAATGTGTGATCACCCGCCCGCAATTCCACAAAATTGAAGCGGTTTGCCACCTGTCCTCGGAAGTCAATGATCCTCACCTCCACCTCACGGGCGTCCTGCAGCAGCTGGTAGGCAATGGTTACCGGGCCCTTTGAGGGGTCAAACAGGCCGGCATCGTTGGTAAACAGACGAAATTGGCCTGCTCCGAATAGCTCCGGCGGCCTCAGCATTCCAAGCAGGACTGCCAGCATGATTAAAACAGATGTATTGCAGTACGGTTTACTGTGCATCTTAGCCACACCCTTCTGTCCTGACTAATACCGTATCAGCTGCCGTACCCCCGTCAGTTGTTCGCAGCTCTACACTGTAAATGCTGTCCCCCGGGCTCATGTCAACGTCACACTCCACTGAAAAGCTGCCGTCACCAATCACGACCGGTGAACAGCTAAGAAATGACGGATCTATGGTGACCAGGATCTGCTCTACAGTCGAACTGCCGGGGTCAAAGGTGCCATTTATCGTAATCGGGTCACAGACAGCAGTGGCCCCGGCCCCTGGAGAAACGATATTGATCGAGGGAGGGTCAAACAGCACCGTCCGGGTCACATATGCCCGGTCAGAAGCGGTCTGGCCGTCTGAGCTGGTGGCTTGTGCAGAAATGGAATTACCTCCCACAGCGAGGCTGACCGTTGCTGAAAACCGCTGGGTTGATCGATTATAATCTGCTGTCTGGGCTGCCCCGTTTACCAAAAGCTGTACCTGATCAACTGCAGCGCTCGCCTTTACCGTGCCGGCAACAGTAATCGTTGCCTCAGACGTGGCCGGCGGTAAGGGATCGAGTAGTACCGACATACTTGAGCCAAAACTGATCATCTCCGACACGCTGCCATATGATCCAGCCTCATCCCAGGCTTCGACAACAATCGTGTTGTTTCCAGGTTCAAGAACAACCCTGGCCTCGAACTGGTTCTGCCTGGCCTGCCAGCGTATTGGCTGCTCACTGCCATTCACCGTCAAGCGTATCCGCTCGATCAGCGAGGCCGAACTCTCCGCATGCCCTGTCAATTCGCAGTTCCGGCTGTGCCGTCGAGCTCGGGAGCCGGTCCATGGTGACGACCACACTGCTCCTGCAATTGACAAAAG
Source organism: uncultured delta proteobacterium (assembly GCA_963718195.1). Taxonomy (GTDB): domain Bacteria; phylum Desulfobacterota; class Desulfobulbia; order Desulfobulbales; family Desulfocapsaceae; genus MADRE3. The sequence continues at coordinate 16,970 of CAVQYQ010000007.1, forward strand.
AGGTCCGGTAACCAACGGCACCGCTTCGGTCATAGGCCTCGATCTCGATACTGTTTGATCCCGGTTCAAGCAAAACGCGGGCCTCAAAACGGCCGGTTGCCCGGTCCAGGTAAATATCTTCTACCAGCTGGCCGTTCACCCGTACCGACAGGCTATCGACAAATGAGCTGCTACTGACAACCGTGCCCCTGATCGTGGTCTCAGCTGATGTGCTCGTTCCTGGTAGCGGATCAAGGTCTATGGTAACCTGGGAGTCTATGTCGACAGGGAGTGAAGGACGGTACACCGGCAACACGAACGCCATTTCCCAGTCCCCGTCGCTGCAGGTAACGTCGAGACGGAAATGGGTATCATACGGATCGCTGATCGTTGTATCGAGGATGTCATCGCCGATTTGGACATCAAATCCCCTCAGCATGGTCGTTGAAATTGCCGGGTCGATCCTGCCCGCCCTGCTTTGCGTGGTTTCAACGACGATACGATTGTCTTCTGCGAACAATGTACCGATGCAATCCTGCAATGGCAGCGAACCACTGTTATAAAGGGTTGGGAAGATCCTGATCAGCTCACCCGGGTTTGCCTGCCCGTCATTGTTTTTGTGTTCGAGCTCCCAGATCGTTATTGTTTCAAGATCAAGCTCACCTCGATCGCCCACTGCACTAATCTCCTCGCCCACAACGAAACGGATCGTTTCCGTTACCCGGTGCCCGTTGTTGTCTTCTGCAACGATCTGGGCAGAGTGGTACCCGTCTTCGTAGCCCAGTGGCCCACTTACCGCAAAATAACCGCTGGGCGGATCGTAATACAACCGACCCTGATCAACCTCGATACCGTCGAGCAGAAACCGTATACCGCCGACCTCAAGGTCTCTGCCCTGATCAATGATCATTGCGGTAAAAGCGGGTCCGCCGATATCCTGAGTGGCCTTTGGTTTTGCAACAAAATGGGTGATCTCAGGTAGATATACAACGGTAAAGTCTAGCTGCTGTTCGGCAGACAACCCCATGATATCGGTCGCCTGAAACCGTGCAGAATGCGCCCCTTCCTCAAGCAATGCGCTATAGTGAGCCACGTATTGATCAAGCCAGGAACCCCTGTATGAATCTTTCAGGATTTCATTGAACGAGTAAGCGTTGGGATTTCTTGGAGGAGTCCCCAGTCCACCGGTTCCAAATGTGCTTAACGGTGCAAGCCGAACCGAATCAAGATCAAGATAGGTGCGGTCCAGGTCAAGGCCCGATTCATCGACAGCTGTGGCCCGAAGATGGACGCTGCTCCGCCCTCCTCCCGTTACCGTAAAGGAAGAGACACTATCGGTATTGACCAGTTCCAGCTCGACAACCGGCGGCGAGCGGGGGATCGTCAGCAGCAGCGTTTCCTCAGAGCTGTTGCCGGCTTGGTCTCGCGCCGAGATGGTAAGCTCATACTTCTCGCCAATGACAAGCGGCGGTACTGGAAGCGTTGCCCGCACTGCGCCACTTAAACCATGCCCGCTTTCAAAGAGGAGGTCATTACCTTTTTGACGCTGCTTGTAAGCGATGAACGGGTCGACTGCCTGCATGAACTCAGCCCGTTCTGCCGAGGTTCCGGTATTGCTATCATCTTTTGACCGCCTCGATCCAACTCGTTGAAACCGTTTATCAATCCTGTACACATTGAGGCTTTCCAGAATTTTCTTTTTGATCGAATAGTTGGGCATACCCGGAGCAGACAGGGCGGGCGGTACCGAAATGAGTGGTTCCTGCTCGGGAGTATATTCATGTTCAACAGAGGTGGGAGCGTTGAACTGTCTCGGCACACCAACCCCGACCGTCAAGCTGGTATAAACGAGGGAAGCAGGTCTGCCATGGTCACTGATCGTTGCGGACAAACGATTGTCCTGCGGATTAAAGGTTATGTTCCTGATTTCAGGGGCGCGAACATCTTTTATGGTGTTCTCACACAATTCAAAAGCGTATACCTGGTATGTCCTGTCTTTGTGGGCAATTGAGCTTGCCGCTACCCACTCATACTCCCCTGTCGATGGGTTGATGATCTCCACAGCTGGCGCCTTAATCTCGGTCGATCTAGAATGGAGCAGCGTACTGCTGCGGCCGCCGCTATACCGATACGGTTGATAGGGGTAATAACTGGTATGCTTCCTTGAAATGAGTTTTTCCCTGTCTACGATGTAATAATCGCTGACTGCCACGATCTGCTCGACCGGGCACTGGCGGACCACAGAGAGCCCGCCGGAGAGCGACGATAAAACCTGGTAGCCCTTTGCAGCAGCGTTGTCATCAGCATCAGGGAGTTTTGGTTTAAGCGCATATTCGCTCACCGAAGCTGTTCCATCCTCCGGTTTGTCCGGCGGAACTCCAAATATTCTGCACCTCTTTTCAGCGTTGTTTTGAGCAAGATCGGTTATCGAAAGATGGGCATCAACAATAGACGGGGGCAGCTGTAATGGTGAGACCAGTCTGGTTTTTCCATCTTCCCAGTTGTTCAATCATGAAGTCACGTTTGCCAAACCCGTCAACGGTTATGCTGATCTGCAGGTCGTCGACGGGGGTTCCCCGGTCTGAGAAAAGTGCCTCCAGCTGCTGCTCCTCGATATTGTACTGAAAAGCCTCTATTTCCGGAGGACCCAGATCAAAATGTATCTCATGCTCCTCCTGGCCAAATGAACTGCCATTATGTGTCCAGGTTCCTGCAGCACTGGCCAGGGCGATTTGGAAATTGTAGAAGCCCTCTTTCTCGACCGGAGCCCGAGAGGTAAATGTGTTATCCGAATGATCAAAGAAATATGCGCTGTTTTGAAACGTCAGGTATGAAGCAGCACTATCCAGAAACAGAGAACCCGGGTCCGTCCAGGTACTGTATTCAAGATAATAGGATCCGTCGGCATCCTCGATGGGCTTGGTTTCAAAGAGACGACTGTTTTTCCAGTATAAAATCACCGGAATCTTGAATGAATCTCGCTCTGCTGAACCACTAATTTCCTGCAGAGACGGTTCCATCTGGGTCCCATCATCACTGCATTGCCATTCATATTCTGCCGCGAGAATGCTGGGGTATTCAACGCTCAGGTAGGCCAGTGCATCAAGCGAGCTGACGATACTTTTTTGCTCTACCTGGTAGCGCACCGGATAGTTTGGAGAGGCAGGAAGCCGTTTGAGTGCAAGCTCCGGGTGGTCAGCCGTTATCGTTACCGCCTGCAAAACGGCAGGATCCAGGTGTTCCTCCGTGGTAATCGCAATCTCAACCGTACCGGAGCGCTTCTGGGCTGAAAAAATAACCGGAGAGAGTCGGTTCGTTATCGGGAAGCTGAAGTCCTGCCTGGTCGTTGCCTCGAAGGAAAAGGTTTCATCGGATGGCGAAAGGCAGGTTTTCTTCTCGGTTATCGTTTCCTGGTAGAGTTCTTCTGTTTTAAATTGGTCCTCCAAAGTGGCTTCATTGCCGGCCCTGTCTTTTAAGGTGAGATAGAGCTGGTAGTCCCTGCCTCCCTGCACGCCGGTCTTTCCCTGGTAATTAATCAAAAAGATATCGCTTGTTGTCGTTTTCCACTGTCTCGATCGTGGCAGGTACTCCGTTTATGATGGCAGTGACATCAATCTCTTCAAGCTGAGAAGCAATCCCCGAGCCCTCGTCGGAAAACTCGACCAGAAATGAGAGCTGGTTTTTCGATATTTCAGGTGATTGCGGAAAGACAAGCTCAAGATTCGGCGGGGTGACATCGTAGATAAACAGTATTTGCTTGCTGTCCTTGTGGCTGCCGTCGGGATTATCCGATTTTAAAAGAGCTGCGTGTTTCCCTTCCTCAATCGCCGATATCGTTGAGGAGAAAGCGGCCGTTCCATTTGCGGATGCAGAGAGAGAAAACTTGCTGACGCTGCCGTCAATGGTAAAATCAATCAACGGGTTATCAATAACCGGAACCGTTCCCGGAGAAGGATCAGGAACAAGCAATCCGCTGACCTGGTTATTGTGCTCAGAGACGTATTGGATTACTTCAGGCACTTCTGCAAAAGAGTGCTGAAGCAAAGAGGAACAGCACAGGAGGAGGGATAAAAAGAGCCAACCAATTGAGCTCAATAGTAATCTGGGAACCAACCTCGCAGGGTCGTTTTTCATGTACCTATGGACGTAATATTTTATTTAATATTGGACATTTAAAGAGAATAATTCCAAAATCTTCAACGGGATTAATTCATTTCAGATCAAACCTGTTGTCTGGCTGCAATTTTAGTTATATCAAAAAAAAAAACGTAATTCAAGGGCAGGCCATATTTTTTTTGAGTAGTGTCATATCCAAGACCCGACAGCTGTTCATTGCTATTTATTGATATATTTCGCTCTTTGATGTACAATTGATACAAAACGTACACAAAGGTGTTGATATGCATACAACCTATACGACTGCTGAAGCCAGAAAACGATTTGCGGATCTGGTCAATAAAGTCGCCTACGGTAAAGAACAGATTGTCCTGACCAGAAGGGGACAGGAAATCGCGGCACTGATCTCCATAGAAGAGCTTACCTTGCTTCAGCACATTGAAGATCACCTCGACATAGAAGATGCGAACAAAGCACTTTCCGACCCTGCTGACAATGTAAGCGCTCAGGAATTCTGGGAAAAAGTAGGGTTAAAATAAATGGTTTATTCCATTGAGTTTCGGCCATCTGTTTGGAAAGATATCAAACGATTTCCCAAACGGGACTTGGTGAGAATTAAAAAGAGGATAGAGGAACTCAGTATAAATTTGCCGGACCTCACATCTACCAAGATGAGTGGAAACAACAGGTTCCATAAAATTCGATCAGGCGATTATAGAATTGTCTACGAAGTTCATGATGATAAACTCGTTATTCTGTTCGTTAAGATTGGCCACAGAAAAGATATTTTTCAAAAAATTTTTTGAGCAATAACCATATGTACCAGAATTAGTGTTATTGGGAATCACACAGTAGCTACCTGGTTTTTTTAGAACCTCACTTACAATCATGGCCAAAACCGAAAACGCGGGGGGCTTTGATGAAGATCTGCCAGATGTGCGGCCAGTCACTGGCCGAACAAATCAAAAGCTGTCCGGCCTGCGGCAGCGACGTGGCCGATGGACTTGAATCCATAGATAACTACCGGATTCTCGAGGTCGTCCATGAAGGAAATGCCTCCCTGCTCTGTCGTGCCATTAGGGAAAATGACGATGCACCGGTGGCGCTTCGCCTGTTTACCAATCAGTCCGGGGTCGATGAAACGGTGGCCGAACGGCTCAAGAAAGAGCTGGAAGAGCTGCAGAAATTGCCCGAAGAGTGGTTTGTCCAGCATTATGCGATTCAGCAATCATCAGACGGCATGTGGTATCGGGTCAGTGAATGGCTCGATGCCGAGAGTTGGGGAGATCTGCTCAGCTCAGGCAGGCTCCAGCAGCCGGAAGTGGCCTATGACCTGTTTCGCCGGCTCGCCGCTATCCTTGACGGTCTCCACCAGTCAGACCACTTTATCCCACACCTGATCCTCAACGATATTCTGGTAATCAAGGGTGAACCGGGGCGGGTTGACATAAAGGTCGACTATAAACTTTCCAGGTTTCTCGATCCGAAAAAGGCCCAGCCCGGGCCAATGCTGCAGAATCTGCTGGTCTGCCACCCCGATATCGTCAAAAAGCGACCGCTGAACTACAAGAGCGATATCTGGTCACTTGGCCGGATATTCACACAGGTCCTGTCCGGGGACCTGGATCTGTGCGACCCCTACCCGGTGGTCAACTCGGCTGATTTTCCACAGGAAATCGGTATACTGATCCGCTCAATGCTGGTGGACGATCCGGACATGCGCCCCCGGTCCATGGCGGAAATAGCCGAGGCTCTGAAGCGCATCAAGGAAGACTCCTCAGCTCAAGTACCTGAACCGGTTGTTGAAACCGTTGGGCAGATCAGACGATTGAAAAAGGCTGTCGTTTTCATTGCCCTTGCTGTTGGGGTACTGGTGGCTGCGGGCGGTGTGTTCTGGTACCAGTTTGACCGTAAATCGACCGCGATTGAGAATGTCATGGCCGACTATGCCGATCAATATGCGGGCTCGGTGGCTTTTGTGATGGTTGAATACGAGATCAAGGTCGAGGACAGAAAAATTTATCAACAGCGTACCGAGGGTACCGCTTTTCTGGTTGACTCGAGTGGCTACCTGCTGACAAATCGCCATGTTGCCTGCCCGTGGCTGGAAGATGAAAACCTCTTTACCCTTGTCAGCCAGATTCGTGCTGCTGGAAAGACGCCGCGGTTTGATTACCAGATGTATCTCTGGTTTGAAGGTGATTCTGCCTTTAACAGGCTGTACGGTCTCGGTTCAGGCGGTGAGCTTGAAGATATCTATGATCTTGTCTCTGCCTACAGTCGCGGTGGGCAACCAAACATTACCATTGCGGGCGTGGCCAAGGCACCGAGCCGCACCGGTCAGAGAATCAGGGCGCCGCTGCGCGATGATTTTGCCGTACTCAAGATCAACCAGGTCCCTGCCGGGCTGCTGCCGCTTCCCCTTGACAAGGATCTAGACATCACCAGCCTGAAACGATTGTCGCCAGTTATCGCGCTCGGCTTTCCGCTCGGTAGCCGGACCCAGGAAGATACCATAAATGTAAGCGTCACCAGGGGACATATCCGGCGCACCTTTGAGAACTTTTTTCAGGTCGACACCTCGATCTACCGGGGCAACAGCGGTGGCCCGATTATCGACAGCGAAGGCAAGGTCATCGGCATCGCCTCGGCCGTTGCCACCGATGTGGCCGTTGCCCCATTACCCGTTATCACCCCACTCTCCGACATCGGACTGGTCCTGCCGGTAACCAAGGCGGCTGTCTTTATCGATGAGTTGCAATATGGTCAGGAAAAATGGAATGGGATCATTGATCTTTCGGTTACCTCAAAAATAGAGGCAATCACCAACCTTGCTGCCGACGGTAAATGGCTTGAGGCCCTATCGCTTGCCAACCAGAGCCTTGAACAGAGCAATGACCCGTTTCTAATAACAACGGCTGCAATGATCCATCTGTGCGCCGGAGATGATGAGGGTGGTGCTGAATTGTTTGACCGCTCCCTTGAGATCGATGGCGATAACGACCAGGCACACCTGATGCGCTACCTGGTGGATCGTCATCAGGATCGTGGGCTCAGGAATGCACACCTGCGCCGCCTGATCAACCTGGACTGGCGCTCAAGCGGCGAATTCTATGGCTATCTTGCCAAAACGCTCTCAGCATCCGTTGACAAGCACGTCGCTCTGCAGGGTTGGAACAGCCCAGAGGAACATGGTTGGCTCGCCTATATCATCGGCCTTCTGGAGCTTGACAACAACAGATTGGACGAAGCACGACAGCTGTTTGAAGAAGCGACGCTCGTATCTGATCGAGATGAGTGGTCATTTTACCTGGCGCTCTCGGAACTGGACCGTCTTGCTGAATCGCAGATTGACGGTCAGGTGCGCATGCAGCAGTTCAGGAAGAAGCTCGCTGCCGTCGATGAATCACGGAAAGCGCGGCAAGAACTGACAACAGCACTGGTCAGCCAATTTGAACAGGCTGCAGGCGACCCGGCAGCACAACGAGATCTGCTCCTGGAAATCGTTGCTATCGACCCAGAAAACAGAAACCTCCAGGGTCTTGCCGCCTTCTATGCAGCGATGGCCTCAGACTGGCCAAACGCTTTGCAATCGGCGCAAACCTATCTGGAAAACGATGGCCGGGAGGAACCAATACGATTGGCAACCAGCCTGCTCGTGCCGGGAATTTTGTACCATATGGGAGAAAATGAAAAGGCCCAGGCTCAACTCAGGACATTCTGCAGTGCAACAAACACTTCCTGGTATCGCCAGATCTGCGAGACCCTGCTGGAGGAGCAGTCCGAGGAATCCCTGATGGAAAAGGCGGGAACAATCCCTGAAAATATCCTTACCGCCTACACGGCACTGGGTTTTCGAGCCGAATCGCAAGGTGAACGCAAGCTTGCCATCAGGCACTATCGTGAAGCCCTTGGCTCCTATCTCGACAACTGGATCGAATACAATCTTGCTCTGCAGCGCTACATAACACTGCGTAACCAGGAAAAGCAATGATCAGAAGACTATTAATGTTCCACCCAGCTCAAGCCATATTTGGACTCAAGCAGCTGAATCATCGGGGTCAAGCAAAAATGTTATATTTTTAGACCTGACCCCTTCTTTTTGCGTTGGTTTGAAAACGTAGAAGCTGAGGATTTGTGGTAAATAGATTGTTTTTTTGGGTTTTTGTTGACAGTGGTTTTTAGTGTGGTATGTAGGCCAGAAAGAGACCATGAATTGATCACAATTCATCAAAAATAAACAACTCGTCCCGAACGGACAGAGGAAGACATGGCAAAGAAGAAACTCAAAGAACACATCATTAACCGGGAATGGTGCAAGGGATGCGGGATCTGCGTGGCGATGTGCCCGAAGAACGTCCTGGAGCTTGACAATAAGGAGAAGGCGGTTGCTGCCCGGCTGGAAGACTGTATCGCCTGTCAGCTGTGCGAGCAGATCTGCCCTGACCTTGCCATCGAGGTCGTAATCGAGGAATCTGAGACTGAGGACAAATAGAAATGGCAAAGGATATACAATTTGTTCAGGGTAACGAAGCGTGCGCACTCGGTGCCATGTATGCAGGCCTCGATTTCTATGCCGGCTACCCGATAACACCATCAACCGAGATTGCCGAGACCCTGGCGGTGCAGCTGCCCGCCGCCGGCAAGAAATTCATCCAGATGGAAGATGAGATCTCTTCCATGTGCGCAATCATCGGCGCCTCACTCACCGGAAACAAGGTGATGACCGCCACCTCCGGACCGGGCTTCTCGCTGATGCAGGAATCGCTCGGTTATGCGGTGATGGCAGAGATCCCCTGTGTGATCGTCAACGTCCAGCGCGGCGGACCGTCAACCGGCAACCCGACCCACGTCAGCCAGGGCGACGTCAACCAGGCCCGCTGGGGAACCCATGGCGATCACTCCATCGTCGCCCTGACCGCCTCCAATCACCAGGATGTCTTCAGGATGACGGTCGAGGCCTTTAATATCGCCGAGACCTACCGCACGCCGGTCATCCTGTTGTTTGACGAGACGGTCGGCCACATGCGGGAGAAGCTGGTGATCCCGAAAAAGGGATCAATCCCGCTGGTGCAGCGACTGAGGACCGGGGTAAAAGAGGGGGTCAACTACCACCCGTACCTGCCCCGTGAAGATGGTCGCCTGCCGATGAGTGATTTTGGCGGCTCCCATCGCTTTAACGTTACCGGCCTCTACCACGACATGTGGGGATTCCCGACCGATAAACCCGAGGTGGTGCGGGAGCTGCTCAGGCACCTGATCGACAAGATTGAAAACAATGCCCACAAGATAGATTTTCACCGCTCCTACTACCTCGAGGATGCCCGAACGGTTCTGATATCGTACGGATCATCGGCCAGATCGGCACTGAGTGCAGTCGAGCAGATGAGAAAACGGGGCCAGCGCATCGGGCTGCTGGAACTCAACACCATCTGGCCGTTTCCGGCCCAGCTTGTCCGTGAGAGCACCAGAAACGCCAACCTGATCGGTGTCGTCGAGATGAATGTCGGCCAACTGACCCAGTCCGTCAAGCTGGCCGTTAGCAAGCCCAAGAAGGTCAGCCTGATCAACCGGGTCGACTGCCAGATGATTACAGACAAGGATATCAAACGAATCTTACGGGTTCTTCAGGGACGGGGGATGTAAACAATGGATGTAAAACACTATCTCAGAGAACGGTTCTTCCCGCATCTGTGGTGCGCCGGCTGCGGTCACGGCATTGTTTTGAACGCGCTGATCCGGGCGGTTCACGAACTGCAGATAAAGAAGAAGGAGATGGTCATGGTCTCGGGCATCGGCTGCTCCTCGAGGATTTCAGGTTACGTGGACTTTCACAGCCTGCATACCCTGCATGGCCGGGCCCTTGCCTTCGCCACCGGGGTGAAGCTGGGCAAACCATCACTGAACGTCATCGTACCGATGGGTGACGGCGATGCACTGGCAATCGGCGGCAATCATTTTATCCATGCGGCCAGGCGCAACATCAATATCACCGCCCTGGTCATGAACAACCGGACCTACGGCATGACCGGCGGCCAATATTCACCGCTTTCAGGTCTTGGCATTAAAGCGACCACGGCACCCTACGCCAGTATTGACCGTGAGTTTGACACGGTAGAGCTGGCCACCGCAGCCGGTGCCACCTTTGTTGCCAGGTCAACCGTCTACCATGTCAAGCAGCTGCAGGACTTTCTGAAAAAGGCCATTCAACACAACGGCTTTTCCATGGTGGAGATCCTGACCCAGTGCCCGACCTACTTTGGTAGAAAGAACAAGAAGGGGTCTGCGGTTGACATGCTCAAGTCTTTTAAAGATGGCACGGTTCCAATCGGCTCTGAGAAGAAGGCCGAGAACCCGGAACTGATAGAGCGGGGTATCTTTGTCGACAAGGACTTGCCGGAATATTGCGAAGCCTATGACAAGGTCGTTGAGATAGCCACCGCTAAATAGCGTGCATGTACGCCAGACCATCATCAATGAGTGAAAAACAATGACACGATATCGAATTATCTTTTCCGGCTCAGGAGGCCAGGGACTCGTCAGTGCGGCAATCATTCTTGCCGAGACCGCGGTCATGTACGAGAACCTTGAGGCGGTTCAGTCCCAGTCCTATGGTGCTGCCGCCCGAGGTGGGGCAACCCGGGCCGATGTGATCATCTCCGACGGGCCGATCAATCTTCCCAAGGTGTTCCAGCCGGGGATCCTGATCTGCATGACCCAGGAGTCATACAACAAGTTTTCCAACCTGATTCGTCCGGGTGGACTGCTGATCACCGACACCAAATTTGTGCAGACCACCCGCAAAATTGATGCCCGGCAGGTGGAACTGCCGCTTCACCAGACCGTTGTCGAGGAGATCGGCTCCCCGGTGGCCTTGAATATCTGTGTGCTTGGTGCTCTGATCGGCATGTGCGGGATCGTCAAGAAAAAATCCATTGAAAAAACCCTGGCCAAAAAATTTCCGGCCGCTTTCATGGCCGGAAACCAGATGGCCCTGGATATCGGCTTTGAGATGGGTTTTGAGCATGCCGAGTAAGAAGCCTTTTGCAAACCAGAATGATGGCAAGAGATAGCAGGTGAATTATCCACTCTGTCTCTTGCCAGTGGTTCTCCTCGTCACACTTTTTGCCACTGACACCCTCGATCCATTTTACCAAGACGCAGAATAAGTCCTTCGAGCCACTTGCAAAACGCCCTTTTCGCTCAATCTCTACGTTATGCTTAAATTTTTATCCTCGGAATATCGGTTATATGCCTGCGGTAAAAATTTGTCACATGTCTTGACGTTGAACGAAAACCATCATTTTGCAAAAGGCTCCTTCTTTTACAATTTTAATAAAGCGTATTTTCTCGGACAGGAGGTGCACATCCCCTGACTATCTCTTTGATTATAGACAAAATTTATTTCTTATCTGTTCGCTACCATACATTTTATACCACATAGTAGTAATTGACAATGTGGTAATATTCCGTTAGTAATTAATCCTTATCTTAATTAGATCATTACTCCTGCTTAGGAAATTTCATATTCAAGCTCCTACAATGACCAGCTCTTCTTCCCTATCACAACCGGCCTCTGACGGGCAGTTTAAGGAAATTTCCCTGCTTTATCGATTCCTTGCCCAGAGTTTAAAATTTCCAGAAGCATCATGGTTTACCGATGATTTCAAAACGACCTTTTTCTCAATGCTTGATCAGCTGGGGGCAGACGCCGAATGCGAAGATCTGAAAGCGAACCTTGCCCGCTCAGATGATTTCATTGAAGAATTACAGATCGAATACACCCGACTTTTTATTAATGGAGTTCCCCACGTGGTCGCTCCACCTTACGGCTCTGTCTACCTGGACAAATCCCTGCAAGGCCTCCATGCCTCCAAGACCCTGCTCTATTATCGGGAGAAAGGGTGCGATATGGCAGCAGGTTCAGATTTGCCGGATCACATCGTTCACGAGCTCGAGTTTCTGTCACACTTAGCAGAAGACGGCGACCTGGATGGGGAAAAAGAGTTCCTCCAGAACTATTTTCTCACCTGGTTTCCAGCTTTTAAGAATAGATTACTCAGTGAGGCGCACCACCCGTATTATCGGTTGGTAATTACTATGATTGACTATTTCACCAAGGAGGAAGAGTAATATGGCTTTTACTCTCAATCGGAGAACGTTTCTCCAGGCAGCATCAGCTGCAGCATTATCACTGCCACTTTCCAAAGTAGTATCTGCTGATACTGGGGTGGTTAAATCTCCTCTGGAACCGATCGGAACCTTTGAAGACAAGACCGTCACTGGCGGTATCTGCGAGATGTGTTTCTGGAGATGCCAGCTGGTCGGCAAGATCCGTGACAACCGTTTGGTAAAGCTTGAAGGAAACCCGAAATCAATTGACAATGGATCTTCTATCTGTGCACGGGGAAATGCCGGGATCAAGTACCTCTACGATCCGGATCGCCTTAAATACCCACTGAAAAATGTTGGCAAACGAGGGGCCCCTATATGGAAGCGAATCTCCTGGGACGAGGCGCTTGAGGAATGCGGCAGCAAACTCAAAGCAGTTGTCGATACCTACGGTCCCCAGGGAATTGCCGTGTTCCCGCACGGTTCTTCAGCCAAATACCCGATGCACTATTTTGAGCGTACGGTCGGAACCCACAATGTCAGTGAAGCTTCTTTCTACCAGTGCCGCGGTATTCGTGATACCGCCTATATTGCCACCATCAACAAGGCACCTGGTGAGTTCGTCGATATGCCCAATGCCAAGGTCATCATGCTGATCGGCGGACACATGGGAGAAAACGTCCATGTCTCTCATATCAAACGCTATATCAAGGGTCTTGAGAACGGTGCCAAGCTGATCGTTGTTGATCCCCGCTACTCGGCCTCGGCGGCAAAATCAGATATCTGGGTCCAGATCAAGCCGGGAACCGATACCGCGTTCCTGCTCGCGGTGATGAACTATCTGATAAAAAATGAAAAATTCGACGCTGAATTTGTCGATGACTATGGCGACGGATTCGAAGAATTCAGTGAAGCCATCAGTTCATGGAGCCTTGAGAAAGCTGCCAAGGAATGCGATATTCCGGTCGAACAGATCAAACAGGTTGCCGATATGCTCGGTGAAAACGCCCCCCAGGTTTCAATCCACCCGGGTCGTCACGTGGGCTGGTACGGTAATGATTTTCAGAGACAACGGGCACTTGCCTGTCTCACCGGTCTGCTGGGCGCCTATTATGTCAAAGGTGGCTGGGTACCGGCAAAATCACCTAAAACCGGCAGCACCAGCTGGGCCAAGCACGAAGCGGATGAGGAACACAATCTCAACATGAATGAGGATGAGGACCCGATCCATCCCTTCAGCCCTCCGGGCACACCTACTGAGCTGATTCGCGACACCGCCCTCTCTGGAAAGCCCTACCCGATCAAGGGATGCGTGATCTGGGGGCAGAATCCGATCCAGACAATTCCCGGCCAGGAAAAGATGAAAAAAGTGCTGGAGCAGATGGATTTTGTCATGTGTGTTGACGTCATGCCGACCGATGCAACCATGTGGGCAGATATCCTGCTGCCTGAAGTAAGCTATCTTGAGCGCTACGACTACATCAAGAAAGGCACCCAGTGGAACTTTGCCAACGAGCACCAGCAATACATATCCGCCAGAATGCCGCTGGTGGAACCGATGTTTGAACGCAAAGATCAGGTGTTCATCACCAACGCCATTGCCAAGATAATGGGACATGAAAAAGAGATTCCGGTTCAGTCCATAAAAGAGCTTGTGGAAAAAGATCTCTCCGTGGCCGACCTCTCTCTTGAGCAGTTGCGAAAAGAAGACGGTATCCATATCAAACCGGGTAAAGATCCATACGTTATGCCCGATGATTTCGAGGTACTATTCCATAACGTGGACATCGAGGATTACGGATTCCCCGGCTCTCCGACTTATGTCCCGGTAGAACAGCCACCTGCAGGTTATGCACGGCTGCTCTACGGCAGGGTGCCGGTTCACACCTTTAACCGAACCCAGAATAATGTCTGGCTTCATCAGGCGATGCCTGAAAACCCTGTGTGGATCAACGAAGAGACCGCTCAAAATCTTGGCCTCAAAGACGGTGACATTGTCGGGCTGATAAACAGTGAGGGATTCAAGTCAAAAACAACAACAATCCTCAAGGTTACTCCCGGCATCAGAAAAGACAGCGTCTACATGGCGCACGGTTATGGCTCGATGAATCCGCTGCTCAGTGTTGCTGCAAGTTCAGGGGTTGACGATCAGAGTTTAATTACCAAGATCTCCATTGACCCTGAAACCGGTGGTCATGGAATGCGAAACAACTTCGTGAAACTTATCAAAGATGGGAAAGTACTGGATATTCCCGCTTAAACGAAATGAAAACCATAGGTTTTTAGGAGATAGTCCATGCAATACGCAATGATAATCGATCTCGAACGGTGTGTTGGGTGTCATGCCTGTACCATCGCCTGCAAGGCGGAATGGGAAATCCCCGTAGAGTTTGGCAGAAACTGGGTGTACCGAATTGGTCCCAAAAAAATCAAGGATGAGCTTGCCTCCACCTATTATCCCGGTCTCTGCAACCACTGTACAGAGCCTGCATGTGTCCCCGAGTGCCCTGCAGATACCGTCGATATGGAATTCAAGAGCAAAAGTGGGGAAACCACAACGCTCGAGGTAGCGGCAACCTGGAAGAATCCGTATGACGGCACTGTCCAGATTGACAAGTCCAGATGCATTGGCTGCGGAGCCTGTGTTGAAGCATGTCCCTACAATGCCCGTTATATAGACCCGGACCTTGTTGACGATGTTTCCGAGGACGGCAAAGCTGACAAGTGCACCTTCTGCCAGCCGCGCCTCAACGCCGGCCACCAGCCGGCATGTGTCCAGACCTGCATTACCGAAGCACGCATTTTCGGCGATATGACTGACCCTGATTCAGAGGTGGCCAAGTATATCGAAAAAGGTGCCAAGGGTATCGAAGTTTCAGATGGTGAGCTCGGCCCCAATGTCTACTATTACGGCAAGCCAAAAGATATAGGCCTGCTGTTCGGAGACTACACCCCTGAACTGGCAGACATGAACAAGGTCCGAAAACGGGTGATGTTCGCCAAGCTTGTCAAGCCCGCAGTGCAGAAAGCCGGACAAATCGGCCTGCTGGGACTTGCAGGCAGTATACTGCTCTCAAAAGATAACGACGAATAACAACCAGCAAACGCAAACCCCCGGGGTCAGGTACCAAAATATAACATTTTTGAAAATGTTATATTTTGGTACCTGACCCCTTTTTTTTGCATGTCATGTTTCAGGCTGTGTTTTGAATGAACTATTGCTTTTTCAAATCGATGGGGTTTAGTAATGGGTAGGCCTTTACGGCTGAGACAACGCGCGCTCCCCACTCCTAAAACGAAATTGGATTACTATGGCGGAAAGAGAAACGCAACCAATTGTAAAACGGTCTCTTTTTTCCTGGGTCATGGCCACCAGCTGGAAGTCCCAGCTTCTGCTTCTCGTCATTATCCTCGTACTTGTTGTTTTGCGGGTGCTCCCGCTTGAAATCCAAAAACGGCTGATCAACGACGTACTCTCGCAAAAAAACACCCAGCTGCTTATTTATTACTGCCTGATATACCTGGGCTCTGTACTCACCGCAAGCCTGTTGAAGTTTGCCATCAATGCACTGCAGACACATATCGGTCAACGGGCAATGACCGATATGCGCCGCGACTTGTACAGTCATATTCTCAGGTTACCGCTGTCAGTTTTCAGGAAAATCCAGCCTGGGAGCGTCAGTTCCTCACTCATCACCGAATTGGCACCATCGGCAAATTTTGTTGGTATGGCGGTCTCGGTGCCGCTCAGCAATGTGCTGACCCTGGTCGCCTTTGCTGCATATCTGATCTGGTTGAATCCTCTGCTTGGCATCATTACCTTATCTATCTATCCGGTTGCCATGTTCGTCATCCCAATGCTGCAAAACAGGGTGAACAAAGCCAATAAAGAGCGTGTTGATGGTACCCGCGATGTCGCCGACCAGATAACCGAATCAATTTCGGGTGTGCATGAAGTGCATGCTCACGGATCATTCTGGTCCGAGGAAAAAAAGTATAACGCCCTGGTTGAACATGCTGTTTCGCGTTCGCATTACCTGGACCCTTTACCGATATGCGGTGAAGGTATTGAACAATCTCTTTGTCGGTGTGGGGCCGGTTATTGTCTTTATTCTTGGCGGCTATTTATTGATTCAGGGACAGATTGAGCTTGGTTCAATCGTCGCCTTTCTCTCTGCCCAGGAAAAGCTCTACGATCCCTGGAAAGAACTCATTGATTTCTATCAGGTGTACCAGGACGCTTCAATACGATACAAGAAATCGATGACCATGTTTGATCACAAAACTGAGTTCGTGGTTTCAAGCGACTCAGCAAACTTCAGACCGGGCAAGGGACGAATAGAGATTAAAGACCTTGGGTTTTCTCCGGCAGAAGGGGTCACATTGATCGACAAGGTCAACCTCACCATTGAGGCGGGTGAACATCTCGCACTCGTTGGCTTTTCCGGTTCGGGGAAGTCGACCCTGGCCAAATGTATCGGCCAGCTGTACAACCACACAGCAGGAGAGCTGTTGCTTGATGGCCATGCAGTTTCAAGCCTTTCCAAACAGGAAATCATTCAACATATCGGCTTTATTTCCCAATCTCCTTTTATCTCTACCGGAACAGTCGATGACAATCTGCTCTATTCCGCCAAGGCGATCCGCGATTATCCAACAGGTAATGGAGAACTCCCGGAACCAAGTCTGGACGATAAAATCGAAGTACTGCAGCAGACAGGTATCTTTGTTGATATCCTCCGTTTTGGTCTCAATACTGTTCTGGATGAAGCGGCATTGCCCGAGCTGGAAGATAAAATTTTACGGCTTCGCAAGAGTTTTCAGGAGAACTTTAAAGAAGAGCTTGCGGATCATGTCGAGTTCTTTATCGAAGATCGCTACCTGTTACACTCGAGTATCGTAGAAAACCTGATTTTCGGTTCCCCCAGGCGAAAGGATTTTGCCTTCAGCGCACTGGTTGAAAACAAACCATTTTTAAAATTTCTCGACACCTCGGGGTTGAGACTGCCACTTCTGGAAACCGGTGCTGAAATTACCAGACAGACGGTAAACATCCTCGGAACAGCGCCCAAAGATGACATATTTTTCTCCCGCACTCCGATCAAGCCGGATGAATATGAAGACTACCTCGCGCTCGCTGATGTCTTGGAACGGCGGACAATCGTCGAGATCGAGAAGCATGAGGCAAAGTTACTGCTCGATCTCGCCCTTCGCTATATTCCTGCAACCCATAAGATAATCGCATTCCAGCCACTGCTACAGCAATTACTGCTGACCGGCAGAAAAGCGTTCCACGAGTGGTGCACCAGCAAGGCCTCCGGCGCTGTTTCATTTTATGATGAAGCCCGCTACATTTCGTCTCAATCAATTCTCAGTAATATCTTCTTTGGCAACCTGACCAGCCATACTCCGGCAATAGAGGAACGGGTCAACCAATGCATTGTGTTTTTACTCATAGAAGAGGATTTACTGGAACGCGTTGCAGCCATCGGCATGAATTTTAATATTGGCAACAGGGGAGATAAATTGTCGGGAGGCCAACAACAGAAGCTTGCCATTGCCCGGGTTTTTCTGAAACGGCCCCAGGTCCTGATCATGGACGAAGCGACCTCGGCCCTTGATAATAACTCCCAGGGAAGAATACAGAAATTGGTTGAGAGCTGGAAAAATCAGCATACCGTTATCTCAGTTATTCATCGCCTTGACCTGCTTTCCTCTTTCGACAAGGTTGCCGTTATGAAAGAGGGAAAGATCATAGAGTACGGTACACCCGACGAACTGATGGAAAACAAAGGAGTGTTGTATGAGCTCACCCACGGGACATAACAGCGAGCAGAGGCCGGAAATGCGATCCCCATATCACCGGGAACTCGAGATCTTAAGGGGTATTCCGCTGTTTAAGAATCTCGAGCATGAATGTTTGAAGCTGATTGCGGTCATCTGTAAGGAGGTAACCTTTTTACCCGGTGAGAATTTTATGATCCAGGGTGAAGAAGGTGAAAACGGGTATTACCTTATTTCCGGCAATGTTGCTGCGCTGCACACAATTGACGAGATCGAGCACCAGGTGAAACAGTTTGGAGAAGGTGATTTTGTCGGCGCCTGCCTGCTGCTCGGGAAGATTCAGCATACGTTCACACTCCAGGCAAGAACGAAAACGACCGCGCTCTGTTTGAGCCGCACCGACTTTCTCAAGGTGCTTGAGCATTTTCCCGCAAGTTTCCCCCAGATTACCAGAAGACTCATTACTGAACTGGTGAAATGGGATATAAACCTGTTGACCAGACAGTTTGCAAAACAGGAAGATTCAGGCAAATCCGGTGATTTACCCTGCAGTCCGGGCGTTTCGCTCATTTAAAGATAACGGTTGCAGAAAATATGATTATATTTTCCTCTTAAACATCAGAATTACTCAATTACCTTACTATATCCATGATGATTGAAGACTTTGAAATCATTAATTCACTTGATGGTCTCAGCAAACTTGAAGAAAGCGTTGAGCAGATCTCATCATCCTGGAAACTATCAACAAAAACAGCTCTGGAAATAAACCTGATCCTTGAAGAACTCTGTGCCAACTACCTTGAGCATTCAGGGGATGATCACTCGCACAGCATGAAAATAAAGCTCATCATGGACAAGAATAAAATCACCATCCTGGTAGAAGACAGTGGTCCCCCATTTAACCCGATGGAGTCGCAACCACCGAAGATCAACACCCCCTTGGAGCAGCGGAGCAGCGGTGGCCTTGGACTCTATTTCGTCAAGCATTTTGCAGAGGAAATCTCGTATATGAGAGATAACGACCATAATTTATTGACAATAACTAAAACCATATAATTGAAGGCAGGCTATCATGGATATCAGCATGTATGAGAAGGAAGGTTTCATGGTTATTTCACCCTTGGGACGCATTGACTCTATGACATCAGTAGACCTTGGAGACTGGGTTGACCAAAATGTAAGCCCGCCAAAATGCAATGTTATTCTCGACTGTTCACAGGTGGACTATGTCTCCAGTGCAGGATTGCGGGTTATACTCAACCTCATGAAACTGATGAAGAGGCATGAATTTGTATTTTCAATATGCACCCCCCAGGAACACGTCAGAGAGCTTCTTGATATTTCAGGATTTGCATCTTTGATTCCGGTCTATGGATCGCTGGAGGATTGTATCGTAAAGAAATGACCGTGACCACAAGATTTTCTTTAGTGAATTCTTATTGACTAAGATTCTGGATTATCCCCCTGCGGGAGTCTTTCTGGCGACCACTTTCTTGACGCCATTAAAACCCACGAGAAGATTTCTTGAAGCATCACCTTTACACCCCAATCACTGTCGTGCAAGGGATGAGGGGTTCACCTTTTATCAAGCGATTGCCTGACTTTGACAGCAAGATCCTGCTGGGAGAACGGCTTCTGAAGGAGGTCAATGCCCTCATCCAACAACCCCTGGCTGGCGATGATATCCGAGGTATAGCCGGACATATAGAGACACCGTGCTTCCGGCTTGATAGCCAGGAGCCGCTGCGCCAGATCCCGGCCATTTATTTCAGGCATGATCACATCGAGGAGAAACAGGTGAATCGTCTTGTCAAAGGTTTCTGTGATCCTAATTGCCTCAAGCGGTGAGACGCTCGTCAGTACCTGGTAGCCGAGATTTTCCAACATTTTTCGGGCCAGTTCAAGGATTGTCTCCTCATCCTCCACCACCAGAATGGTTTCAAAGCCGGGCAAAGCGCCTTCTGTTGCCGATTTTTCTGCCAGGCTGTCTTGCTCTTCGCCCAGATACCTGGGGATAAATATTTCTATGGTGGTGCCCTGTTTAACTTTACTGGCAACATTTATCAGCCCGTTGTTCTGTTTTACCGCACCATATACCGTGGCAAGCCCAAGACCGGTTCCCACCCCAACTTCCTTTGTGGTGAAAAACGGTTCAAAGGCATGAGTCAGGGTTTCTTCACTCATCCCACAGCCATTGTCGCTGACAGAAAGCCGCACATATTCCCGGTCAGATGGTACTCCTGCGCCGGCAGGTACGTTTTTTCCCCGGCTGCAGTTGTCAAGCTGGACGATCAGTTCACCAACCCCGGATATTGCATCTCGCGCGTTCACACAGAGATTTACCAGGATCTGGTCAATCTGCGAGGCGTCCATCTTTACCTTCCACAGATCATTGCCGGGAAGCCAGACAAGTTTGATATCTTCGCCGATTAATCGACGGATCATCTGCAGCATGCCCTCCACGGTTTCATTGAGATCGAGTATCGTCGGTTCAACCGTCTGTTTACGCGCAAAGGCCAGTAACTGCCGGGTAATCTCAGCCGATCGGTCCGCAGCTTTCCTGATCTTTGTCAAGTCGTTATAGAGCGGCGTCGTGGAATCCAGCTTCATCATGGCCATTTCTGAATAGCCGATAATGACGCCGAGCATATTGTTAAAATCGTGGGCAACACCACCGGCAAGCTGGCCGATTGTCTCCATTTTCTGAGCCTGAAAGAGTTGCTCTTCGAGCTTGAGTTTCTCCTCTGCCGATTTCCTCTGTTCAGTGATATCCCGAAATTCAGTTACCCGCACGGTGCGTCCCCTGTAGGGAATCATCGAACCACGGATGGACGCTGGAATAGTCGTGCCGTCCTTATGGACCACCTCAACTTCATATGCCTGGGTGTACTCATTCTTTATGTTTTGCCGCACAACTTCCTGCCATTGGGGGATGATCAGCTTCAGACCGTCCATGCCAATCAGCTCTTCCATGGAGTAACCGGTCATTTCGGACAATCCCTGGTTGCAATCGAGAATCAGTCCCTGGTCATGAATGACAATCCCGCCAAAAGAGGCGTTATGAAGCGTCCTGAAACGTTCTTCACTGTCACGCAGTTCCAGTTCAACCTGAAGCCGCTCAGTGATATCGTTAAAGATCGACTGAATGGTCCCATCCGGCATCATGATCGTCTGCATTTCAATAGCGACCTCAGAACCGTCAGGTCGACAAATTCTGCGTTCACTGATAACCTTTTTCTGCGAATGCAGGAGGTCAAAACGAAGCGGTGACTGTTCGAGGCTCTGTTTGGTAAAGTTGAGCTGACTGATATGCAGCCCTACCAGGTCCTTACGTGTCGATTCCGACAATTTCACACATGCTTCGGTTCGCTTCCGTAATGATTCCATCATTGGAACCGAGCAGTATACCGACCGCTGCCAGGTCGACAAGTGTCCGGAATTTACTCTCGCTCTCCTCGAGTTTCGTTCGCGCCTGCTTGTGTCGTTCAACTTCCTGGAGCAACTGCTCGTTGAGCAGGGTCAGCTCTGCGGTACGACTCCGGACTCTGCCTTCCAGATTTTTGTTAATGGCCAGGATTTCCTGGCGGTTATTTTCACTGGCTTTTTCGAAAAAGTAAGAAAAAATACCAACGAGAAGATAGGAACAGAGAAAACGAATTTCAAACTGCCAGTCATACTGGGCAAAGAACTCAGACCGGGTATCGATCGTCATCAGTCCAATAACCGGAATTGTCATCATCACCATGGCAATGGCGCCTTTTCTTGAGCCAAGGAGAAATGATGCCATGAAGGGGAAGGTATAATACCAGACATAGGCTGTTTGACTGACTCCGCCATTGAGGTAAATCAAAGCATACAGGCACATGGCAAGTGTTATTCCCACCAGGATATTCACCTGATAGTTTTTCTTTATCCGTGCCATATAGAGATTGAGGATAAAGGCAAGAGCAAAAGTAAAATCGAGCCAGACCAAGCAATCGTGCATCCTGGTAAAACGCCAGGCACCCGAAAATAACGAGTGTGATTGAGCCCAGAAAGGTGATCACAGACAGGACAATAATTCGTCGCCTGATGGTTGAGTCGGCATGGGCCCTTCCGGTGGCAAGAATATTTTTCTCAAACCACTTGAAGGTTTGGTCTAAAAATGATTGCTGCAGAAATTTGATATGATCAGAGGTTCTTCTCCGCTGCAATTTCCTTCTCTCGTCGATCATTGGCCCATGTAGATTGAAAAAAATAATGGTTACCGTTTTAAGAGCCTCGAAGGCACCGAACAGGAGACCCTTGGGCTATCAGAACAGCCATCCACAGGTTATCATATTAAGCATACCAGAAAAATGTATTGATTTAGAAACGGTTTTATCAAACCGAACCTTATCGTTACAACATTGTATTATATCTCAGACAGTTAGACAGAAAAGACAATTTGTGCGGTAAATGGACAACTCCGCAGGTATGAAACTGCAGAGAATACTTTATTGGTTTCTCGTAAGATATAAGACAGAAAACAGTAAATGGTGGAGCTCAGGCAGGAGGGGTATGGGGATATCGTGCAACGCCCTGGCAGATACGAGGTACCTGCCAGGGAAGTAACGGAGAGGATCAGGCTAAGGTTTCGCCAACTGCTTTACCATAGGACTGGCATGCCCGCAAACCCTCTTCACTGGTAACTGTCGACTCTGTGAGGTTTAAAGGGCCAAGATCGGTCATGTCCATCTTGAAAACATGGAGCATCGTTTCATATATCATCGGGGCACTCTCACCACTATGGGTGTGTGAGCCAAAGGCACCGCCGACCTTACCGGCAAGGTTTGCCTGCTGGGCCTTAAAGAGAAACTGTTTCATTCCCCCTGTCATATCCTTGTGATAGGTAGGACAGCCAAAAAAGTAGGCATCATACCCGGCAATCTCCTTATCTTTTTCAATTTCTGCGATCTTTTTTACGTCCACCTGACATGCTGTCATGCGCAATCCCTCGGCAATATAATTGGCCATTGCTTCGGTTTTTTTCGTTCTACTCGAATAGGCGATCAGTACTTTTTTCATCAAATTTCCTCCAGCGGCTGATTATTGATTTTTTTTGTATGAGACAACAAACTGACTGGCTCGATGGTGATCATATATATCTGTAACAAGAGTAAAGATGATCACGCTCGCTATTTTGTCAATAGCTTAAATAGAGATCTGCTCACATGGAAGTGACAGCCCCTGGGGATGATGCTCCAGACTGGGCTACACCGGTAACAACGTTTCCGTCAGGCCCAAATTGTAACTCTTGTTTACGCCTGGTTGCTCCTTTTTCCATCCACATTCAACAGGCACCAAGGCAACAACCAGCCCAGAGTCTTCTCCTATATCAAAGTTTTAATGTACTTTTTTCTACAGCTCGTCGATCAGCAGCATCTATCCTCTATTCTGGCGCTTTCCTTGCAACCTTTTTGCCATTCAATTCCTTCCGGTTGATCGTTTCTGCACAATATCAGTTCGCCGGAAGATACCCTTTTCTTCACAATCGAGCTAAAGAACTGCCGGAAATTGTTCGATGAGTGATAGAAGAGATTAACAATGAGGCAATAAAATGAGTAACAACATCCGTCAAATCCTATTTGTCATCTATGCAGTTTTTCTTCGCCTTCCCACCTGGGCAATTATCTGGCTGATTGGGCGCACCGGCGTGTTTAAAACGGTTTTTGTGATTTATCCCCACGACAAAGAAGAATATTCAAAATTATGTCCTGATTATCAGCCATTTATACGGTTCATGTCAGGAAGACCAACTCCTGGCGGTCTCATTCTTGATGGTTGGAAGCCTGTTGGCATCTACCTTTTCATCTCAAACACTCCTCAGGAACTGGCCAGGAAGAAAAATCGTCACATCGCGGACAAAATCGTTCGACGGATGCAATGGATTAAAAAAATCTCAGGTGCAAAAGCCATTGGTTTCGCCGGTCAACTCGGCCCTATCTTGGAAAGAAGACACGACATTCCCATGGTACCGCCATTTTTCAGCAGTACGATGGGAAATGTATTCAGTATTGAAGAAGCTCTGATTCACCTGGCAAGCAAAGAGAAAAAGCACCCATGGGAGCTCTCAATCGCCATCCTTGGTGGAGGTGAGCTTGGAGAAATATTAAAAGAACATTTCAGCAGCCAGGGCTATGAAGTGAGTATTCTCGATGTGAAATTCAAACGCAGGGGAGGCGTGGAGCTGAGACTGAGTGAAGAGAACTGTCGCCAGCTTGACCGGGTAGATTTTGTTATTAACCTCCTGCCCAAAGGAGACAATTTTATCGACTGTGGAATAGCTGATCTGCTTCGTCCCTCCTCCTCCGTTATTGATTTTTCACGACCGGCAATCCCAAGAGAGCAATTGCAGCAACAGGTCTTCATGGGAAATCGTGTACACCGGCCAGGTATGCGTTTTGCGTTCTCCCTGCCAGGTGATTGGCAGAAACTCGAGATCCCGGCCTGTTCAATCCCCTCCATACTCGCATCAAATTTTGGAATCGTTGAAAAAAACCTGGCGAACTTCTGCCGGGCTGCACGACAGGTATCTTTTGGCACCGCCCTGGCACCGATTGCAGATCCGGTACCGTCACCCCTTTATGCCAAGTTGCAATCATGGGGAAATCAGGTTCTTCTGTTCTGTCGGCCACATCTTTCTTTCTCCAGGGAGCAGTTCAGCTATGCGCTGCTGAAGGAGCGTAAATAAAGGATTTGTCTTGCTGTTGCTGCGATAGTACTGTTTCATCGCAGTAACGGTAAGAAACCAGTTCTCAGATACCGGAGATCGCGGCTCTTGGCTCATTGATGGGTCTCCATGAATCTTCATGAATTCAGTAGCCGCTATCATCTGAAATCAGCACATTTGAGACCCCAATAACCACGTTTGCAGCTGTTCCTGCTGCACCACCATTCTCTATTCACTGCATTCTGCACCCCTGCCGTTTGACTTTTTCACCCCCAGGTACCACCTTGTAGAGGTCAGTTAAACGAAACAAGGTGATGTGATGTCCTGGATTATTGCTGCTTTTGTGGCATGCCTGTTGTTCCCAGCGACAGCGGCATACCCGGGAACTGGCGCAAATCTGATTGACAAAGAGGTCCAGAGGAGACTTACAATGGGTGACAAGCCGAACCGGCTGATCGAAGGAAAAAGCGCTTTCTTGCAGAGAAACTGGTGTTCATGGAGAATATCACCAAGCTCAACGATCAGGCAACGGCTTATGTCTGCGTCGATTATACCTGTTCTTTACCGGTGACATCCCCACAGGAGCTGGAAACACTGCTGAGCAAAGAGGGAAAGCCAAAATCATGAAGAGCCGCTTGCAAAACACCCTTTTCGTTCAACCTCTTCGTTATGCTTAAAATTTTATCCTTGGAATATCAATTATATGCCTACGGCAAAATTTTTTCGCATGCCTTGACTTTGAACGAAAATCATCATTTTGCAAAGGCTCATGAAATAGAACCGTTTAACCAATCGATTCTAACTGAAACGCACTATCCATTATTGGCCGACAGATCACAGCAATTGTCACCGAATCAACAGCAGAGACCCAAGGATCATGGAAATACAGGAACTTATTAACAGCGAAGCAGAGAATATAAGAAATGACATTGTCACCATCCGGCGAGAGATCCACCAGAACCCCGAAATCGGCCTGGAGGTTTTTGATACCGCCAACCGGATCATCAAGGAACTGACTGAGAGTGGAATCCCATTACGGCAGAAGGTCGGTAAGACAGGAGTCGTCGCCCTGATTGAAGGAAAACAGCCAGGTCCCTGCATTCTGCTCAGGGCCGACATGGACGCCCTGCCATTAAACGAGGCGACTGGTCTTGATTATGCCTCAAAGGTCGAGGGCAGGATGCATGCCTGTGGCCACGACCTCCACGCCGCATCACTTGTGGGGGTTGCAAAAATACTCTGGAAAATTCGGGATCATATCAGTGGAACCTTCAAACTCGCCTTTCAACCAGGAGAGGAGACCTTGAACGGTGCAGCAGCAATGATCGAAGACGGCCTGCTGCTGGACCCGGTACCCAAGGCGGCACTGGGCTTTCATAACTGGCCCTCGCTCGATACGGGCGTCGCCGCCTATCATCCACTATTCTCTTTCGCCGGCTCCCAGGCGTTCACCATCAAGCTCTCGGGGCTCTCGGGTCACGCTGCCCATCCTCACAGCGCGGTCGATACAATCGTTGCAGCGGCAAACTTCATCACCCAACTCCAGACCATCGTCAGCAGGGAAATTGCCCCGGTTAAACCTGCAGTCATCACCGTCGGTCGCATTGAAGGGGGGACCGCAGAAAATATCATTGCCGAACGAGTGACCCTCTGCGGTACCATGAGAGCACTGGAACCTGCAGTTCTTGAAAAGATGAGGGAAGCCATGGTACGCTTGCTGCAGGGACTTGAAACGAGTATGCGGGTCGGCCACGAGCTCTCTTTGACCCGGGAGGTCCCGCCGCTGCTTAACGACAAGGCAGTGCTGGAAACGGTTCTTGTCTCTGCCAGGTCGATGCTTGGCGACGAAAAGGTTATTGAAATTGCTGAAGGTTCAATGGGAACCGAGGATTTTGCCTATATCTCCAGCCAGATACCATCGGTGTATTTGCGAATCGGCTCAAAACCCCTGGACAACGATGTGAGAATGGTCCACAGACCTGATTATGCGCCTGATGAAAGATTCCTTGATACGGCAATGAGACTCCTGCCACGGCTGGCGATTGACCTCGCTGCAGACAGATAGCGCTTAACAGACACGACCAGGTTTAGAACGTTTTGAACCAAAAACGAAACACTTATTCTGCCCGCGAAAACGATACACTCGTCTCTTTCCCGCCGAGCTGCACCGAACTGAGGGTCTCGGGAGAAGAAGCAATAAGCTGCCCTCTCCTGAAGACGGCAAGGCGATTTGGCCGTAACCGTAAAGATTCCATGACGCCTCCAGCCTGCAGGATCACGCAGTCGGCTGGATTGCCAACCTTGATTCCATACTCCTGAAGCTTCATAACCTCTGCCCCTCTGGTGGTGATCATCTCGAAAATTGTTTCCAGTTGTGAGGCCCCCATCATCTGAAGACAATGGGCTCCCATATGGGCAACTTCGAGCATATCGTGACTTCCCAGTGGATACCACGGGTCCATTACACAGTCATGACCAAAGGCAACATTTACACCGGCGTTGAGCAGCTCGGGAACCCGAGTAAGCCCGCGCCTTTTCGGGTAGCTGTCATGGCGTCCCTGGATATGGATATTTATCAATGGGTTGCAGATCGCCTGAATCCCTGATTCAGCCATCAAGGGCAGTAATTTTGAAACATAGTAATTATCCATTGAGTGCATGCTGGTCAGATGCGAGGCGGTAACCCGGTTACCCAACCCCAGGCGATTGGTTTCATAGACCAGATGTTCGATATGCCTTGAAAGCGGGTCGTCACTCTCGTCACAATGCATATCGACCAGCAGCCCACGCTCTTCTGCGACCCCGCAAAGCCAGGTAATTGAGGCACTTCCCTCTGCCATGGTTCTTTCGAAATGAGGAATTCCACCGACAACGTCAACCCCTTTATCCAGGGCGGCCAGCAGCAGCTCCTTACCACCATCGGTACGCAGTACCCCATCCTGCGGGAACGCCACAATCTGGATATCGAGCCAATCTTTCATCTGCTCTCTTACTTCGAGCAGTACATCAACTGCAAGCAGTGACGGGTCGGTAACATCGACGTGGGTGCGAATTGCCAGCGTTCCTTTGGCGATCGACCAGGTAAGCAACTCGAGCGCTCTGGCTTTCAGGGCCTCTGCGGTCAGATCAGGCTTCAACTCACTCCAGATCTGAATACCCTCGAGCAGGGTGCCGCTTTGGTTGAGTCGCGGCAACCCCAGAGAAAGTGCGGCATCCATATGAAAATGGCTGTCGACGAAAGGCGGCGAGACGAGATACCCCTTACCATCAAATTCCTGGTGCCCCTGTTCCCCAAGAGATTGAACAATTTCGACAAACATACCGTCATTAATGCCGATATCAAAGGTACCTTCTCTGCCTGAAAGTTTCACATTTCTTAAAACGTAATCGAGCATAGCTTCTCCTTATCTCTCACCTTTGCGGA
Organism: uncultured delta proteobacterium; assembly: GCA_963718195.1. Taxonomy (GTDB): domain Bacteria; phylum Desulfobacterota; class Desulfobulbia; order Desulfobulbales; family Desulfocapsaceae; genus MADRE3. The sequence continues at coordinate 45,076 of CAVQYQ010000007.1, forward strand.
AGGGAATGAGTAACGCTTTGGGATACGCGGACCGTCGTGACATCACGATAAGTGCGGCGATCGAGAACACATACGGCATCATCAGATAGAACTGGTAGGGAATTATCATACTGGACTGCTGCTGTACACGCATCTGCAGCGCATCAAAGGCTGCAAAAATAAGCGTTCCAAGCAGGGCCTTACCGGGTTTCCACGATGAAAATACCACAAGCGCGATACAGATCCAGCCCCGACCGTTAACCATCCCGATATAGAATGCATCAAAGGCGGACATTGTTAAAAACGCGCCGCCTATGGCCATGAAGGAACTGCCGATCATCACCGCAATCGTCCGGATAGTAAAAACCGAGAGACCCTGCGATTCGACCGCCATCGGATTCTCCCCGGTCATACAGAGGGCGAGTCCCGCCGGGGTTTTGTTGAGAAAGTATCCCACCACCACCACACTGACCAGGGCAAGAACCGTCATCGGAGACTGGGTAAACAAAACTTCACCGACAAACGGAAGATCACTTAACAGTGGCAGATGTATCGGCTCAAAGGGAATGATCTTGGGAGGGGTTGTAATATCGGGCAACAACATCCTGAAAACAAAGGCCGACAGGGCGGTCGCCAGCATGGTAATTCCCAGTCCGGTCACATGCTGGGAGAGCCCCAGGTGTACGGTAAACAGGGCATGAAGAAGGCCAAACAGCGCCCCGATGAAGGCAGCAAACATCACCCCTGTCCAGAGATCCCCGCCGAAATAGACCCATGTCCAGCCGGTCATGCAGCCTGCCGCCATGATCCCTTCGATTCCCAGGTTGAGGACTCCTGCCCGTTCACAGATGAGCTCACCAAGGGTACCGAATATAAGCGGCGTTGCCATTCGCACCGTTGCGGCCCAGAAACCGGCCTCGATAAACAATTGCAGTATCTCCATGCTATCTCCAGCGGATCCTGTATTTTGTAAACAGCATACTGACTAATATCGCGAGCAATGAGATGGACGTCGCCACATCTGCAATGTAGTTGGAGATATTCAGTGACCGACTCATCGAATCTGCGCCTATGGAGAGGATCGCTATGAAAAGAGAGGAAACCATTACGCCAAGCGGATGAAGCGAGGCGAGCATAGCAACCACGATACCGGAGTAGCCAAAACCTGGCGACAGATCCAGGGTCAGGTAGCCCTTGAGGCCGCAGAGCTCAGAGACACCTGCAAAACCGGCAAGGCCGCCAGAGATAAGAGCCGTTCTGACGACAACCTTGTTAACCGGTATCCCGGCAAAACCACTCGCCTTCTGATTATGTCCGACTGACCTGATCTCATATCCCCAGGTAGTAAATCGCATCAGGAACCAGACACCAAACGAGGTAATAATTGCAATAGCAAGCCCCCAGTGCATTCTTGTTTTAGGAATGATCAAACCGAGCAGGGCCGAATCGACCACAGGTTCTGCCTGCGGCCACCCCATCGCCATAGGATCTTTCCACGGCCCGAAAACGAGCCAGTTGACAAAGAGCAGTACGATAAAGTTAAGCAACAAGGTGGTTACCACCTCATCAACACCAAGTTTGGTTTTCAGCAGCGTCGGACCGAGCAGCAGCAGCCCCCCGGCAAGAGCCCCTGCCGCAAACAGAAAAGGGATCATCAGCCACGGTGAAAGATCAACGGCTCCCGTGCCGAGCCAGGTGGCCATACAGGCACCTGCATAAAACTGTCCTTCAGCGCCTATATTCCAGAGTTTTGCCCGAAAGGCAACCGCTGCAGCGAGACCGGTAAAAATAAGGGGTGTCGCCCGCGTCAGGGTTTCTGAAATGGCAAATTTAGAACCAACGGAGCCCTTGACCAGCAGAACAAGGGCTTCGATCGGAGATGCCCCCGCCCAGAGGATGAGAACCGAACAACAGAGAAGTGCTGCCAGGGCAGCAATGAAGGGGACCACTGCCTTGAGCAGGAGTGGACTGCTTTCCCGCGGTTCCAGTCTCACGACACTGCCTCCCTCAAGACAGAGGAATGCTCGATATCGCGATGCCCACTCATGGCAAGCCCCAGTTCCGAGGCCGTTGTCCTGGCTGGATCGATTGGCTTTGAAAGTGAACCCTGGTACATGACCTGGATTGTATCTGCTACCCCGAACAATTCGTCGAGGTCTTCGGAGATAATGATGACCCCTGCTCCATTTCTGCTTGCCTCAATCAATTGTCGATGCACAAACGCTGTCGCACCGACATCAAGCCCCCATGTCGGCTGGTTTGCAATGATCACCGAGGGGTTTTCCGTCAGGACACGGGCGAGTATCAGTTTTTGAATATTTCCTCCCGACATGGTTCGGACCGTGGCGTTCGGCCCGCCGCTGCGCACATCAAATTGATCTGAAAGTGACTCTGTATGGGCAAGCAGCGCACGGAAGTTGATGATGCCATAGCGATTGAAGCAATCTTTCCAATAGGATTCCAGGGCCATGTTTTCAAGCACCGTCATATCACCCACGATACCGGTGGCAGTGCGGTCTTCGGGAATTCTGCCAACGCCCTGCTTGATCATAAAAAGAGGACTGAATTCGGATATGGGTTTACCATGGAGAATGAACGTCCCTGATGATGGTTTCAGCAAACCCGATATAAGATCGGCAAGATGGCTCTGGCCATTCCCCGAGACCCCGGCAATTCCCACGATTTCCCTGCTGTTGACAGTGAGGGAAATCGTGTTGAGAAGATGAAATCCCTTGCTGTCTGTTACCTCAACCTGGTCAAGCAATAGCATTGCAGACCCTGGGTCGGCTGGAATACGTTCAACGTTTGGGAGCTCACCACCGACCATCTCCCGTGCAAGTGTATCGATACTTGTATCGCTCGTCCTGCTCGCGTAGATATTTTTACCGTGTCGCAAAACAAGGCATCGGTCACTTACCGCCATCACCTCCCGCAGTTTGTGGGTAATGAAAATAATCGCCAGTCCTTCATCGACAAGAAGGCGCAGGGTGGCAAACAGGTGATCGCTCTCCTGCGGTGTCAGGACAGCAGTGGGCTCATCGAGAATGAGGATCCGTGCATCCCGGTAGAGTGCCTTCAGTATTTCAACCCGTTGCCTCTGGCCAACCGAGAGATTTTTCACCAGTGCATTCGGGTTGACATCAATTTCATACTGAGTGGTAAGGTACTTGATTTTCTCAATCGCCTGAGCGTTCTTTCGGCTCAGGGAGAGCAACGATTCTGTTCCCAGCATGATATTGTCGAGCACCGTCATGTTGTCGGCCAGGGTAAAATGCTGATGCACCATCCCCAGCCCCTCTCTCAAGGCTTCTTTGGGAGAACCCGTGGGCAGGGCATGGCCATCGATCTCTATCGCGCCGTGGTCAGCAACATAGTGACCGAACAGGATATTCATCAGGGTGGTTTTCCCGGCACCGTTCTCACCGAGCAGCGCCAGTATCTCGCCCCTGAATAAATCCAGATCTATCCTGTCATTGGCAACGAGCGAACCAAAAGATTTTGTTATACCTTTCAACCGTAAGAGAGGTTCATCGTTCATACTGGTCAATGACTGCAGCGACGGGTTCGTTGAGCCGTTCCCGTCGCTGTTAAGGGTGAGTAATCAGAATGTTGATTTTGGTTCATTGTCATTAATCTCAACAACAAATGATCCGTCCTTGATTGCTGCTGCACTCTTGGCGACTTTGTCCTTGATCTCAGGGGTGAGCCTGTCCTCAAATTCGTAATAGGGAGAGAGAGATGCTCCCCCTTTGGCCATCATGGTCCACTCCTTGTAGTCTTCGGCTTTGAAATTTCCTGCCTTTACCAGCTCGACGGCATGAGTGATTGCCGGCTCCATGTGCCAGAGGGCTGAAGCGACCACCACATCGGTACCGTTTTCTTCCTTATTCATGTCATTTACGTTACCAAATGCGATCAACCCCTTTTCCCGGGCAGCATCAACAACTCCTGCACGCTCTGCGTACAGGACATCAACCCCTGCTTCAACCTGGGCGTAGGCAAATTCTTTGGCCTTTGGTGGGTCATACCATGAGCCGATGAAGGATACCTTGAACTCAACGTCCGGATTTACTGACTTGGCTCCTGCCATGAAGGCGTTGAACAGCCGGTTCACCTCGCCAATCGGATAACCGCCAACCATGCCAATCTTGTTACTCTTGGTCATCGTTCCGGCGATCATGCCCATAAGGTAACACGGCTCATGGATATAGTTGTCAAAAACGGCCATGTTTGAGCCGTGAGGTCCGAAAGAATCGCCCATCAGAAACGCGACCTTGGGATAATCATCGGCCACCTTGCGCACCTCCCGGGAGATACCGAATGCCTCGCCAACAACGAGCGCAACTCCGGACTCTGCATATTCCCGAAGAACACGGATGTAGTCGGTGTTGGAAACTTTTTCTGAGAATACATACTCGACCTCACCCTTCTCTGACAGTGAGACAAGGGCCTTGTGCAGACAGGCATCCCACTTCTGCTGAATCGGCTGGGTATATATCCCCGCAACCTTGATTTTCTCTGCAAGTACTGCCCCTGGAAAGCAGAGCGCGACGGTCAGTAAAGCGATAGCGAGGTAAAACAACCTTCTTTTCATTGTCATAGTCTCCTTTAATTAATGTTGATAGTGGAATCTTATAGTGCTGATTTATGTTTCATTTGCCGACTTGAGTATGCACTGGAGAAGGACGTCAGCTCCTTTACTGCAATCCTCCCAGCTTGATTCCTCCACCTCCACATGACTGCGCCCACCTTTTGAAGGTATGAAAATCATTGCAGAAGGTGCGATCTGGTTGATGTAGGAGCAATCATGGCCGGCGCCGCTCACCATATAATGAGATGAATAGCCAAGCGCGTCAGCTGCTTCCATGACGTTTTTAACCAGTCCCTCATCAAATGGCGCATGCTCCACCCGCCAGGTCGTTTCCATCCGGACTGGCGTCCCATGTCGGTCGGCAATAACCTGGAACTCTTTTTCCATCAGCTCCCAACCCTTCAGGGCGTGATCGTCATCCCAGGAACGGATATCCACGGTAAAATGAACACCATCGGGAATAATGTTTCGTGAATTTGGATAATTATGTATTTCTCCAACGGTTGAAACCATATTACCCATGATGTTGGCGACCTTGTTGACGACCTGAATCATCTCAGCTGCTGAGAGTAAGCAGTCATTTCTTCCAGCCATGGGGGTCGGTCCGACCTGGTTTGCCGTACCGCTCAGGTATATGTCATACCAGTGGAGGCAGAGCACGCCTTTGGGTGCACCAATTGTTTTGCCGACACCTTCCAGAACCGGCCCCTGTTCTATGTGATATTCGTAATAGGCGTGCAGGGGAAATGGTTTGGCAGGAACGGTTCCCTTATAGCCAATTCGCTCGAGTTCCTCTCCCTGTTTCTTGCCATTGATATCGGTTCTCATATACGCCCAGTCACGATCGAGCTGACCAACCCAGACACCTGATGAAACCATGGCGGGGGCAAAACGGGACCCTTCCTCGTTTGTCCAGTCAACGATGACAATGTCTCGCTCAGTCTCAACACCCTGTTCATGCAGCGTTCTCAGGACTTCCAGCGGCCCCATTACCCCGAGGATGCCATCGAAACGGCCCCCTTTCGGCTGTGAATCGATATGGGAACCACTCATCACGGCAGGCAGTGAACGATTCTTACCCGGGCGCCGGCCGAAGATATTTCCCATCTCATCTATGGTCACCTCACATTCAATTTCTTTAAGCCAGGCGACAAACTGATCGCGCGCTTCTTTGTCCTCATCAGACAGAGCCAGTCGCTGGACACCGCCGCCCAACGTTGCACCGATCCGGGCCATTGTTTGCAGAGAATCCTGAAGCCGTTTGCCATTTACTCGTAACCCCTTTATATCCATGAGACATTCCTTTCCAGTTCTTAATTCATTCATTGGTTGAAGAAAGACCGTCGGTTATGACGTACCCGCCCCTGTTGACAATATCCTGCCAGGTTTCAACTTTCTCGGTTGGCGACACGTCAACCATGCTGATACATTCAACCGGACAGACAAGAGAACAGAGATTACACCCGGTGCAGCGATCTGCAATTATTGCTGGAATTGCCTTTCCCGCTTTTGTCACGTTATCTGATAGTTCGATCGCCTGATATGCCCCGTCGGTGCAGGCGACATAACATTTTTTACAGCCGGTGCAGGCATCATCATCAATGGCTGCAACGACCTTGTAATTCATGTCAAGCTCCCCCCACTCCTTGTAATTAGCGAGCGCCCGGCCCCTGAGTTCTGCAACCGATTCCATACCCTTTTCAGCCAGATAGTTGCTCAGACCCATCGATCATTTTCTCTACAATTGCAAACCCATGATGCATGACCGCCGTACAGACCTGAACCGAACTGCATCCCAGGGCAATAAATTCGGCCGCATCTCTCCAGCTGTTGATTCCACCAATCCCTGAGATTGGCAAATTGAACGCCGGGTCTCTTCCCAGAGAAGCTACCATATGAAGCGCAATCGGCTTGATCGCCGGACCACAATACCCCCCGTTTGTAGAACCATTTCTGAGCTTCGGAAATGGGATGAAATCGTCGAGATCAACCCCGATTATTGATTTGATGGTGTTGATCAGAGCGACACCATCGGCCCCGCCCTGCACCGCAGCCTGACCCTGATAGCGGATATCGGCGACGTTCGGCGTAAGTTTGACGATGACAGGGAGCGAGGACTGCTCACGTGCCCACCGGGTGATCTCTTCTGCGATCTTTGGTTCCTGCCCGACAGCGGATCCCATGCCCCGTTCACACATGCCGTGAGGGCAGCTGAAATTGAGTTCGAGTGCGTCAGCTCCGGTATCTTCTACTCTTTTTATGATTTCAAACCACTCTGCCTTTGAGCCCACCATAACCGAGGCAATAACTGCATGGTTGGGATACTTCTTCTTAACCTCCGTCATCTCCCCCAGATTTACGCTGAGACCGCGATCCGTTATCAGTTCAATGTTATTGAGCCCAATAATCCTGGTCCGACCCTGATTAATCGCAGCATATCGGCTGTTGACATTAACCGCCGGGTTGCCGAGCGTTTTCCAGACTGCTCCGCCCCAGCCGCTGTCAAAGGCGCGCATGATCTGGTCTCCGCTGTTGGTCGGCGGCCCGGATGCAAGCCAAAAAGGATTTGGGCTTGTAATGGTGCAAAATTCAATTTTTAAATCAACCATGTCCTGCTCCTTGCAAAGCTGCATTCAGTAATCATCCGTCGATCCATCCTTTGCTTTTCAGGTAGTGAATGAGCGGGGGATAAATGCTCCATCACCCGGTTCAACATCGAGTTTGCCATCCTCATACTGCACCCTGCCGGAGGCAATCACCACCCGAGGACCACCGATTGTCTTAAACCCCTCAAAAATACTGGTATCAACCCGGTGGCGATGAGTCTTTGCTGAAATGACACCTTCCCCGTCAGGCTCCCAGACAACGAGGTCCGCATCAGAGCCAACAGCTATGGATCCTTTTCGGGGATACATGCCAAAAATCTTCGCCGGATTGGTACTTGTAACCGCAACCATCTGGTTGAGACTGATCCTGTTTCGCAGGACACCGTAGGTGTATAAAAGTTTCAATCTATCTTCCACACCGGCGGCACCGTTTGGAATTTTCCTGAAGTCATCGCGTCCAAGATCCTTCTGCCCCTTCAGGTTGAACGGGCAATGGTCAGTTCCCACAACCTGGATCTGGCCGGCTCGCAATGCTCCCCAAAGTTTCTCCGCATGGCCTTTGGGCCGAATGGGAGGACTCATGACATATGCAGCTCCCAGAAAATCGGGCAGGTCGTAGACAGAATCATCAAGAAGAAGATATTGGGGACAGGTCTCACCATAGATATCAAGCCCCTGCGCCCGCGAGGCAATAAGCACATCTGTCGATTCTTTACAGCTCATATGGACAAAGTATGCGGGTACGCCCAGTGAACGGGCCAGGGCCACCAGTCTTGACGCGGATTCTCCCTCGGCATACGATGGTCTTGACAGGGCATGATAGCGCGGTTCAGTGCCGCCCTCGGAAAAATATTTCTCCTGGAGCTCGGCAATGATCTCACCATTTTCACAATGAGCCATTATCAGAGCGTTCAGGTCGCGTGAGCATTTGAGCATGCTGTAGAGCTCTTCATCATCAACCATGATAGCGCCCTTATAGGCCAGAAATGCTTTGAAACTCGGAATGCCCTCCTGCTCCACACAGACTCTCATCTCTCTGGCCACCTGCTCGCTATACCAGGTAACGGCCATATGAAACCCATAGTCAGCAACTGCTGATTTCGCCTTGACTTTCCAAGTCTCCAGGGCTTCCAGAAGTGACTGGTCCCTGGCTGGCACAACATAGTCAATAAGTGATGTCGTTCCACCTGCAAGGGCGGCAGCAGTTCCCGACTCGAAATCGTCTGCTGAAACTTCCCCCATGAAGGGCATATCCAGGTGAGTATGGACATCAACGCCTCCCGGCAGAATGTACTGGCCCGCTGCATCGATAACCCGGTCGGCACCTACGTCAAGATCCTTGCCGATCGCCGCAATGAGTCCATCGCTTATGAATATGTCCAGTTCCAGGCGATCATAGGGTGTTATTATTTCACCATTTTTAATTACTATTGTTCCCATTTGTTCCTCCAATACCACTTGGGTGTGTAAATCCAGCCTGACGTTCTGGGGTCAGACCCACGTGAATACTGCTTCTTATAATTCCATCGGACTCTCCACCTTACAATCCATATCAACAGTGTCGATCAAAGCGTTTAAAACCCCTGTTGTGGCTCCAGCATTGATCCGGGAAACACCAGGAAGAACGTCGAACATCCTCCAGTGTATCAAGATCAATGCCATCTGATCATCTTTTCAAACGGTACCGGGTAACATATCGGAACTGTGATGTAATACATTGTCGGAGAGGTAATTGCGTATTGGGGCCGGTGATCCGTTCTGAATTAATTTACATTCTTGTTGCAAAGTTGGCCAACAAAATAACGAAATTGTTTCAGTCATTTTTGTTGGGACATGCGCACTGTAATGCGATCTCACTGGTCTATGTGGTTGGTGATCGGCTTGAACCACTCTTCAGTCACCTCTCAAGCGACAAATTGATGGCATTTCTCGGCAATAACAGGCGGGGTAAGATCATAGATTTGTTCATGGGAAAAGCGCGATTCTGTCAAAAACATCTCTTTAATCCAAAGAGCTGGCAGTTGTTGATTGAAGCGGCAGCAATCTTCGGGAGCAGCCCGGATCTTAAATCCATCCTGCAGGCGAGACACCTGATACTCTTTGCCAAGAGTTTCATGGAAAAGCAAACCCTCGATAGCAATCGCGTTAACCAGTGCTGTTATGGCATCACCACGGATGACGGCGTTTATTCCTTTTGTGCTTACAACAACCTGCACCGATTTAAAGGGTAGAAACAGATGAATTTCACTATTTACGTAAAAACAAATCCTTGCTGTGTTTTCTCTGCTTCTATTTTCTTCATACTACTGGCAGCTGGCGGTGTACTCGCCCTATTGCGCTTAACTGCACATCTTCAAGTTGTCCGCAACTGCCGCGACAACTGCTCTACCCCAAGTCGCTGGAGCAGCAGCTGAAGACCGAAACCTATACATTTATTAATTCAGCAGAAAACGTTCGATGTGATAACCAAAACAACACACTCTATCTGTCAAAGTAAGGTACAGGAGTAATTTGTACTCCGCAAAAAACGGTAGATACTCGATCTTCCGATCATGTGTCATACAGGGAAGCCATACATCCTTTTAACTCCTGTATCGGGATTTGCCCAGGTGCTGAGGCCTGCAGACCTATGGCAAAGGTGATATCGGAACCAAACAGGCCGCCAGCCAGTCTGCTTACAGCGCCTTCAGCCCCCATGGACATTGCCACTATGGGGCCCTTTATTATTTCATTTCTCGCCTTATGGGTTGCCTTTAAGAGGGTCAAGACATCCCCATAATCTTTTGGCATTACAGCTATTTTTGAAATATCTGCTCCTGCATCCTGGGCTTCGGCCAGCTTCGAATAGATGACTGATTCGCTCGGTGTGTCCGTAAAGTTATGGTAGGAGAGGATCAATGCAACACCACACTGCCCAGTCAGCTGCCTTACTGCTTTAATGAAGGCCGCATCATTACAGAGTTCGGTGTCCACGATGTCAATGTCACCAGACGCCACTGCCCCAGAAATCAAATCCAATCGCTTTTGGCGCGAAATCGTTTTGACGCCACCCTCCTGATCTATTCGACAGGTGAATATCAACGGGGTCTCTTCAATGATGTTCCGCAACTCTTTTAAAACAGACAGACAATCCTGTAATGATTCCACCTTGTCATAACCATCTATACGCCATTCCAGCAGATCGGGCTGAAGCGCAGTTAACGCTTCAGCTTCCCCGAGAACCTCCGCCCTCGTCTCCCCGATGAGCGGCAAACATATCAGTGGCTTTTTACCTCCGATAACCGCACCTCGCACCGTTACCTTTATTTCGCTCTGTTGCCTCATGATGTTTTCTTCCATGAATTAAGATTATACATTTGAGCCTTTTGCAAAATGATGATTTTCGTTCAACGTCAAGGCATGTGAAAGATTTTTACCGCAGGCATCGTTGATATTCCGAGGATAAAAATATAAGCATAACGTAGAGATTGAGCGAAAAGGGCGTTTTGCAAGTGGCTCATTTACCTGGTTTTGTTCACTGCGCTCCTGAGAAGTGTCATTGTACGCTGTTTCACAACGCGTCACAAGATCTCTGTTGGTGTAAACTCCTTTCTGTAAATTAACACCATTACCAGCAGAGTGAAAAAACGGTGTTTAATGAGGAGATAAGACGCAGAGCGAAAGCCACGATGCTTTTTCTCAATAGCAAACAGTGTTGTTTTATCTCAGATTGCTTTGCGTCAATAAAGATGGTATTTCTTGGATTTTGATACATATTTTCATACATACCAGAACATCCCATATCGAATCAATACTATGCAGAGCACCGACAATAAGAACATTATCTTGACAGGCTTTATGGGCACTGGGAAGACAACGGTAGGTACATTGCTTTCCAACAGGTTGAATCGTGAATTTATTGATACAGATCGATTAATCGAAGAACGTCAGGGCCTGACGATCCCAGAGATATTTATCAATCTGGGCGAACCTGCATTTCGTAAAATGGAAGCAGACATCGCTCAAGAGCTGGGGGAGAAAGAAGGGCTGATTATCTCTACGGGAGGGCGCCTGATGCTAGACCCCTTAAATGTAGAAGCATTAAGTAAAAATGGCAGAGTCTTCTGCCTGGTCGCCTCCCCACGGGAAATATTGTCACGATTAGAAAGCGACACCGAAAACCACAGACCATTGCTTGATGTACCCAACCCAAGTGAACAAATAGTAGAACTCCTGCATGATAGGAAAAAAGGGTATCAGCGTTTTCTAAAATTGACAACAGATGGTAAGCATCCAGAAGATGTTACCGACAATTTGCTTGATTTTATACAGAAAAACCCTACCCAATTTGCAATTGACGACCCTGCTCAACCATATCAATTCATAGTTGGTAACGGCATTTTATCTTTTACCCGTCAACTGTCGGGAACTGAGGGAATGCTGGTCGTAATCACTGACACAGTTGTTGGTGAGATCTATTCACGAAGCTGTGGTTCTATTGACCATGTCATTGCCATCCCTGGAGGGAACCAATCAAAAACATTGACGACAGTGCAGACCATCTACGATCAACTTATCGACATAGGATTTGGAAGGTCAGGAACCATAATCGCACTTGGGGGCAGTGTCATTGGTGATATCGCTGGATTTGTGGCTGCAACATTTATGCGTGGAGTCAATTTCGTGCAATGCCCGACCAGTCTGCTCGCCATGGCCGATACAAGCATAGGTGGAAAAAACAGTATTGATTTACCCCAGGGAAAAAATTTAATTGGCAGTTTCAAGCAGCCTTCCCTCGTTTTAGCAGATGTGGCCACCCTAGCGACACTTCCACCTGAGGAACTAGTTTCTGGTATGGCCGAGGTCATTAAACATGGATTACTCGCGGACACTGATCTTTTGGAAAAAGTTGAACATGGTAGCTGGCCTTTACCTACTGATTCTCTGCATTCATCTCATTCTGAAATACAATCACTTGTCGCCCAGGCTATCCAGGTCAAAATTGCCTACGTGCAGGAGGACCCCTTTGATGAAGGCATAAGGACCCATTTAAATATGGGACACACCTTTGCCCATGCTATTGAAAATGAGAGTGAAAACACAGTGCGCCATGGAGAGGCTGTCGCCATGGGTCTTGCTGCAGCGACTCATCTGTCCGCAAAGTTAGGGTATTGCGACCACCATCTTAGAAACCGTATCGATACGGTTCTGGAAAAAGTCGGTTTACCCAACCGAATCCCTAAAGCACTCTCCCCTCAGTCAATACTTGATGCAATGAGCCGGGACAAGAAAAGATTGAGCCATTCAGTTCGATTAGTACTCCCCGTAAAAGTCGGTCAAGTTCTTGTGATCGATAATGTAAGCAACCAGGATATTCTGGACACCCTGAAGGCAATGTCCAACACAAGCATCTAAAAAAAGAGTGCTCGCAGACTCTTGGATGTTATCTGTTAGGAGCGCTCCAAGGAATCTCAAGTGCGCAGCAATACCGAAAAAA
>CAVQYQ010000008.1:0-79644 GCA_963718195.1 uncultured delta proteobacterium
GTACACGAAATGATGATACACCCTAGGGAGTTCCTGAGTACCACGAGACACGTGAAACCTTGTGGGAATCTGGGAGGACCATCTTCCAAGGCTAAATACTAACCGATGACCGATAGTGAACGAGTACCGTGAGGGAAAGGTGAAAAGAACCCCGGAAGGGGAGTGAAATAGAAACTGAAACCGTTAGCTTACAAGCAGTCGGAGCACTATGTGCATGCACAGTGTGACGGCGTGCCTTTTGCATAATGAGTCAACGACTTATCCTGTGCAGCGAGGTTAAGCCGCGAGGTGGAGCCGCAGCGAAAGCGAGTCTTAAGAGGGCGTCTAGTTGTATGGGGTAGACCCGAAACCGGGTGATCTATCCATGGCCAGGGTGAAGTCTCGGTAACACGAGATGGAGGCCCGAACCGATATAGGTTGAAAACTGTTCGGATGAGCTGTGGATAGGAGTGAAAGGCTAATCAAACTCGGTGATAGCTGGTTTTCTCCGAAATATATTTAGGTATAGCCTCATATGATGACTGACGGAGGTAGAGCACTGACAAGGCTAGGGGTCCCACCGGATTACCAACCCTTTTCAAACTCCGAATGCCGTTAAGTTCTAGTATGGGAGTCAGTCTGTGGGAGATAAGTTCCATGGTCGAGAGGGAAACAACCCAGACCGTCAGCTAAGGTCCCTAAACTATGCTAAGTGGGAAAAGAGGTGGAATTGTAGATACAACCAGGAGGTTGGCTTAGAAGCAGCAACCCTTTAAAGAAAGCGTAATAGCTCACTGGTCTAATGAATCCGCGCTGAAAATGTAACGGGGCTAAGCATAGTACCGAAGCTACGGGTGTCAGAAGACAGAGTACAGAGGACAGAAGACAGATGATTTCATCATTTGAAGATTTGGAGGTGTTTCAGCGAGCCTACAAGCTCTCTTTGGAAATTCATAAAGCAAGTATGGATTTTCCACAACGAGAACAATATGGCTTGGCTGATCAAGTAAGACGAGCGAGCAAATCGATATGCGCGAATATCGCAGAAGGATTTGGCAAGCAACACCACTCCAAAGCAGAATTCAAACGCTATTTAGTAATGGCGATTGGCTCAAGTGATGAAATGAGAGTCTGGCTTCGATACTGTCTGGATTTGTCTTTAGTAGAAGAGGAAAGCTGGAGTAGATGGCGAGATGAGTACCAAGAAATCTCCAAGATGCTCCAGGGGATGTACAGAAACTGGAAGTAGTTTTAATGATAAAGTGCACACGCACCAAACTATTCTGATCTCTGTCCCCTGTCCTCTGTCTTCTGGTCACGGTAGGAGAACATTGTGGTCGCCTGAGAAGGTACACCGAAAGGAGTGCTGGAGGTTCCACAAGAGCTTATGTTGACACGAGTAGCGATAAACAAGGTGAGAAACCTTGTCGCCGAAAGCCTAAGGTTTCCTGTAGTCAAGTTAATCTGCTCAGGGTTAGTCGGCTCCTAAGGCGAGGCCGAGAGGCGTAGTCGATGGGAAACAGGTTAATATTCCTGTACCACTATTATAATGTTTGATGATAAGGGGGGACGGAGAAGGATAGGCCATCCAGCTGTTGGAATAGCTGGTTTAAGCGTGTAGTTGGAGGACTTAGGTAAATCCGGGTCCTTATTTAAACGATGAGACGTGATGACGATGTCTTTTAGACAACAAAGTGGCTGATTCCCTGCTTCCAGGAAAATCCTCGTATCTAGTTATGATGGTGACCGTACCGTAAACCGACACAGGTAGGCTGGTAGAGAATACCAAGGCGCTTGAGAGAACTCTGGTTAAGGAACTCGGCAAAATAGCACCGTAACTTCGGGAGAAGGTGTGCCTATATGGTGATAATGAATACTTGTTTGAGCCTACGTAGGTTGCAGTGAAATGGGGGGAGCGACTGTTTACTAAAAACACAGGACTCTGCGAAGTCGAAAGACGAAGTATAGGGTCTGACGCCTGCCCGGTGCCGGAAGGTTAAGGGGACCTGTCAGCGTAAGCGAAGCAGCGAACCGAAGCCCCGGTAAACGGCGGCCGTAACTATAACGGTCCTAAGGTAGCGAAATTCCTTGTCGGGTAAGTTCCGACCTGCACGAATGGCGTAACGATTTCCCCACTGTCTCAACCAGAGACTCAGCGAAACTGTAGTACCGGTGAAGATGCCGGTTACCCGCAACAAGACAGAAAGACCCCGTGAACCTTTACTACAGCTTGGCATTGGTTTTTGAGGTAACATGTGTAGGATAGGTGGGAGACTTTGAAGTGGGCACGCCAGTGTTCATGGAGTCACCCTTGAAATACCACCCTTGTTATCTTAGGAATCTAACTGCGGTCCGTGATCCGGATCCAGGACATTGTCTGGTGGGTAGTTTGACTGGGGCGGTCGCCTCCTAAAGTGTAACGGAGGCGCGCGATGGTTCCCTCAGGCTGATTGGAAACCAGCCGTAGAGTGTAAAGGCATAAGGGAGCTTGACTGCGAGAGAGACATTTCGAGCAGGTACGAAAGTAGGTCTTAGTGATCCGGCGATTCCGCATGGAAGGGTCGTCGCTCAACGGATAAAAGGTACTCCGGGGATAACAGGCTTATCTCCCCCAAGAGTCCATATCGACGGGGAGGTTTGGCACCTCGATGTCGGCTCATCACATCCTGGGGCTGAAGCAGGTCCCAAGGGTTTGGCTGTTCGCCAATTAAAGTGGTACGCGAGCTGGGTTTAAAACGTCGTGAGACAGTTTGGTCCTTATCTGTTGCGGGCGCAGGATATTTGAGGAGATCTTTCCCTAGTACGAGAGGACCGGGATGGACGAACCTATGGTGTACCAGTTGTTCCGCCAGGGGCATTGCTGGGTAGCTATGTTCGGCAGGGATAACCGCTGAAAGCATCTAAGCGGGAAGCCCACTCCAAGATAAGATATCCCATGGCTGTAGTGGCCATCTGAAGGCACGTGGTAGACCACCACGTTGATAGGTCGGGTGTGGAAGCATGGTAACATGTGGAGCTTACCGATACTAATGTGCCGTGCGGCTTATCCATATTTTTTGATTAAGCTGCTGCTGTTTTTTACTCTACTGTTCGATTATCTTTTTTTTAATATAGAAGTATCGTGTTACCGATTGACTTTATCGGTGGCCATAGCGGAGAGGGTCCACCCGTTCTCATTCCGAACACGGAAGTTAAGCTCTCCAGCGCCGATGGTACTGCATGGGCAACTGTGTGGGAGAGTAGGTCGCCGCCGATTTTTCTTTATATATAAAACCCCTGTCAGGCATTTTCTGGCGGGGGTTTTTTGTTGTGCTTTCCCCGGAAGGTCGGCTCCACCCGTTTCATTGCGAACACGGACGTTATCACGACTCTTTTTTGAGCCGATATGACACCCGCCCCTGCGTCGCTGATGAGCGTGGCATACACTTGTATCGCCCCACTCACCGCTTCTTGGCTCAGGCGCCATCTCAACTCGAAAAACAGCCGTGAACGCTCTGCTGCGCCGATGGTACTGCATGGGCAATGTGTGGGAGAGTAGGTCGCCGCCGATTTTTCTTTATACATAACCCCCGTCAGGCATTTTCTGGCGGGGGTTTTTTGTTGTGCTTTCCCGGAAGGTCGGCTCCACCCGTTTCATTGCGAACACGGACGTTATCACGACTCTTTTTTGAGCCGATATGACACCCGCCCCTGCGTCGCCGATGAGCGTGGCATACACTTGTATCGCCCCACTCACCGCTTCTTGTCAGGCGCCATCTCAACTGAAAAAAGTGAACGCTCTCGCGCCGATTACTCAATTGTGGAATATCGGACATTATCCCCGTCAGGCATTTTCTGGCGGGGGTTTTTTGTTGTGCTTTCCGAAGGTCGGCTCCACCCGTTTCATTCGAGCAGCTCTTCAGCGCCGATGGTACTGCATGGGCAATGTGTGGGATGGGGGTTGACAGCCGATCCCTACCCTTCATTTCTTAGTCATGAATACAAAATATTTTTTGAAAATATTTTGACTGATTCTTTCATTTACGATAAAATTACAGAAGCTATTGGAATAGTTCCTCTATTCGGATATTCTTGTCCCGTTGTTGCAAATGATTATTATTTGAAGGAAAAGAATCTTTGCCACCACTTTTTCTACTCAATATACGTATCAACATTTCTTGGGCATATGGAATCATTTAAGTGGGGAAAACAGTTTATCACCAATATTTCTGAGATAGATACTCAACACCGGGGGCTCGTCTCTCTGATCAACAAGTATGGAAACGCTCTTTCTGAAAATCTTGTCAATGAACATGTTTTAGAATCCATATTCAATCAACTCATATCGTATACCAAGACTCATTTCACCACAGAAGAGAAACTGATGAACGAAATGAAGCTTGACCCAAAACATCTCTCCATTCATTTCAAATGTCATCGTGATTTCGTTCAGGATATTTCTGATTTTTCTCTTTCAACAGATATGAACAGCCAGGAAGACTGTTTGGCTCTTTTTAATTATCTGGCCCACTGGATCGCGTATCATATTCTTGGTTCAGACCTAGTCATGGCTCGACAGATCGAGATAATCAAAAGCGGTAAAAAGCCCGAGGAAGCTTTTACAGAGGTGGAGCAGTCTGAAAACGAATCGACAGCGACGCTTCTTGCCGCTCTCAAGGGATTGCTCACCCTGCTTTCCCAGCGGAATAAAGCTCTGACAGATCTGAACAAGACCCTGGAAAGTCGTGTAGCTGAGCGAACAAAAGATCTTGCCCAGGCAAATGAAGCGCTCGAGGTAATTTCTATCACCGATCATCTCACCGATCTTCCCAACAGGCGCTTTGCCATGCGTCAACTGCAATTATTGTGGAACGAATCGGTTGCAACCAAAAAACCACTGGCATGTCTCATGATTGACGCAGACGGCTTTAAAGAGATCAATGATACCTATGGCCATGCCGCAGGAGACCGGGTTCTTCAAAGGCTTTCCATCGAGCTCCTGCATTCCGTGCGCAGCGATGATATTGTCTGTCGATTGGGCGGTGATGAATTTCTGGTTATCTGTCCCCAGACTTCACTCGTAGGCGCCCAGCATATTGCCGAGCAGACCCGTACAAAGGTAGCAGCTTTAAGAGTTATAGCCGGCAGCGGCTTCTGGTATGGTTCCGTCAGTATTGGCGTCGCCGTCAGCAATGGAAAAATGAAAAAGGTTGATGATCTGCTTCGAGCTGCAGACAAAGCTGTTTACCTGGCAAAAAATGATGGCAGAAACTGCGTCAGGCCCGAACCTGTGCCTGCGTAATTATCCCTTCCTTTTTTCTTTACGGCTAACCTGGTTGTTAAGAAAAACTCAAATGACGACATTATCCTGTTTGCAGCTTGCTCTGCAGCTATTTTCTGGGTTGGTACAAAAATCTATTAAATTTGCCTAAAGAATGTTAGGTTATACCTGATAACAAATATCATTATTAACAACCTAATCATGACGAGAAACAGATGAAACAAGTCGCAGCCAAAGTCAAGAGGATCGAGGAGCGACCATATTATATGGATCGTATTGATCGGCTGAAAGAAAGAGTTGTATCCATACGACCGGAAATGGACCTT
The DNA here is from genome assembly GCA_963718195.1 of uncultured delta proteobacterium. Taxonomy (GTDB): domain Bacteria; phylum Desulfobacterota; class Desulfobulbia; order Desulfobulbales; family Desulfocapsaceae; genus MADRE3. Next base: position 5,566 of record CAVQYQ010000008.1, read on the forward strand.
GAAAATGCGAAAATTCTGACCCGGAGCTTTCTTGAGACCGAAGGTGAGCCGCTTGTTGTCAGGAAAGCCAAAGGATTTCGTGATCAGTGTCTGCAGAAAGACATAACGATTGCTGACGATGAATTGATCGTCGGCTGTTCAGGCAGTAAAATACGGGGAGGCATCCTCTGTGCTGATACCTGCTGGTCCGTTCTCAATGATGAACTCGATTCCATCTCTACACGTTCCTACGACCCCTTTTATCTCCGAGAAGACGACCGGAAGACATTCGAGCAGGAAATCAGGCCGTATTGGAAAGGTCGGTCAAATTTTGAGGAATGGCTGGCGCAGATACCCGATGATACCCGCTTGCTGCGTGACCACGGGGTAATCTATATCAACAGGAAGGCGGTTCGCGGTTTTGGTGAAACAACTGCCGGCTATGAATGGTTTCTCAACGATGGTCTTTGCGGCATCGAAGCAACGGTGAAAGAACGACGGGCCCTGCTCGACATTACCGTCCCCGGTGACTATGAAAAGGATTACTATCTCAAATCGTTACTGATTGTTATTGACGGCATGAAGATCCTCAGCCGCCGGTATAGTGATGAAGCCGGTCGACTCGCGTTGCTTGAAAAAAACGAGACAAGAAAAGAGGAGCTGCTCGATATTGCAGAAACATGTGCTCAGCTTGTGACCAGAGCACCGCGAACTTTCAAGGAGGCGCTCCAGGCACTCTACTTTTACCAGATATGCATTTTCATGGAACAGAATGCCGCCAGCTATAATCCCGGCAGAATGGACCAGTACCTTTACCCCTACTATAAAGACGATATTGAAAACGGACGCATCAGTAAAGAAGATGCGCAGGAACTGCTGAACTGTTTGTGGGTGAAGTTCAGTGAGCCCTGTCTCTTCCAGGACGCGGTAACTGCTGAATTTGCAGCAGGCTATCCGATGTTCCAGAATGTTTGTGTCGGTGGCATCGACGAGACCGGGCGAGATGCGGTTAATGAACTTTCCTACATGATCATCCAGGCGACCATGGATGTGCAACTCTACCAACCGTCGTTGTCTGTGAGGTACAGCCTTGCCAAAAATCCCAACCGTTTCTTGCGCAAGGTTGTCGAGTTAATCGCTCTCGGCACGGGGTTTCCTGCATTTCACAATGACGATATTGGCATTCGCATGCTGATGAATAAAGGGATTCCGCTCAAGGAAGCATTCAACTGGAATCCCTGTGGCTGTGTAGAGACCAATCTTGAAGGTCGGCTGCGGCACTATACGGCCCTGGCCGACATAAATCTTGGATCAATCGTCGAATTTGCGCTCCTGGATGGCCGTTGCAGAAAAAGTAATGAATATGTTTCTGCAAGGACTGGAAAAGCTGAGGATTTTGACAATTTCGACTCATTTCTTGAGGCGATAAAAAAACAGTTCGCCCATGCCACCCGTGCCGTGGTAATGGGCAGCCATGTGATTGATGAAGTCTGTATGAACAGACCCTCCCCTGCCCTCTCACTGACTTTTAAAGAGTGTATTGAAAATGCAAAGGATTATGCCTGGGGAGGAGCAAAGTATAATACCGGCAACGGTATTATTCTCATCGGTGTTGCCGACCTGATAAATTCCATTGTCGCGGTCAAACATATTGTGTTTGATACGAGTCAGTTGACCATGAGTCAGCTTATTACTGCTCTTGACCATGATTTTGAGGGTTATGATGACATCCTGCAACGCTGCAACTCGGCACCCAAATATGGCAATGATGATCCACTTGTGGACCAGATTGCCAGCGATATTTTCACCTTTTTTGCCGACGAAATAGAAAAATACGAATCCAAATTCGGCAAGATGACCCCCGGTATTTTGCCGGTTTCTGGAAATACGCCTTTTGGCCTAGAGGTCGGTGCCCTGCCCTCAGGCAAGAAAGCCTGGAAACCGCTGGCCGATGGTGTCAGCCCGGTCGGTGGAACTGATTTAAACGGACCAGGATCGGTATTAAAATCAGTGGCCAGCATCCCCCACGACAGATTCGTCCAGGGAACACTTCTGAACCTGAAGGTTGAGCCAGCCCTTTTGAGCGAGGAAAATGGCATCAAACAGATGATGGCACTGCTCAAATCCATGTGCAGCCTGGGTGTCTACCATGTCCAATTTAATGTTATCGACCAGGAAAAATTGCTGCTTGCCCAACAGTACCCAGACGATTACCGGGGACTGCTGGTGAGAGTGGCCGGCTATACTGCCTATTTTGTCGAGCTTGGCAAAGATGTCCAGGATGAGATTATTGGCAGAACGGTGCAGCACGGTATTTCTGTGGGTTAACTGAATGGCCCTTGCTACTGAAGGTGTTGTCCTGCGGATAGAGAGAAGCTCTATCCATGACGGTCCTGGACTCCGCACAGTGCTCTTTTTAAAGGGTTGTCCCCTCTCCTGCGACTGGTGTTCGACCCCTGAATCCCAACTGAAGCAGCTTGAAAAAGGGTATAACGGTGAGCGTTGTGTCGGTTGCGCAACCTGCGCTCTCAATTGCCCAGCAGGAGCCCTGACCCTGGTCAATGGCTCCATTGAGATAGATACAACACGCTGTGTCAAATGCTTTCACTGTGTGGATGTCTGCCCTCACAACGCCCAGAAAGGGTATGGCCAGGTCATGACAGTGAAGCAGGCCGTTGAGGAACTCTGTAAAGACGAGATCTTCTTTTTTCACTCCGGCGGCGGCGTCACCATAAGCGGCGGTGAGTGCTTTATTCAGCCCGATTTTACAGCCGGTGTCCTTGAGGAATGCAGCCGACGTGGAATTGATACTGCGGTTGAGACAAGTCTTCTGGCTCCATGGGAGCATATCGCCCAATCACTTCCTTTTCTCAATACCTTATACGTTGACATCAAGCATCATGACCGTGAAAAACATAAACAACTGACCGGGGTCGGAAATGATATAATAATGGCTAATCTAAAAAGGCTTGACCGGTCCGATTTTACCTTCCATCTTCACCTGCGCTTCCCGCTCATTCCCGGAATAAATGATGATGACGAAAACCTGCAGGCCATCATCTCAATTGCCGAATCACACGATAGAGTCAATGATCTTGAGATACTTCCCTACCATCGCCTGGGCACTGCAACCTATTCTCTTCTTGGTAGAAAGTACCATCCTGGTGATTTGGATACACCCACAGAAGCGTATCTCAAGGAGCGATTAACATTTATGAATAAACAGAACCACTCCCTGCGGTTAAAAGTTGGAAGCGGCTATCTCTGATCTTTTCTCATCTGGGTATAAAATTGTCTGGAATATCTGATTTCACACTGTTTTAGAAAAATTTTATTATCAGCAGATGCTTGACAAATATTGTTTTTTTTATAACTCTAGTCCTTTAGCTATCAGTTCACACGCCTTGACGTTGAACGTAAATCATCATGTTGCAAAAGGCTCCGTTGTTAACTCTTTTTATTAAAAGAGATTTTCAACAGGTCGAAAACACGTTGTTTTGTCAGCAATCGTACGCTGCCTTTTTTTTCGAGCTTTACAGATAACAGTTTCAGGATGATAATGGCCAAACTATTGTGTATATGGCCGTTATTTATAGGCGTCCTGTTTTTTGAGTCACTCGTATCAGAATTCAGGTTTTGGGTAATTAATAGTGTTAAATGAAGGAGGAAGCTGTGAATAAATCATCATTTATTACGACTGTATTAGGAAGTACCCTTGCTGGTATGATGCTGGTCAGCCAGGTTGCAACGGCGGCTGATTTAAAAATCGGGATCATGGTTCCGACGACCGGATCTGAAGCGACGTATGGCAAGGATATGGAAAATGCCATGAATCTCGCTGCTGATGAGATCAACAAGGCGGGTGGTGTGCTCGGCATGAACATTGTCACCATGACCGGCGATGCGGCATGTGATCCACAGCAGGCAACCGCTGCTGCCACCAAACTGGTTTCTGCCGATATTAACGCCCTTGTCGGTGGCTATTGTTCCGGAGCGACACTGCCGACCATGAAGATATACGGCGATGCCAATATCCCAATGGTTATCCCGGCGGCAAATTCCACAAAACTGATTGACGTCAACATGGGCAACGCTTTTCAGGTCAACTCTACCGGTTTTGACCAGGTAAAAACAGCCATCAGCCTCTTTGAGGAAAAAGGGATTAATAAACTTGCCATCATCCATCAGGGCGACGGTTACTCCGAGGATCTTGCCAAGCTGACACGTGAGAAATGGGAAAGCATGGGCAAAGAAGTTGTTGCCTATGAAGTTGTAAATAAAGGGGAACAGGATCAGTCAGCACTGGTTACCCGTATTAAGTCAAAAGCTCCTGATGCAGTTTTCTGGACGGCATACTATGCCGATGGCGCGCTGGTAATCAAGCAGCTCCGACAGGGTGGGTACAAGAATCTGATTGCCGTAGGTGATGGTTCCAACTCACCGAAACTCCTTGAAATCGCAGGAAAAGCAGCCGAAGGCATTTACTGCTTCTCCAATCCTACGGTTGAGTATCTTCCTGCTGCCAAGGATTTTCATGCCAACTACAAGGCTGCCTACAAGCAGGACCCCGACGCCTATGCCGCTCTTTCCTACGACGGCATGAAGCTCATGGCTGATGCAATCAAACGCGCTGGATCAACAGATAAGGCGGCAATCATTAAAGCCCTGGCAGAGACCAAAGACTTTACTGGGATTGCCGGACCGATTTCCTTTACCGAACAGAACACACTGGCCAGAAGTAACTTTGTTATTCTCGTGGCTAAAGGTGGGAAGTGGGCTCTTCATCAATAAGCCCCTCTCTTCTCTGAAATAATATTGCAGCCCGGTTTGTGTATTCAAGCCGGGCTGTAACATTATAATACTCACTCTCCCAGACGTATTTATTATGTCACTCCAGGACATTCTGTTACAACAGCTGGCAAATGGTTTGATCCTCGGATCGTTTTATGCGCTCGTAGCCCTTGGATACACCATGGTATACGGTATCATAAAACTTCTGAACTTCGCCCATGGCGATCTTTACATGATCGGTGCATTCGTCGGTTTTATTGCATTATCCTTTTTAAGCACTTTTCTTGGGAGCAGCTGGGCCGGTATTTTGTGCAGCATGGTTTTCAGTATGATCGCGGTTGGTCTCCTGGGGGTTCTTATTCAACGGATTGCCTATGTGCCAATGCTGTCGGCACCCAGACTTTCGATCCTGATCACCGCCCTGGCTGTTTCCATGGTTCTCTCCAATGCGGTTATGGCGTTTACCGATGGACAGTATCTGGCCTTTCCCACCGATCTCGGTTTTGAAGGCGTGGAACTCGGGAATGTGTTCATTACCAATACCCAGATGATATTGGTAGGGGCATCAATTCTCCTGATGGTTGTCCTCTATCTCTTTGTGCACAAAACACTCTATGGTAAAGCGATGCGGGCAATCGCCATCGATCAGGATGCCTGCCGGCTGATGGGTATTAATGTAAACAAGATCATCGCACTGACCTTTTTTATTGGTACGTCGCTCGCCGCAGCTGCCGGCATTATGGCGGGCACCTATTATGGCAGCATTCATTTCTTTATGGGATTTGTCATTGGGCTCAAGGCCTTTACCTCTGCGGTCATCGGTGGAATCGGTTCTATTCCCGGAGCCATGCTCGGCGGACTGCTCCTTGGCCTTCTCGAGTCCTTCGGAACTCAGATACCATTTATCGGCACCGAGTGGAAAGATGTCTTCTCTTTTGGTATTCTCATCCTCCTGCTGGTATTCAAACCAACCGGAATACTCGGCAAAACTGAAATTGAGAGGATGTAGACAATGAACGATTCATCCAGTACTCCTCCAAACCAAAATAACTTCAAGAGCAAATCAGCAAAACTGTTCGACTGGCTTCAGGATCAGAAAAACCGATTGGTTATTCTTCTGACCCTTGCTGTTATCGCTATCTTTTTCCCATTGATAACAAGCAATTATGGGATAGAGGTTTTAACCAATGTGTGGTTTTACGTTATCTTATGTTTGGGATTGAATATAGTCGTTGGGTATGCTGGCTTACTTGATCTTGGTTACGCGGCTTTTTTTGCGGTTGGGGCATATACAACCGGTATTCTTACCTCGGAATTCGGTGTAAACTTCTGGCTTACTATTCCGTTTGCCGTCCTTTTTTCTGCCTGTTCAGGATTCATTATTGGTGGTCCGACGCTACGACTGCGCAGTGATTACCTGGCTATTGTGACACTGGGATTTGGAGAGATCGTCAGGATAATTGCAAGAAATCTTGAAATTACCGGTGGAGCAAGTGGGCTCATTGGTATTGAACGGCCAAGTATTTTTGGCTTTCAGCTCACCCAGATTATTCACTTCTATTACGTATTTCTCATCCTGGCCATTATTGCCGGTTTTGTCAGTTATCGGCTGCAGCACTCCCGAATGGGCAGGGCCTGGCAATATGTCAGAGAGGATGAAGATGCAGCCGAAGCCATGGGCATTAACCGGGTTGCCGTTAAATTGTATGCATATGTTATCGGGGCGATCTTTGGCGGGGTTGCCGGCTGTTTCTTTGCTGCCAAGATGTCTGCCATTTCTCCTGAAACATTCCAGTTTCAGCAGTCTGTTCTTATCCTTCTCGGGGTTGTTCTTGGTGGAATGGGCAAGATACCTGGCGTTATCATCGGTGCCTTTGCCCTGGTTCTCTTTCCGGAAGTTTTCCGGGACCTGGGATCAATGCGAATACTGGTTTTTGCCATTGTGATGTTGATCATCATGCTCTATCGCCCGGAAGGTATCTGGCCTGCAAAGAAGACATAACGTGCGTACTCACCTATTGACGGAATTATTTTATGGCATTACTCGAAGTTAAAGATCTCGTCCTCAGCTTTGCCGGACTCCAGGTCATCAAAGATTTAAACTTTTCTGTTGAAGAAGGCTCCATAGCCAGCCTGATCGGCCCTAATGGAGCGGGAAAAACTTCCGTATTTAATTGTCTTACCGGTTTTTACAAGCCGACCGGCGGCACTATCCTCTTTGACCAAAAAGTAATCACCCGAAAAAAGCCGCACAAGATAACCCAGATGGGGATGGCCCGGACCTTCCAGAATCTCCGGCTTTTTAAAAGTATGACCGTACTTGAAAATGTCATGTCCGGCATGCACTGCCGCAGTTCAGCAGGACCGGTCAGCTCCATATTAAGAACGACTTCTCAACAGAAAGAAGAGGCCGATATCACTGCTTTTTGTGAAAAATGTCTTGATTTTGTAGGGATCCTTGACGAAAAAGATCGAACTGCCTCAAATCTTTCCTATGGCCACCAGAGAAGGGTCGAATGGGCCCGGGCGCTGGCAACAAAGCCAAAGATTCTTCTGCTCGATGAACCGGCGGCAGGTCTGAACTATGATGAAAAACAGCAATTGATCGAGCTGATCAAACAGATTCGCGATGAACTCGATATCACCATCCTGCTGATTGAGCATGACATGGGACTGGTCATGAAAGTGTCCGAGAAAATAACGGTTATTGACTACGGACAGAAAATCGCCCAGGGAAACGCACAGGAAGTGCAGAACAATCCAAAAGTAATCGAGGCCTATCTTGGTAAAGAAGAGGACGAAATCGCATGAGCAATACGATTCTTGAAATTACCGACCTTGAGACACACTATGGCAAGATTCATGCGCTTCGGGGTATTTCCCTGTCAGTACAAAAGGGTGAAATTGTCACTTTGCTTGGCGCCAATGGTGCTGGCAAAAGTACGACCTTACGGACCATCTCAGGGCTTATCCGCGCCACCTCCGGAACAATTCTCTATATGGGAGAGGATATTACCCGCAAACCTGCCCACGAGATTGTCCAGATGGGTCTTATCCATGTCCCCGAAGGAAGAAAAATATTCAAGGGAATGACCATTGCCGAAAATCTTGAGCTTGGCTCTTTTACCCTCAAGGATGACACTGAACGAAAACGCCGAATGGACCATGTGTTTGAGATTTTTCCACTGCTTGAAGAAACGGAAAAGCCGTGATTCTGCCTTTCTCTCTGGAGGAGAGCAGCAGATGCTCGCCATCGGTCGATCGATGATGACGAACCCTGAGCTCCTGCTCCTGGACGAACCGTCAATGGGGCTTGCGCCCTTCATGGTCCAGGAGATCATGAAGATTATTCTGCGGCTGAATAAGGAGGGTGTTACCATTCTGCTTGTTGAACAAAATGCAAAAGTGGCTCTAAAGCTTGCGGATCACGGCTATGTTATTGAAACCGGAGAAATCGTTATCAAGGGAGATGCCAAAACATTGCAGCAGGATGAAAGCATAGTAAAAGCATATCTTGGCGAGTAAATCCCCGGCTATCTTAAAACCGTTTCGATATTTTTACAGATAGCCCATGCAAAACCAGACGAAAGCATATCTTTTTACCCTGCTTGCCGTATTCTTCTGGGGCACGTCTGCCTCGGCATTCAAAATTGCACTCCGTTATGTGGGGCCGTACACGCTGCTTTTTTATGCAATTCTCTTTTCATTGCTGGCACTGCTTGTCATTCTGCTGCTCCAGGGGAAACTTCATCTGCTCTTCAAACTGGAGCGTAAGCAGCTAAAAACCCTGGCGCTGCTTGGATTCCTTAACCCGTTTTTCTATTACATCATACTCTTTGAAGCGTATTCACTGCTTCCCGGGCAGATTGCCATGTCAATTAATTACGGCTGGCCCTTTGCCCTGACGCTGCTCTCTGTTCCCATACTGAAGCAGAAATTAAACCGTGTTCAAATCGGGGCAATTATTGTCAGCTTTATCGGGGCACTGATCATCGCAACTAGGGGACAGCTTACAGGTTTTGGTGATGTCAGTAAGACCGGAATTATACTGGCATTTTGTTCAACAATCATATGGGCATCATTCTGGCTGGTGAGTGCCAGGGATCAAACTGAACCTGTCCTAAAACTTTTCTGCGCGTTCTGTTTTGGTCTGCTCTACACCCTGCTGTTAAGTCCTGTCCTCGGTCCCATCCGGATCCCGGACATTGGTGGATTTTTGCCGCTTGTCTATATTGGTTTCTTTGAAATGGGGATCACTTTTGTACTCTGGCTGACCGCACTGCAACTGAGCAGCTCTGCGGCGCGAATCGGAAACCTGATCTATATTTCCCCGTTTCTCTCCTTGCTTTTTCTCAGCATAATCATCGGAGAAGCAATTCATCCGACCACCTTTCTCGGGCTTTTCATCATTGTCGGGTCCATTGTCTGCCAGGAAAAATTTGGCGTGAAGAACAGTGAAAATAACCAGCGTCTTCAGTGACTTCTAAAAATCTACAATCGAGCCGATGCCCAGATCTTCAGCCCGTTTCAGGATAACGGCTGCGGCGGCAAGGTCTTGAACCGCCACACCGACCGACTTGAAAAAGGTAATATCATCACCAGAGACTCTCCCCGCGCTTGTTCCGGCTGCCACCTCGCCTATTTCTGCAACGATGTGGTCTTCACTCATCAGTTCTTTTCTGATCGGTATAATGAGATCGCCGGTTTCCTCAAGGGCGGACACCCGGTGGTCAACAAATAGACGGGACTGGAGAACCATCTCTTCAGGAACCTCCTGGACATGCGGCTTGTACGAACCAACCGCATTTATATGGACTCCTGGCCGTAGGTCCCTGCTATCAAAGACAGGTGTCTCGGCTATGGTCGCGCAGCAGATTATATCCGCCTGACTCGCCGCCTCTGCTGAAGTTGTGGCTACATTCACCTCGATATCTAGCTTCCTGCTCATTTCCTCGGCAAAAGCTTTGGACGCTTCAAGATAGGGATCGAAGATATAGACCTTGTCGATATCACAAACGGCACAGACCGCTTCCAATTGGGTTCTGCCCTGGACTCCTGCACCGAAGATCGAGCAGCTGACGCTATTTTGCCGGGCAAGCAGCCGGGTAGCAAGACCAGATGCCGCACCGGTACGAAGCGCGGTAATGGTCGTGCCATCAAGCACTGCCTGCGGACTGCCACTCTCGCCATCAAAGAGGCTGACCATTCCCTGGATATATGGAATCCCTGCTTTTCTGTTGTCTTCGAAAAGTGTAACCGTTTTAATCCCGATCATCCCGGCTGACTTCATGTAACTCGGCATGAACAGTGCGACTCCTTCGGGATCAGCAATTGAGATATGCGCACGTACCGGCATTTCTGCTCGACCGCTTGATAAGGCAATAAAGGCACGTTCAACGGCATCAACAATATCCACCATTTGGACGGCTTCTCTGATCTGTTTACCTGATAAAACTCGAATTGTAGTCATGACAGTTATGCGGATTGTTTTGGATTTAGGTTCGATAGACCCGTGTAAACAAGGTTTTTACCCTTTATTTCTCCTCAGCGTCAGTGCCGACGGGGCAATCGCCAGACCTCCCCGGGCCGTGCAACGCAACTCGCCCGGTAGCATCTTGCCACTTGAATATACAGAATCAATGGTTTCATCCAGGTTAATGTGGTTGATATATCCACCAATCACCATGTCGGCATTGGTAAATGCACTTGATGCAGCAATACCGTTTCGGGTATGGCAGGGAATCTCACACATTCCCTGAACGAGATCACAGACCATCCCCATGGTGTTCTGGAAGGAGACAGCAGCAGCATCACAAGCCTGCCGCGCCGTTCCACCTGCAAACTCGACAACCGCGGCAGACCCCATGGCACCGGCTGCTCCTATTTCAACCTGACAGCCTGCAACTTCGGCTGCAAAGGTTCCACGGATGGCAAGAATCAAACCCACGCCGCCAGCAGCGAACAGCATCAGTGCCAGCTGGCGCTCTGAAAGACCATACGTTTCTTCCAGTACACTCAGAATTCCAGGAATCGTTCCGGCCGCACCACCTGTCGGGGCAGCACAGACGACGCCACGACTGTTGCAGGTATGCATGCATGCCAGTGCTGCAGCGGCAGCCCTGGCATGCAGCCCACCAATTGCAACCTGATCGGACTTGACCTTTTCCATAATAGTTCCGGCCATGGCGTCAATAAGCTGCATATTGACCTTGTCGTTTTCAAGTCCTTCTTCCACCGATTTTTTCATGATGCCATAGCGACGCACCATCTCATCTAACGCGTCTTCTTCACTGATTCCCAAAACTGTTTTTTCATATTCAAGAACAGCTTCACCAAGTGTCAGGTTGTTTGTTTCTGCAAAATTGATCATTTCCTCGGCAGAGCCAAAGGGCGGCTGTTTTTTTTGGGTAAAATAAATCGGTGCTGCCTGCCTTATATTCTTTTCAGGCACAAGCTCCTTTAACCCGTCAAGGTTCAGCGGTTCAGGTGACGAAAGCTGCAGAATACGTTTGGATTTATGGGCGCGGGAGGTCCTGATACCCACGTCAGGAAGAGACTTGTCTACCCATTTGAGGACACTCGATACGTTCATTCTCAGGCACAGTCAGCAGGGTCTCAAAGCTCTTACCGTCGACAAGCACATCGATGTCGTCAATGCCGGTTACCCTGAAGGTCCCGCCGCCGACAGATTTTGCTTCGACTTTAAGCTGTCGTCCCTGCTGATCCTTCACGTCAATAAGGACATAGTTGGGATGATCGGCAGAAGCGAGTCTGCTCACTTCAAAGACGAAACGAACACCGAGCTCTTCTGCCGCCGATATCGCCCTGATAAAGATCTCGTCGGTCTGCTTCCAGCCCATTAATCCGGTTGTAAATGCCTGATCTACGCCCTGCTGTCTGTAGGTGTTGCCGTATGATCCCCTGTCGTCAAAACGGATCAGCGCCTCCTGTGGCTCGGTGCCAAGCAATTGCCGGACAATTAAACCGATATGATACGAACCTGCGGTATGCGAACTGGAAGGTCCCCGCATTATTGGGCCAAGAACATCATTGAGGACACTGGTAAACATTTATGAGTACCGCCGATTGTTAGGAGTCTTCTGGTCCGGTCTGCTTTTCTTTCACACTCTTGAGCCAGCCAACCCGTATATAGTACTGCTGGCCGCTATTCTTCCAGCGGCTGCAGACATCTTCATGTTTCATAATCGGATACAGGCTATGGTGAAGTTGATCTTTGTCGACACGACATCGACCGCTCAACTGATCTTCCGGCCGAAAGCATTTACAACTCAAACATTTCTTAACAGAAACCATATTTCAATACAATTCAGATGATGTTATGGCCACTTAGATCTATGCCGACAACAGATCAACAAGCTGCTGCCATTCCTGGTCAAGTTCCAGTTTCGGGACAGCACAACCGGCACGGCTATACCAATAAGAAGCATTGGCCAGGTCCCCTTCCCTGCGATGTAAATAGGCATGGACCAGGGATCCATTCTGTGATGGAATAGACTGGGCTATTCGATGGGCATGATCCCAGTCACCGGATTTTTCTAGTTGCAATGCCCTGAGCAATTCTTGATTCTCTGAATTCATGGAGCAAAATCTCCTCTCAGTTGAGCCAGCCAAAAGTCGTTGCTAATTGAGATCGAGTTTCTCGATACATGTATCAAGTGTAGCAGGAGTGTCGAACTGGAGTGATGTCACCTGTTTGGATTTCGGAACAATTTTTCGCATCATACCTTTTAGGACGGTTTTGGGACCGACTTCAATAAAACAATCAACACCGTCATCAATCATTCTGTTGATACTTTCGTACCAGCGAACGCGGGATGCAATCTGCTGTGTCATGATTCTTTTTATCTCACCCGGATCTTCTTCTGTTGCTGCAGTTACATTAAAATAGACAGCAGCTTTTGGCCGGTTAAACTGGATCGAGTCCATGAAGAGAGAAAAATCGGGTATCGCTTCTGCAACCAGGGGGCTGTGGTTGGCAACACTGACATTAAGGGGAATTACCTTACCTCCTGACTCCTTTGCGGCCACAGATACAGCTTCGAGCCCTTCGGCATCCCCTGACAGTACGATCTGTTGTGGCGTATTATAGTTTGCAACGGTAACAACCCCGGCTCCTGTATAGTTATCGACAATCTTTTCTATTGCGCTTATATCAAGCCCGAGGACAGCTCTCATCCCCCCAGGATTCTTATCTCCTTCACGTTCCATATAAAAGCCACGTCTTTCCACGAGTTTTATTGCGTCCTGGATAGATATGACACCTGCTGCGCAAAGGGCTGAATATTCGCCGAGGCTGTGACCTGCAAAACCAGCGATTTCAACATCAACAGGCAACCGGTTCTGCAATGCCTGGAGACAGATTAAATTGGTCACCGTTATTGCTGGCTGTAATACTGCAGCCCGGGTTAATGTTTCAAGCGGACCCTCGAAACTCAATTTCCTGATGGGAAATTCGCAAACAGTTTCAGCAAGATTCATGATCTCTGCACATTTGCTGTCTGCTTCCACAAATTCTTTTCCCATACCAATATACTGGGATCCCTGTCCAGGGAACAGGACTGCTATCTTCATATATAAACTCCTAGGTTTTATCTCTTTTTGAATCTCGAAAGTTAATGATAAACAGCACAACAACACCAACACAGATAGCTGAATCAGCCACGTTAAACGCAGGCCAGTGGTAACTGCCAAAATAGAAATCGAGAAAATCAATCACCGCACCATACCGGAGACGGTCAACAACGTTACCAAGGGCTCCGGCAGCTATTAAGGCAAAAGATATTGTGTAAAATATATGATCCCGGCGCATTTTATATGCTGCTATGCCCAGCCCAATAAAGGCGATTATGTTAATCGAAACAAAAAAATAGTGCCTGATGGGGGATTCAACTGAAGCAAACATTGAAAATGCCGCCCCCTTATTGGTCACATATACCAGGTTAAAAAAACCGGGAATTATAGTCTGTGAATCATAGAGGGCAAAATGGCTGACGATCCAATGCTTGGTAAGCTGGTCGGCAACGAATACTAACGATAAGATAGCTATATAAAGGCGCACGCTAACAACTGGCTAGAGGTTCATCGAGTCAATAACAGAGGAGCACCTGTTACAGATCTGCGGGTGATCACCGTTTTCCCCGACCGACTCCGACCTGGTCCAGCAGCGCTCACATTTATCCCCTGATGCGGGTCTGATTGCAATACGAAGACCTTCCAGCTCTTCACTGGTATAAACGGTAAGACTTCCAAACTGATCCGGGGTGACGCTGGTCAACTCGGAGACGATGGAGATCTCTTTGATTACCTGCCACTGACTGGAAAGAAACTCACCAAGTTCTCCCTCGGTGCTTACCAGAACTTGGGCCTCGAGCGGATGTCCGATAATCTTTTCTGTCCGGGCATTTTCCAGGGCCCTGGTGATCTCCGATCGGACATTCATTAATCGGCTCCAGCGCCCCTCTGTCTCCTCATCAAGAACATAGTCGGGCGTACTCTCCGGAAAATCCATGAAAAATATGCCACCAGCCAGATCTGCATTCTGATCTCTTTTTTTCAAGACATCCCATGCCTCAGAGGCGGTAAAACAGAGAATTGGCGACATGAGCTTCAATATACCTTCCAGGATTTCATGAAGTACTGTCTGGGCTGCCCTCCTGGAAGTCGAATCAGTACCGGAGGTATAGAGACGATCTTTCAGGATATCGAGATAAAAGGCGCTCATGGTCGTCCCACTGAAATAGTTCAGCGCATGAAAAATAGCATGGAATTCATACTTTTCGTAAGCGCTGAGAATCCTCTGTTTCACTAATTCATATTTTGCCAGCGCCCACTGGTCCAGTTCTTCCAGCTCATCGAACGGGATACCATGCATTTCAGGATCAAAATCACTGAGATTGCCCAGCATGTATCGTATGGTATTTCGTATTTTCCGGTAGGCATCTGAAACCTGTTTCAAGATTTCATCTGAAACCTTGATATCATCACGATAATCCTCACTGGCGACCCAGAGCCTGAGGATTTCTGCGCCATATTTTTCAATAACCTCCTGGGGGGCCACGACATTGCCAACCGACTTGGACATCTTCTTTCCCTGACCATCAACGACATAGCCGTGAGTAAGCACACCCTTGTATGGGGCAGTCCCCCTTGTCCCGACCGAAGCAAGCAAGGCACTGTGAAACCAGCCGCGATGCTGATCACTTCCTTCAAGATAGAGGTCAGCTGGAGCGGCCAGCTCATCACGCTGTTCACAGACGGCAGCATAACTGACTCCCGAATCGAACCAGACATCGAGGATGTCTGTTTCCCGGGTAAAAGACATCCCTCCGCAACCGCTGCAAACCGTTGTGTCACCCAAGAAGTCATCGAGTTCATGGCTGAACCAGGCATCGGCTCCTTCTTTTCGAAATAACTGGTCAATATTGCTGAGCAGTTTATCATCTTTAACAATCTCACCACAATCCCTGCAACTGACAACCGTAATCGGTACACCCCAGGCTCTCTGGCGAGACAGACACCAGTCAGGACGATTTTCGATCATGGAGTAAATTCGCTGCATACCCCACCCCGGCGTCCAGGTCACACGCTCTATATTCTCTAGTGAGTGCTTCCTCAGATCATTAATTTCCATGGAGATAAACCATTGCGGGGTGGCCCGGTAAATAACCGGCTTTTTGCACCGCCAGCAGTGGGGATAGCTGTGATGAATGGTATCTTCGTAAATCAGGCTGCCTGCTTCTGTCATGTCATCGTTTAACCGACGATTGACCTCCGGAATTTTCTGGCCGGCATAAACCCCTGCCTCTTTTGTATAACACCCTTCGTCGTCAAGCGGCGATAGGATCTCAAGACCGTAGCGTAATCCTGTCTGATAATCATCAGCGCCATGGCCAGGTGCCGTGTGAACACAGCCGGTTCCCGCCTCAAGCGTTACATAATCGGCAAGAACCATAAGTGAAGGGCGATCTGCAAACGGGTGAGCGCAGCTGCGGTTTTCAAGAGCTGCAGCTCCAAACGTACACTCGATATGGTAATCCTCGAAGCCACAATCTTCCATGACCTGGTCGACCAGCTCCTTCGCCATTATCAGCCGCTTTCCGCCTGCCACAACCGACGCATATTGAAAATCCGGGTGAAAAGCGACAGCCAGATTTGCCGGTAACGTCCAGGGCGTCGTGGTCCAGATAACCACATGGAGATCGTCCCCTCCGAGCTTTGGATCGATATCACTGAGGTCGCTTGTAACCGGAAAGGTGACGTATATTGATGGAGAGGTATGATCATGGTACTCTACCTCAGCTTCTGCAAGAGCAGTTGTACAGGTTGAGCACCAATAGACCGGTTTTTTACTCCGGATGACCGCGTCGGAATGAAGAAAACGATTAAATTCCCGGGCGATGGTCGCTTCGTATTCATAGTTCATTGTCAAATACGGGTTATCCCAATCGCCGATGACCCCGAGTCTTTTAAACTCTGCTTTCTGGGTCTTTATCCATTTTTCAGCATATTTCCGACACGCTTTTCTCTTTGAAAGGATCGGAATGGTCTTCTTTTTTTCACCAAGCTCCTTGTCAACATTGTGTTCAATCGGCAACCCATGGCAGTCCCAGCCTGGAATGTACGGTGCATTAAAACCTGACATCCTCTTCGACCTGAGGATGACATCCTTGAGAATTTTATTGAATGCGGTTCCGAGGTGTATATTGCCATTGGCATACGGAGGACCGTCGTGCAAAACAAATAGAGGTCTGTCAACAGTGTAGTCCTGTATCTGCTGGTAAAGGCCTGCCTTTTCCCACTGCTTGAGAACCATGGGTTCTTTCTGGGACAGGTTTGCCTTCATTTTAAATGATGTCTGGGGCAGATTCAGAGTCGCCCTGTAATCCATAACTCTCTCCTTTAATATAAACAGACGGCCAGGGAAGTTCGTTAGTTCAACGTGATAACGACAATTCCAGACCTGGTAACAAGACAGAACAGATAAAAATAACACCAACGGTCCAAGTTGCAAGCGGAAAGTGTCGAATAACCAAGCGTTTCAGTGAAATGATATCTTTTTCACGATTCTTTATTACATGTCATACAATTAATCGGAGTGAACATGCAAAGGAAACGATAATGGGTTTATTCAAAATACATTACAACCCCCTATCTTCTCTGAAAATAGTGGGTAAAGATTAAATCGATCAAAAGAGCAGGTGCCTTTAAAATTGACATAACTTCCTTACTTTATTAATTTTGATTCGTTATAATGATTGCAGTCACCACTATTTATAAAATCCACTCAAATTCACCACCGTGTTACCCCATGAGAATTCCATGACAGACGCGAGTAATAATGGCACCATGATCGAAATGATCAAGGTGAGCAAGCTCTATCCCCCTGATACAAGGGCGCTTTCTGATGTGTCGCTGTCAATTGCCACGGGAGAAATGTTTTTCCTTATCGGCATGAGCGGTGCAGGTAAAACGACACTTCTCAAGCTTTTGTGTAATATGGAATCACCCACCAATGGCTTGATTGAAATAGGCGGCGTCAATATACATCGGACCAAAGGGAAACATCTCGCCCGACTCAGGCAGAAAATCGGTGTTGCCTACCAGGATTTCAAACTGCTCACCAACCGGACTGTCGCCGAGAACATCGCCATCTCCATGGAGGTTTCCTATAAGAAGCCTCTGCACATAAGAAAGCGCGTCAGAGATCTGATCGATCAGCTCGCACTTGGTGGCAAGCATGACACCATAACCGGAGAACTTTCGCGAGGAGAACAGCAGCGTGTGGCGCTGGCCCGTGCTGTCGCCAATTCACCGACCCTCATCCTGGTAGATGAGCCCACCGGCAACCTCGATTCAACGACGACTGAGCGGGTTATGCATCTGCTGACCAAATGTAACAAATCAGGAGCAACCGTGGTAATCGCAACACACGACCATTCCATCTATACAAACACCCAGCATCGAATCATGGAACTACAGCATGGAAAGCTAAACCTCGTCAGGGAGGGAGTGGCCTCATGAGTTTCTGGTTTGCCGTCTTTCGCCAGGTTGGCCGTAATCTCAGGCAGACCTGGCCGTCTCAGTTCATGACACTGCTGACGGTTAGTTTGTCCGTTTTAATTTTCGCGTTTTTTTTCCTTATATATAACAACATGCTCCGCGTCGGTGATAAACTGGGAGACGACCTTCAACTCATTGTCTACCTCGAAGAAGAACCTGGACCGGAACTGCAGGCACAGCTGCGAAAAAAGATCCTGGCCTTTGATGAGGTGGAAGAAATACGGTTTGTTTCCAAATCCGAAGCATACCGTAATTTTTCTGAACAACTCGCCGAAGACAAGGACGTCCTGGATGATATGCCAAAAGATTTTCTGCCAGCTTCCATTGAAGTTGTTCCGCTGAAAAACTTAAGAAGCCTCAGCCAGCTCAAACTTTTTTCTGAATACCTCGCCAAGCTCCCTGCAGCAGAGAAAGTGCAGTATGGCCAGGACTGGATAGAGCGATTCTATTATTTTACCCGTTTGATATCCATCATAGTCCTGCTCAGCGGCGGCCTGTTGATCCTCACCTCGGTATTCATGGTTTCTTACACGATCCGTTTGACAATTCTGGGACGACAGGCCGAACTCGAGCTGCTCAAACTGGTCGGTGCAACCAACTATTATATCAGGGCTCCTTTCCTCATTGAAGGACTTATGCAGGGCTTCATCGGGTCGATAGTAGGAATCATCTCGCTCTATACACTTTTCCAATGGATAAAGATGAAATTTTCAGGTCCGGGGATCCTGTCGCTTTTCGAGTTTTCATTTTTCCAGGTAACAACCATAACGACAATCATTGCCGTCTCTATCGTGCTCTGTGCTGTCGGCAGTTATACCTCAATGCAAAAGTTTCTACGCATCTAACCATTACTTTTGTACATATGAGAAATAATCTTTTTTCTATTTCACTTCTCAAGGGCTTCTATGGACAGATTCTCTGTCTCTGCTGCGCTCTGCTTTTCCTACCCGCTGCTGATGCGAGCTGCGCCTCCAGCAGTGATAGAAAAACCGAGAAGGTCAAAATAGAAAAAGGGATTAAAAAATTTCAGATTAATATCCGCAGACTTGAATTGGGAATTGAAGAACAGCAACAGCACATTGAAGAAACCCAGCAACAGGAACGCACACTCCTTGCCGAACTCCAGGATATCGATACCAGACTTTGGGAACAGCAGGAAAAGCTTGAGGTACTGCAAGGTCGAATCAGCACGCAACGCAACCTCCTCAGAGTAAAAAAAGCTGAAATCGAGCGGGTTACAATAAAAAAACTCGGAGTCCAGAACCACCTGCAGAAAAGGATACAGGCGTATTACAAAATGGGAGATATCGGTTTCATCAACGTCACCTTTTCCACAAAATCACTACCTGAACTCCTTAACTTCCATGAATCCTTTCAAACCCTGATCAAATATGACCAGGATGTTATTACCACCTATCGACAGACAATAGGCGAGTTACAAAAATCTGTTGAGACCCTTGAAATTGAAGAGGCATTACTGGAAGATTTCATTGACCAGAACGAGGAAGAGCAGGAAAAAATCAGCCTTATAAAACAGGAAAAAGAAGAACTGCTGTCACATATAAAAACCCAGACGCAGCTTCATGAAAAAGCCATAGCAGAGCTGGAAGAGGCCGCACAGTCATTAACCGCCTCCCTGCGTGCCCTGGAGAAAAAGGATGATCTCCTCGAGCAGACCTTTCTGCACAGCAAGGGCAGCCTCCCACCGCCAGTCAGTGGCACACTGGTCTCCGGTTTCAAGGAAGAAGTAATGAACCGTCTGGGCATCAAAACGATCTCACAGGGTATAGCGATCAAGGCGCCAAACGGAACAGCTATCCGGGCAGTACATGAAGGAGTCGTTACCTTTTCCGGATATCTTCGAGGATATGGCAACACGGTCATTGTTAATCATGGATACCAGTATTATTCTATATGTTCACGAATCGAACGTATTTTTGCCAAGAAAGGGCAAAAAGTTGAAGAAGGAGCGGAAATCGGCATCACGGGAGATACGGCGACTCTGATGAGCGATGGACTGTATTTTGAGATCAGAAAGGATTCAACGCCGCTGAATCCACTCAAGTGGCTGGACCAATCTAAATTACGCACAAAAAACGACAATACGTGATCATTGGTTTACCGGATCACGCTGTTTCGTCCTACAAGATGATTATAAATATAATGAAAAAAACTAATTCACATCTCTCTTTTATCCTGTCCACCGCACTTTTAATCTGCTCATTGCTTTATTCACCCCTGTCGGCCGAGACAGAGCAGAGACAGCAGGAAGACACCTACCGCCAGCTGGAGACATTTGCCAATGTTTTGAGCATCCTGCAGGAAAATTATGTCGAAGAGATCAAGGCGAAAGAGGCCATAGAGGGTGCAATCCAGGGTCTGCTGTTATCGCTTGATCCGCACTCCTCCTATATGAAAGCAGACAGCTACCAGGAATTCAGGAATGAAACGCAAGGTTCATTTACCGGTATCGGGATCGAAATAACGCTGCGCGACAATATTATTACGGTCATTGCGCCAATAGCAGACACCCCGGCGGACAAAGCAGGAATCAAAGCCCAAGATAAAATAATGAGAATTAACGGGGAATCAACCAAGAACTTCACCCCACTTGATGCAGTCAAACTTCTCAGGGGCCCAAAAGGTTCCAGTGTCACCATCTCAATTTTCCGTGAAGGGTTTAAAGATCTGCAGGACATCGAGTTGATACGTGATACAATTCCACTCCAATCGGTTAAATCTTTTGTCTTGAAACCGGGATTTGGATATATTCGGATATCAAATTTCCAGAATGACACGACACGGGAGTTCAAGGACCATCTGGAACGACTTCAGGATGAAAATCCACTGAGGGGGCTCGTCCTGGATCTGAGAAACAACCCAGGGGGGCTGCTCAACCAGGCAGTCAACCTTACTGATATTTTCCTCAAAGAGGGGTTGATCGTCTATACCCGAGGGAGAAACAAGGATCAGGACCTGACCTACGAGGCCCACGATAATACCACCGGAGTAAGCATACCTCTTGTGCTCCTGGTCAACGAAGGCTCTGCCAGTGCCTCTGAAATCGTCGCAGGTGCTATTCAGGATCACCAGAGAGGGGTGATCGTCGGGTCAAAAACATTTGGCAAGGGCTCGGTTCAGACAGTCATACCGTTGCCGGATGGCGCCGGTCTGCGAATGACGACGGCACGATATTACACCCCGAAAGGACGATCAATCCAGGCAACCGGGATAAGTCCCGATGTGGAGGTACCATTCGTCGAATATACACCGGAGGAGAGTGATGACCGTTCCAGCAGCACCATCTTTCGAGAAAAAGATCTGAACAACCATATTTCCAATATCGAAGACACCCAGAGTGAAATAGCCGGGAAAATGGACGAAGACATTGAACAAAAGCTTGTTACCGATAACCAGCTGAGATCAGCTTTCAACATCCTGAAGAGTCTGGTTCTTTATGTTTCGTACCAAGAGTCGGAGTGATACATTTACCATAGATCAGGTGAATTAAGTGAACAGTGCCCTCATCGCCATCGCAGAACGCAGAATTGCCCAGGCCATAGAAGACGGAACATTGCGCACTGACAGCTGGAAGAACAAACCGCTGCCGCTTGACAATGATTCCTTTGTTCCTGATGATTTAAAAATGGCCTACAAGGTTCTGAAAAACAGCGGTTATGTCCCTCCCGAGGTGGAAACAAGAAAGCAGATAGAGCGGCTGGAGGATCTCATCTCCCAGACCGAAGACGAGCATCAGCGGGTTAAGCAGATGAAGAAGCTCCAGGTATTATTGATGAAACTGGATAATCAGCGAGATCGTCCCAGCTCAATTGAGCATGACGAGGACTATTACCGGCGCATTGTCGAGAAAGTAACGGTGCGGGCAGGCAAGAAAAAGACATAGCCTCATCTTCCTAAAAACCAAGTTCCTTGAGAAATCGTTCATCACGTGGCCAGTTCTTGCGAATCTTTATCCAGAGGTGTAGGGATACCTTCTGCATAAGCAGTTTCTCGATATCTTTGCGGGCTGCAATACCAATACTTTTCAACTTTGAACCTCCCTTGCCGATAACAATCCCTTTCTGAGACTTGCGCTCAAGATAAATCGTTGCATGAATCGTGACGCGACCTGCCGCCTGGTCTTCTTTAAATGCATCGATCATGACGGCAGAACCGTAGGGTACTTCCTGGCCTGTCAGCAAAAATATTTTCTCTCTGATAATTTCAGCCGACAAAAAACGCTCACTGGCATCCGTTGGAATATCTTCCGGAAAGTACCTGGGCCCTTTCGGCATAACAGATAACATCTCTTTCACAAGCATATCCGCCCCATCTCCTTTTAATGCCGAGACAGGGATAATCGCCTTGAACGGAAAAAGGTTTGAATAGAAGTCAATAATCGGCAGTAAGTCGTTGCGATCGATAAGGTCAATTTTATTCAGGACAAGAATAGCAGGAGCTGAAACCTCCTTGAAATATTCGCGGTATTCTTCTTTCTTCTGGTTCTTTATTTTGTCAGGGAGGGGCAGCGATATGTCGATCATGAAAACCACGCAGTCCACCTCAACGAGACTGTCCATGGCAATCTTTACCATCTCCCTGTTCAGAGGAGATCTGGACTTATGCAACCCCGGAGTATCAAGGATAACAATCTGATAATCATCATCATTTAAAACCCCCGCAATCCGGTTCCTGGTGGTCTGCGGTTTTGGCGTGACAATAGATATTTTCTGTCCAAGCATGGTGTTCAGGAGGGTCGACTTTCCCGCATTTGGTGGCCCGACCAGTGCGGCTACTCCCGATGTGACTAATTCAAAATCATGCAAATTCATATTTTATCAGCTCAAAAGAATAGGGTGGTGAAAAGTTGAAATTAAACTATATTGATAATTTTAAAGGAAAATACAATGAGCCACTTGCAAAACGCCCTTTTCGCTCAACCCCTGCGTTATGCTTAAATTTTATCCTCGGAATATCAACAATGCCTGAGGTAAAAATTTTTCGCATGGTTTGACGCTGAACGAAAATCATCCTTTTGCAAAAGGCTCCAATCTCAGAATTTAATAAGGGTACTGTACAGGAAATAAATATGCCAGCATAGACTTCGCTCTATCCAAACATGATATTCCGTTCAGTACCCTGTATACATCATATATGTCTTTTTTTAGTATCAGTTCAGGCAAGGTCATCGAGTACCTTGACAATGGCAAGTTT
This sequence comes from uncultured delta proteobacterium, assembly GCA_963718195.1. Taxonomy (GTDB): domain Bacteria; phylum Desulfobacterota; class Desulfobulbia; order Desulfobulbales; family Desulfocapsaceae; genus MADRE3. Next base: position 28,630 of record CAVQYQ010000008.1, read on the forward strand.
ATCTGTGGCTACGTCACTGAAAGCCAACCCAAAAGAGTCCGGTTGTTGAACCAGAATGGCCGGGAACTGAACCTTCCTATATCCCGCGTTGTCCACTGTTCAAAGTCGTCTCACCAGGGACACGATGACCGTGAACACCTGGTCAAACTCCTGCAGGAAACCACCCAGAAACGACGGTCACTCATGCAGGCAGTTGACCTGGAAATATTATGGGAGTTGACCAGTGACGAGACGACAGATACCTTCGACCCCCATTTTCTTGCAGAACTGAGCTTTGGTTGCAGTGCAGATGATGATATTGTCTCCGCCTTTCTGCGCTCGGTTTTCAACGACAAACTGTTCTTCAAATATCGTGAAGGCAAGATAAAAGCCCATTCGCCTGAACAGGTTGAGCAACTGCGATTCCAGCAGGAAAAAGAAGCCGAGAAGCAACTACTGGCGGAAGGTGGCATTGTTCTGCTCAACCGCATCAAAGACCAGGGAATCGCTGCCGCACCTTACTCAGATACAGAAGAAGAGATTCTCACCATTATCCAGAACTACTACCTGTGGCCGGGTGAATCTGCTCAGACTGATGAGTTGGCCAGAAAAATATTGAAAGAAGCAGGCTTTGGCAAGCTCCATGATCCCTATTACGTAATGATAAAAGGCGGTATCTGGCACAAGAACATAAACCTCCCACTGCTCAGAAACAATTTGCCCGTATCGTTTAATATTCAGGCCCGCCAACTCGCCGAAGCAATCCTGCAAAACGGCAATGAATCACTCTTTCACGATCCGGCACGTAAGGACCTGACCCACCTGTCTCCACTTACCATAGATGGCGCGACCACGCTTGATTTTGACGATGCGCTTACCATTGAGGAGCAAGATGGCAATTACCTGGTAGGCATACATATTTCCGACGTAGCTCACTATGTCCGCCCGGGAGATGCACTTTTCCAGGAAGCGATGCAACGGGGAACCTCTATCTATTTTCCCGAAGGGCAGATTCCCATGCTGCCGCGCCATCTGTCCCAGGGAGTTTGCAGCCTGATTCAGGGAGAGATACGAGCTGCATTCAGTCATATGATCTTGCTTTCTCCGGAAGCTGAAGTGCTCAAGGTGAGGATTCTTCCGTCACTGATACAGGTAAAACGACGATTGACGTACGATGAAGCAGACAGGATGGTGGAGTCCGATTCTGAACTGTCCATCCTGAATATGCTCAGGAAAAAACTGCGGAAACGGCGACTGGAGAACGGAGCACTGCTGCTGCCGTTTCCGGATGTCAACATTTACGTTGATACCAATGGTAAGGTCAACGTATCACTCGGGAAAACAGACACACCCGCAAGAACAATCATTTCGGAAATGATGATTCTTGCCAACAGCCAAGCCGCAAAATATGTAAGTGACAGGATGATACCGGGCTTATTCCGATCCCAGGGAGAGATAAAACGACGGCTGGTCCACGGTGAAGATGATGATCTTTTCCAGAATACCCTGCAACGGAAGAACCTGCCACGTGGAGAACTCTCAATTGAAGCCAAGCCGCACAGCGGCCTCGGTGTCAGTTATTATACCACGGTAACCTCTCCGATAAGAAGACTTCTTGATCTGGTGATGCAGCATCAGATAAATAATTTAGTTCGACGCACGGACATCTGTTTCACCCAGGATATGTGCAAAGACTTCACCTCAGTCATCAGCCGGACGCTTGCAACCGTTAACAATGTCAAGCAGCAGCGACACAGGTACTGGTTGTTAAAGTACCTCGAAGATCGTAGGGGAAGCTATCTTGATGCTCTTGTCATCGAGTCCGGCCCGAAACGGGTAAACCTGATACTTACTGACATCCTCATGGATATTGATCTGCCGGCAACGAACAACCCAAAACCAGCACCAGGATCGACCGTAAAGGTGCGGGTAGCAAAAATCGATGCAATTGACAATACTGTCCGCTTTGAGTGGTAGCGACTCTACCGGCAGAGAACTGTATCGGAAATCAGCTTTAGCACCCTTCTACAGCAGCCTTCCTGACTGACTTGATTTTAACTTCCATACCGGGTTGAAAGCCGCTCGTTTCTTTTTTACATTCCAACGTCAAATGATTACCGTCCGTCTCTACAACCACGCACTTGTCACTTGCGGCCATTGCCATCGAAATGAATAGACACTGCAGAACCACGAGCACCATTGTTATTCGTTTCTTCATTTTTTTCTCCTTTTGTTATGAGCAGGCAGTTCATCCACCTGGTATCCAACCTCATTGTATGCTCATCTCCTGGAAAAAACAGGCGACATCGGACGACATAGCCCCTTTTTTATTCATGTCTGGCTCCGCCCAATCTCCTCCAATGACTGGTAAATCAATGACTTTCTGGTAATATGGATCAAGATGACCTCGAAATGAACGATAAGGAGATTAACCGGCCAATGAGCGACGACATCTATCCGGGCGGTCCCGTTATGATAAAAATAGACGGGACAAAAATCAGGCGTATCCGGGAGCAGAACGGCTTGACTCAACTGTACATAGCCACAGCTGTTGAAGTAACTACCGACACTGTCTCGCGCTGGGAGAACAGACGATATCCTTCGATCAAGAAAGAAAATGGCTTGAAGCTTGCCCAGGCGCTGGAAGTAACACTAGAGGAAATTCTTGATTCAACCGAAGAATCTCCCCCCGCTGAGCCCCATCCACATCCCGCTACACAGGACGAAAACGCTATCCAGGAGCGACCAGCGACGAGCTCCACTCATAAATTCTCGCCCCTCTTGTCCTTTAAAACGGGGATACTCCTGAGCATGATGTTTCTTCCGCTCTTTGCGGTTTTACTCTATTTTCTCCTTTTTCAAGAAGATGAGGGGGCGATCCAGATCAATGCCAGACGAACGGTATCACCAAATTTTATAGCCGGGCAACCACTCCCGGTTTTTATCGAGGTATCAAGCCCTGATGAGCGCTCTGTTTCCTTTATCCTCAGGGAAAATTTGCCCCCCGGGACGTCTGTTTTATCTACCTACCCCGAGATATCTGATAAACATAAAAAAAATAATTCAGTGCAATGGCTTGGAAATATTTCAAAATCAGCCTTATTTATCTATACCGTTTCCACTTCTGAACATTTCACCGGTACCATTTCCTTTGATGGTATTTTAAAGAGCAGCTCCTCTGATAAAATTGAGCTGACGATTTCCGGTGATCATAACTCCACTGCATCTCTTTATCATTGGGCAGACAAAGACCAGGATAACAGGATAAGCGATGAAGAGATCCTGACCATATACGACCTGACAAACTCCAACGAGTATCCCGACATAGATATGGACCTGCTCGAAGAAATCTGGCTTGGTGACGGGTATATATGGCAACCTGAAAAACAGCAGTTTTCGATCCTCGAATAATTATTCATCTCTTTATTGGAGAAATTCATGTCATCAAGAAAACGTATGCTCTCTCTAGCCATGGTTGTTTCGCTACATATTCTTGTTTCACTCTCCTACCCACAACGTGCCGATGCTGAAAACGTGACGGCACATATCTATCAGAATGGTGAAACGATAACGAATATCGATATTTCTCTTTCTCCGCCATCGCCTAACACCTTGATTGTTGAAATGCGACTGCCACCGGGAATCAGGGTGCTCAAGACCATGCCACCATTTTCCAAACAAAATAAAGATGATAACACAATAAAATGGCTGTTGAAAAACATTAAAGAACCTACCGTCACCATACAATTGGTCAGCCAGACAAGACTTGACCTTGGGTCGACAACCGTCAATATACGCTATCGAGACCGAAATAGCGGAGACCTTCAAGAGCTGCAGGTAAAGTAAATCAACCCACCGAGATTTATCTTCTTACCCTGAACATTTCAAGAGTCGATGATTTTACCAATACACAGTTGTTGTGTTGGTATTGTGCTCTATCCCATGGTCTGCATGGGATGACATAGGGCGACATCGACCAGTACATCACCTGATATCCCCTGTTTTTCCTCAAGGATCTGCCTTACAAGAAAAGTAACGCAGCACAAACTGTCAAATTCCAAACAGGAGGAAAAGTCATGAAAAAATTTTTACTGGTCGGTATTGTTACACTGGCTTCTGCAACAATTGCTCAGGCTTCTGGACATAACCACAATGATATCAGAGGCGTGATAGTCGGGGCAGGTGGCGGCGCTCTTCTCGGACAGGCCATAGGCAGGAATACCCAGTCAACGGTGATGGGAACGGCCATAGGAAGTGTCGTCGGTTATCTTGTCGGCAAAGAAATGGATAATACGAGGTATTCCAGAGTCGTCACCCACCATCGAGAGCAGCCGGTCCGCTATCAATATCATGAATCGACCGTTGATTACAATCACCCACAAAACTGGCGGAGACCTGAACGAGGACGTGACTGCAGGGAAGCAGAGATTCTTGGTACGATAGGCGGTAAAGCAAGAAAAATGTATGGTACAGTGTGCAGGACGGGCCAGGGATGGGAGCTGGTCTCTCCGCATGACGATTATTACAGTGATTATCGAAAGAAGAGTAAATGGCACAAGCCTAAAGTCCGAAAAGACCGCCATTACCGGGAGTACAGACGTTCGACCTGGGTAAGACACTGATTTCAGGTCGATTGCAGTCTGACATCAGCATTCCGTTACCGGTCGCCTCGTCTGGCAGCCACCTGATTTGTCTACAGCAGATGAGGCGACCGATCACCATCAAAAATTCTGAAAATCTATGTGAGGCCATGGATAGGTAGCCGAAACGACATACTATTATCTGGTAAACCGGGAAAACAAATCATTCGTAAGAAATCAGACAATCTGCTATGATACGTTGTCAGAGCAAAGAATTTAATATCAGCTCTATTTCTATCAAATACTCTAGGAGCGCGTCGGAGAAAGCCCTTTTTCCTCATCTCATCGTTATTGAAAGAAAATCAATGCTCGCAATATCAACTATATGGCTCCGCTTAATTTTCTTTCAATGCCTTGATCTTAACAATAATTGTATTTCTCCGACACGCTCCTAGATAACTGGTACGTCATGATGAGAAACGACCATGATTTCATCAAGAAACTCGTCGGGGAAATCCTGACCGGCATCAGGGATGGTCTCAGCAAATTCTCTGGTCCCAGCAGTGTTGCTGTCATATATCAACTCCACCCTGAAGACGAACTCTATATTTGCGATCCTCACTCCCTGTTAAGAGGTCATGAGAGTAAGATAGCCTCTATCTATTTTGACAACACCAAAGCACCATTCATTATTAATGATCAGCTTGTTAACAAACCCTATTCTCATATTAACCCGGTAGAAAACCTGATGCTCGATGGTCTTATCTCATATGGTGGGCACTCAGCTCCGGTATTCTACCAGATGTGGTTCACCGAACATCACCCGGAATTACTGGCAACCAGTCCCACCGAACGATGGCTGGAGCACGCAGTTCTTCGCTTCTCTCATGACGCTGCCAATACAAAGGATCTGTATACCGGTATATCGGGTCGGTTTTTACGGGAATATGGGAGCCATGCGGTCCACGACCAGATCCGCAAGGAGCAGGCCATATTTGCCAGGGGAACTTCAAATCTCGATATCTACCCGATTCTCAATGCAGTTCTCGGTATTTCAAAAACCCGGGAAGAACGACAGTCACCCCACGGCGAACTGGTGTTTATAGACCCAACGAATATCAACTCAATTGATTTCCTCGCTCGCTTCCGTCACTCTGAACAACCCCTTCTCGACAACTTCAAACATGTTCGAAAGCTATTGTTATCGGTACAGAATTTTCATTATAAGCTGGTTTCTGACGGTGTTCATATTCTCGGGGTGGCACGGGGCAGAATTGAATGCTTCAACATCTCTGCCGATTTCAGGGGACTTTTTGGATTTCTAAGATTAAATGATCAGAATCTATGCAGTTTTGCTGATGGTGCCTACTCTTCAAAGGCACACCAGGCGAAACTTTTCGAGGTTGAAGAGATCTTACTGGACCATCAGATAGAAAGTAGAGAGAGAAACAGCCTGTTCCATATCGTCTCTTCCATCGTCCATTATGCGGAAACTGAATATTTTGGTTGTGCCGTTGTTGTCGACCTGAACAAGCCGCTTACCGCAATAGCCGGACAGAATCTGGAGCACCCGCTTGATCTCGAGCGATCAAATATGCTGGACCTCGCCTGCGATCTCGCACGCGTTGATGGGGCATTACAGATTGGAATGGACAGGCAGCTTCACCGCTTTGCATGTCTGCTTGACGGACCTTCTATAGCTGGTGAAGACCGGTCCAGAGGTGCGCGTTACAACTCAGCGCTGAGATTCACCGCCCGACATCATCACACAATACTTATCGTGGTATCGTCGGATAGGCCTGTTTCGGTAATCCATCAGGGAATTGAACACAGGGGATCGTGCGCACTCTACCTTTCCGAGTCGGATATGATAGAACCGCAGCTGCTGAGACAGTGGCTCGAAGTGACATAACCCTTCTGTGCATAGCTGCATTGTGGAAGAGAAGCCGACAGCCTTGGGTTACTTGATTAAATATCCAACGCCCATTTAGGTATATGGGTCAGAATGTACTTCTGGACCGACTCTTTTCGCTCTCCTGCCGGCACCTCTCCAACAGCAGCCATCGTCTCTTCATAATCAAACCAGCAGATCTCTTTATTTTCCTGGTTATAAACGGTGAGAATTCTTCTGTCCTTCTGGTGAATATCTTCTTCTTCCTGAATTGCACCGACGATCCTGGCGGCCTCTTCATAGGAAAGAAAATCTATTTGCTGATCACTCATTGGCACCTCTCAAACAAAAAAGGCGAGACAGGTATTTTCCTATTCTCGCCCAGACACTTTTTTTACTTCTATTTCAGGATCAGGCCGGTTTTACCACCGCACCAGACCGAATACATCGGGTACATACACGTGCCCGACGAACCCCGCCACTCTCCGAAATCATACGAACTCTTTTTAGATTCGGTAACCAGCGTCTACGAGTTTTATTATGGGCGTGGGAAACATTATTGCCCGTAGCAGGTCCCTTACCACATATTTGACATACCTTAGCCATGTATATTCTCCTGATATCTGAAAACCATTCGTCACTTTGATTGTGGCGAAATCTCGGTAATTAGCTTATCCGCAGCTTTCACTGCTCTTCAATTCCAGAACAAGTCTTTTTACCCGGTTATCAAGCAGTATGCAAGAATTTTCTCTGTTTCACGCCCAAATCTTGATACTCAGGGAAAGAACAGCGCTGACCAGTACTAATCATCGTTTGGCAAGGGGAGCAGCGTCACCAGGATTGTTTCACCGTCCTGCCTCAGGCCATATTTTTTCAACGGAGGCGAGTCATTGGTCAGGCATTCGCCACTCTCCAGATCATACTTCCACTTGTGCCGGGGACAGCAGGCAATGGGGCCATTCTCATACTCACCAAGCAGATCAGCACCCTGATGTTTGCAACTGGCTTCGATGGCAAAAAAACTGCCATCACTTCTTTTTATAATGCCAACCAGCCTGCCAAGCAACTTTACTGTCTTGTGATTCTTGTCTTTAAAATCATTTATATGCGCAGCTTTGACAAAATCCATTTATTCTTTCAACCCGTGTTAATTTTCGCAGAAAACTTCCCGATACTGAGATGCAAACATACTCGACAGTGGTCAAGGACAACAGCGACTGGGCAACTTTGTTTAATGGTATCCACGGCAGAAAGTCAACTGCCCAAGCCACGGGTAATGGCTATATATAAAAAATAATCTTTCCAAGCGATCAAAAACCTGTTTTAGTGCAAAGTCCACTAATTGTAGGCCATAATGATCATTTTTCTTGCAGATTTACCATTCACGTGATAGCAAATACCCTGACCTTTTTGATAATCGTTACCAACTAATTCGACTCTATGCAAAACAATAATTCCGTCTGGCAGTTTTTTGCCTCCGTCAAGCTTGCCCTCGTTACAATCTTTTTAATTGCGACAACCTCAATTATTGGAACACTCATCCCTCAAAAGGAATCTTTTGAGTGGTATGCAGCCCAGTACGGGCCAAAGAGTGCTCAGCTCTTTTCTGTGCTCGATATTCCGGATATGTACAATTCCTGGTGGTTTATCTCCTTGCTTTTTCTCCTGGGTTTTAATCTGGTTATCTGCAGTATTGACCGCTTTCCCGCAGTATGGCGGCAGGTTACAGCTGACGGACTCCAGGTCAGTGCGGAGCGGATCAGGAAAATGTCCAACCAGAAATGCTGGAGTTACCCGGAGACACCCTCTGCAGCAGCCCAGAAAATGACTGATGCCTTGAACAATCTAGGCTGGAAAACCTCTGTCAGGGAAGTTGACAACGATACCGTGATTTTCAGTCAGAAAGGCAGTTGGACCAGAACTGGTGTCTATATCGTCCATGCCTCGATACTGGTCATTTTTCTTGGTGCAATCATTGGCAATCTCGGCGGATTCAAGGGAAGCGTCTCCATTCCTGAAACCATGGAACGTGATAGAATTGCAATCTATGGTACCAGAGAGATCGTGGACCTGGGTTTTAGCGTACGCTGTAATTCTTTTGCAATCGAGTTCTACCCAAACGGGATGCCCAAAGAGTATACCTCGAGCCTGACCGTCATCGAAAATGGCCAGGAACTGTTCACCCAGGAAATAGAAGTAAACAGCCCGCTAAAATATCGGGGGATCACCTTTTATCAATCAAGTTATGAAGCCTATCAGGATTTTGTAATCACGATAACAAACAAGGCCACAGGCAACCAGAAAACATTTATTTCACCATTTCAAAAGCAGACCGAATGGCCCGAGGAAAACCTGCGCTTTGGCGTCATTAATGCCAAGGCTCTGGGACAATCGATTGTCAGCTCGAAAATCTGGTTTTCCCAGGACGACGGCGAGCCAATAACCCAATGGCTCGACGACAATACCTCAGTAACAATGGGTGCAACAGGACAGGACTACCAGGTAGGTGTAAAGCAGATGTACGCCACCGGGCTGCAGGTGGCCAAGGACCCTGGGGTATGGTGGGTATACATCGGCTGCGGACTCATGCTCTTGGGCCTCTATGTCGCCTTTTTCATGTCCCATAGAAGGATCTGGCTGCTGGTGACACATGGTAAAAATGGGTCTGAAATTATAGTGACGGGTTCCGCCAATAAAAACCGCCCCGGTTTTCAGCGGGTGTTCGACAATCTTGCCTTAAAACTTGAACAAACATAATAAAACTCGTTAAGAATAGGTCACATTGATTCAAATCTTTGGTATTTATAACGAAACTCTTCTCTAATGGAGCTTCAGCATGGATAGTTCACAGCTACTTGGAATAACAACCTTTACCCTCCTTTTTGCCTCTTTTCTGTATATTGGCACACTGGTATTCAAGGCAAAAAACTTTGGTGCCATTGCCACCGGTTTTACCGTTATTGCCCTGCTCATACTTACCGCAGGTCTTGGACTCAGGTGGATTGAATCGTACCAGATGGGAATTGGCCATGCTCCGCTTACCAACATGTACGAATCTGTGGTATTCTTTGCCTGGACTATCATCATCTTTTACCTTGGTATCGAATGGAAGTTCCAGACCAAGACCATTGGCGCTTTTGCCGTACCGATTGCTTTTCTGGCAATGGCGTATGCATCATTTGCACCGATCAATCGCGGTATAAATCCGCTTGTTCCTGCCCTCCAGTCCAATTGGCTGCTGGCCCATGTCATTACCTGCTTCGTCGGCTATGCAGCGTTCGCCATCGCCGCAGCACTCGGAATAATGTTTCTCTGCAAGACATCGTTTGGCGCCAGCAATAGTGGTGATCAGACAAAGGAGCGTTTGCCCTCACTGGAGATACTAGAAGATATAACCCACAAAAGTATGATTTTCGGTTTTATCTGGCTCAGTGCCGGTATTATTACCGGTGCAATCTGGGCCAATTCAGCCTGGGGAACCTACTGGAGTTGGGACCCGAAGGAAACATGGTCGCTGATTACCTGGTTTGTCTATGCCTTCACACTCCATGCCCGTTATACACGTGGAATAAAAGGAAAAACAATTGCCTGGCTTTCACTCGTCGGTTTCGTCGCCGTTATTTTCACATACTACGGTGTAAACTTTCTGTTATCCGGTTTGCACAGTTACGGATCCAGTTAATTTTTAATTATAAATACAGCCTTTTAAATAGTACTATTTTGCTTTTGTGGTTTCTTGACAGAAAGCGAGCAACCCGGTATAAACTGTATATATTGATTTTTTTTTCTGTTGTATTTCTGGCTAATTTTAATTTGAGAGGAGCGGACACCATGACCAAAAAAATCATCATCTGTGTATTTGGCGTAATTTTTCTCTGTTGTGCAGGCATCGTTATTGCTGACAACGGCCCAGCCGATATGATGCTGCAGGCTGAGAAAGACAAGGCAAAAAAACCTAAGCCAGCTGTATTTCCGCACAAGGCACATCAGGACATCGCCAAATGCGGTGATTGTCATCACAGCGCCAAAGACGGTAAGCAGGTTCCTTACGAAGAGGGCCAGGAAATTGCCAAATGTGAGAGCTGCCATTTCAAGGGGTCCGGCATGGACAAAAAAATTGAAACGTACAAGGGAGCCGCACATGCGAATTGCAAGGGATGCCATAAAGAGGTCGTTGCAAGCAAGCCTGAGCTCGCTGATAAGTTCAAGGGCTGCCTCCCCTGCCACCCTAAGAAATAGACTTTTTTGATTATAGAAATAAAAAAGGCTGCTCCGTTTGGAGCAGCCTTTTTTATTTTATTGTCTTTCTTTTACTCTCAGCCCGCATGCATGCGTGAGATATCACCGACCTCTAAAATAAGATTACCGATAGCGGTCATCAGATTCAGCCGATTCCTTCTCAATTGCTGGTCCTCAGCCATTACCATCACCTCATCAAAAAATTGATCTATCGGGTTTTTCAGCTGAATCATACTCTCCAGGAGCCCAAGATAATCCTTATTTTCAAGCCCCGCTTTGGTAGTGCGTGCAAGTGATTGATATGCAGACCAGAGCTGACGTTCTGCCTCCACTTCAAAGAGGTTTTGATCGACATCGGTTTCACTGTTGTCCTTGACGATGTTTCTCACACGTTTAAATGACGCTGACAGCACTTCAAATGACTCATTTTTTTTCATGGCAGAGAACGCTTCTATCCGTTTCATACAGTCATTAATATCGAGGAACCTGACCGATGTCACCGCATCAACGGCACGACCGTCCACGCCACTTGCAACACAGTCATTGTTGAATCGGTTCCTGATAAAGGCGACAATGAGCTCAACCGTATCACTGCTGCCATTCACCCTGTCGCCATAAAGAGCAAGCGCTTTCTGGATAATATCAGGCAGCACCAGTGAATAGCCACGATCCTGTATAATATGCAGAACAGCGAGTGAAAGCCGCCTGAGACCAAATGGATCAGCAGTTCCTGTCGGCTGCTGGCCAATACCGAAACAACCGGCTATGGTGTCAATCCTGTCAGCCAGTCCGACGAGTGCACCAACAGCAGAAGATGGTAGCTCGGCGCCTGAACGAAGTGGCATGTAGTGCTGTTTGATCGCTTCAGCAACCTCACTGTCTTCGTTGTCATGCAGGGCATATGCACATCCCATTATCCCCTGCAGTGAAGGAAACTCACCGACCATATCCGTAATCAAATCCGCCTTGCAGAGTTTGGCAGCCCTGCAGGCCTTATCTGCAAGCGTTGGTTCGAGTTCATCACCGAGTAATCGGGTCAACTTGACAACACGATCAATTTTTTCCTTCACTGAGCCAAGTTTTGCCTGAAAGATAATGCCTGAGAGCATTTCGACCCGATCTTCCAGACGCTTTTTCTTGTCCGAATCAAAGAAGAACAGTGCATCTTCGAGGCGCGCTCGCAAGACACGCTCGTGACCCTCCCGGGTCAGCGCGATGTCATTGACGCCGGTATTGTTTACCGCAACGAAACCGGATAACAAGGTCTTCTCACCGTTCACCACTGGAAAATATTTCTGGTGCTCTCTCATTGAGGTAACCAGCACCTCATCGGGTAATTGCAGGAATTTTTCATCAAATCTGCCACATACACCATACGGTTTCTCAACAAGGTTGGTAACGGTATGGAGTAAACGCTCATCGATGGCCACCTCAGCGGCACCAGAAAAGTCGGTGTCAGCCGCGGCCTTTTTTATCTCCTCCAGCACCTTCTGCTCTCTTGTCTCAAAATCAGCGATGACAAAAACAGAGTCCATTACCGTTTCATACGCCGAAGCGCTGCTGATTTCATTTTCACCCGGAGCCATAAACCGGTGACCCCGCGTGAAGCGACCGGAAACAATACCATCATGCTCAACAGGGACAACTGAATCTCCAAGTAACGCCACAAGCCACTGAATGGGCCTGGCAAAACTGTTTTGATAACTTCCCCACCTCATGGATTTTGCAAAAGACAGTTCCAGGATCAGCTCTTTGAGTAATTCTGGCAGAAGAGACGAACTCGGCTCTCCTTTTACTTCTCTGGTCAGTTGCAGGTATTCCCCTTTGGCTGTTTCAACCACGGAAAGTTGATCCACGGAAACACCTTTGGACCTGGCAAAGCCGGTTGCTGCTTTTGTTGGGTTCCCCTCAGAATCATAGGCCGCTTTTTTTGAGGGCCCCAGGGACGTTTCCAAACTGTCTTCCTGTCTGTCTGCAAGGCTGGAAACGAGCAACGCCAATCGTCTTGGAGTACAAAATGTTTTTACCGAGCCAAAAGGCAATTTGAGTTTTTTGGCTTTTGATTCAAACAGTGCCTGAAGCTGCTTGGCGGCGGGGTTCAGAAAGCCCGCCGGTATTTCCTCCGTACCGATTTCAAAAAGTAGATCATTCATGTGACTCATTCTCTTGATTATAGTGAAACATTTATTATGAAATCACGGTGTATCCGTGGATGATATTGTGGCAAAAAGTGAGTATCCCTGAGAAATATTCTCGACAGTAATCGAATACCACTTTAGCTCAAGCAGCTCATCAAATCGGTTAACCAGACTTTCAAGCAATGACTCCATCGGTTTTTCTGCTGCATTGATTTTATTTCCTTCAGATGACTCTTTGCTGATGGTCTTCTCAACAACTCCTATCAGATCCTCGAGCCACATAAATTTATTAAACCGAGCACTTACAGAGACGTTCCCCCATAATCCGACAGCCCCACTGTCCCCTGACAGTGAATGACCGGTGAAGGGGTGGGCAACGGGAACTAGAATATCCAGCCTCAGATCTTCTTCTTCCTCGAGAAGACAGTGCATGGCACAATCATACTTTCTCACCTGAAATTCATCACCTCCACCGGTGTCATGCAGAAAAAACGGAAAGGTTATCTCGATGTGGGCCGCTTCAGCATCAAGTCTATCTTTCATCTCCTCGAGTATTAAACGAAATCGCTTGAGGTCGACCTGGCCATGAAACCTGTTCAGGATCTCTATAAACCTACTCATGTGCGTACCCTTGAAATGGTGCGGCAGGTTCACATACATGTTGACGGTTGCGATGGTTTTCTGGCTCTTCTGAGACTTATCAAGCACCGTTATCGGGTAGGTAATGGTCTTTACTCCTACCTTCTTTATATCGATTCGCCGGTGATCAATCTGGCTCTGGATATCTTTCATTAAAAACTCTTGTAAATATCTGGTAATGAAGATGGACAGACGGAAAACGGTGTGAAAGCGGCGATCAGCCTAAAAGACGGCGAACCGTGTTTTTCAACTCTGTCAGGTCCGATGACTTAACAACATACTCATCCGATGCCCAGGCCCCGAGATCTTGTTTATATTCATGATATGCACTGCTTAGAATGATCGGAATGGCAGCATCTATCATTTTCATCTGACGAAGTACCTCGATTCCGTTTAAGCCCGGCATCTGGATATCAAGAATAACCAGATCCGGCTGGTCAGAACGAAATAGCTCCAGTGCTTCATCGCCGTTAAACGCTGATGCAACACGATACCCCTCATCTTTAAACTCCTCCTGGTAGAGAAGCTGAATAGCCTGGTCATCATCAACGAGCAGTATCTTTTTCACCTGTCACCCCTTCAATTATCCAGAGATTCTCGTAAATACTGTGCAGACTCTTCCGGCGGCAATGGGTTTATGTAAAACCCGGAACCCCACTCAAACCCAGCTATTGATGTCAATTTTGGTACGATTTCGAAATGCCAGTGATAATGATCCAGTTGCCCGGACCTGAGCGGCTCGGTATGAAGTACAAAATTATACGGGACGTTTGGAATGCATTGATTCAGCCTGCGAAGACTCTCTGAAAAAAGCTGGGAAAGACTGATCAACTTATGATCATCAATTGAGCAGAACCCTGAAGCGTGTTCTTTGGGGAGTACCCACATCTCAAAAGGGGTGCGTGGCGCAAACGGCGCAATGGTAATAAATGAGTCATTCTGACAGACGACCCGGACGTTTTGCTGGGTTTCCTGCCTGATAATGTCACAGAAGATACATCTATCCTTGTAGCGATAGTATGATTTTGCCCCTGACAGTTCTGAGACAATCATCCTGGGTAAAACAGGCAGGGCAATAAGTTGGGAGTGAGAGTGTTCGAGGGACGCGCCGGCTGCCTTTCCATGGTTTTTGAAAATCATCACGTATCGAAACCGTGAATCCTTTTCAAGATCTTTCAACCGATCCCTGTACGCCTTGAAAACAAGACTGACATGGTCGACCGGTAGATCCCATAAAAGATTCTCATGGCCGGGGCACTCTATGATTACCTCGTGTGCGCCGATGCCATTCATTCGATCATAGAGACCTTCACCCTCTTTTCCCAGTTCTCCTTCTATTCTCAGGGCGGGATATTTGTTTGGAACAACCCGCACCTGCCAGTCGGGGTTATTTGCGGTGGCTTCCGGGTTGGAGCGAAAGGCTAAAACCTCTGATGGAGTGGAGCTTTCATTCCCGGAGCAGAGCGGGCAAAACCCACCGAGTACTGCCGGTTCGTCGACAAAAAAATCTGTCGGTCGTTTCTGCCGTTCCTTGGAAATAATGATCCAGCGGCCAAGGACGGGGTCTTTTCGAAGCTCAGGCATTCAGTTATTGCCCCTGAGACTTTTCCTTCTGCTCCTGGAGTGTTTTACAATCGATACAGAGCGTTGTGACAGGTCTGGCCTCCAGTCGCTTTATATTGATGTCGTCCCCGCAGCCTTCACAGATTCCATATTCACCATCATCGATCCGACTAAGCGCTTCTTCAATCTTGCCGAGCAGTTTTCTTTCCCGGTCCCTGATTCTCAGTTCGAAACTACGATCTGATTCTATTGTAGCTCTGTCATTAGGGTCAGGAATGTTGTTGTTCTGATCGGTCATCTCAGCGAGCGTTTTGTCTGCCTCACTGATTATGTCGTTACGCTTGTCCTCGAGCTGCTTTTTGAATTTTTCCAGTATATCCTTCTCCATCCGGTATCTCCTTCACACTATTAATCAAGGGAAACTATCCCCAGGCATCCTGGTCAACCTGGTCGAGTAAAGGTACCACTCTTTCCACCAGTCTTCTTCAGTAAACGTATATTATCAATTACCATTGTTTTATCAACAGCTTTACACATATCGTATATGGTCAAGGCGGCAATGGAGACAGCGGTGAGTGCTTCCATTTCAACCCCTGTTTTACCGGATATACCTACAGTTGCATGTATTTCAATTATACTCTTTTCCTCTATCAACTCAAAATCAACCGTTACTTTCGTAATCATTAACGGATGGGTCAGCGGTATCAGGCTATCCACCTTTTTTGCCGCCATGATCCCTGCGATCCGGGCAACGCCGAGCACGTCTCCCTTTTTTATGGAACCTCGTTTTACCAGGTCAAACGCTTCCCTGCTCATGGTTATCGCGCCTGCTGCATGGGCGACCCGTTCTGTTTCCAGCTTTTTGCCAACATCGACCATCACGGCATTGCCATCCGAATCAAAATGGGTAAGCGGGGACTGCTGTTTTTCTGCCATAGTTTTCCTGATTAAGAGCTGGTTTTACCTATCACTTCATTGACCAGTTTTGCGAAAAAACCTTCGTGCTCGTCTTTCTGGCCTTTTTCCTCACAAAGGGTGTCAAAATCCCTGAGTACTTTTTTCTGTTCCTCGCACAGGTTGGTAGGGGTGAGGACTTTGAGTTCAACAACCATATCGCCTCTTCCCCTGCCTCTCAAATTTACTACACCCTCTCCCCGCAGCGTGAAAATCTCACCTGACTGGGAACCTTCAGGAATAGTAAGTTTTTTCTTGCCATGAATGGTTACAACTTCCGTTTTCACACCCAGAGCGGCATCCACCATCGATATCGGGAATCGACAATATATGGTATCTCCTTCTCTTTGAAAGAACTCATGGGGTTCGACATCAATCACGACATAAAGATCGCCAGACGGCCCACCTCTGCGACCGCCCTCGCCTTCACCTTTCAATCGCATTCTTGCACCGGTGTCAACACCGGCAGGGATTTTGATCGATACTTTCTTTGTTTGCGCCACTAAACCCGAGCCACCGCAATCGTCACAGGGATGGGTGACAATCTGCCCTTCTCCATGGCATTGAGGACAGGTTGAGCTGACCTGGAAAAACCCCTGGGAACGAATAACCTGGCCCCTGCCGTTGCAGCTTGAGCAGGTCTCTTTCTGATACCCGGGTCGACAGCCGGACCCCTCACAGGTCCAGCAGGTATCCCGCCTGGTCAGTTCCACCTCGTTGCTGGTTCCGTGAACCGCTTCCATAAAGGAGATGGTAATATCGTAACGGAGATCGTTGCCGGCTACCGGGCCATTTCTGCGTGACGGTGAACGTCCCGAGCTGAAGCCAAAAAGATCTCCAAAAATATCACCAAAACTGGAAAAGACATCTTCAAAATTTCCTGGACCACGATAGCCACTATTTTTCAGGCCATCATGACCATAGGTGTCATAGATTTGTCTTTTCTGATCATCACTCAGGACCTCGTACGCCTCAGTGCACTCCTTGAAGGCATTCTCCGCTTCCGTATCCCCGGGATTTCGGTCCGGATGGTACTTCATCGCAAGTTTACGGTAGCCCTTCTTGATTTCGTCAGCACCGGCATTTCTTCCAATACCGAGAATTTCGTAATAGTCGCGTGCCATAAGATCGTCTTGGGAAGCGCTATGCTTCTACTCCTGCTTCCTGCTCTATCGATTCTTCTGTTTCGTCACCGGAGGTGTCTGGTAATTCATCAATATTTTCGAAAGTGACCTGAGAGGAGGCGATTTCCCTCAATGTCATCACCACTTCTTTGTTTTTTCCTTCCGCAAGATAGGGTTCTCCCTGGCGGTGCTGCTTGATTCGCTTCACGGCAAGGTGAATCAGATTAAATCGGTTATCATCTCCTACCTGTTCCAAACAATCTTCTACTGTAATTCTAGCCATTTAATCCTCATTGATTCTAAATGCTTACGATTATATTGTAGCCAATCGTTTTACTGATTTTATTCTGTTTCAAACGGATTATTCAGCAACAATGTTTCTTCCCGGTCCGGGCCAACCGAAACAATTGAAGCTGGAACACCGGTAAAATCTTCGATCCGCCTGATGTAATCTTTCGCCTCCTGGGGCAATTGATCAAAATCACGGATATGATCTATCTCCGACTCCCAGCCGTGCAGGTCTTCATAGACGGGAGTGACGGCAGCAGCGTCTTTGATATTGGCTGGCATGGCGTGTCGTTTCTTACCATTTAAATCATATGAAGTAGCCATTTTTATGGTCTGCTGACCACTGAGTACATCGAGTTTGGTAAGGGCGAGATCAGTAATACCGTTCAGTCGCACAGCATCATTGGCCACCACGCCGTCAAGCCAGCCGCAACGTCGTTTCCGACCAGTGGTCGCACCAAATTCGCCGCCTTTTTTCTGCAGTTGTTTGCCGGTGGCATCAAACAATTCGGTTGGAAAGGGGCCTTCCCCGACTCGGGTTGTATAGGCTTTCAGGATTCCCACGACAGAATCTATGTGTGTGGGACCAAAACCACTGCCGTTGCAGGCATTACCTGCGACCGTATTGGAAGACGTTACAAATGGATAGGTACCATGGTCGATATCGAGCTGAGTTCCCTGGGCACCTTCAAATAATATGTTCTTTCCCGATTTACGTGCCTCGTCAAGTTCCACAGAAACATTGCCGATAAACGGAACCAGCTGCTCTGCGTATTCGAGCAATTGATTATAGACAGTATCAAATGACAGCGGCTCCACCCCAAATTTTTTTGTCAGAAGAAAGTTTTTTTCATCTATTCCGGCCTGTACCTTGTCCCTGAGCAGACCTTCATCAAGGAGATCACCGATTTTAATACCGACCCTGCCGACCTTATCAACATAACAAGGCCCAATACCACGGCCGGTTGTACCGATTTTCTTATCTTGTGACAGTGCCGCTTCCTGGGCCATATCAATATTCTTGTGGTACTCCATGATCAGGTGGGCGTTTTCACTGATCAGCATTCTCTCGGGGGTAACCGGCAGACCTTTTTCATTTAACTCGTCAATTTCGTGCAGGAGAACGGCTGGATCAATGATCACGCCATTGCCGATCATACATTTCTTGTCGCTGTAAAGGATACCGGAGGGAATGATATGAAAGATAAACTGTTTTCCACCTACCACCAGGGTATGACCTGCATTATTGCCCCCCTGAAACCTGACAACACAATCAGCATACCGGGTAAGCAAATCGACAATTTTACCTTTTCCCTCATCACCCCATTGAGTGCCAACGATGACAACACTTGACATCTATCCTCTCCTGATATGGTCAAAATTAAAGACCTCCCGATCGCTGCACGGTCACTTCTTTACAGCTGGCCCAAAAAGCCTGAGGTCAAACCTTGTAATTATAGTCAAGTATCTCACCAAAGTCAATCATACAAAATTTATCAATTTTACTTCTGATACTATACCGTTATATCGCAGAGTTGATTTTTTCAGCTGGTGTCAGCCCAAACCGGTTCACACCACGTTTTGAATTATATTTAAATAGATGTCGATTTCTGCCTTTCAGTTTGGTACATTTTTCACTCTACGGTCAATTACCGGAATATACACACTCCTTTGGTTTTTTTAGCACATACCTGGTTGAATGGCCGTTAATCTTTAACATTCTACAGTTGTCACGCGCACTGTATTTTGAGGAAATTATGTTTGGTATTGGTTTACCTGAAATGATCTTGATACTGGCGCTGGCGCTTATCGTCGTCGGCCCGGACAAGCTTCCCGAACTTGCACGCTCAGTTGCCAAGGGTGTGCTCGAACTGAAAAAAACCGTATCATCTCTGAAAGAAAATCTTGCCGATGAAAACCCGTTTGACTCGGTCAAACCTGAGCTGGAAGAGGCGGCAAAGTCCCTGAAAGAGAAACTTGGTGATCCTGTCATCGAAGAGTGGAAAGGTATTCTGCCGGATGAAGGGGTAAACCCACTCAGCACGGACGGAGACAATACAATTATCGAAAGCGAACTCCTCAGCGAAAAAGACAAAGAATCTCTAGCGGCACTGGATCTAGCCGAGGAAGAAACAGTAACAGACACAAAAGAACCGAAAGAGACGCACCAAACTGACACAGTGGAGACTCCCGAGCCCCCCGAGCCCCAGTCGCAGGATGAACCGTCCAGCAAAGACAGCAGTTCGCCAGCTTCCTGATAAGCCATGTCAACACTTGAACGAAGTCTGGCCTTCTTCCGGCCGCATCATGATGAACTACGAAAACGGCTGGTTAAGGTTTTTATTTCGATAGTGCTCTGTACTGTTGTCGCCTATTTTTTTTCTGAACAGATCGCGCTGTTTTTCATCAAACCGTTGTTTGATGCCAGCCCGATGGTTTACAGGCTCGTATATACGAATCTGCCAGAGGCGTTTCTTGCTTATATCAAACTGGCACTTCTCGTCGGTATTATCGCTTCCTTTCCGGTTCTGCTCTACCAGCTATGGAATTTTATTGCCCCCGGGCTTCATGACCATGAAAAGAAACTTGCCGTAACGGTCGTTTTCTGGTCAAGCATCCTCTTCCTGTCAGGGGCGGCTTTTGCCCTTTTCAGTGTTCTGCCCAAAATGCTGACCTATTTCATGAGTTACGCCCACCCTGGACTGGAACCGCTACCCAAGCTCGGTCTCTACCTGACCTTTGTTGCCAGGACTGTTATGGCCTTTGGCCTATCCTTTCAAATCCCCTTTCTCATGGTCATGTCAGGCAAAGCCGGTATCGTTAAAGCGCAGTATTTCAGGGATAAGCGACTCTATTTCTACGCTGCCATTGTCATGCTGGCCTTTCTTCTTTCAGCAGGAGATTTCATGGCAACGGGTCTGCTTGCCTTCCCTCTTTTCGGTCTCTATGAAGCAGGTATCTTTCTTACCGCCCTGTTCTGTCGAAAAGATAAAAAAACTGCGGAAGAAGAAACTTCCTGAAAGAACACACCAAGGCAGTTTTCTAGATTCTTTGCTTTAAAAGGCAACAGGAAATACGGTGACGAGGAACCCCGTCCCTGTCATAGCTGATTGTTTCGGGTTGCAGTAGTTTGTTCATCACACACCCCTCGGCAATATCCAGGCTAAAAAAGTTCTCTTCCGTCAGACCATCTCTTCGTACCAGTCTGTTTTCTCTTATTTCAAACGAATGAACCGGGTAATCTTCACAGAGCGGGCATTGATAAACGCGACCGTTTGGAAAGACAAAGAAATTCTCGGCAACATTGCCCGCACATTCAAACGGTTCATCATTGTCCAGAAACACCTTGGGATAGACAACTTCAATGCCCGATTCTGCTACCTTGGCGGCAACTTCGGGAACCACTTCCAGCCACCTGTCCGGGTCTACCTGAATCGCTGCTGTATTAGCACTGTCACGCTGGGGTGCCGACTTGCCGCGCAACCCGATCACCTGGATGAAAAATTTTTTAATACCAAGCGCTGCAACCAGCGGGACCATCCTCTGCAGATGATCAATATTCCTACTGCTGACCGTATAGATAAGGCTGGTGTTAAAACCCAAAGCAACCGCCTTCTTCAAATTTCCAGTACAGGTTTCAAAAACCCCTTTTCCCCGGATGGGATCGTTGACTTCCGGGTCGGGGCCATCAAGGCTGAAACTTAGAAAATCGAGAGAATCCGCTGACACGCGATCCAAAAAGTCGTTAAACAGGTAGCCGTTGGTATCCACGGTAATATCATAACCGCACTGACGCGCAACCTTGAGACCATGAACCAGATCGGGGTGCATGGTCGGCTCACCACCAAGAAATATGATGTTGGTCCGCTTCTCGGTATCTGAAAAAAGGCGTATCCACGCTTCCATCTGCTGCCTTTCAAGCATATTGGCACCATGCTGCCCGGTATTAATGTAGCAATGGCTGCAGGAAAGATTGCAGGCGGTGAGAATATGGAGAAATACATTTCTTTCACCCGCCTTGAATCCAACGGTTTGGGGTCGTTTGTTCATCGTTTCTTAAACTCGTGAGTAGAAAAGGTATAGATACTATCGAGAGAAATGTTACTGCTGCAGGGTGTATTGAGCAAGAAGAGAATCTTTCCAGTAAAGGTTATCCTGGTCACTGAAAAAAACTTTGAACAGTTCAAGGCACCGTTCTCTCATGACATGGGGTATGACAGTAACCTCCATAGTGGAGTAGAGGGGAGGCAATTGATCAAGTTTCAACCGCGTTCCACCACCCATTGCATCTTCATACCCGTATACAATTGTTCTTACACCGCTGAGGATCAAGGTGGAAAAACACATCAGGCAGGGTTCCATCGTCGAATAGAGTATGACCTCGGACAGATCAGAGACCACCTGTCGCCCGATAAGATCACGTAATGCAACAATTTCTGCATGATCGATTTCATTATGATTACTGGTACTGTTTTTCCTGAACCCCTTGGCCACGATCTGGTCTCGGCAGACCAGTACGCAGCCAACCGGAAATTCACCAGTATCGAGCGGCCCTGGCCGCCTGGTCAAGCGCTGCTGCCATGAAACGTTCATGCTCTTTCCCTGAACTCATGAACGCAATCTCCGGAGGCTAGAGTTTTCTACCGGAGTGAACAACTGATGAGGCAACTGCCAGCAATGAGTGCTGCTGGACCAGATCATGCCCGGTATCTTCAAAAGGCAGTAAGACAAGCGAGGTTCTCTTGATCTCAAATGAAAGCGCGGGCAATTGCGGCAGAACATCCTTCTTATTTACCGTCGCTTCTGCGACAATGCTCTTGAGAGCCTGAACAGCTTCTTTTAAAGGCAGTGTTACAGGATAGATGGGCCGCTGTAATTTTTTCTCTCCAGAGGGGAATTTCAACTGGGAAAGCGTCGCGCTTTTGGCCAGTTTCAGAAAAATCTTTGGCCTCAGTTTCATGGCAGGAACCCAGAATTCCAGATCTCGCTCTTCATGTTCCCAGTTCACCACCACCGGCTGATTGGTTGCCCTGAGAAAATCGGCGACGGTCTGCATCTTTATACCTGTCGTTGACACGGAAATGCGCCAGAACGGGAGCTGTACCGCCCCCTGCGCTTCAGGGGCAATCAGCGTATAGGGAACCGGGACAAATTTCCCGTTTTTCTCGGCCCAGCACGAATCACAATTATAGCAGTTCATTATGAGACTATCGTGCTCTCCTTTCATGGTGGCACCACATTGCGGACAGATGGTTGCAAGAAAGTGGGGTTCCCACTCTTTCTGATATCGTACGGCAGCTTTTTTGTCCGTTAGCCAGGATTCCGCCATACCTAATTTACGAGTCAAAACTCCATCGTAAACCATACCGTTTTCGATATAGAGCGGCAGGTAGATACAGCTGACCGACTCGCCGATAAAAGCCCGGTGGTTCAGGGCCTGTTCATTAAGCTCGGAAATGGTATCCTCTACCAGCGAAGCCCGCTGTAAAACTTTGACGGCAGTGTCCTTGCGGCGAATAAACCATCCTGTGTGATTCTTGTTGACAAGCGTAACCTTCATCGCCTGCGGTCGTAAACCAAGAGATAAGGGTAAAAGATCCGTTTCAACTCCACGGTGGGTAGTATCAAGAACTTTCGTTTCTAATTTCAGCCCCTGACAGGTGAACATGTTGCCTTTAAATCGAAGAAACGGAAAATAATAGACCTTCTCGGGATCGATATGTTCCGGTATCTGGTCCGGCAGAACATAGCGGAGAAGTCCATCGTTAACCATGTAATTCTGTACATCACAGAAAACACAGGTGGTTAACCTGTCTGCTTCTTTCATTTCTACCGGGCCGCCGCATGACGGACAGGGATGGCTGATGAGAAGATCCATTGATTTACCCTAGTTTTTCACCACATTGATTACAAAAGGTTGAGCCGGGCATATTTTCTGTATTGCACTTCCCGCAGACAGCTGATTTTGGCCTCTGCTCTGTTGGAATACCACAATTCGAGCAGAAACGTGCGTTGGGGGAAAGATTTTTACCACAGCTGAAACATTGACTCAGGACAACTTGCTGATGACCGCAAGCGGGGCAGAAACGTGCATCTGCTTGAATGCTTTTCCGGCAATCGGGGCACACTGTTGTGCGACTGTTACCTGACGAAGATTGTGATCCTGCAGTCGTGCCAGCTCCATGAGAAGCGAACATTGCCGGCATCATCATGCCAATACCCATTCCCATACCTGCTCCAGCTTCGGACTGATTTTCAGCAGCCTTCTCCATGGCTGATGCCGCTTTGAGTTTGACGAACTTTTCCATATCCTTGATCACGTTCATCCGCGTCTGGTCATCAATCGCTTTCTGCACCTCTTCAGGCGGGGTAATCGAAGTGATATAGAGATGGCTTAACCGCAGACCAAAATGGGCAAAATCGAGTGTCAACCGCTGCTGCAATTCCACGGACAGTTCATCAAATTTTCCAGGCAGGTTGAGAATCGTGTCAAGCTCTTCACCCAGATAATCGTTGAGTCGGGAAACGATGACGCGCTTTAAATAAGTCGAGATATCCTCGGTGGAAATTTTGCCCATGGTACCAACCAGCGAGTTGATAAAGAGTACCGGCTGGACAACCTGGAGATTATAGATACCGTGAGCCCTGATCCTGATGAGCCCAAGCTCTTGATCCCTGAAAGCAACAGGGTTCATCGTCCCCCATTTAAGGTTGGTAAAATATTTGAGATTAGCCAGATATACTTCTGCCCGGAGCGGGCTGTCACCACGCCACGGAATAGAGAGGATTTTGGTCAAAATCGGTAAATTTCCGGTCTTCAGTGTATGCCGACCCGGCCCAAATGCATCCCGGGCCTTTCCCTTATAAAATAAAACGGCGGCCTGGCTCTCGCGTACGGTTAGCTGGGCGCCATATTTTATTTCACCAGAACCGGATTCAGGGAGCCGGTGGACGAGTTCTTTACCAGACTCATCAAACCACTCGATGTTTTCAAGAAAAATACCACCACTAAATCTATTCATTCAGGCTACCCCACACGTGCGTGCACCCAGTCCTGCACTTTTCTTTACGCAAATATCTTGACTGTTCGGGTCTCGATTCTTATCGATTACTCTGTATTAATATCATATTATATTACAGAGAGTTTTGGAACAACAGTAAAAAAATTAATAGGATAACATATGGATTTTAGAGATCACTGGGACCTTGACACTGCTATGACAGTTCTGCAGAACAAGACTGTCGATTCAAAGCTTTGGGCAGAGGCTGTGGAATGGCTGCTGCTCTATGGCCCTCCTGAAATTGTCGACATGCTGTTGAAGGCCTCCAGTCATGCAACCAACAATACATTCCCGGAGTTACAGGTAAGAAATTATACTCACGACGGTCAACCGTGCTACGATGTAAAAGAGATCGCCCGGTCTCTCGGTATCACAGAACAGGAAGCCGTTGAAATCATTGCCAGAAAAGAACAATTCCACAGCAAACCCCATTTTTTTGATGACGGCAGTTCGGGGACGATGCACTAGATGATAAGATGTTAAGCATCAATCAACCGCAACATGAGAGGTAGTGTCGCGAGACCTGCCTCTTTTATTTCGGATCGTTGGGTTTTAACTCATACAGCGTCTCGTCATGAACCGGTGGTGTCGGCCGGCCCATCACCTTTTTCTTGATGGTGTCAAAAGAAAAGTCATCTTCATCGCCAAGCAGGTCGCCCATCTCCTTTTCAATCTCATCCGGATCTTCGCCTTTCTCCATCCTGGAGATGGCCTCTTCCATAGAATCACCGAGATTGATACCGGTTCTCTCGGTAAATTTTCGCATCAGCGTCGCCATCTGTTTGGGATCATCTTCATTGATCCCCTCTGACTCTCTCATCAGCGAGTCAAGGGCCTGCTCCATTTTCGATTCATCGAGACCGGCAAATTGATCTGCCTCTTCTGTGGCGTTACCGATTGTTGCAAACATGGAAACCTGTCGATCGAGTTCTTTCTTTTGGCAGTGTGGACAATCAGGCTTTGTCTCGGTATCCACCCTGCGTGAAAAAAAATTAAATATCATGTTGCAATCAGCACAAAAAAACTCGTAAATCGGCATTGTTACATCCTTCTGGTACTATCGTTTTTATTTATCTTGAAAATCCAATACGGCGTTAATGTGGGCTTCAGATACATCCTCAGAGATGGTGACACCACCACCCTCTTGGGGTAAAACGAAGGATATTTTTCCACCCACGCTTTTTTTATCGGTACTAAAATATGATTTAATTGCCTTTCGGTCAAGGTCTTCGGGAATTTCCGTGGGGAGCCCATATTGCTTGATTAATTGAATATACGTGTCGGCTGTTGTTTGTGATATCAATGATTTCATGACCCCGATCCTGCAGATTGCAACCATGCCGATTGCCACAGCAAAACCATGAGATATGGAAAATTTGGATGCAGCTTCGACGGCATGACCGATTGTGTGACCGAAATTCAGAATACGCCTGACATTGGATTCCCTTTCGTCTTCAGACACCACTTCTGCTTTGATGCGGCAGTTGGTATAGATTGTCTCCACCAGCGTATCATTTTCCAGGGACATCAGCTGCTGCTGCTTTTCGGCAAGAAACAGCAAAAAATCATTGTCCCTGATAAAACCATGTTTTATCACTTCAGCCATACCACTGAGAAACTGTTCTTCAGGAAGTGTCTTTAAGACATCCGTATCGATATATACTGCTTTCGGTTGATAGAATGTTCCAACCAGATTTTTACCTTCCGGGATATCAACGCCTGTCTTACCTCCTACCGAACTGTCAACCTGGGCCAGCAGGGTTGTTGGAATCTGGATGAACGGAATACCACGCATATAGGCCGAAGCGAGAAATCCGGCGACATCACCTGTAACACCCCCACCCAGAGCAATTATCATACTCTTGCGATCAAGCCCCAGTTGAGCACTGCTGCTCAGCAGCTGAGCAATGGTGTCGAGATTTTTATTGGCTTCGCCATGGGGAAAGGAAAGCAGATCACAGGTCAATCCATGATTTTTATCTCAGCCAGAAGATCGGTACCATATAGTTCTGCAACGGTATCATCTGCGATTATGCAGTAACGGCTCGCCTTGTAGTGGCTCACAAGATCTTCGGCCACCCGGGCAAGACAGCCTGATTCGATCATGATCGGGTAACTTCGGTCGTCAAGGCCAACCTGTAAAATACGCACTCTATCTCCTCCGCTGTGTAAATATCATGAATCCTATATAAAACAAAAAAAATGGAGATACCACCATAAAGGCGGTATCTCCATTCAAAGACCGAAGTGTCGTCTTAATTACATGGAGTCACCAGAGGCAGCACCCTGCATTTTGACTTCAACTTTCTCGGTAAGACCTTCATAGTATGCACGAAGATGGGTGAGAACTTCATCACGACCGAAGTGATCAACAACCTCTGCACCGTCAGAAAGTGCTTTACGGAGTTTTGTTCCGGAAAGGATGACGCGGGATTCCTTGTCATGATTACAGGTACGCAATGATGCCATTCCGTCGCACTCGTAACAGTAGAAGGTCCAGTCGATCTTCATCGGCCGGCAGAGCAGGTCTTTTGCGTCGTCACCGGTAACGGGGATGCGATCAAAAATATCCTGTGCTTCAAACAGACCATAGAAATCACCAACACCAGCGTGATCACGACCGATCAGCATGTTGTTAACACCGTAGTTCTGGCGGAAGGTGGCATGCAGCAGACCTTCGCGAGGACCAGCATAACGCATGTCAAGCGGATAACCGGCGCTGTATACGTTCTCTTTGACAAAGTAGTTCTCGATAAGGATATCGATTGCCTTGATACGAACCTTTGCAGGAATATCACCAGGCTTCAGGTTTCCAATCAGGGAGTGAATCAGGACACCATCACATACCTCTACTGCGATCTTGGCAAGATACTCATGCGAACGATGCATCGGGTTACGCAGCTGCAGGGCAGCAACATTGGCCCATCCGCGTTCGTCAAACATTGCACGGGTCTCAGCAGGCTTCAGGTAGATACCCGGATACTCTTCGGGATACTCGCCTTCAGAAAGAACTTTCACAGGACCGGCAAGGTTGAAATCTTTCTGAGCCATTACCATGATAACGCCGGGATGATCCTCGGGTGCGATCTCCCAGAATTTGCCGTCAACAGACTCTTCGCCTTCGCCCATGAAAACTTTTTCACATTCCCATTTTTTGTCGGCATCGGTCATCTCGTATTTTTCTTCAATCTTCATGGTGGCAAAAGTAACACCATTTCTGACGAGAGCAATTTCGTCGCCTTCGGAGATTCCTGCTGCATCATCAGCGGATACGTCGAGAGTTATTGGTACAGGCCAGAAGGTGCCATCTGCCATCTGGAAATTATCACAGACGCCTTTCCAGTCAGCCTTGGTCATGAAACCGGTCAGCGGGCTGAAACCACCAATACCCATCATGATCAGGTCGCCTTTTGCGCGGGCAGAAATCTCGATCTGCTTCAGGCCTTCGGCTTTTTTCAGTTCTGCATCACGCTCAGCGCCTTCGAGTAAGGCACATACCAAACCTTTTCCACCGTGGGGTGCAACTAATTTTGACATAATTGATCCTCTTTTAATGTATTTGACAAAATAGAGCCGTTTATACAAGATAAACGGCAACTTACGTGAATACGTTACGTATCAGAAAATGAACCTGACATTCTGAACCGTGATTCATTTACGAACGATTATATATATAGTTGTTGGAGAAAATGTCAAGTTAAAAAGCTTAGGTAAAAACGACAGACTAGCCATTAAAAAAACGCAGACGCAGGGCGTTACTGACAACAGAGACCGAACTTGCGGCCATTGCAGCCCCCGCAAACATCGGATTTAATCCGGGACCGCCAAAAAGGACCAACAACCCTGCTGCTATCGGTATTCCGATAATATTGTAAATAAATGCCCAGAAGAGGTTCTGCCTGATATTTTTCATCACTGCCCTGGAGAGACTCAAGGCGCTCATCACCTTGCCCAGTTTACCGTTGACAATAACGATATCACCAGATTCTATGGCTATATCTGTTCCGCTGCCCATGGCGATTCCCACATCTGCCTGGGCAAGTGCCGGTGCATCGTTGATTCCGTCTCCCACCATTGCCACGACCCTGCCCTGATCCTGCAGCGTGCTGATCCTGTCTTGCTTTTCATCAGGCATCACCTGTGAAATCACTTCAGCTATTCCTGCCTTTTCAGCGATTACCCGGGCAGTATCAGGATGATCACCGGTCAGCATCACCAGTTGATAGCCTTTGTCCTTCAATGCGGCTATTGAGTCGCAAGCTTCCGGCCTTAGCTGGTCAGCGATTGCCAGCAGACCAACACATTCCCGGTCAATGGCAACATAGAGCAGGGTCTTGCCCGCATGGGAAAGAGTATCGGACTGCTGGGCAACAGCGGGTATTGAGATCTCATTCTGGTCGAGCATTCTTTTATTACCAACCATCACCTTCCGGTTGTCAATTACGACCATGATACCGGCACCATCGACAGCGGTGAGATGGTCAGGCTGGGTTAACTGGCAGCCGTTCTTTTCAGCAAATCTGACGATCGCCTCACCAAGCGGATGTTCAGAGGCACGCTCAGCAGAAGCCGCCAGACAGAGAATCTCCTGTTCAGTCTCATTTTCTGTAAGACAAAGATAGTCAGTTACCTCAGGCGTTCCCGCGGTCAATGTTCCGGTCTTGTCAAAAACAATAGTATCTATCTGTTCGGATCGCTGCAATGCTTCACCACTCTTGATCAAAATGCCCAATTGTGCTCCCCTGCCGGTACCAACCATAATGGAGGTCGGCGTCGCCAATCCCATTGCACACGGGCAGGCAATTACCAGGACTGAAATAAAAAATTTCAGGGAAAGTGAAAACCCTGCATCACCGATGAGATACCAGCTAATCCCGGTCAACAGTGCGATTACCATGACCACCGGTACAAAGTAATAACTAATTCGGTCGGCAAGTGAGGCAATCGGTGCTTTTGACCCCTGAGCATCCTGGACCATTTTTACAATTCGGGAAAGTACCGTGTCTTCTCCGGTCTGGGTAGTCTCTATCTGCAACAACCCGCTGATTGCAAACGTTCCGCCATAAACCTTATCACCCTCGTTCTTGTCAACCGGAAGGCTCTCTCCGGTCAGCATTGCCTCGTCTATGGTACTCGTCCCTTTGGCGACAATGCCATCGACCGGTATTCGCTCACCCTGTTTGACCAGCAGGATGTCTCCGACCTCTATTTCATCGGTTGGAATGATCTGCTGTTTGTCGCCTTCAACCAAACAGGCAGTATCCGGCTGCAACTGAATCAATTGGGAAATTGCATCGGAGGTGTGCGATTTGGAACGATTTTCGAGATATTTGCCGAGTGAAACGAGTGCAACAAGAATACCGGTCGACTCAAAATAAAGATTCATAACCCACGATTGCGGATTAATTCCTGCTGCAATACAGATCAGCCCCCAGGTTGAGTAGACAAAGGCCGCCCCGGTGCCGACCGCGATCAATGAGTCCATGTTGGGGGCTCTTCGAAAAAGGGCCGGAAAACCATTGAGATAAAAATTTCTGCCGAAGTAGATGATGGGCAGGACAAGGCAGAACTGTAAAAATCCAAAGAGAAACGGGTGATCCTGGGGGACAAGAAATGACGGCAGCGGCAGCCCGATCATCTCCCCCATGGATACATACAGGAGGATTGCAGCAAAAAAAAGCATTACCATCAGACGTTGTTTCATCTGGGCAAGTCGCTGTTGTGACTCCAACCGCTTTTTGCTGAATTCATCAGAACTGCCAGACGCCCTTGCTGCAGAAAAACCGAGGTTTTCTATAGCTTCACGAATCTGACGCGGGGTTGTCGAAACGTTGTCATAACAGACCTGTGCCTTCTCGGTCGCCAGGTTTACATCTGCTGAAATAACTCCCTCTAACCCTCCTACCACTTTCTCAATTCGGGTGGAACAGGAGGCGCAGTGCATTCCCGAAATATTGAACTCAATTGCTATTTCATTGCTGGCATCTTCCTTGAGCCCAAAGCCGAGCCCGGCAACCCGCTCAACAATTTCATCAACAGAGACAGCATCGCTGTCGAACCGGCAGATCATGTTCTCGGCAGCAAGGTTGACTGCTGCCAGTTCAACTCCTGGTTGCGAACCAATCACCCGCTCTATTCTGCTCGAGCAGGCGGCGCAGTGCATTCCTGATACCGTAAATCTCTTTTCTTCAATACTCATATCATCTGCCTTCTATGGGCGACTTGACCATATGGGGTATAACCATTACCGTTAACAATATTACATTGTGGCATGATGTTTTGCTATTCACCAATAACATAAGGGAGATAGAGGAGAAGACAATGGCTACAGTCAAAATTAACGGCATGAGCTGCCAGCACTGTGTTGCATCAACAAAGAAAGCGCTTGAAGAGATTGATGGCATCAGAAATGTCCAGGTAGATCTCGAGAATAAAGAAGCCACCTATGATGGAGAAGTTGACCAAAAGGTTATAAAAGATGCAATAACCAGTATCGGCTTTGTGGTTGTCTCGTAGGAAATTGTCCTGATAGTTACTGTTCCTAATACGCACGAAAGAATCAAGAGAAAGATTTGCTCGTGTTTTCAGTCAAATTCAGCACGCACCCGCCCGAGGACATTAACAACTATCCTTATCACTCGACCATTACTGCTGCTCAGTGTCACTGTTCCAGGCTGATTACGGCCAAATCCCTTGAAACGGAATTTATTATACGGAAAGGAAGTCGAAAGCTCAACACCGGCCATCTCACCTTCAAGGTGCAACAGCTCTTCTTCTCCTGAGCGCAGCCAGTCTCCCGGGTTTGCGCCACCATCGCCGTTATCCACAAATATCTGGTATCCTATCGCTCCAAATCGTATAACCACATACTCCTGATTAATAAGAGCATAAGTACGCGCCAGCTGCAGGTTTGTCGTAAGCTTTGCAGCCGCACCTCTTATTTCGGCATTTCTTTTCCAATTGAGAAGTGGCGGTGCAGCAACAAGCGTCCCGATAGAGATGATGCATAAAACCGTAACTACTTCAACCAGAGAGAACCCTCTTGTACCCATAATCGCCTCCTTAAAATGAACGTGATATTTTCAGTCATTTTAAAGGTTCAATCTGACACGTCTCTTACATGGCTTTTATGGGTCTTCTTTTGCTGTATACCTCCTTAAAAAAGTTATCCTGACAACATTATCTTGATATATTCTCAGTGTATCAACAAAAAATGGCCACAAAAAATGGCCCAGGTTATTTACACCAGGGCCATTGAATCTAGTTAAAAAACTATATTCTCAATCTATTGCTGGAGCGACAAACGGCCAAGAGGATTTAGAAATATTGTTACCAGATCTCCCCGTGAGCTGACAAATTCAAGACTATCTGCACCAGGGCCAACATCTGCCATACCTCTTGCGTTAAATTGGACCCTATTACCCGCTAGAGTTATGTTTTGTACACCGACCGTTTGCACCATTGTTACAGACTTTTTGACTTCTTCCCCTGGATCAAGCGTATAATCCTGATTGGTATCGAGGAATATCTGATAATCCCCGGTCGCACCGTTAATGAGCACTGATACCGTCTCTGCCTCCCTTATTGCTATATTGCGGGCAACCTGCAGATCAGAGTAAAAGACCCTGGCAGCTCCCTGCATTTGCCGTTCCGCCCTCCAACCAATCATGTTAGGCACGGCAATGGCAGCAAGGAGGCCTACAATCGCCACGGTTAGCATTACTTCGATCAGGGTAAACCCATCTTCCCTGGAAGATTTATTTTGTTTCATCAATTTTTCTTCCCGTCATTAATACGCAATTGATTAGTTTGTCCAGGTGCCATTTTCTAGGCGTATCTCATTTTCCGGTAGAGTGCTGCTATCTATTTCTATTTCTCCAGCGGAATTATCAGTACCACTATCACTGTCCTGAGCTACCTGCCACATTTTGGTGATCATTGTTTCATCAAGGACATAGAAGTTGACACTCATTCCTTCGGCAAAACTGGTAATGCCGATGAGCCTGCCACTCTGGTTTCGTAAAATACAGTCGCTGCTGAGCTGATACACCTTGTCGTCAATAATGATATCACCTTCTCCACTTTGCTGTTGGTGAAGCTGGTTGATCACACCGCTATACTTAAGGGCGCCATGGGCGATCAGATCATTATGAACATCATACGTTGGTTCCCCATGAACCGGAAGGCAGAAGAGCAATGATATAAAGCACAAACTAACAGCAGGAATTATCATTTTCTTACCAAGATACCACATGTAAAAAACCTCCTCGTGTTCGATTATTGCTTTATATTATTGCCAGTCCAGTTCACGCCAGTAAAGAATCGGTACACCATAGCCCTGGGTACCAAGCTGGCTCAAACCTTCATCTTCACGATTATCCGGGAAATATAGCCGATCTATATTCTCTTCGACTTCCACAAGCGTCGGCGCCGGGCTGATCCCTTCTACCATGACGGAACTTGGCGCCACCCAAATCGGCGTCGGCCGCCGTGCCGATATTGATATAATCATTCCATTGATGATACCGTCAGCACTCAAGTCAAAGTAAGCATTACTCGTTCTGCCGCCGGAGCAGACATCAACGCCCCATATTGAAGAGGTCCCGCCCCCTGAACAAGGAGTATCCGATGGTGTCGAACTTGTGAAAATCAACTTTCCGCTGGCAATGATAACATCCTTGATGGCCCGCTCACCATTCCCCGGCAGATCAAAGTACCAGCCAACATGATGAATGGTTTTATTCGTATCGGCAATAAACGCTGGCAGTCCCGAAGGAAATATCCAGTCTATTTGATTGTCGGATACCGTACGTACCACTTCGTCAACAGCGTTGAGATTGGTTACACCATACTCCTGGCTGTCGATAGTACCGTCAGGGTTATAGACAATGCCATTCACAGAAACCTGGGTTTGCTGCAGCAGCGTAACATATTCTGCAGTGGTCGCATCTCCCAGGATAAATATCCATATTGGAAAGTGTCCTCACCGAGGAACAGTTCGACACGCAACTCAATTCCTCGTCAAGACATTCAAGCTCACATTCTGTATTACCAAGGCATTGAAATTCGCAGTCACTCTCGATCAGACTACAGGAATTCATGCAAC
Organism: uncultured delta proteobacterium; assembly: GCA_963718195.1. GTDB lineage: Bacteria > Desulfobacterota > Desulfobulbia > Desulfobulbales > Desulfocapsaceae > MADRE3. Next base: position 62,192 of record CAVQYQ010000008.1, read on the forward strand.
CAATGGTTATGGCAGAACTCTGGGGTTCAAAATCTCCCAGATAGGTCGTTGAGCCTGCTGTGCCCTGAGCCTCCCATTCAGCCGACCAGTCCCAGATGCCGTATATTGTCTGGATGCTGTTATCGAGATTGTCAACGGATGGGTTATAGAGCCGTCCTGTCCCGAATGCCACGAGATAGCCTTCTGTTCCCAGCACACACGATAGCGTCACATCAGGCTGCATGGTGATCGGCTGACGCCAGCCAGCATTACTTCGTGCAGTAAAAAGCGGTCTGTTCGGATTGACAAGATCACTGCTTTCCTGGAAATAAACACCCCAGTTAGCTTCGATTCGCATCACTGATATCAAATTTCCACATATTGCCGAGCAGGTCTCCGGCGAAGATGAAATCATTGAATCCGTCTCCCTGCGGGAAAATGATGGCAGGCGAGGAAAGCCCATTACAATTATCAAGAGCAGGATTGGCATCCCCCACTCCGGTATCAATGGTATGCGTCCAGACGATATCGCCAGCGCTATTAAGTCCAACCAGGAAAAGTACTGCATGCTTGCTGGCACTGTCGTAGCCGTTGCCAAAGACAAGCAGCCATTCTGCACTTGGATCATTTGACCTGATCAATTGTGGCCGTGAATAGCTGTAGCCGAGATGATCACTCAAGGCACCGGGGGTTGTCGGAAATGATATGGTATCCGGCGTGGACGTATTTAATTCCCATTTAACGATTGACCCTGCCCGGCTTTCGACCGAGCCAAGATTCAAGCCAGTGTTGGCCTCGCTCAGATCAAGACCATAATAGCCACGTCCGCCGCGACCCAGGCCGCCGACAAGCATTATGGTATTACCAAGATCTTTTACGGTCACATATCCGTCAACAAAGAACTGATGGGTATCATTGTAACCGGGATCGGTCAAATCCGTCAGGTTTCCAAACACCGTTGCAGGGATATAAGCAAACAACTCGTCTCCAGTAGAACCGTCGAACGCATGAAGCATACCGTCATTGGCTCCGGCGAGAACCCAGTCAATACCCAGGGCGGTATTCTTGAAGTAATATGGCTCCGAATTAATAAAATCACCGAGCATACTTTCCCGTTCTCGATAGTCCATCATACAACCGGTAAGATTACCCTGCTCGCAGTCATGATCGCCACGAATATAATTAAGCTGCTGCTGCTGTCCGTCCAGCTGGCCTTTCATAAAGCCAGTCAGATCGTCCCACCTGAAAGGCAGGCCGTTACCTAAACCGTCAGCTGTTACAATCTCCCGGGCAGCCCAGCCAATCGTGTCAAGCTGCTCTTCGGCCGACCATTTTACTTCCGGTGGATCCTGCAGACAGGTTTCCCGTACATTATCACAGATCGTTTCACAGGCTGTATTGTTGTTGCACGCATCTACGCAGGATGTATGAGCTCCTGAACAGGTCTGATAACTTTCGCAATTATTACTCGTGTAGCAATTATTGCGTGCATTGATACAGACTTCTTCACAAGCAGTATCACCTATCGCGCAGAGGCCAAGACAGGTTTCAAAGTTTTCGTTGCAGGAGGATTCGCAGGTTACTCCGTCACACGGAGCGACATTACCTCGGGAGTCGAGACATTTGGCTTCGATATTACCACTCCAGTCACCAGAATCATAGGAAGTCTGGAACAGCAGCGTGTTAGCCTCGATCTTGTTGGCATTGATGGATACAGAGGATGCCGTACCCTCGTTTTCCTCAATAAGGTCCTTTATCGCCTTCAGCGAGGCAACCAGCTCAGCAGGATCAGCAGCGTTAAGAAACTCTCCCCTGCCGTTGACACTGGCGTGGAAGAGATCGTCCACTGATCGCGGATTCTGGGAACCAATCCAAGAATGCCAGTCCGGACACATGTTATCAAATGGTCCAACAGATCGCGCTCCTGAACAGGTAACCACATTACTTGAATCACGAGTACATGTGAAACATTCGATCTCTCCGGCACCGTTGGTTATACAATCATCAACCTTGCCAAGTTCCTCCAACTCCGGACAACCATTCTGGCCTGGTGTATCGCAGGCCGGCAGACAGTCTGGATATAAATCCGGATCAAACTGCCCGAATACGCCAAAAGAAACGCCGTAGGTCACCAGATGCTGTGTTTCCGAATCGTCAAAACCCTTTTCAGGCACAAGATCGGCAAGAGTGGTATCCAAGTCGGTATGGTAATACTCATCGGCAATATCAGCAAGCGTATTGGATGTACCGTCAGTAAGTGCAAAGACGGAGTTGCCATCCCGATTTCCAATGGTAAAGCCTCCATTGTAATAGCCATCTGTCATTGCGATAACATAAGCCCGCTGACACTCACCACCGCTGTCATCGATATCATCAAGATCGTCGTCCACAGTGGCATCCCAGAAGACCGAAGTATCTCCTGCAGGCAGTCCTTCCGTTGTTTGCAGAACACCTGTATCGCCAACGTTTCCGGACTCAAAATACTGCCCGACATCATTCAGACCTCTTCGAAGAGGTGTGCTGCCTACCGGATTAATATTGTAAATTGCTGCCAGATAATCAATTTTCTCGGCGCCATCGGCATTGACCATCAACTCGAGGGGTTCATGCGTTGAACGGTTAATGGTATGCACACCCAGTTCAACCCGGTCCATGTCGGCAACAGTCAGTCCGACAGCCGCTTTCGCCGTCAGCATCCTACGTCGGTAAAACGAATACCAGTCGGCAAAATCCTGCCGGACAACATAGGCGAGTTCATCGGCATCAGTTATCTGCGTACCGGTTTCATCAAACCTGACCGGAATGATAGCGGTGGGCGGGTTGGTAAGCTCGATCAACTCACCGTCATCTACCCGGTCATTACCGTTGCTATCATTAAACTGGTAGTACTCAAGCGCATAATCACCGAGACTATGACCATTTCCTGTTATGTTGATAAGATAAATTTCACCAAGATCACGAACATCGTCACTATTGGTATCTGACCAGACAAAATAATGTGAGTTTCTGACACTCACGGTGGCAGCTCCACTCTGCTCAATGAAATTATAGGCCTGGTTACCAATTCTAATCCAACGCGGTCCCTCAAGGGGTCCACCCACAGGATTATCGGGCGCTGATTCACCCGCACTTCGTCGGACTGCAGATCGCCGAAAGAATCATAATAAGAAATGGTGTATCTGGCGTTAGCATCACTGTTCCACCAGTCATCAATCCAGGCATAGACATAGTAACTTCCTACCGTGCCTGAGCTGCTGTCAGGTCATTGATACGCCAGGTTGCCGATTCTCCGACATTATTTGTATAATGAAGGCTATCATACCATTCCCAAATTGCACTGCCTCCAGATTCGATCCAATTATCAGATTCGCCATAAATATCAGGTCCGTCTTGATTATCGAATATTATTTCCGGTGCAAGAAGCCCGCCTGGAGATAAAGGTGAATCATAATCTCTCCATTCATGGGCGGTATTCAGTTGTAAATCATCCCTGGTAGATAATCCAATCGCATCTGCGCGGGTATCACTGCCGGCAGGTAAGCTTAGATTATCCCGCATCACCATGACCTGCTGGCCACCAGCCAGGACATTGAAAAATTCAGCGTCAAGGTTGAGAACATGGCGCCCTACAGTTCCGTCATCAGCAATATACGACCAGGAATGTCCATCATCAGGGTCCAGTGTATTGTTTCGTGGCAGATCCATATCGGCATGAACAAAACCGTCTGCAAAGGCACGATCTGGAAAGCTGGAGTTATCGGTATCGTAACTGTTTTCATGCGGTCGTACCAGCATCTCTTCACTTCCATCATAGCTGCCTGCTAGGAATGGAAGCGGCAACCTCATCCCACATTGGCCATGGGTCGTAGACAACGTCAGGATTGAAAAAGATTCTGTTCTCGCCGGACCACTGGCTCATCCACATGCGCCGTTCAACGGCAGTGAGCAGGGAGTTCCCATAGGCACGCGATTCATCATGGTAGTTATAGACATAATATTTTGAGTTGAACAGCTGGTTGTCAGCACTGGTCATAAATTCCCAGTCCATACTACCCGAGTCATCAAGCAGAAACATGATAAGCGGCGGGGCCGGCCTCCTTGATGCGTTCGCAGGCACTACATCAGGAACGACACAAGTAACCTCGGAGCCGATCTCTTTGTCACCATCAAAACAATCTTCATCAATTCCGTTACCGGGTATTTCAACAGCTCCGGGATAGACGTTGGGGTCAGTATCAAGGCAGTCACCTTGGTTACCCGTGAAGCCATCACCATCATTGTCAAGATCGGCACCGGAGCAGGCGAGATCACCACCACTGCAGTCCTGATCTATGCCGTCTCCGCAGATCTCATCGGCACCTGGGTGAATCAACGGATCTGTATCATCGCAATCCAAATCCGCTGTCGGACTACAGGTGGTTGCACCGGCATCTACCGTGTAACCGTCCAGATCGCCATCCTGACACCCCTCGACAAAAACAGCCTCGATCGTTTTATCGCTTGACATAACAACGGTGAGCGGCTGAACCGAACCGGTCGCATCACCTTGCCAGCCGTGAAAATACCAGCCTACCTCCGGAACCGGAACCAATTCAACGTTTGAATCACTGGTATAGAGATATCGGTTATCACCCACTGCCGTCGTGCCAATCGGATCGACAGAAATGGAACCATGATCTGCCACAAGCTCAAGAACATGGGCATCGGCATCATAGAGTCCCTCAACAATCTGATCTGTCATATTGAAATTGAGGTCCAGCAGATCATCAACAGGTTTCAGCCAACCATCAGCGTCGAGATACTGGATAATGATATAGCGGGCATCACAGGGATTTGCCCCTGGAATATCCCCTGGAATCGAAAATGAGCCGCCATGATTACCCTGAGCAATAAAATTGGCAGGATCGACTGAATTAACGTAAGCCCGCCAGCCAGTGCCGTTGGCAGGATTCTGGATAAAAAGGTCTTCTGCGGTCCCGGTAGCACCATCATCTGCGCCCAGGACAACAGTAATTTCAACGTCGCCAAAAATCGCCTCGAGATCAAAATCATTATCAATCGGTGCAGTCTGATGGTCTACAAAATTGACAGCACCATTGAATGCACCACTTGATACGCCATCTTCAATGACTTCAAGGACACAATTTCCGGGATCAGGCGTAATTGTAAAGGTCTCCGTTGCCATATGATCGGCATAAACTGCTGATCCAGCGAGTGTTACCGTGGCGGGAGGGATGATTGCCCCCGGACCGGTGGCAATCATGGTTACTTCGTGATCAAATTGGGCAGTTATGGTGTGGGCGCCATCGGCTATATCAAGATCCCGAAATGTATATACATGCTCATCAGGATCGCTCTGATTTTGAGTAATATAGGCTGACAAGGCAGCTGGAAAAGGCCCACCAAGAGGAACGTTTATGCCATCAATTGAAACACTTGTGATTTCGTAATCGGCTGAGATCGTGAAAATGGCGTCTTCATTGTCCGGAATCCCAACAGCAACATTGTTACTGATACCAACCGCAGTGCCAGGAGGCGTCTGCAGGGTTATAGCCCCGCCCGGCGTCGTCCAACTCGGAGTGACAATATATGGAACATCAAGAATCGTCGCTACACCACGATCATCGGTGATGGTAACAATATCTGGTTCCGACGTTCCGGTAAGATCGAGGTAAAATTCTTCCGAAACTCCTTCAGCTATACCATCATCAAGGATATCCACTGGAATATCGACACTGTCATCTCCGGCAGCAATCAAGAGCGTTGCTGGTGCAAGCGCAACATAATCATTGGCGCCACTCTGTGCAGTGCCGTCAGTAGTCTGATAGTTTAGAGAAAACAGTACATCATTTGCCGTTGGTGTTGGAGAAATACTAATAGTAAATGGAATTGTGACATTTGCTTCTTCGACAGGTGTCGGGTCATTGACACTGACACTGAATGTATCATCAACAGGAATGGTTATCACAGCGACATTATCTGGTGTGGTCCCGCCATCTATAATCACATTATCATCAATAGCTGAGCGGAGGGGACAACCTGAACCACTATGTCCTCTTCATACTCTATAAAGACATCATCAACAATCGGGATATCGATCGTTGTCGAACTTGAACCAGCCGATATTGAAACAGTGGACGGGGGATCTGTGAAATCCGTACCGCCTCCTATGGCGTGTACCTCCAGTGACAGTTACATCAAATTCAACCGGATCTCCGACGACAGATCGGTTCAGGGTTATTGTCCAATTGCGCCGTACTGCCTTCAACAGCAGAAATATCTGCAAAACTATCAACGGTATAATCATCATCTTGAATATTACCGTCTGCAAGCCCGTTTATAATTGTTGCATTGGGACTTGGACCACTGAGCTGCACTTGAAATGTCTCCAGAGATTCAGCGATATCGTCATTTAAGATGTCAACTGTTGCATACTGAGGGGTAGGTGCGGGAGAGGCATGTAAGGGGCCACGAAACTCGACGGTCCCACCTGCTACTGCGGTAAAATCTGAGCCTGCGAGGGCTGTACCATTAATGGTTGAGTAAGAAACACTGACAACATCCGAACCCTCCGGAGGACGAAAGAGGGTTACCTCAAATGAGGCTGTTCCGATATCTTCATCCACCGTCAGGTTGGTAATAGAAACCTGATAATCGTTATCAATTATTGTCGCGGTTGCACTGCCCGTGGTAATGGTCGCATTATCCCCTGTATTTGATATTTCCAGGGCAAAATCTTCATTATCCTCAAGGATTGCATCATTGGTAATGCTCACGAAAAGAGAGTACGGATTGTCGGCCGGATCGCTCGTAAGAGTGAGGCTTCCGCTCATTGGGGTATAATCAGTACCAGGAGTGGCACCGTCTACAATGGATACGGTCTGGTAATCAAGAGTGACCGTTTCGGTGCCGACTATTGCCGGAACAACCAAAACCTGGAATTCCGCATCAACACCGGCCTCTTCATCAATCGGAGAGTTTACCGCTGTTATGGTTATGTCATGGTCATTGTCATCAATTGTCGTGACTCTCTGTCCGTCTGATATAGAAGCATTGAGGCTGGGGTTAAACAGTTCAAGCGTAAATTGTTTGTGAGGTAGCGGTTCGTAAATAGCATCATCAACGATGGTAAGTGTAATATCCTGTCTGGTTGAAGTGTCATCAAAAGTAAGGGTGTTGGTTGCACTGACGTAATCTGTTCCCGCAACTGCAGTGCCATCAACCGTGCGATACTGGACGGTCACTGACTGAGAACTTACGAGAGCTTGATCAATATCCACCGAGTAAGTAACCGTTGCCGGAGCAGCCTCTTCAGCAATCGTCTGATTGAGCCGTAAAAAAACTGATCCCCACCGTATCGTCATTTAGGATCGTGCCGGTTGCGGTGTCCACGCCGCCAGCCCAGGAGGTAGTACAAGAACCGGTACTGGTGCAGGAATCAGACAACTGTACAATCAGCGTTTCATCGGCCTCCCAAAATCGTCTGCGTTAGTGCCGACAGTAAAGGACAAGGATGACTGGAGATGGACAAAGGTCAGGGAGCCGCTATCTCCTGCAATAAAATCGTTGTCAGCAGATGTCGCTGTACCACTGTCAGTTACATCCCAATCAACAACAACCTCTTCATCGACTGCAACGGCCGGATTCACAGAAACAGTGAAACCAAGATTGCCCCCTTCAATCACAGAAGGGCTCGTCACGGAAATCGTGTAATCAAGTGCATAAACCGGGCTACAGATTCCCACTAGCCAGACTAAACAGCTCAGCAAGAAAGTACGACGGATCGTGTTTTCTTTCATCTTGGTTTCCCCTGCTTTGATACTTCTTTTATCATGTGACATGGTTTTCATTTTATATGATTGGATCTCTTAGTAGTAGAGAACTTTCTTGTACCCGACAGTCATCAACATTTGTCCGGTATACGCCTTACCTGCACCACGTTTTATGTCATACATTCCGTAGACATCATAACAATGTTCTTCCTTGGTTGGATCAGTGAGGCTTCCTCCGGCACAGATACCGTTATCAATTGCGGCATTCCAGATTCGATCGCCGCCGGCAGTCCCATCTGGTGCATAGCCGGGCGGGGTTAAATTTGTTGGTGCACTATTGAGCGTTGTATCTGCTGGAGCAATCAATGCACTTGGCCATTGGTTGGAAAACCTCAGATCAATTGCAGGATTTTGTGCTTTTAACCAGGCTGGAAATGCACCACTGTTGAGCAGGATAGCTGTCATCGGTCTGATCAATGACGGCAGCCGCCTCAAGAGTTGCTCCTTCAACAGAATAAAAATTGTGCTGGAATACTTCACTGTTCAACGTTACCCGCTGTTCAATCATACTGATGGTCATGGCAAATGCTCCCATGATAGACAAGATCACCAGCATCAGAAGCGATACGACTAAAACAGCTCCGTGCTCATTATTAACATTATTTTTTTCATCAAGATCTACTCTCTATTGTCAAATTTCATATACAATATTAACTAGTTATACGCAGCATTCGGAGCTGCATTACGAAATTCAACCCAGGTTGAATAAGCTTTTTCAATCATTCCTTGTCTGCCTGCAGGGGCTTCTGCGGTAAGGGTAATAACGACTCCCCGAATATCCGGGATAAAACTTGTCAAATTATTCTGATTATCCATAAAAGCAAAATCCATCCCGGTAACCCTGAGTATCGGTATTCGCTCCGCCAATAAGAGTCTGTACATCCTGGGCGCCTGTACTTTCCCCACAAATTATCTGTAATGCTTCATTGGCATTTGAATACCGAAATGACAGTCTCTCACAGTTAGGGAAACCAGTATTATTAACGGTGCCATCCTCATTGAGATCAAGCGTGAACATGAGATGAGTGGCATTTGCCGTTTTGATTTCAAAATCGCCTGTCTTAAATGGATCATATCCCGCCATGCGAATTTCCCGCGCCATTATTTCAACAGCAGCACGAACTTCCTCCTGAAGTGCTGCACTGACATTCTGGGTTGTATAGAGCCGTCCGGAACGCTCGAAACGTAGCAGAAAGCGCTACGAGAATTATTCCTACAATTGAGATTGCAATCAGAAGTTCAATCATGGAAAAGCCGGCTTTTCCTGTTAGGAAGAATCTGAATTTTCCTTTGCTTCTCATATGCCGTTACCATGGGTGAGAGATTGAATAGTAAGCGGGTGGCCACCGCGTCCTGCTTTTGTCACCGTGACAGTAATAAATCGTGAGCTATTGCCACCGATTGGATTCGTTATGGTACTGGTCACCGTGTAAGGACCACCGTTATCGCCATTCATATGAAGACCGTTCTGAACTGAAGATGAGAGGGAACTGGGGGCTGAGTTATTCTTCAACTGTTCCATTACCCTTTGCGCCAGCATTAACTCCTGAGTGACAACATTACCATTAGTATTTCCCTGTACAATCATGTGCTGAAGACCTACAATCGCTAATATACCGATACTGAATATCGCCATTGCCATCATTACTTCAAGAAGGGTGAACCCTTTGAGGGTGAGGTTCACATTGTTTTTTTCTACCATTTCCACACCAACTCCTTTGAAAAAAAGAGGAATTAATAAATCTGCGTGACACTAGTCATGCAATAATAATTCCATTAACATATAAAACGATATAAACAACTTATATTAAACGTTTTTCTGAAATACTCATTGTTGAGAATAATTAATCAAATTACAAAACCGTAAGCATATTGTAAAATATTTTAATAACCCAGTGCCCATTTTCGGCATCAATGAAAATAGACAATGTAGAAGAAAATGAAAATATCTTTAAAGCGCATATTGTTTAATTTTGCTTAACAGAGAAGGATAACTCATCTCAAGCAGAGCTGCTGCCCGGCTTTTATTACCTCTACAACGGGCAAGTGCAAGCCCTATTAACTTTACCTCCAACTGTTTCTGCGCAGCTTTTACGGATAAACCACAATCGGAATTTTCCAGTGTCAGGTTAAGCACTTGTGTCTGGTTTTTCTTTCTCAACGAATCGGGCAGGTGGGTAGCTTCAATATATCCTGATTGAGTAAATACCATACCACGCTGAATGGCGTTTTCAAGCTCCCTCACATTTCCGGGCCAGGAGAAATCCAGAACAAGTTTGAGAGCATCTGGAGATAAGCCTTTCACATCGCGATCAAACTTTTTATTAAATTTTTTAACAAAGTGGTGACACAAAAGTGGAATATCATCTATTCTATCCCGTAATGGAGGAACGACGATCGGCATGACACTCAACCTGTAATAGAGGTCTTCACGAAACTGCCCATTCAGAACCTGTTTCTCAAGGTTCCGGGCTGTTGCCGCCAGGACCCGGACATTTATGCAGATTGTTTTATCAGATCCCACTGGCCTGATTTCATTTTCCTGAAGAACCCGAAGCAGCTTAACCTGCATTTGAAGCGGTAAATCACCAATCTCATCAAGAAACAGCGTTGCTCTATCTGCTACCTCAAACAATCCTTTTTTATTCCGGTCAGCTCCGGTAAAAGCACCTTTTACATGGCCAAACAGTTCACTCTCCAGCAAATTTTCGGGAATACTCCCGCAGTTCACTGCAACGAAGGGTTTCTCTTGTCGAGGAGAACTCTCATGAATTCCACGAGCAACCAACTCCTTGCCCGTACCTGACTCGCCGGTAATCAATACAGTTGTGTCATACTGACTAATTTTCTCCGCCATAGAAAAAAGGTTCTGCATCTGCTCGCTGACGGCCACCATAGAGTTGAAGTGTACACCTGAAGTGATCTCTTTAATGCGATTTTTAAGTGCGAGGTTCTCTCGTTTTAACTGCTCCCGCTCTTTGGCTTTTTTTAAAGTTAGAAGCACCTCATCCGTTTTGAAGGGTTTGGAAATAAAATCATATGCTCCAGCTTTCATCGCCTCAACAGCAGTGTCAACACTGCCGAAGGCAGACATCATAATAACAGTTGTATGTGCCAGTTCATCCGTCCCCTTCTTGAGAAATGTGAGCCCGTCCATCCCCGGCATTTTAATATCACAGAGAACAAAATCAAATTGGGTTTGAGCTATTAACTCAAGACCATGCGCACCGTTTAAAGAGGTTGCTGCCTGGTAGCCATGGCGTTCAAGCATTACCTTGAGCATATGGCACATGTTTTGTTCATCATCAATAATAAGAACTTTTGTCTGTTCCAAATTTAGGCCTCAACCCTTTGCTTCCGTGGAATCTCAATACTAACAATGGCACCCTTTTTATCTTCACCATCAATCCACATTCGTCCCCCATGTTTTTCAATAATAGAATGTGACACAGACAAACCCAGACCTGTTCCCTTTCCTGGATCTTTTGTTGAATAAAAAGGTTCAAACAAATATTTTCGCTGATCTTCTCGTATACCAATACCGCTATCTTCGATAGTTATGAGGACAGATTCTTGTGTTCCACTGTTCACATCTAAAGTAACTTTAACACTAGCTCTGCCGAGCTTATCACCACAGAACACATCTACCGAATCAAAGGCGTTCAGGATACAGTTGAGCAGTACCTGCTTAATACCGTCACGATCTCCTTCTACTCTGCATTCATCTCCAATTTTATTGATAAACTTTATATTCGACGAGGAATACTGCGCTACAAACATTTCTTTTAGTTCTACAAGAACATCTTGTAGAGAAAACTCTTCGAATGGCTGGGGTTTAGCTCTTGCAAAATTGAGAAGTTGGCGAATAAGGCGGCCAATTCGATCGAGTTCATTAAAAGCTCGGTTGGCAAATTGCTGTTTGTCATCTGAACATATATTTTCTTGTTGAAGAAGCTCTACATACCCTTGAATGATACCTAATGGATTCCCAATTTCATGTGCCAGACCAGCCGAAAGTCTGCCAACTGCCGCGAGCTTTTCGGCTTCGACCATTTCTTTTTGAGCTTGAACCAGCTCTTTATTTGCTGTTTCAAGGGAATTCACTGTTTTTTTCAACTGTTCTCGATCAAGTTCAATTTTTAAAAGCATTGAATTAAGTGCCATTGACAACTGACTGAATTCGCTACCAACCTCTGTTCCAGTAAAATCAAACGTGTTAGACACCTGATAGGACTCAGATATATTTACAAGCCTTTCAATCGGCTTAACAACCAGACTGAACATCCTGAAGAGTCCGATAATCGTCAGAATGAGTGCATTTACTAATAAGTAGACAGCCAGAATTTTGAAATTACTTGTTATTGCCTGATAAACAGGCTCAAGCTCGATAACAAGCCCCAGAGCAGAATTTCTCTTGAGTCCCGTTAATATGGGTCTGGCTACAATGAGCGATTTGCCTCCAAAAGATACGATTGCCCACTTTGTTCCTTTCACTGATACAATTACCTGATCATTTAACCCGGAATTTCTTACTGCTTGCTCAAAAGTAGTATTTTCAAGTGCAAAAGGATGCTTAATAATTTGATTACCATCGAAATAAATAATTGAAAAAAGAGGGCTTTCAGGCTTTTCAAGAACTTGAATAAAATCTTCTTTCAAAACAGCTTTTCCTGAGCTGATTTTTTCCTCCAAAACTTCTTCAATTATGCCAATCACCATAAGAGCTTTTTCAATCTCAAAGTTAACAAGACTTTTCTGCCAGAAAACGACGGTGACAATATTCCCAAGGACAAGGGCAGCACTTATCAACATTCCAAGCGTTCCAGCAACTGAAACTTTTAGGCCGGAAAATCTCATTCTTCTTCCATGTCATTTTCCATCTTCATAATGTGAATATTGTGGCACATTCCTGAAAAAAACTGAATACATTAATACACTATTTCTTCATTGTTCCACTTTTGCACGCTGCGCCTAATGACAAAATTGATATAAGTCGTTCATAAATGACTTTTTTTGTCACTTATTGCCATCCTACGTCACATGAGACTTTTATTCAATTAAATGTAAATTTTAAATACTCCACTGAAAAGACACCTCATAAGCCTATAAGAAACTGTAATTAAATGTATTTGTTAAAATTTACGAGATTGGGATTTTGTTTGGCACGTCTTTTGCTTTAAGTGGATCAAGCCCATAATGCTTACACGCAAGGCGATGTACACAAAAAATCAACCTAAGGAGAGAAAAATGAAAAAACTCAGAATTAATCACAATGAAAAGGGTTTTACCCTGATCGAACTTATGATCGTTATTGCGATCATCGGTATTCTGGCAGCAATTGCCATTCCAAACTTCATCGCATACAGAGACAAAGCCTTCTGTTCATCGGCTGAGTCCGATGCACAAGCAATCGCAGGTGGACTCGCCGACTATTTTGCGATTCCAGCAAATCAGACTTTTGCCAACCAGACCATGCCGCGATCACATTTGCGGGAAGTCAGACCATTCAGCTAAGTGGTAACAATACTGGTTCAGTTAGCAAATGGTGCTGCAGGCACAAACCAGTTCATTATTACCATTACAGACGTTTCTACACGTTGCCCAGTCTCTTACCGAACCCCAGAACCACGCTGGACCAATGCAGCCGCCGGTGGCCAGTATGCTCTTACCATGTAACGCTTGCTGAAAACTTAAACCTAAGTCAGATAAATCCAAAAGGCAGACCTAGTACAACCACTATGCCTGCCTTTCTCATTATTCATTACATTGAACTTTATTTTAAACAATCGAACACTTACTCTCTTTTGTTCTGCTATGTACAATCCTACTATTATTGTATTCCAACACATTCCAATCGCCATGGATTCTTGATGATAAGGCGAATATCCTTGACAATTCTGCCATTCATTTAAGCACACTATCTTTTGAAGCACTAACAAACTACATTTTTTGCAAACCCTGATACTCCAGGGACACTTATCGTCCAGTTTCCTGTCTCAGTTTCGCCCTGAACTGGTATGTTGGGCAAGACAATGTCATTGGCTATCATATAGTCAACGTAACTATTCATATAGTTAACTGGGTTTTTCCTTTTCTTAGTTAACCTTCAATTGGTTCGACTCGTTATTTCACCTAATGAATATAGAATAATCGGCTATCCCATAGCTATATTGGCCTGCTTACTGTGGGCCATTAATCCCATTCAAACACAAGCTGTTACCTATATCGTTCAGCGCATGGCTTCTTTGGCGGCTTATTTTATATTATTGGTATTTATAGTTTTCTTAAAGCCAGAATGAGCCAACAAAATGCCCCGAGGTTCTACTTCATATTCCTCTGCTATTTTGTTTCCTCTGTGCGTTTGCAAGTAAACAGAATACTATTACCTTTCCTCTGTCCTTATTGCTCATTGAAGTTATTTTTTTTAGATCAATTAAGAAATATTTTATGAATATTCAGAAACATAAAATACTTTTTATAATCTGCGTAATCTCCATCTTAATCGGGCTAATCGTCGGCTTTACATATTTCATTTTGCCATATCTCAATTACGAGAACCGTACGTTTACCTTAACGCAAAGATTGCTTACAGAACCTCGCATTATACTCTTTTACCTTTCCCAGCTTTTCTATCCGCTCGCCTCACGATTATCCCTCGAACATGACATTATTATTTCAACATCGATTACCAATACCTGGGCCACCATACCTGCGATTCTTTCATGCCTTCTCCTTATTGGCCTTGGTCTTGTTACGATGAAAAAAACGCCATTTTTCTCGTTTGCCATACTCTTTTTTTTCCTCAATCATATGATTGAATCAACTGTCCTTCCCTTAGAATTAATTTTTGAACATAGAAATTACCTACCTTCTCTTTTTTTGTTTTTACCAATTTCAGCCTTGGTAATCACATCTATTGAGAACTGCAGGTCACACTCTCGATATGCCCGACCCATTCTTATAGTCGGCACGATTACCCTGCTTATTTTCTTTGGAGTCAATACTTATTCTCGTAATCAGGTATGGTCCTCAGAGTTATTGCTTATGAAAGATGCATACCACAAAGCCCCAAATAACAGCCGAGCGGCACCAACCTTGCAAAAGAATATATTAAAATAGGCAAACTAGAAGAAGCAATGTTGCTCGCAGAGAATTCTTTTTCCAAGCAACAACCATCAAAATATTATGGTCAGGCAGTATCTTTGAATGCACAAGGCGTGATTTATCACCTCAAGGGAAATCATATCAAAGCTATAGAATCATTTAAGAAAAGCCTGGAATTTGTTCGAGACTACACCGAAGCAAGAAAGAATCTCATCATTGCTTTGTGTAGACAATCTAGGTTTCAAGACGCATTAAACTTTTTATCAGGAAACAAGTCGGATGGTAAGTACCAAGACAAGAACCTTGAAGCTATTATCTTACTGCGATTGCAAAAACCAGAAGAAGCACTCGCAATACTTCAATCAATACCTCGCCACCTCTTTTTGGCTGTAGACACTATCACTAGTGTTGGTAAGGCCTTGAGTCTGCTCGGCCATCACCAGGCAAGCTGAATTCTTTTTACGTCTAGAGCCAATTTTTGCACCATTGAGCGCTCTGATCCAACTTGAAAACTTACTTCTCGGGAATAAACTTGCTGAAGCTGAGACTGCTTGTGAACAAATGATTGCCAGATACTCCAGTAAACAAATTGTAGATCACATTATAGCGATCGTTCCGTCTCAACTTGCCTCTCTCAAGGCAAATTGTTACGCCTTTTGTGTTCACTCAGCTAGGAAAACTTGCAAAATCTTATATTCTGCTTCACATCAAATGTAAATTGATGACAACTTGTCAAGAAAAAATTCTCCGAAACAACGCGTAATAGTACCGTTTCTGATCTTTTCTATATCCATTCCTTATTGGAATAGCCTGCATTGTTCCTGGCATTTGGATGATATAATTAATATCCTAATGAATTCATCTCTCCATCTTAACAATCTGTCTTTTCCATCATTAAAAGATACATTCTTTGCTCACCCCATGGACGCGGGAAGATTATACCGGCCTGTAAGCTGCCTTAGTTTTGCCATAAATTGGTTCTTCGGCCAAGAGAGTGTCGTCGGGTATCATATCATTAACATTTGCATTCACCTGACCACCTCGCTTCTTCTCTATAAAACGATATTGCTTATATTGAGAAGTCCAGCACTTGAGAATCAATTTAAAAGGTACGAATACTTCATTGCAGCCTTCAGTACACTTTTATGGGCTATTAACCCTGTTCAGACTCAAGCTGTCACCTATATTGCTCAAAGAATGACATTGCTTGGCAGCTCTTTTTTTTATATCATCGGGATATGGGGTTACCTCAGAGGACTCTTTCGAGCTCAACCAGACCTCGAAGATGCTGTAGGTATTTTTTACTTTCCTTATCAGCATTCTTTCATTTTTATTGGCTCTCAGCTAGAAGAAATCGCTCTTACTTTTTCCATTAAGCACTCTTACTTTTATAAATATATTGTTTTTTGAAAACAAATTTTATTGAAACAAAAGCCAAGGCTCTGTTTTTTCTTTTACTACTCCTCTTAACCTTTGTTTTTGGTTTAGCCTTGATTGGGCCTAATCGAATGTCAGATATATTCTCTTCTTTACATGAACAGGATTTCACATTTGGGCAGAGCGATTTTAACTTGAGTAGCAGGTTGTTTGTTGCTGGTATATCAGCCTGCTTTTTTATCCATCACCATCTCGACTCTCTATTGATCATGATCTACTAATTTCTACTTCAATTGTTTATCCACCCACAACTATAGTTGAATCATTTTTCTTATAATGATGACAATATTTTCGATATTTTATCGAAATAAATATCCTTTACCAGCTTTTGCAATATTATTTTTTTTACTTAATCATATTATTGAATCAAACTGTCATTCCTCTAGAAATCATATTTGAACATCGAAACTACTTACCATCATTACTTCTTGTTTTTGCCAGTATCAATCATTATCAATCATATCTTAATTAGATATAAAAATAATGCAATAATTAATTATCTTACTATCGCCACTGGACCACAATTATCATTATTTTTGCTCTAGGGACACTTGAAAGAAACAAAGTGTGGGCAACAAGAGAGAAGTCTATGAGACAAGAACGCACTAAGCCCAAGGCACCTCAAAAAGCACGACCTTACATCAATCTAGCTTTCGATTTCAAACACTCAGGACATCTTCAACAAGCGTTTAATCTCTTTAACCAATCTCTTAACAAACGCAGTCCCACTGCCTGGAAAGATCGAATAAGAGACCTATAATAACATGGGTGATATTTTCTCCGAAACAGGCAACAATGTACAGGCTATAGATTTTTACAACAAAGCTTTATCTTGCATAACATCCAACTCAAACAACACTTATCGCTCAGAAATAATCTTTAAACAAGCTAGAGCCCAATGGTTTGCAGGTTACAGGGGTTTAGCTCTAAACTCAGTAATTAACTTAACAAGCGACTTGCCTAGACAATGGGCGTTTTTAAGATTCTCATGGGGAGATGCTTGCTGAAAGTGGTCAATTAGATAAAGCACTTTTTATTTATAATCACGCAATTGAGGTGCTCGCCAAACAAAGTGGAATATAATCTTTTAATGCTAGATAT
>CAVQYQ010000009.1:0-403220 GCA_963718195.1 uncultured delta proteobacterium
TTCCCCTAGGGCTACCTTGTTACGACTTCACCCCAGTTACCAATCATACCTTGGTAGCCTGCGTCTACGAATAGTTCGCTCAACTACTTCTGGTACAACCAACTCCCGTGGTGTGACGGGCGGTGTGTACAAGGCCCGGGAACGTATTCACCGTGGCATGCTGATCCACGATTACTAGCGATTCCAACTTCATGGAGTCGAGTTGCAGACTCCAATCCGGACTGAGACCGGCTTTACGGGATTCGCTCCAGGTCGCCCTGTGGCTGCCCTTTGTACCGGCCATTGTAGTACGTGTGTAGCCCTGATCATAAAGGCCATGAGGACTTGACGTCATCCCCACCTTCCTCCGGTTTGACACCGGCAGTCTCTCTAGAGTGCCCAACTTAATGCTGGCAACTAAAGACAAGGGTTGCGCTCGTTGCGGGACTTAACCCAACATCTCACGACACGAGCTGACGACAGCCATGCAGCACCTGTCACCAAGCTCCTCAAAGAGGCACGCTCTACTTTCATAGAGCTTCTCGGGATGTCAAGACCAGGTAAGGTTCTGCGCGTTGCGTCGAATTAAACCACATACTCCACCGCTTGTGCGGGCCCCCGTCAATTCCTTTGAGTTTTAATCTTGCGACCGTACTCCCCAGGCGGTGAACTTAATGCGTTAGCTCCGGCAATGAGACGATTAACCATCCCAACACCTAGTTCACATCGTTTACGGCGTGGACTACCAGGGTATCTAATCCTGTTTGCTCCCCACGCTTTCGCACCTCAGCGTCAGTATCTGGCCAGGTGGTCGCCTTCGCCACCGGTATTCCTCCCGATATCTACGAATTTCACCTCTACACCGGGAATTCCACCACCCCCTCCAGTACTCAAGTCCGCCAGTTTCAAATGCACTTCCATGGTTGAGCCATGGACTTTCACATCTGACTTAACAGACCGCCTACGCGCGCTTTACGCCCAGTAATTCCGAACAACGCTTGCACCCTCCGTATTACCGCGGCTGCTGGCACGGAGTTAGCCGGTGCTTCCTTTGATGGTACCGTCAAAGCATATACGTATTAAGCATATACCACTTCTTCCCATCTGACAGGATTTTACAACCCGAAGGCCTTCATCATCCACGCGGCGTCGCTGCGTCAGGGTTGCCCCCATTGCGCAATATTCCTCACTGCTGCCTCCCGTAGGAGTCTGGTCCGTGTTTCAGTTCCAGTGTGGCGGATCATCCTCTCAGACCCGCTAACCATCGTTGCCTTGGTAGGCCGTTACCCTACCAACTAGCTAATGGTACGCAAGCTCCTCCCCGCACAGTAGCTTGAATCAGAGGCCACCTTTCTCTAAAAAAAAGATATTAAATTAGACGTATCAGGTATTAGCACACCTTTCGGTGGGTTATCCCAGATGCGAGGGTAGATTACTTACGCGTTACTCACCCGTGCGCCACTCTACTAATCTTCCGAAGAAGACGTTCGCGTTCGACTTGCATGTGTTAAGCACGCCGCCAGCGTTCGTTCTGAGCCAGGATCAAACTCTCCAGTTTGATATCCTAGACCAATCTAATAGATTGGTTACTTATATAGTTGCACATTTACATGTGCCTTCATATAAGAGCTCTCTCTTGAATTACTCAAAAAATTGCCCTTTGTGTCCGAAGACACGTGGGCCCGTTTGCTGTTGTTGTTATTCAGTTTTCAAGGATCGTTTAACACCGTCTGTAAAAAACAAACGGTGCGCGCAATGAGTTGCGCGGCAAGAACGTTAATCTAATTTATCAGCGCCCCTGTGTCAATAGATAATTTGTTGTTATCTATCTTTTTACCGTCCAGCAAAACTCCGGTCTACCCGGGGCTCATGGACCGCGGCAAACTACTTGATTAACTTTGGGTTGTCAATAGCTTTTGGAGTGAAAAAGTATCAAAGAGATGAAATATAGATAAAACGTTACCGCGTCATGCGTCCCCAGTCCAGCGTTGAAGCGCTTCGATAATCTTTCTGGCCTGCTCTGCACTTGATATGTTGAATTTTGATTTGGGGATATAATTCCCTTGTCGTTTCTGGTAGCGACGGATGGTATACATATCCTTGCCATACTCTTTCGTTGCCTTGCTGAAGTTCTGGTAACGAAAGAGTATGGTTGTCCATGCCCCTTTTGAAAGGATGACTTTGTCCAGTTCCTTGACAAGCAGAATGCCGTCTTCTTCGTAATTTATTGTTATCTGATCTGCCGATGTGCTCATGGTAAGATATTGGGGTTAAGTGTTTTCTTTGAAATAACATTTTTTTCTTTCTGCTGCTTCGAGATGCCGTCTCTTTGTCTCAGGACTCATTGGAACAAAAGGAGTTACCGGTGTTGGTTTCTGGTTTTTGTCAAGTGCAACAAAGGTGAGATACGCCGAGGCAATATGACTGGTGGTGCCGTTTCTTAAATCTTCTGCTTCTACCCGCACACCGATCTCCATTGATGACCTGCCAGTTGCGTTGAGTGATGCTTTCAGAATGAGGAGGTTGCCGATGAAGACAGGTCTATGAAAGTCAAGGCGGTCAATTGCTGCAGTAACCACCGTGGTACGCGCATGTTTCATCGCTACGACCCCTGCGGCATCATCGATGAATTTCATGATGTCGCCGCCATGCACATTTCCATCAGGGTTGGCATTATTTGGCAGCATCATGTGTGACATTAACACGCTGCATTCATAATTTTCCATCGTGTAGTCCTGGTAAAGTAATACCAATCCGCTCAAAGATTGGCCCAATGCAACCACATTCATGGTAAAAGGTAAAGAATAAAGCTTCTACCTGGTCAATGAATTATAGCGCAGCTCAGTGAGGCTGACTAGTCCACGAGCTCTGCTTCAACAACTGGCGGATCAGGTGTGACCCGGTTAAAAATAATTCCAGTATCGTCTGCGTCCACCAGGATAACATCTCCTTCTAGAAATTTACCTTCCAGCAATTCTCGGGCAAGCTGGTCTTCGATATGTTTCTGTATCGCCCTCTTGAGCGGGCGCGCCCCAAATAGCGGATTATAGCCGATTGAAACAAGGTGCTTCTTGGAGTTCTGGCTGAAACGTATGGTGAGCTTTCTTTCAGCCAGCCTGGTCGCAAGTCTTCTCAGTTGAACATCTATGATGCCGAGCATATCTTCCGGTGACAATGCCTGGAAGATGATCGACTCATCGACCCTGTTTAAAAATTCAGGTTTAAAATGGTGGCTTAGCGTTTCCTGGATCTGGTTGTTTATGGCCGCTGGATCAGCATGCTCTTCGGTCATTCTCATGATCAGATCACTGCCGAGATTTGAGGTCATGATCAGGATGGTGTTCTTGAAATCAACGGTTCTTCCCTTGCCATCAGTCATCCTCCCATCATCGAGGACCTGGAGTAGCACATTAAATACATCAGCGTGGGCTTTTTCTATCTCATCAAGAAGAATTACTGAGTAGGGCCGCCTGCGTACAGCTTCTGTCAGGTAACCACCCTCCTCATAACCGACATAACCGGGAGGAGCACCAATGAGCCGGGCAACTGAGTGTTTCTCCATGAACTCCGACATGTCGATACGGATCATTGCCTGTTCACTGTCGAAAAGAAAGTCGGCCAGCGTGCGGGCGAGTTCAGTTTTACCAACCCCGGTCGGTCCTAAAAAGATAAATGAACCCAATGGTCTGTCCGGGTCCTGCAGGCCGGCTCGGGCGCGGCGAACGGCGTTGGCAACGGCAACGATTGCTTCGTTCTGGCCGATGACCCGTTTCTGTAATACTGATTCGGCGGTGAGCAGCTTTTCTTTTTCTCCCTCCAGCAAACGATCTACCGGAATTGATGTCCACTTGGCCACAACCGAGGCAATATCCTCTTCACTCACTTCTTCTTTCAGCATCTTATGGGTAGACTGAACCTCCTGCAGCTTCTGGTTTTCAATATCCAGCTCTTTCTCAAGGTTGACGATCGTTCCATATCTGAGTTCTGCAACTTTACTCAGCTCTCCTGCTCTCTCGGCCTTCTGGGCATTAATATGTACCTCTTCGATGGATTCCTTAATCGTCCTGATTCGCTGAATAATTTCACGCTCGAGCGTCCATTGGGCTTTCATACCGTTGAGCTGGTCGTTGAGATCAGCCAGTTTCTTCTGCAGCTCTGTCAGTCGTTCTTTTGATGCTGTATCTTTTTCTTTCTTCAAGGCCTCCTGCTCTATTTCAAGTTTAATTCGCTGACGGTCGAGTTTATCAATCTCAGTTGGCATGGAGTCGATTTCTATACGCAGTTTTGAGGCTGCTTCATCAATCAGGTCTATTGCTTTGTCTGGAAGGAATCGATCGGTGATATAGCGGTTGGAAAGGGTGACAGCGGCAACAGTAGCCGCATCCTGGATGCGGACACCGTGATGAATTTCATATTTTTCCTTGATGCCGCGAAGGATTGCGATTGAATCCTCTTCTGTCGGTTCCTGGACAATTACCGGCTGGAAACGCCTTTCAAGGGCACTGTCTTTTTCAATATACTTTCGATATTCGTCAAGTGTAGTTGCTCCGACACAATGCAGTTCACCTCGTGCGAGGGCCGGTTTTAACATGTTTGACGCATCCATTGAACCCTCAGCTGCACCTGCTCCGACCAGTGTATGGATTTCATCGATAAAGAGAACGATTTCACCGCTTCTGCTTTCCACCTCTTTCAACACAGCTTTCAATCGATCCTCAAACTCTCCTCGATATTTTGCTCCAGCTACAAGAGATCCCAGGTCAAGTGTAATGACCTGCTTTCCCTGGAGTGTTGCTGGAATATCGCCGTTGACTATACGTTGGGCGAGCCCTTCGACGATGGCTGTTTTACCGACACCTGGTTCTCCAATGAGGACCGGGTTATTCTTGGTCCGACGTGATAATACCTGGATGATGCGACGGATCTCCTCGTCCCTGCCGATAACCGGGTCGAGTTTGCCCTGTTTGGCAATATCGGTGAGATTTCTCCCATATTTTTCCAGGGCCTGGTATTTTTCTTCAGGATAGGGATCAGTTACCCGCTGATTGCCACGTATTGTTGTCAGGGCCTGGAGAAATTCTTTTTCTGTCACTCCAAGCTCTTGTAATTTTTTTGAAAGGGTTGATTTCTGCTCCCTGAGAAAGGTGAGAAAAATGTGTTCCTGGCTGACATAGTCGTCCTGCATCTGGTTTGCAGTGGAGAAAGCTTTGTCGAGTATGGTTCTCAGCTCGGAAGAAACATAAACCTGTCCGGCACCACCACCAGAAACCTGGGGTGATTCATCGATGGCTATATTGACCGCCATCAGGACCCGCGAAGGGTCAATTCCCATTTTTTGCAGGACCGGGACAACGACACCATCCGGTTGTTCAAGGATTGTCTTGGCCAGATGAGCCGGTTTTATTTCCTGGTGTCCCTTCTGGGCGGCAAGCTGCTGGGCGGCTTGAACAGCTTCTTGGGACTTTAATGTAAATTTGTCGAATTGCATGGTAACCTCTTCTCTCTAATGATCATGAATACGTTCAGTTGTGGTCTATTCCAGCGCAGAAGATAAGAAGGGTTTGAGGGGGTGTCAAGTTTTTGACACTAGAAAAAGAAAAGGCGGATCTGCATTGCAAATCCGCCAGGAGTAGTCGTGAATTATGAGTGGATCAGCCGCAGCTGCCAGAGCTGCAGGAACCCGAAGAACATCCGCCACCACCAATAGGATTGGTGGAGGTAATACCGAAACCGGAGCGAGGACCGGCATCAACATATTCTACATTAATTGTACCGCAGGTATCGATCAGACTTTCTTCGACGAGAAACGTCAGCTCATCTTGGTCGTATACTTTGTCGTTTTCTTTTGGCTCATCCAGAGCCAGACCCAATGAAGGGCCAGATCAGCCGCCCTGCATAAGGGCAACGCGTAACGCAGATTCAATATTATTCTGGCTGAGGTACTCCTTGAGTTTGGTAACAGCCAGGTCAGTGACGGTTAAAGACATGTAATCCTCCTTCTTTTTTTCTTGGCATCTATGTTGATGCATGAATGGTTCAAACTAGGTGCATGTATCAACAAGTCTTCGTTGCTTACAACAATAAGCGTAGCAGTTTCAGAAGTCAATTAAACAATGAGAACAAAAAAATATGGCCTAATTCTCTGCTCTTATTGGGGGTGCATTGGTGAATAAAGGCAATTAACGAGATAGTTTTTTGTTGCGGCTTGAAAATGCATAGTGCTAAGATTACCGATTGGTCATGATTATAATAGAAGAAAATGATAGATTTAACTCTTTAAATGAGAAAAGAATAACATCAGGCAGGTGCGCTTCTTGAATGAGGAAAGCTTATGAAAAAAATAGTTATTTCAACCGGTGGAGGTGATGCACCGGGATTGAACGCGGTGATATATGCGGTTGTACATGCATGCTATAAACGAGGCTGGGAGGTCTACGGCAGTAAAAGCGGATATGGAGGTTTTCTGGATATCGATGAGATGATCCGGCTCACGCCCCGTGATGTACGAGGAATTTATGCAGTCGGTGGTACGATTTTAGGTTCGACAAACAAGGGAAATCCCTTTTCAAAGCCTGTTGAGAACCTTGCTGGGGAAATACAGGTTGTCGATATATCAGATAAAATTGTTCGAAACTATAAACGGATGGGGTTTGATTGTCATATTGCCATAGGTGGTGACGGCAGTCTTGAGATAGCGCATCGGTTTTCGCAGCTTGGCATGAACGTGATCGGTGTACCCAAAACAATCGATAATGACCTTGAAAGAACCGATCGAACATTTGGATTTGATACCGCAGTATCAACGGCCACAAATGCCCTTGATAAACTTCACTCAACGGCAGAATCGCATGACCGCGTCATGGTCGTCGAGGTGATGGGCAGAGAGTCTGGGTGGATTGCTCTTTATTCAGGGATTTCTGGTGGCGCCGACGTGATATTGATCCCTGAAATACCATTTGATCTAGAAAAAGTGTGCGAGAAAATCTCTGACAATGAACTTCGAGAGAAGCACTACTCAATTGTTGTCGTTGCCGAGGGGGCAATGGAAAAGAGTGGAAGAGTGTTCAGCAGAGGAAACGGCGAACTGGGCAGGGAAGAAGTGTTACTCGGTGGAGTTGGGGAATGGGTTGCCTCTGAGATCAGAGCACAAACTGACAAAGATACCCGTTCACTGGTTCTCGGTCATCTTCAGAGAGGAGGTTCTCCAACAACCTTTGACCGACTCCTTGCCTTGAGATTTGGCGCAGCGGCTGTTCGACTCGTTGAAGAGGAAACCTTTGGTCATATGGTTGCTCTTGATTCGTCCCGCATGAAAGCGGTTCCGATAGTAGAAGCAATCAAGAGCCGAAAAAAAGTCGATTTGGGGAGCGATAAGATACTTACAGCTCGTGATATCGGCATTTGCTTTGGTGATTGAGTAGAGCAGATGGACAGGACGTCTCAATTAACAGAGATATATGATCAGCTTTATCAGTTTTACGGCTCCCAGGACTGGTGGCCAGCGGAATCAAAGTTCGAAATGATGGTTGGTGCTGTTCTTACCCAAAATACCAGCTGGCAGAATGTTAGCAAGGCAATAAATAGCTTGCGTGCTGAAGGGTTACTTTCTTTTACAGCACTCTACTCTTTACCTGTTGAGCATCTCGCTTTCCTCATAAAGTCATCCGGGTACTATAATCTCAAGGCAAAAAGACTCAAAAATCTATTGCAGATGATCCACGATTCATATGGCGGCAGTCTTGATGCCCTGTTGGACAGTGACTTGTACAGTGCCCGGGAAGCACTTTTGTCTGCAAAGGGAATAGGTCCTGAAACCGCTGATTCCATTCTGCTTTATGCCGGAAGTCAGCCGATATTTGTGGTCGATACGTATACCCATCGTATTTTTTCGCGCCACCATCTGGTTCCTGATGAATGCGATTACCAGTCTCTTCAGGATCTGTTTATGGATAACCTGCCCCACGATTCACAGCTTTTTAATGAGTATCATGCCCTGTTGGTTGCTGCCGCAAAGCAGTTTTGTAAAAAAAGCAAGCCGCTTTGTGAGAAGTGTCCCCTCAATGGGATGTGAGGCTGTGACTGTCAAGGGTTCAAACCCTTAAAAAAGGTTTCACGATTGGTAAGCTCACTGATCATTTCGGCTGCTTCAGTTTTGGTATATTCCAGTCTCAACAGTTCCTGACGATAAGAGGTGAGCACCTCTCTGGCTTTTAACGGCGCATTTTCCTTGAGGTAGAGCTGGTACCTGAGAGCCACGCAGTCATCTTCCTGGGCAAGAATTTTGGCACTTTTTTCCAGGACCGTGAGCGCTTCACCAAAGCGATTGTGCTTTATAAGCATGGTGCTCCAGGTCAGACAGACCTGTCTTATTGTTTCATGGATTTCATCATAAAAGCTCAGTGCCTGATCACTGATAAAATATTCTCTCAGCGTGAACTCTTCCCAGAAGGAAAAGGCTTCAATAAATGCGTTACCTGCCTGCCACCAGCGTTCCTGCTTTGCCAATTTCAAGCCACGCCGTGCGGATACCATGAATTCAATTGCATCTACGGTAACATGTTTCAATTGCAGAAATCCTTTTTCCACCTGAAAGTATGAAACAGCTGGAACCGGTAATTTCTCCTTGAACACTTTCCTGAATCTGTGAGTTAGAGTATCCAGGCTGTTGCGGGCCTTGTCCGGGGCGTTATCGGGCCACAGGGCGAGTTGTATCTGTTCCTGCCCGACGCTGAGACCAGGTGTGGTAATGAGAAGCCCGAATAACTCGCGCTGGAGTGCACTTAAATCCTGAAGAATAAGGAGCTTTTCTCCATGCAAGTTCACTGAGAAATCACCAATGATGCTGATGTGCAGATGTGGAACTGCGGTGCCATCAGGTAAAAATGAGATAGCGTTTCTTTTTTCAGCACAGATATTTGCAAATTCCGTTTCAATGCCATGCGCTGCAGCATACCGTAACAGCTGGCCCACACTGTCAGGCTCCCAACCCCAGAAATAGTTGAAGTTCTGCGTCTTCATGATTGTCAGCCAGGTAGTGATAATATCAAAGCAACGATCATGATCCTCCTGTTCAATCGCGATGAGCGCAAGATATGCATAACAGCAGGCTTCAGCATAGGGAGTTGGAATGGATTTTGCGATTTCCAGCCCTTTTAAAAGATGCGTTGTGGCTTGATCCAGCATTCCGAGTTTGACCAAAGATGCCCCGGCGATCGCATGATTATAAGCGATATAAAAAGGTCCACCCGATTCGTTTCGCAGGCTGGTAGATGTTTCAATATCCCTGAGGGCCTGATCTGTTTGACCGGTTAAAGAATTGGCGAATGCACGCCACTGAAGAAACTGGCTGGTCATATGATCACTGGTTGCGCTCTTGGAAACCATCATGCCCTGTTTCAGAGTCTCCAGGGCCTTTTCCCCCTCTCCTTTAGAGATCTGGTCAATGGCAGACCAGATAAAGAGATATGGTGCGGCTACGGTCTGACGGACGACATTTTCATCGACGCTTGCCTGGACCAGTTGTCTCTGGTGGGCGAACCCGGCTGCATTGCCATGCATGGACAAATCGCAGAGCTGCATGATGTGGAGTGTCAGCCGATTACTCATCCCCACAAGGGGGTCACTTGCAAGGTGCAGCGAATGCTCTATCTCGTAAGTTGCCGCCCGTCGATTGCCGCTGAGAAGGGCGATGTAGCCGAGGATAAATCTGGTTGCTGCAATAAAATTTCCGCTCTCTCTTTTTTTTGCCAGCTCGTAGCCAAGCCTGGCATAGTAACCTGCCGTCTCCATTTTGCCTTCAAAAAAACAATAGCCGGCGGCAAGATTCCGGGCCACTATGATGGTAATTTCTATTGGCAGGTTTTGGTGGTTTCGTTCAAAAAGGGTTTGTGTACGCTGAAGGAGCATGGACCCCAGACGATAGCGGCCCGAGATTACAAAATGAAAATAGATAATCTGGGAGAGCGACATCAGTTCTCCTGCTTCATCATTACTCTGGGCGAACTGGGTTCTGCACGTCTCAAAATACGGTAGTGTGTGCCGGGGATTGAAGTCGGTTGCCAGCAGGCCGTAGAAAAAGGCGAGCCATGTATGTCTGAGCAAGGTTTTTTCTGGTATCGATTGCAGTACTCCTAATATTGTAACGGTTCGGTTATTGGCCACAAGCTCAAGTCCCCAGCGCTTCATTACCGTTTCCATTCGACGATAATCATGGCCCTTTCGTAATGGTTTCAGCGCTTTTTCTATCAGGTCATTGTCGAGGCAATAATCCGCTATTCGACAGTAGATATCTGCAACACCGTCGTCACCAAAGGTCTGTTTCCCTTTAATTTGCAGAAACTCCTGAAACAGGTGGTGAAATCTGAAAACTTGTTTGTCATCATCCAGATGATAGACAAAGAAGTTTTCATTTGCCATCCTGTCGAGATGGTGGCCAATATCACCTATTCCGGTTAAGAAACGGGCGAGGCTGATATCAATTTCATCGAGATAAGACAGTTGTATGAAGGTGTCACGCAAACCATCAGAAACATGTGAGAATATTTCTTCTTCAAAATAGCTGAGTATATAGCCATCTTTTTTTTCATTAATCAGTTTCTGATTGTCTCCGTCTCCAAAGAAACGAGCTTCTTTTGATCCTTTTCGTGCCAAGGGGTGGGCTGCCAGGACAATTCCCATAATCCAGCCGTTCGTTTCTTTCAGAATCTTTTCAGCTTCTTTCCTGGTGATACTGGTTTCAAATACAATCTCGTAGAGTGTTTCGATATCCTCCAGGCCAAGGGCCAGATCCTCAGTGCCAAGATAGAGCGGCATCGATGTCCCAGTAACGAGTTGATGCAATTTCAGGGGTTGCCTGCTGGTTAGAATAAAATGGAGCTGTGGGGGGGATGTGTCTATCAGGTAATCGAGAAGTTGAAGCGTGAATTGAGATTCGCCTATCAGGTGAAGATCGTCAAATACCATATAGACGTTGTCTTTTATACTGTTGTCAAGATCGTGGAGCAGGAGATTGACACATTCCTTGAAGTCCATTGGTCCAATCTGGCCCTCCTCGAGAATCGCAGCCAGCTGAGGAGAGGAGAATTCACTGAATTTCTTCGATAGAGCAAAATGAAGGGCTGAGAGAAACAGGACGGGATCATTATCCTCTGAACCGATCTGGTACCAGATGAACGGGTGATGGCGATGGTCGATATACTGATAGGCAAGGGTCGTCTTGCCTTGCCCTGCTTGGGCTTCTATAACGATTATCGTTCTTGATGAACCGGACGGGACCAATCGTTCGGTGATAAGGTTATACCGTTGAAGCGACTGGGATTTGTTGATCCTTGGAGGATAAAACTTGTTGGAGGCAATTGACTGTTGGAGTGTCTTGGAAGCTTTATTCATTAATCCTTAAAAACTTATTGTTTGTCTTTACCATGATTTCCCTGGTGCCAGAGAAATTGTCTACAAATTCCTCTGATAATGTTTGCATCCTTTTCTGTCAGCCGAATTCTTCCAAGAAACTGGCGAATGTTTCTCATCCAGTAATTATGACTTGTTTCATTGAGAAAATCAATTTTCAACAGAGATTTTTCAACATGCTCATACATGCCTTCAAGCTGAAATGTTGAGGCATATTCAGGTGCTGCTGCTGCTTCTCGGGTCGCCTCGACTATGGCATAATACAACTCATAACAATGGATCGCTACAGCCTGAGCAAGGTTCAGAGATGAGAAATCAGCGGTCGGTATACTGGAAGTATACTGACAATATTTCAGGTCGTCGTTTGTTAATCCTCGATCTTCCGGGCCAAAGAGAAAAGCAACGCGATTGTTTCGGAGAAGCGGCAACACCTGGTCAACCACCTCTCTGGGCGTCTGTTCGGCTGTTCTCTTTCTTCCGGTCCGGGCTGTTGTGCCGACAACAAAGGAAAATGGTGCAAGTGCATCGGCGAGGCTGGTATGCAGCTCCATCGTTTTGAGAAGATGGGCGGCATTGTGCGTTGCCATCTGTGCCATTGGTTCATAGTCGGGGTGATGGTCTCCGACAACGATAAGTTTGCTTATCCCCATGTTGTAGCAGGAGCGGGCCGCAGCCCCGATATTGCCAGGATATTTGGGCGCCTTCAGTACGACGGCGACATTATCAAGAAGGGATCTGGATACATTCATAGATAACGTTACAATAAAAAAAGGGTTGCCAGATCGTCTGACAACCCTCAATTCGATAATTGATATCTGCGTGAAACCACCGATATCGCTCTGACTATTCCTGCCTGTTGGAATCCTCAAATGAAACTTTGCTTATTTTCTCATACTCCTCGGCCTGTTTGTCGGGAGTTGTCGGCATCAGCCTCTTGAGCAGAGGCACGACTCCTTTTTCAGATTTTTCAAAAAGGTTTTCGGCTTCTTTCAGGGTGATTTGCCAGGCAGGTGCAAATCCAGGTGCTTTCTCAAACATGATGTCCAGAGCGGTCTGGTAGACAAAATATTGTCGAATTTCCTTTCGGCCCGGCTTTTGGTTGAGTGACTGGACGGTTATGCGAAGATTGTCCCGTTCCTGTTTGAGCCGGTCAAGTTCTGTCTTTCTTCGTTCATTTTCTGATGAATCTATTTCCAGTTTTGTATGAAGGTGTGCACGCAACCGGTCTACCTCTTTCGACAGCTCTCGACGTCTGAGGAATCCCCTGACGTAGATAATTACACAAAGAATAATGCCAAGTGCGAGACCTTTGGCGAATGGATTCGTAATAATTGAGACAAACCAGCTCGTTTCTTCCATTATGTATCCTCCATAGGATCCGGTTGAAAGGATTTCTTGTGATTAAAAGGGAAACTTCACGTTCACAAATAAATAGGATAAAAGTGAGACCAAGTCAAGCGACAAAAACAGCTATTCACCGATATCAGATAGTTCTTTTCTGTCAATATCACAGGAAATGGGCAAAGATAGGGTCCACTGAGTGCAATTGACAGCCACTGCTTGCTGCTGGTTATCAAGATGATTTTTGTTCAGTTCTTACCTCGACGCGCTTGAAGAAAATTTTATTGCTCTGGTTATCGACGTCGATCAACTCAACGTGCAGCGGATCACCGATCTGAAATGTCGACCCGCTTATATCTCCAACAACTCTATACCGTTTTTCGTCGAAAAGGTAGTAATCGTCCGACATCGAAGACAGTTTAATGATACCGCTGATAAAGGTTTCAAGGAGCTCAACATAGAGCGATGTTTCGGTAACACCAGAGATGACGGCTGCAAATGTTTTTCCGATCTGGGTAGACATAAATTGTCTTTTCAACCGATCTACCATATCACGTTCAGCACTGATGGCCGTTCTTTCTTTGCTGGACAGAGCCTGGCCCGCTTCATTCAGGGGAATGGGGGCATTTGGGGTCTGGCCGCTTGTTGGTAACCCATCAAGCAGGGTGCAAATCTGCCTGTGCACGACAAGATCGGGATATCGCCTGATTGGCGAAGTAAAGTGGAGATAATTGTCTGTGGCAAGCCCGAAGTGGCCACTATTGTCTGAACTGTACCTGGCCTGCTGCATGGTTCTGAGTAGCAGATTGTTGATAATGTATTCATGTGTTGTTCCTGCTGCGTTATCGATTACATCGTTATACCACAATGAATTTTCACCTGTTTGAAGCAGGGTGAAACCGAGGGTTGCTGCAAATTTGGCAAACTCAGATACCTTGTCCTGGTCTGGTCGTTCATGAATCCTGAACAATGTTTTGCGACCGGACTCGACGAACGTATTGGCGACCGCCTCGTTGGCTGCGAGCATAAATTCTTCAATTATCTGGTGGGCGAAATGAGTTTGGGTCCTTGTTATTGAATTGACAGTGTTGTCAAGATTGAGGCTGATAGCAGCCGCTGGAATTGAAAACCTGATCGCGCCGCGCTTGATTCGTTTTTTTTGCAATTTCTTCGCCAGTTCTGAAGCCCATTGAAGGGGGGTAAGAAAATCTTTATGGGCTTTGCGTATTGCCTGATCCTGGTCAATGAGGATCTTTTTAACGATATCGTAGGTAAATCGATGCTTGCTTTTTATTATTGATCTGAAAAGGCGCTTGTTTGTCAGCTGTCCTGACTGGTCATAATCGAGCATCACCGTCAGGGTCAGGCGATCTTCGTTGGGGAGCAGGCTGCAGAGGTTATTGGATAGATTCTCGGGAAGCATTGGAATAACTGTACCTGGAAAATAAACCGAGGTGCCTCGCTCGAAGGCCTCAAGATCCAGTCGACTACCTGGTTTTACATAGGCACTGACATCTGCAATCGAAACAAAGAGACGAACCCCGCCGACTATTTTTTCCACACAGACTGCATCATCAAAATCCTTTGCATCTGCGCCATCAATGGTGATGTGCAGAAGTTCACGCAGGTCCTCTCGTTTGTCGGGACCGGGGGATGGAGACGCGAGTAGAGATTCCTTTTTGGTTTCGGAATTGAATCCCTTTGCGAGGCCGAATTTCTCAACGACGAGTTCTGCCTGTACTGCAACCGATGCCGGGCTCCCCAGAATTTTTATGATCTCACCAGTGACACTTCCGGTGAACTCCTGCTGTTCAATCAACTTGATAATGACCGCATCGCCATCCTGGACGTTGGTCACCGGTTGCGTGACTGTAATGGAAAATGCAAAGCGCGGGTCTTCAGGGTAAACGATTCCATGGTTCAGATCCGACTTGAAAAACCCGGCAAGCTGACTCTTTCCTCTTTTGATTATATGGAGCACCTCAGCCTCGGGCCTCCCATCCCTGCGAACGTTCAGAACCCTGACCAGAGCCCGGTCTCCATGGCGGGCTGAGGCCATTTTTGAAGCAGGAATGAATGGGTCTTTGGTAAAGGTTTTTTTCTTGTCGTGGCAAAGAACCTCGGTTGCAAAACCAAAACCACGTGATTTTTTATCTATGGTTGCTTCGATGAGCGACAGATTTCTGCTCACGGTGAATCTGCTTCTACCGCTTTTTTGAAGGTCTCCACGGCGACAGAGCTCATCTACCACTTTTTCAACGGACATTGCCGCAGAATGAGGGAGGTTCAGTAAATTGAGCAGATCCCTGATACTCAGTGGTTTTTTGGACCGAGAGAGATTGGCGAGAATAGGCCTCGTGAGACGGCTCTGCAGGTGCAGGCTGTCTGTTTTTCGTCGTCCATGGGGTCGTTTACTTTTCCTTTTCAACCGTCTGTTTTTCTTTCTTGCCATAATATCTATTTATACCTTCAACAGGTGTCAGCGTGCTTATTGTCTTATCTATAGGAATATTTGAGCGAATTCATCATATGGTTGTGAAGCAGACAAATCTCTGTAGAACCAATGTGTTCAGGATCATCCTGTCATTTTTTTTGTTTCTCTTAAAATGCGGATAGATGACCGTTTATAGCTGATAAGTTATTAAAATAAAAAGGTTATGAAGATTTTTTCGGGGTTACCCGTCGAGCAGGAGGTTATGGGTAATAAAATTGAAAGAGAACAAGTTGTTGCCATTTTTTTCCGGCGGCTTAATGTAACACAGGTGAGGCTTGGGTAAAATGAATATATTCTGCCGTGATGTTTCCTGACGGTCACCTGCCATGTCTGAAGAGTAGAACCATATGACCAAAATCTCATTCGATCTGGAGCTTTATCGAACCCAGATGCGCAAATATATCAGCGGCAGACCGTTTGAACAGGTTTTCTGGGATGCGCTTGATTTTGCAACGGATGCCCATGATGACCAGTGGCGGCGATCCGGGGATGCATATATTCTTCATCCCTGTACGGTAGCAAAGATTCTGGCAGAGGAGATGGATATAACAGATCCGGAAATCCTGGCTGCTGCTCTGCTCCATGATACGGTCGAGGATGTCGAAGAGGTGACATCAGAGGTTGTCGGGAAGAATTTCGGATCATATGTTCAGGCCATTGTTGAGGGGTGTACCAAGGTAACTCATATATCCGGGAGTAAGCAGGCGCATAGTAAACGGGTTCATCGAAAGATTTTCTCAGGAGCCGCCCTGCGTCCTGAAGTTATGCTGGTCAAACTTGCTGACCGGCTGCACAACCTGAGAACCTTGAAAGCGATGCCGC
The DNA here is from genome assembly GCA_963718195.1 of uncultured delta proteobacterium. GTDB lineage: Bacteria > Desulfobacterota > Desulfobulbia > Desulfobulbales > Desulfocapsaceae > MADRE3. The sequence continues at coordinate 16,043 of CAVQYQ010000009.1, forward strand.
AGAATAAACGGCAGCGAATCGCAGACGAGACACTGGACATCTATGCTCCGCTGGCAACAGTATTCGGGTTGTTTAATATGAAGCGGGAGATGTACAATCTGGCGCTTTCCTTTAAGTTCCCGAAACAGGGTGTCAAGCTGAGTAATTATATTCGGCAGCTTGGTGACTCTGAAATATCCCGTCATATCCTCGATGATTTGCGTGTTGCGGCAAAAGATACCGGGCTCGCCGCCGACATTTCCATGAGGCTCAAAGATCTATGGGCCTATTTTGACACTACCAATCGGATTTTACTGAAAAAGATCGAAACACCGGTGGAATTCCTCATCAAAGTTGACACGATAGCAGAGTGCTACAGTGCACTGGGTGTCGTCAACCAGACCTTCAGACCAATACCGAGAACGATCAGAGATTTCATTGCAAACCCGAAACCGACCGGTTATCAGGGACTTCATGCCAGAGCGATTGTCCAAGGGCATCGTTACCTGTTCAAGATAAGAACAAGTGAAATGGCCAGGAAGGCCCAGCGCGGGTTGTTTCGAAACTGGAATTCGAAAAGCGGAAAGCAGGGTAAATTTATCCTGGAATTGAGAGAGATGCTGAATATTATCGGTTCAGATGACACGGTGTCCTACCGCGATCTCATTGCAGCCGGCGGAAAGAAGGAAATATATACCTATACCCCTCAGGGAGACCTTATCTGCCTTCCGTCAAAATCCAATGTGCTTGATTTTGCCTTCCGGGTTCACACTGAAATTGGCAGGAGTTGTACAGGCGCAATGATCAGGAACACCAAGGTTGGCCCTGATTATCGGTTGGAGGATGGTCAGATGGTCAGAATCATCCGCTCGAGCAAGCCTGTTGTCTTCGATCAGCAGATGTTGCAGCTCTGCCAGACTCCCAAAGCTCGATCAGAGTTGTCCAGGGGATTTCGTATCAGGGGGCAGCGGGTGGCTCAGGACATAGGGATTGCAACCCTGTTGCAGGAAATGAGGAGATATGGGCTGCCAAGGGATTTGCTGGAAGATGAGGAGATGTTTCGTGTTGTTCAATCTTTTGGACTTGCAAACAAGGAAAAACTTTTCAGCAAGATCGGCAGGGGGCTTATCCGGCTGCCAGAGGTCATAGAGCGGATTCGACAGGAATTGTTTGGAGGAAATTCTTTTCTGGTAAAACCGACCGGTGAGTTCAATAAAATAAAACTTGATACCCTTGACCCGGTGTTTATCAAGCTCTCATCCTGTTGTAAACCAAATCCTGCCGATAAATCCAATTGTGCGCTGTTGACCGATAATTGGTTGTCAGTTCACCATAAAAACTGTCCAAGACTTCATGAAATCAAGTTCCAGCGGGAGGACGCGGTGGATATTTCCTGGGAGCGTAGGACTCCGATCATAAAGCCGCAAGGTCTTGTTTTCGCTCATATAACAAGAGACAGCCTGATGCCGATAATCGGTTCGGCACCGGCACAGATGAAGATGAACGGGCTAACCGTATTGTCAAATCATCCCACCGCGCAGCAGGCCTGGGAACTTTCCTTTTCCGTTAGTGACCTGTACGGGCTCCAGAAGGTATTGCGCCATTTTGATCGATCCGCTGCCGATTATGAATTCTATCTCGACTTTTAAACGCACCCGTCATGCATGGTTCTTCGCGGACGCATAAACGATCAGGATAGGCAAATGCACTGAGTATGCTTAGCCGGCAGTGTCCTTATCACCCGGGGCAACCTCGCCATACTTGCTGAGAATTCTGGCGAGCATATCTGGCAGATCATTGGTCTGTCGTGAGCTCCTGAGAATCTGTTTTAAGGTTTTTTCCAGCGTCAGCACCTCTCCTAGAAAAATATGTCTTAATATCAAGGAAATAAGGCGTGTAATTGTGGTGAGATTTGAAATCCGTGATTGTAAGTGCTGGTCACGGTCAAAGGCCGTTGAGGCAAAGATCTCGACCGGGGCACCATCCATTTCGCTGACAGAGACATACCAGGTATTTTGTTCCCGGTCATGGGTGCGGTAGCGCACCGCATCGAGGACATCGGGAAGCTCCTGTTGTTCACTGGTAAGGCAAATCGATGTATCGTTGAGCTCAGTTCCGGTTAGTTTGCAAATCTGCCGAATGAGACCGGGCTGGTTTTTGACGGCCTCAACCAGTGTCTTGCAGCTTGAACAGAACTCATTGCCTTCGCTTCCGGAGAGGATTTCACTTTTGCCACATCCATCACATATTTCTGTATTCATTGTCTGTGTCATCGGACCAAATTTTGTCAGGTAGTGTTGAGTCGATATATCTGCTGAGCAGACGTTGAAATTCTTTACCGTCGAGCTCACGGGCACCAAGTGAGACTAAATGGGTAGTCGTCATCTGGCAGTCTATGAGTCGGTATTTATTTGTTTTTAAAAAGTTTACAAGCTGAATCAGGGCAAATTTGGAACTGTTGGCAGTCAAGGTGAACATTGATTCGCCAAAAAACACCTTGCCGAGTGCGATACCATAGAGTCCTCCAACCAGTTGACGATCACTCCAGCACTCAAAGGAGTGTGCATAGCCGAGGCGGTTCAGTTCCTTGTAGGCCTGTAACATATCCGAGGTAATCCAGGTATCTTCCTTGACAGCTCGCCTGCTTGCTGCACAGGCCGTTATTACCTCGTCAAAAGCTTGGTTGATTGAAAATGTCTGGGTTGTATTCTTGTAATATCTCCTGAGTCGCTTTGAAATTTTCAGCTCATCGGGGAACAGGACCAACCTCGGCGAGGTAAACCACCAGAGGATTGGGTCGTTCTCTGAATACCAGGGAAAGATTCCCAAGCGGTAAGCTGCAATTATTCGATCAGGCGACAAGTCACCACCGACAGCAAGGAGGCCGTTTTCTTCCGCCAGTTCCGGCGGGGGAAAGCCAATTTGAACTCCTAATCGAAAAACAGTCATAAGCGAATGTACAATAGTGGTTCGTGTCGTGTCAATGACATCTCCGGGGGAGAGGTTAATAAACAAACGAGCAGACCTGGCACGATATTCTTTTGCTTAACAGTAGCGATATGTTAAATAATGCCTGGTATACCTGTTACCCAGAGGAATAAATTTACTTGAAAGATATGACAATGTACAGGGACCTGCAAAAGTTGGATCGGCAACCGTTCCAGGACACGATTGATACCGCTTTCTTCTTTCCCGGCGCCGGCAGGAGGGACGTCGTAGACGAGATCAAGACGGCTATAAGTCAGTCAGTCCCGCTGCTGTTAGTGACAGCAGACGAAGGTTCCGGCAAGACTATGGTCTGTCGTATGGTTGAAGAAGAATTGCCTCCCGGGATTATCTCTGTATTTTTGCCTCAGGCGATCAATTCTTTTGACGACATGGCAACCGTTGTCCGGCAGGAGATTGGCCTCGACTTGGAAGAGGATGGAGAGGAAACTGGTACGGCGGGGCTTCTGGAAAAAATCGTTGGAACGCTCCGGGAGCAAAATTGCCGGCTTGTTGTTTTTTTTGATGAAGCTGAAAAAATCTACCTGGCCACCCTTGAGCGCTTGAGAAAACTGCTCGATCAGGTAAACGAGGAACAAATTCTTGTCCAGTTTGTCTTTGCCGGCCGAAAATTGCTGGAGGAGAATCTTGACCAGCTCAGCATTGTAACGTTCAAGGATATTGAAGAAAGACGCTATACGCTCAAACCTCTCAATGAGCAGGAAGCCCATGCGTACCTGAATCACTGCATGAAAATAGCATCCGGAGAGGATGATGAGTTTTTTTCGCAGGATCTTGTCAGCAAGGTGTCTGAAAGAGGGACGTTCTTCAGACGACTGAATCTTTTTGCTGCAGAATCAATCCAGTCTGAGCAACTGGATACCTCATTCCTTGGTCTGATTGATACCATCGAAATTGACCCGGATTCAGAACCCGAAAAAATAACTGATGAGCAGAAACCCTCTGCTTTGGCCGGAAGCAGAGAAGTGAACCTTGAATTTCTCTCTTTCAGGAAAATTTTACCCGGTTGGATTCTTTTTGGTGGCGGGGCTTTTTTGTCGGTCCTCCTGCTGTTTTTTCTGTTTGATTTTTCTGGCGATAGTGAACAACCGGAGGATGGGACTTCAGAGGTTCCAATTATTGAATTGAAAAAGGTTGTTCCCGTCAACCCGACTCCATCCCAGGAAATCGCTGAGGTAAAAGAGGAAACAGTTGAGTCGTCAGAACCCAAAGATGGTGAAGCGGCCTTGAATGTGACGGAAACGGAAGATGAGCGACCCAGCGGACAGCAAATTGAGGAACTGACAGATGCAGGTGATAAAGAGGCATCTCCAGAACCGGTAACAGACGGCGAACAACCAAGCGGGCAGAAACCTGAGGAACTGAAGCAAGCGGGCAATATTGAGATTGCCCCGGACCCGGTGGAACCAGCCGATATAGTGCCCAGCCAGGTAGGACCGGTTGTATCGACAGGTACGGCCAGCAGTGAGGTGGTGATTGAGCCACAGACTCCGGCCGAAGAAGAGCCGGTTCAACAAAAATCGAAGGAGATTGAAACGAAAATTCCTTCGGATTCATCGAATGCCCCAACATCAGAAAAACCGGTTATTGTCAACAAGGGCGATGAAACGGTGGAAAAAGAAGATACGGAGGTTACAACCAATGTGATGGTTGAGCCGTTGGAGGAAACAGAAGCCCCATTTTCTCCTGGTGCCATCAAAGAAACAAAATTACCTGACCAGCCCCGACTGCCCGAGACGATCGTTGTTATTGGAGATGAAAAGAAATTCAAGGACTCGAAGGAGGTTCGTGAGAAGACGGTTATAGAAAAAGTGGAGCCCGAGGTCAGGAGAGCGGACCTGTCAGACAAGGATGTAGATGCTCTTTTCCTCAGAAGAATTGCAGCAGGAGCCAGGTGGCTCGTGGGTGGAGGAAGCGGTAAATATACAATCCAGTTAATGGTCTTGACCTCGGATCAGGCTGAAGAGAGTCTCAAGAAGATGTTGCGGACTGCTGATTACCAGTCGATCGCAAATCAGTTATATGTATTGAGAAGAACCGGGCCGGATCCAACAGTCATGGCTTTCTATGGGGAGTACCCCAGCCTGGCCGCAGCCCGAAGCGGTCGAAACAATCTTCCGGTCTTTTTACGAAAGCATAATCCATATGCTATCTCAGTCTTTGGTGCGGTCGAGAAAGCGACAGCGCCACAATAAACGCCAGATAGAGAGGAGAACGGCAGCCTCGCTTTATGGGGAGTCGTTTTCAGGAAAAGAACAATGCAGCCAGTTTTAAACGATCAACTCACCTACCTGACAGGCCAGCGACCCATCTCCTGGGTCAGTAGAAACGTTCCTTCCGCACGTTTTTATACCTCGTTCGTATGGGTCGTGATCAGGTCCAGTATCAAGGCGAAGCAGGGACGCTATGATTCTGAGGATTGGGCGCAAAGCAGTGTGGATGTCCTGCGGCTTCTTGAAAATGTCGGTGTTACAGTTGAAATAACCGGAGGTAAAAATATAAAGGAACCGGATTCCCCGGTGATCTTTATCGGGAATCACCTGAGTATGCTCGAGACCATGGTTTTACCTTCTGTCATCGTTCCCTACCGTCCCGTTACCTTCGTGGTCAAACAGTCTCTGCTCGATTACCCGGTATTCAAACACGTGATGCGATCACGCAATCCAATTGCGGTGAGCAGGACAAATCCCCGCCAGGATTTGAAAACAGTTATTGACGAAGGTCGGGAGCGTTTATCACGTGGTATCTCCATCATCATTTTTCCACAGACAACAAGAACCGCATTTGACCCGAATCAGTTTGGTTCAATCGGGATCAAACTGGCAAAAAGAGCCGGGGTACCTGTGGTTCCCCTGGCCTTGCTCACAGATGCCTGGGGAAACGGCAAACGTTTCAAGGATTTCGGCAGGATAAATCCGGCCAAGAAGGTGCATTTCTGTTTTGGTAACCCGCTTGAAATAAACGGAAAAGGGACAGAAGAACACCAGCAGATTATCGATTTTATTCAGGGAAATCTTGCCCGCTGGCAGCAGTGAATGAAGGATATATTGTTTATCCGGGTTGCAGCCAGACGGGAGCAGAAAATAACCATACCAGGAGGATATGATGGCCAAAATCAGGTGGGGCGTTCTTAGTACTGCACGGATTGGGGTTAAACAGGTTATTCCTGCTATGCAGAAGGGAAGATTTTCAGATATTACGGCGATAGCTTCCCGCTCCCTGGAGCAGGCCAAAGACATAGCAGAAAAGTTAGAAATACCAAAATATTACGGTTCATATGAAGCGCTTCTGGCGGATCCGGAGATTGATGCAATATATAATCCATTGCCCAATCATCTTCACTGTCAGTGGTCAGTCCGCGCCATGGAAGCTGGTAAGCATGTTTTGTGCGAGAAACCCCTCGGCCTGACACTTGAGGAAATCGAAACACTTATCAGGACACGGGATCACTGTAAGGTGAAAGCAGGCGAGGCCTTTATGGTGAAGTTACATCCTCAATGGACTGCAGTTTTTGATAAGGTCTTTAATAACGAGATAGGCACGTTACGACTCATACAGGGAATGTTTTCCTATCATAATACAGATCCTGAAAATATTCGAAATATTCCGGAAGCCGGAGGTGGAGCCATATGGGATATCGGCTGCTATCCGGTGACACTGTCGCGATACCTGTTTCAGGAAGAACCGATTCAGGTTGCCGCATCACTGGAGTTTGATCCGAATATGGATACGGATCGTCTTGGCACGGTAATCATGGACTTTCCCGGGGGAAAAGCCGTTTTCGCTGTCAGTACCCAGCTTGTACCTTTTCAGTGCATGCATATTTTCGGTACCAGAGAGCGGTTGGAGGTGCTCATACCGTTCAATGCTCCCAATGATCGTCCATGCATAGTTCACCAGGATTGGGGGGACATACTGGGTGAGGATATCCGCGTCCACACGTTTGATACCGTCGACCAGTATACCCTGCAGGGTGATGCATTTTCCCGTGCGATTATCGATAATTCAGAAGTGGTGTCAACACTTGAAGATGCGCGCGCCAATACCCTTGTCCTGCAGGCTATTTTTCGTGCAGCGGCAGAACAGCGCTGGGTTCGCTTGGATGATCCCAACAACACTTTTTCATCTTCAGCAGTCTGAACCTAAATGATACCCAGCTTGGCCAGCAGGGTTTTTAAATCTCTCTGGTCAAGTCTTTTCAAGCCTGCCTGCCTGGCATATTGCAGTGCCTCCCTGTATTCAGTGTTGTTGAGGGGTTGACCCAGCTCTTCGTATTGTCCACAGGAACCGCAGGGACGATACTGGTCCATGATATTGACATAGGTCTGGGATGAAATCGAATTGGCAATAAATGAAAGAATATCTTTTGTTTCTCCAACTCCTCCGGGCATGACCAGATGCCTGATCAGGAGTCCTCGTGAGGCGAGTTCCCGCCCATCCATAACCAGGTCGCCGACCTGGTTATACATTATTGCTATGGCTGCTTTTGCAATGTCAGGGTAATCTTCTGCCTGGCAGTATCGCTTGCTGCTCTCCGAGCTCCAGAACTTAAAATCGGGCATGTAGATATCGATCACATCGTCGAGAAGTGTCAGCGTATCTTTGGCTTCGTACCCGCTCGAATTATACACGATTGGTATCTTCAGCCCACGCTCAATAGCTATTACCAGTGCCTCAAGTATTTGCGGCACTACGTGGCTCGGCGTGACAAGATTGATGTTGTGGCACTTTTTTTGTTGCAGCTCAAGCATTATTTCTGCCAGCTGCTCTGATTGTACTTCGGGATAATTGTCGGGAAAATGGCTGAGTTCATAATTCTGGCAAAAGCAACAGCGCAGGTTGCAGGAAGCAAAGAAGATGGTACCGGAGCCGTAACTTCCGGTAAGCGGCTGTTCCTCTCCAAAATGGGCGCCATAGCTCGCCACTCGTGCGTATCGGCCAGTGGCGCAAACACCCTGTTCACCCTTCATCCGGTTAACGCGGCAGTTTCTTGGACAGAGGATACAACCATTGAGAATTTTTCGTGCATACTTTGCCCTTTTCTGTAATTCTCCTGTTCGAAACAGTTCGCAGCTGGTGGTGGTCATTTGGAATCTCCGGTCGTGTCAGGGGTACTTGCTATCTTAGAACTGGATAATAGCGGTTTGCTTTGATACTATTTAATAGTTTTAGTAATGAAATTTCAATCAATACTGGTAATTCCCGATTATCGGATTCCATGCTGAAAAGGCAAGGGTAATCACTTGAAATTCACCTATTTTCACAATTTACCAATCCAGAGAAAGATCATATGGTTGATTATGGCAATCACCGGAATGGCGCTTTTGCTGTTCTCGTCACTTTCTGTGATTAACCAGGTCCGTTTACTGAGGAGTGGTATGGTCGAGAATCTCGAGGTTCTGGCCGGAGCAATATCGCGATTGACCCCCGCTACCTTGGCTTCTCCACAGGAGGGTTCGGCAGAAGAACTGCTCTCTGTCTTGAAGGAACATAAGGATATTGAAGCAGGAGCGCTCTATAGCAGTGACAATGTACCCTATGCCATCTATTTACGGAAAAGCTACAAACCCGAGACACCACCACCAGAGACAATGGGTGAGGATGGGTATCGGTTTGTTCAGTATAGAGGTGTCCCTAAGCTGGAAATTTTTCACCCCATTATCCAGCAGGGAAAGCGGATTGGTACCGTCTATATACGATCAAATCTAAAAAAACTGAAAAGTCAGATTTACAACACCTTTTTTGTGCTGGTTCTCAGTATGTTCTGTATCCTGTTCGTCACCCAGCTTGCTGCCCGTAAATTGCAACGGGGTATTACTGGACCCGTTTTCAGCCTGGCCAATACCGTGCGGCGAATTTCTGAGCTTGGCGACTATTCTGTTCGTGTTGAGCGAGCAAATCGAGATGAGATCGGCAGTTTGATTGATGATTTTAACACCATGCTCGATGCGATTCAGGTGCGGGACAGTGAACTCAACCAGCATAGACATAACCTGGAGTTGCTGGTCGAAGAGCGGACTGGTGAACTTCGCAACAGCCGCGATGAGGCACTGGCTGCGGCTCAGGCCAAGACAGAATTTCTGGCGAACATGAGCCATGAAATCCGGACACCAATGAATGGAGTTATTGGGGTTTTGTCGCTGCTCAAGGGGGCGCCGTTGACCGAGGAGTATCGGCGTCTGCTTGAAACGGCAACCCGATCTGCCGACTCACTGATGTTCATTATCAACGATATTCTTGATTTTTCCAAAATCGAAGCAGGTATGGTGGAATTTGAGACTATTCCATTTGATTTAAGAGAGCTGGTTGAAGAGACTGCCTCGCTCTTTATCGATGCCGTTAATTCAAAAAAGATAGACCTCATTAGCTTTATTCCCAGGGATGTGCATTGTTTTGTTGAGGGAGATCCTGTCCGGCTGCGCCAGATACTTACTAACCTGGTGAGCAACGCGATTAAGTTTACCTCGGAAGGAGAAGTGCTGCTCAAGGTAGAGCATATTGAAACACGCTCAAATAGACAGCTCCTCAGGTTCAGGGTGATAGACAGCGGGATCGGCATCTCTGACACGTCCCTGCCGCACCTTTTCGAAAAATTTACCCAGGCCGATGGCTCCACAACCCGTAAATATGGGGGTACCGGGCTCGGTTTAAGTGTCTGCAAGCAACTGGTTGAGCTTCAGGGGGGAGACATCAGGGTCACAAGTGAGGTCGACAAAGGCTCGGAGTTCTGGTTTACCTTGCCGTTTCAGATAATACCTGCTTCAAATTTTGCCTATCCCTGCATGAAGCTTGACGGAAAGCGCATTCTGATTGTTGATGATAATGCTACAAACCGGATGATTCTTGATCACTACCTCAGTGCCTGCATCGTTTCAATAACTTCTTGCGAAAGCGGCCCGGCCGCATTGCAGCGGGTTGAACGTAGTTTCAAGGTTAATCAACCGTTTGATATCATTTTAATAGATCATCATATGCCCGGCATGGATGGCCTGCAGCTCGCTGAAAAACTGAACAATCAGTATGGAGCGCACGGTCCGGACATGTTCATTTTCAGCTCAGGCAGCTTGAAATTCGATGACGCCAAAAAGCGGGGCGTTAAAGCAATAATTCATAAGCCGATTCACCAGACACACCTGTATGACATGCTGGTGAACCGGACAAGCCATCCTGACCCACCCCTCACCGATGACCAAAAAATAGAGCGGGCACCTCTGCTCTCCGGCCGGGTCCTGCTTGTTGATGACGAACAGATTAATCAGAAAGTTGCCTGTGCAATTCTTCAACAGTTTGGTATTGACACAGACCTGGCTGTAAACGGCTGGGAGGCTGTGCAATTGAGTGACGTTAATCGATATGATGTCATTCTCATGGATATCCAGATGCCTGAGATGAGCGGGTATGAAGCCACCGAAATTATCCGCGAAAGGGAATCGTCGACGGGCGCCAAGCCTGTTATTATTATTGCCATGACTGCAAATGCGATGGAGAGCACAAAAGCGCGCTGTCTTGAGGTGGGGATGGATGATTTTATTTCAAAACCGATCAAGCCGAACGAACTGGTGAAGCGTTTGAAACCGTGGCTTGCTGACTGTGAACCAGAGCCAGCCGAAAAAGATCAGCAGCCGGAGAATGCCGATACATCTGGACAATCATCCCTCTGGGACTACGAGCAGGCGTTGCAGTTTGTCGGAGGAGATGAAGCATTGTTTCATGAGCTGATCCTTCTCTTTGTGGAGAGGAAAGTGCAGTTATTGGATTCAATTCAGAAAGCGATAAGTAAAGATGACCCAAAGTTGCTCGATGATGCGGCCCATGCCTATAAAGGGGCTGTCAATCACTTCTCCGCACAATCAGTCAGAGACATCGCATTTCGTCTTGAGAGCAAGGGTAAGGCCAAAGATATGTCCGGTGCCTATGAGCTGTTTACCAAACTGGCGGATCTTTCCGATGTACTGGCCAGAAGCCTTGAAGAAAAAGCAGAAGAATTAGACAATGGGAAAAAATTGACAAAAGCTTAGCTGAGGCTCGGATGTTCTTCGATCTCTACTCTGTTTCTTCCCTGCTGTTTGGCCCGATAGAGTGCCCGATCTGCCGCCTTGGTCATATCTTCGCCGCTGGACATATCCCCATGCCAAGAGGCAACACCAAGACTGATCGTCGTATGGATGGTGTTATCTTCCATATTGATCCGAAGCGTATGTATGGCCTGACGCAGACGTTCGGCGAGTTGTCTTGACTCCGCCAGTGAACTGCGAGCACATATTACCAGGAATTCTTCGCCCCCTATTCGACTCACCATGTCATAGCTGCGAGCGGTGGTACTGAAGATATCGGCAATTTTCTTGAGTACCCGATCACCGATGTCATGGCCAAATCCATCGTTGATAAGTTTGAAATGATCTATGTCGATCATGATGCAGCTCAGGGGGGTATTATGGCGACGTGATTCGGAAACCTCTTCTTGAAGGCGATTGAGCGCACTGCGCCGGTTCGGCAGGCCGGTAAGTGCATCTGTCATTGCCATGGTCTCTAATTTTCTGTTTGCAGCAGCGAGTCGGGCGGCATATTTTTCGATCACTTCATGGTCTTGGCTGATTTTCTGCTGAAAGCGTATGATTCTTTCACCACTGTTCATCCTGGCTTCAAGGACTCTCGGGGTGAACGGTTTGATGACGAAGTCGTCAGCTCCTGCATCAAGGGCCTGGATGTGCTCATCGTCAGACTCTTTGCCGGTGAGCATAATGATATAAATGTGTTTGGTCAGACTCGTTGACCGGATAATTCTACAGAGGTCAATACCGCTCACTTTCGGCATACGCCAGTCGGTGATAATCATATCGGGCAGTATTTCCAGGGCCAGTGACAGTGCATCGTCACCATTTTCTGCGGTGTAAACCGTCTTACCACCACCCTCCTCAAGCATTTTTTTCAACCCCATCAGGGTCATAGGGTCGTCATCGACCGCAAGAATCTTGAGGGGTTCGACTTCTTGCTCAGCACGTATTGGGTGTTCTGAACCTAAATCCGTCCGTGTCGGTTGTTCAAAAAGTGCTGATTTGCTCATTCTGATAGAAATTCCCTCGTCGTCGACCCTGTTTCTTCTCTATTTAAACCACGTTATTATACTTTATATGATCGTAAAAGATTGTTCAAGGATGTGAGCTCGTAATCGCTCGCTACTACCTAGAAAAATTCAGACAGGCGATGATTAATCAGTTAGTCAAGGACATGGAAACCGGTGGCTCTTTATTTGGAAATGGTAATGAACCCCTGGATACGATCGAGCTCTGCCAGCGTTTGGGCATAAATAACCTTGGTCAGGTTTTCTGCTGAAAGGGCATTTGAATAGGATTGTTGGGCGATGAGTACATCAAGGGTCGTGGATCGTCCCGCATCAAACTTGATCTGCTCTGCCTCGAGCTGTTTCTCCGTGGCTATTGCGGTCTTATTGGTCGCTTCGATAGCCTTCAGGGCGAGTTCCACGTCTCGTACGGTTATGCGGATGGTTCTCTTGATCTCCTGCTTGAGCAGTTCGAGGCTGGTCCGGTTTTTCCTGTTTTCTGCCAATGCTTTGCGGAGTTGCCCTTTTGCCAGTGAGTTGCTGAACGGTCTTGAAATAGTAAGACCAACCTGCCACTGGGTCTCCGAGTCATTAAATGAGCTTTCCAGTGCATTACTATAGGTATCGTCGGTGCCGCCGAATCCAACCCGGCCGACCAGGTTGAGTGCCGGAAGAATATTGTTCTCAGCTTTATCAATCTGGAACTCGGATGCCTTGATCTGCATGGCAGCAGCCTTCAGATCCGGACGATTTTCCAGGGCATTGTCAAGTACCGTTTTAATGTCTGGCGTCACCGGCGATGTTTCCGGTTTATCGGTCGGTGACAGTGGGGTGAGCCAGTCCTGGCTGTTCATCAGCAGCTTGAGGTTGGCCTCAGCAACCCCGATGGCCCGTTCTCCGGATATCAGGTCTTCTTCTCTGCGAGCCACCTCAGATTCCGGCTGATAGATGTCAATACTTGCCAGTTTTCCTGCCTTTATTTTTGCTGCTGTATCATCACGCAAGGTCTTTGCAAGTGTGAGCCCCAGCTTGAGTACTTCAAGATTCTGATATGCATAGACCAATTGCCAGTAACCATTTTTAACCTCTGCGGCGAGGTCAGCTGCTTCGCTTTTCACCAAATAAGAACGTGCCTGTAAAACACTTTGAGCACTGTTTATGTCGGCCATCTGTACTTGCTCCCCGAGCCCCCTGAGTAAAGGTTGCTGGACACCTAGTGAGAAGCCGGTATTGTAGAGCGGGTCGAAGAGGTAGAAATTAGAATCGGTGTCAAGGTTGCCATTGTTCCAGGAGATGTCGAACTCGGTGCCGGGGCTGAAACGTTTCTGCGCTTTGGCATTCCATGCAGCTGTCCGCTCTTCGGTAATGCTTTCAATGGTCACCGGTGTATTGTTTGTCTCGGCTGCCCCGATATCGGCTGAGAGCAGTGCGTCAAATGTCGATTCCGCTTCCTGTACGGTGCCCTCTGAGATGACAACGTCCTCCTCCCGGAGCTTGAGGCCGAGATTGTTTTTAAGAGCAATCTCTACCGCCTCAGACACTGAGAGCTCAAGTAATTCAGTTTCTGCAGCGCTTGCCAGGCATGGTACCTGGACAACTATGAACAGCAGCACAGACATGAGAGACAGAGAAGATGGATATCGGTTCATTGTTGCTCCTTTTTGATAAGTTGCTCGCCGGCAAGGAAGCTATAGGGTTTCCAGTAAAGTTTTTTTACAGAGGCGAAAAAACGTTTTCGAAAATCATCAATCTGCTCGAGAAGATAATAGAGTGTCGGTACAACGACCAGGGTCAGGAATGTTGCAACCATCAGCCCGAAAATTACAACCACCGCCATGGAACGCCACCACTGACTTGACTCACTGACCCATGATATGGACAGGGTATGAAAATCAAATGATACCCCCGTTACCATCGGGATCAGACCCAGAATGGTCGTTACAGCGGTGAGCAGTACCGGTCTCAGCCTTGTGGCCCCGGCTGCGATTACAGCCTCCTTCAGTTCATAGCCCCGGTCCCTCAGTTTATTGGTATAATCAATCAGGACAATGGCATTATTTACCACCACTCCGGCAAGAGAGATCACCCCGACACCGGTCATGATGATACCAAATGGCAGGGTGAACAGCGCAAGCCCGAGGAATGCGCCACCGAGTGAGAGTATCACCGAGGTCATGATAATAAACGGCTGGCTCACTGAGTTGAACATCGACACCAAAATGAGGAATATAAGGAGCAGGGCGACCAGGAATGCCTTGGTCAGGAAGTCCTGTGATTCCTGCTGGAACTCGAATTCACCGGTAAACCTGACCTTGTAACCGGGAGGAAGGGGGAATTGTTTCAGCATCTGTTCCGCTTCACTGCGAGCGACCGGCCCCGGGATTTTTGCTTCATCGACATTTGCCTTGACGGTGACCACGCGTTCATTGTTTATCCGGTTGATGTCACCGATTGAGCCGGCGAAACTGATCTGGGCAACAGTGGAGAGGGGTACCAGCTCACCTGAGGGTGTGGGCAGCATCAGTTCGTGAAGAACATCGACGACCTTTCGGTCTGCTTCGTTCAGCTGGACGGTGATGTCGTAATCGTCACTGCCTTCACGGAAGGATGAAACTTCCAGACCATTATACGCGCTTTTCAGGGCGAAACCGATCATGTCAGTGGTCATGCCAAAAAGCGCTGCTTTCTGCCGGTCAACATTGACCTGGACAGACGGTATCCCCTCCACAAAATTATCACGGACATCTTCAACATGTGGAATGGTTTCCAGCACATCTTTGATTTTCTTGGCGATTTCTCCAAGAACGGCGAAATTGTCACCGACGACTTCTATATTGATTGGTGCTCCTGTGGGAGGACCTTCCTCTTCCTTGGCGATGGTCAGCTTTCCGCCGGGAACATTTTTGATCCGCTCCCTGATCTCTTCCACATCGACCTGTGAGGATCGCCATCGATCCTGAATCTCCAAGAATCGTACACCAATATGGTTAGGGGTGTTGGCTGCGAAGGCCGAGCCGCCGCTTGACTCAACCGTCGCCTTCATGTAGATGCTTTCGACGTTAGACATATCGCTTGGGCCGTAGTAGGAAGGACCGATTTCCCGGGCATGTTCTTTTTCAGACAGCGCTTTGAGTGGTGTTAAATTTTCATCGACCGGGGTTCCATCACCATCGACTTTCTCTCCTGAGAGTAGAAATTCTATGCGCTGGGTAATGCGGTCGATATAGTCGATATCAGCACCTTCGGGAACGTCGATGTTCACATAAATTCCCTTGGGTTCGATGTCCGGGAAAAACTCAACCGGTTTTCTCAGCCCGACCATCAGTTGCCAGCCCTGAAACATCAGGATCAGGATGCAGAAGCCGATACCAATGATAGACAATGGCGTCGACAGGGCCCGCGATAAGACTTTGCTATAGTGCGTGAGCAGAAAACCTTTGATTTCTGCAGGTTTCTCAACGGCCTTGGTGAGTGACTCTTTTGTCTGCTGTCCATTGGGGCTTCCGGTACGCTTCACTTTCATAAAGATTGAAACCATTGCCGGGTTAATGACCAGGGCGACAAACAGGCTGGATGAGAGCGTGATGATCAGGGTGAGTGGCAGGTAGCTCATGAAATCACCCATGATACCTGGCCAGAAAAGCATCGGAGAGAATGCGGCAAGTGTCGTCAGGGTCGAGACCATAACCGGGTAGGCAACCTCAGCGGTTGCCTTCATTGCCGCGTCTATACTGTTTGCTCCCTGTTCCATGAACCGATAGGAATTTTCGACGATAACGATAGCGTTATCGACAAGCATTCCGAGGGCGATGGTAAGGGAGAACAGGACCACCATATTGAGGGTGATTCCCATCAACTGCAACACAGAAAAGGAGAGCAGCATGGAAAATGGAATTGCCAGGCTGACCAGTAGGGCATTCCTGATGCCCATGGCAATGAAGATGACCAGAAGTACCAGAACCAGTCCCGTCAGGATGTTGTTCTCGAGATCTGCGACCATGTTTTCAATGTCGCGAGACTTGTCAAGTACTTTGGTTATCTCGGTACCACGGGGCCAGGTAATCCGGTTTTCCTCAATGAGTTGTTCAACGCGTTTGCTGATTTCAATGATATTTTCGCCGGATCTTTTTTTGACCATGATGTTGACCGCATCCCTTCCGTTCAGGCGGGATCGCGATGTTTCTTCCTTGTATCCGTCGACCACCTTCGCCACATCTTTGAGGTACACGGGTTCACCCTCATGGATGGTGAGAACCAGGCCATAGATCTCCTCAGGAGTCGTGAATTCACCAGGAACCCTGAGCTGGAACCGACCGTTCCCGAGGCGGATAGCCCCGCCTGATGTGTTCTGGTTCTCACTATTGACAACCGACTGGAAGTTATTGATGGTGAGGCCGTAGTGAGATAGTTTTGCGGAATCTACTTCAACCCGAATCTCTCTTTCAAGGCCACCGGTTACCTCTACTTCCAGGACACCTTTGATCCCCTCTATATCATCTTCGAGATCGTCAGCGATTTTCTTGAGACAGGGCAGTCCGCATGTTCCTGAAAGCGAGTAAATAACAATCGGCATCTCTGAGATGTTTACCTCGAAAACCGATGGATCTTCCTCGAGATCAGCTGGAAGCTCACTAAGAGCCTCGTCTACTTTGTCCTTTACATCCTGAAGGGCCTGATCAATATCTGTTCCGGTAATAAACTCCACGTTGACCGATGAAAGACCTTCTGAGCTGACTGACTGGACTTTTTTCAGCCCATCGAGACCCTTGATTTTCTTTTCTATCTCCATGGTAATGGAGGTTTCAATATCGGTAGGAGACACGCCGCGATAACTGGTTGAAATAAAAACGTTGGGAATGGTGACATCTGGATCACTTTCCCGAGGCAGAACCATATAACTGTAGACTCCAATTACGATCAGCAGCAGGGCGAGGACGACGACGGTCGTACTCTTTTTGACGGCGGTATCTGAAATGATCATAATGAATAGGCTCCCGGATCAGTGATTACCTTGACAACGTTGACCTTCTGACCATTTTCGACGTCACGATGTCCTTCGACAACGATTCGGTCGCCACTTTTCAGTCCTGAGGTGATTTCGACCATCCATTGCTCCATAATACCGGTCTCTACGTGCTGTCTTTTGACGACCCCATCATTTTCAATAAATATATACTGTGCATTATTGCGTGAGATTATGGAGTAAAATGGAATTGAAAGGGCGTTTTCACGACTCTGCTTTATGATATTGGCTCTGACGAACATTCCGGGAAGGATATGGTGGCCGGGGTTTTCTATCTCCAGTTCCATACGATACAATCGGGCAGCAGTTTCCGGGGATGAAGAGACAAAATGGTTTTTACCAACAACCTGGAGATCATCAAGGGCCTGGATGGAGAGATTGACTGTCGGAAGATTTCGTACCACGGTGACATCCGATTCCGGTATACCGATAACCGCCTTCACCTTGTCGATCTGTAATATGCTGCCGATAGGGTCACCGATACCCAGGTAGAGACCAACCTTGGCGTCCAGCCGCCTGATAACCCCGCTGATTGGCGCTTTAATTGTACATCGCTCAAAGAGTAACGAGGCGTTATCGAGATCTGCTTTGGCAGTCTGCATGTTTGTTTGCCGGGCATCAAGCTCTGCTGTTGGTATGACCCCTTTCGCATAGACCGATTTATCTCTTTCAAAATCAGCCTTGGCGAGCTTATAGGCGGCCTGGGCCCGATCGAGGGCGATGCGGTAATCATCTGATTCAAGACGTGCGATGACATCGCCTTCCTGCACCGAATCCCCTTCCCTGATCTCTACTTCTTCTATGGCACCGGCGATCTTGGAGACGAGCTCGAGGCTGTTCCAGGGTTCAATGGCCCCAGGCAGATTAATTTTATTAGTGATCTGTCCGGGCAAGACTTCCATGACCACCGTATTAACCGGTGGGCGCTCTTGCTTAATGGCGGCTTCCTGTTCCGCATTGATTGCAGATTTTTTGTCACTGACCGTCATGAACAGGATGATGATCAGCGTAATCATGGTCAGCAGGACAAAACGCGGTAAATTCTTCCAGAAGAAAAACACAAACTTTGCTCTGGATGTCTTTGGTTTCTGATATTCGGTTGTCATCGGGGTCACCAGTTTATATCTATGGTTTCAGGCCTTCAATTACTTGATCGAGCATTGTGGACATGGCATCTGAGATGGATTCAGTTGTGATCATGCCGTTAAACCAGCATGAACTCATCAGCAGATACAGGGCGTAAAAATGACCCGATATATGGAGTAGCTCCAGGTCCTCTCGCAGTTCTCCGCGCGACTGAGCGTTTTGGTAGATGGGAAAGAGCAGTTCGAAGAATTTATTCTGCATTTCAAGATCTTCTTCTGCGTGGTGTTCGCTTGGAAATACTTTCTCTTGAAGGTAAAGCCGGCCAAATTCCTTATTCCTGCTTAAATGTTTGAACTCTGCCATGAAAAGAATCATGAGCTGCTCTTTTAACGGGGTAGCGGGATTGGTGTTGCTGGTAAGTTCTGCGCGGATGAACTCCAGCTCATCCTCACAGAATGCCCGGACGATATCTTTCTTGGTCTGAAAGTAACTGTAAATAGTTCCCTTGCCGATACCGGCTTCGCGTGCGAGCTCTTCTATGCTCGTCTGTTCGTAGCCTTTCTTGGTAAACAGGCGCATTGCCGCTTCAAGAATGCATTTGCGTTTGATTATTTTGTTCTGTTCTCTTGTTGAGTACATGGGTTTTCTCTAAATTCCTGTTTAACGTCAGTGTGAAGTGGTTTTTTGTTGTACCGATATGCAACCATATCGTCTATTACCTTCTACAAATGACAGGGACATAATGACTGTATTCTAAAAATTGACTCGGGTCGATAATTACACCTAAAATTGACTGCGGTCAACAAAAAAAATGACTCCAGTCATTTTTTTTGCGATCAATTGTTCTAGTATGTTGTAATAATGTGATATTATTTGTGAGCACGATGTCATCAATGGGTGTGAGTCGAAGCCTATTTTGACAAGAAAGCCAGGTTTCCTGAGAGAAAGTGCATTCTGTTATCTTACTGTTTGAAAGATTGCGACAAAGGCTTACACTATAGGGCGGCAGGATAGAAAGGCTGGATCGTTTGATATCGTTAATCAGTATTATGAGGTGGTAATGGATATTCAGTCCCTGATAAGTGGCGGCGTCAGTCAACTGGCCGGATTCCTTCATGTCGGGTACGCGTTTGGAGCAGGAATGGTATCAGCAGTGAACCCCTGCGGTTTTGCCATGCTGCCTGTTTATCTATCGCTTTACCTTGGCGCAGAGGAAGAGGGGTTTCGTCGGCGGCCCTGGCTGCTCCGCCTGGCCAAAGCGCTGGGAGTTGCGCTTGTGGTCACCTCTGGATACGGGTTGTTATTCGGTGTCATTGGCCTTGTTGTTTCTGCGGGTGGTACATATTTGATGGGCCTTATGCCGTGGGTATCAGTGATTATTGGCCTGGGGATGATAATGGTTGGTGTCTGGCTGCTTTTTGGGAAGCACCTTTCCTTTGCGATTTTCATGAGAATTGGATCGGGAATCGGTGATCCCCGTAACATAAGCATCAGGGGGTTCTTTCTGTTCGGTATTGCTTTTGGCGCCAGTTCACTGAGTTGTACGCTGCCAATATTCTTGGTGGTTGTCGGAGGGTCAATCGCCTCGGGTGACGTGAGTGTCGGTTTATTGCAGTTTTTCTGGTACATCATGGGGACTGCCTCCGTTTTTATGGCTCTAACGCTCAGTTTGGCATTTGTCAAAGGGCCCGGGGTCGTAAATGTGATGAAACGTTTTACCCGGTATACCAACAAAATCGCCGCGTTGTTGCTAATATTAGCTGGTGGGTATATCTGCTACTACTGGTGGTCGAGCGGATTATTGATAGAGTAATCCGCTCGGTCTTGAGTACCGACGGATTTTACAGAGATGAGGGTTGGGCGTGAGCCGTATCTCATTTTCATGGAGAGAAGTACATGCATGCAACCCGTGGCATCATAGCTGCAACAGCTTCATATCTCATCTGGGGGATTCTGCCCATTTATTGGAAAAACCTGGAGGATGTGCCTGCCCATGAAATTCTCTGTCACAGAATGGCCTGGTCGCTGCTTTTCATGGTTGTTCTCCTGCTCGCGCTTGGCAGGGTCAATTCCTTGCTCCCACTTTTCAGGGACAAGAATATAATAAAGACATTTTGTCTGAGCAGCATGCTGCTTGGTGTGAACTGGCTCATTTATATCTGGGCTGTAAATTCCGGACACATTGTAGAGGCCAGCCTTGGTTATTTTATCAATCCGTTGGTGACGGTGGTATTTGGGGTATATTTTCTCAAAGAACGGTTACGCCGCGGTCAAATAACCGCGCTTTTTTTTGCTGTAGCCGGAGTTGCCTATCTCACCTTTGTCTATGGCCGTTTTCCCTTTATCGCGCTCATACTTGCCGGATCATTTGCCACCTATGGCCTGATTCACAAAAAAACAAGTGTCCAGCCCGTTGAGTCGCTTTTCCTTGAAACGCTGGTACTCTTCCTGCCTGCCGCCGCGCTTCTGGTTTTTTTTGAAGTTGAGGGCGTTGGGGCCATTTTTAATACCGGGTGGTCTACCTCATTGCTGCTGATCGGTGCTGGTTTGGTTACCACAGCACCTCTTCTTCTCTTTGCTTATGCTGCACACAATATCCCCTTGTCATTACTCGGTATCCTTCAGTACACTGCACCGACTATGAACCTGTTGCTCGGTGTATTTCTGTATCATGAGGAGTTTCCTGCTGCCAGGATGATGGGCTTCGTTTTGGTTTGGAGCGGGTTGGCAATCTATGTGATTGAAGGGACAATTCACCGGACACGTCAGAAGAGACGTCTCTCTGGTGTCGCATGAGTTATTTCACCTCGATGACCTAATGACCCGGTCAAAAAAATCATTGTATCTGCAGGAACCAGGCGGATCGTGAAACATTATCTTGTCTGATATTTATTTTTCTATCTCTTTTTATCCCACAGTGTGGTATATAGATGATTAGGTTTTTTGTGATGTTACCTATGAAAATGAGGTTCTGAATAAACCAATGTAGGGGTGTCATTTTCGATTAGGCAAGCACGATGATGCAGCAGTGATTATAGTTGATTCAAAGAGTAAAGTGTCGGTTTACCGAATGAGTCATCCATGTGGTGCCCACGATATGGGAATGTTCGGTTCAAATACGACATGAAGTACATGTGTATTTGTTTTAAAGCTTTAGCTGGGCCTTGGCATGATATACAAGCAGGTTGGGTATCTCTTCTTTCACTCCCTCTCTCCATCTGACCTGCGATATCGTGGCGGGGCCCTGTTTTTTTGACCCCTTTCTTCGTATGATCCCCTTGATATAGCTATCAACATTGTCATAAAACGGTTGTATTTCATAACCATAATAGATATCCTGACCATTGGCTCCTGCAGGAATAGTGTCTATTCATAGCCGAGAAGAATGCAGATAACAGAGGATGGTCATGGTGGATAAAAAACAGATTACTGAAATGTTTCGACCTCTCGCCGTGCTCGAGGCAATGACACCTGAGGCGATTTCGGCAGTATCCCAGGGAAACATCATAGATGGGTTCATCCCGATCAGGAAATTTCCTTTTCGGATCGGCAGGGAGTCACGGGTGCGGGTCGTCGATGGAAAGATCGAGCGAATTGAGCGACCGAAATTAAACCAGATCGAACCGAATAACGATCTCTACCTTGTTGATCGGGGGGTGCTGCTGAATATATCCCGTGAGCATTTGCAGCTTGAGCGTGATGGAGAACATTTAATCCTGGTGGACCGAGGCAGTGCCAGTGGCACAAAGGTTAACATGGAACCGGTTGGCGGCGATGACAGGGGGGGGACTATGGCAGTCAAAGATGGCGACGAAATCACCATAGGAACGAAAGCGAGCCCCTATCGTTATCGCCTTATCGACCTTGCGAGTCAATCCGGCTGATTAATCCAGGTCAGCGTTCAGTCGAGAGTCAATTGGCCTGATTAACAGCATGACATACCTGCAGCGCGTATCGGGTCGAGGCAACATCATGTACCCTGATGATCGACACTCCTTTATTCTGGCAAAGACCTGAAACCACGGCAGTTACAAGATCCCTGTCCGGCGTGTCGATTTGGGTGATATCGCCTAGAAATCGTTTGCGGGAATGGCCGAGCAGCACAGGTTGACCCAGTGATGACAGCTTCTCAAGATGTTTTAGAATCGAGAGATTATGCTCCAGTTTTTTTCCAAAGCCAATACCGGGATCAATAATGATCCTGCCAAGATCAACACCTTCTGAGCTCAGCAGGCTGAGTCTTTCCCGGAAAAAAAGGATGATTTCGGCAATGATATCACCATAGGTGGGGTTGTCTTGCATGGTGCCGGGAGTACCCTTCATATGCATGATGATCACTTCACCATCTGTCTGTTTCACCATCTCAAGCATGAGCGGATCATGGCGAAGGGCAGAGACATCGTTAATAATTGTCGCACCAACCTGCAGAGCTTCACGTGCTACTTCACCTTTCATG
Source organism: uncultured delta proteobacterium (assembly GCA_963718195.1). GTDB lineage: Bacteria > Desulfobacterota > Desulfobulbia > Desulfobulbales > Desulfocapsaceae > MADRE3. The sequence goes on from CAVQYQ010000009.1 coordinate 38,654, forward strand.
GTGTCGATAGAAATAGGGATATCAGAAAAATTGCGGATTCCAGTTATTACTGGAATCACCCTCGATAATTCTTCGTCGATACTGATCGGCTCTGCATAGGGACGGGTAGACTCTCCGCCTATGTCGAGAATGTCAGCGCCGTCAGCGATAAGACGGCGCCCCTGTTCAACAGCGTCAGCTGATTGACGGTATAAGCCACCATCTGAGAAAGAGTCGGGCGTCACGTTAATGATGCCCATCAATTTGATGTCAGAGGCTGGTTTCATGCAGAAGCTGGTGGTTTATCCCCCTGGCTTTCTGGTGGCTGCGGCTGGGATTGTTCTTCGCCTGTCTGGTCTGCCTTGATTTCAGGTGGTTCAGATGGCTCAGATGGCTCAGATGGCTCAGATGGTTCAGATGGCTCAGATGGCTCAGGCGATGAAGCTTCGGCAGCAGACGGTTTTTCCTTTGAGGCTGCCTGCTGCTGTGCCGCTTCTTTCTCTTTGAGCCTTGTAGCATATTGCTCGGGACGAAGTTCGGCCAGGATCTTCTCGATATCCTCAAGGACAATCGTTTCTTTCTCCAGCAGATCGTCTGCCATACGCTTGAGGATGTCAGTGTTTTCCTGCAGCATGGTATTTACTTTCTCACTGGCCTCCATAATAATGTCTTTTACGGCAAGGTCGATCTGCCGGGCAGTCTCCTCACTGAAATCACGATGCTGGGCAATCTCACGGCCCAGAAATATCTGTTCTTCCTTCTTGCCGTAGGTCAGCGGCCCGAGTTCATCACTCATGCCCCATTCACATACCATCTTTCTGGCCAGCGCAGTTGCCCGCTCAAGATCATTTCCAGCACCGGTGGTTATTTCATTGAAAACAAGTTTTTCAGCGACGCGACCACCAAAGAGAATACAGAGTGAGTTTTTAAGATACCCCTTGGAGTGGGTGTATTTTTCGTCCATCGGCAATTGCATGGTCAGACCGAGGGCTCGACCCCGCGGAATAATGGTGACCTTGTGAATCGGATCCGTATCGGGGAGGAGGTAGGCCACAAGCGCATGTCCTGCTTCGTGATAAGCGGTGACTTCCTTTTCTTTTTCAGTGATGATCATCGAGCGGCGCTCTGCACCCATCATGATCTTGTCTTTTGCTTTTTCCAGCAGCTCAAGATCTATCTCTTTTGCCCCTTCACGGGCTGCCATCAGGGCTGCCTCGTTGACCAGGTTCTCGAGATCGGCCCCGGTAAAACCTGGCGTTCCTCTGGCGAGGACTTCATAGTCAACCTGCGCTGCCATCTTTGTCTTCTTCCCGTAAATTTCAAGGATTTTCTGCCGCCCGCCAACATCGGGAATCGGCACGACGACCTGGCGGTCAAAGCGGCCGGGGCGAAGCAGGGCAGGGTCGAGGACATCGGGCCTGTTCGTGGCGGCAACAATAATGACACCTTCGTTGGATTCAAATCCGTCCATCTCGACGAGTAACTGGTTCAGCGTCTGTTCACGTTCGTCATGTCCGCCGCCGAGCCCGGCGCCACGGTGTCGACCCACCGCATCGATTTCATCGATGAATATGATACAAGGGGCATGTTTTTTTCCCTGGGTAAAGAGATCCCTGACCCGGGAGGCACCGACACCGACAAACATCTCAACAAAATCGGACCCTGAAATGGAGAAGAACGGTACATCGGCCTCGCCGGCGATGGCTTTTGCCAACAGGGTTTTACCGGTACCCGGTGAACCTGCCAGCAGAACACCTTTGGGGATTCGGCCACCCAGGACAGTGAATTTATGCGGATCTTTCAGAAAGTCTATGATCTCTTCAAGTTCTTCCTTGGCCTCGTCGATTCCGGCAACATCTGCAAAGGTAACCTTGTTGTCTCCCTGCTCCATCAACCGTGCTCTGTTCTTACCAAAGGAGAGGGCACCGCCTTTGCCGCCGCCCTGCATCTGGCGCATGAAAAATATCCATACACCGATCAACAGGAGCATTGGAAACCAGGAGACAAATATAGTCATAAACCAACTGTCTTTCTGAACTTCTTTAACCGTTATATCTACACCAGCGTCTCTCAGGATTGGGATGAGTTCAGCATCAGTAACCGGATAAACCGTTCTGAATGGCTTACCATCCTGCAAGGTTCCGGTAATCGTGTCACCTTCAATTCTGACCCGGTTGATTGATTTGTTCTCAATCTTTGCCATAAACTCGCTGTAGGTGAGAGAAGAACTTGTTGCCTGTGGTTTATTGAAAAGATTGAACAACAGGATCATGGTGAGGCCGATTACCAGCCACATGCTCAAATTTTTATAAAAGGTATTCAAAAAGCCCTCCTGAGATTTTAATCGCGTACCACGTTGTGTATAAAGATTTTCTGTTAATAAAGGTAATTACTATATTGGCTCTAGACAATTGCAAACTTACATTAAAACATCTTCATCCAATGTCGAGCGCTATCCTCAATTTATTCCAGCTCTCAGGTAAATTTCTGAACCGGCTTAACGCCAACGGGCAACTCCTTCATTTCCTTCATTGCACTGACAAAAGCTGCGGCACCATTTGTCGTGGTTGTATAGGGGATATGCAGGTCGATTGCAGCCCGCCGGATCTGGTAGCTGTCTTCTGTCGTGCGCTTGCCAAGAGATGTATTGATGATCCAGGCAATATCTCTGTCCTGGACTTTATCTAGAATATGCGGCCTTCCCTGTGAGATTTTGTTAATCTGCAGGCAGTCAATATTACTCTCCTGGAGGAATAGAGCTGTGCCGTCTGTTGCATAGATGGTGAAGCCCAGTTCCTGGAGCACCCGGGCCACGGGCACGATTGATGGTTTGTCATTGTCCCGGACCGAAACAAAAACACTTCCGGAATCAGGGAGTGAGGAACCTGCTGCCATCTGGGCCTTTCCGATGGCAAGGCCGAGGTTGTCATCAATTCCCATGACCTCGCCGGTAGACTTCATCTCAGGGCCCAGCAGGGTGTCGACCCCGGCAAAACGGTCAAATGGAAAGACAGCTTCTTTCACGGCCCAATGGTCAATCTCCACTTCGGTAGTAAACTGCAGTTCGGTCAGGGTGAATCCCATCATGATCTTGGTGGCCAGTTTGGCCAGGGGAACCCCGGTTGCCTTACTCACAAACGGTACGGTACGCGAGGCTCGGGGGTTGACCTCCAGAACATAAAGTGTATCACTCTTGACCGCAAATTGAACGTTCATCAAACCAATAACACCGAGCTCAGCAGCCATTGCTTTACTGGCAGCCTTGATTTCTTCAACAATGGCTGCTGAAAGGCTGTGCGGTGGAAGGACACAGGCAGAATCCCCTGAATGAATCCCAGCTTCTTCTATATGCTCCATGATACCACCAATGACAGTGGTTTCACCGTCGCTGATTGCATCAACATCTACCTCGATAGCGTCTTTTAAAAACTGATCAATCAGTATCGGATGCTCCAGAGCTGTTCCGCCGATTGCTTTCATAAAGTCGCGAATGCCTTCCTGGTCGTAGGCAATACGCATATCCCGTCCACCAAGGACATAAGAGGGTCTGATGACAACCGGATAGCCTATACGATCGGCAACAGCCAACGCCTCCTCCAGGGTGTAGACGGTATCATTGTCGGGCTGCTTAAGGTTCAGTTTGTGCAGAAACTGCTGAAAACGTTCTCGATCTTCTGCACGATCAATGGCATCGGGGGGTGTACCAATAATTGGAACATCGGCCTCTTCAAGCGGCACTGCAAGATTGAGAGGAGTCTGACCGCCGAACTGGACAATGACACCATCGGGTTTTTCCTGTTCGATAATATTGAGCACATCCTCACGTGTCAACGGTTCAAAATAGAGTTTGTCAGAGGTGTCATAGTCAGTTGATACCGTTTCCGGGTTTGAGTTGATCATGATTGATTCGACACCAATCTCCCGTAATGCGAAGGCGGCGTGCACACAGCAGTAATCAAACTCAATCCCCTGGCCGATTCTGTTGGGCCCGCCACCGAGGATAACAATCTTTTTTCGCGAGCTGATGAGAGCTTCGTTCTCAGTTTCGTAGGTGGAATAGTAATAAGGTGTGTACGATTCGAACTCTGCAGCGCAGGTGTCAACGAGTTTATAAACCGGCAGGACTGAGTGCTTCTGCCGCAATCCCCGGACATCGTTTTCTGAAGTTCCGGTGAGGTAGGCGAGCTGGACATCTGAGAATCCCATCTGTTTGCAGTGTCTGAGGAAATCATGGTCAAGGCCCTGAAAACCGCGGCAAACAACTTCCTTTTCGGTGTCAACAATCTGTTTCAAATTATGGAGAAACCATGGATCGATTCGGGTGATCTCAGATATTCGGTTGACCGACATGGCTCGCTTCAACGCTTCATAAACGTAAGAAAGCCGCCTCGAGTTTGGCTCCAGCAGACCGCGCTCCAGATCTTCATCGTCGAGCATGGTAAGAATATCTTTACCGTCTCCTCCGAAACCGAAACGCCCGGTTTCAAGGGAACGCATTCCTTTCTGAAAGGCCTCTTTGAACGTCCGGCCGATAGCCATTGTCTCTCCCACTGATTTCATGGCCGTGGTTAAGATGTCTTTGGCCTCGGGGAACTTTTCAAAGGTCCATCTTGGGATTTTTACAACGCAATAATCAATAGTCGGTTCAAAGGATGCGTATGTTTCTCTGGTGATATCGTTTTTGATCTCATCAAGGGTGTAGCCAACCGCCAGTTTTGCCGCGATCTTTGCGATCGGAAAGCCGGTCGCCTTGGAAGCCAGGGCTGAGCTTCTGGAAACCCGGGGGTTCATTTCAATGACCATCAGCTCGCCGTCAACCGGGTTAACCGCGAACTGTACGTTAGAGCCTCCCGTTTCAACGCCGATTTCTCGAATGATGGCAATCGCGGCATCACGCATATCCTGGTATTCGCGGTCTGTTAGGGTCTGGGCAGGGGCGACCGTAATTGAATCACCGGTATGAACACCCATCGCGTCTACGTTCTCAATCGAGCAGATGATAACCACATTGTCTTTTGCATCACGCATTACTTCAAGCTCATACTCTTTCCAGCCAAGCAGGCTGCGTTCAAGCATGATCTCTGTGGTCATCGAGAGATCGAGGCCCTGTTCGCAGAACGACCGGAGCTCTTGACGGTTGTAGGCGACACCACCCCCGGTGCCCCCAAGGGTAAAACTGGGCCTGACAATGATTGGGAAGCCAATTTCATCCGCTGCCGTCATCGCCTCATCAATGGTGTGAACGATTGCCGATTCAGGGACTTTGAGGTTGATTGCAAACATTGCATCCCTGAACTCATCTCTTCCCTCAGCCTTGCGGATAACGTCGATGTCAGCTGCGAGCATTTCCACGCCGTATTGATCCAGTACACCCAATTCGGCAACCTTTATGGCAGTATTAAGCGCTGTCTGGCCGCCGAGCGTTGGCAGAAGGGCATCCGGGCGTTCCTGTTCAATAACCTTGGCAACCATTTCAGGTGTAATCGGTTCAATATAGGTGGCGTCGGCCAGACCCGGGTCGGTCATGATCGTTGCCGGGTTGGAGTTTATGAGGACGACTTCATAACCTTCCTCTTTAAGGGCTTTGACAGCCTGTGCTCCGGAATAGTCAAATTCACAGGCCTGGCTTATGATTATTGGACCGGATCCGATGATCAGGATCTTCTTTATATCGTCTCTTTTCGGCATGATTTCTCTGCTTGGGCGTTAGGTCGTATGGAGGCTCTGTTCTTTCTCCAGTAAATTGATAAATAGCGCGGTGGTTTGTCACCTCTGTTCGTTTATCATCTCAATGAAGCGATCAAAAAGGTAGATTGCATCATGGGGTCCGGGTGCGTGTTCAGGGTGGTATTGCACCGAGAACGCCGGATAGCGTTTATGTCTCATTCCCTCGCAACTATTGTCATTGAGATTTACATGGGTCAATTCCACAGCGTCGCCATCCAGGCTGTCCATGTCCACGCAAAACCCGTGATTTTGAGAGGTAATCTCAACTTTACCGGTAGACAGGTCTTTAACCGGCTGGTTTCCGCCGCGATGGCCGAATTTTAGCTTGTAGGTCTTGCCGCCATAGGCGAGGCCGAGAATCTGGTGGCCGAGACAGATTCCAAAAATCGGTTTTTTACCGAGCAGGCTCCTGATCGTGTCAACGACATTGTCAACTCCTTCGGGGTCTCCAGGGCCATTGGACAGGAAGATACCGTCCGGATTCATCCCGAGGACCGTGTCTGCGTCAGTGGTTGCTGGAACAACCTGGACCCTGCAGCCTTTATCGGCCAGTATTCGGATCTGGTTGTATTTAATACCAAAATCAAAGGCGACAATTTTAAGGCCTTTACTGCTGCCCGATGAGCTGGAAAAGTTACCTCCCGGTACTGGTTTGTTGTCGATCCAGCCATATGGTTCAGTGCAGCTCACCAGCTTAACCATATCCTGGCCAACAAGCCCGCTCCATTGGCCGGCCCGGGCAACCAGTGATTCCGGGGAAAGATCCTCAGTTGAAACGATACCCTTCATCGCACCGGCTGTTCGGATATGTCGTACCAGCGCCCTGGTGTCAAATCCTTCAACACCGAGCACATCGTATTTGCAGAGAAAATCAGCCAAAGTCTGACGAGACCTGAAGTTTGAAGGGATGGCGTTGTATTCTTTTACTAAAAATGCTTTCGGGTGCACCCCAGCCGATTCCATATCCTCCGGGTTAACCCCATAATTACCAATGAGTGGATAGGTCATGGTGACAATCTGGCCGGTATAGGAGGGGTCGGTAAGGATTTCCTGATACCCGCTCATTGAGGTGTTAAAAACAATCTCACCGACAGCTTCACCGGGCCCGGTAAAAGAACGCCCTTCAAAGACGGTTCCGTCTTCCAGGGCAATTAATGCTTTCATTTGAATATCCTTCTGTCCGGGCGGTCCGCTCAGACCGCATTATTTTTGGCCCAGCTGCGTGAAAATCTAACAGCAGCATCTCTTCTTTTTCTTGCCGTCATACTCTGCTCAGTCGTGCAGTCAGTGTGCAGAAAAATCAGCTCAGCTGGTTAAGACAAAACGCTGATACATAACTCGGAATAGTCTGTTTCGTCAACCGTAAACGGGAGCAGCCATCAATGGGGTTGAGTTTGATGAAAGGTCGTGGTAAAGCGGTCAGGTGGAAGCTGATCTGATTATATATGTTGTTTGAGAGAGTTATATGCGCCATCCATGGCTGGAAATCATAAACCTGGAAACCCCATCACTCAAGATCGACGATTTTTCAGTCAGAGAAAATGAGACCTGGTGTATTCTGGGTTCAAACAGGTCTGGCGCTGATGCCCTTATACCCCTGTTGTCAGGAGATAAAAAAGACAAGATTGGGGGAGTGGTACGGGTTGTTGACGATTTTCGTGTTGTCAGTTTCAGTAGCCAGCAGGAGCTCTATGAGCGAGAAGTGCGCAATGATGACACTGACTATATAGACAAGATAGATCCGGGAACAAAGGCCTCTGAATTTATCGGGGCACAGGAGGATGCCGTTGAGCTCGTTCGCTTATTTCGCCTCGATCACGTTCTTGACAGCGGTTACCGTCAGCTTAGTTCCGGCGAGAGTCGAAAACTCTTGATCCTGGAAGCGATTACCCATGGTATCAGGCATCTGTTGATAGAGAACCCCTATGATGGGCTTGATGTTGATTCATGCAGGGAACTGGATCGGGTTGTTCAGGGGTTACAGCAAAGAAATATCGGCTTGGTTATTTTCCTCACCAGCCGTCATGACATCCCAGGTTGGTGCAGCCATATCGCCCAGATAAGAGATGGCACGATCACTGTTCAGGGAACGAGAAAAGATGTGTTGGGAGCGATCAGTCAAGACAAGGATGCAAAAGAGTGGCGCTCGGCAACCGTGACAGAGACAACCGGGGGTGTGGAACAAAGTGAGCTGGTCCGATTGGTTGACGGAACGGTTGGCTATGGGGAGCGGACCATCTTTTCTTCCTTTGATCTGCTGGTAAAACAGGGAGATCATACCCTGATAACCGGACCCAACGGTGCCGGAAAATCAACACTTCTGGCCGTTATCACCGGCGACCATCCGGATTGCTATACCAATGAGCTCTATCTTTTCGGCAATCGGAGGGGAAGCGGTGAATCTATCTGGCAGCTTAAGAAAGAGATGGGCATTGTCAGTCCGGCACTGCACCGGAGTCATCATGTTCCCGGCAGTACGCTGCAAATTGTTATATCAGGATTTTTTGATTCCATTGGTCTGTACAGTAAATTTACAGCACGTCAAAAAAGACATGCTCAGGAGTGGCTTGCCGATATTGGCCTTGAACAGTATTCGGCTGTCCCGTTTCGGCGCCTTAGCTTTGCCCAGCAGAGATTAGCCTTAATCGCCAGGGCTCTGATAAAATTGCCCAAACTGCTTATCCTGGATGAACCGACCCAGGGGCTTGACGATCAAAACAGAGAGAGTCTGTTGAATTTTCTCGAGATGGTCGCAGAGAAAGAGATTTCTACAATATTGTATGTAAGTCATCGTCGTGACGAGTACCGGTCGTTTTTCACTCAGCAGATCGAAATGGGAACATAGACGGGCCTTTTGCAAAATGATCTCTGCTGCTGTGGCTGGAGAGCAGGCAGACCTTGGTTGTCGGGAGGTGTGTAATAACATCAATAGATCTCCCGCTTGAAAGCTGGACACCGTGGACAAGATGGTAAATAAAAACATGTGAAGGAGGGGATAGTTCAATGTTTACAAGAGCCGGTGAGGGAAAAACTCGGGAACTGATCGATGGTATAACGTTAACAACAAGCGTCCATGGTGACAAGACCCTGATGGGCCGGTTTCATATGGTCAAAGGCGCCAAAATCCCAGTACATTCGCACCCTCATGAACAGACAGGATTGATGATCTCAGGCAGGCTCAGGTTTGTGGTCGAAGGAGACGTAAATGATGTTGAACCCGGTGACAGCTGGTGCTTGAAGGGTGGTGTCGAGCACAGCGCGGAAGCCCTGGAAGATTCTGTTATAATAGAAGTTTTTTCACCAGTACGTGAAGATTATCTGTGATGAGATCAGGCACGGTAATACATGTTGTCGGTTGTCATGCCGAAGGTGAAGTTGGCGATGTTATTGTCGGCGGAGTCGCACCACCTCCCGGTGATACGGTCTGGGCACAATCTCGTTGGATCGCAGAGGATCAGGGTCTGCGAAATTTCCTGCTGAACGAGCCCCGCGGCGGTGTGTTCAGGCATTTCAATCTCCTGGTCCCGCCCAAAAACCCGAAAGCCCAGATGGGCTGGATTATCATGGAGCCGGAGGATACACCACCGATGTCCGGTTCCAACGCGATTTGCGTTTCTACCGTGCTGCTTGAAACGGGTATCGTTGCCATGCAGGAACCTGAGACCAGGCTCGTCCTAGAACCGCCTGGTGGAATCATCGAGGTGGTGGCACGCTGCAAAGACGGTAAGGTGACCAGGGTAACGGTTAAAAATGTAGCCTCCTTTGTGGACCGGAGCGATGCAATGATTGAGGTTGAGGGTGTCGGTACCTTGCGGGTTGATACCGCCTATGGCGGTGACAGCTTTGTTATTGTCAATGGCGACGATCTTGGCTTTGCCATACATCCGGACGAAGCTCGTGATCTCGCTGTTACCGGAATAAAAATAACCAATGCAGCCAATGAGCAACTCGGTTTCTGTCACCCCGAAAACCCTGATTGGAACCACATATCGTTCTGTCAGATTACAGCCCCGCTCGTGAAGGAAAATAACGTATGGCTTGGTCGCAACTCCGTGGCTATTCAACCGGGAAAATTGGATAGGTGTCCCACTGGAACCGGATGTTCTGCACGAATGGCCCTGCTTCATCACCAGAGAAAAATGAAGGTCGGAGATCACTATATCGGTGAATCAGTGATCGGCTCGAGGTTTTATTGCACAATTGATTCTGAAACACGAGTGGGAAGCAAGAACGCTATTTTCCCGTTGATTTCTGGTCAGGCCTGGATCACCGGCATACACCAGTATCTTCTGGACCCGACGGATCCATGGCCCCACGGCTATAAAGTTGCAGATACCTGGCCCAAAAAAAAGAGTTGAGACTAAAACTCCGCAGACAGATCGTCTGCGGAGTTTTTACGCGGGAAAACTATGAGCCAAAGGAGTCAGCGTAAAGCTGGTCGATCGCGCTGCGACCGGCTTCGCTGAGATATCTGGTGCCAGATCCGACGAAGGTGTCATATTTAATGACAGGTGTGTCTTCTTGCCAGCCGCTTTTCCAGGTATGCCATTTCTCTGAAGTCTGATCGAAAACGTGCAGCGGCCTGTTGAACATCTTGGCAAGCTCAACGGCCCAGCCGGTTCCTCCTTTTACTGAACCATCTTCCTGAATACTTCCAATAACGAACACTTGGTGTCCGCTGTTCACCATATGGAAAATGGTCTGCAGGACCTTTCTGATTTTTTCGGTCTCATAATAGGTGCGGTTCATCATCCGGGAAGCGAGTTCCATGCTGATGTCACCTCGTTCAAGCTCTGCCTGGGTCAGTACGACACTGTTTTTATCCCGGAAAAGTTTATGGCCTTCAAAGGTGTAGATGACCTCTTCAACCTCATATTTTTCCGCAGCTTCGCCAAAAGCGGTTTCGGCACCTTTGAGACCGCCGCTGTAAAGTGTACAATTTTTCGGGTTCATTGAATTCCTCACTCATGTTTTAGGGTAGGTGTATGATCAGACGAATGTATAATACAGGTGAGGAGAAAGGCAACCGCCACACTCTATTTTATCCATCGTTTTATCTTTTTTTTACCGCTTTGAGAAAAACCCGCCACGGAGCAGGGTATCCCTCGATGGTCCGGGTTTCATTATCAGGGTCAATAAAATCACTGTAGGATTCAAACACCATCCAGTCTGTCTTTCGTTGCTCGAGCCTGCTCATCGGGTGAGAGCAACAGAGCGTCACATCTTTAAATCCGGCACGGAGCAGCCAGTTTCTCAGACACCTGCCGGTGGGAACAAAATAGGTACCGGGGACTTTAGCATAGGTTTTCTCGGGGAACAGGGCGACGGGGTCGTCACCGGGAAGCGCCTGAGATTCAAGAATAAGGGTGCCACCCGGTTTTAACCCATCCAACATGTCTTTGAGAACATCAACCGGTGAAGGTCTGTGATATATGACACCCATGAGAAAAATAAGATCGAATGTTTCAGGGAACAGGTTGATGTGCTCTACACCAAGCAGGTCGATATCGAGGTTTCTAAACCCAGCAATACCGTTTAATGCCTTAAAACAGTAATAGGGTTGAACTGCCGGTTCGAAGCCGATCACCAATTTCGGGTTTGCTGGTGTCATTCGAAACATATAGTAGCCGTTGCTGCAGCCGATGTCAGCAATGATCTTACCCTGCAAATCGGGAAGAAACGGTTCGAGCCGCTGCCATTTTCTTTCGCTGCGCCATTCTGCATCAATGTGTATGCCATACACTGAAAAAGGTCCCTTCCTCCAGGGCATAAAAGCGCGCAGCTGATCGTAGACGATCTGCCTGTGGTCAGCAGACAGTTCCTCGCGGTTGCCAATTATTATTGTGTCGCCTCGGCAGTCTGTCGATTCGCTGGCAAACTGCTGGAGCCGCTCATAGGGAGTGCGGAAACGGAGGAATCCTTTCTTCTGCTGATTCACCCAGCGTTGCCTGTCCCTGTGTACTGCTTCTATTTTATCTCTTAATATGTGTGGGTGGAGGTGGTCGATATACTTCATTGAGCAGACAATTCAGGCAGCAGGCTTGATGGCGACAAAAGAGGAGAAGTTGAACCATTGGAAAAAGGGAGTCGCCGTATCAAAACCCGCACTGGTGAGCAGCGTTTGGTTTTCTTCAATGGTGAATGGAACAAGTATATTTTCAAGTGCTTCACGTTTGCGGGCGATCTCGAGCTCGGAATAGCCTCGTTCACGCTTGAACCGATGGTAAATGTCGATAAAACTTCGGTTAAGCCGTTTGTCGCTACAGATGGTCTTCTCGCTGAGAACAAGCAGTCCGCCCGGTTTCAGGTTTTCGTACAACCGCTTCAACAATGCTGTTCTCTGCAATGGTCTGATAAACTGCAGGGTATAGTTGAGGATAAATGCTCCGGACTCAGGACGTTTCAGCTTGGTGATATCTTCTTGGCAGTAGCTGATTGATTCTTCCTGGGAATAGAGCTCAGTTTTCAGTCTGGCTTTTTCAAGCATGGCAGGAGAACTGTCAAAACCAATGAAGTGAAAGTTTTCCTTTCGTAAAAGCCGCGCGAATTCGAGGAGGGAGGTTCCGGTAGCACAACCAAGATCACAGACTGTATCTCCGCTTTCCAGGTGAAGCGACAAGAGTTGTGCTGTGGCTTTTATGACCTCTTGATAAAAGGGTATGGAGCGGTCCAGCATGTCGTCGAAAACTTCGACAACCCGTTCATTAAAATCAAAATCTTCGGGAACGGAGTCAACTCGATAAAGCCGATCAGTGTCAGGGGACATGGGTAAAACTATTTTTTATACCATGTCCCGTCCGGTTTCTGAAACCACTGTCCCGGACTGCCGATATCTGCGATCTGCTTGGCCCGACGCTGACCGACCAGAGTCGGGTCTACGCCCTGTTTCTTGGCAATGGCCCCATAGACCGCTTGACGATCTTTGTTCTCCCCCCCAACCACATCCTGCTGCGGCTTCTGCTTGGTGCGGTACTCAAGAAGCCCTCGATTGTTCTCCCCAATCAGCCCCTGGCTCTTCAGGCCGTTGATTGCAGGTAGCCTGTTAACCATGCGGTCTTTGATTGACTCTGCTGAACAATTGATGGCGCCCAGCAGCATGACGGCTATAACGAGACAGCTGAAGATCTTGAAATTATTCCGGTTAATCATGGTGTCCCTCCGGTATCCTTCGTTAATTCGATTATTTTGATTGAGTGGCATCATCAATGTCTGAAAAGAAATCGTCAAGAGCACGATCGACTTTGACATTAACATCTATGGTAATGTGGATTGGTTTAATCTCAACCGGTTTGACGTCAACCTCGTGCCTGGTACACCCTGTCTGCAGGAAGAATAAAACGGCTGCAGACAAAATGAGAACTGAACGTATCCAATGTCTCATGTTACATGTTCTCCTTGATGGCTTGAATATTCTGACCAAATTGAAACAGTTCCGCAAGGGGTAACCTGAAATTGACATCCAGTCTGATCGGGTATTGCAAACCTTCCCCTTTGTCTGTTTCAATAATCATACCTTTTTTAAAAGCATAAGGTAAGGGCGTTCGAGGTTTTCCGTTGAGTTCCATGGTCAGCAGTAACTCGTCGCCTGAACTGTTGAATGACAGTTTCGTCCATTGATAAGCAAAATCTTCCATCGCTTTCATGGAGTAGTCGAGGTACCCTCCCACATCAGCCGCACCGACCCCTTGACGCAACATGTCGGTATTTGAAAAACGGATTATACCACCGGTTCCCGGAGTAGAGAATAAAAATCCGTCATCAAATGAAAGACCATCTTTTGAAAGAGCTATTGGTAATTTCCCATTGAGCGATCCTTCACCGTCTGCCTGGTCAAGCCCGAACTGGTTTAATAGATCAGAAAAATTTATTTTGCTGCAGTACAGGGCGGTGTTTATTTCAGGATTCGTTCTGGAGAGTCTCAGGCTCGTGGATTCGAGCTTTCCCTGGCACCATTTAACACTGCTCTTTTCAATAAAGACTGTTTCCGGGTTTTCAATGCGAAAATCGACGCTGGCATCAGAAAAATGCAGATTGCCAAATTCAAGCAGGGCAACCGAACACTTCTGGCTCGGTAATGAAGCGATTTCGGGCAGGTTGGCAAAGTGGACAGTGCATGAGATGTTTTCCAGATTTACCTGTTGCTCAGGTACCTGAAGTGAAGCGATATCCATATTGACCAGAGCATCGCCTGAAAGCTGGTGGTTGTCGTATAAAAAATTACCGCTGGTTGTCAGTGAACCGTTGAAATCAAGACTCCCTGTCGATTGGAGTGCTGAGGACAGCGTTGTTGAACTGAGAGGTGCGTGATCAACACTCCAGGTGAGACGTGCCTGGAGCGGTTTCTGCTTCACTGTTCCACTCAGTTGCAGGTTCATATTATCTGAGAAGAGGGCTCTGACAGTCCCCGTGAGATCAAGCGAATCTTCCCGCTGCAGCAGCGTTGCAGAAACCGCTAACAATGGGGAGCCTTTTGACTCGATAGATTCGATGGTCAGCTGGCCTGGTTGCTGCTGTTCTCCCGGGGAGAATGGGAAATGGTACGGCAGCTTGAAGGTGACTCCCTCAAACATGAGATCAGCACTTGGATAGTTGATCGCAGGGATAAAACCGGTGACCTGGAACGAGGTCTGCTCTATAGAGGAGTGCAGTTCTACTCCCATATCAATATCTGAAATTTCAATTCTAGAATCATCTCTGACGAGTGCAAGAGGTGCGCCGGTAAAATGGATCGTTCCGTCAAATTCCCTCTGGCTCCCTGCAATTGAACTGCTCAGAGTAAAATTCGGCAATAGAAGCGACAGATCGTTATGAACCAGCACCCGCTGGTTTTTTGAGCTGTATTTCCCGTCTAGATTGACCTGCCAGTTCGATGCGTTGGTGTCAAACTGGACATTATAGCGAAGCGGTATCGAAAGAGGTTCCTGGTTTAAAGCGAACGGACTGACAATGGTGTTGGTGAGCGAACCTTCAGCTTGCAGCAGATTTTTGCTGATCTTTCCTCTGCCGGTTAGTGTCGTACGCAACCTAATCGGCGTTTCGAGAGAAACGGTGCCCAGGGAATAGTGCAGATCCTGAGGTGAACCCGAAAGGGAGAACGTGATGGTTGAATCAGCCTGGCCACCTTTGACGACAGCGTCTTTATAGTTCAATTGAAACTTGTTGATGGTACCCGCTGCCTGGACATTTTTTATCTGCAGGTTTTTTGCACCCACCAGGACAGAGGCTTTCAAGAGCATGGACCCGTAAATACTGGTGTGACGGCCAATAACATCATCTGGCAGCTGTTCAAGCCCTGACTGCAGGTCAACTGAGAGTGCATGTTCGTCAGGACCGGTGATGAACGAAAATGTTCCCCTGGCGTTCACGGTGTCAGAAGCCAGAAAAGATCCTTCTGCCGAGGAGAGGGCAAAACCGGATGAAGATTTGTTATTGAAGGAAAAATCTGTCCGTGATGACAGGGTGAACCTGATATCTGATCGCCCAGGCTCATGCAGGATAACTGAACATTGCTTGAGAATAAGCCGCTCAATGGCTGCCGGAAAAAACAGGGGCGCAACAGGAGTTGAACCGTGCAGGGAAGGGCGGGTGGAACTGGAAGAAATCCCAGCCATTTGAAATCTGTTATTCTTCTTAACCAGGTGAAAGGTTGCGTGATCGATTGTCAGTGATGCAATTTTTAGATTAAATAATGATCCTGGCGTGTAACTGAGTTCAAAACGGGGAATTGAGGCGACCGGCGTGTCACCGTCTTCAACGCTAAGCGTACCCCTGGTCGAAAACGGAGTGATCCGCGAAAGAGAGGCGGATTTGTTGTTGACGGTAATTTTCTCAAGCAACGATGGCAGGATATAGGTATCAACAAAAAAAGGCGTTACGAGAAAGATAATTCCGATTGCGGCTGCCAGGAAAAAAAGAGCACTGATAACTCGACGTACAATAGTTTTCATACCAATGAATCTGTTATGATAGAGGATGTCCGGTCAGCCCGCATAATGTGCATAAGGTATATGAAACCGGGAGAAAAAAGTAGGAAAAACTCGTAAATGATGATTTCATAGCAGCTGAGGCGCCCGGTAACCGATGGAAAACAAAACCCGGGAAAATTTATTTGCCATGAATAATTTGTGTAGTATAAACCAGGCTCCGCCGAAAATCATTTCCTGAGCTGTTATATTTCAGTGAAAAAAGGTGTGATATGAAAAAAAAACAATGGGCAAATACCATTATTATCTTGATAGTTTTGATCGTCTTTGTTTATGGGATAAAGCAGATTGCTGAGGCACCTGATGTCGTATCTCTTTTCAACCCGGAGGTGGAAGTAAGTGGGGATGTGATAGCGCTGAAAGACACGGTTACCCTTGCAGCCTTTCAATTGACGGTTAACCAGGTTACAAAACAGGTAGTGGCCGCTTTTGAGCTCAACAACAAGAGTAAAACGGCTATCAGTGAGGTGTCGATTTCATGTGATTTTTACGACAATGACGGCGAATTCTGGGGACGGGGGCGATGGAAAATCTTTGAGCATCTCCTTCCGGACCACTCGGAGCGTTATGTCCTGACCGACAGACGCTATATATCGCATAATACCATAACAGATCGAACTGACTGCAAAATAGTGGATCTTGTCAGTTCACCAACAGCAGGGATTGCGGCTGTCAAAGGCCATTGATCATCGTGTCACCGAACATATTAAAAACAAACCTCTAGTCGAGCTGAACACATTTATGTCGAATGAAATAGATTATGACGAGATTTTAAGTAAATACAAGTCAGACCCATATGATTATGTGGAGATAACCGCTACCCATACAGGTATTGTCAAATTCCAGTTGGAGAAGGGGGCAGCGGTTGATGCTCCGGGTGGCAAATGGATGCATATTCCGGGAACCGCGCTTTATGAAATAACCAGGGAGCGGAACCCAAAGCTGGTTGGAGCGCCGATTAATGGAATTGTCTCAGAACTCCACGGAGAACTGGAAGGCCAGTTTGTTGAAGCGGGTGAGACCCTGATGACTATTCGCCACCCGTTGAAGAAAAAGGAAATCATAGAGAATATTCTCAAGGAGGTGCTCTACCTCTTTCCAGCACCGGAAAAAGCTAAATATTTTTTCGCCTTGGATATTCAATCCCGCATCGATAAGAAAAGTGCCCGTG
Organism: uncultured delta proteobacterium; assembly: GCA_963718195.1. Classification (GTDB taxonomy): domain Bacteria; phylum Desulfobacterota; class Desulfobulbia; order Desulfobulbales; family Desulfocapsaceae; genus MADRE3. Next base: position 55,514 of record CAVQYQ010000009.1, read on the forward strand.
AAGTAACGATCAAGCCTGGCGAGGAAGTCTTCACCATGTCGCTGATGAAGCGTGACACGCCGGTTTATTATTCTGGAGTAGAAGGTGTTATCCACTCCGTCTACTTTAGACCGGGAATTTCAATAGACCAGGGAGAGCCGCTTATTGGCGTCTGTGCTGTTGAAACGTTACCGATAATCCAGAAGGTAATCACACGGGTCAAGGCAGAATGGGATACCATGTGATCGGGATGAGGATCGAGCGGTATTCTGGGATATCCTGCACATGTGATTTTTGCACCAACTGACCGTGTTGACCTCACAGATTACAACCAAGAGGTTGCGACGCTACATCCAGGAGATCGAATTGCCGTTCAGGTCGGGGGCAATGTCGACCGCCGATGCGGAGATAATTCTACGTAAAGGCGGGTTTGTCGGATCGACCATCGAACACCAAAGGTGCATGAACCGATCCATGGATCGTGCCAGAGCCCATATCGACCGGCTTGAGCAAGCCGGAAATTCAGTGGCCAGCGGCACGGTTTTTCTTGCCGATCAGCTGAATCACTCAAAAGGAAGATTTGTCAGGCAATGGCATGCGCCTGAGGGCGGCCTGTGGGGATCGATGATTTATGTTTCCACGCTGTTACCACAGACCCGACTGCTGTTACCAATTGCCGTGGGTATCTCCTGTTGTGAGGCGGTGCGTCAACATGGGCTTGACCATGCTGAAATACGTTGGATAAATGACGTTTTGGTCGATGGCAGAAAGGTCGCCGGCATCCTGCTGGAGGGATTCTACGGCGCCGTCTCAAACGAAGAGTATAATCTGATTGGCTTCGGGATAAATGTAAATAACAGTGAATTTCCTGAAGAGATAGAGAATGTTGCGGCTTCGATAAAAGATTGTCTGGAACGGCCAATCGATCTTCAAACGTTCACCTGCTCCTTTTTGGCCAAACTTTCCTGGAACCTGGGTCTGCTCTGCCATGCAGAGGACTGTTTCCTGCATGATGGAGAATGGCCACAATCACAGCAGGACCATCCACTGATCGAGCGCTGGTGTCAGTTGAGCAGCACTATTGGGCGCCGGGTCCTGTTTGGTTTTGATGTGATGACCAGTCCGCAATATCAGGGGATCGTCAGCGGAATAAGCAAGGGCGGTGGATTGCAGCTGAAACTGGAGGATGGCTCAGAGACCGTCGAATACAGTGGGGAGATTCGTTACCTGAGCTGATGCGGCGGTTTTCAATGACCATCTGAAAAAAATTTCCAAGATATGATCTCACGCTGGAACAGGTGCCGTCCGTATCGGTACATCGTATCGAGCAGGTCATTGAGGATAGTGCCGGTAAGTTTTAATCGTTTCAGTTTATTGAATGATTGGCTCTGGACAGCAGTAATGACGCGGATTGTTCCGGTTGAAAGTTTCCGTCCACCATGCGTTCCTCCGGCCATACACTTTGAGCAGACGAGTCCACCTGCCTGGTTGCTGAATACTGCCGATGACCTTCCCTGATACATTAAGCCGCAATTTTGACAGCAGGAAAAATCGGGTCGATAGCCGATTGAATCAAAAAATTTCACCAGGAACATCGCTATGATTGGCCGGGGAGCAGCCTCTTTGTCAATGGCATGAAGGGCCCACAGGATCAGGGTAAACAGGTCGTTGTCCGGTGACTCCTCGTTTGTTGCCAGCAGGGTGAGTTCTCTTATTACCGTGGCCGCCTGGTAACGGGAAACAGAGGATCTAATGGCCATGAAACTATTGAGAAGTTCACCCTCGTTGATCAGGGCGAGACTTCCCGGGGTAGAACGGGAATAGGTAATATGAAGAAAAGAAAAGAGTTCAAGCTTATTGACAAAACGCTTCTTGCTTCGATGCGCACCCTTTGCAATCGCGGTCAATTTACCAATATCTTTGCAGAAGAGAGTGAGTATCTTGTCAGACTCACCATGGTCCCGGCTCGCCAGGACAACCGCCGGCAGGTCAGTGTGGATGGTCGCCATTCTCGACTAACGTATTATTCCGGCAATGAAATGGTGATCTTGTCATCAACGGCAGGCGGCAGTGGCAGCGCCTCTCCATTGAGATAGAGTTCTACCTTGGTCTGTGGCGGGAGTTCAAGGATGATATTCTCCTCCGCATGCCATGTTTTTATAGTATCAGCGGATACCAGTTCATTCTGGGTCTCACCATTATCGATGGTAACACTTACCTGGGTGCTGTAAGGAAATTCAGCGGCGAGCTGGTACCTGCCGCTCTTGACAACCGTTACACCAGTTTCAGGAATTGAAATCTGTTGCGGCGATCGCTCCAAATTCGGGGCAATGTCCGTCTGAGTTTCCAGCTCAGTCGGCAGGTCCTGCGGTGCGGCTTGTTCTTCTATAACAGGCTCCTCCTGAAAGTTCCTCAGCCACTGACTGATATGGGTGGCCGGATTGTAGCCGATATACCAGAATATGCCTGAAACCAGAAGTATAAGGACCAACAGTGCCGAGCCAATGATCGACCCCGGTGTCAGGGACGGACGTTCTGCCATTGTGCCTATATTTTTATGCTGCTGCCAGCTCGGGGGAGGTAGCTTGCTGGATGGTTTTGTCGAAATATTTTTACTGCTCTCTTCATAGTAGCGGTGGACGATCTCCTCCGTGTTAAGGTCAAGCATTTTAGCATAGAGGCTATAAAATCCCCGGGCAAAAGCGGGGGCAGGCAGCATGAGATAATCGTCTGTTTCAATGGCTCGGATCGTCTTTGCAGGAATTCTTGTCTCTTCCGATACATCAGTGATGTCAAGGGACCGCTCCAGCCGCAGTCTTCTGAAAAGGGCTCCGAGTGATTCAAACTCAGTGGAAGAAATATCATTTTCCATTATATGATCCCTGTCTGTTAATTTATCTCGCCCTGAGCCACTTGCAAACCGCTCTTTTCGCTCAACCTCTACGTTATGCTTAAATTTTTATCCTCGGAATATCAATTATATGCCTACGGTAAAAATTTTTCACATGCCTTGACGTTGAACGAAAATCATCATTTTGCAAAAGGCTCGCCCTATAATAACTTCTTGATATAGGCTTTTTCCCTTATCCCATCAATCCAGTTTGCAAATGCAGCCTGCATGGCCTGATTGTACAACTCCTCACGTATTTCTTCCTTTACAGAATCATAGGGGGTCTGCATGACAATTCCCCCCTCCCTATTGGAAAGCAGCTTGAAAAATTGAAACCCGACCGGGGTTTCAATTATGGAACTGACGGCACCTGGGTCCAGCGACATTACGGCCTTTTGCATATATGAGGCCATGTCCTCTTCCTGGAAAACACCAATATCACCACCGTCAGCCGCAGATGGCAGATTTGAAAATTTACGGGCAAGTTCCTTGAAATCATTGCCACTGACGGCAAGTTTATGGACCCGTTCAGCTCGTTGCTGGGCCTCGAGCTTTTTCTGCTGGACAACGGTGGGATCTGTTTCCTCTTCGTCCTCATCCCAGCCGATACCAATCTGCAGGAGATAATAACCACCTTCTTCTACCCGGTTTGTATAGGTCGTATCATAATAATCGAGGATCATCTCTTCTGTAATGACGATCTTTGATCTGATATCGATGGTAACGATTTTATTCTGGAGAATCTGGCTTTCAATGTTGCTTCGGTAGATCTTTTCATCAATCCCCTTAGTCTCTAATTCGGCAAGGAAGGCCTCCCGGGATATATTGCTGCTGCGGATAATTCCGTCGATGGTCCCATCGATTTCTTCCTCAGATACGGTGATCCCACGACTGGCACCTTCCTGGGTAATGAGCATCTTGTCGATAAGCCCGTCAAGGATGTCCTGATAGGCCCTTTGAAGAACCATTTCGCGTTCCTCTGGTGCGACCTCGGTAATGATTTTTCGGATGAACACTTCACCCTCCTCGTTGAGCTCAGAGAGGGTGATAACATCATCATTAACCTCGGCAACGACCCGATCGATGAGTTCCGAATAGGCAGAGGGCGGTGCCATAATTGCTGCCATTAAAGCGTAGATAATCAGCAGCTTGCTTCTTGTCTTACATATGTAAAAGAGCAATTTTATCATGCGATTTTCCTGAAAAAATAAAAATGTGAATCTTGATCTCTATTGGTAATTCTCAATGCTGGCGAAAAGGTGTACGCTCAGCATGAAACTATGAAATATATACAAGGTTTGTGAAGAAATTTCACGTAAACCTCATTATCTCATTTGTTGACAACTTCGATATATGGAATATTCTGTGCCGAGAAGGTATCATAGAAAACAAAGTAATTAAAGATATAAGGAAATAGTTATGCGTAAACGAGCTTACTTTTTGCTCACGGTGCTTGCTGTCCTGGTGACAGTTCAATGTTTTGACGTGAACCTGGCCCATTCAGCAACAAAAATGCCCTCATTTACACTTGAGGACGTACTGACGGGTAAAGATGTGAACAGCAAGAGTTTTGCAGGTAAATCACTGCTGGTTACCTTTTTTGCCACCTGGTGCCCACCCTGTATTCAGGAAATTCCAAACCTGATTGAAGTACAAAATGAATTTGGCCCAAAAGAGTTTTCAGTTGTTGCCTTATCCATGGACCAGGAAGGCAGTGCGGTTGTCAAACGGATGGTAGAGAAGAAGAAGATAAACTATCCGGTCATTATGGCAGATAGCCGGGTGACCCGGGATTTTGGCGGCGTTTATGGTATTCCCACGTCATTTCTGGTGAACCGCAGGGGAAATGTGGTAAAGAAATACACAGGATATATTCCGCATTCGGTCCTGATAAATGATATCAAACAGGTTCTTGAATGATGAGGTTCTTGACAAATACTCGTAAAAAAGATACGTTAGGCTTCGCTTAAATAGATTGTCGATCCCTGCATCTTTGAACAGGGTTTTGTAAATAATGAGGTGTCAAGCATCGGAACAATGTTCCGGGAAAATGATAATCCGTTAAATGGGAGATTCGCTATGAAGAAGATTGTTGCTGGTTTGTGTGCGCTGTTTTTTGTCGTAAGTGTTGCAGGCGTGAGTGTTGCCGCCAAACTGAAGTGTACCGTTGATGGAGTCGACGGAGAAAAAGTAACCATGACCTGTAAAGATGCTGATAAACTGAAAGCAGGCGACAAGCTGAGAATTTCTCCTCCAAAGAAAGGAGCGGCAGTTGAAGGTTGCTAATTGACAGTAAAACAGTTTTTCTGTAATCTGCGGGGTCGGTTGACACAAAGAGTCAACCGACCTTTTTTTATGGCTAATCGTGAGCGTGAAAATCATGAAAAGTACTACGGCAACTCCCGGTACCTCTCTTCCTTATTGTGCTGGCAGCTCAAAAATGTCTCATCCGGAGCGGACCTATGGAGCTGATTAAAGCACTCTTGCTGGGATTTATCCAGGGCGCCACAGAATTCCTGCCCGTCTCAAGTTCTGGTCACCTGGTACTTGGTTCTCATATTCTTGGTTTTAAAGAACAAGGGATTGTCTTTGACGTCATGGTGCACCTGGGAACCCTGGTGTCTGTGATTATTGTATTTCGAAAAGAGCTCCTGGCCATGATTCAGGCACCATTTCAGGTGCTCAAGGGGGAGCGCAGTGACTCGGTGCACCGCTTCCTGCTCTGGGATATCTATGTGATTATCGCAACCATTCCGGCCGCAATTATTGGACTGGGATTCAAAGATTCTATCGAACAGATGTTCACATCGACCACGTTGGTATGCCTCATGTTGATCATTACCGGCAGCATGATGATAATCAGCCGATATCTGCCCGACCGGGGGGGCGAGGTGACCGCTGGTCGGGCACTGCTCATCGGCTGTGCCCAGGCGGTGGCCATATTACCCGGTTTGTCACGCTCCGGTTCGACAATATTCATGGGGATGCTGGTGGGTGTTAATAGGGAAACTGCTGCCCGATTTTCATTCATTATGTCATTTCCTGCTATCATGGGTGCTGCAGCTATTAACTTTAACGAGATCCTGCTGTATCCACCGTCCGGCGCAACAATGTTCAATCTTCTGGCGGGAACGTTAATGGCTGCGGTGACCGGATACTTCGCAATTATTCTGCTGCTCGATGTTATCAAGAAAAACAGACTGCCCTGGTTTGGTTATTATTGTCTCGTTGTCGCTTTTACAGGGCTCGCTGTCATGCATTTAGCGTAACTGCGATCAACTTATTAATCTTCTCAAACGTGTGCCAGATCAGCTATGAAACCGTTTGATATCAAGGCCAGGAAAAACCAATATGGACATAAGGACGCTGCCGGAAAAAGAACGTCAAATATACAATGAGCTTAATAAGCGATACTCCCTCCATTTCAGATCGTTGAAAATTGCTGATCATACCATTCGTATCCTGCAGCCATCAGAAATAGAAGAATTGTTGAATGGGCAGGACCCGTTATCAGATATCAGCACCTTTCCCTTTTGGGCCAAACTCTGGGAGTCTTCAATTGTTTTGTCTCACATTCTTGTTGCAGCGCCCCAGGAGCAGGGAAAACGTCTCCTGGAGCTGGGCGCCGGGCTCGGCCTCGCAGGAATCGCCGCCTCAGCTGCAGGTTTTGATGTTGTTTTAACCGATAATGATCAGATAATACTAGATTTTCAGGGTATTAATGCGGCGGCAAACAAAGATGATCGAACGAAACGTCTATTATTTGACTGGAATAATCCACCAGAAATTGGGACGTTTGATGTAATCGGTGGTGCGGAAATCCTCGCCAGCGAAGAAGTTCTTGATCCCCTGCTTGATATATGCAAAAACTACCTGGCAGAAGGCGGCACAATTTACCTCGCTCACGATGTCCGACGTAGGTGCCTGCCGCTCTTTCTGGAGAAAGCCGAAGGTGAATTTCATGTGGGCAGTAGAAAACAATCGCTTAGGATGGATGGGGCAGTTGTTGATATTCTTGTCAATCGTTTGCAGCGCAAGTGAGAATGGGTAAGGACACTCATGTGCCAGCAGAGAGCGGGCTGTTGTTATGGCTTATTATCCGATTAATTTAAATATATCAAATCGCCTTTGTCTGGTTGTCGGAGGTGGTTCTGTCGCCGCCAGGAAAGTAGAGGCGTTGCTGTTAAGTGAAGCGCTTGTTCGGGTCATAAGTCCCGAAGTGTGTGGAAAAATATCGGAGTTTGCAGGGCAAGGCCAGATTGAGTGGATTAGGCGAGACTACCGGGATAGCGATTTAGAAGGTGTTTTTCTTGTCTTTGCGGCAACAAATCAGCCAATTGTACAGCAGCGGATAGCGAAGCAGGCGGGGAGCTCGGGAGTTCTGCTCAACAGTGCTGACAGTCCCGATCAATGCGACTTTCAGGTTCCTGCAAAAATAAGACGCGGGAACTTGCTCATTGCCGTCTCAACCGGGGGAGCGAGTCCAGCACTGTCCACTCAGATCAAACACCGTCTTTACCTTGAGTATGGTCCGGAATACGGTATTCTCGTTGAACTGCTTGGTAATATAAGGCGACAGATTGTCGGTGGTTCCCGGGAGTCTGAAGGCAACAGGATACTCTTCCATCGATTGTTGGACCAGCCGCTGGCGGAGATGATCAGGGACGAGATGTGGGAGGATCTCCGGACTGAACTGGAAATGGTTCTTCCTGACAGTGTTGATTGTGCAGCGCTCATCAGCAGGCTTCAGGGACTTAGAGCATCCCTTGATAAGCAGGAACCAGGAGGCGGAGTAGTAACTCATGATCAATGAAATCAGTTTTTTGATATTTCAGGCGACCCTGGGGATTACCTTTATATCCTCGGCAGGGTACCTGGTATTTTTTGTAAGCCAGAATGAAAGGGTGCGAAAACTGGCGCGATATATTCTCGTTGTATCATGGGTAATGCAGACACTTTATATTGCATCAAGATATTATCTTGCAGGTCATACCCCGGTGACGACCCATCATGAGGCTGTTTTCTTCTTTGCCTGGTCGACAACCGCTGCTTATCTTTCCTTTCGCTGGCGTTACAGCGTTAAAAACTTTGGGACCTTTGTTTCTCTGCTGATTTTTTGCCTTCTTGTGGTTGCAGCTCTGGCGCCCAGAGACCTGATACCGCTTGAACCTGCACTGCAGAGTCTCTGGCTCCCTGTTCATGTTGGATTATCATTGGTGGCCTATGGTTTTCTTGCCCTGGCATTCTGCGGTGGACTGATGTACCTGCTCCAGGAGCGAGAGCTCAAAAGCAGGAAGCTGGGTTACTTTTTTTCCCGTCTGCCATCCCTCGATTCTCTTGACCAGCTTAATTCTCACTGTCTCGCCGTTGGGTTTGCGTTTCTCTGCCTGGGAATGGTCAGCGGTTCATTCTGGTCAAAACAGGCCTGGGGGACATACTGGCGCTGGAATCCCAAAGAGGTTTGTACCCTGATCATCTGGTTCATCTACCTGATTCAGATCCATCAACGCTTCACTGTCGGCTGGCGGGGAAGAAGAGCCGCCCTCATGGTTGTCCTTGGCTTTATCCTCGTCCTTGTCACCCTGTGGCCGGTCATAAACTGATCGCTGGAGAATGATTTTATGATCAGGAAACGTATATCGCTGCTTGGGGTAAACCACAAGACCACACCGTTGGCGGTCCGTGAGAAGATGGCCTTTGCTCAAGGATATGAAGAACCGTTGGGGGCAATAGGCAAGATTCCCGGTTGTTCAGAATATTTTCTGCTCTCAACATGCAATCGGGTTGAACTCCTTTATGTATCTGAGCAGGAAACTGACCTGAGCGAGGTCATGCTGCAGTTTCTTTTCGGTGATTCGGTTAACCTGGAACAGATAAACCACTATTCATATCTCTACCATGACGCTGAAGCGGTAAACCATCTTTTCCAGGTGGCAGCGTCTCTGGATTCAATGGTTGTTGGAGAAACCCAGATTCTTGGCCAGATAAAAGAAGCGTATCGCTATGCCTCCCGGCTGGGCTGTACCGGGCCGTTACTCAATAGATTGATGCACAAATCTTTCACCGTGGCAAAGCGGGTGCGCAGCGAGACCGGAATCGGCTCTTCAGCTGTGTCAATCAGCTATGCCGCAGTGCAGCTGGCAAAGAAGATCTTCGGTAACCTTGACGACAAGAAAGTGCTGGTGATCGGAGCAGGAGAAATGGCAGAACTTGCCGCTGAGCATCTCGTTGGCCAGGGGGTCGGGGGTGTCATTGTTGCCAATCGTACCCTGTCTCGGGCCGTGGATCTTGCCAAACGATTTAACGGTACCTCCTGTATGCTTGAAGAATTGCCATCGCAACTTGAGCAGGTGGATATTATCATCTCATCCACCGGTGCCAGCGATTTGATTATAAAGAGTGACGAGGTCAAACCGCTCATGCGTACCAGGAGAAATCGGCCACTCTTTTTCATAGATATTGCCGTGCCGCGAGATCTTGACCCGCGGCTCAATGATATAGACGATGTTTTTCTCTATGATATCGATGATCTCAGTCAGGTGGTAGAAATGAACAGGGCCCAGCGCGAGCGGGAAGCGGTGAAGGCCCAACGGATTGTCGAGGAGGAGACACTGAAGTTTGATCGGTGGCAGAAAAATATGACAGTGACCCCGACCATTATGGCAATGCGGCGCAAGGCTGATGATATTTGCCGTCAGGAGCTTGGGAAAACCCTGTCAAAACTCGATCTTGACGATAATGATCGAAAAAAGGTCGAGAAACTGGCGCTGGCCATCTCGGCAAAGCTGCTCCATGATCCGTTGATTTACCTGAAGAGTGATTCGTGCCGTGGTGGAGATGATGCAAGGGTCGATATCATCAGAACCATCTTTGGTCTTGAAGATGACAATAAGCAACGCTGAGTTTGAAACGATTCTGGAAAATGAATGGTATGTTGTTCGTCATTCAGGAGAAATTCCCGAAATTGCTCTCAACTCAGCATTGTATTATCTGGCTGAAGATCGAAATGGCCCGCGCCGTACTTTGAGCCCTGTTCAGATCCGGATGCTCGTGGAAGCAGCCGAACTGCGCTACAAGGAAATAGTTCTTCGTGATCTGTATCAAAAAAACCTTTTGAAACCAATATATAGAGGCATAAAACGATCTGCCGACAACTGGTATCGATACGAGAAATTCTGTCTGCGGCAGCAGGTGGATTCAACTTCTTTCAGGCATGAGGTAGCAGCCGCCCTGCTGGTTTTTCTTGCTGAAGAGGTCGTTGAGGTGGAGCGGGGAAAGCGGTTGTCTTCAATCAATTGTACATTTGATGAGTTATGCACTTTTGCAGCAAGGCTCGGTCTTGCCGAGTCGATCCTGCCCGGCGGCTTGGAAATCCACTGCCTGAAGCCATAGAAGTTCTACTGCTGAGGTCGTTTCTTATCTATCATTGGAATCGGGTACCTGGTCTTGTTTTGAGCAAGTTTGGATATTGCTGCTTCGACCGGATCAATATCAAATTTAGCTGCAATCATGGACAGGTATATCATGATATCACCGATTTCATCCTGGATATGGGCTCTGGTCTGAACATCAGGCTCAGATGATTGGTCAGCGGTCATCCACTGGAAGATCTCAAGAAGCTCTGAACATTCTACAGAAAGTGCCATGGCTAGATTTTTTGGAGCATGGAACTTTTCCCAGTCCCGTTCTCGGGCAAATAGTGACAGAGCTTTCTGCAATTTTTTAACCCTGCTTGTCTTTGTCATAGTATTTGTCCACCGCTTTTGGTATGACTTTTGTCGTGAAACCGCTGTTATCTGTTGTTGGCTTGTTCGATTTAATAAATTTCTATCTAAATACATTTATGAAAAACGTCAAATATCTTTCCTTTTTGTTGCTCCTGCCGTTGTCGATCTTTCTGCTGGTCGGAAATGGATACTGTGATTCTGCTCAAGATATTGACCAGAAGCGCAATAAACTTATCGGCTACATGCTCAGCAAACAACTGCCGTCCCTGCACTTCAGCGATAAAGAGGTCGATGATGAACTGGCGCTGGCCGCATTTGATCTCTACCTGAAACAGCTTGATTTTCAGAAACGATTTCTGTTGAGATCAGATGTTGAGCAACTACAGTCATTTGCTGAAATTATTGACGATAATCTCGCTCGTGGCACGATCCTGCTTCCTGCAACCGGTTATGACATTCTTAACGAACGGATCGGTCAGGTGGAATCCATTGTTACCGAATTGCAATTGGAGAAGTTGGATCCGGACAGTGATGAGATGATGGAGACAGATCCTGAAAAAATCGATTATGCCGTCGATCTTTCCGAGTTGAAAGACAGGTGGCGTCAGATCTTGAGGGTTCAGATCATTAATCGCTATCTGGATCTTGAGGAGGAGTATCGTGAAGACGGCAAGAAAATTGATAAGTCCAAACTCTGGGAAGAAGCAAGCGACAAGGTCGCCAAACGGTTCGCTGATTTTTTCACCAGGTTGAACCAGGAGACACTCCAGGATCATTATGATCGGTTTTTCAATGCGGTTGCCCGGGCATTTGACCCTCATACCAATTACATGGCACCCTCTCGCAAGGAAGATTTTGACATTCAGATGCGAGGCAGTCTGGAAGGGATTGGAGCACTGCTCAGAGAAGAAGATGGCTATATCAAGGTTGTACGCATTATCCCCGGAAGTGCATCGGCTCGCCAGGGTCGGCTTGAGGCGGAGGATATCATTCTTGCTGTCGGGGAAAAGGATGAGGAGCCCGTCGAGATAACAGACATGCGTCTTCGCGATGCTGTAAGATTGATCAGGGGACCAAAAGGGACAGAGGTGCGGCTCACGGTTCGAAAACCAAGCGGGACCAAAGATATCATTCCGATTACCAGGGATGTGGTACAGATTGAAGAGGCCTTTGTCAAGCATACGGTCCTTGAGGCCGGCGGTAAAAAATTCGGTTACATTCTTATCCCGAGTTTCTACCGGGATTTTGAAAAAAGCCGAACGGCTGCAGGCGGGAGGAATTCAACAGATGATACCAAGGCGGCCATCATAGCCCTCAAAGAGCAGGGTATTGAGGGGATCGTTCTCGATTTAAGGAATAACGGGGGCGGCTCGCTGGTTGATGCAGTAGATATTGCCGGATTGTTTATCGATGCGGGTCCGGTTGTCCAGGTCAAGAATAGTTACGGCCTGAAGCGGATTCTTGATGATGACGATGCATCGCTGGTTTATGGCGGTCCACTTGTCGTTCTGGTAAACCAGTTTTCCGCCTCAGCCTCAGAAATTGTCGCTGCTGCCCTGCAGGACTATGAACGCGCCGTGATCGTCGGAGGTAAGCACACGCACGGCAAGGGAACAGTGCAGACGATTATCGACCTCAACGAGAACATACCTCTGCTCCACCTGAAGCGCTACGACGATCTGGGTGCGCTCAAGGCGACAATTCAGAAATTTTACAGAATTGACGGTGGCTCAACCCAATATCGCGGCGTTGAGCCTGACATTGTCCTGCCCAGCCTTTTTCAGCACCTCGAGTCGGGTGAGCAGTACCTTGATTATTCACTTCCCTGGGACCAGGATGACCCTGCGGAGTATGCGGTATATGCTGATAAAATCACCAACCTGGAGACAATCATTGCACGCAGTCGTGATCGGGTTGCCCAGTCCGAAGGCCTTCAACTGATAAAACAAGAGGCCATCCGCTCAGCGGAACTCAGTAAACAGACAATGATCAAGGTGGACCTTGACGCCATACGGGTAAAACGTGAAGAGGATCGCCAGGCGCGGGAAAAAGTAGGGGCTCATTACAGTCAGCTGGAGGGAGAGCAGGGGGACGATTCTGATGATATCGGCCGACAACCTGCCGACGATGAGCCTGAAAGTGATAGTGACTGGATCGAGGATCTAAAAAACGATCCATACGTCACCGAAGCGGAAATGATCATAAATGATCTTGTTACCCTAATTTCCCCGTAATCTCTGGAGCACCCGAAAATTCGAACCATACCCTCAAGCGTATCTCAATAAATTAGTCTTGAAAAAGAGACGTAAAGATGCTAGAAATCACTCGTTGTGAATGGTCATTCATTCATTATCGCTTGAAAAATAGAAAATGCATGTAATAACATAATAGATACAGAGGAAAGGTTGAGGGTCATGGAGGTTGGGGAAGCGCTTCATAATAACAGATACAAAATTGTTGATCGGTGGGTTGAATACACACTGTCATCATATGAGTCTTCAAATTTTTTTAAGAAAGAGAAAGATGCCTTTGCCAACCCGATTGGTGGCACGATTCGTTCCGTAATGAAGAAACTTTTCCCCCTTTTTTTGCAAGGCGGAGATGCTGCAGCGTATAAAGAACCACTGTCGCAAATGATGCATCTCCGGTCAGTTCAGGATTTTTCCCCTTCGCAGGCGGTTGCCCCATTGAATGCCGTCAAGCACATCACCAGAGACATACTTGCTTCTGACAAGGAAACAAAAGACCTTGTCAAAGAGTTATATGATTTTGAATTTGCGGTAGATCTCGCCATGCTCGCCGCGTTTGATCTGTATATGGAATGTAGAGAAAAAATTTACAAAGTCCGTATCGATGAAATAAAATCCGGCAACTATATCCTTACAGACAGCGCCTGTCCTTCCAAGGCGTTAAGTAATAGAAAACGGGAATTAAAGATAGTAAAGAGTTAATAACTGGTTGCCAGGCAGGGTGTGTACATCTGCTCAGCAGGGTAATCAAAACACTGTTCAATTTGAAGCGAGGTTAGAAATGAAGTACGCCTTTTCATTCCTGGCAGTCATAGCGCTGGTTCTGATTGCCTGGCTCGGATCCCAGATACCGGGTATGCAATACTTTTTTGGTGTTGCACTCCCTTATCTGGCCGTCTTGGTCTTCCTGGGTGGCTTTGTCTACAGAGTCGTTCATTGGGCCAAATCACCCGTACCCTTCTCAATTCAGACCACATGCGGGCAGGGAAAATCACTGGATTTTATTAAGCATGACAAGCTCGAGAGCCCAAACACCACTTCTGAGGTTGTTGCTCGAATGGCCCTGGAGATCCTGACATTCCGGTCACTTTTCAGGAACACCAAATCAGAGATTCACGATGGACCGAAAATCACCTATGAATCATCAAAGTGGCTCTGGCTGTTTGCCCTGATCTTTCATTACTCTTTTCTGGTGATTGTGATCCGGCATATGCGCATGTTCCTGAATCCGGTGCCTGAATTTATTGTCTGGCTCAATTGGGTAGACTCCATGTTCGAGATAGGTACGCCGGCAATGTATCTGACCGACGCTGGTCTTTTGATCGGAGTAATCTATCTGTTCAGTAGGCGGATTACCAACCGCAGCGTACGTTATATCTCGCTGGTCAACGATTTTTTCCCGCTGGTGCTTATTTTCGGTATTGGTGTAACTGGAGTCCTGATGAGACAGTTCCTGAGAAGCGGTATTGATATTGCCGCCATCAAGGAGCTTGGCGTTGGGCTGGTCACTTTTCAACCGGTAATCAGTGCGGATATCGGCTCGATTTTCTACATCCACCTGTTTCTGGTGTGTATCTTGCTGATTTATTTCCCGTTCAGCAAACTGATGCACCTTGGCGGTGTCTTCATGAGCCCGACAAGAAACATGAAGAATAACAGTCGTGCTGTTCGGCACATTAATCCATGGAATCCGGAGATCAAGGTGCATGCCTATGCCTCATATGAAGATGATTTCCGTGAGTTCATGGTAGATGCAGGAATCCCTGTAGAGAAAGAGTTGCCTCCCAAGCAGGATGAGGAATAACTGTATTGACAAATTATAGCTTATAAGGATTAAAACGATGTCAGTTCCAAAATTAGAACAACTATCCAAAAGCGTCGTGCAGGGACCATCCTTGGCAACTGGAGCAGTACCCACCAAGGACTGGATGGACATGCCGGTGACATTTAAACCGGGAAATTATGCCTTTCCTGCAAAAAAAGACAAAGTCGAATACCTCAACAGCCAGAAAGGGCTGTACTTTCCCAATGCCCGTGAGTGGTCTCCGGAAGATGACGACTGGAAACTCCCGGAGAACTGGAAAGAAATCATCATTAACGGGCTTAAAGAGCGGCTGGAAAAATTTCGATCCCTGAAGATTTTCATGGATTGCTGTGTCCGCTGCGGTGCCTGTGCAGATAAGTGTCATTTTTTCCTCGGTACCGGTGATCCCAAAAATATGCCGGTCCTCCGGGCTGAGCTGCTGCGCTCCGTTTACCGGAACGATTTCACCCTGGCTGGGAAAATCCTCGGCACGATGGCCGGAGCACGTGAGATGACTGTCGGTATTTTGAAAGAGTGGTTCATGTACTCATATCAATGTACCGAGTGTCGTCGCTGCTCCGTCTTCTGCCCCTACGGTATAGACACTGCTGAAGTGACCATGATGCTGCGTGAGCTCCTGCATCTCGTCGGTGTCGGGATCAACTGGATCCTTGAACCGGCTTCCAACTCGAATAAAACGGGTAACCATATGGGGCTGCAGCCCCACACCTTCAAGGATAATGTGGATTTCCTCGCTGACGATGTTGAAAGTCTGACCGGCGTTAAAGTCAACCCCACCTTTAACCGCAAGGGAGCGGAAGTTCTCTTTATTACACCTTCTGCGGATGTCTTTGCAGAACCAGGTCTTTACACGGCCATGGGCTACCTGATCCTCTTTGAAGCCATTGGCCTGGATTACACCTGGTCTACCTATGCCTCCGAGGGTGGTAACTTCGGACTGTTTACCAATAACGAGACCATGAAAAAACTCAATGCCAAGATGTATGCCGAGGCAGAGCGTCTTGGGGTGAAATACATTATTGGTGGAGAATGCGGTCATATGTGGCGTGTTCTGCACCAGTATATGGACACCATGAACGGTCCGGCAGATTTTCTGGAGGTACCGGTTTCTCCAATCACGGGTACCCGCTTTGACAATGCTGCCTCCACCAAGATGGTCCATCTGAGCGAGTTTACGGCTGACCTGATCAAACATAATAAACTGAAATTTGACAAGAGCCGTAACAGCCATGTCAAGGCAACCTACCATGACTCCTGTAATACCGCCCGGGCCATGGGACTGGTTGACGAGCCACGATATATTCTCGACCATGTTGTCGACTGGGTTGAGATGCCTGAAAATACGATTCGTGAGCAGACCTTCTGCTGCGGTTCGGGAACAGGTCTCAATACCGATGAAATCATGGAAATCAGGATGAGGTCCGGTCTGCCAAGAGCAAATGCGGTAAAGTATGTCGAGGAGAAACATGGGGTGAACATGCTCTCCTGCGTCTGCGCCATTGATCGTGCGACCCTGACCTCGCTGATGGACTACTGGAATCCAGGTGTTGGTGTCTGTGGAGTTACAGAGCTTGTCGGTAATGCGCTAGTTCTTGAAGGTGAGACCAGGGGAGAGCTTGACGAAGGTCTCCGTACCATGGTTTTCTAAATCCTGACCAGAATAAAGGAGTAAACGAAAATGTATAACAAAGGAACTATAATTGCGGGACTGGCTATTTTTGTCCTGTTTGTAACGTTTCCCATCTGGTACAACGGTTTGGATGCCGGCCCCTTGCCAAAGCCTGAACTGCCGCCTGGTGGAGAAAAACAGTGTGTGGCTCCTGCAGCAGAGATGCGGGACAAACATATGCAGCTGTTAAACGAATGGCGTGATGATGTACTGAGAAATGCAGACAGGGTCAGCGTAACGGTTGATGGGAAAGAGTATCAAAAAGGGTTACAGATGGCCTGCATGAAATGTCATTCGAATAAAGAGAAGTTTTGTGATTCCTGCCACGAGTATGCAGCGGTACAACCCACCTGCTGGGACTGTCATCTGACACCGGTTGAGGCAGCAAAGAAGGAGACGCTATAATGGATAATAAAAGAAGAAAATTCCTGAAGATGGCCGGTGCCTCTGTATTAGCCGGTATCGGCGCCCCTGCTGTTATTAAACTGACATCGACTGCGGCGGTCGCCTCCGGAGAAGCCGGTCATGAAGCGCCGGCAGCCGCCCACAGTAACTCCGGCGGTCATGGAGCAGAGGAAGCTTCCGGTGTTCGGTTGGGAATGGTTATAGACATGAGAAAGTTCTATGGCAACCAGGACATGCTCGATGAGGCAATTGCCGCCTGTTACAAGGTCCATAATATACCGAAGATTCCAAACAAAAAGAGTGAGATCAAGTGGATATGGAAAACCGGTTATGGCAATGCCTTTCCCGAGCACTCCCATGCGCACCGCTCTGAGACGGTACACAACAACGGTTTTCCGGTATTGTGCAACCACTGTGACAACCCCTCCTGCGTCAAGGCATGCCCGACCAAAGCAACCTTTGTCAACCCGACAAACGGTATCGTGGCCATGGACTTTCACCGCTGCATCGGCTGCCGATTCTGCATGGCAGCCTGCCCGTATGGGGCCAGGAGCTTTAACTGGCAGGATCCCCGTCCGTTCATTGAGTCCTATAATAAGGAATTTCCCACACGGATGCGCGGTGTCGTTGAAAAGTGCAACTTCTGTGGTGAGCGTCTGGCACTTGGGCTTGAACCGGCATGTGTTGAAGCATGTAAAGGAACTGGGGCTATGGTCTTTGGTGATCTCAATGATCCGCATTCAGAGGTCAGGAAGGTGCTCGATAAGGAGTTCACCATTCAGCGTAAACCATCTGCCGGCACTAAGCCGTCAGTCTTTTACATAGTGTGAGGTCGTCATGATAGAAAAAACACTTAAAGGAAAACCAGCCTACTGGATCTGGCTCGCCATACTTGGCTCCTTCGTTGCAGTTGGTTCTGCCTGTTACATCAGGCAGTATATGTTCGGTCTGGGACTTACCGGCATGAGTCGTGATGTCTCCTGGGGACTTTACATCTCCCAGTTTACCTTTCTGGTCGGTGTCGCAGCTGGTGGATTGATGCTCGTCCTGCCTTACTACATCCATAATTACAAGGTTTTCGGGCGTATCACCATCCTGGGCGAATTTTTGGCAATATCTGCCCTGGTCATGTGTCTGATGTTCATCATGGCCGACCTTGGTCAGCCGCTCCGTGGTCTCAATGTTATCTTCTATCCCACCCCCTATTCCATGCTTTTCTGGGATATGTGTGTTCTCTGGGGATATCTGCTACTGAACCTGCTATGCGGCTGGGTGATCCTTACTGCAGAGCGTAAACAGGTTCCTCCGCCAAAGTGGATCTATATCTTTGTTTATATTTCCATACCATTCGCGGTCTCTATTCATACCGTAACCGCTATGCTCTATTGTGGTCTGCCTGGTCGTCATTTCTGGCTTTCCGCGATTATTGCACCACGATTTCTTGCCTCAGCATTTGCAGCCGGACCATCCCTGATCCTGATCGCCTGCATTGTCATGAAGAAATTCGCGAACTTTGATGTTGGTAAAGAAGCGGTGCAGAAACTGACCACAATCATTATGTATGCGGTCATTATCAACACCTTTTTCTTCCTGCTTGAGTTCTTTGTCGGTTATTATTCTGAGGTTCCCGGACATATCCACAGCCTCGAATATCTTTTCTTTGGTCTTGAGCATGACGGCCAAGTTTACAACAACCTGGTTCCGTTTATGTGGACTTCGGTGTTGTTTAACTTTACCGGTCTTGGCATACTTGCCTATATGAAGATTGCCAAGGTTTTCGATTATCGACTGGTTGGCACCGCATCGGTCCTGATTTTTCTCGCACTCTGGGCTGATAAGGGGCTCGGTTTCGTATTCGGTGGCTTCGTACCCAATCCGCTTGAAGAGGTGACCGAATATATCCCGACCATGAATGAGCTGGGAATAACAATTGGCATCTGGGCGTTTGGTTTTCTGCTGCTGACCCTGCTCTACAAGATAGCTTTGGGTGTTGAGCATGAGGTTGAACAATAGATCGTTTTTTCGGTAACTGAAGCAGGAGAAACGCCCCTGGTCTTCTTAAAGACCAGGGGCGTTTTCTTTACCCGATTCATACCCTGTTTGATTTTAGAAAAAGATGGCATAGACGATGTTCAACCAGAATAGTTTGCTCGCCCGAATGGTGGAGCTGCCTTTTACTGTTTTTCCGTGAAATAGTAAGACTAGGCAAATCCGCTCATATACCAGCTGAAAAGCTGCTGAATCTGCGGGTAGAAAAAGAGATAAGCAAGACCGCTGACTGCCAGGAATGGGCCAAAAGGTATTCTGGTTGAGCCACCTTTCTTTTGGGAGCGCATGGCTGCCAGTCCGCCAATCGATCCGGTGACGGAACTTGCAAAAATAATGAAGAACAGCGACTGCCAGCCGAGGAATGCACCAAGCATTGCCAGCAGTTTGATATCACCGCCGCCCAGTCCCTCCTGTTTTCGAAGCAGATAATAACTCATCGAAATTGCATAGAAGATGCCGCCTCCTGCGAGCAGGCCGATGAGCGAGTCCTGCCAGGTGACGAGGGGGGATAGAAAAGAAAGGCAGAAGCCGAAAATGATACCGGGCAGGCTGATGATATCAGGTATTATCTGGTGATGTATATCAATCCATATTATAGTGATGAGCGCTGCTGAAAAGATGAAGTAGCCGACAGCTGCAGCGGTCAAGCCAAAGGCTGCTACACACGCTGCGGCCATGATTCCGGTGAGAAATTCCACCGTCGGGTATTGCAGAGATATGGATACCCGGCAGTGCCCACATTTGCCCCGCAGGATGAGATAACTGATGATCGGAACATTCTCATACCAGCCCAGGGGTGCCTTACAGCGTGGACAATGGGAGGCAGGGAAAACAACAGAAATACCCGGCTGGGGGAGGCGAAGAATTACTACATTGAGGAAACTGCCGATAAGTGCCCCGAAAATAAAAGATGTCACGAGAATGATTGGATCGCTTTGCATCAACTCTTTGCGTTGTTAATTAGATTTTATTTTCACAAAATGGATTAAAGAAACGTAACCACATTAAATTATTATGTCTCAACACCAGGAAAAAGCAACAATTATCAAGTTTGAACAGCTGTCGGAGGACAATATTCGGCTGACCCTGTACTCCCCGCTGATCGCTCAATCGTCCCACCCGGGCCAGTTTGTAATGATTCAGACAGGATCAGGGAAGGATCCGCTGCTGAGACGGCCTTTTTCCCTGCACCAGGTAAGTAGCAACGGCCAGATCCAGATATATTTTAAAAATGTCGGACGGGGAACGGATATACTTGCCCATGCCAGGATCGATGAAATACTTGACGTTTTTGGTCCCCTTGGCCGGGGGTTTGAGATCAACCATGACCAGCAGGCCTGTCTGGTTGGCGGTGGCCTGGGGATAGCACCACTGCTGTTCCTGGCTAAACGGCTTAGTCGCAGCAGTAGGGATAACAGTCGAGATCGTATCCTGCTTGGTGGCAGGACAAAGAGTGAAATCGAGCCGCTGGTTCATGATTTTCAGCAGTTCGGTATCCAGGTACACTGCACAACCGATGACGGTTCTTACGGAATGCACGGTTTTGTTACCGAAATAATGAAGTCTGAAAGTATGGTGGAAAACAGCCAGGTATACGCATGCGGACCAGACCCGATGCTCGCCCGGGTACATCAGATCTGCAAAGAAAGAAACGCCGGCTGCCAGGTATCGGTGGAAACGGTCATGGCGTGCGGGATGGGCGCCTGCCTTGGTTGCAATATTCCGGCAATGGATGGGAGTTATGTCCATGTCTGTATCGATGGGCCGGTTTTTAATGCGGAGGATCTTGTATGGAGATTGTAAAGGATCAAAATCCTTCCGCTGATCTTCGAGTTAATATCGGCTCGCTCGAGCTTCAAAACCCGGTGATGACTGCCTCGGGAACCTTTGGATACGCCCGGGAATTCGAGAACCTTGTCAATTTGCACCGTCTTGGCGGTGTCGTTGTCAAGGGCATTTCCCTTGCTCCGAGAGCCGGTAATCCCCCTCCTCGTATTGTCGAGACACCATGCGGCATGTTGAATGCGATCGGCCTGCAAAACGTCGGTGTAAAGCGGTTCATTAAAGAGAAAATGACCTATCTGCGCGCCATTAATGTACCGGTAATAGTCAACATCCTGGGAGATACTGTAGAAGAGTACCGTGAAATTACCCGAAGGCTTGCAGACACCGAAGGTATTGCAGCGCTTGAAGTGAACATATCCTGTCCAAACGTAAAAAAAGGCGGGGTCGCTTTTGGTAACGATCCAGGTATGGCAGCAGCAGTTACAAGTGCAGTAAAGGAGGTGTCAACGGTTCCTGTCATGGTGAAATTATCGCCAAATGTATCAGATGTAACCAAGGTCGCCTGCGCAGTTGAAGATGGCGGTGCCGATTCAGTTTCACTGATAAACACCTTGATTGGCATGGCAATTGATCTTGAGACCAGAAAACCCGTGCTGGCCAATGTGATCGGTGGCTTATCCGGTCCTGCGATAAAGCCGGTTGCTTTGAGAATGGTTTACCAGGTGGCTCAGGTCGTTAAAATCCCGGTGATCGGTATTGGTGGTATCGATTGTACTGAAGATGCACTGGAGTTTTTGTTGGCAGGTGCCTCGGCAATACAGGTGGGGACGGCGAACTTTGTTAATCCGAGGGTGAGTGAGGACATTGTTGACGGGATGAATTCATATGTAAAGAAAAACAAGCTGGATTCAATCAGGGACCTGATCGGGGCATTGAGCGTATAGGTGAATAAAACGGGCGGTGGCAAAACGACTATGCTGGCATCTTTGCTGAAAAACAGTCGAATGTATCTGAAGCTTTTCATGCACAGGGATACGCCCTGGTATGTCAAGGCAATTCTCTTGGCGGCTCTGTTTTACCTGGTTTTACCGGCAGACCTGATACCTGACTGGCTATTTGGTCTGGGAATTTTAGACGACCTTGCGGTTGTGTCGCTGCTTGTCGGGGCTGCTTTGAAGCTGATCAACAACCATCTTGACAAGATTGAAGACGGGAAATAAGGAAGAAGGATTGTTCATCAAGCACGAGCCTCCTTATTTAACGTGTTTCCAGTGGCTGCTTCTGATTGGATAGACATGGCAGGTCGTTATTGCGGGGAACAATGTCGAGGGGGGGCGCACCATATGATTTCCACAAGGTTATGGATGTATGAACATTGATGGCAAGACAAAACTCTATGGCATTATAGGAAATCCGGTCTCACACTCGCTGAGTCCGGCAATGCATAATGCCGCTTTTGCCGCGCTCGGTGAGAACCGGGTGTATCTGCCTTTTCCGGTGGAGAATATCGGTGATGCATTAATTGGTTTGAAAGCCCTTGATGTTGGTGGGGTGAGCGTCACTATTCCGCACAAGGAATCGGTAATGGCGGAGCTTGATGAAATTGATTCGATTGCTGAGAAGATCGGGGCGGTTAATACCATTGTCATAACGGGCAACGGAA
Source organism: uncultured delta proteobacterium (assembly GCA_963718195.1). Classification (GTDB taxonomy): domain Bacteria; phylum Desulfobacterota; class Desulfobulbia; order Desulfobulbales; family Desulfocapsaceae; genus MADRE3. Next base: position 77,755 of record CAVQYQ010000009.1, read on the forward strand.
ATGAGAAAAAGATTTCAGGTACCAATACAGACTGGGCTGGCGCTAATCGCGCCTTGGAACAGAAGATTAACTTGAAAGGCTGCAGGGCGGTAATCCTTGGTGCCGGGGGCTCTGCCCGGGCAATAGGCTTCGGCTTGCTGGAGGCAGGTTCAAACATTGAAATATGCAGTCGCACAGAACCAAGAGGCAGAAAGCTTGCCGCTGTTCTTGGTTGTCCGTGGAAATCATTGGCAGATCCTGAACCCTCCAGCGGCGATATTCTGATAAACGCCACCTCGGTCGGCATGTCGCCCAACGACCAGCTCAGCCCGTTCGATAAAAAATATCTGGAACCGTTTCAGGTGGTCATGGATATTGTTTATGCACCGCTGCAGACCCGACTGCTTCGGGATGCAGAACAGGTGGGCTGCACCTGTGTTAATGGGCTGGAAATGCTCTTGTACCAGGGCGTCGAACAATTTGAACTGTGGACTGGTCTGAGGGCTCCTGTCGAGGTGATGAGAATGGCCCTGCTGCGTGGGACGAGTGGTCGACAAGCGTAATAAACAGAAGAGAATAAGAGCGTATGATTGAAATAGATCCGATAGCCGAAATTGACTGTACCGTCAGTGTACCGGGCTCAAAAAGTCTGACCCAGAGAGCGTTGATCGCTGCTTCACTGGCCGATGGAGAAAGCATACTCCATGGACCGCTGGTCAGCGAGGATACCGACTACTCCTCTGATGCTCTGATGCAGATGGGCGTGAAGATAAGAAAGGAAGACGAATCATGGCGGGTTGTCGGCAAGGGTGGACAAATCCTGACACCTGAGGATGATATATTCCTTGGCAACAATGGTACGGCTACCCGTTTTCTCACTTCCGTTGCCGCGCTTGGCGAGGGTGAGTTTATAATTGATGGCGATGAGCGCATGCACCAGCGTCCCATCGGCCCGCTGATTCATGCGCTCGAGGGATGGGGTGTTGATATTACCTCGATCCACGAGACCGGGTGTCCACCGCTCAGCATCAGGGCGAATGGACTTGATGGTGGTAAGACCGTCTTGCCTGAAGGAAAAAGCAGTCAGTATCTCTCTTCGCTTTTACTGGTTGCACCGTTCGCCAGATCCGCTGCTGCTCTTGATGTGGTTGGCGAGGTTCTCTCCAAACCGTATGTGACGATGACACTCCAGGTGATGGCCGATTTTGGTATTGCTGTTGAGGCAGCAGCTGATTTTTCATCCTTTGCCATTCCCAGGGGGATATACAGGGCGCTTGATTACCGTATAGAAGGAGATGCCTCAAACGCCTCCTACTTCTGGGCAGCTGCAGCAGTTGTTGGCGGGCGGGTTACGGTTGACAATGTTCCCGTGCCCTCTTTACAGGGGGATGCCATGCTGGTGCCTCTGCTCGCCCGGATGGGGTGCGATATTAATCAGGTGGGAAATGGCATAACGGTCAGTTGTGGTGGCGGTCTTGAAGGAATAACGGTTGATATGGGAGATATGCCGGACGTTGTTCCCACCCTTGCGGTGGTTGCCGCATTTGCTGAAGGTATAACGAAAATCACAAATATCGGACACCTGCGGATAAAAGAGTGTGATCGGTTACATGCAGTGGTTACGGAACTTACCAGGATGGGATGTACGGTTGAAGAGTTCTCCGATAAAATGATTATCCATGGAGAAGCTGGCCGAAATCTGCATGGAGCAGAAATTGAAACGTATAATGATCACCGAATGGCCATGAGCATGGCTGTTGCAGGGTTGAAAGTTCCTGGAATTAGAATTCGTGGGGAAGGGTGCGTGGCCAAATCGTTTCCCGACTTCTGGCAGCGGTTTGCTGGGTTGCAACGCTGATATATTATTGTGTATGAAAATCGGTTGAAGGGACCAGTCCGTGTTCAATCATACCGATATTCAGGCAGTCAATATGGTGATGACCGCGAATGAACACGCGTTCACCTTTCTCTATTTTTAACATTCGAGCGGCATTGCCATCCTTGATACAGATTTCCAGCTCGCCACTGCTGTTGATGATCGCTGCCGGTAAATGGTCATCGACATCGCCATAGCTGCCGTCAGAAATAGTTAATGCATAAGATTTTGTAATCAGGAATGGCTGTTCAGTAAAGTTCAGCTCGTCCAGATATAATTTGGTGATATTGGTCCTGATATTGCCAAAACTGTCAACGCTGAGCACCTCTCCGGCAATACCGTTTGATTGCAGCACCGGTTCTTTAAGTCCAATAGTCGTGCAGAGATGCACGGGCATACGCTCACCCACCTGTGATAGCAACAGACCTGAAGCAAGCCATGCTGCCACCGGTGCCATAATGTCGCGGCCGTGAAAGGTGGTACTGACAGACTCACGAAACAATTTCTTGTTTTCCACCGAATATATTTCCAGATCATCTCTGTTGACCAGCAGTGGTGTAAAGATACCGTTGTCCGGTCCGACAAACATATGTCCGTCACGTTTGATTGCCAGGATACGACGGTCGGTGCCAACTCCCGGGTCCACGATTGCCAGATGAACGGTACCAGGTGGGAAATACTTGTAATTATCGGATACTATCTTGGCTGCCTGACCTATATCCTGGGGGGGGATATTGTGAACAAGATCAATGATCGGTATTCTCTTATTCAAAGAGAGGATGGTACCTTTCATAACGCCGACATATTCATCCTGGTATCCGAAATCTGTCGTCAGGGTAATGGGTGAGCCAAGCTGATTCATGGGCTGTAAATTGTATTAAAAAATAATGAACGTGAGTAGGTACTTACAGATAGCTTATCGTATTTTAGCGTGCAGTTCAAAATTGTTTTTTTAATAAAAAATAAAATTGCCCTTTTTCCTTCATGTGACTTGCAGCCGTCTGGGCGTACTCTCCCGCCCCCCAGAACAGATCGATTCTACCTGCTCCCTTTATGGCTGAGCCACTGTCCTGGGGCAGGACGAAACGCGAGAATTCCTGCCAGTGGTCGATTGAACCATCATTTTTTAAAACCGGCCTGCGTGAAATGAGATAACCGAAGACGCCGGTAGGGTAGATTGAGTGGTCAACAGCGACAGAGCGTCCAGGGGTCAGGATCTTCCCAAGAGACCCCCTCGGTCCACTATCATCGCCCCACTTGAAGAAGATATATCGTGGATTGTGGCGCAGCATTCTGGTCATCCGCTCTGGATGATCTGCAAAATAACGCCTCATGCTGGGAACCGATACCTCACTTACCTTCATGATCTCTTCCTGGACAAACAGTTTACCAAGACTTTTGTAACCGCGTCCGTTTGAGCCTCCGAAATGGACAGCGCGGGTTGTGCCATCGACCAGACGAATCCTGCCCGACCCCTGGACATGCAGGAGATAAACGTCAAACGGGTCACGTAGATAGACAAGCTCATTTCCGGCGAGACGGTTATTTTTCTCTATCTCTTCCCGTGACCAGTAGGGCTGAAATGATTCGTCTGAACCGATCATGCCAAGTTCCTTAGCACCGGAATTTTTGTTTTTGCGGGTGACGAGGGAATCAGGTGCCCGGTAGAGCGGATGAATAAACGGGCCCTGCTTTTTAAGACTTCCTTCGAACAGTGGCTCGTAATAGCCGGTGAGAAGAACACTTTTCTGTAGTCCCCGGTATCTTCCCTGAGCCTGATAGACAGTAAAATTTTTTCTTATAGTTTCATCAAGTTCAAATGGGGACAGGTTACTTTTGATGATGTCGGCAAAAAATTGCAGCGATTCAGACAGGTATGCGTAGCTGAACGATTGTTGACCGATTTTTATAACCTTGTCCGGTGGGTAGCTGCTCAGGTGGGTAAGGTGACGGTTGACTGCTGTCAGCAGTGGTGCTCTGTCGGAATCATCAATAAATAGCGGGTAGTAATTCTCAGGGAGTTCAAGATAAGATTTCTGGATGCTGCAATTGTTGAGTCCGGCAAGGATGAGGATGAAAATGAACAGAATGAGGAGGTGTCTTACTTCAGAATTAAACGGAATCATCACAGGTGAGTCCGTTTAATTCATTTTATTGCTTCGGCCAACTCGGTTACAGCCATGGCATACCTGTTGGAATGATTCCATTCGGTGATTGCCTGAAAATTTGGATAGCCAGCAACATAGCGGAAGCCTCCACCATCGGACGGTGCAAGCTCGAGGCTGACGATTGAGAGCTTGCGGTTATCAGGCGGCACCGGAAGTGTTACTCCCTGGGCACTGCTGACAATCTCATATGCGACTCTCCCTTTTCTTCCTTTCAGGTTGGCGCTGATCAGTTCCTGTGTATTTAACTCAGAACCGATATCCACATAGATGGTGCCGTTGAGTGTCCAGTGAAATCTGCGCAGGTAGTTGGCAATAGACGCCAGAATATCTTCTGTTGAATTGAAAACATCCCTGAGCTGGTCATCATCAAAACTGACCGCATATTCCCTGAAACTGGATGGAATAAACTGGGTCTGTCCGAACGCACCTGCATAAGATCCTTTTACCGTCAGTGGATCAATTTTGTTTTCACGGCACAGCAGCAGGAAATGAACGAGTTGTTTCCTGAAAAATTTTGATCGTCTTGGATAAGCGTCGAACAGGGTGTTCAGCGTTTCGAAGACAGGGAAGCTGCCGCTGTGTGTGCCGAACCGCGACTCAATTCCCCAGATCGCGATAACAACTTCCCGGTCGACCCCGAATTTGGCTTCAATCCTCGAAAGGAGGTCCTTATGCTCACTCAGTTTCTCTTTGCCCTTAGCAATGGTTTTGGAGGTAATAAAGAGTGGTCGGTATTTGTAATACGGTTTTGCCTCCCATTGCTTGTCCATCAATTCAAGAACACGTTTGTTGATCGATACCCCGTTAAAAACAACATTGAGTTCATCCTGACTGAACTGATACTCACTCTCAAGTTCTTTAAAGAGGATATGGTAGCGTTCACTGGACAGATCAATTAACTGACCATCTTCAACCAGATCGGCAGCCTTTGGTTTTGCCGCCACAAGATGAGTGGGCGCCAGTGTCAGCAAGGCAAGACTCAACAGGGCCAATATGGCCGGCAGTAAAGGTCTGGCGGAGCCATTTTTTTCTGACGCATAAGCAGGCTGATTATCAGAGAGATGGCTGCTTGGAAATGGGTTTTTTATAAGCATAATCACGAATAGGTCTGTTCAAACTTTGTCAAAAAATCTTCGAGAAGATCAGGTGGTAATGCGTTTATCCCGGCAGCGGCAGCTCGTCCGCCGCCACTTGGAAAGGCGCGGCAGAGCGTGTCAGCCCACTGTTTGTTTGCCAAGGGAGCCCGAACACTGATGCGAAATGATTCGTCACGATTCTCGGTGATCAGGGCATGGGCACCTTCGGGATTTTCACGGGCCTTCAGATTTGCAAAAACTCCTGAAACCCTTCTGGCCCAAGGGTTATCAGGTAAACGGAAAATTGTGTTCTTCCCGCACTTCCTGTATTCAGGTTGTGACAATGCCAGGTTCATATCGCTGTTGAATCCGACTTTCAGCGTTTTGAGAGTCTTTGATCGCTCGAAGAAATCAAAGGGACTCCGGTATTCCCGGATCGCCAGATAGAGGTTCTCCGGAGGGAAGTAGAGATCTTTTACCTGAGTACCATAACTGTTGTAATTGATCAATTCCCCGATCTCTCTTAAACAGGCAATTTCTGAATCACTGAGATCTAAATCAGTTGCGATGCTATTGGCGCGCTTGTCGAGATTATCCCCGAATGCCCCGCAAAGAGCCCAGAGACGAAACTGGCCGTCAAGTAATGAATCGACAATCAGTGCTGTGCATTGGTCTGGATCTGGATCGATATGATGTTGAAGATTTGAGGCTGAGGGGATGTCACCTGGAAAATGGTGATCGATATAAATAATATTGTTACCGGCAGCAAGGAGATGTTCGAGGCTTGCTATGTTTGAGTGCATCGATAAATCGAAGACGGTTATGTTGCTGTTCTTTGCCTCTTCGATGCGGCTGAGCAGGTTAATGTCACGTTTGACTCCGGTAATTAATTCAGCATCGGCTACAGGGTCTAAAAGCCGGAGTTGATGTAAGGCGCAGATTCCGTCAGCATCTCCATTAAAAACGTCATACTGTTTAAACGTTCGCTGTTTCCTTGACAAGACCATAAGAGACTTGAAAATTATGTCTGAAAGTCAGGCATGAGACGCAACGATCTAACGGCTAGAAGCTGAGCCCTATTGGGCTGCCAATATTGGCTAGATTAAAGACAACCAGGAAACTGGTGTCCGCCGGTGTATATTCTGTCGCGAATTCAACAGACCAGCAGAGGGCCTGATAAATGAGAGACAGGTTCATTTCATTGGTTTCATCCTCCGAGATTGAGTGCTCGATTTTGAAGTTTGCTCGCCAGTTAGCTATTAAGGCTGTTTTTATCAGAGCATTAATTTGTTCTGTGTTGTCGATATCATCAAATACATACTCAACACCAAACCTGTCTCCGCGGCCGGTGTTATAAAGGGCTTCAACATTGTGCCTGACAAAGCCGCTGTCATAAACATCGATATCGGTTTTATAACTGATGTCCATAGACGACAGCGGTAACCAACCGAGTTTAACATTGATAAATGAGAAGGGCTCGTCGGAATCCTCACTGAGGAAACTGTAACTCTGTTTAATCTTGAAATAACCGTAATCCCTTTCAAGATCGTTGTTTTCCTGCAGCTCAAAAAAGTTATCGAACCCGTAGGTGATTTCACTGCGCTGCTCAATTCTGTCAACACTGGTGAAATAGGGGAGGTCGTCCTGATCTTCATCGGGGAGAAAATCGTATTCAACATAGGGTCTTAACTGGTGATAAAAGCTCCTGTTATTTCCACCAGACAGGGGATAATTGCGCATCAGGCTCGTTCCGATTTCCACATTAATATCGTAGAGGAACCTGTTCTGGCCGGAGTCTTCCTCCCATTCTGCATCGCCAAATTCCTGAACCGAGTAGTAGGTATCACGGATCCCTACTTCCGCCCGGGATTCCAGGTATGGTGAAAGTGGGATCGGTGCACTAAACCGGGGATAGAGGTCGATACGGTGTCCACCGGTACCTTCTTCACGCCAGAAGTATACATAGGTGGCATCCCAGTTGAGGTTTACATTGCCAAAACCGCCAAGTGGAATGCCGCCATTAAAATCTACAGCCGGCAGGTTCCAGAGTGGATATGCCCCTGATCTGTTGGCACGAACGTCATTGACCGCGAGTAAATTTGCGGTCAGTGACATCGGTCCCCAGGTTTTTAGGAGATTCAGGCTGTTTGAGCGCTGGTCATCCGTTCTGTTTTCAAGGCTTCGCCCAAAGGAGTCGAGGAATCGATCATTGCTTGAGTTGAAGCCGGTTATTCCCGAGTTGAATTCGGTTAGATAATCCCGATCAGAGACAACATCAATATCAAGACGAGACGTCCAGCCACTGCCAAAGTCCTGATCAGCTTTAGCCCTGATCCAGTACCTGTCCTTGTTGGTATGAGTAAAGCCGGTATCTGCGTAATATCCAACTTCTGACGAGGAAGTCAGGTCGTCGTTAAGATAGTTTGCCATTGCCAGCCCTTTATCTTCGGCGGCTTTAACATAACGAAATTCAAGGCCCGGCATATAGCCGCGGTTTACCATATATTCGGTGTATATGGTCATGTCGGTTGAGTCGGAAATATTCCAGAAAAACGGTATGTTAAAGGTGAAACCATTGTTGTCGCTTGAGCCGATCTCCGGAAAGAGAAGACCGGTTTGACGTTTGTTTTTAACAGGCACCATCAGCCAGGGGGAATAGAATATTGGCACGTTTTTCACATTGAATTTCGCATGCTTAAGAACCGCATAGCCATCCTGCTCTATGACGGCATCTTTTGTAGCAAAACTCCAGGGCGGCGTCTTTCCTTCCTTGACCTTACAGGTGATGACCCATCCATTTTCTATATGATAGGTTCTGTAGCCGGTTTTTTCTATGACCTCACCTTCGAGATGGAGATCATATTCATCCCGGAGAATGGTTGCATTTTTGAAAGTACCTGTTTCCTGTTCGAGGTTGACAACTGCCTGATCTGCGAGGAGCTGCTCGTCTTCGCTGGTTACTGATACATTTCCCCGAGCCTTTATTGTATTCAAGGCAATATCATACGTTACCCAGTCAGCCTTGATCGTAACCTGGGTTTCGTAGACATCCTCAACTTCTTCAGGCAGATCTTCGGGGGTAACTTCTACTGGAGCCGGGGCTTCTTCGAGAAGATCTGACCATCTGGAGACCTCTAAATCAGCGACAGGGGGTTTGGGGGGGATTTTACGACGCTTGATCAGGACAATGTTACCTTCCGCAACAATACTCATGGGCTTTTCGTAACGAGTGATCTTGTCTGCGGAAATATCCCATTCTTCAGTTGACACTGACTCTTGGGAGAGAGCTGTTCCTGGAAATAGCAGGCAGAGGAGAATGAACGCAGACAGCAGAGAGAAGCGGATAACAGAAATGTGTGGCAAGCGCTTTGTCACAGTACACTCCTTTAAGTGAGAAACATGAGTAAAACTTCAGTTGTCTGCAGAACATATCGATCATAGCATGAACTGACAACTGATGGTAACAGCATCTTATAAATCTCGAAATGTACGTGTCGCCACGTCTGGTGTCAAGCCTAAAGTAATAGTTTGACCTTGATAATAAAGGGTATATGTTTTATTTTCCAAGCAGTTCGTTGAGTATGTCTGATTATGGTAGCTTTTTAGCGAGATAATCAACGAAGATACCCGACGCATGATTTGATATCATTTAAGCGGCCCGATCTTTTTTTCTGTTGCATATTTTTATAAGAGAATGTGTAGCAGTATAAACAGCAGCCGCCTAAAAAAGTATCCCCGGGTTGATCTTGAGACGAGAAACGAGCTCAGACAACCGGCGAGACAAGAGACAGAAGCTTATTTCATCCGTTGTAAAATAAGGATATGGCGAGCATCGTGAAGCTGCAGTCAGGAGTATGCAGTTAAGAGACGGTGCAATACGGATCGGAGTAATGCTGAATATCAGAGCGGTACTGATGGTCAGAAGCCGCTGAAAAATTGCTGATACAGAGGAGTGCGGCTCTTATATGCCGGTTACCCTCGTATGAGTGTCGTACTGGGATGAAAAACCTTAGATGGTTTGTATTCTCAGAGAAAAGGAATTCTATGTCAGAATCAGAGAAAGACCCCCAAAAACCCACCAAAAATCAATCCAGAAAAAAAATCAAAGCATCTACCGGAGCCTGGTGGAAGAGTACGGTCGTAAACGTTGACGAGGCAGAGCCAAAAGATAAAGAAAAGATATCACCGGCGGCCAAGACTCCCACATCCGACCAACCCTCAACTCCTGCCCAGAAGAAGCAGAAAGAGACAGCAACCGGTAAAAGACCCGCTGCTCCCCGAAAAAAAAGGGGAAGACCCGCAGCCAGAAAGAAAAGTGATGAAACGGCAGCGGAGCAGAAGGGTGAGCAACCAATAACAGAGCAGGCTTCGCCTGACTCAGATAAAGAGCAACCCGTTACAGCTGAGGCGGCTCAAAAGCCGGATACGCCTGAGGACCAGGCCACTGAAGATAAGCCAAAAAGGTCCCGGTCACCCAGGGGACGCAGGGGGGGAGAAAGAAATCAGCCAGCCAGAAAGGCTCTGAACCAGCCTCCGAACAACCAGAAACGGCGCCAGTGGAAAAAGAAGGAACAGTAGCGGAGCAGCAGACCGAACAAAAAAGACCAGGAAGGCAAAGAAAACCTGCTCCTGACAAGAAAGTTGAAACAAAAAGGTCAGCAAGTGAAGGCCCCCAGCCTGTTGTCAAACTCCTGATTAACGCTGAAGAGCCTGAAGAGTGTCGATTGGCCCTGCTTGAAGATGGTCGTCTTGAATCGATCCACGTGACAACTGTCGGACGTATTCAGACCAAAAATAATATTTACAAGGCACGTGTCGTTGCAATCGAACCAAATTTGCAGGCAGCATTTATTGATTATGGTACCGACAAAAACGGTTTTCTTCCGTTTAGTGAAATCCACCCTGAATATTACAAACAGGATTTAAGCTCGGCGGCCAGGAAACTGGTTGATGCGCATCAGTGGAAAAAACTGAGTATTTCTGATGTTATGGAAAGAGGTCAGGAATTGCTGGTACAGGTCGTCAAAGAAGAGATTGGCTCAAAGGGCGCAAATATGACAACCTACCTGTCATTGCCGGGTCGGTGTGTTGTGCTGATGCCTGGCTCTGATTCAGAAGGTATCTCCCGCAGAATATCTGGTGAGGAGCGAAGAGGTCAGCTTCGTGATGTCATGAATTCACTGAGTATTCCTGAAGGGATCGGCTGGATCGTCAGGACAGCAAGCGTTGACATAACCAAGACTGCATTGTCAAAAGATGTTCGCTTTCTTCTCAAACTCTGGAAAGAGATCAAGTCCAAGGGGCAGCATCTGGCAGGAGTTGGCCTGCTTTACCAGGACTATAACTGTGTAATGCGTTTTCTCCGCGAGTATTTCGATCCATATACGCAGGAAATACTTGTGGATAATGAAGAGGCCCTGGAAAAGGTGCGAGATTTTGTCGACATGCTGCCCGCAAAGCAGCGCCAGGTGAAAGTTAAATTGCACAGAGGTGCCCGGCCAATTTTCAACCAGTACAGTGTCGAGGACCAGATCGAATCCATCTATCAGCCGCGGGTCAACCTGCCCTCTGGAGGGTCTATCGTCATCGACCCGACAGAAGCACTGGTTGCAATTGACGTCAACTCTGGTTCAACGTCAAAAGGCAAGAATTTTGAGGAAACCATTTTCCTGGCCAACATGGAGGCTGCAACCGAGCTTGCACGGCAACTCAGGCTTCGTGACCTTGGCGGTTTGGTGGTTGTTGATTTTATAGACATGCGTAACAACAAGCATGTCCGTGAAGTAGAAAGGCAGGTTAAGGCAGCCATGAAGCGAGACAAGGCCAAGGTAGATATCAGCCGGATTTCCCGTTTTGGCCTGATGCAGATCTCCCGTCAAAAAATGGGTTCTCCCATTGAATCTGGAAACTATAAGGTCTGTGAACACTGTCGTGGCCGTGGAACAGTGAGGTCAGTAGAAACCCAGGCGCTCTTCTATTTCAGAAGAATACATACCGGTGCCAGCCGCAGGCAGGTTACTCAGATAAGTTGCCGTTTTCCACTCGATGTCGCCGAGTACCTGCTGAACAATAAACGCTACGAACTGATTGAACTCGAAGAAAAATACCAGACCAGGGTCGTTGTCACCGCAGATCCGAGTCTTAAACCGTCACAACATGAGATTACTTTTCACAAGGCTGAAAAAGAGGAAAGCCCCAAAAAACAGACTTGAGTTAAATCTCAAACTGGAGTATAAAGACGCCTCTACGCACCAGTAGCTCAGCTGGATAGAGCAACGGACTACGAATCCGTAGGTCGGGCGTTCGAATCGCTCCTGGTGTACCAGGTATGTAAGGCGGTTAGGCCATTTTGGCTTAACCGCCTTTTCTTTTGAGGGTGGATTTGCCCCCATTTTGCCCCCATTTTGCCCCCACTTTTTCGCTCTCGCGAGTTGAAATTAAACAGAAGGAGCCTTGCGCTGCAGGGCATAATAAAGATTACCTTTGAAATGGTAATATTAATTTCAATAGTCGTTTTTGTTTTGCAACAGAATTATAGAAAAATACAGATAGAAAAATAAATCAAAGTTCATTACTGGAAGGAGAATCTACTGAGATAGTTGTCATCATTCCGGCCTCTGCGTGTTCCAGGATGTGACAGTGTGTTGCCCAGATACCTGGGTGTTCAGGGACCATCCCTATCACAATATTTTCTTTTGGACCTATCAGCACGGTATCTCGAGTAAATGGCTCGACCGCTGGCTTACCATTTCTCTCAAGGACTCTGAAAAACACCCCATGGATATGCATAGGGTGCAGTCTTGAACTGCTGTTATTGAATTGAATCTTTATCGGCTCACCAATTTTAAGCTCTGCTGTATCGGAATCAGGCCAGAATTGGCTGTTCATTCCCCAGCCAATACCGAGTTTCCCGCCTCGGAAAGCGTTAAGGTCCCAGATCTTTGTGACATGGATGTTCTTGAAGAGTTCTTCAGGAATAAAGTTTCTTATAACCACAGGATCAAAATGAGGTGTAGAAATTGCTGGCTCACTCACTACTGTAATGGTTGCTAACGGATTTGGTTTTTGTGGAAAAGTGTCCATAACCATAAAAGTCATTCCACCGGCATCCTGGGGAATAATAATGTCCAAATCCACACGGTTGCCTGGGGATAGATTGAAATTATAAAAAGGGAAAATGTGAGATACTGGTCTGCCATCAACAGCAATAACATGGGCTGACAGATCTTGAAAATCTAGTGCAAATATCCGTGCATTGGCTCCGTTTACTAGTCTTAACCTGATACGTTCTCCCGGTCTCACTTTGTATTTTGGCTTATACTCAGCGTTTATCGTAACAACATTACCCCATCTTCCATCGTGCATGAGATCACGGGGCGTATTGAACTCGGGATAGATGATTCCATCTTGTTGCAGGAGCCAATCATCGAGAAGCCAGACGGTATCACGCGACCAAGGTAATTCCACCTCATCTGCCACAACAATGACACCTTTGAGGCCACGCTCAATCTGCTCGCTGTTGTTGAAGTGGGGGTGGTACCAGTATGTTCCAGCCTCTGAAAGTTCTAGACTGTAGAGAAAGTCTTCACCTGGGTTTACAGGCTCTTGAGTTACCCCTGGTACCCCATCCATTTTGTTGTCAATTCTCAAACCATGCCAGTGAATTGTCGTCGGCTCAGATAGCTCATTGATGAGATGGACATTGAGTTTAGACCCGACTTTTCTTTTGATGAGAGGGCCTGGCGTTTGCTTGTTATACTGCAATACAGGTGTGGCATTATCAAAAAATGGAAATTTATGCTGACCTGTAGCTGGAGAGAGTACAATTCGATCCTCAGCCTGAAGAAAATAAGTTGGGAAGGATGACGTCACACAAATCAGTAGTATTAGATAGAGAATCTTCATGATTGAAAGAAATAGTGGTTAGACTTGAACAATTTAAAATTTCATTAATCCATTAATTAATCAGTAATACTTCTCAAATAAGAATAAACCCCTGAAGCGATATAACACCCAAACGCACTGCCTAAATTTTGGACAGAGAGCCTGGGTGCCTCAGAAATTGCTATCTAAAATATAGACACTACCACCAGTGCGTGCAGAACCATGAATTACTTCATCATAATGTAACAACCTGAAAGTATGAACACTTTGGTAGCTGTGTCCCGGGTATATGATCTGGCACATTTCGTGCTCTAATAATCGGACTGAACGTAATTAATAAGGAGGATTAAAGTGATGTTTGGACAAAATATGGGGTTTTCAAATTGGTTATGTGGAGCAGGAGGTTTAATGCCTGGTCCTTTTGGTATGATTTTCAACGTATTACTATGGGTCGGAATTTTATTTTTAGTTGTAAAGGTCTTTCAGTATCTCTTTTCCTCTAAAGAAAGGAATGTATTGGTCAGCCCCTTGGAGACATTGAAGAAAAGGTATGCGGCTGGGGAAATAACTAAAGATGACTTTGAACAAATGAAAAAAGACATAGCGTAGGGATATTGATATGAAGCGACGATCTTTTTTGAAAGGTGGAGTGGCAATGGCAGGAGTATCGGTTTTTGGGGGATACTCTTTACTCGAAAATGTAGGGTTGAGCTATGCAGGTCCTCCGCAGGGTTTCAATACTGACTTGCCAATACCTCCTCTTCTGGAGGGCAGTATGCCCAAGGCGGGAGAAAAATCCTTTAAACTGGATGTGGGAGAGAGTGAGATGACATTCTTCCCAGGATACACCACTCCTACTTTGGGCTATAATGGTCCATATCTTGGACCGACCATCAAGGTTAGAAATGGTGAACATCTCGATATTACCGTGAATAATAATCTCAAGCAGAGAACTTCTGTTCATTGGCATGGGCTTCATGTCCCTGCAGAATGGGACGGTGGTCCCCATCAAGAGATTAGTGCCGGTGGTACATGGAATCCACGGTTCACTATTAACCAACCCGCTGCAACACTCTGGTATCATCCTCATGCCATGGGTTTAACCGGCGAGCATGCCTATATGGGGCTAGCTGGCTTATTTGTTATCGAGGATGAGGTTTCTGATAACCTGTCGATTCCAGACACATATGGCGTTGATGATTTCCCAATCGTCCTCCAGGACAGACGTTTTTTTGACGATGGTAGATTTGCCTACGCCCAAAGTATGATGGATGTCATGCATGGCGTAATTGGAAATTATCTTCTGGTCAATGGTAGTCTATGGCCTAATCTGGATGTGCCAAATGGATTGATTCGTTTAAGGGTCTTGAATGGATCCAATTCATCAATATACCGGGTTTCCTTTTCAGATAATCGCTCATTTCACCAGATTGCTACTGATGGCGGGTTCCAAGAGGCACCTGTCCTGCTTAATGAACTCACCCTGTCAGCGGGTGAAAGATCAGAGATTCTGGTAAATTTTGGTGCGGATCAACCAGGTTCAAAAACATCCTTACTTGTCGAGCAGTACACCGGGAATAAGTTTGAAAGTATGCAGTTTACCGTTCAGAACGGGAAGAATAACAGTCTCAGCGTCCCGAATGATCTTACTTCAGTTGAATGGCTGAAAGAGGAAGACGCATCCAAGGTTCGGACATTTAAAATGGAAACAATGTCACGGGGTATGGGAATGATGAGACGGGGAGGGCGCCTGACGATAAATGGCAGAAACATGGATCTTGGTTACATTAATGAGAGGATAAAACTGAATTCTACAGAGATATGGGAAATAGAAAATCATTCTGCAATGATGATGCAGTTGCCGCATTCCATGCATCTTCATGATGTGCAGTTCCAGATACTCGATAGAAATGGCGAAAAACCAGCCTTAAAAGAAAGAGGGCGAAAGGATACCGTTTTGCTTCTTCCTGGAGAACGGGTCCGAATTATTGCACGATTTGAGGATTATACCGGGGTATACATGTATCATTGCCATCTGCTCGAACATGAAGATAATGGAATGATGGGACAATTCGAGGTGGTTTCATAAATTTTTCATGTCAGAAGCTTAGCCGGACATCCTCTCATGTAAGGCTGTTCCATGTCTGCTTTCCAACATGAATGAAATGAACGCATGCCGATGAGAGAAGGATCACCAACTAAATCAAGCCTTTTTTCCCCCAATCTTCCCTTTAAGGTGTCGAGAGCGGCGTTAATCCTTATTCTGGCAACTGTTTTCCTCGCTGTTCTTCTTACCTTTTCAACACTGCAGAACATAAATCGCGCACAAACACTGATGGAGGGATTCCTACAACAGAAAGGGGAAACAGTAATAAAAGCGGTTGAAGCGGCAATGAAAACTTCACTCATACATCATATGGGCGAGGAGGAGGCACTCATAACATTGCTCTCAGAGAGCAGCAGGGCCAATGATATTGTCTTTATCGTCATCACCGATAGCGATGGAAAGATTCTCTGTCAGACCGATAACGCACCTGATGCACAGATTCTTGTTTTAGAAAGATCGCGCGTTCTGGATAATACTATGTCCGTTTCATCAATGGATGAAGAAACTGGCATACTGATCATTTCAAAAAAACTCAGTCTTCATCCCCACATTGCTCGAATGCCCATGAAAATGTCTCACACGGGTACTTCAAAACCCGAGGAAAATCCATTCCATGGAGCATTGATCTCAATCGGATTATTTACAGAAGAATTTGATGTTGCACGAAAACAGGACATTCAACATGCAATATTTATGGGAGCAATACTGTTTTTGGTAGGTTCGGCAGGATTTTATGTCCTCTTTCTTTACCAGGGGATTCGGGTTGCAAAATCCACACTTGCCAACATGAAAGTTTATACTGAGAATGTCATCGAGAGTATTCCTGTTGGGCTATTAACACTTAATAGTGAGGATAAAATAGTTTCTTGTAATCACAACATGGAAGAAATAATCGGCCGTCCACTGGAGGCAATTCAGGGAAAGGATATAAAAGAGGCATTTCCTGATTGCCTGATTGATACCAAGACAATCTGCAACTCTATTCTTGATCACTCTACCGATTGCATCACTGGAGGTGGCAAGAGTATTCCTATCCAGATAGGAGGATCATCCCTGATCAATCATGAAGGAGAAAATATCGGCACGGTTCTTGTCATCAGGGATATGAGTATGATCAGGGATATGGAACATCAGCTGGAACGCTCACGTCGAATGGCAGCGCTTGGCAAGATGGCGGCAGGTATCGCGCACGAGATAAGAAACCCGCTCGGAACTTTGAAAGGATTTGCTCATTACTTTGGAAATCAGTCTGGTGCGAGCGAGCAGAGTAAAAAGTATGCTGAACTTATGGCAAGCGAGGTTGATCGCCTGAATAAAAATATTTCCGGGCTATTGCAGTTTGCACGTCCTCGCGAGGCAAATGTCACACAGGTTGATCTTGATGATCTTATATCAAAAACCGTTACCCTGATGGAAAAAGACATGTCGGAGAAGACATTGAATTTTCATTATCAATGTAACACTGACATTGTTATCGAGACTGATGCTGATTTGCTCCTGCAGGTTCTTATGAACATGCTCAAGAACAGTATCTCTGCTACACCTGCGGGTGGCGAGATCTCTTTAAGAGCCAACAGAGAAGAGGCGCACGTACATATTGAAGTTTCTGATAGCGGTGTTGGAATGACTGATCAGGAGCGGGATAGAATGTTCGATCCCTTCTTTACGACTCGAAAAACCGGAACGGGACTAGGCCTCGCTGTTAGCCACCAAATTATAGAGCAGCTAAGCGGGTCATTCAGCGTTAGAACAGCTCCAGACGAAGGCACATCTGTCACTGTTATCATACCAGAAAAATGGAGAGTAAATAATGGTAGAGACCAGAAATAAAGAGACTATTTTGCTGGTTGACGATGATGAATCTCATCGACTGATGCTGAAAGTGAATCTCCTGGAGGCCGGGTATCGTGTAGAAGAGTTATCCGATGGAGATGAAGTACTGCCCTATCTCAAGCAGCATGCGGTAGACTTGATACTTCTGGACATGAAAATGGAACGAATGGATGGGCTTACAACATTGTCCGTTTTAATGCAGGCAGGATTTGATTTTCCGGTCATTGTACTGACGGCCTTTTCCTCTGTCGAGAGTGCTGTTGAGGCCATGCGAAAAGGTGCCTTCGATTATATAGCTAAGCCTGTTGATATTGATGAACTTAAGATCCTGATAACAAGAGCCTTAAGCTTTAGAGCACTCAGTGATGAAAATCATCAGCTCAAAAGTCGACTTGGTGAACAGTTTTCATTTCATAATATCATTGGCAAAAGTGCGGCCATGCAACAAATGTTCTCGACATTATCCATGGTTGCGCCGACGGATGCAACTGTTCTGATAACGGGGGAATCTGGCACGGGCAAAGAACTTGTCGCAAATGCTCTCCACCAGAATAGTGCGCGGAAAGAAAGACCATTTATTAAACTGAATTGTGCAGCTTTAAACGAGAATCTTCTGGAAAGTGAATTGTTCGGCCACGAATCAGGTGCTTTTACCGGGGCCGCGGGGCGGCGAAAGGGAAGATTCGAGTTAGCAAATAAAGGTACCCTGTTCCTTGATGAAATAGGTGACATGAGTCTGCAGACCCAGGCAAAGATACTGAGGGTGCTGCAGGAGGGAGAATTTGAGAGGCTGGGCGGGACTGAGACAGTACGGGTTGATGTCCGCTTGATTGCGGCAACCCACAAGAATCTCGAGTCTATGATTGAAGAAGGTTCGTTTCGCCAGGACCTCTATTTTCGCTTGTCAGTGGTACCCGTCGACCTTCCAGCTTTACGAGAGAGAAGCGTTGATATCCCAGAGTTGGCAAATCACTTTCTCAGAAGGTTTGTTGAGAAGAACAGAAAAGATATTAAAGACATTCACCCGGAGGCGCTGAATCTTCTCATGCAGTATGAGTGGCCTGGTAATATTCGTGAGCTGGAAAACAGTATAGAGCGTGCAGTAATTCTCTGCCTGGGGGAACAGATAACGCCCCAGGAGTTACCCCCTCATCTGCTTTCAGAGGATGTCAGGCACCTACGGGTGCCACATGATAAAGAGAGCTTTACCCTCAGGGATATGGAACGGGAGGTTATCAGAACTACCCTTGAAAAAACAGGACACAACAAAAGCCAGGCGGCGAAACAACTGGGTGTAGCCCGGCAAACCCTTCTCAATAAGATAAAAGAATATGGACTTTCCTGAAGTTTTGGCAGATATCATTACTTACACTGGCCACTATAAGACAGGAACGTTAGATGAAGATGATCTCCAACAAGATATTTCAACGTATGTGTAAACGACTGAGATAAGTTTTAAGCCCGTTCACCTCTGATACCTTTCGATTCAGAGGATCTACACACCTTCATTCCAGTTTTACATGAACGTGCAACCAAACTCTGCTGGAACCCCAAAACCCTTTTCACATTCTTCCAATTCGCTACATTTCCTGCACGATTAGTACTGTCCAGAAATTTCACAGGAACCATAAAATAGATTGTATGGCACTGTCCAAAAATGAGGCAGCATTATTTATGGAAATATTTAAGGCCTACGAGGAAAAACATTTTATCTATATATTTCAGTATTTTAAATCGCTATGCTAATTTTTATTTCTTTGGCATGACTTGTGCTGTGTATCAATCAAACCGAATCTGAAATTTGGTAGAAACCGATCTCGGGATGACCGTGATCAAGATTATTTGGAAAAGAAAACGAAAAGACAAAAAGGAGAACAACATGAAAAAAGCGATTGTAGCATCTATTCTGGTTGTCGGTCTTGCTGCAGGATCTGCATTTGCGCACGGAAACAACGACTGGGGAGGTCGAGGGGGGGAACGGCCACATGATGGGCGGCTATGGAATGATGCATGGCGGATACGGCATGATGGGAGGCTATGGCCAAATGGGGCCAGGTATGATGGGCGGATATGGCGGTGGGTTCGGCGACTGTCCCGGTGCAGGTTCCTTTGGGAAACAAGGCTGGAACAGCGAAGGGCATCAAAAGTTTTTAGAAGAAACTGTTGGCCTACGGAAGGAGTTAAACGACAAAACATTTGAATATACTGAGGCTCGGAGGAACCCAGAGACTACCAGAGAACAACTTGCTTCAATTGAAAAAGAGGTGATTGATATTCGCACAAAAATTCAGGAAAAAGCCGAGCAATCCTATAAAAACTAAATAAGGATAACCTGTCAGCCGGGTATACCGATCTTCTTCTCCTCCCACTCGTCAGTGAGGTGTAGGTGGAATCTGAGCCCGGCTTATAGTCAAGCAGTTACATCAGATTTCCACCTACTACTCACCTTGACCGCAAAACTGGCCGGGATTTTCACCAGAATTCCAGCCAGGTTTCTTTCTCAGAATGATAGCGCTGCAAAGCAAGGTTTCAACCCTGTTTCCTTCTTGAAACTTCAACAGAATGATTGAGATGAGTGAAGAAAAAGTCACGATATTAAAACCAGGTACAGTTCTGGAAAATAAATGGATCGTAATCGAGCTCATTGGCAAAGGGGCGATGGGAGAAGTTTATCGGGCTCACCAACAGAACTTAAAACGTGATGTTGCTGTTAAAGTGATTTCCGAGGACGTTCTCTCGGAGCTTGGAGAAGATGAAGATGAACTCGGCATAACTTTTGGTCGTTTTCAACGCGAAGTAGAGACGATGGCAAAAGTTCGTCACCCTAATATTTTAAATATTTTCGATTATGGTGAATTGACCGATGATTCAGGTAAAGAGCTGAAGAAAACAGCCTTCATAATAATGGAGTACATACCAGGCAACTCCTTACGATTCAAGCTCTCCGACGATGGGTTAGACGATTTACCTGAGGAATATGCTCAATGGTTAATGCGTTACTTTATTCCAATTCTTGATGGTGTTGAATTGCTGCACAACAACAGCATTATCCACAGGGACATCAAACCTGAAAATATTTTCATGGATGGGGAAATTCCCAAAATAGCAGATTTTGGGCTGGCGAGATCTCGCCATATGAAAGCGGTAACCACTTCGATAGAAATGCTTGGAACACTGGCATATATGGCACCAGAGCAAGGAGCTGATTTTAAAAATGCTGAGATCACCGCAGATATTTATTCCCTTGGTAAGATTCTCTATGAGGCGGTGGCTGGGAAAATTACTGAAAAAGTGCTCCCGTTTACTTCTGTAGCACTTGAAAATCCACAAAATGATTTTCTTGCTGAGATAAATGAGGTCATAAAAAGAGCGACTGCCGAACAACCGGCTGATCGCTATCAGAGTGTATCAGAGATGAGAGCCGATATTCAGCATGCCCTGTCGGTGCAAAATTCTGCTAATAATCATCCCAGAAGAGCTGCGAAAACAAACACAAGTTTCCCTATGTTTGGCGGCGTCAAACAAACCTGGCTTGTTGTGGGGGGGGCTCTGGTTTTATTCTCAATGATTTCTTTGGGACTCTTTTATCTCTCGGATAATCCTCCTCCCCTCAAAAGCCTCGATGTAAATTCATACCTGGACCATGATAGCCTTGCTGAAGGAAAACAAGTTGTTGCACTCAACGGCAACAAAGCTCTGCAAACGAATATAACTGGTTGGGATGGCAGCAGGATTATTCTCACAGGGAGATTTGGAACTGACACTGGGGTGAAACCATTTTATGTGGATGAGCAAAAAGTGACTAACTTCATGTTTGTCGAATTTCTCAATTCCATAGATGAAGAACTCTCTGTATATGATGGCGTAGTGCGTAAGGGCAACACGATAATAAGCTATATTGGCAATGGACCTGAAAGCACAGAGGCAATAATCTACGAACATGACACGTTTCATCTCAAGGAGCAGTCGAGCGGTGACCAGCCAGTAGTCCGTATTACCTTTCACGGTGCCCATCTCTACGCTGCTCATTACGGCAAAGAGTTATTATCTGCCCGGGATTGGATCTTCGCCTACCGATTTCACCTGGAAGATTCCATTTCTTTTTCGCCAGATACCAATGAAGCAGAAGAAAACCTAACCGGTATGATGCACAAAACCACGACTGACGGCTCCAAAGATCGTGAAAACGAAGCCCTTGGAGACATGGGTAAGGCCCTGCAAGAATGGGTTAACCTATCTCCGGATGCAGGGCAGGATGAAGCGTCAAAGGTCGCTGACTCATTCGTGGCAGGTGTAATCGATGAACGAGACCTCGTCAGGGGCGATTCACCTGCCAAAAGAGCTCCATGGGAGGGGTTTGAAGATGTCGGGTTTCGAACGAAAGTAAGGATAACCAAAAAATAAACTGCCTCAGGTTAATTGATAAAAACCTCTTATTCATGAAGGCTTACACTCATGGCTCTTGTTAAAGACGACTCATGGTATGTCTGACACTAGTTTATGAAACTTCAGAAAAAAGCGGCGCTCTTTCTTATTCTTCCGACCTTTCTGGTTTTAACCGGTATGGGAATAATGGGGTTTTACCTCGTTAGAGGTGCGTTGCTCGATCAGTGGAAAGAAACAGCCCTGGAAAAGCTCCAAAGAAGTGCCCACTCTGTTGATATGCGGCTAATGCAACCCAAAGGCTTACTCAAGTTTCTACATGAAGACTCCTCATTTAAAAGTGCTGTAAAAAACCATGACATTATCATTGAACAACTGCAGGCCCTCGAAGGTGTAGTCCAGGTAAATCACGAGTGGAACGTAACTCCTGACAAAGTCAGGGATGCTGGTCGGTAAAATGTCATTCTACCCTTAACATGATGGTTATCACCTGTAGAAGTCCACTCTGCAGGCTGCAGCAATGGCCCATCATCTATACTGATGAACGAACTTGTTTCCAAATCATATTCGCTGAGATCCCTATAGTGGGTATTCATAGAGATTTGGAAAATGGTCTTGTCTATAACGTCAGGCTCATGGGCCAGGTACTTTACTAAAATTTTGATGCCATCTTGATTGTTGACTCTTTCAAGGGATTTCTCGGATGACTTCAGAATTGCATACAGCATGCCAGGGTTCGACAGCTCTTGGAAAAGAAATGTAATTACTGGGAAATAATAGAGATATATCTATGTGTGCTTGAAAGGTTCAGTTCCCCGTTACAGAATGGTATCTAAGAACAAGACACCTGCAAGTTAAAGTGTTTTAAAGAAATGTCTCAAAGCGAGGCAGCCCATGGAAATGTACCTTCAACAGTCACGTGTGCCGTTACTTGTTGTTAAGCTACCAGTTACTGTTTGAGGATATGGACACCTCACACTTTTTGGCCCCAATGTGGTGCCTAAAATTTGGATACTATGAAAACTGATCAATGTGTGTGAGTCAAATAAAATAGTTATGAATTCAGGTTATTAAAATGTTTTCTTTCTCTCTATTCTCTACTGGCACGACAAATGCTTCTTAAACAGGTATGAAAGGGCTGAGATGGAATGTGGTTGAAAGATGCATTTCCTGGCAGTCCGAAGAAACTCGAAGCAGGAGATACCAACTCGTTAATGAGAAGCTGATATGATTCGAATTGGTCTTCGAGTAATTCGATAAATCGTTAAATGATCACCAGTACAGTATGAATGGTTATTTGTTACATTGAAGAACAAAAGGAGGTGAGATCGATGATGCCAAGGTTTGCAATACCTCGGGTAGCTCATTGCTGCTCAGGAAGTTGACCATGGTCCTGGGTATGACTTATAAACTGCCTGGTCATGATTATCTTGAAAATGAACGGGTGAGAAATGAGGTGATCGTTATCTGAATGACTCAAGCCGTGCGGGTGAACAGATAGCTCGTCTTTGTATGCACAACCGGCAATCTTTGGGAGGCATGCAAACTTCATGTAAAAACGATGATGGAGAATATATAAGATGAAAATTGCAGGCTTGCTTCTAATGGTATTCCTGGGTGTGGTTATCTATTCGCTGATTGCAGTATTGGGTGATAAACGAAGTTGTTGTAGTGAAGGGCAAGGGAAACATGATGATGAAGAAAGGAAACCCTTTCGCTGAACGGGGTGTTGACCCAGAGTTCTGTGTCATAACGGGTATATTTAAAATTATAATTTGATGTTCCAAGTTAACGCCTAACCTAAACGATACCGGGAGAATTCTTGACAACTTGGACATCAGACCTCAGTTCTTATCCTTGTCGCGATTTTCTAAAAAATCTTCCGGTCACCAAAGTTCCGGATTCCGGAAGATATTAGGTAGTAATTCTAACTAGTATACGAGATTAAAATCGTTAATAATCTCCTTGGCACTTTTTTTGTGAAAGGAGTCTTTCGCAAGTGCCTCATCAATGTGATGCCTAAATTCCATATGTTTTACAATCCGTGCATCACTTGCAATCCCATCTATAATATAGGATTGAGCGAGTTCCTCTAAGGAACTTTTGTTGAATGAAGCGACTTCTTTCAAATCATTGTAGACCTCATTGGGCAATCTAACGACGAGCTCACTTTGCATTTCATTCGTTTTTGCAGGTGTGTTTTCCATTGTATCCACCTCCAGTATCTGGATTGTGTAGGAACAAAGTCGAACACAATCTATTTTTTACGTTCTGAATCCCCTTTAATCCCCGAATATCCCTGATGATGTCTTCCAGGATTCATGGTTCCAGAGAAATGGTCGTTGTGACCACGGACATGCTGGCCAAAGTCTTTGCCAGAAGTAATTTTATCATGATGGTCATCACCGTGATCCATACCTCCCATCGTCTGCTCAGCTTTTTTACCGCCGCCTTTAGTCCCGGTATCATTTTTCTTCGCAAAGCCGGAATTCACGCTCAAGGTAATCAGAAATAGGCTGGCTACTACTGCTGTCAGTATGGTTTTTCTACTCATTTGATTCTCCTCTTGTTGATTGGTTTGAATTGTTGTTACCAATATGGAAACTGGTTTGATGAGTAGATTGCAGAGAACGTGCCAGGGTGATTATATATCTTTTTCAATAAGTAACTACCTAGATTTATATCTAAAATTATTTGAAGCGTTCAGTGGTTATCGTTTGGAATAGGGGCCATTGTCCAGAATTGATACAACGGTATTCTCAGGAAAAACCGTTCAGTGCCTAATAATTTAACACCAGTAATTAGAGATCTTTCAATCGAGCATACCGTTAACCTTTTGGATTTGTATAATTTTCAATCGTAGTAATAGTTTCAAGCATCTGACGGCATGTTTTATGCACAAGCGGTATCATGGAGGTTTATTATGAAAATCAGACTTTTATTATATAGTATCGTCAGTTCCATCATACTGAGTTCATATGCTTATGGCGCATTTCGCGAATACAATCTCACGATAGCTCAACAGCCAGTGACGATTCGGGACAAGACTGCTGAAGGGATGACAATAAATGGGTCAATTCCCGGCCCAATCCTCAGGTTTAATGAGGGCGACATTGCACGCATACATGTCAGGAATAACATGAACGTGGCGACATCCATACACTGGCATGGGTTGCTCGTTCCCCCGTCGATGGATGGTGTGCCATTTGTAACCCAGGTTCCGATTTCGCCAGGAGATACATTTACCTATGAGTTTCCTATCAGGCAGACGGGCACATACTGGTACCATTCACACTCTGAACTCCAGGAACAAAGAGGCCTTTATGGGGCTATAGCAATCGAAGATGGCAACTACCATCCTGCTCAAGATCATGTAGTTTTGCTCTCTGATTGGACAACCGATTCTCCGGATCTGGTCATGAAAAACCTGAAGCGTGGAAGCGAATGGTATGCGCTTCAGAAAGGTTCCTCCCAAAGTATTCTTGGAGCTGTCAAAGGGGGCAGGCTTGGAGACTATTTCACAAGAGAGTTGCAACGTATGCCGCCAATGGATCTTGCCGACGTGGCGTATGATTATTTTCTCTCTAATGGCAGTCCCTCTGTAAAGCTTAAAGGCAAGAGCGGTGAAACGATACGACTCAGGATCATCAATGGGTCTGCGACCACCTATTTTCATCTCAATTTCTCGGGTGGGCCGATGACAATAATCAGTGCAGACGGCCAGCTTGTTGAACCTGTTGAAAAAGATTTATTTTTAATTGGAGTGGCTGAAACCTATGACATTCTGGTTCAGCTGCCGGGTGACGGTTCTTATGAATTGCGGGCGACTGCTCATGACGGCTCCGGTTATACCTCGACATGGATTGGGAATGGAAAGAAATTCTACGCCAAAACCGTTCCTCATCCCGACCTCTACGAACCGATGGAGCACGGAGAGATGGGATCCGCTCTGGCATTGACTCCTTCGGGTAGTATGGGGATGACTGATAGTATGGTAGAGCGTGGTTTATTTGACAAGCCGGGAATGGGACATGTAATGAAGGAAGGAGAGCATGAAAAAGATTCCGGGTACCATTCAATGATGGGTGGGCATGAGACATCGATGAAAATCAAGCATGATGGCATGTCCATGGATATGAATAAGGAGCATAAACAACCTGAAATGGGCAGTGGGACGTCTATGGAAAGCCCTGAAGTCAAGATGGCTGATCATAGCAAAATGGCTATGCCCTCAGAAATGGACATGGCGAAGTCTGGTCATGCGATGAGTGAGCATACCGACTCGATGCCGGAGGCTTCTGCTCCTGAAAAAAGGCATGAGCAGCATGAAGATCTCGACTCTTACGCCCATGCACGATCCTTTGGCAATAACTTCGAGTTTTTAGGAACTGATATTGCTTCGAGGGAGGTCCGTGCTTCTGAGGGGAGTGCGGCAAGACCTGGAACACCATACCAGGATCTCAAGTCGAAGGAGGTGACGAGTTTACCTGATGGGGTTCCCGTACGAGAAATCAGGTTGACACTCGATGGCGATATGCAACGTTACACGTGGTTTTTGAACAAAAAACCATTATCAGAAAGTGACTCAATAAAAATCAGGGAGGGGGAAGCGACGCGCTTCATCATGATTAACCGCACGATGATGCATCATCCCATGCATCTGCATGGTCATTTCTTCAGGGTCGTGAACAGTATGGGAGATTATTCCCCGCTCAAGCACACTGTTGACGTTGCCCCAATGTCCACGACGGTGATCGAATTTTATAACGATGAGAAGGGAGACTGGTTTTTTCATTGTCACCTGCTCTACCATATGAAATCGGGAATGGCGCGGCTCGTTCACTATGAGGATTTTGAACCACTATCCGAAGTTAGAGACTCGAGGAGTCGACTCTACAAGGATCCGTTCTATTTCTATGGCATGGCCGATATCTCATCAAATATGACAGAAGGCGCCTTGACGATTGAAAACAGTCGCTTTGACTTTGAGGCTGCATGGGAAGTTGGCTGGCAGGAAGTTGAAGAGACTGAGTGGGAAGGTTTGCTTACGGCCGATTATCACGTGAACAGGTTTACCTCCTTTCTGGTGGGTGCAGATTTCCTTGGTGAGGATACCGCAACCGAGGAAACACGCGGTGTCTTAGGTGTGAGATATCTCCTTCCGCTTAATTTTGAATCAGTTTCGTGGATCGACACGGAAGGTGGAGCCAGGTTCTCTCTAGCTAAAGAACTGGAGCTGACACCACGGTTTGGTATTCATGGGGAAGCAGAGTATGATACGCATACTCAGTGGGAAGGCAAAGTTGGTTTATCCTATATAATTTCTAGGGATATTTCAATTATTGGAAACTGGCATTCAGAATTTGGTTTGGGCATTGGCCTGCAAATACGGTTCTAGGATCTTATCCGTCAGCATTATTTAATTATGGAGGAGTATCAAAATGAAAGGTAGCATAACGAGAGTAAGTTACAGCTCACTTATTCTGGTTCTGAGTTTTTTTGTGGGGATGGCGTTTGCACATGAGTGGATGGCCCCCAAATCGGCAGCCGAAGTCAAAAACCCGATTGCTATGGATGAAGAATCAATTCAAAGAGGCAAAGCTATATATTCTGATAACTGTGCATCATGTCATGGCGACAGTGTTGAAGGGATGAGTGGTCAGGAAGCAGGCTTGGGAGCAGATACTCCCAATTTGAAGAAACGACTCATGACACATACGGACGGTGATTTCTTCTGGAAAATACAAAATGGTCGGGGTGATATGCCTTCGTTTAGTGACAGTCTCAGCGACAAAGAAACCTGGGAAGTAATCAACTACATCAGGTATGAGGCAGAGGAATAATGCAAGTGCTGAATACCTCAACCTATCAGGAGACATTCCAGCACCAAAACAGATAGATCACTTGGTATTGACAGAACAAATACGAATAGAAGCACTACATCCGTTCTACAATAAGGCCTAACAATCGGGTGAGAGTTTCGATTTCCTGGTCAGTGAGTTCATGAGATAATTCTTGTGTCAGCTCTTCATGGTAGCGATTATGGCGCTCATACATGTCTTTTCCCAGCTCAGTAAGCACTATCAACCAAGATCGTCGATCATGTTTATGGGGTTTACGCATCACCATGCCCAGATCTTCGAGCCGATCCACAGCAACTGTTAGTGTGCCTGTGGTGATTCCGAGACGATCCGCCAGTTCTCTCATCATTAAATCTTGATGATGACCGATTACCTCAATGGTATGCATCTGGGCTGGTGAAAGACCGCTGTCTTTCACGACCGAGTGCTCCCAAGAGGATAACTTATCGTAAAACTCAATGAATTTCTTAGATAACTCAGAAACATTCATAGTTTTAAGCCCTCATGAAGTGCAATCAGTTCATTAACGTATAGAGACCATACCCGGAGAATACAACAATTACGAGGCCAGCAAGCCTCATCACCAGCGGTTCGACCCAGTCTTTCTGAAGTGAGCTGGCCATGGTGGTAACTTTGAATATTAGATAGATTACAGCCCCTACTGCAATAGCTGTAGACAGTGCATAAATACCAAACACCAAGGTTGCGTTCAATGTACTGCCTGAATTAAGCGCATAACCATACATTACTGCCGCGGTCGGACAAGGAACGATCATATTCACGAAACCGATACCAAAGAGCATTATCGGCATAGATCCCTCTATTTTAAAGATGGTTTTAAACCGATTGCTCAATCCTTCTTTGTCTTTATGATGCGAATGTCCACAGCACTCCCCTTTGCTGTGATGATGATCATCGTGCTCATGTTCATGAGAATGAAGGATATGAGGTTTGTAGAGCAGGAGCAAACCGATAACCAACAAAATAAGCGAGGTACCACCTTCAACCCAGGTGCCAGCAGATGGTGGAATCAGCATGGAAACAGTGCCAAGAGTTGCTCCTAAAACCAGACAGGCTAGCGCAGTGCCTGTTAAAAATGCAATTGTCAATACGGTAACTTTTCGCCCACTCTTCTCCGCTGATACAAAAGGTGCCAAAACGAGCCATGAGTGACCGCAGGGATTGATACCATGGATAAGACCGAGCATAAAACTCGATTGTATTGCTGCTACTAACAATGTTTCAATTTCCATAAATACTGCCTCCGATAAAGTGTTTTGAGATAATACCAAAACAATATCGAAGGTCAAGTTATTTGATAATCAAACTATTTACATATAAAAAGAATTCAGTAAATAGTCATTGATTTCAGAAACATGGAGATCATTTTAAAAGTCTATAAATAATTGCAAAACAACGGATGTGATACTATGTAGTACTTTTTTGTTGACACAATGGGCTGATTTACTTAGGATCGCCTAAAAATTTTGATATTGTCTAAGACTGTTATGATATTTGAAACTTTTACTACAAGGAACACAAAATGAGCAACACAACCTCAAAACGAGTACCCCTGATGCTACTTCTACTGGCAGGCCTATTGATTTTGCCTCAGCAAGGGTTTTCTGGAAAAAATGAAATCGTCGTCTACTCAGCCAGGAAGGAACATCTCATCAAACCATTGTTTGATACCTATACCCAGAAAACTGGAAATAAAATTGAGTATATCACCGGCAAAGAAGGCGCTTTGCTTGAACGTTTGAAGGCGGAGGGTAAAAATACCCCCGCTGATATGTTGATTACCGTTGACGCCGGAAATCTCTGGCATGCAGCCCAAGAAGGAGTTCTACAACCGGTAGATTCATCAATACTGGCCAAGGCGATCCCGAAAAATCTCAAAGACCCGGACAATAACTGGTTTGGTCTTTCGGTCAGGGCGAGAACTATTGTCTATAACACTGAAAAAGTAAATCCTACTGAGTTGAAGAGCTACGAGGATTTGGCTGCTGATAGATGGAAAGGTAAGCTGATTCTTCGGACCTCAAAAAAAGTCTACAATCAGTCTCTTGTTGCCTCATTAATCGCAAAACATGGAGAAGAAGAAACATCCAAGATTGTCAGCGGTTGGGTAAACAACCTTGCAGCGGCACCGTTCAGTAACGATACCAAAGCACTTGAAGCTGTGGCTGCCGGTCTTGGAGAGGTCGCCATAGTAAATACCTATTACTTTGGACGATTGATGAAAGAAAAACCGGAACTGCCGCTAGCCATCTTCTGGCCGAATCAGGACTCGGACGGCGTTCACATGAACGTCTCTGGAGCAGGAATCGTTGCCAATGCCGACAATAAAGAAGGTGCACAGAAACTACTTGAGTGGCTGGCCGGAAAAGAAGCACAGGCGACCTTTGCTGGCTTGAATATGGAGTTTCCTGCCAATCCTGCGATAGAGCCTGATCCATTAGTAGCCGATTGGGGTTCATTCAAGGGAAGCCCCCTCAATGTCGCCCTTTATGGGAAACTTCAGGGTCAGGCAATAATCCTGATGGACAAAGTCGGCTATAAGTAACCTCCTCAATTACTGATGCCAATTTTACAAAACCGGGACCCATGGCACATTGTCGTCTGGGTCCTGGCAGCCACTGTCCTGATACCGCTGATAACAATATTCAGTTCCTTCCTGACTCCAGAAAAAGAAATTTGGCAGCACCTCTCCACCACCCTTCTTCCTGATCTTCTGAAGAACACCCTTGTGCTGGCAGCTGGTGTAGCCCTGTTTACTGCTGTGATTGGGGTATCTCTGGGGTGGTTTACCGGCGCTTGTGATTTTCCTGGCCGACGTTTTTTTTCCTGGGCACTCGCATTACCCATGGCCCTTCCGGCCTATGTAATGGCCTTCATTTTTCTGGGACTCATGGACTTTAGCGGTCCAGTCCAACAAATGCTTAGAACAGTGCCTGGTCTAGAAGGCAGGATGTTTGAAGTTCGTTCCACACCTTATGTAGTCATGGTAATAGGATTGACCCTTTATCCATATGTCTACCTGCTCAGCAGGACATCGTTCATGAACCAGGGCCGAGCCATCCTTGAAGCCTCTCGAACGCTTGGTCTTCGTCCATCAATGGCCTTCTTCAAAGTTGCGCTGCCGATGTCACGCCCATGGATCGTCAGTGGATTGGCCCTTGTTCTGATGGAAACGCTTGCCGATTTTGGTGCCGTATCGATCTTTAATTATGACACGTTTACCACAGCGATTTATAAATCCTGGTTTGGATTTTTTTCCTTGAAGGCTGCAGCCCAGCTTTCATCTCTGTTGGTTATCCTGGCGGTGGTTCTCGTCTTTTTGGAAGGGCTTTTCAAAAAGCGCATGAGGTATTACGACTCCTCCAGAGGAGGAGCGGCACACACCCGTCTGAAGCTCAAGGGATGGCCGTCATTCTGGGTAGTTTCATACTGTACATTGATACTTTTGATCGCTTTTATTATCCCAGTTATCCAGCTGATAGTTTGGAGCCTGAAAGTAATGCAATCAGGTGACGGAGTAGCTTATCTCGAGGTAATTGTAAAAACTCTGTTTCTAGGTTCGACAGCAGCTTTGATCATCTGCCTGTCTGCACTGCTGCTTTCTTATTCTCGTAGAAGAAATGATAGCTTGAGTAACCGTCTGATGAGCCGCATAGCCACGGTAGGCTATGCTCTACCAGGGACAGTGCTGGCTGTTGGTATCTTCATACCAATATCCAAGTTCGACAGCCTACTAAGGGAAATATGGCAGATTGTTGCTAACACTGACCCGGGACCATTATTTCAGGGTACAATACTTGTTATGTTAGCCGCCTACCTCATAAGATTTCTGGCTGTGGGGTTCGGGGCTGTGGATAGTGGTATGCAGAATATCAAGCCGAGTCTGGATGAAGCTTCAGCGATACTCGGTAAGGGCGGAGGTGAAACATTGAGAAAAATCCACTTCCCTTTGCTGAAAAAAGGATTGTTAACCGCCCTCGTTCTTGTACTTGTGGATGTGATCAAAGAGATGCCTATCACGCTTATGACCAGGCCATTCGGCTGGGATACACTGGCTGTCAAAATCTACGAATTAACCAGTGAGGGGGAGTGGGTTCGCGCTGCACTGCCTGGATTTTATCTTGTATTAGCAGGAATAATTCCAGTGATTCTATTGATTAATCAGATGGAGAAATAACATGGAGCCTCACACTTCGTTAGTACAGGTAACCAGCCTGACAATATCCATTGGAAAACAAGAAATTATAAAAGACGTATCATTCTCACTTAAAAAAGGAGAAATCGGATGTTTGCTTGGCCCGAGTGGGTGTGGGAAAACAACACTGTTGAGGTCTATCGCAGGTTTTGAGCAGGTTCAGCAGGGGGAAATAAGTATTGACGACAAAATCATCTCATCGGAATCCATTTCGGTTCCTCCCGAACAAAGAAACATTGGAATGGTTTTCCAGGACTACGCACTGTTCCCACATCTCTCTGTTGCTGAGAATATCGGCTTTGGTCTCAAACAAAGTTCCCGAAACGATCGAAAACAAACGATTGAACGATTGCTCGATTTGGTTGGTCTGCGTGATGCTGGCCGGACATATCCCCACGAACTCTCTGGGGGGCAACAGCAGCGAGTCGCACTCGCCAGAGCCCTTGCCCCCGAACCTACGCTGTTGCTCATGGATGAACCGTTCTCAAATCTTGATGTCACACTGCGTGATAAATTGACCGTTGAAGTAAGAGACATCCTAAAAACTACCGGAATTACCGCTCTGATGGTGACCCACAACCAGTTCGAAGCATTTTCTGTTGCTGATTCAGTGGGGGTCATATTCAATGGAACAATCAAACAATGGGACAGTGCCTATAGTGTCTATCATCATCCAGCAACGCTTGATGTCGCAACTTTCGTTGGCGACGGGGCTATCATCCGAGGAACGGTTGTTGCTCCCCGGCAGGTGTCCTGTGGATTAGGAGAACTTACCGGTGACCTTTCACTCCCCTGTGAATCGGGATGCCATGTTGATCTTCTCGTCCGACCAGAAGATGTATTGCATAATGATGACTCTGAAGTGAAAGCACGCATCCTGCACAAATCGTTTCGTGGACCGAATATACTCTACAAACTGGAACTTCCATCCCAGGAGACGTGTCTTGCCCTGGTGTCGAGCCACCACGACCATAAACTTGGAGAATACATTGGAATTGTTCCCGAAGTTGATAACCTGGTAGTATTTCCTTCATCAGCCCCGGTGTACATTGCTGGCGAACCGGTTCCTTCGTAAAAGCAGGGGCGAGTTGGCCACGTATAGGAGGCTTTCTCAATTTCGAGTTGGGCCACATTCTCTCTGAAAAAATTTTTTGGCACGTTAGGAATTTAGATAACAAATGGTTTCTGATATGTTTCGGGTATACTCTTTAATACAATTGAAGAGGTTTGTGTTGGCAACTTTAACCCCCTTGGGAATTTCTAATCATGTTGAATTATCTGACTTCATAGTCTCTTGCAGAGATGTCGGGATAGACATAAGAGATACCCCATGACTTACCCAGATTTCTCGTCTCATTGTGAGTCCGTATACGACCCCTGCCAGGGCATCAGATATATCCTTACTCGAGGTACTGGGGTGGTCTATTTTGCCGGTCTTAGCGTCTTTTTCGAGTGTTTTAAGCTCATGTAACAGTTTTTCGTGGTGGGGCAGCAATACCCTGTTGTCATACAATGCGTTCTTTAACATTTCATATGGTACATTGGTTTTATCCATAGATTGGAGACCTGAGGTAAATCCTTTTTGCCGGAGAATTTGGCTCGAGTCCCGACTATTGAAGCTATCAAATGATACCCAATTGACGTTTACCCAATTTCTGTGTACCAGACATATCAAGGACTTAGGGGGTTTCCTCTAGGTCCTTTTTTCGTTTTAGTTGTCTTTTAGTTGCACTGGTTAGATGGTGCGATTTGCTTCTATTTATTTGCTTATAGAAATCGACAAAAACTGCAAAAATAAATAGAAGGTAGGGTACCAAATAGCCAAAAAACCTTTTGCAAGAGCTGTTTGCTGTATAACGAATATATACAAAAAAGAAGTAGCAAAAAGCACAACCAGCCATCCGAGCGGATGAGCTAAATCAAGGCGCTTCAGGCTGCAGACAAAGATGATTATGGGCCATTATTAACGTTTGTACGATCATGAATCCAGTTTGCGAACTCTTTAACTCCATCAGCTAGATCATATTCAGCTTCAAAATTCAATTCCTTCTTCAGCCTTGTACAGTCAATGCTTGGCCCTCGCGGCATGATCCGTCCTGGTCCGATTGAAACTTCAATATCCACGCCGGCATAGGCAGCAACCTTTTCGACTAATTCAGGGATCGGGTAGCAGACACCGCTTGAAACATTGTACTGCCGGTGCTGCAGTTCAGGTGCCAAGTAGACAAGCCCGATAGCCCGGGCAATATCTTTGATGTAGGTGAAATCAATGGACTGGTCAGCACCGGCTGTAAGCGACACTTTTTTCTGTCCAGTAAGGGAGCCGAAAACCGCCTGATGAATCGGGGTCACTTCTATGGGGAGCCTCCCGGGGCCATAGGCGAAATAGACCCGGACCGACCTGAAATCGAGTCCGAATTCAGCTTCGTATTGAATGCCGAGAAATTCGGCGCTCGATTTCGCTGCTCCGTAGATATCCCCGGGAGTAAGCGGTTCATCTTCCATCGGGATATTATCGCGAACACCATAGATGGCTCCAGAGCTTATATAGACAAACCTTCGCAGCTTGAAGAGCCTGGAAACCTCAAGCATGTTCACTGTGCCCATAACATTCAGATTGATGTTCTGGCGTGGATTTCGGGCAAATATTGGACCTCCGATTATACCCGCTATATGTATTACGCCATCAATCTCGTCCTTTCGTTCCAGGAAAAGTCGATACAGTCCAGCCTGGTCGAGAACATCAATGGGAATATGGGTAATTTTCTCTTCCACTTCCTGCAGGTAACTGAGCTTTCTTCGAGCACGATCAACAGCGAGCACGTCGTGTCCCTGTTTGACCAGATATTCTGATACCCAGGATCCAATATGTCCGTAACCACCAGTTACCACAATAGCCATAATGCTCTCCCTCGTTTTTAGTTTTTGCAACCCTTGTTATTGAGTCTCATTTGGCCTTTCAATAGCAACAACCCTGGCGCATCCTCCCTCAGCCCCGCCTACTTTTAAGGGCAGTGCGCATATCTCTGTTCGAGGTGATTTTAACGTTACCAGATTACATAAATATTCAATCAATAATACACCTTTTCTTAAAATGAGATCGTGGGTCGGCATTTCTGCTGGATTGGGATGACGTTCGGGTATCTCACGTATGACATAGTCCTGTGGAAAATCAAAACCTACAGCTGTAATAGGTTGGTCAGCCAGCCATTTGGCCGCGTCCCTGCTCAGAAAAGGGGCTTCGAGCCAGTATTCTCGTGAGGTATACGCTCTTTGCATATCCCAGCATGTCTTGAGTATAACGATATCACCTGGCTTAAGGTGGTTAGCTCGTTTTTCCAGATCCTCACGATCAATCTTCTGGTTGGCCAAAACCGGTGTGAGGTCTATTACGGCTGCAGGACCACAGAGTTGTTCCAAATTAACCTGATCGATGCTCTCCCGTTCAGGTTCAATGTGAAGTGGGGTGTCGATGTGGGTGAAAGCATGCATGCCTGTCTTGATTGCCGTCACCTGGTATGGATCTCCCTGTTTTAGATCCATGACCAGTTCTGTTTCCAGCTGCCAGCGCCACATTGGCTGCATTTTCATACTCAGGTCGAGAACTCTCATCTGTTGCTCCGGAGTGGTGTCATACCGATAGGTTCAGTGTGCGGAAAATGCATGTCTATGATAATAGCAGAATTACTAATTGCATGAGAACAATATCTCGACCTTTGATCTCATGGATACCCTTTCAGGAACCACCCAATCTTATGTTCTATCTTAGCCCCTGATGTTGCCTAACAAAGCTCAGTGACACTTGAGTTTGAAATTAGCCGCCGAGCTGATTTCGATGTAGCTGGCTCCTTGTCGTGGGCCGAAGCTGCCGGCAAGTATGACTATCAGATCGTCGTCTTGAAAGCGATTTTCAGCTATGAGGCGGCAGATCGACTCCTGCAGGGGAGCATTATGTCCGAGATCCATGGGGATATGCTCTGCATAGACACCGTATGAGATCGATAGCAGTCGCATGACCCGGCTATCGTAAACCTGTGCATAAATGACGTTGGCGCCACGATAGGCGGAAAGCGCCCGGATCGAATTTCCTTTCAGGGAATCGGCGACAATAGCTTTGGTATTCAGGCGAAGAGCCGCCTTGACCGCAGCTTTGGCCAAGTAGGCAGCAACCTTGTTCGTCTGGCTGTAACTGGCTTCCACATAGCCCTGCCTTTTGCTTTCCACCTCCAAGGCGATTTTGGCCATTGTCCTTACTGCCAACTCAGGGTACTTGCCACTGGCTGTCTCGCCGGAAAGCATCAGGGCATCCGCATGATCCAGACAGGCGTTGGCCACATCAGAAACCTCCGCTCTGGTAGGACGGGGTGATTCGATCATCGAGTGCAGCATCTGGGTGGCGACGATCACCGGTTTGCGGCGCTCGATGCAGGTATTGATAATGCTTTTTTGAATCAGCGGGATCTGCTCAGCAGGGATTTCCACGGCCAGGTCACCGCGAGCGATCATGATCCCATAGGTGTAATTGAGGATTTCAGACAGATTATTAACCCCTTCAAAGTTTTCGATTTTGGCGATAAGCTTAATTGGGGAGTTTGTCTCGTCTAGAATCTCCTGGACCGCCAGGACGTCCTCCTTGTTGCGAACAAATGAGTGGGCAATAAAGTCCAGATTGTTTTCAGCGGCAAACCGGATGAAAGCCTTGTCCTTCTCACTGAGTGCGGGCAGTTTTACATGCACGGTCGGGATATTGATGCTCTTCCGCTCAGGTATTTCGCCGTCATTTTCTGCAGAACAGTAGAGGTATTGCTCATCTTTCTCAAGTACAGCAAGAGCAACATTGCCGTCGTCAATGAGCACAGAGCTGCCCACCGGAACATCCCTGACAAAATTTTCGTAGGATACGCAGATGATGTCGTCACAGGACTCCCTTCCCGGTTCGCAATTAATTCGAACTGCATCACCGTACCTGACCTTCAGCGTTTCTCTGGCAGCGGCGGTTCTTATTTCCGGCCCTTTGGTATCGAGCAGTATCCCTATCTTGTCGGAGACGGCACGGGTGTTGTCAATAACCTCTTTGGCGTCTTCGTGGCTCATGTGGGCCGTGTTCAAGCGAACGACATTTATGCCGGCTTGGAAAAGGCTTTCGATAAAAGCGACCGAACACCTGAGCGAAGAGATGGTGGCAACTATCTTGGTAAGTCTGGGCATAGATCGACCGCTGGTTTAAATTGTGAGAAAGCGTTCCAAGGGTTTGGGTACATCGATTGGTTGAAATTTCACCAAGGATATCTGCGATTGCTTCGGGGGTCAAGGAAAAGATATTCAGGATAAAGATGGCGGCGCTACTGAACATCCCCAACCTCGCCTAACAGAAAAGTGGGCCTACAGGGTTAATGTTACCCTCTATCGTCAATTTTCAAGCTAGTGGTGCTTCACATGTCCTAAGAAATCTTTGAGTCTCTCCGACTGTGGATTTTTCATCACTTCACCGGGTTTTCCTTCCTCGACTATTCTTCCATCATCCATGAAGATCAGCCGGTCACCGACTTGAGCTGCAAACCCCATTTCATGGGTAACAACGACCATGGTCATGCCGCTGTCTTTAGCTATGTTTTTCATGACATCCAGTACTTCGCCTATCATTTCGGGGTCCAAAGCCGATGTCGGTTCATCAAACAGTAGTACTTTGGGGCTGACTGCTAATGCTCTGGCAATGGCAACACGTTGCTGCTGTCCCCCAGAAAGTTGACCAGGGAGCTTGTTTTGAAATGCAGACAGACCAACTTTTTCCAACAAATCCCGGGCAATTTCTGCTGCTTTGGACTTGTCCATTTTCCGAGCCTTGCTGGGGCCGAAAGCGACATTATCAAGTGCCGTCAAGTGTGGAAAGAGATTGAATTGCTGAAAAACCATCCCAACCTCCAGCCGTATTTGGCGCATCTTTTTTCTCTCAGCAGGAATCCTGATGGTGTCAACGATCAATTCCCCACTCGAGATTAGTTCCAGACAGTTGATACAGCGGATCAACGTAGACTTTCCGGAACCAGACGGACCGATGACCACAACCACCTCACCCTCCTGAATAGAAAGGTCAATATTGTGTAAAACTTCTGTTTTGCCAAAGGATTTACACACATTTTTCAATTCAATTATGCTTGACATCGCTTTCTCGTTTTTAGGTATCGCTGGAATTAGAAAATCTTCATCTTTTTCTCGACGCGTCGTAACGTCATGGCGAGCACTGTGGTCATGATCAGATACATAACGGCCACTGTCAGCCAGATTTCAAGTGCTCTAAAATTGCTGGCCATAATCTCTTGGCCCTGTCTTGTTAATTCGCCAACCCCGATGACAATAAAAAGCGAGGTGTCTTTGAGGCTGATGATGAACTGATTGCCAAGAGGGGGAATCATTCTTCGAAAAGCTATTGGTCCGATTACATGCACGATTAGTTGAAAACGGCTGATACCAAGGGACATTCCAGCTTCCAGAAGACCTTTGTCAACGGAGAGGACCGAACCTCTGACGATTTCCGCAATATAGGCTCCAGCATTGAAGATAATGGTAATAACTGCGGCAGTTAATGCTTCGATACGAAAGCGCTCGATATCGAAAACTGTCTTGACCAACATGGGAAAGGCAAAATAGAGAAACATCGCCTGAACTATAATTGGTGTTCCACGGATTGACTCAACGTAGCCACTTGATATATAGCGAATCAAAACACTAATCGGCTTGAAGATTCCATGTGGTTCTTCTCCTAGAGCTTCGGTTCCAGCGATACGCCCCAAACCGGCTAAAATGCCGCAGGCCATACCACCAATAATTCCGAGGATAGTTATAATCCAAGTCAGTTTGGCTCCGGCAAGAAGAGCAGGCAAAGATTCGGTAATAACAGAAAATTCAAAACCCATAATTTTACTCTTCTGTAAAAGTTACTAGCTTTGGGAGGGGATCACAAACAAAGGATCCCTCCTATGCAGCCTTGTGCTGGAGGGATCCTGTTCTACACCTTTTTCTTTGATGAAAAAAATGGATTTAACGCAGGTCAGTTTACTTTTTCTTTCAGACTATTCCGGATCAGCACTAAACCATTTTCTATACAAGTCAGCGTAAGCACCGTCTTCCATCATCTGGAGCAGCGCAATGTTTACCTTGTCACGTAATTCACTTCCCTGTGGGAAGGCAATGCCGTACTGAGCTGCTTTGACATCAGGCCCAACGGCTTTAACCTTACCGTTACCAGCAGTTTTGATGTAATAGAGAACATTCGGGGTATCATGCATAGCTGCGTCAGCTCCACCCGTTGCAACTTCAAGATAGGCTTGATCGATATTCGGAAACTTGACGATTTTTTCTGCGCCAAGGGTTTCAACATACTCAACCGTTGCTGTGCCAAGTTTGACAGCGACAACTTTTCCTTTCAGATCAGCAGGACCCTTGATGTCCTGGTTGTCTGCCGGAACCATGACTTTCAGTCCAGCTCTGAAATAAGGGTGAGAAAAGTCTATTTTCTCTTCACGGGCAGACTTGATAAAGATAGCCGCCAGGGCTACATCGAGGTTTCCGGTGGTCAGGCCTGGAATCAGACCATTAAAATCCATTGGCTTCAACTCATATTCAACACCAATGCGTTTTGCAATCTCTGCCCACAGATCGATATCAAAGCCTGTATACTTTCCATCTTTACCTTTGTACTCAAAAGGCACGAAAGCTGTGTCTGTACCGACATATAATTTTTCAGCAAAAGCCGTCCCAGACATGGAAATCATTATACCCACAAGAATCAACAAAAGTATCTTTTTCATGATATTACCTCCGGTATTGAATTATGTCCCCTGGCAATGATATGGAGGGACAGTGAATATCTACGACATGGGGATATGGTTCTCCACCCCTGCATAGATAGCTTGTTCAAGCCAGCATTTTTATAGGGGAACATGTGAGTAAAACAAAGTCAAGCACTCAAGTTTGCTCTGCCTGCTTCGCAATATTCTATGTGTAAAAGATGAGATGATCTAGGAGGCAGCGAGCCAGTAGGCGGCCTTCTTCATAAATTTCTGCACGCCTGCCTCATCAAGTTCATCGCAAAAATTTGTATAAAACTGTCTGCTAAATTCCCGAGGGTCACCATTGCGAGCGAGAAGAGTACAGGCTTTGGCATAGACGCTCTCCATTGTCATATCCAGTGAAGACAGGATTCCCATTTGCAGGGCTTTGACACCTAGCTCATATTTCGATAAATCGGTACTGCCGTACGGTGATTGTGTTTTTGCAATAACGATTGTTTCGTTGTCGTTGGCCCACTTTGAGAGGACTTCGATCAAATCTTTACGATGACCACTCATCCCGTATACGAGGATGATTAGTACTCTTATGTTTGAATTATCGAGATAGTTCTTCAGTAAAATCGGGTTTGTAGTGTGGGATAAAGAAAAGATATCCACTGCCTCGGATGCCTTTGTGCTGAATGTTTCGGATTGCCCCCTGTTAACGGAATAGTCATTTAGTTGGAAGTTGGAAATCGGGATCTCGTCCATGACATTTGAAGCAAATGCATCTAAACAGTCAACACAGATATTAATTTTTGTAGCTCTCACTGCTTTGATTACTTTTCCATCAAAGACAACCCAGACTCCGCAATTGGAGGTCGAAGCCGCAAGCAGGGCTGTTTCCAGATTTCCGATTACATCGCTTTTATCGTCCTCAAGCGTTTTCTGGGCACCCGTGACAATGACCGGTTTCTGAACTCCCTGCAACATGAAGGCGAGCATACTGGCGGTGTAGGCAAGAGTATCTGTACCGTGGGTAACCATAAAGGCATCATGCTTGTCGTAGTTGTTCAAAATCGTTTCAGCGATCTTCTGTATATGCATTAGCTGCATGCTGGCACTGTCAATTCCGAATTCACCAAAAGGAGATTGTGCAGGGGCGATATGGCGATCTCCGGCAAGTCCCCGATCAATGTTACTCAGCAAATCCTCAAAGGAGAGCTTTGGCCTAAAGCCGGTTTCCGAATCGGCGGATGCGATCGTACCGCCGATGTGAATGGGAAGAATGCTGTTTTTTTCCATCGTTTACTTATCCGGATTACCTGGGTTTCCTACCTTTTCCTCTTTTCACCTTTTATGCAATGTTCTGCCAGCCAAGATTATACTCGTTTCAATGCTGCCTGTAATTGTTTAGTTGAAGTCATACGTTACGGATCTGTTTTGAATAATAAACAGTGGATGGATCTTGCCCGGATCACCCTCAGTTTTACTGAACATAGGATTGTTTGAAATCCTTTGTTTTTCGGCGCAAGAGCGACAGGAGGGTGTTTGGTGAGTAGTCTTCGTTTAGGACAAAAAACGAGGTTTTACTACCGTGCCGATTATTACTTGACTACTTGGAAGGAATGATCTTATTAGTAGAGTGCGTATGAACTTTGTTGGTTTGTGATTTTTTATCAAGACCCAAACAAATTATTACCCTGGTAAACGGGTAATAAGCCGGGACAAGTACTTCACTAACATACTAATAGCAGCTAAAATCCCAAAAAGGATATCCGTTCTATGGCTAATCTGAAAGAGATTAAAGAAGAACTGAAAACTGTCGATAGCACAAAGATTTTTTTTGTAGACTTTAACGGCAGAATCATGAGTCTACCGGTTAATCAGGATAATATTGAATCCATCATCGAAAACGGTATCGGGTTTGACGGCAGTTCTATTGCCGGCTACGGGACTGTTGATAGAAGTGATCGTCTCCTGTTTCCAGATCCTGACAGTTTCAAGGTTTTGAGATTTTCAGATGAAACTGTCGGATTTTTCATTGCCAGTATTTACAATGAAAAAGAAAAACCAGCCCAGGCAGACCCGCGAGCCATACTGAAAAATATTTTGGATGAAGCGGAACGTGAGTTCGGTTTTAAATTTCTCTTGGGCCCGGAACATGAATTTTTTCTGCTACAAAATGATAATAAAAAGAAAAACCTGCATACTGATCAAGGCCTCTACTTTCAATCAAGTCCCCATGATAAAGGGGAAGCTGTCAGAAACAGAATAGTAAATATCCTGAAGAGACTGTGGAATTGCATTTGAAAAAGCTCACCACGAAGTTACGCCATCCCAGCATGAGGTAAACCTCGAACCCACCGACCCTCTGAATGGTGCTGACCGTACTGTCCTTTTTAATTATGTCACCCAGAAAACTGCCGTAGAATTTGGATATCGAGCTACCTTCATGCCCAAACCATTTGATGGCTATAACCGGAATGCTCTTCACCTGCATCTTTCTATTCAGGATCTCGACGGCAACAATGTTTTCTATGACGAAGACGCTGTCCACAACATAGGAACCATCGCCAGACAGTTTATCGGTGGTATCCTGGAATATGCCAGAGAAACATCAATTATTATGGCCTCTACATACAACTCATACAAGGCATATGTGATAGAACGGGAAGCACCTATTATCTGCAACTGGGGCTTTAGGAACCGAAGTTCTATGGTCAGGATCCCGTACTGTCCGAACCCGCAGAGCACCAGGCTTGAGCTCAGGAACCCTGACCCGGCAGGGAATGTATACTTTCAGGTAGCCATTTTAATAGCGATGGGCATGGAAGGAATCAGAAAAAATATCATGTGCGGAGAACAATCCACAACTAATATTTCCGTCAAGGATCTATCAACGAAAATATGGGATAAGCGTTTTTTGCCCAAGAGCATGTTCGAAGCATTGGCGGAGGCTGAAGGGAGCTCATTTCTAAAGCGAACTCTCGGAGATGAAACCTACCAAAATTTCATGGAATTAAAGACTCAAGAGTGGGAAGGGCATCGAACCCATGTTACCAATCGTGAATTGACAATGTACCTCGACAGATAAGATCTACAATATCCCGTTAATCGAGAGGAAAAGAGTGATGGAAGAATGGATTGAACAACTCCAAAATAGTGTCAATACTCTGGAAAAACTATCAGAATTTATCAACGTTACCCCTGATGAAAAAAAGGCCATAGAGACGTTGGATACCAAATGGGGAACGTCTCCATATTTTGCCTCCCTGATGGATCGGGATGATCCAAAATGTCCGATCCGCAGGCAAGTGCTTCCCTCCTTAGAGGAGACTGTTAATGTCTATGGAATAAAAAACTACCTCATATGGAAGGAAAATAGAGACACAGACGAAGTTCGACCCGATAGTATCGCACGACAATACCATGACAGGGTTGCCTTTACTGTGACAGATGTCTGTGTCAACTACTGTCGTCACTGTTTCAGAAACGAGCTTGTCGTCAACAGAGATCTTCAGCTTCGCATGGATGTGGAGGAGGGGTTAGAGTGGATTCGCGAGCACGAGGAAATTCGGGATGTTTTGGTGACCGGCGGGGACCCGTTTGTGCTTTCTGATGAAAAAATTGAATATATCATAAAAAAGCTGCGGGAAATTCCTCATCTGCAAATGATTCGATTTGGAACGCGAGCTCCCATCGTTTTACCCCACAGGATTACCCCTGGGTTAAAAAAGATACTGAGCCCATACCACAAAATCCCCATCTGGATTAACACCCAGTGCAATCATCCCAATGAAATCACTGAAAAAACAGCTGAAGCTGTATTTGCTCTGCTCACCTGTGGTGTCAATGTCGGCAACCAGGCCGTACTGCTAAAAGGGATTAATGATGATACGGAAACGTTCCGCGAGCTGCACCAGAAATTACTTCGGGTGCGAATTCGCCCCTATTATGTATTTTATTGTGAACCGGCGCCGGGCATCGATCATTTCAGGACAACTGTGGAAAAAGGTGCGGAACTCATCCGGGATGCCATCCGTGGACATACAACTGGTCTTGCTCAACCTATGTACGTGATCGCTACGAGTATAGGTAAAATTCCGTTGATGCCTGATTATTATATCAAAGGAAAAGATGAGAAAGAGTACACCCTTGAGAATTATAAAGGTGTCACAACAAAATGGCCAAACATGCCGGAATAGAGACCAAATAATCTGGTTTTTATTCCTGCGCTGGCGTGAGTTTGCCACGGGCCTGGCTGTGTGTTTTCCAACCCATTTTTTCCAACTTGTCGCGAGCCATTGGACTGAAATCACCAGTGACCCATATTTCTACTCCAGTTCCTTTCGAAACATTGGCTTTTTCCTCTAAAGAACCAGCTGTATCAGCCGTCATTTCATTCCAGATGAGATAATCGCTTGGTAGGATAATGACAATGGTGCCATCTTCTGTCTCTGAGCGTGCCAGACGAGCTAATGGCTTGAAATGTTTAAGAGGGGCTACATTCTTATGGTATCCGGCAGTCAAAACTGCTGATTCGGTTATGATTTTGGCCATGAGCGGATCCCCTGCCTGGAGAGCCACTTTTATGTACAAATCCCGATTGTCAACACCTTTCATAGAGTCAAGAGCGGCCACCATAACCGTCTGCAGAGCCGGTGAAAACGCAGCATTGTTGAGAAAAAGTTCAATCGAATCCTCATCCATACCCATTCCCAATAAGTTATTTTTATTTTGCAGCCACAGTTCAGAAGCAGGAGTCGTGTTAATCGCTTCATTTAGAAGTCGTGCTGTACCAGAGGTCGTCAAGAGCACGCCCCCAACACCAGGTACAACACTGGTAGCCATTCCCACGCTAAGTCCGCCGAGATAGTCTGCCCAGCCAAGCCTGTCCAGTTCTGTCTGCAAGACCTGGTTGCGGGAGTACATGTTTACTCCAAATCTGTTGGCAATCTGTCCCTTTGACTTGGAAAAACCAATCAGTTGCTCTACCCTGCTATCTTCTGCTCCGGTATTCTCACGTTTACCCACCGTTCCACTTGCCCGATTGAACAAACTTCCGACCCCGGCAGCCGCACTTTCAAACGTTCCTTTTGGGTCGTTTACCAGAGTTTTTACTCCCTCAACGGTATTCTTCCCAGATTGTTTAAGCGAGGCAATCGCTGTGTCATCGGTTTCAATCTTTTTCATTTCAGCAATTGCTTTAATTTCCCCGATAAGGATCTGTAAGGAACTGGTGGTAATCACGTTGACTGTGCCAAACGAAGACTTCACCGTGTAATGGTTCAGTAAACCATCGTTATGTACTTGATCAACAACGGAATAGTG
This sequence comes from uncultured delta proteobacterium, assembly GCA_963718195.1. Lineage (GTDB taxonomy): Bacteria > Desulfobacterota > Desulfobulbia > Desulfobulbales > Desulfocapsaceae > MADRE3. The sequence continues at coordinate 122,241 of CAVQYQ010000009.1, forward strand.
CTCCCCTTTAAGAAGTTCAGGACCAAGAAAAGATTGAGCCTTCAGAGTGCTTGGTTTTTCAAACTCAGCCAGAAGATATGCTGGTTGTATAGCCTGTATCAAAAAGAAAATAAAAAGGTAGGTAAAAACCGAGGCACGGCTGATCGGCACAGTGAATGCTTTATTAAGTGTCATGATATATCTCACATAATGTTTTTCAGAAATTAAACTGGATCGTTTCCATAAGGACAGAACTGACAAGAGCTAAGAGAAAGAGTGTAGAAGCTCTCTTTAGACTTCTTAATTTCAGTCAGGGATAAACAGATAGATCATAATCACCATTGAGTACGGTTTTTATATTTATTTTGAAAAATTCTTCGAGAGGGAGCCTGGGATAATTATTGCCAATCGATTGCATAATTACGTTGATCGTTAATCTGTTTGGGATGGTGAATGTCTTTGCATTGAAAATGTGATGATATACTACTATACCTCTGGTGTCCGTTAACGAATTTTTAAGGGTAGGGAACCATGAAACAATGACTGAACTAGAGAAGAAACAATTACAGACGGCAGAAAATGGAATCACTCGGTGTTGGTGGGGCCATGAACCTGTTGATTACCGTAATTATCATGATGAAGAGTGGGGACGCCCGGTTGCTGACGACTTCAGGCTCTTTGAGAAAATTTGTTTAGAGGGCTTCCAGTCGGGGCTTTCCTGGTTAACCATTCTTCGTAAGCGAGAAAACTTTAGAGCGGCGTTCGCCGGTTTCGATTTTAACAGAATTGCTGAATTCGATGATGAAGATGTTGCTTGCCTACTCGAAAATGCAGGTATCATCCGTCATCGCGGTAAGATTGAGGCAACCATTAATAATGCCCATCGGGCTCTTGAAATCGTTGATGAGTTCGGTAGTTTTGCACATTATATATGGAGGTGGGAGCCTGAATCACGTGAACCAGGAATTGGAAAAAATGACAACATTGCTCCGATTCCAAGTGTCACCAAGACATCGCAATTATTAAGCAAAGATCTGAAAAAACGCGGGTGGAAGTTTTTTGGGCCAACGACTGCCTATGCCTTCATGCAAGCGATGGGGCTGGTGAATGATCATATGGAGGGATGTGCTATCCGAAAAATCGTGGAAGATGCGCGAAGTGAATTTAATCCTCCTGGTTAGAATGTCGAGTGGTATCTGCCTTTTTTCCGCCTCTCGCTGGACCATCGGTAACTGGTAGCTGGTTGGCCAAATGACAGAATCGCTCTCCATTCAACAAGCAAGGAAGCTGGCACTGCTTTCACAGCGGCTTCCGCCGACAATGAAAAATGGCCGGGCAATTGCTGCATGTGAAGGTCTGTGAAACGACTTATTATGTATTACCAGCGTCTTTGGAACTGCTTAGAAAACCATTGAGGCGCAGTAAACTCAAGATACTCTCACCATTTGATAATTTGCTTATCCAGCGAAAACGCATACAAAGGTTGTTCGATTTTGACTATTTGTTGGAATGCTATGTTTCGCAACCAAAACGACAGTTCGGTTATTTCTCCCTCCCCATTTTATGGGGTTGGAACCTTGTTGCCCGTATGGATTGTAAAGCTGAGAGAAAGATAGCTCTGCTGCATATTCATCATCTTGTACTGGAACCCAGACTCTCTAGACTTGATGAATTTATTGTTGCACTGTGTAAAGAGCTAAGGTCTTTCCTCACATTTAATACCTGTAGAGCAATCATGTTGCACAGAACTTCCCCTGAATATGTTCAACCGTTGTTGCAAACTGCAATCATCGATCTTGGAGAGTGAAACCATTAAGGTTTAAAGGCTTGTCGTCTTGGAGTTTTACAGAACTATTTGAAGATGTGTCAGGTGGAAATAAACCACCCTGGTCTTTAAAACGAGGAGGTGGTGAGCGAAAGGAAGTTTATGAATACTCAGAAAGACGAGGTTAGTTTCAAAACGACAAGCGTCACATCGTCTTCAGCCTCTGCTCCCTGTTGAAAGTCGGCAAGTCCGCCAATAACACTCTCAAGAATAATATCGGCATCCTGGTCACTGTTATTTCTAAGAATTGCATAGAGTGCTTCTTTGCCAAACATTTCTCCCTGTGGATTTCGGGCCTCCCATATTCCATCTGTACCAAGCAGAATTATCTGACCGTCATTAAGCCCGTCTTGCATGTTCTCCACAAACTCGTAATGTTCATTTACCCCCAGAACAATTCCAGGCCCCTTCAACTCAGTAAACGAGTCAGTCGCCGGATCAAAAAGTATGGCAGGGTCGTGTCCGGCCCTCACCCATTTCAGTGATCTGTTCTTTTTATTTATGGCCAAATAAAAAATCGACATGAAGTTATCTGATTCAGCCACATCTCTTGTCAGCTGACGATTTACATCAGTTATAATCTCGGCAGTAGTACCAGGAAGTGCTGTTCTTTGACGCAGAAACGCCCGGGCTGTGGCCATCAGTAAGGCTGAAGAAATCCCATGGCCAGACACATCACCTATGACAATACCGAGTCTTTCTGATTCACCCTCGCCATATTCGATAAAATCGTAGTAATCCCCTCCGGTTTCATCACAATATACTGACCTTCCGGCAATCTGCACCCCCTCAAGTTCTGGGGCCTTGGCCGGCAAGAGATTTTGCTGAACTTCTTTTGCTATTACCAGTGACTGATGTAACTGAGCCCGATGCCTGAGTCCCCCAACCATTTCGTTAAACGAATGCATAAGGTCGCTGATCTCGTTGCTGCCTGTCGGTTTGAGATGAACGGTCAAATCCCCGGAAGCAACTTCTTTAGCGCCAGAATTGATTGACAAAACAGGAGCTATAATTCGCTGTCTGAGGAAAAGTAGAATCCCAAAAATGAGCAAAGACGTCACGACCGTAAGTCCGAGGATGACCTTCATTGTGAATCGTCTATACTCGGCGCTAATCAACTCAAAGGTACGTTCGACGCTTATAACCAGCTTGATCACAGCCAGTATTTCGCCGCTCTGTCTTCTCTTTATAATAGGATAGAGTGCATCAATAACCCTAATCTCCGGCTGCCCTTCAACCATTCTCAGCTTTTTGATCTGTCTCTTTACGAGCGGATTTTTTGATTCGATAACCTCCTGAACATCCTTCGGAATGAAGTCTTTCGGTCTATGGTCAGGTTGACCGGGGCTGTACATCAATCCGTCCAGATCTTGTATTTTATGCTCCAGTACTTTTCCATTGGTATCTCGAATGATAACAGCAACAATAGCAAAATCCATGTTCTCGCCAATAACTTCAACCCGATTTTGGATCAGTTCTATAATGCTTTTGGTATTTTTCTCCATCACCAGCCGTCGTACAGACGATTCCATAGCTGCGAGAAAAAGGATGGCCCTGTTCTCCACCTCCTTGAGTGCTATCTCCCTCATACTCTGTTTATAGAGAATGATACTCAAAACAAGAGATGCCACGGACAGACTGATGATGATCATTGCTGCCTGGAAGGCCACGCTATTTATGAACTGAGCTTTACGAATCATCTTTAGGAATTGTCATTGCCAACCGTTTTGTCATGAAAGGTTTACCACCGCTTTATAGGCCGGAATGGCGCCGGCTCGTGTAGCAGTATTAACTCCAAAAAATACAATTATCAAGTCGAGTGTTCCTGGCGGGTCAAGTGCAATATGCACAAACCATAGTGGGATGCTATGCATGGTTGGGCTAAAATCATGGTCAGATAGAGAAGGAATAGTCCAAGAGTAGATGCTAAAAAAGCAAGTAGAACGGCTTCAGTTGTTAACAGGAGGAAAATCTGAAATTACGGTTTTCAACTCTTTGGGATGACTGATACAAATGTCTGCACCAGAAGCTTCCAGTTCGTCTTCTGTCCCATATCCTGGAGGGCGCTGAGCGTTTCAGGAATATCTTCATACAATTCGTTTTCATATAATCCAACGGAACCAAACCGTTCCCGGTAAATGGCTAGAGCTTCCTCGGCAAGTTTGTCGTCATCAGAGGCCAGCAGGGTGGCGAAGCTGGTTTTCAGGGGAGGGCCAATGCACCATTGTTACTCCACTTGGGGCGGAACCGGTCTGCCCAAGGCCAATAATGCATGTGATATGCATCTTGTGATGCTTTGGTAGGGGTCTGTCAATGTGCCATCTAGATCAAATAGTAGATGCATAATGTTCTATCGAACCAGCCATTAACCGGTTTCTGGTAATCACACTAATTCTCATGAATTCGGGAAAACGAATATCATCTCCTTGATGAGGTTTAGAAAACTATTGGTAAGGTTACCCTTTTTAACTGATCTGAACAATAAGGCAGTTCCATCGTATGATCGCCGGCCTGGAAGCAGAAGCCAGGTGAAGCAGGCTATTTTAAGCCAGCTTGCCTAAAATATTCGATATGTTTACCGTTTGATAATGGCAAGATCAGCATCAAATCAGTTGAGCCCCGCAGAATCCTGGGGTGACAAGTACGCTGACTGCCTCTGCTCGGATGCAAGTGAAACTTTCTGATGAAAGAAAGGGGAATCGTGATGAAACTGATAATTAACTCAGCATTACTGATCATAGCCTTTGCGGCGATGGTTCAGATTACTGTTGCGGCACAGGTTGAGACTCATGCAGGCAGGGTCTTTATTATTGATCGTACCGGCTATAAGTGGGATGTGACCGAGGCCCGCGGCGTGGGGTTCAAACCAGAAAAATTCCAATATGGCATTGGAAAAGATGCTTTTAACCCATTGGAAGATGAGGATATGAAAAAGGAGAACATCCGTCTCTCAACTAAAACAAGGATTATTGGAGTCGCAGTTGATGGCAGTGCCCATGCTTACTCAGTAGCTCGTCTCAGACATCATGAAATTGCCAACACTACTATCGGGGATCGCCCGATTGCAGCAGGTTATTGACCGTTAGTTGACCTTGCGGCTGTGTACAGCCGAGTTCTGGACGGAAAAGAATTGACTCTGGCACCATCTGGATGGACGTACAAAAACACTTTCGTTCTATATGACCGGGAAACAATGAGTCTATGGTATCCTGAAAAAGATGGTCTGCGGGGTATCAGTGGTCAGCATTTTAACAAATATCTGCCTGAGATGGCGTCTGAAGATATCTCCTGGGGAGCGTGGATTGACAAACATCCTCAAACCAAATTATTGAACTAGCTGGCGCTGCTTTTATTAATGCTTGGTTTCCTATCCTCAAGTAGGATTTTGTGATTATAGTACATATCAATGACGTGCCGGTTATCAAATAAAAAAGGGTGGACGCTGATGAGAGGGGTGTTTGTAATCTTTTTGGTACTTTTTTCGATATCTCTCATATTCGGTAATAGTTCTGGCAAAGAGACCAGAACTTCTCCAAAACATATAAAGATAAATTCCACCATAGTCGCTGCTGATTACCAAACTCTTGGAGACTGTTTGGCGGCCATTCAAGAGAGTACTGGTTCAACTCTTAATATTATCACTGAAAAACCATCACAAATTTCTGGATTCCTGTCAAATGGTGAGCAGTTTGCTTGTGTTGAAAAAGTATCTGATGAAAAAGGTACTTATGTTGATGGTTGGTACACATTAAAATAACTGCTTCTTAAAATCGGGGCTAAATCATTTCCACGTTGTCTCACAGGATCTGGTTTCAGGGAAGAGGTGGGTTCGGAATTGTATCCAGCTGCACATAAATATGCTATCACCTGAACAGAAAAAACTGGTCTATAATCTCAAGGTGCTGTTTTGCTATTAATTTAGAGGCCTTGGTACCTTTGGCTGAAGAATAACAAAGAGGGATACCATATGATTTTTCCTGATATCGGTAGCAACCCACATGATTTTGAGCTCATATTCAAGAATATTCCCATGGGTATTATCTATTTGGACAGGGATTTGAAAATCCTTAATATGAATCCCTATTACCAGGAAAAAACAGAAGTGAGCCTGGAAGACGTCAAAGGAAAATACTGCTACGAATTGCGCGCTGAAAAATTTCATTTGCCAAGAGATTCAGCCCGTGTGCCATGTGATGACTGTATAGCTCCACAGGTGATAAAGACTGGAGAAATTAAAACCTTCATACAGGAAGTGATCCCCGGTCTCATCACCGAAAATACCATGGTTCCAGTGAAGAGCGAGAGCGGAGAGGTCATTGGAGTCATCGAGATGCTTCGCGATATTACCAGGAGTATGCTGGCAAGCAGAGAGTTGTTGGAGAGTGAGAAAAAATATAAAAGTGTGGTCAATAATATCGGCATCGGTGTCTCCCTCATCAGTCCCGACATGGAAATACTTGCCCTTAACAAACAAATGAACCAGTGGTTTCCCCACATTGATGTTGCAAAAAGACCTCTTTGCTTTCGAGAATTTAATGTCCCTCCAAAAAACGATATCTGTTCATATTGTCCCACGATTAAAACCTTAGAAGATGGAGAAGTTCATGAATCGGTGACGGAGACACCACTTGGTAGTGAAATTAGAAATTATAGAATTGTTTCTTCACCTGTTAGCGATTGGGAAGGTAAGATTACCGCTGCAATCGAGATGGTCGAAGATATTACGGAGAAGAAAAGGAAAGAGGAAGAGCTGCAAAAATATCGAGAGAAGTTGGAGGATATGGTCAAGGAGCGTACTGAAAGACTATCGGAAGCAAATAAGGCATTAAAGAAAGAAATTGCATTTCGCCTTGATGCCGAGCAGGCACTTAAAAGCAGTTCAAAAAAAATAAAGCACTTTGCTTACTCGGTTTCGCATGACCTGAAGAATCCAGCCATTTCTATTTATGGCCTGACAAAGCTTCTGGATAAACATTATGGGGATATTCTTGATGAACGAGGGAAAAATTGTTGTCTGCAGATTCTGAAATCGTCAGAACAAATTGCCGCTCTTGTCGAAATGATCAATGTTTACATAGCTACCAAGGAGATGTCCCTAAAAATCGAAAGCATTAAACTGGTTGACCTGCTGTTGATGATTAGAGAAGAATTCGCCATCCCCTTGAATATCAGACAAATAGAATGGAAGGAACCCCAGCATCTTCCAGAGATCAGGGCAGATAGAATTGCCATATTGCGGGTGTTGAGAAATTTTGTCGATAACGCATTAAAATATGGAGGCGAGGGTTTATCTGAAATAACAATCGGTTATAAAGAAGTTGAGAAAAACCATGTTCTGTACGTGAGTGATGATGGCATTGGTTTAACAGAGGAAGAATCCCAGGATATTTTTGGGTTGTTTAAACGGCAGAAGACAGCCACCGGCATCGCAGGTTCAGGGCTGGGACTCGCCATTGTAAAAGAGATAGCAGAGCAACATGGTGGTAACGTGTGGTCTGAAGTGAGTTCTGAAAAAGGGATAACCTTTAACGTATCAATTTCAAGAGAGTTATAATCCACATTACCGAAGGATCGGTCTCATGGTATGGTTTGTCGGCTATTCATGCTGAATTGCAAACCAGATACTTATATGATAAATAATTAAAATGACAAAAGATAATTTCCCCTTTATTGCTGTAATACTCGGTTGTTTTTTAACTTTAATAGTATTCAAAGGTAGTGGACTAAGAGATGATGGGACAACCTTGCTACCTCTTTTGACCCTTCTCTTGGTTTCTGAATTTGGTGCAATCGTAACAGCAATTGGTTTTTACCTTGGTGGCAGAAACTTCTTAGCGACAAGAACAATTTCAAGCCACACTGCAGCCACCATGTTATGTGGTTGTCTTTTCGCTTTTTTTGTCGCTCGTGGGCTTATGCTCTGGCCTCACTGATTCAAGCCTTCCCATATTGCTCATTATCGGGATCAGCGGAAATAACCGCAGTCCCGGCTTTTCTTTTGCAGTCTTTATTGTACGTTATCCTCACTTTGAGCATGAGAAAACACCAACGTTAAGCGCCAAGCCGCTCATGAAGAATGGACTCCAGACTGGGCTCACCGTGATCTTTGTATTGATAACGAATCCTGAGGGTTGGTTTGTTGACCTTCAACAGCTGACAGATATCCGCCGGGGTTGCCACGAGCACAAGATCACAATCAGTGTTATTGATAGTCGTTTCAAGGTCCCGAATCTGCTGACGGCTGTATCCCATGGCCGGCAATAAAGCGCCTATGGATGTATAGGTCTGGAAAACCTGCTTCAAGGTTCCTGCCAGGTATGGCCGTGGGTCAACCAGTTCCGAAGCTCCGAAACGACGTGCGGCAATAACACCGGCGCCGTACCCCATCTCACCATGAGTTAAAGAAGGACCGTCTTCTACGACGAGTACCCGTTTATCTTTAATCTGATCGGGGTGGTCAGTGATAATCGCAGAATCAGCCAGTATGATCGAGGCCCTGGGGTTGTTTGCCTCAATGGTTTTGCGAACTTTTTCAACATCGTCAGGTGAAGCGCTGTCCACCTTGTTGATAATCGCCACGTCAGCCAGGAGCATGTTTGTCTCACCAGGGTGATAGGAGGTTTCATGGCCGGCGCGGTGCGGATCAAAAACGACAATGTGAATATCCGGGGCAAAGAAAGGCGTGTCATTATTACCCCCGTCCCAAACAATCACATCTGCTTCTTTTTCCGCTTGCCGAAGAATTTTTTCGTAGTCGATACCAGCATAGATAACGGTACCCATCTCGACCATGGGCTCGTATTCTTCCCGCTCCTCTATGGTACAGTTGTGTTTGTTTAAATCTTCATAGGTTGCAAATCGCTGAACCACCTGCTTGGTAAGATTGCCATAGGGCATGGGATGGCGAACTGCGGCGACCGTTTTACCCATCTCCTGGACAATCTGAACCACTTTGCGACTTGCAGGTGATTTTCCACAACCGGTTCGTACAGCACAGACAGATATAACTGTCTTGTTCGATTTCAGCATGGTATACGGGGCACCGATGATGATAAAATCTGCCCCGGCCGCCGTGACAATCGAGGCTTTATGCATCACTTCGAGATGTGGTACGTCGCTATAGGAAAACGACACCAGATCAACCTTGTTGTCTCCAATGAGATTGAACAGGTTATCGTCTGAATAGATCGGTATTCCTTGGGGATAGAGGTCTCCAGAGAGTTCTGCAGGGTACTGACGATCATCTATATCTGGAATCTGCGTGGCCGTAAAGCAGATGACATTGTATCTTTTGTTGTCTCTGAAGTAGACATTGAAGTTGTGGAAGTCTCGTCCTGCGGCACCCATAATAATGACATTTTCTACCATCGTGTGCCTCCTGTTCAGGCAATTGATATTCTATTGTCAACGGCGACCCTCACCTCTCTTCCTTTCAGATAAACATAAAACACCACTTTTCAATGCAACAATGTGGTAGTGAGAGCTCCGGGATATCTGTCAACCGAGTGGTTTAAGATTGTCTACTACCTTAGGCCAGCGAGCCTGTTTCGGTTCTTGAGGATGCAACAATCATCATTATAGTATTGGTATAGGGTTATCGTATGTTAACCAACAGTGCCAGTTTCCAAAAACGGAAAGATCCGACCATCAGTTTAAAAAGTTTAACGGAGGATCTCTCAATGCACGCACCCAAAGTTTCTGAAAATAAACAAAAAGATATCAGTAATCAGGTGCACGACCTGGACAATGTTGCTATCAGCGTCAGGTCTCACCGCCTGCTCCATCAGCTCATGCATGAGAATCCTGATCTGGAAAGGATCATGCAATATTCCAAGACAGAAATTGAGGCCCTGCTCGGTGTTAGAACCTGGGTTATGGATGAGCTGGAAGGAAATGAAAATGCACTGTCATTTTATCGGGGTGCAGCAAACGAGAATAGTGTCTTTAAGTCCCTTGAGTGGAAGGATTTTGCCGCGATCCGATTGCTTGATTACATCGATCATGCCGGGATGACCTATGAGGATAAGAACCTGCGAGGGGAATTAGCCGTAAATAACCCGGTCAAGATGATCTGGCTCGCCGTCAATTACGGTACCGGTGGTGCAAAACCTGCCTTCTTTGAGGACATGATCCAGCTTTTCAGGCAGTTCCGGGCTGCTGAGCCGCCAGAGCTTCCGGACAGGGAACAGGTAGAGAGATGGATGGAGCGTTTCCCAACCGGCCTTGATCCGCGCATCATCAAGCTGCGTGAAGAGAATCGAGACCGGATTTTGAACCTGATAATCGACAAGATCGACAGCGGTGCTATCGCCAGTTCCAGATATACATTTTCTGCAGAAATGTCTCGAGAGCAGAAATTTCTCAAAGCCCTGGAGTGGTGGCACGATTATCGGTTTCACCTTAGATTTGCGGTTCGCTCGGCAGATCTGCTCAATGAGATGGTCGGTAACTCACTGGATCCCGACACCATGAAAATACTTTATTCAGCAGAAAAGAAAGGGATCCCAATATTTGTTAATCCTTACTATCTCTCACTTTTACACGTCAGGGTGCCCTATTTTGCAATTGGGGCAGACCTTGCCATTCGACACTATGTGATCTACACCAAACAGCTGGTTGAAGAGTTCGGTCACATCGTGGCATGGGAGAAAGAGGATATGGTTCGATCGGGAAAACCCAATGCTGCCGGATGGTTATTGCCATCAGATCATATCATCCATCGGCGTTATCCCGAGGTTGCTATCCTCATTCCAGAGACGGCAAGCAGGGCATGCGCTGGATTGTGTGCTTCATGCCAGCGCATGTATAGCTTTCAGAAAGGGGACTTGAATTTTGACTTGAAAGAGCTCAGGCCCAAAAAAAGCTGGCCGGAAAAATTACATGAAATGTTGACTTATTTCGAAGAGGATTCCCAGCTTCGTGATATTCTCGTCACCGGCGGTGATGCGCTGATGAGTTCTAACCAATCACTTGAGCAGATATTTAACGGCATCTACGACCTTGCCTATCGAAAAAAAGAAGCAAACAAGCGACGTAAAAACGGTGAAAAGTATGCAGAAATCATTCGGATTCGCCTTGGCACCCGCCTGCCAGTCTATCTCCCTCAACGTGTCACGGACGATTTAATTGCTATTCTCGCTGAATTCAGGAATAAGGCCACCACTGTCGGAATTCGTCAATTTGTCATCCAGACCCACTTTGAGTCACCGATGGAGATAACTCCAGAGGCCCGGGATGCCGTTTACAAACTTCACAGGGCGGGCTGGATAATAACAAACCAGCATGTCTTCACGACTGCCAGTTCAAGGCTCGGTCACAATGCTAGGCTGCGTCAGTCTCTCAATGAAATTGGTATATTACCTTACTATACCTTCAGCGTGAAAGGGTATATGGAAAACAATTTCAATTTTGCCCTCAATGCCAGGGCAATGCAGGAGCAAGTGGAAGAAAAAGCATATGGTACCATCAGCAACCAGGGACTTGCCGCTGTCGTCGATTTACAGGAAAAACCAGGCGATATGGTAAAAAGTATCGATACCTTGAGAAGAAAAGAGAAATTACCATTTCTGGCAACTGACCGCACTGTCCTCAATTTACCAGGCGTCGGGAAAAGCCTTTCTTTCCGGGTTATAGGCATTACGCGCTATGGCAGACGGATACTGCAGTTTGACCATGACCAGACCCGTCGTCATAGTCCTATGATAGAGGAACTCGGCAAGATAATCGTCATAGAATCGAAGTCGGTGAGTGAATATCTCGAACAATTGAGAGAAATGGGGGAGAACCCTCAAGAATACGAGAGACTCTATGGTTATTCAATTGGTGTGACGGATGAACGAATGCCGATCTATGAATATCCAGACTATGATTTTAGCGTGACAGAAGAAATGACAAATCTCGACTATCCTGATCAAAATACAGTACTCTGACTGAAGGTTGTGTTATCGTGAGTCATGGTTCGGATCTTCTTCAGTTATCTGTTATAGCTTAGGAAGCTCACTGAGCCCATCTTGTATGGAACCTGGGCAACTGGAGAGAAGCACTTTTCATATCAAGACGTAATAGTTGCTACGAAACAGTAGCCTGAAGTTTAAAAAACGGTTACTGCATATTTTTAACCACTACCATCGTAACGTCATCCTCAAGTGGTGTGCCGTCACGAAATTCACTCAATGTCTTATCGATATGTGCTAAAATCTCTTTAGCTCTTAGTGAACTTTTGTCACGGATGATCGCCTTGAGCCTCTCCTTGCCAAACATTTCTCCCTGTTCGTTACGCATTTCCCATATGCCGTCAGTACCAATTAAGATGAGCTGATTAGGTTCCAGTGAATGCTGAAACTCTTCATATTCGAAATCATAATCAAGGCCGAGGGCCATCCCATACCCTTTCAGTTCATCGAACTCATCACGCTCGGGATTATAGATGAAAGCAGGATCGTGCCCCGCCCTGACCCAGCAGATCTCACGGGACAGCGCGTTGAGTTCACAATAGAAAAATGTCATAAAGTTGCCAGTCTCATAAGTGTCTTTGCTCAGATACTTATTTACATCGTTTATGATGCTCGCAGCCGGTCCCGGCATTGAAGCACGCAGCATGACCAGCGCCCTGGCTGTCGCCATGAGCAAAGCCGAGGAAACACCATGACCGGAAACATCTCCTACCACCACCGCGAGCCGGTCATCACCAACGTGTATGAAATCGTAATAATCACCTCCTGTTTCATCGCAGTATAAACTTATTCCCGCGATGTCAAATCCTTGAAGTATCGGATCTTTGTCCGGAAGTAGACTCTGCTGGACCTCATGCGCTACCCCAAGCGCCCTGCTCATTCTAAGATGCTCATCAAGTCGGGGCATGATGCGATTGAAGGAGGCGACGATCTGGTCTCTCTCATCATTAAATTCAGCATCGAGCCTCGCCGAGAAATCTCCCTGTTCCAGTTTCTTGAAGCCTTGTACTATTGTTAAGATAGTTTTTGTGATCGTCCGAGAGATGAGCAGGGCCAGGCTCGTTACTACCAGAATGATTATCAGTACAGCTATCAGTGAAATGGCAGTTTGCCCTCGTGTATAGCGGATGAAACTTTTGCCAACCTTTTGGGGCAGTTCTGTGATTATCGATTTCGGCGCGACAATAACAAAATAGAGACCGGGAAATATTTCTGCATAGGCCCAGAAAGAATCAGCCCCGTGGTACGGCATCTCCAGATTGCCAACCTTCTGATTTGTAAAAAGAGGGACTAATTCCAAAAAATCGGGCTCCTCTTCAAGCTGAAACATTCCTGTTTTTGCTGCGTCCGCACCTTCCCCAACATCATCTTGTTTGTTGTTGTATGATAAAACCCAGAACGGTTTTCCTTTTTCTGAGGTTCCGACGAGAAAAGACTTCATGCTTTCAGACCACTGTGATGAGATCTGGCTTGTCAAGAGAACGTTTGGGATTAATACATCGATTGCGGCCACTCCTGCAAAGGAACCATCAGGCTTTGAAAAGGAGCCTGAGACAGTAAAGGTCAGCTGGCTCGTTGTGGCATCGGCCACGGGTGGCCCCCAGACCACGACACCTGTTCCAGCATTTCTGGCCTGGAGGTACCAGGGGCGTTGCCGAGGATCATAGTCATCTGGATATCCACCGTGACCAGGAAATGAGAGGTGAACGCCACTCTCCAGGCTTGCATAAATCCAGAATAGAATGTGGCCAAACTCACCGGCAAGACCTTTTAACGCCGGGGTTAGCCCAGTAAAGCGGGTAATTTCGTCGCCAATCTTGACACGGTCAACCGTTGAGGGCACGAAAACATTTGGATAACTGTTACTGATTAGTTTTGGCGTAAGTGTATCATCTTCCATGATTTTCATGTGGAGCTGAGATGGTGCCAGATCTTCCGGTGCTGAATCCGGGCTATCGAAATCCTCAGCAAAATAGATGACATCTGGCTTGGGCTGGGGCCTGGCCAGGATTTTTTCAGCCTCCGAGATGAGCAGTCGCAGAGCAAGCTCCAGAGAAGATTTTGCCCTGCCGGTAATCATCGCATAATTTTCTGTGTCAGAGACAATCGCTCTTCTTACCGTTTCTGTCAGCGCTTGTTTGGTTTGAGTCGATATTGATTTTCCCAATTCTCTGGAGGCTTTGTGACTGAAAAAAGTGACAACTACAATGGGAACCAGACTGGTGATGAGAAGAACAATAAAAATTTTCCATTTTAATTTCATATGGTTCTCTGGTCAAACAGCAGAAGGTTTTTGTTAGTAACCAAAATTACTCTGAGCCACTTGCAAAACGCTCTTTTCGCTCAACCTCTGCGTTATGCTTAAATTTTTATCCTCGGAATATCAATTATATGCCTGCGGTAAAATTTTTTCGCATGGTTTGACGCTGAACGAAAATCATCATTTTGCAAAAGGCTCACTCTGATAAAACTGTACAAATCCTAACCGTCTCATGCTCTAAAGGCAAGTTGCACTTAAATTGAATCCGCAGCAATCAGTACTTATAATGACTCGACGGCCCGCAATTTATCAAGGAATTCTCGGATATCCCTTGGAAACAGATAACTGAAAACAGAAAGGAAGGCTGCAAAAACTGAGCAGAGCCAGGCCGGCAGAAAAGAAACTCTCTGAGAAATACAGGTAAAAATGACAACTCTTGAAAATCAATTAGAAGAATATCAGCGAACTGTTAGGGATTTACAAGAACAACTTGCTGCATCCAAAAAGAAATTAGCCAAGTCTGATCAAGATAATGCCCAGGTGGTAAATGAGTTGGGGTTAGCTAAACTGATCGTCAATCAGAGCCCGGTCGTGTTGTTTAGAAGAAAAGCTGGTAAAACCGGGGAAAAACCAAAACTTGAGTATGTCTCGGACAACCTTAAGAGGTTTGGATATGATCCTCAAGATTTTATGGATGAACGGATCTTATTTCCAGACATTGTCCATCCAGATGACCTCGACTGGCTGAGAGAGGAAATTAATCGCTATGCTGATGCTGATGTTGAGGAATATACCCAGTATTACAGAATGATAACGAAAGACGGAGATATTCGCTGGGTAGAAGACCAGACCTCTGTGGTGAGAGATAACGAAGGCAACAAAATACACAATCAAGGTATCCTAATCGATATCACTGAACGGAAACTGGCAGAGGAGAAACTCAGGAGGAGTGAAGAAAAATTTCGTCGCATCGTTGAGACTGCTGCAGAAGGATTTTTGTTGATGGATGAAAACTTCAAAATCGCCGATACAAACGATGCCTTCCGCCGGTTGATCGGTTTTACTCGCAAGGAGTTGCTTGGCGATTCCCTGCTTGATTATCTTAGCGATGACTTCAGAACATACCTGCAAGCAAACAGTGAAACAATCTTTGCCCAGGAATATAGAGAACTTGAAGGCAGCCTGATTGCCAAGGATGGTCGTGTAATTCCTGTTTTGCTCCATGGCAGTACATTGCGAGATGATCAGGACTCGGTAATAGGGAACATGGCCTTTATTACCGACATGACCGAGCAAAAAAAGGCCCTTGTTCTTGCGGGTGAAGTTCAGAAGAGTCTTCTGCCACGGGACACACCCCAGGTTAAGGGGCTTGATATTGCCGGCCGAAATGTATCGTGCGATGAGATCGGCGGTGATTATTTTGATTTTCTCTGGCACATGAATCCCGGAAGGGCGCGGTAAGCATCGTTGTTGGTGACATTTCCGGCCATGGTGTCGACTCCGCACTGTTGATGACAACAGCCAGGGCCTTTCTCAGGATGCGGGCTGCACAACCAGGCTCGAGTTCTGAGATCATTTCTGAAATGAATAACCACCTGGTGAGCGATATCATGGGTACCGGCAATTTCATGACATTGTTCTACATGACCATAGACCCCAAACAAATGGATCTGAAGTGGGTTCGGGCAGGACATGACCCGGCGCTTGTCTACAACCCGTATACCGATGAATTTGAAGAGCTCAAGGGAACAGGCATTGCCCTTGGTGTCATCGATGGATTTGAATACATCGAATATAACAGGAAAGGGCTGAAAAACGGACAGATCATCGCGATCGGCACAGACGGTATCTGGGAGGCATTCAACAACGAAGGACAGATGTTCGGTAAGAAACGGTTACGCGATATAATCCGAAAGCATTCAGCGTCTGCAGCGGATGATATTCTCAGTGCGGTCTATACCGGGCTGCACTCTTTTATGAGCGGTGCCAAATCTGAAGACGATATCACTCTGGTAATTATCAAAGTGGATGGAAACCAATAGAGGAAAGCCACGAACTGTCACAATGATCTGAGGCTTGCTGTTTGAAACAATTTTTTTTCTCAAGTCCTTAAATGGTCATCTATAAATTAGACATGTTAGGTTCTGGTTATCCCTTTCCATCCGGTGTGTATCCCGTCAACAGACGATAATAATAGCGGCCAGCTACCTTACCCTTTTTATAAACAGTGAAGTCGTGAATAGTTCCAAGATCTTGATACCGCTTTTGATAAACTGGGGCAGCCAGCCAATGTTTTTTGGCCGATATGACAAGTATATCCCTGCCTGTTGCCATTGACGGCGGATGCCAGTAATTATACATCACACCATGGTAGCCAAACAGTTGTCTACTGGTAGTTTCGTCAATGGAACTCCTAACAGCTGTTTCCGGTCGCAGTTTGTTACGATAAAAGGCGAGACCGCTTGCGATCTTGTATTTATCAATTCCGGCCACGAGGGGTCGCTCACCCTGTTGTTCTGCAATTTTTTGTACCTCTTCTTCAACCTGTCGAGCAAAATCCTCCCAGCCAAAAAGGAAATCGCCTTTACCATAAGGGATTCCTGGCAGCCCTATGGCACAATAGTGGAGCAGCACTCCATAACTGATTACGAGTATCACCAACGTTTTGGGCCAGAGCCTCGCCACCAGCCACTCGCCTTTTGAACTATGGCTGACCATTGTGAAAGCTATAAATGGAATGACTGACAACCAGAGAGGCCCTGTCCAGTTGAGTTTCACCTCCTTGGTGATGCTGAAAAGGGTGAAAATAGCCAGAGGGATGACGACCATGGTCAAACCAAAGATGTAACTTCGCCTGAAAGTGTCGTTATCACTGTTCTGGGAATAAAGACGGGCAAACCGTGGTCGAAGTATAGAAATTGCAGCCAAAAACCCAGTTGGCGTTAGCAGCAGCAGAATACTGCCTAGTAGCTCAGGTGTTGAAAATTCTATGGTTGCTTGAATACGTCCCTGACTCTGAAAAAGAAATGATGCCCAATCATTTTGGTAATTCCACCATATAACGGGAGAAAAGACAAAAAGTGCCAACAGAGCGGCAAGGTAGGGCTGTGGACGTAAAAACCATTTTCTGGCGGAAGAATCCATCAACATGTAGAGAATGATTGCTGGCCCGAGAAAGGCAATAGTGTATTTTGACGCTAGCCCGAGCCCCAGAAATAATCCTGCCCTGTACCAGGATTGTGGTCGCAATTGCACGAGAGCTCGATAAAGATAATAGAGAGCACCAGACCAGCAGGCAACAAGTGGTGCATCCGGTGTGGCGACCAGTGCAACACCAAAAAAAACAGGAAGAACAGCAATAAGCAGAAGAGCCCCAAACGCTGTGCCTCTGTTGAAAATTGACTCAGAGAGCCGATAGGTATAAAAGGCGGTGATAAACCAACAAAGAAATATGGCGAATCGAACGCCAAACTCATTGTTGCCAAAAAGTAATGTTCCAAATTGGATGAGCAGGGCGATCATAGGTGGATGATCCAAATAGCCCGGTGCCATATGCTGGGCATAATTCCAGTAGTATGCTTCTTCCTGAATGAGCTCTATGTTTCCCAGGTAGACAAGGCGGAGCAGGATGGTATAGCCGATAAGCAGCGTGCCGAAAAGCTTCCAGTCAACACGTTGTACCTGGGGACGGAGATGCTCGCACCGACTGATAAATATTGCTGTTATCCAGCTAAAGGAGGTGCTGGCAACCAAAAATACTATTCGTATAAGCGGGTTTGTATTCATCTGCATTGCCGGAAGGGCCAGTATGCCTTCCCGAAGAAAAATAGCCAGGAGTAAAATAGTTGTGAACCTGATATATTCATTAACCGATAGACGATATCTCATATCGTCATTGACAAATGGAAGGATGAGAAAACCCAGATGCGTTGCAAGAAGAAAACTCGCAAAATGAACGCTTTCAGTGGAAATGTCCAGGGGTGAGAGTGTATGCAATAAAGAACCATCAAGCAGCCCGATGAGAATTGAAATACTAACTAGCAATGGCCCTTGAGAAAATATCCCCTTAGGCGAGAGCCTGTCCAATTGCATCAGATAATTAGAAACTATAGAGAAGTTCATCTTGGCATTACCACATAATCGGTCCTGAAATGAGATCGGGATCATTATAACCTTGACAGAGCCCGCCATTAAAACCAGAAAATTCCCTGCCTGCAGTAGCAACATAGCAGGTGAAAATGAAGAAATGGTGAAGATAGCTGCAAAACACATGATCAGAAATGAGGGGGTGGCATAATCTTTCCAACCACAAAAAAAGCCATGTGAAGGATACGGGGTACCGGCTGGCCCAATAAAAAAAAAGGTACCTCCATAAGCCAGAAGAAAAGGCACTATCGTAATCTTCCAACCTTTTGGAAAGTAAATTCTGGAAAATGATTAATCTCTCACACTCTCCGTGATTTCATTCAGTGTGCTGGCGATGTAGGGCAATGCTTCCGTGATGAGATTAAGGAAGTTACATACAGGGAAATCACCATGGATGAAAATGCAGCTATTAGAATGGGGGAGAACATGATCCCTGCCCAATCTGAGTGATAGGCGAGAGCAAATAACCCGGACCGAAGTATTATCAGGAGAACCGTGCACAATACAAAAAGCGGGGAGGGTGTTATCCTGTATTTGGGTATGATGTCCGGCCTGATAATGTGACCGGCAATTCCTATTATGCCAATTGAACCAAGAAGGCCGGCTACCTGTGAGATCAAAAGCGTCATGCCATACGTTGAAAATAACCTAAACACCATTAGATCTGTAAGTAATCCGACAAAGAGCAGGTAAGGCAAAACGAGCCAAACGTTTTTCGGGTATTTTAGCCCGCAACGTGCTGAAAGTTGGATGAAATAGTCCTTTAATCCCGAGAAATCCATCTTAGCCTTACCTGCGTTTCTGTCGCAAAATATTATTGGTATTTCATATACTTTTAGATTCTCATTTTGACTCAGGAGTCGTTCTAAACAGATCGTATACTCTTTGATCTCTTTGGTTATGGCGAGGAGTTGAGTCCTCCTGACAGCAAAAAAACAGAGAATGGATTATCAATACCGGTCATGGTCTGGGTCTGAGCTGGAAGCGGGCAAGACCAGAGGCGATTCTTCTTTTGATGACCCACCCTTGTGTCTCGTTTCCACGAACATATCTGCTGCCAATTACGATATCGGACATTCCTTTGATTAGAGGATAGACCATTCATAACCATCTCCTTTAGACAATAAACGCTATCCCTACTATTAATTTCTGACTCCCTCAAAAATAGCAGACGAACATGAAGAAAGGATGAAGGGATTGGGTATGAAGTTTTCGGCAGGGTCAACTGTTCAGCAGTCAGTTGATGTGAAAATAACTTTGGATAATCCTCATTGGAGTTTGCAAACGGCAGGTTCACAAACAGATATCGAAAGTACAGGTACTGCAAACAAGAGATTTTTTCTGTTAGTCCTATAACAGCGGGACAGATTAAGTTGAACTTAAATAGCTGAGGGTGTCAAATCAGGTTCCAATTTCCACAGGATCTATCTGCAGTTCGGACCATGAGTGGTAGCGGTGCTATTTTCAGATAATATCTCTATTTCTCTCGATGTGCTGTTTATGACATCGATAAAGATTGAAGACTGCTGATCGGCTAATGAAGCTCCCCTTTCTATGAGCGCTTTCGCTTCCTTGAAACATCCTTTTTTGGCAAGAGCATCGGCCAGGTTGTTTATTGCACCCAGGTGGTTTTTATCCACCTCCAGGGTCTGCCAATAATAGCTGATAGCTTCATCAAGATCACCTCGCTTCAAATAATTATTGCCCAAAGCAAAGAGGAGCATCGGGTTCTTCGGCCAGAGTGGAAACGCTGCCAGGTAGGCCGGAAGGGCTTCTTGCGGGGCGTTAATCATTTCAAAGTCTGAGACTGCCTGTAGATAACGGTTAAGCTCGACCTTATCGGGTAGTTCACCTGGACGTAAAACCACCATTGCCCATGCTCCCGGCCTCAGCCAACTCATGAGAAATTGGCTTGTTTTCATGATATGGTGTTTAGTTGTACCGGACCGTAGCACTATACGGTCATCAGGGAGCAGTCCAATAACCACGGCGAAGTGGTAAAAAGGCAGGATATTGAGGCCGTAATTCTGTAAGACGAGAACCGGCCTGCCTGCAATGAGTTCCGCTGCCAGTGCCTTGATACTGGGGTCTATAATGTATGGAATTCTGCCATAAGTCCTCGCCGCCGCTGCAAGTTCGACTTGAAAGCTTCCTTGCCGTTTTGGAACATATACCAGAGGCACTAAATCATCGGGTGTGACATCTACCCCGGAATAGGTCAGCAGAGATGCTAGAGAGGCGGGGCCGCATTGATACGCTTGCTGAGAGAAAAAAGGTGTGTTTACCAGGTTCGGATATTCATCTCCTTCCAAATCAATGGACTCATAATTGTAACCGCAGCTGCTCAGCAGTAACAGTGCCGAGATAAAAAGCCACCCAGATCGATCTGTTTTAAGAAGCAAGGTGCGTTACAGCTTGGTGAAAACATTGGTAACTCCAACGAGTTCCAGGATAATGAGGACAACCAGTACCGCTCCTAATAGTGCTAAAACGCTCGACCCAGCTGGTAGGGTGTCTATTTTCTGCTGTAAGAGTTTTAATTCTGCCTCGCTCAGTGAGGCGATACGTTTTTTGGCGTCTTCGGGGTCAACCCCGAAGGCAACGAGTTGATCCTGTACATCTTTACGGTCAATGAGCACTGTTAACTCGTTGACACTGACATTTTGTGCTTTGCTCATGTAAACAGATGTGTCAATAACTGCTGCTCGGGCAGTTGGAACCAGACTTGATGTAGACAAAAACATGGCGATTAAAAAAGTGACAAAAACACTATTTGTTGATCGAATCATGGTAAAACCTTATATCATAGAGATTATTGTTAATATTTAATTTGAATGGGCCACCGTTTTTAGATAGCTACCGGCAGGTCACAAACAACTTAATATTGTATCCTTACATAAATATTTCCTGCTTACAAGTATTTCCCAGAGGGTTCGTCACTCTATGCACCAAGGATTATGTTAGAGGCTCCATTTCTTAGGCGGATCTACCTTGTTTCTTTTATTTTCCGAACTAATATAATAGGACGTCGAACCAGGATAGCGCCATGAATCGACTGTTTCGGCATAAAGGATGCCTGTGCTGCCTAAAGGAGTAACTATGGAAATTAAAGACTCAGACAAACTGGTCAGCAGGATCAAAGAGCTTGAAAAAGAGTTGGAGACTCTCAAAGGTACATGCCAAAAACAGATCGAAAACAGCCTGACAAAATACAAGCGTATAATCGACTCCACATCGGAAGGGTACCTGGAGCTTGATAGTGATTTGGAAATCGTTGATTTTAATTCAACAATTTTGGATTTGCTTGGCAATGATGAAACAATCCTGGTGAATCGGCCGTTTGAAAGTCTTTATGATAAAAATAGTATTTTTGCACACTTTGCCAGCAAACATCACTTAAGTTTTGAAGCAAATTTTTACACGGCAACAGGGGAAATGGTACCTCTGCTCTCAAAACGCAGTGTCCTTCAGGACAGTGAGGGTAAATTAAACGGGTATCTTGTTTTTCTCACCGATCTGACTGAGTTGAAACAAGCTCAGGAAAAGTTGCAAGAATCGCAAGCTCGCTATCGAGCTATGTATGAAAATGCAGCTCAGGGAATGTATCAATGCACCCTTGATGGGCGATTTCTCAGGGTCAATCCTGCACTTGCCAAAATCTTTGGATACAAAAACGCTGGGGAACTCCGTCGCCAGCCGGAGGGAGCAACCAGTCTGTATAAAAACCTCGAAGATCGCCAGACCATGCTGTCTGTGTTGCAAAAACAGCGCGTCGTAAAAAATTATGAGGTGGAGATGCAGGGACGCGATGGCAGATCTGTCTGGGCCCTTATCAATGCCAGGTTGGCTGAAAACCCATGAGGGTACGCCATTTGTTGAAGGGATTCTTGTCGACAATACAGAAAAAAAAGATGCTGAAGATAAATTGCGCCTGAGCAGAGAGCGCTTCCGTTATCTGGCAAATCATGACAACTTAACCAACCTGTTCAACACCAGATATCTCTATAAAGCCCTCAATCGTCTCATCGTTGAGAGTGAAAAAAGCTGTAAACCTTTTTCTCTGGTGTTTCTCGACATGGATAATTTCAAACATGTTGTTGATACATATGGACATTTGAGTGGCAGTCGAGCTCTAAAAGAGGTCGCCAGGACTCTTGGAGACAGTCTAAGTGAACCGGCTTTCGGGGTTGCCTATGGTGGCGATGAATTTGTGCTTGTCTTGCCTGAAACAGACAAAGCGGGGGCCCTGGAACAGATACGCACAATCCGTGCACGCATGAAAGAAAGGGTTTATCTGCAACAGAGTGGATTAGAGGTTCATTTGTCAGCCAGTTTTGGCATAGCCGCGTATCCCGATGATGCTACGGACCAAGAAGGTCTGCTCGCCCTGGCAGATGAAGCCATGTTTAGAATTAAGTCTCGTGGCAAGGATGCCGTGGGTACGACATGAAACAAAAAGGATCCACCTGCCCGATGGGTGTTCCGATAACTCGTTTGAAATATTTCCATCAGCAGATACACTTCTCACCAGTGCTGAGGAGATGCGGAGCACTATTCCCAGGCTCGGCAATTACATTGACCAACAGCAGGAGCTGGTATGAAAGACCTTGTTTTAATTGGTGGTGGCCATGCCCATATGATTACCCTCAGTAAACTCGAAACGTTCATAAAAAAGGGTGTCAGGTCACGGTAATCCAGCCATCGGATTATCACTATTACAGCGGAATGGGACCAGGAATGCTGGGTGGTACCTATGAACCCGGGGACATACGTTTTGCCACCAGGAAACTGGTTGAAGACAAAGGAGGGCGGTTCATAAAGGCTCATGCCAGTCGCATCGACCCGCAACGCCAGGTTGTCCACCTGGCCGAGTCCGGGGAACAGGTGAGCTACGATGTGCTCTCTTGTAATGCAGGGTCTTATGTACCCAAAACAATTGTTGAGGCAAATGGGAAAAATGTTTTTACCTCAAAGCCCATCGAAGAACTGCATAACGCAAAGAAGGTCATTCTCGAGAAATTAGACAAAGGAGCTGTCTCCATAGCAGTTCTTGGCAGTGGCCCTGCAGCCATTGAAATCGCAGGTAATATTCATCAACTATGGAAAAGGAGCAGCTCATCACACCAAGCCCGGATACAAATATTTAGCGGGCATGTCTTTATGTCGGGAAGACCGGCACGGGTGCAAAAACTGGTTCGCAAGCTCCTTCATTCGTAAGGGGATTGAAATCATAGAGGAGGGGCATGTGCACAGCGTTGCTGACGGGCAGATCATCCTTGAAAATGGTGCAATCTACAGCGCTGATATCATCTTTCCGGCAATAGGTGTGAGTCCCTCTGAGATATTTTCACGATCAGGGCTCGATGTTGGAGCTGACGGCGGCCTGAAGGTAAATGCATTTCTGCAATCGACCAGCCAGCCGAATATTTTCGGCGGTGGAGATTGCATTTATTTTGCCGATAGTCCACTCGATAAAGTTGGTGTTTATGCTGTTCGTCAAAATCAGGTGCTTTTCGACAACCTCATGGCAGCACTTGAAGGAAATCCGTTACGAAAATTTACACCAGGAGGTGATTATCTCCTCATTTATAATCTTGGGGACGGGGAGGGGGTCTTATCCAAATGGTCGATCACTTTTTCAGGCCGGCTCGCGTTTATCATAAAAGACTATATCGATAAGAAATTTATAAAAGCCTACCAATAGTGTTGATTGGAGGATCTGGCTTTTCGTAGTGCTCTGTTCGCCAGGTGCTAGCTGACACTGCACTTACACGTTAGAACTCATAGGATACTTGAATTGTATAGAGATCCACCGTTCTACCGCTTCCACCGCTGCTGCGATCGTAATCACGATCTTGAGTGTACTCAACGTTCAGGTTGACTTCATCTATCAAACCGATCCAGAGTGCGGTGCTCAGCCGTCTCCTGGGGACGATGTCAACCAAATCTGAGGACTGAGAATAGGCGACACTCAAGAGGAGGGGAAATTCAAACAGCTCTATGTTATACCCAGCCTCAAGGTGGTAACTGTTTGGCTTTGTTGATTCCTCTTCCTCATCAAGTGGCTGGTAATTCTCAAAGGCTCCAAGGTATTCCGCTAAAAAGACAAAATCTGCCACCCGCAGCCCCAGTTGGGCAGTCAAGCCGCCAACATAGCCTGCGTCCATATCATATTCTTCAGATAGTGTTTCAGAGCTGGTCAGACTGTTTACAAAGCCAATGTTCCATGACAGTTTATAGCGCTCTGCTTTAGATCGGTAACCGAAATTTGCCCCAAATTGATTAAAGATATTGTTCCCGTTTCTTTCATTTGCATCGCCATTGAAGAAATACACACTGGTGTAAAAACCGGCTTCATCCATACTGGCCATGCCAGCCATTTCTTTTATTTTAAAGACTTCTTCTGTTAGTGGATCTGTTACCGTATTACCGTCATAGACTCCAAAAGGTACCTCAAAAAAACCGAACTGGGAGTAGACAGTAAAATTCTCTGTAGGCCCAAGTATTGCCGTTGCTTCATCAATTCTGAACTGATCTTCATCGGTATCCCATTCAAAAACAACATTGCCAACCGCCCACTCGGTCACCTCGGCTTCAATTTCAAGCTCTGAGGTAGCCAGATCTACCCCGTTATCAGAAACACCTTCAAAGTCTTCAGTCCACCAAGCTTCAATTTCAAGCGTTCCCCCGATGGTGACATGCTCTCTCAGCCAATTCAAGGCATCGTCGCTACCATCTTCTTCTATCTCTGCAGCCAGCAGCGAGCCATAAAAAATGTGACCGATGGTCAGGATAACTGCAGCAACGATAAAAACCTTTTTCATTCCTGAATCTCCTGCAAGTATCTGAGCGTATATTTGCCTCAAACTATAGCAGTATCCTCTGTGTGTTTCCAGTCCATTCGCCCCCCGACCGCTTGCGAGCCGCTACAGATGAAAAAACAGTGCATTGACCAGGTGGAGATTGCTCCCCATTGGCGCATCGAAGCGTTTTTTTGAGTTGTCTCGACCTGGGTTCTAATTCGACCGATAGAGAGGTCGTGAATCGAGTCAATACGAAAACCCCCTGACCGGATTATCCGAACAGGGGGAAATCATTTATACAACCATACAAATACTTTGACAATAATCACTATCAGAGTGATCGTTATCCATGCTGCGGTATATACTCATCAGCCACTCGGTTTTATGGAGTGACGTTTGTATAGTCTAATTTAACCATCTCTCCACTGTCTGGATCTTCCTCCAGTACCAGGCCAATACCGGGTGAATAGTATTTGTATTCAAGCACATCAGGTTCAATGGGCGTGAAATCTCTGGTTACCAGAATATTGTCCCTAAAAGCAAATAACTCGACACCGTTTTCATCTTCTATTATTACTTCAACATCACCTATGCTCTCAAACGCTCCCATGTCTTCAGCATCTCCGAGGGCAAATTCCTGTCGATAGAAATCATCTTCCTGGGGATCGGCGTACATCACGATTCCTGGTTTGGCGCTCTCCGCTCCCGCTTTCCAGGAACCCTCGATATCCACCAACTCACCGTCTTCGTAATTTCTCGAAATTTCACCCATATACCAGATATTTCCGTACTCATCCTGGGCATACCAGTCAAAGGTATCTTCTACGATCTCATCATCGATCCAGACCACATCCTGGACAACTGTACACGCAATTTCTCGCTCCGAATCGGCTGGATACTCAATCATCTTGATCTGTTCTAATACGGTCACCTCTATTATTTCCAGGCCATCATCAGTTTCTCCCACGTACCTCCATTCATTGCCTGGGACCAGCGGGAAATAAGGGTTTGGTTCTGAGGCCGGGTCAACAAAAGCCAGATCTGCAAAATCAGGATCGTATGGTCCTTCCCCCAGTTCCTCACAGATATCAAGACGTGCCTCGAGTTGCTCCCTGCACTCTGGCCGGGCATCTCTCCATTCCCCCCTGACGTCCTTCAGACAATCTTTACGCTCTTCCGGGTCCATGAGGTTATAGCAGTTGCCGACAGCAATCCAGTAATCATCTTTGAGTTCGTTTTGGCAGGCCTTTAAAGCCGCATAGGCAGTCTTTGAACA
Organism: uncultured delta proteobacterium; assembly: GCA_963718195.1. Lineage (GTDB taxonomy): Bacteria > Desulfobacterota > Desulfobulbia > Desulfobulbales > Desulfocapsaceae > MADRE3. The sequence goes on from CAVQYQ010000009.1 coordinate 148,483, forward strand.
GTACCTGCCTCCCTGATCACCCCCGTTATTTGCCCAGCCCGTCTTCACATTGAAGGTGCAAAGAAAAACCGTTAAGAATACGAGAGAACAGTAAAACCCCCAATTCCTCCTTGCCATTGTAATGTTTTCCCAGCTCCTCTTCAGATTGAACGCGCAAAGAAAAACCGTTAAGTAAACGAGAGAATAAAAGAACCCCCAATCCTTCTTTCCTGTTGTAGCGTTAGTTCTGCACATAAGCACCTCCTGCTTGGTTATCAGGCATCAATAACTCGTGATACCTGAGATTTTAGAGGATCATGAAAAGCTGGCTTACGTCAAAGAGAGAAAGGAGGCCCGGTATATTGGTGCCTTCACTCTTCAAGCGCGAGCTGTTCATGAGACGTCCGATACCATTACTGCTTTTTTTCAAACAAACATTTGTACGGCTTATTAACGTTAATAAAAAGTACAATATCAGATAGATAAGACGTTACAGATCTGTATTGAATGACCGTAGTATACAGGGTGTACATGAAGAAATGATGAAGGAACCATCGACATGGGGCCACTGTTATTTTCAGTAAACGAACATTGATCCAGGAGGATGATGATTCCTATTGTATGACCGCTTGCTCCGCTTCTTCATCATAGCTTCATGTTCGTCTGTTAGTCTGGTAAGAGCGAAGGTAGTGACACGAGAAGATCCGGATTATTCAGGATATGGAGGCTCACAATAGTATTTCTTTTATTGGCCTATGGAGGTATTCTTCATTTGTTTACTGTTGGAATACCGGGTGACAGATGAATATTCTGATTATCGAAGATGAAGAAAAGCTGTTGGAGTACCTGAAAAGATCTCTCGAGGAAGAGCGTTACCGCGTCGAAACTGCACAGGATGGTGAAACCGGCCTTGCAAAAATCTTCTCCGAAATTCACGACCTTATTCTCCTGGATATCATGCTGCCTGAAATTGATGGGCTTGAGGTATTGCGGGAGATGAGAAATGCTCGGATCAACACACCGGTGATCATGCTGACCGCGCGAGGAGATATTCAAGACAAGATCCAGGGGCTTGATCTTGGTGCGGATGACTACCTTGCCAAGCCATTTTCTCTGCCTGAACTGCTTGCCCGCATGCGTGCCCTCATGCGGCGGCATACCGATAAGAACCCAGTTATGCAAGCAGGCTTCATCAGTCTCAACACTATCACAAGAAGTGTTATGAAAGAGAACCAACCGGTGACACTGACACCAAAAGAATTTTCAATTCTCGAGTTCCTTCTTTACAACCGGGGTCGGGTTGTTTCCCGCTTTCAACTTGCTGAACATGTTTGGGGTGAGGATTTCGACCCATTTAACATGTCAAATTTTCTGGATGTTCATGTTAAAAATCTTCGAAAAAAACTGAAGGTGGCAGACGAAGAATCAATTATAGAAACGGTTCGATCTGTCGGATACCTGATAAAAAAACAAAGATGATCCCGTGAAAATCAGGAACACCATCAGCATCTGGATAGCTGCAATCACTCTATCAGTCGGAATCGTTTCTGGTTTTTTCGTCTATCTTGAGATGAGTGAAGAATATTACAATCTCATTGATCGAGAGCTTGATGACCTTTCCGCCAGTACGCTCTCATCTCTTCTTGACAGTGACAGCAAACAACCCCAGACTGACCCAGAAACTGACAGATATTTTATCGAAATTATAACTGATTCGAAAGAAATTGTGTACCAGTCTCGTCTGGCTGGAATAGTTACATTCGAGTCAGCAGGATGACGAGGATCATTTCGTTGAGCGCATCGATATCCCTTATGAGCACCTATGGCTTGACCCGATAGACGAAGACGACATGCTGGAACTGAGCGGCGATGGGGTTTTATTCAGGGTACTGGTGATAAAAGAGACCGTCGACGGGAAGAATTATATCATTACCGTAGCGAAACCACTTCCCTTCATGACCGAGGATCTCAAGGAGATGAGAGAACAAATCATTTTCTCGTCTGGTATAGCGACAGTGTTGATTCTCTTTCTCAGTTATCTTCTGGCAGGTAGAATCCTCTTACCCCTGAAGACAATAAACGCGCAAATTCGAGAAATTCATCAAACATCTCTGAGCCGTCGAATACCGCTTGGGAAGAGTCAGGACGAAATATATGAGCTGAGTTCATCCTTAAATTTAATGTTTGAGCGGTTGGAGCATTCATTTGAAAAACAACGGGAGTTTATCGGAAATGCTGCTCACGAGATAAAAACTCCGATAACAACACTCCTGCTCGGGCATGAAAATTTAACAAATAGGGTTTTACCTCCAGATATCATTGATGATCTAGAAAAACAACTGGATACCCTGCGAAGGATATCACTACTCGTTAAAAATTTACTGGATATTTCCCGGCTTGAGCAACAGGACATTCTTCAGTTCGACACCTTTGATTTATCAGAACTGATCAATGACATTCTTGATGAGTTCGAGGCAATGATTGCCGACAGGCAGCTTACAATCATTTGGAATAATGAGAGTGCCCCATTTGTTGGAGATAGAGTGAAGATCCAAAGAATGCTGATTAATCTTGTTGACAATGCTATTAAATACAATGAGAAAAATGGACGGCTTGCCATCACTCTTACTCAGACAAAGAAGCTCACCACTATAATCATCAGTAATTCGTGGCCCGGTCATACCTGAGGATGACCTACCCAAGATATTTGACCAATTTTTCCGGGTAGATAGATCCCATGGTTCACAGAAAAAAGGCTTCGGCCTTGGGTTGACAATTGTGAAAACGATTGTTGAGCTGCATCGTGGCACGATTGCGATTGCATCGAGCAATAATGAAACATCAATAACTCTTGTCCTGCCAACGGTGTGAATAGACCTGAAAGAAAACGTTGTTATCGGTTTGGTTCCTGAACATGAAGGTATCTGGGCCACATATTCGTCACATATTATAACATGCTGAGGCGGGTATGATGACAACAGTTATAGCTGGGGCACCTCCTGATACAAGCGCTCCTTAAAAACTCAAATATACAAAATTTCTCGATGTTGTCTTGATAGAGATAAGAGATCAGGCTCGAACTCCGCGCCAGGAACAATCCCAACTATCATCGAAATAGACCAGCAACGAGTCATCAAGGACACCATCAATGCGCAGAAAAATCATACGAATAGCGCTCCCGAAAATTGCATTCATGGCGACATTTGACTCAATTTTTCTAATTTCACCATCGTTTTGACCCTGTATGACAAAATTTTTCATTTTCAGGAACGGGAGAGAAGCAAACACAGATTTTTCAACCGGCATAAACTCTCTGTGTTTTGTATACAAAAGGTATTGCATAACATCAGAATTTCTCTCTGTCGTCTCAAACAAATGGTGTACTACGGCCCGACAACGATCATGAGCGCTGTCATGGTTCTTCTCAATCTCACAGAGCGCTTCATAGAGGCAATTTTCGATATTACTGTACAATGTAATGGCGATGGATTCCTTATTCTGAAAGTAATTATACAGTGTGCCAACACTCATATCGGAGGTTAACTGAATATCACTCACTGAAGTATTAAAATACCCCTTCTGTGTAAACAATCTAAGCGCAGTCGAAAGAATTGCTTCCTGCCGTTTCTGCTTCTTCGTATTATCCATTTAATAGCCAAATATAGATACTTAGAATGTAAGCCAAGTGACTCGATTAAGGTTTTTTACCAGATTGTATTAAAAGTTAATACAATAAATAGATTGTTACAATGTGGTAGATCAGCTCAACGATCGACTGAGAGTGTCGGAGGGCAGGTCCCCGAAAAGTTCTCTATGGTCATGTGCCAGGTCAGATACCAGCTGAGTCTCAGGGCACGCTGAGACGATTCGGTAAGCTGCCCGTGAATTTCAAATAACAGGAGTATTAAAATATTGAGGTTCCAAAAAGGGGACCGGATTAAAGCATGATGTTTGCGATGAAATTCCTGTTTCCGAAATAGTTATCAGCATGTTGTGTGAAAGAGTCCACCTGCGGCCTCACCTTTTTCGACAAGTTCATTGTACATCGTAATTGCTTGTTTGGTGTCAAGAACATAGGTTTTAATACCTGATTGTTTTAGTTTTTCCAACGTGATTTCTGGGATATGTAATCTTTTCAGGTGGCCCCTCGTGAGCACGACATGACGGCAACCTGCAGCGATAAGCTCGTTCAGCTCAGACGGCTGAATTCCCTCACTGTGGTCGGTACCGTGTTCTCGCCAATCCCAGGCGTTGCCGCCGCCGGGCCAGAGCTTTACATCCTTGAATTCACCGAGGTTCTCAATTTCTATTTTACCCCATCCCGAAGAGAGAATTTTAGGACTTTTCATTATCAGCGCTCCATTTTTTCACATACGGTTTGTATCCACTTGTTTAACAGTTTTTTCAAGTTGTCCAGAATATGTGTATTCGGCCTTGCATAAACTTGATTTTTGCTTGTTTACCAAACCAATATAATCAATGCAAAGATGTTGGTGAGAACCAACGTAAGAATTAAGATAATCGTCAGGTACTGGTAAAGATTTGTTCATATTACCCCCGTTCCATTGTATTATTGATAAATCCTGCCAATAAAGTAAGCTCAGATTATTCCTTGCAAGTTCATGCTGTATTTGACTTTTGGGAGGTGACGTTATGGTTGATCTTAGGGTGTACATGCTTGTTTTTATTTTTTCTCTCACGTGGCTTTCTCCAGTTTCAGGGTCCTCCTCCAATAATCTTATTCTACCTGATTCGTTTGGGGCAACTCCTGTTCTTACCCGAGTTGATGAGATCAAGACCTGGGCTCCTGATGACATGTATGAGCATGTTAATGGGGAAGCCGAGCTTCTCATACGATACGGGGCGCTCAACCTGACCTATGCCGCCTACGAGGGGGAAGGGGCCGCTTATCTGTCATCAGAGATCCTGGATTTGGGTGAATCGATAAACGCCTATGGTCTTTATAGGCTATACGCCGGTTGTGATGGCGAGGAATACAGTTTCTCCAATATTACCGTCCTCTTTGATGATTTTACCTCACATGCGATACTGGGGAAATACTTTATAAGAATCAATGTCGACATAAGTGGATCTCGAGAAAAAGTAAGGATAATAGTCGATGAGTTTTTATCCGAACTTTCAAAAGCTCTTCCGCCACCTGAACCGCTTCCTGATATCCTTGACTATTTGAAACAGATGGCAAGAAGACCGTGCGAGGTGAATTACCACCCGGAACATATGGACTATGATCTGGAGTCCGGTCCCGGGTATTTCTGGATAAGACCGGACGGAGAGACGTATTTTATGAGTCTTTTCCCGTCTCAGGATGAAGCTGAAGTTTATGCCGCTACTCTGAGAAGCAATGATATTCCAGCAGTTTATCGGTTCAACACCGGCGTGATCTGGCAGAAAGAGAGTAATGGGGATTTCAGGATCTACTCTGAAGAAGTTTTAGAAAAAGTGCTGGAAATGTAAAAAAAATAACGTGAGCCAGACCGGTCCAATCGGTTCGCTAATCTTAACAAATGATGATTTCAAGAGTCAGAGACGGAGGTCACAATGCAATTGAAACGACGAGATCTTCTAAAAGGAACGATAGCTTCATTAGCAGCGAGTCTTATCCCAAGACATGCCCTCGCTGCAGCGCCTGGCAAGATGCCGACAAGGGTCCTTGGCAGAACAGGATTAAATGTGTCAGTCCTTGGCTACGGAGCCATGCAATGCTCGGATAATGCAATCATACGTTATGGCCTTGACCAGGGGATAAACTATGTTGATACGGCCGACTGCTATATGGGAGGGCGGAATGAAAAAATTGTAGGACAGGCTATTTCAGGAATCAGGGACAGTGTGGTCATCGCAACAAAAGTTCACATCTCAAAAGAGTCGAAAATGAGACGCTCTGTAAAAAAGAGCTTGGCGTCTCTCAAAGTTGATAAGGTGGACCTCATGCAGCTCCACGGCATGTCCTCCCGCGAGCAGATTGTCAACAAAGACATCCAGCAAGCAATGAAAACCATGAAGGACGAAGGTAAGTTCCAGTTTGCGGCTGTCACTACCCACAGTAATCAGGTCAAGGTGCTTGAGGCAGTGACGGAAGACGGTTTTTATGATGCTGTACTCGTGGCTGTTAACTTTCGTTCCCCACCTGGTCTGTTTAATGCCATTAAAGAGGCTGCTGATGCAGGAGTAGGTATCATCGCCATGAAAACCCAGAATGGCGGGTATAAAGACAAGGATGTGCCAGATTTAACGCCCCACCAGGCTGCATTGCGTTTTGTGGTTGAAAGGCCTGGTATCCATTTGGCTGTTCCGGGGATGTTGAGTAAAAAGATGGTCGACGAAAACCTGCACGCCATCAGAGAAAAAGGGAACCTAACCGACCTCCTGAGACTGGACAACTATAGAGGTGAGTTGTCAGGCAAGGCCTGTTCCTTCTGTTCTTCATGTATGGAACAATGCCATGAAGGCATTGGCGGAATCGATGTTGTTCGTATCGCAATGTATGGTGAGGGCTATAATGACCGACGTCTTGCCAGGGAGCGGGGGAGCGAGGTCGCATCTGCAGTGAGGACGTGCTCTAACTGTGAGAATTGCACAGTGAAATGCAGTCAGGGGATCGATATTAAATCCGCAGCCCGGCAAGCTTCACTTCTTCTCGGTTGAGCTGAAATGGGGGTGAGGATGTCTGATCCTCCAAGTACAGAAAAAGCGATGATCATAATCAACATGTCTCCTACTCCACGGCAAGGCAGAGCCATTGATGACTCTGCCTTGCTCTCTTCCCTCATGCTATATCAGAAGTGACTCTTTTTCCTTTCTAGATGGCACAGCAACAGCTTAGCTAGGGTGTATCTTCTTTTAAGAATTGCATGAGTTGGCTTAAGGCTGAGATCTGCTCATCTGTTAAATCTTTATGAAACCTGGCTCCCATCTTCACGGCATGAATTGAAGAAGCGGGATAAGCATCATTTTTCTCCGCCCAGATTGTTTCTATCGGTAAATCCCATATTTGGATTCCTGATTTATCTATAATGTCGACAGTCAAGATTTCCGAGAATTTTCGTATCCTGGTACATCCAAATGAAACTCCTTCTGCACTGAGATCAAGAACTTGACAAATGCCTTCTTGATTGACAACAAAAGTGTTTTCTAGCTTGTGTCTCCTAAATCGTCTGGATTCTTGATTCTTCAAATTAGTTATCAAACAGAGCCATTTCTGACTCCGCCTCCTATTTACTATTCCCGATGCGAGGCTCAGTTTTTCTGGGTCGGTTATGGGAGAATTAATGTAATAGTGATTATTGGATCAATAAAAAGTTCAATTCCATACTATTGATCCTCTCGTTATATAACCCTAACGCATTGAGGCAGAGTATGATTGATTATGCATGCCAATGTTTTGGCAATTAGTGACAAAAACGGGCGATAGATAAGGGATGTATATGGGCTACTCAAACCTTGTAAACGAGAAATTTAAAATTTTTGATGCAACTCAAGTGAGTTGTATGTTAATTTCTGTACCTAACAACAGGCGTGATCATTTACTGTCTATAACTGCCCTGGAGTTAACATGGAGAAGCTTGCTGAAATTTGGGAGAAAGTTCTTTTCTATCTTACTGAGTTCTGGGAAAAGATTTCTCCGTATATTGCTCAGGCCTGGGAGGCTATTTCCCCTTTTGTCATGAGCTTCTGGGAAAAATTGCTGTCATTGATTTGCCAATTTGGGTTCGTCTGTTCGGGCGGAAAGCTCAACATGATTGGTGGGGCAGTGATTGCAGCTTTAATAGTCGTAATCCTCGCGCTTATTTTTAGTGTAAAAAGCCTGTTGCAAAATCGTTAAAAATGTAACTGTAAATTTCCTGATTGCCTGCAAACAGAAATGAGTGGCCCCCCCTACCACTGAATCCTCTTTTCCCCGTTCTTTAAATAATCGGTTCGGCATATCCACCATTTTTTTTGAGAAGAACAGATGGTTTTTCTTGGCTTCTGGTCGACATGTATTAATCATGATAATGTGGTGTTAAACCTGTAACGAATAGGGAGATAAGAACATGTTTATGACCGCCAACAGAATCAAGATTGAAGGCAAACCGCTGTTAAAGCTAAACATCCATGAATATGATAAAGATGACATTCCGTTTCTAGATAGTCTTGGAATTGACCAGATTGAAGGCGACTCCTCAAATTGCAGATATATCCATATCCAAAACCAGGAAGATTTTCTCACTACCCGTTCTGCAATCCTTGAGAGATACAAGGTTCTCGAAGAAAAAGGTCCAAAGGTTTTCCTGGAAGTAAAACAAAAATAGACGAAACAACTCCACCCTCACTAAAAGCAAACTCTACCGAGCAGCTCTCCACTCAGATAAAGCAATACCATTGTGGGGAACGAGGCAGAAATCTCATAAGAGTAAGGTTACTGGCTTTTCTTAACTTTTGACCTTCCCTGGAATGCCTCCATACTTTGGCGTAATAATTCACCTGCTGTATTCGTGTCGTTTCCCTCTATTCCACTTTCATCAGCAACTGTTTGGCATATGGAGTCAATGCTTTCAACGTCCTGACTGTTTGCAATACGTATCATGAGTTCTTTTAGGATAGAACGATCAATGGTTGTATCTTCTGCCACCAATTTGTTAGGGAGAATGGCGATTTCTTCTTTGAAGTCCTCTAGCAAGAAGTTAACGATTTCTTCTGGTACCGGAAGCCCTTCTTCTGAATACGCAACAAAGGCCTGCTTCGCCCTAATGAGTGTTGGTCGCTTTAAAAATGGGTTCAGGTGAGTATGTAGTAAAATATCCATGACGTATAGTTTTCCCAAGTTCATTTTAATTTCCCTGCTCCTATAAAATAAGCATGATCCTTCATTTAATCTTCTAAGAGTCATGGATGTTTCAGGCCAAGAATTTGTAGTTCCATTCTGCCAGCATCAAACAGAGTGCTTGAGAAACGTGAGGGATACAAAAAGATCTTCAGTTTAGAGTAAACGAAAAAGGCAGAGCCATTTCTGACCCTGCCATGGGGGAAGAGATAACTGCAGTTACCTCTTCTTTTTACCGTGCTTCGGCTCTGCTGCTATTCTTGCCATATTTCAATGCAATATCTGTACCACATAGTGACGTTCTGTTTAACTACAGCGAAGCACACGTAAAGGTTAGTATGAATGAAAATCTGCCTTTGTATGTTTTCCGTGTTTTCGTTCGAATTGCTGAAAGCCTTCCAGATTAATGGAAAATCAGCTGGCCTGATCACATGAGCCTCAAACAATAACGCCAAAGGCGTAGATAGGAATAATTTTCAGGCTTCTTCAGGCTATTGACAAGATGGAAAATAGAAAAAACAGGAGTAAATTCCTGGCAGTTATTTGAAAATATTGAACCAATACCGATAATAATATTGCCTATAGTCCTTTGAAATTAAAATCAAGTCGGTATAGAATCTGGCCTTGTTCACCTCTTACCAAAATAAACCAATTTCCTATGTCAGTCTCCCGAAATCGTTTTGACGACCAAGTTCTCCATATACTACTCAAAGCATTGATTTCCAAATTGACTGAGGATTGAAGTTCCCCTTCGTAATACCATTCATGGGTAATGAATTTATCAGGAAGAGCAACTAATTCATTGTAAAACATGACCTTTGAACCAGTAACATGAGAAGAAATATCATCTACCGGTTCCCTGTCTTTTATACTTGTCGTTAACTGAGCCCTCTGTATCGTATTCGAAACAGGATCGACGAGTCTGTCTGTCGCTTCATCTATCTGTATATTTTTATGGAGTTCCTTGGTTTGTTCTTCTACAAAATTCTTGTATTTTTCAAAAAACGCTTTGCTGCTCGTGTCGCACTTGGGATCCAATTCACACTCAGCGATGAAGGCGAGATTTTTTTCCTCGTATTCCTTGATGACAGCGTCAACTTCAGACCCTATAAGAGGTGCAGCTATTGACAAGTAAATAGTTATTATCGCAATCTTTATTCTTGATACTGTCAATGTTATCTCCTGTAGCTTTAGACAAAACGAGACAATAACATAATCGGGTCTTCCCCTACGTAATCCATTCCCGTTTCAAAAATATAGTTTAAGATCGTTTTAAGAATTAACCATACATCTCGGTCGTTATCGCTGGTATCAATCTAATTTTACGATCATATTACCTACCCAACCACATCTTGTCTCAATTCCCTAACTACAGCCAGATATTTCTCAATCCTTACCGGACAAGGGTATCAGTTACCAATAATGGGATCGTAATAAAATTATTGCCATTCTCTCCGATCCCATGGAATAATGGAGCGTTTTCTAGAAATTCATCCGGAATGTTGATAACAGTGGCCCCACAATATGGTGGACGACAAGGGGCAGGAAGGCTTATGCTCACAAACTATCGAAACCGATTCTGCTGGTTATGTTTATTTGCTACTTGCCTAACGATATCAAGCTGCACATATCGCGGCTGGTATGAGGGATTTAAGCAAAGAGAACGACAAGAATGCTATAAGCATCCGAGTAACAGTGATATCGAAGCATGCCTGGATAGGGTTAACAGCATGTCATATGACCAGTATAAAAGAACTATCGACGATTAGAGGTATCTGGCCTGCTTTGTTAAAATATGCTGTGATGGCCGGTATACTATTTAGCTACAATTTCCCCTCAAAGGGGTATCCTGCAACAATATTCAAACAAATAATCCAAAAATACTGCGGGCTAAAGCGGCTCCAATGTAAAGAAATATTCCACCAAAGAAGACGATTGTGGAGATAAAACCGAGGATCATGAAAAGCATTCCCATCTCTGGATGATTCTCTAGATCCCTCCTGTAATAGACTGCGATAACAATAAGGGCCAAAAACAACATCCCCAGTACTACCATCCATATATCTCGAATCAGTTCCATCAGCGAATCATAACCGATTCTAACAATTATTTTTTCACCGATTTTGTTATTTTTACTCTTTTTGTTTCCAGGTCGATTCTTGCGTCAATATATACCCATCAAAAAACATCTCCGACAAACCAGCTCCTCCAAAATGATCAGATCGTCAGCATCCAATATCAAGAAATGTGATCTGTAATGTTGGAATTGGTAATCCTCAATCAAAGGATGAATTGCTCTGGTTGAGACTATTTCTGTTAAACAATCTTTTCAGTGGGAAGTTGTCGTATATTGTGGGCTTTTGGAATTTTCTGACAAGAGTTGAGATATTTTAATAATCCTATCAACATGATTGTGTTTAAGGTTCTGTACAGGCTATCCGATAAAGTCATATGGATATTCAAAAACCCATCACTTCCAACAAATCAACTCAAGTGGTAAAGACACCTTCAAGATTGACTGGAAGCATCGGTGAAGAAATGTTGATATTATTTTGTCTGGTAGCCTTTTGGATGTTGGGTGAATCAACAGACTACTGGGGTATATTGACGCTCGTTGAGAGTTTCTTCTGATCTATGGATTGGAGAACCAGGACTTTTTTCCTTCTTGAGGTTCTTCTTGCACTGCGATACCATAAAAATGCGGCTCGGTTACAGGCTCAAACTGTTGCCCTTCTCCAGCAACGTGTGGTCGGGCCGCTTTTCTTTTTAGCTTTTGAACACCGCGATCATTGTGCTGGGACGGGAGGCCATGGCCGGCCCGTGCAGGCATCAGGCGCTAATGATCTTCAGGCTTCCATTTCCAATCCTCGTAGTAATCCCAACTCACCATGGAATTGAGCTGTTTCAGCTCTCCATCTTTTTCATGAATGACGCATTTCATGACGTCACCACCCGAGACCAGGCCGATAATATTGCCCTCTTCTTCGATAAGCAGATGTCTGATCCTGAGCCCTAGAAATTTATCCATGAGATTAAAGACCGTATCGGTGTGAGGCGCAGACACGAGATGAGTGGTCATGTACTCTTCTATCAATGCGGTTTTAAGATCAAAGTTCTCGTGGATGACATCCTGCATGAGGTCTCTTTCCGTCCATATACCGATGATTTTTTCATCTCTGGTGACAAGAATTGCGCCCACTTTTTTCTGATTCATTTTTTCAAGTGTGGCAAAAAGAGTTGTACCCACGGGAACCGACACAATCTCCCGTCCTTTTCCTGCCACCATGTTTTTGGCTGTTTCCATATTATCCCTGTATCTCTCCCTGTATTTATAAGAATTCAAAAAACATCCTGCGTTGTCACACGTCTATCAATCATTATAAACAGACTCCCTAACCTGTCAATTAACCACTATCGGTGCCGAATCGTAACAAAGATGTTTCCGGTGAAGGAATCTGAGAGGAATAATCGATCTGTTTTTTGCTGTTATTGATCTTTTCCTGATTCGGCCTCATCGGATGGTTCCACAACCAGAACGCTTGAACCAAGTTCTTCCACAACTCTTTGTTCGAGGCCATCTTCATTGAGTCGCACCTGGCTGAGCTGTGATGGGTTATATTTCCTGGGAAGCTTGCCAAGGTTACAGATAGGTTCACCGGGGCTGACGGCTGGAAGGCTTGTCATGCCGATGACGACTGCATCAAACGGAGCAAGGAGTGTCCCTTGGGGTTCTCCGAGCATTGTTGTATGCGTTGCAAGCGCTTGTCCCTTTTCTATAAAATTACCGGGCTGGATATGGAAATCGAGGAATCCACCATGTTCAGCTCGGATCCACTGGGATTTTTCAATGACAATTTGATACGGAGGTTTTTGGATATCGCCTGCAGCCATCTTAAATTCGCATAGCACATTCTTCACTCCACGTAGAGCGGTTTTAACGATACCCGGTTCCACTTTCCAGACTTCACCACCTTCCATAATAATTGTCGGACAGCCCGCAGAGCAGGCTTCTCTGCGAAATGAGTTTTTTGGCCCTTTGCTATTAATAATAACTTCTGATCCGAATGCTTTTGCCAGCTTTCGAACTGCAGGATCATGTAAGTCACCCCGAACTGTTGGATAGTTGGTTCGACGAATCGCCGCAGTATGCAGATCAATACCGTAATCACATCGAACGACAAGCTCATTGAAGATAGTATGTGCCATTCGACTGGCAAGACTGCCGTCTGCAAATCCGGGAAACGAACGATTCAGGTCGCGACGGTCAGGAAGATATCTCGAGTGACGATCGAATGCTGGCAGGTTCAACACCGGTACAAGCACGAGTGTCCCTCTGAGCAGCTCAAAGTCAAGATCCTGGATGAGCTGACGAATGGCACCGCAACCATTTATTTCGTCGCCATGCAGTGCGGCTGTAACGAAAAAGACAGGGCCGTTCTCGATCGCACGTCGGATATGGATTTGAATTTGAACCGTCATGCCACTGTAACTTTCGCCTACTGCAAGGCTGACATTTTGCGACGATCCAGCTGGTATTGTCGTGCCAAACCAGTTTTCAGTATTTCTTTCAGTGTTGATTTCTTTCATCATATAAAATCGCTATCCAGAGAAATTGTAACGGAATCATTTGCCCAGATTCTTTAAAGACCTCTTCTGCAACCGGTAAGTCTGGCAGGTCTTTAACCTTTGGCCGCCTCTTTCTGCGTACCTTTAACGGAGTCATGTTTCGCATCAGCTCAAGTTTTCCAAAACAGAGCAGCCGATCGCTGGCCTGCAATTCTCCTTGTGGCCGTGGGTTTGGTATAACCTTCGTACCGCGGTGGAGCGTAAGCACAACAATATTCTTTTCTTAACCATTTCGTCTCATTAAAAAATCAACAACATAACACTGTTTTCAGGCAGAACGATCTCTGAAATTTCAATGTCGTTCTGGTTTAATAATTGCTCGATCAAGGGTCAGGTAACAATTGACATCTGCGTTCGTTTTGTTTGGCTGTACAAACATCATAATGTTTTCTTTTCTGATTACCACTAGAGCTCACCCCTGTTACAATGATACTGTCCAAACGGGCGAGGCGAGGGGGTGATCTTGCTAACACAGGTGTTGTGTCTGGCTGCATGTGAGTCGGACAACCATATGAAGCCACCAGCCATGGTGATGGTCAAATGAAATACCAGAAAACCTGAACTTTTATGTTGTTCGCTAATGTATTAGAATATCCGGATAGATTTAAAACCTCTATGGTTCGCTGCTTATAATAATGTTTCGGGGATACAACCTATGACAGGTGGAATTTTTGCTATATTGGACGACATTGCGATGCTGATGGATGATGCTGCTGTCATGAGCAAAGTCGCAGCCAAGAAAACAGCAGGAATACTGGGCGATGACCTGGCAGTAAATGCTGAGAAAGCAACAGGTTTCCATGCTTCACGAGAATTGCCTGTGCTTTGGGCAATTACCAAGGGGGCGTTCGTCAACAAGTTGATTATCCTGCCAATCGCATTTCTGCTCAGTGCTTACACTCCCTGGCTGATTATCCCGATCCTGCTCTTTGGCGGGGCATACCTGAGCTACGAGGGAGTTGAGAAAATCTATCACACCTTCAAGCATAAGTCTCACGCCAAGCCTGCGGCAAAGGAAGTGAGCGATGAAAAGGAGCTGCTGAAGATTGAAAAGGCCAAAATACGATCTGCAGTTCGTACAGATTTTATTCTTTCGATAGAAATTGTAATGATCGCCATTGGTACTGTTATGAATGAGTCATTGATGCTCCAGATCATAGTGGTGAGCATGATCGCTGCCCTGGCAACCGTTGGTGTTTATGGACTGGTAGCACTGCTGGTGCGCATGGATGATGTCGGTTTTTTTCTGATCAGGAAAGCAAGCCAGATGTCAAAAAGCATTGGGCGAGGGGTGCGTTACTTAGGGGTGATTCTCGTTGCGTCACTTCCGAAAGTAATACGTGCTCTTGGCATTATCGGCACAATTGCTATGCTTCTTGTCGGAGGTGGTATGTTTACCCACAACATAACCCTGCTGCACCAGGCACTTCATGTTATTCCGTCAATGATTGGCGATCTGTTCGTCGGGCTGATCGTAGGTGCACTATTGCTGAGTAGCCATTTGCTGTTCGCCAGCATGCGCAAACACTTTGCATCCAAATAACCAGGAGTTTCCAACGGCCAGGATTTTGATAGTTCGCTTCTGCATTGAAATTCTGAATCTGATGACACTCCCCCTTGAATTCCACAACACTGGATCCAGCCATCACTATAATGTATCTAATCGCAGCCACAGGATTGACGAATGATCAATTTTGTCTTGAGAACAACCTTTCGATTTGAGCGCGTCGGATCCTGAATCCTCTTAATGAGGAGTTCTGCGGCAGTGCGACCAATTTCATAGGTGGGCTGCTCAATGACAGTAAGCGCCGGTTCTGTAAGCTTCGCCCAAGTCGTATCGTCAAAGCTGGCAAAAGCGATATCGTTGGGGACAGTCAATCTGCTTTTGCGGATTGCCAGGAGTATACCTGCTGCCAGCAAACTGTTGCTGGTGAAAATAGCATCAGGCCGATCACGCATTTTGAGCAGTTTCATCGCTACCCTAAAGCCGTCCTCTTCTCTTGCCTCAGTATATTTTATTAAATCTTTTAGTGGCTTGAGACCGTGATCTTTAAGAGCTTTAACAAATCCATCGACGCCGCTCACGACCGGTTGTGCTCGCTCCGAAAACACCAGCGATGCGATGATAACCGTGTTCTATCAGATGCGAAACGATACTGTGAGCTGATGAAACGTTATCGATGAGCACGTTGTCAACGTCATAGTTACTGACGCGACGATCAATCATTACAACGGGTGCGTCAAGTGAATATGGTTTCATTTAACGTTTCGAGGCCTTTGAGAGTTGGTGCTAAAATAGCACCGGCAACATTTCCAACCCGAAGAAGATCGAAGCACTTTTTTTCCTTATCCGGGTCTTCATCTGTATTGCACACAATCACATTGTAGCCTAACTCCTGCGCAGTATCATCGACAGCCCTGCTCACCTTCTGAAAAAAAGGATTTTCGATATCAGCCACAATCAACGCGATGATCTTGGAGGTATTGGAGCGAAGGCTCTGTGCAACTCTGTTCGGTTGATAGTCCAGTTTTCTCACAACCTCCAGTACGCGCTTTTGTACCTCAGGCCGGACATGAGGTTTATTTGCTAAAACTCTGGACACTGTTGCTGTTGATACCCCAGCTGCGTCGGCAACATCTTTGATTTTAACCATTTGAAAATCTATTTCTTTTTAGATGAATTCGCAAGTGTTTAGAGGACAGTGTAATCGTTTACACGAATATAGTCAAACATATAGTTAAAATATTTCCATGGTTAATCGAGTTCAAGCATGGCAAACGGGTATCGACTCCCAATTTATTTACCTTTTATTATAGGCATAAGCAACCATTAACGTTTTGGTTTGGGGACAAACCAGATTGGGTGGTCTGTTCTACCTGTTGACCCAGGGGCCTGTGTAGACTGTAAGTTTTTTATAACTTATAAGCTATGGAAAAAATATCTGAAAACGTTTGCGGTAAATTATCAACCATACGGGGCCGGTAAATAGTTACAACATAAAATAATATTTTCTAATATTTAATAATTAATAATAAAAACATATATATACGGTGTTTATAGTGAAAGCAAAGGCCTAACAAGTTAAATAATTATAAAAAAAGTGTTGACAAATTTCTCTGTAATCGATTACAACAACAACCAAGTGGTGTGGAGATCTGTAGCTTTAATGAGAAGTGGCCAATTCGAATTAATATACAAAAGTTGAATTTGCCAGAATCAAGTAACCCAGCGAGGAGAGAGGCTCAAATGGAAGAGATAGTTCATAGATTTGGCGGCTTCCTGGCCGGGATGATCACCCCCCAGTATTGGTGCATTAATCACCCGGGGTTTGATTATGGAGAATTTAGTAACCATATAACAAGGAGGTATGTTTATGTCCGGTAATACTTTGAAAGTAGGAGTCCAGTCATTTGGAAGGTTCTTGAGTGGTATGGTAATGCCCAACATTGGGGCATTTATTGCTTGGGGGTTGATTACTGCGTTGTTTATACCAACCGGTTGGTTGCCTAATGAAACATTAGCGTCACTGGTTGGTCCAATGATTACCTACTTGCTGCCGCTTTTGATTGGCTACACAGGTGGTAAGATTGTCGGTGGTGACCGGGGTGCCGTAGTCAGGAGCTGTTACGACGATGGGGGTCATTGTCGGAAGTGACATTCCGATGTTCATGGGTGCCATGATTGCCGGACCACTGGGAGGTCTGGCAATAACGAAATTTGACCAGAGGGTCCACGGTAAAATCAAACCTGGATTTGAAATGCTGGTCAACAATTTCTCTCTCGGCATCATCTCCATGGTGGCTAGCTATAATTGCCTACGTGGTAATTGGCCCGCTCGTTTCTTCAATTACAAAGGCATTGGCGTGCGGGTGTAGGTTGGATTGTTGACATGTCTCTCTTACCTCTCGTGTCAATCATTGTCGAACCTGCAAAGATTCTGTTTTTAAACAATGCAATAAACCATGGTGTTTTCACGCCATTGGGTGCAGAGCAGGCAGCTAAGGTCGGAGCATCCATTTATTATCTGATTGAAACCAATCCAGGTCCTGGTTTAGGGATTCTCCTCGCGTATATGGTGGCGGGTAAAGGTACGGCACAAAAGTCAGCCTACGGTGCAGCTATCATTCACTTTTTTGGTGGTATTCATGAAATTTATTTTCCTTATATTTTAATGAAGCCAAGATTGATTATTGCCGTGATCGCCGGCGGTATGGTGGGTGTTGGTTTTAACATGGTCACAGGGAATGCCCTGGTTGGGCCTCCATCACCTGGTTCTGTTTTTGCGTTAACCCTGATGTCCACAAAAGGAATGGGTATTGTCTTAACCTTGAGTTCCATTGCACTTTCCGCTGCTCACTTCGTTTCTCATTGGATCAGTAATTATTCGCAGGGACGCTTCAGAAAGTGATGACCTGGAAGCAGCCACAGCTGCAGTTGCCGCAAGCAAGTCTGAAGCAAAAGGGCAGGCAATCCCCGTCGCAGCAGGAACTGTTCGATCAATTGTTGTGGCTTGCGATGCTGGTATGGGGTCTTCAGCCATGGGAGCAACGGTATTGCGTGGCAAAATTAACGATGCTGGCTTAGATATTGAGGTTACCAACGCAGCTATAAATGATCTGAAAGATGAGGACATCGTCATTACTCAAAATGAATTGACTGATCGTGCTCGGACAAAATTGCCAAATGCCCAGCATTTGAGCATCGATAACTTCATGGACGCAAGCTTCTATGATGACCTGGTAGCCAAACTGGTATAAGACCTCTGTTACCCGGACTTCTCATTAGAAATGATCATGGGAAGTTCGGCTTAGGTGATCGACAATGCGGTGTAGAAGGCCGCAGGCGGAGGACCTGTTCGAAGATCGACACAATTTTAAAGGAGATCATTATGTCTTTTTTTAAAAAATTGACTCGGTGGTCAAAATAAATCGGAGATCACCGAGAAACCTGAAGTACCCGAGGAAGTTGTTCAGGCACC
This sequence comes from uncultured delta proteobacterium, assembly GCA_963718195.1. Lineage (GTDB taxonomy): Bacteria > Desulfobacterota > Desulfobulbia > Desulfobulbales > Desulfocapsaceae > MADRE3. Next base: position 166,891 of record CAVQYQ010000009.1, read on the forward strand.
AGCGCCTCAAGATAGCAAAGTCTGCCGCGGAAGATACTCTGACGGTCAGTCCACAACAGATTTTATTAAATGCCCAGGTAGCGAATAAAGATGATGTACTTGAACTGATTTCTCAAAACTTGTCCTCTTTAGGTCTCGTCAGTGGAGATTACCTGGATGCATTGCGTTGGGCGTGAAGAAAAAGTAAGCACCTATCTGATCAATGGCGTGGCAATCCCGCACGGTGTCAATGAAGCAAAAGATCAGGTGATCAGGACCGGTGTTTTTATTGTACAGGCTCCTCAAGGTGTCATCTGGAATGACAAGGGAGATGTGGCTCGTTTGATCGTCGGTATTGCCGCCAAAGGCAAAGATCATTTGAAGCCTGCTTGCAGCGTTTGACCAATGTGGTCATGGATGAGAGCATTAGCCGAACAGCTGGCCACCACAACCGATAAAACCGATATTTTGAATGCGCTGAACGCAGCGGAGCAGAAACCGTCCGAACAACTGGAAGATTATTCGGTTATCAGCAGAGGCAACGGTTGTTGATGTTCAGGGGATGCATGCCCGGCCCGCCAGCTTGATTTCAGAGCACGCCGCAAAATTTTCAGGAACGGATATCCGTATTCGAAACGATCAGAAAACGGCAACTGCTAAATCCATGGCATCACTTTTGTCCATGGGCGCAAGCCACGGCGATGTTCTGACAATTTCCGCCGAGGGGCCTGAGGCGGAACAGGTCGTTCAAGTTCTGGCTGAAATGATTAATCAGGGGCTGGACGATGATGAAGAAGCAGGATAATGCCTCCTATAATCCTTTGAGCGTTTTATCTGCTCTGCCCGATGTTCAGTGTCGCAAGACCATAAGCGGTTCCGCTGCATCACCTGGTATTACCATGGCACCTGCATTTCGATTGCAGGCGGGAAAGATGAAATTTGAAGAGGATGGCCACGACCCCAAAGAGGAAGCCAAGCTGTTTAGCACGGCCCTGACCGAGGCCGCAAACAACTGGATGAACTGCAAGCCAACCTGCAAAGCAGGGCGCCAAAGGAGGCCGCCATTTTGCATGCACAAAAGCAATTGTTGCAGGATGAACTGGTCTTGACCGACAGTGAAAAATTCATTGTCAATGGTAAGACTGCGGCCTGGTCTTTTCATCAAGCCATTGAAAAGCAGGTCGAGTCACTAAAAACAGTTGACAACGAGCGGTTGAGGGCAAGGATTGCAGATCTCATTGATGTACGTGATCGGGTAGTGGCTTTGATGGTACCAGCTGTTTCAGCTGTTGAGTATCCGCAAACAGATTTCATTTTAATGGCAAAAGATCTAACGCCTTCACAAACAGCGGGATTGCATGGTCTGAAGGTTCGCGGCATCTGCACGGAGCTTGGCGGTCCCAACAGTCATATGGCGATCCTTGCCCGAGCTTTAGGAATTCCGGCAGTGGTTGGTCTGGGAGACGGAAGCGCTTGCGAACATTGAGGATGGTGAATTGATTATTGTCGATCCACAGGCATCGTCCATTTACGTTGATCCGGATGAAGCAACGCAGAAAAATGGGGTGGAATGGATTGCCCAGTGGGAACAGATACGCAAGGCGGAAGATGCGCAAAAACATAAGGCTGCTGAAACGCTTGATGGTCATCACATCGATGTCGTATGCAATATCGCCAAACCGGAAGATGCAAAACTTGTTTTGGAAAATGGTGGTGAAGGTGTGGGGTTGTTAAGGACAGAGTTTCTTTTTGAATCTTCTGCTGCGGAACCCACCCGTTGACAGAGCAATGCGAGAGTTTAAAAGCCATCGTCAAGGAACTTGGAAGTCGCCAGTTGATCGTGCGTACGGCGGATATTGGTGGAGACAAGCCGGTGTCCTGGATGCATATCCCCCATGAAGATAACCCATTCCTGGGTATGCGAGGGATCCGCCTGTCGTTCAAATACGAAGACATGTTCAAACGTCAACTGGAAGCTATTTACCAGACAGCGATCTGGCAGAAAGAGACAACCGGATCAACCGGAATACACATTATGTTTCCCATGATCGGTAGAATGTCGGAGTGGAAAAAAGCGCGGGATATTGCCGAGAGTGTTCGCTTGCAGTTAAACGCTCCCCAGTTGCCGCTGGGTATTATGATTGAAGTGCCATCCGCGGTGATGGTTGCGGACCATTTGGCCAAGGAAGTGGATTTCTTTTCCATCGGTTCAAATGACTTGACGCAGTACGTGTTGGCCATAGATCGCCTGCATCCGGATCTTTGTTGTGAAGCCGACAGTTATCATCCTGCACTTGTTGAAAATGATTGAGATGACGGTAAAAGCCGCACAGGCCCATGGTAAATGGGTCGGTGTGTGCGGTAACGCGGCTGCGAGCCCTAATCTCGCTACACTGCTGGTCGGGTTGGGTGTAAGTGAACTGTCAGTCAGCCCAGCCAATGTGGCGGCGGTGAAAAATATTATCCGCGCAGTGAGCTATAGTAAATTACAAGAAAAAGCCAATAAAGCATTACAACTGGAAAGTTCAGAAGCCGTTATGGAGTTGTATAAAACAAACGACGATCTGTTGTAAGCATCAACATTTAACATTCCGAGGAGGTAACCATGACATCACAATATAGCAAATATAGCTCTGCCGATCTTGCCATACCCGAGCAAACCCTGGTCTGGAATATGTACGGTGCGGGTGAAGAAAATATAGGAAAAGATGGAAAGCCTGAAGAGTTCCCCGTCCCTCAGCCGGCACCAAATCAGATGCTGGTGCGTGTGGACAGCGTTGGGCTCTGTTTTTCCGATGTAAAGTTAATCAACATGGGGAGGAAACACCCCAAGCTGTACAATCGCGATCTAACGAAAGAGCCCACCAGGCTTGGTCATGAAGCCTGCCTTACCGTCATAGCGGTGGGGGATGATCTCAAGGACACAGTATCACTCCGGGTCAACGTCTGGCGGTACAACCCGATATTTATCAGAACGGTAAGAGTACGGCCTACGGTTACACCATCCCCGGCGGCCTCATCCAATACCACCTGATTGGTCCGGAAATGCTTGAAACCGACGAGGGTGCCTGTCTGCTGGATGTCGGTACCAGCATGGGCTATGCCGAGGCCTCCCTGCTCGAGCCCTGGGGCTGTGTTCTGGCAGTCCTACACGCAGAGGCGACGTCTTGATCCAAAGGATGGCGGCGTTATGTGGATTATCGGCAGGCCCGGTGATGAGCGTGAGTATCAGTTTTCAGCACGGTCTTCAGGCACCTGCTACAATAATTCTCTCCGATGCCCCACCATCTGTAGCCGAGCTCGCTAAAAAGACATCGGCTAAGATTGTTGTTCGGGATAATGTTAGCTCCTGACCAGTACAGTGCACTTTCTGAGGAATTTACCGGTGGTGCCGGTTTTGACGACATCGTTATGCTCGATCCCCGATCCGCTGAGACCGTGAGTGATGTGGCAAAACACATTATGCGTCGAGGAACCCTGAATATGGTGGGTGAGACTCCACTTAGATGGTTTGGTCAATACAGATGTTGGACGTCTTCACTATGATTATATCGCCTTTATTGGTTGCCAGGGGCCGGATATCAGTGGCTCTTACGGAGAAGAGAGAAACCGCTGTGAACTGAAGAAGGGTGGCACAACAGTATTTGTCGGGGCCGGTGGCCCCATGGGACAGATGCATGTCCAGCGGGCTATAGAGCTTCCGGATGGACCAAGCAAGGTTATCGCCACAGAGGTTAGTGATATGCGGCTTGCGGCTATCAAGGAACGATTTGGACCTTTGGCAGAAAGTAATGGCTGTGAACTGTTCACCTATAATCCACAAACGAGCGACAAATCAATCCATGAATTTGTTATGGAAATTACAGATGGTCAAGGGAGCTGAAGATGTTGTTGTAAGTGTTCCTATCGCCGCGGTGATGGCCGAGGCGGATACCCTGATGAATAAAGATGGTATGCTGGTCTTTTTTGCAGGTGTTCCCAACGGCACAATGGCCCATCTCAATTTGAGCACGGTCTATATGTCCAATGCTCAATATACCGGTACCTCAGGATTGAGTCTTAATGATCAGTTCCAGGTTTTGGACCAGGCTTCAAAAGGGGCGTTATCTCCAGGGCGCAGCGTTGGTGCCATAGGCGGGATGAAGGTTGCAAAAGAGGGGATCAAGGCGGTGATCGAGGGACGCTTTGCCGGAAAGATTATCATTTTCCCTCAGTTTAATGATCTGCCACTTATCGGACTCGATGAATTACACGAAACGGAGCCTGAGATTGCAGCAAAACTTGAACCGGGCAATATGTGGACCGTTGAAGCAGAAGAAGCGCTGTTTGAAAAATACTATAAGGGCTAAAAAATGATATTTACTGTGACACTAAATCCTGCAGTTGACCGGGAGTTAACAGTTGATGATATCGTTTTTAATACTGTTCTCCGGGCCTCCGAATGGCAGGTTGATTGCGGTGGAAAAGGTTTTAATGTGGCTCGTATGCTGAAGTCACTTAATACTCCGAGCGTTGCATTGGGTTTTGCGGCGGGGAAAAGTGGAGAACTGCTTCAGAGTATGCTGGAAGGACTGGGAATTGAAACCGAGTTTGTCTGGGTAGAAGGGGAAACCCGCACGAATGTTTCAATTGTCAGTAGTGAAAATGATAGATATGTGAAGGTCAACGAGCCGGGGCCCACCATTTCCGAGACCGATCTTGCCAAGCTGGCAGATAAGATACGTGAACGGGTTCAGGCCGGTGACTGGTGGGTGCTGGCGGGCAGCCTGCCTCCGGGGGTGCCAAAGGGTTACTACAGTGAGATGATAAACATCATCCAGTCAGCCGGGGCCAAGGTCTTCTTAGACACCAGCGATGAGGCTTTAAAGCAGAGCTGTGGCGCAGGGCCAAAACTGGTAAAACCCAACGATGAGGAAGCACATGAGTTGACCGGACTTCCCATAAGTACATCGGCAGAGATCGTTGCAGCAGGTAGTGCGATTCAGAAAAAGGGACCAGAAAATGTCGTTATCTCCCTAGGAAAAAGGGGTGCATTGCTGGTAAGTGAGGGCAGGGGATGGCTTGCCGCCAGCCTGGAAATAGTTGAGGCAAATCCCATTGGTGCTGGTGACTCTATGGTCGCCGGGATGGTGTGGGGACTCAGCCAGGGGGACAGTATGCAGGAGGCCTTATGCAAAGGTATTGCCTGTGGTGCTGCAACTGCGAGCCAGAACGTTACGACGGTGGGAACACTTAAACAGGTATCGAAGTTGTTAGAAAAAGTTGAACTCAGCGAAGTATAGTCGTGATTTGTTTGATGAGAAAAAACGAGCCACTCGGATACTTTCCAAAATGATTTTTAATAGAGGTTTATGATGACTGATCCTATTCGGTATGCAGATATTGGTTTGGTAAATACCAAAGAAATGTTTCAAAAGGCGATGCAAGGAAAATTTGCTGTTCCTGCCTATAATTTCAATAATATGGAGCAACTCCAGGCGATTATCACAGGCTGTGTGCAATCTGACTCTCCTGTCATTCTACAGGTGTCGGGCAGTGCCAGAACGTACGCGGATTCTGTCATGATGCCATATATGGTGGAAGGCGCGGTGGCCATGGCGCGGAACATGGGCAGTAACATCCCCATAGCCCTTCATCTTGACCATGGCAACAGCTTTGAACTTGCCAAAGAGTGCATCGACAGCGGGTTTTCCTCGGTCATGATAGACGGCTCACACCATTCCTTTGAAGAAAATGTCCGGATCACTGCAGAAGTTGTGGAGTACGCCCATACCAAAGGCGTAACCGTTGAAGGGGAGTTGGGTGTTTTGGCGGGTGTTGAGGATGAGGTTTCGTCTGAGGTGAGTCATTATACCCAGCCGGACGAGGTGGAAGAGTTTGTAGAGAAAACCGGGGCGGACAGTCTGGCAATCTCTATTGGAACCTCACACGGTGCCCATAAATTCAAGCTCAAACCCGGGGAACAACCACCATCATTACGCTTTGATATTTTGGCAGAAATCGAAAATCGTCTGCCAGGCTATCCCATCGTATTGCATGGTGCCTCCTCGGTTTCTCCTGAACATGTCGCCATGATCAATCAATTTGGCGGAAATCTGGAGAGTGCCGTCGGAATACCTGCGGAGCAGCTTCGTCGAGCGGCAAAATCAGCAGTCTGCAAAATTAATATTGATAGTGACGGCCGCCTCGCCATGACCGCGATTATCAGGAAAATATTTGCTGAAGTCCCGCTGAGTTCGATCCGCGTAAATATCTGGGACCAGCACGGGATGAATTGTCGACCATGATAAAAGATAAGAAACGAGAATGTACTTGGCAGTGCTGGAAAGGGTTGATCCGACCGGCAACGTCTAGACCCGGATTTCAATTCACCTCACCATAATAAAGATAATTGGAGGAACGTATGCTTAAAGTTGCGATCAATGGTTTCGGTAGAATAGGAAGACTGACATTTCGAAAAATATTTGGAGATGATCGTTTTGAAGTTGCAGCAATTAACGATTTAACAGATCCAAAGATGCTTGCTCATCTTCTGAAGTATGACAGTGTTCAGGGCCGTTTTTCAGGACATACTGTCGATTCTGATGAGGATTTTCTTATCATTGATGGAAAGAAAATCAGAGTTTATAAAGATCCAGATCCGAAGAATCTTCCTTGGGACAACCTCGGGGTTGACATTGTTTTAGAATGTACCGGATTTTTCTGTTCAAAGGACAAAAGCCAGGCGCATATTGACGCGGGTGCCAAGAGGGTTCTTATTTCAGCTCCCGCAGGCAGTGATCTTCCAACCATTGTTTATGGTGTAAATCATCATACATTGAAGAGGGATGATCTCATTGTCTCTGGGGCATCCTGCACAACCAATTGCCTTGCTCCTATGGCAAAAGCATTAAATGATTATCGTGAATTGAGAACAGGCTTCATGACAACGATTCATGCATATACGGGCGACCAGAATATTATTGATGGGCCGCACCATAAAGGTGATTTTCGTCGTGCAAGAGCCGGTGCAATTAACATTGTCCCTAATTCAACCGGTGCTGCGAAAGCGATCGGTCTTGTCATTCCTGAACTTGACGGAAAGCTGATTGGGTCAGCACAACGCGTTCCAGTTCCTTCTGGTTCCATCACTATTCTTGATGCTACCTTAAAAGATGAAACTGACTCTGTAAGTGTTGAGGGGATTAATGAAGCGATGAAAAAGGTTTCAGATGAATCCTTTGGATATTCTGACGAGGAGCTGGTATCAAGCGATACAATTGGTATGAGCTATGGTTCACTTTACGATAGCACCCAAACACTTGCACAACGCTGTGGAACCAATATCTATGAGGTTAGAGTTGTATCCTGGTATGACAATGAGATGAGTTATGTCTGTCAATTAATCAGAACATTAAACCATTTGGGCAGTTTAATGATTTAAGCGCAAATTCATACATTTGAGCCTTTTGCAAAATGATGATTTTCGTTCAGCGTCAAACCATGCGAAAATTTTTTACCGCAGGCATATAATTGATATTCCGAGGATAAAAATTTAAGTATAACGCAGAGGTTGAGCGAAAAGGGCGTTTTGCAAGTAGCTCATTTTAATAGAGATATCCTGGCTAAAGCAACTGCCGGAATTCAGCTTACCTCAAAAGGGGGAAAAAGATTATGTCAAATATCAGCAAGATAATAGGCCGGGAAGTAATGGATTCACGGGGTAACCCGACTGTTGAAGCGGATGTATACCTTGAATCAGGTGCCTGGGGCAGGGCCTGTGCCCCATCCGGTGCCTCGACAGGTACACGGGAGGCACTTGAATTACGGGATGGTGATAAAGGTCGCTACTTAGGCAAAGGTGTTTTAAAGGCGGTTGCCGCTGTAAATGAAACAATTCGCCCGAGCCTGCTTGGTCAAAGCGCCCATGATCAACAAATGGTTGATCGGATAATGATTGATCTGGATGGTACGGAGAATAAGGATAAACTCGGCGCCAATGCTATCCTGGCAGTTTCATTAGCAAATGCAAAAGCTGCCGCCATGGATAAAAATATCCCTCTTTATCAGCATATCTCCGAGCTAAATGGAACTCCCGGTGACTATTTGATGCCCGTGCCCATGATGAACATTATCAATGGGGGAGAGCATGCAGATAATAACGTTGATATCCAGGAGTTCATGATTCAGCCGGTGGGTGCAGAAAACTTCAGGGAAGCATTGCGGATGGGGGCGGAAATCTTTCATAACCTGAAAAAGGTATTGACTGACAGAGGGCTCAGCACGGCAGTGGGTGATGAAGGTGGTTTTGCCCCAAACCTGTCTTCAAATGAAGAGGCCTTGGCGGTCATAACCAAGGCTGTCGAGGCGGCCGGTTACCAGATGGATAAGGACATCACTCTGGCTCTCGACTGTGCCGCGTCTGAATTCTATGTGAATGGAAATTACGACCTTAAAGGTGAAGGAAAAGTCTTTGATTCCGAAAGCTTTGGTGACTATTTGGCTGAACTGAGCGAAAAATATCCGATTATTTCTATCGAAGATGGTCTTGATGAAAGTGATTGGACAGGTTGGGCAAGTCTAACCAAAAAGATTGGTTCCCGTATTCAGCTGGTAGGCGATGATCTCTTTGTGACGAACACTAAAATTTTAAAGCGGGGAATTGATACTGGAGTAGCTAACTCGATTCTTATTAAATTCAACCAGATAGGTACTCTGACAGAAACTCTGAATGCGATACGAATGGCCAAGGAAGCCGGCTATACCTCTGTAATATCTCATAGAAGTGGAGAGACAGAAGACGCGACCATTGCAGATCTGGCAGTGGGGACAGCAGCAGGCCAGATTAAAACCGGCTCCCTGTGTCGCTCTGATCGAGTTGCCAAATATAACCAGCTGCTGCGTATTGAAGAGGAATTGGGGAAGGTTCGATATATCGGACGTAAAGCAATAAAGGGACAAGAGTAATAAGCGGGCAGTACTGTTTTAGGGATAAAAATAAGATTTTATCGGGAGGTTGCCGGTCATGGTAATGAAAGATGTTCTGGGCTTGATTATGGGTGGGGGACGGGGGTCTCGTTTGTATCCTCTCACAAAAAAAAGGTCCAAGCCGGCCGTGTCCCTTGCCGGAAAATATCGATTGATTGATATTCCCATCAGTAATTGCCTGCACTCCGGCGTTGATAAAATTTCCATTTTGACCCAGTTCAATTCGGTTTCCCTGCACCGGCATATTTTTCAAACGTACCGCCGCGATATGTTTACCGATGGCTGGGTACAGATATTGGCGGCTGAGCAAACACCCAAGAGCAAAGGTTGGTACCAGGGCACCGCCGACGCGGTTCGCCAGCAATTGGTTGAGATTAAGAATTCTGGGACGAAATATGTTATTATTTTGGCCGGCGACCACCTCTACAGGATGGATTACCGCAAATTTGTACAATATCATGTAGAAACCAAGGCAGATGTTACCCTGGCAGTTCAGCCAGTGAGTGCAGAGGAGGCTCCCGAACTGGGCATCCTCAAAAGAAATCCTGACGGCGAAATTGTTAGCTTTAACGAAAAACCGTCTCTGGCCGTTCTTGACAAGCTGGAGAGTAATCCAGGGGCGGCAAAACCCTTCATGGCCTCAATGGGGATTTACGTTTTTTCAACTGAAATGCTGTCTGAACTGCTGGTAACCCCGGGTGACGATTTTGGTAAAGATATCATCCCAGCAGCACTGGCTAAGCACCGCATTATGGGGCATGTGTATGGTGGCTATTGGGCAGATATTGGCACGATCCGTCGCTTCTATGAGGTTAATTTAGAACTGGCCGCCAGTCCAGATTTTGAACTCAATGTTCCTAAACAGCCCGTTTATACAAATGCCCGCTTTCTGCCTCCGACCGACCTGCAAGGAGCATTGTTGAAGAAGACGCTTCTGGCTGAAGGGTGCCGAATAGCCGATGCGGAAATTAGCAACGCTGTCATTGGTATCCGCTCAATTATCGGATCTCAGGTTGTCATTCGCGACACTATTATGATGGGTGCCGATCATTATGAAACAAAAGAACAACGGACTGAAAACGATCAATTGGGGCGTCCCGATATAGGAGTTGGGAGCGGATCGATTATTGAGGGAGCAATACTTGATAAGAAAGTCCGGATTGGACGTAACGTTCACATTCGGCATCTGCAGAACCGACCGGATTCTGAACATGAAAACTGGGTAGCTCGGGATGGTTTGGTTGTCATACCAAAGAGTGCGATTATTGCAGATGGCACCGTGATTTGACCCAGCAGGAGCTGGTAGTCCGCTGATAATGGAAAACTATTCAAGTCAACGAGGACTTGCACCGATGGATGCAGCACCTGAGAATATACGTTACCTGAAATACCTGGCACAGGAATATCCTTCACAGGACGATGTGGCCGAAAAAATCATAAATTTGCAGGCCCAGCTCAATCTGCCCAAAGGGACAGAACATTTTATTTCCGATATACATGGGGAATATGACGCTTTTTGTAAAGTGGTGAGTCACGCTTCTGGGGCAATCAAACGAAAAATAGATGAGATTTTCCAGCACTCTTTATCTGATGAAGAGAAAATAAATCTGGGCGCTCTTATTTACACCCCTGAATCGATGCTGGGGATCATGCTGCCTGCAGTTGATGATCAGGGACAATGGTATCAGTACACGATAGCCCGTTTAATACAGGTGTTACGCGCTGTTTCTTCGAAATACACGCGTTCTCGAGTTATGCAGTTGATAGAAGGTCGATTTGAGAAGCTGGTTGAAGAACTTCTTTATGAAAAAGAGGATCTTACGGATAAGTCTGACTACTACCAGGGGTTACTTGAGACGATTGTTGCCGTTGGTCAAGCCAAAGCACTCATTATCGTAATAGCCAGGGCTATTCAGTGTTTGGCCATCGATCATCTTCATGTGGTGGGAGATATTTACGATCGGGGTCCTGGAGCACATCAGATTCTTGATCGCCTGATGGAGTATCATAGTGTCGACATTCAATGGGGGAATCACGATATCTTGTGGATGGGGGCCGCAGGCGGCAGTGAGGCGTGTATTGCAAATGTCATCAGGATTTCCCTGCGTCATGGCAATATGGAGACTTTGGTAAACGGTTATGCCGTGAGTCTGCTGCCCTTGGCATCCTTTGCCATCGATACCTACGGCGATGACCCCTGTGACCTGTTTAAACCACAGAGGTTCAATGAATCAGGCGATTCTAAGGCCGAACGAACATTGATGGCGCAAATGCATAAGGCTATTACCATTATTCAATTCAAGCTCGAAGCGCAGATCATAAAACGTCGACCAGAGTATGGTCTGAAGGATCGTTTACTCCTGGATCAAGTTGATTTTCAACAGGGTACTGTTATGATAGACAGCCAGAACTACCCGCTGCTTGACCTGCTGTTCCAGACTGTTTCACCTGAAACGCCATACGCGTTGACACCTGCTGAACAGCATGTGGTTGACAGGTTGAAAGTTGCGTTTTTAAATAGCGAGAAACTGCAGCAGCATGCCCGATTTCTCTTTGCCAAGGGCAGTATTTATAAAACCCACAATGGAAATCTGCTCTACCATGGATGCATTCCAATGAAAGGTGATGGTTCCTATAAGACTCTGGGCCTGGATTCTACAGAATATGCTGGTAAGGACTTGATGGAGAAATTGCATCGCTTTGCCCGGCAGGGGTTTTTTACTACCGGAGACGCCGAGAAAAAACAATCAGGTTTGGATGCCATGTGGTACCTCTGGTGCGGGCCTTGTTCGCCTCTTTTTGGAAAGGACAAGATGACCACTTTCGAGCAATATTTTCTCGAAGACCAGGCTACGCATAAAGAGCCACGTAATATTTACTATACCCTGCGGGATGACGAGGCGACAGTCCAACGGATTTTGGAGACATTTGGTTTAAACCCCGATGAAGGCCACGTCATTAATGGGCATGTGCCGGTAATTGTCAAAGAAAAGGAGCGTCCCCTGAAAGCGGGCGGAAAACTAATCGTCATCGATGGTGGATTCGCTCGCGCTTATCAGAAAAAAACAGGTATTGCCGGCTACACCCTGGTTTTCAATTCATGGGGATTGTTATTGGCCACCCATCAGCAAGATGGGAATGATTCTTCGACAGACGCTCGAATTCATGATATCGATTGTACAACGGAGATTATTGAAAACCAGAACGACCGCATTCGTGTTAAAAACACCGATGTTGGACGAGAGATTCAAGAATGGATTGAAGAACTCACAACGTTGCACGATGCCTACAAAAAGGGTGCAATCGTGCCAGGATTAAACAGAGTCGCTTGAAGATAGAATATCTGAAAAGGAGATGAGCTTGAGTGAGACGACATTTCTAACTGATTTTGACCGCTACCTGATGGGTGAAGGAAGCCATGAACGGACCTATGAAAAAATGGGGGCACATCTCGTCGAGATGAACGGCAGAACAGGAGTTCATTTTGCCGTATGGGCACCCAATGCTGCCGAGGTAAACCTCATAGGGGATTTCAATGCATGGGATGGGCAACGTCATTCGCTCGCACCCAGTAATAGCGGGATCTGGACACTGTTTGTGCCGGAGCTGTCCGAAAATACCCTTTACAAATACCGAGTAGTAAGTCAGGCGGGCGACATATTCGAAAAGGCAGACCCCTACGGGTTTGCTATGGAACAACGTCCCCGAACTGCGTCTGTAGTGACCGACCTCGATCGCTATCAATGGACGGATGGCGATTGGGTTTCCAAGCGGGTGGAACAGCAGGCCCTTGATCAGCCTATCTCCATTTACGAAGTGCATCTCAGTTCCTGGCGCAAAGTCCCGGATAAAAAATGGGGCTTTCGTTACCTGACTTACCGTGAACTGGCTGATGAGTTAATTCCCTATGTGGTTAATATGGGGTATACGCACCTCGAATTACTCCCCATCGCCGAATTTCCCTTTGATGGTTCCTGGGGGTATCAGGTGCTCGGTTTTTTCGCACCTACCAGTCGGTTTGGCACCCCCGAAGATTTAATGTACTTTATTGATCAATGTCACCAGAACCAGCTGGGTGTTATCCTTGATTGGGTTCCTGCCCATTTCCCTAAAGACGGTGCAGGCCTCAACTTTTTTGACGGTACTCACCTCTATGCCCATACCGATCCCCGCCAGGGAGAGCACCAGGATTGGGGAACCATGGTCTTCAATTATGGGCGTAACGAAGTCCGGGCATTCCTTATTTCTAATGCATTATTCTGGATCGATAAATTCCATTTTGATGGGTTACGTGTTGATGCTGTAGCCTCAATGCTCTACCTGGACTACTCCCGGGAGGAGGGCGAGTGGCTCCCCAATAAATACGGGGGGCGGGAAAATCTGGACGCCATTGGTTTTTTACGAAAAATGAATGAGGTCGTTCACGGGATTTTTCCCGGAGTATTGACCATGGCCGAGGAATCGACTGCCTGGCCTCTGGTTTCCCGGCCGACCTATACCGGCGGCCTTGGTTTTAGTCTCAAGTGGAACATGGGGTGGATGCACGACACCCTCAGTTACGTGAGTAAGGATCCGATTCATCGTAAATATCACCAGAACGATATGACCTTTGGCCTGCTCTATGCATTTAACGAAAACTTCATTCTGCCCCTCTCCCATGATGAGGTGGTCCACGGCAAGGGATCCCTGCTGAGCAAAATGGCGGGAGATGAGTGGCAAAAGTTTGCTAACTTACGGGCGTATTATGGTTTTATGTGGGCGCATCCGGGTAAAAAACTGTTGTTTATGGGAGGTGAGTTTGGTCAGTGGCAGGAGTGGAACTTCGAAACGAGTCTTGAATGGGCCGCGCTTGATGCTCCAAATCACCAGGGGGTACAGCACTTTGTTCAAGACCTGAATCAACTTTACCAAAAAGAGCCGGCCCTGTATGAAAATGATTTTGACCAGGACGGTTTCGAATGGATCGATGCCAGCGACACGGATAACAGCGTCTTGTCTTTTATCCGTAAAGCCAAATCGAGTGCAGAATTTGTCGTCGTCGTCACTAACTTTACTCCAGTACCCTGGGATGGCTATCGGGTTGGTGTCCCTGAACCGGGTTATTACAAAGAAATTCTCAATAGTGATTCTGAATACTATTGGGGAAGTAATACCGGTAACGTTGGTGGGCAGTTCACCGATTCGAGTCCAATGCATGGCTATCCTCAATCGTTGTCACTGATACTGCCACCGCTTGCCACGATTATGCTCAAATTAGAGCGTTAAAACAAAACGATGCGCAAAAAACTGAATACGATAGTGATTCATCTCCAGGATAGCTAACAAGATTATTATGTTGACGTTAAGGGTATAATATAGGATATAGGTTCCAAATGTTGTTCCCGGTAATTTCTTGGGCTTGAAAGCACGTTCTTTTTATTGGAAGTGACTTCCAGGCTTATCCTTCTTCTTTGTTTCCGATCAAATTAATTTTATTATGAAAACAGATGGTATTTCAGTTGCGCGGGTTTCGTCCAGGGAGCTCATCAAGCGTCAATTCCATGAGTGGTGCGAACGGCACAATTTGCAAATCCCCGATAGGCCTGCGGAACTGCTCAATGATGAAACCCTGACCGCTGCGCAGAGAGCGTATGTCTGGAGTGTGCTTGAGTTTTTGGACTGATCGCAGGCTGCATACCATTAGTACCTCAGGATCACTGGAATTTTTCTCAATTTTTTCCCCTCACCTCAGTCTCGGCTAACGACAGGATTTCTCCGGTCCAGGCTGACCCGAGTCCCTGCTAGCTGTGTATTATTTCTAGGCGCTGATCACCAATCGTCGGTGGGTGGCTAGAAAGAGGTACTTATGAATTCAGTCGATATATGGTATCTTTTCCTGAAGCGATGACAGATTGATATTTCTCTTAGCCTCAGGGGGTACTATGAGCAGGCTGTTTGGAGCGGTACCGGATAATTGTCAGGAATGCCCACCAGAGATGGAGTTGATCATTGTTCCCCGGACCGTTGATATTGGAGGTTTTGAGGTTCACCGTGCTTTACCGTTCCAGGACAAACGTATGGTCGGCCCTTTTATTTTCTGGGACCAGATGGGGCCCGGGGAATTTCTGGCCGGTCACGGCGTGGATGTCAGGCCACATCCTCACATTGGTCTTTCCACAGTTACCTATCTCTTTGACGGGAACATGGACCACAAGGATTCGCTTGGCAATGATATGCGTATAGAGCCGGGTGATGTAAATCTTATGAGCGCTGGCAGCGGAATCGTTCATTCAGAGCGTACCGGGCAGGATGTCCGGCAAAATCTATCCCGTCTTTTTGGTATTCAGAGTTGGCTGGCACAGCCGAAGTCATTGGAAAACAGTGAGCCCTCCTTTACCCATTTCGGAGCAGCCGAATTACCAACGCTGGAAACCAAAGCGTTATCAGGTCGACTGATTCTGGGAGAGTTTCAGACCATGAAATCACCAGTCAACACACAATGGGAGACACTCTACCTTGAATTAAAGATGAAAAAGGGTGCCACTATTGTGATACCCAAAACAACAGAGGAGCGGGCTGTTTTCCTGGTAGCCGGCATCATTGATATAGGTGGAACTCCATACCAGAACAGGCAGATGATGGTGCTTCGTCCCGGTTCAGAGGCTTGTGTCACGGCGTGTGAAGATGTGCACCTGATCTTACTTGGCGGTGCCGCAATGGATGGACCACGCTTCATCTGGTGGAATTTTGTCTCATCGTCTGTGGATCGCATTAAAAGTGCTGCAGAAGATTGGAAAAATATGAAATTTGCGATTGTTCCAGGTGATGAAAAAGAAAGGATTCCACTGCCTGACGTGCCCTTTCCCGTGGAGTGATTTTATATAATGATTCCTAGCGCAGTGACAGGACTTTCTTCATTGCGACCTGTAAATAGGAGCTGGAGAAATGGGAACTGCCTCGATTTGCAACGTATTTGACCTGAGATTGTTATACCATCGATTTTTCTGCCGAATACACAAATCCCTGTCTCCAGGACAAAGTGGTATTTGCGATGCGGGCTTTTGTCAGGAAGGATCAATCCGCCTCTGTACACTATCGATACAAAGGAAAAGGTCGTCAAGACAGTAGTGCCCAAGGGGGTTCTCTCACTACCAGGAGAACCCCCCTTGGGGTATTCATGTGACACTGCTCAGAAGACTAGTCACTTGCCGGGTTGTTGTGCAAGGCCATTTTAAGCTTGTTGATGTCTTCTTCCGAGAGCTTAGGTCGATCTATGGTAAGGGTAAGTTTGTCGAGTGTGCCGGTGAACCGGAACGGTGGCTGATAATCCTCGTCGGCTACCGGTGAGCCGGTATCGGCACCCACATCGAAGTTTTCATCCCATTGCATGAGCATCGGAACGGTCTTTTCCATCTTCTGTGTAGCAACGATTTTACCGTCCACCTTGAGATAACCGGTTCCGCTGCGGCCCAATCCGCTAGGGCTTCCATACTGCAGTGTGGCAGCGCCCAGGCCATCGTACTTAAAGTCGAATTCCAGCGTGTGCTTGCCCGGAGTCAGCGCATCTGGACCTTCCCACTTGACTAACTTAAGACCAACCAGATTCCACGTATATACCGGTTTGCCTTTCAGCAGGTAGAATCCGTAGCCGCAAAAACGACCACCATGGGTCACCAGCATGCCTTCGGCACCTCCCTCGGGAATCTCCACCTCGGCCTTGATGTTGTATGATGAGGCCAGAACATTTGGGGCATTGCCGTTGGGTGTACCCGTCACTTCCCCGGAATAGGTGAACTTGGTACGGCCAGCTGTGAGGTTAGGCCGAGGGAGAATCGATCGGGTGAAGGTGGTGGTATCCATAGGCAACACCTGATTCCGTTCGGCCTCTTGCCAGAACAATTTTTCCAACTCCTTTACCTTTTCAGGATACTCGGCAGCCACATCATTGTACTGTGTCCAATCCTTACTGAGTTCGAACAATTCCCACGGCCAGCTTGCAGGATCATTGTCGGCCGTTCCACTGTTGTCCCACGGTACACGCATGACCTTGGTGCTGAGCATCCATCCATCATGGTAAATCGCGTGGTCACCGATCATCTCAAAATACTGGGTTTTGTGTGTTGAGGGCACATCCGCGTTTTTCTCATCGAAAGTATAGAGCATGCTGACGCCATCCATCGGTGTCTGCGGAATGCCATCAACCACCTCGGGCAGTGAAATCCCGGTTGCTTCGAGAAGGGTCGGGGCAATATCGATGACGTGATGAAACTGGTGGCGGATGCCACCCTTGTCCTTGATCATCTTAGGCCAGGATATGGCCGTGCCCTGCTTGGTTCCGCCAAAGTGCGAGCTGACCATCTTGGTCCACGAAAACGGTGTGCCAAAGGCCCAAGTCCAGCCCACAGACATGTGCGGGTAGGTTTTGTCTGATCCCCAGGCGTCGTAGAACTGCATCTGCGCCTCCACCGGAAGATTGACGCCCTGGACCGATGCGACCTCATTCGGTGTACCGGTCGGGCCACCTTCCGAGCTGGTGCCGTTGTCGCCGGTAATGTATATAATCAGAGTGTTATCGAGCCTACCCAAGTCCTCGACCGTCTGAATCACGCGGCCGATTTCATGGTCAGTGTAGGCTACGTAGGCGGCGAATACATCCGCTTGCTTTATGAACAACTTCTTTTCGGTGTCATTGAGCTGATCCCATTCCTTGATCAGATCCTTGGGCCACGGTGTCAGTTTGGCATCCGCCGGTATCACACCGAGTTTCTTCTGGTTGGCAAAGATGGTTTCGCGCAGCTTGTTCCAACCGTCATCAAACAGTTTCATCTTGCTGATCTTTTCGATCCACTCCGGGGTCGGGTGATGTGGTGCATGGGTTGCACCGGGTGCATAGTAGACAAAGAATGGTTGATCCGGGTTGAGCGCGTCAACGGTCTTCATGTAGTCAATAGCGTCATCTGCCATTGCCGTGATCAGGTTAAACTCGGGATCGTCTTCGTATGGGTAGATATAGGTCGTATTGCGAACTAGATTGCCCGGCTGCCACTGGCTGGTGTCACCGCCCATGAATCCGTAGAAATAATCGAATCCCAGCCCGATTGGCCACTGGTCATACGGTCCAATTTTACTGACCTGGAGATCCGGTGTGTTGTGGTTCTTGCCGAACCAGGAGGTTACGTAGCCGTGGCCCTTGAGGATTCTTCCAATCGTGGCCTTATCCTTCGTCATGATGCTGTTATAACCGGGGTAACCGGTTGACAATTCCGGTATCGAACCTGTTCCAACCTGGTGGTGATTGCGCCCGGTGATGAGCGCCGCTCGTGTCGGCGAGCACACAGACGTGGAATGAAAGTGGGTGTATCGGAGCCCCTCATTGGCAACACGATCCATTGCTGGCGTGGGGATGACTCCCCCGAAGGTACCGGAAACACCGTAACCTGCATCGTCGGTCATGATCAGCAGAATGTTTGGAGCGCCTTCAGGCGGCACCACGCGAGGCTGCCAATAGGGTGTCGAATCAATGGCATTACGCTCGATCTTGCCGCCAAATGTTGTGACTGGCGGTGGTGGTAGTTGTTTTCCGTCAATGGTGGTGGTAGCGCTCGGCGAACCTTTCATACTGGTGTTTTCAGCAGTATCAGCCACTGATCCAGTAACCATCATAAGGCAAGCAGCAAGACTCAAAACCACGAACAAAAGGTGTTTTCCCATGCGCGGTTTAGACTTGATGAATTTGTACATATCCGTCCTCCTGGAAATTGTGGTACTACATTTATTGACAACGTATCTATTGATATTGCAATGCGGATAAACCCGTTCTAAAACCTGAATCCGGCACCAAATACCGGCCCGCTGAGCTCCAGATCCTCCATGGCTTTATCGTTACCCAGGTCATATTTCAGGTATCTGTAACCCAGTCGGATATCGCCCCAACTGAAGCGGTAACCAACCCCACCAAATAACTGCCAGGTCAGGTCTGAACTACCGGTGCCGATATCGGCATAATAGGGCAGAAACCAGCTATCACTTAGCCTTAAATACCCTTTCATTCCAACTATACCGTCAACGATTCCTTCCGAACCTGACTGTTTAACGAGTGTATCGCCCATGATACCCAGATCGACGTCAACATCAAGTGCCAGGTAGCGCACTCCGCCGACAGCGGCAAGTGTACCTCGGTCAGACTGAACAAGTTCATACCCGACACCACCGGTCAGGACCCACGACTGAATATCAAGATCGATAGACCGGGCACCGAGTAGCAAAGGTTTGTCGGCACTTCCGCCAATATCCATGTAGATGACATCGGCAAGGACTGACCACTTGCCATACTTCCCCTCGTAGCCGCCCATAAAAATCATCTTCAGGTTATCGATGATTTCCGAAGCGTCAACTGAGATATCAGGGCCCGATCTATTTGGAAGATTAGTGCTACCGTCTACACCAGCGTACCATCCATAGATATATATTTCGTTTTGCCAACTATCTGCTGCCTGCGCCGAAGAAATGGTGCACAAGCACAAGGTAAGCAGGACGATGATTCCTCTTGTCAGATTTTTTGTTACAACTGGTATTCGTTCTTTCATTCTTATCTCTCGTTGTCTGCTAGAAATTTACCTGCATGCGGTGAATATGGCGTGGTGACACGATACATTTATCGCCTGCCAACCCTGTTAACCGGGCCGCCCCTGTTGCCGACCCTGTTAACTCCAACCGGGGACCGCCTGGCCACACCAGCATAACTTACCGGTGTGGCTGGTCTTCCCACGATAGCTTCTGCGGTAGAGAACAGCTCTTTTTCAAAAAGTGTGGTGAACTCTACGTTCAAGCTCAACCCGAATGCCACCAGGATCAACAGAAGTATATATTTTTTCTTAATCTTTTTCATTGTGTTCCTCATTCAGTTGTGTCGGGGGGCAGTTCATCGAACCGTATAAGAGCGTCATGGCCCAGTTCCTGCGCCCCGGCTGGTGGTGTGAAAACAAACGAATCCTGGTTCGGTGTAATGTTTGCGTTCCAGCTCTTGACATGGAGCGTATACTGAGGAGCGCTGTTCATGGTCTTGCTGGTGACCACCATTTTACAGGGAATGGGGTTGTCGCCTGTTTCTACCCAGATCTGCCAGTCCGTATCAAAATTACGAAAGGCGAGGTGCTCACATTCGCGTCCACCAATAAAACCCCGACCGATATATTTGGCCTCCAGGGCCTCTGCTATCAGCACTTCATAAACATTTGACAGGAGCAAGTCGCCTCCCGGCAGGGCGACACCATCTCCTTCTCTGAGTGATTCGAGCAATTGGTCGATGCTGCCTGGTGCATCGAACTGCACATAACCGTTTTCCTGTTTTTCGTAGACAGTTACTGTTTTACCATCGAAAAAGAGAGATACATCGGCATGACTGCTCAGCCGGTGAGCGTATAGCTTGTCCGGGCGGCTCAGCAATGCTGATCCGGAGTTGGTAAACTGCAGTTTTTCAAGTTGTGGGGTGATAACTTCGATGTCACTGTCAAAGGTGAGTTCAATTGATGAATGACTGGTTATGTATTCTGACATTTCTTTCAGGATTGATTTTGCTGCATTTTCTTCCTGTGCAAGTCCGATTGCCGGAACAAAAATAATAGCCAGCAAAAATATAAAACTATAATATATGTACCATATTCTTATTGTTTTCATAAAACCCTTTCCCCGTGTGGAATTTTTCACAATGGTTTTTCCGAGACGACATAGACGAGGTTGTTGCCCTGGAACGCCGTCCTGTAGAAACTGCCAGCACACTCCTGATATTTTACGTTGCCAACCGTAACCGGGGTGCACCCTGCCTGGTAGGGTAGTCAACGACGGTCCCGATCGGCACGGCTGAAACTGGCTGAGGGGCGGAGCAGGTTGCTGGGAGGAGCGCCGGTTGCTCGGGGGCGGCGGCCGCTTGTTGGCTTGCTGCAGCTGCTGCTGTAGCCGTAGCTGCACCGGCGGAATAGGCAACCACAGCAGTTCGACGAGCGGTTCTGCGGCGGACGCCAAAAATCGCCTCTGCATCAGGTACCAGCTCTACCGGCAGAATCGGGATGTCGACAACAGTCGATAAAGCAAGTAATATCGCGAATGCCGATATTCTTCAGTATCGTAATCATCTGATTTCTCCTTGATAATTGATTCAGAACGTTATGAATTCAATCGACTGAGCCCCTTCAGGTTGAACGAAGGAGAATTGGGAATCGTCTATAATCGGGTCTATGTCCCAATCGTTCATCCGGGTGGTTATACTCAATCGAGTCGGGGTTGCTGTATCTGTGACAACATATTTGAGCGGCAGTGGTTTGTCTCCCTCGCTGACCCATACCTGGAAATCAACGCCGGGACGACTGAAAAGCAGGTGGTCACATCTGACTCCACTGAGATATGTCGTTCCAACTTGTTGTGCAAGCGACACATCCTGCATTAAAAGTTGATAAGCGTCATCGAGAATCAGATCTGATATCGGCAGGCCCAACCCGAGTGATTCATAGAGGAATTTGAACAGCCCATAGAAGGAATCTGGCGCCTCGACCGTTGAATAGACATTAGAACTCGGATTGAACAAAGTCACGTTCTTGCCGTCGTAGTAGAAAATCTGATCTATTTCGGCTCCTCTACGCTCCGAGCGAATTTTGTTCGGCCGGCTGATGATCACCTTTGCGAAGACATCAAGATCAATTCTGTGGCCAGAGGAAATCAGGTCTTCAAGGGTGTTCTGCGTATGTACACTGAACTGTTCCAGGCTGCCAAGATAATCGGTCATTCGCTTAATAATTTCAGTTGCGGCAGGATCAATCGGCGGGCTTGCTGCCCTGGATTCCAGGGGGGACAGACCCAGAACCAGCAGGATTGGAACAATTAGGATGTGTAGAGATAATCTCATAGCTATTCTCCTTCAGTAATTATGTTTAATTCTTACAAGAGCGGCACTTCTATGCGCGAGCATATCAAGCATCATTATCCACGTTTTTACCTGGCGTTCAACCAACTCTTTCTGGAGACTGACTGACAGAGACTCGACATTGACTTTGTTCTTCTCCACGCCGGTATGCCTCTCTCCGGTATCATTACTGTTTGTCGATATTGCAACCAGACTGTATTGGCCATTGAGAAGTTTGCCCAGAGAAGATGCCGACAGAGAGGTTACGGTGTGAGGGGCGAAGAAAAGGTCGGCTCTGTCGTACACAGGATCTGTTGCTGGTTCATCTACCGAGTTTACCCATATCAGACGTAAGAATCGGGCACCGGCCTTGTCGGTCCGTCTCCATCTCTGGGACGCCTGCAGTCGGCGCATTGCTTTGTAAATCTTTGCTGCTTCAGCAAGACTTACCGCGACCGCTGTCTCCCTGGTCATATCCTCTGATAGTGCGTCGGATAGTTGAGAGACTGAAATGGAAATAAAGACAGTTACATTAGGATTACGTCCTTTTTTAATACGTTCTTCGATTGCACGAACATATGCTTCAGCAACAGTCATGAATTGGTCGTTCGAGCAGATCAGTGATATATTGATTGGAATTCCTGCGGTTACGAGTTCCTTGATGAGCTCATGATATTCTGGTAGACCAGGGATGGAAATAAGTATATTCGGGCGGCTGAGCCTTGCATACAATGCGATAGTCGATTTTTTCAGCCCTTCCGGTTCAGCCAGATTCAGTGGAGAGGCGGGAAGTGCGACCCAACCGTCCTTTCCGCCGGAGCTGTCAAAGATACCCCTTACTAGGTCAGCAGCAGCGCATGCGTCCTCTATGATCAAGTCTACAGCCAAAGTCTCACCACAGAGACCATCCTCGATTTTAGCGGAGATTTCCCTGTCGTATACCTCACCTCTGGACAGTGTCATCAATAGGGCATGTGGGGTAAGTGAAAGGCCAGTTATCGAGCGGTCCTCGACCTGGTTTAAAAAAGGTCTTCCAGAGATGGCTAGGCGTTCAATGTGATCCAGCCATAGATGTTGACCGGCAGTCTGGAAACCCAAATCCGTTTTAGATGTGTCCTGCAAGGCCATCGATACTTACCTGGTGGAAGGATTATAACGATTTCGATTAAAACTGTTTTTGGACTGATTGTTCAGAGTTCTCCCAGAAGTTTGTACAGCAAATATCGGGCCATCTTCAATCATATGGAACAATGTGCATATGTGGTTAAAAATGTGAGGTTTCCAGATTGGTATGCTCGTCAGAACGGTCAAGGGAAAGATATCATCCCACGAATATTCGCGGATCTGCGAAATACCGAGGGTGTCAGGAGGGTCTTTTGATCTTCAACTTCTTTAGCTTTGAACGTAAGGTACTCGGATGGATATTGAGAAGTGAGGCGGCGCCACCCGGTCCTTCTATTTTCCAGTGTGTCAAACTGAGAACATTTTTAATATGATCGTGCTCAAGAGATGAGAGATCTTTGATAAAACGATGTTTCGAATCATTTTTACCGGGGAGAAGCTGCTCCCCGATAACCAGGCTGTTGCCTGGGCTGATTATGATACTTCTTTCTATCAGGTGTTCAAGTTCTCTTACATTACCGGGCCACGAGTAATTCTGCAGTTTATCCAGGGATCGTTTGGGAATCGATTTGATCTTTTTCCCCATTTTGCGTGAGTATTTTTCAATAAAATGCTGGGCAAGGAGGACGATATCACCTCTTCGTTGTCGAAGTGGCGGTATGGTGATGGGAAATACTTTGAGCCGATAGTAGAGATCTTCACGAAAACGTCCTTTCCTGACATCTTCTTTCAGATCACGAGCCGTTGCCGCGATCACCCTGACATCGACTTTGATCGGATTAGGGCTGCCCAGACGTTCAAACTTACCGTCCTGGAGTACGCTCAGGAGTTTGACCTGCATGTCGAGGCTCATTTCACCGATTTCATCGAGAAAGATTGTTCCGTGGTTGGCAACCTCAAAGCGTCCTGCCTGCATGGTATGAGCACCGGTAAAAGCTCCTTTTTCGCGACCGAACAACTCGCTTTCAAAAAGATCATGGGGCAGGGCGGAACAGTTGACGGTTACAAATGGTTTGGATCGACGCTCACTCATCATGTGTATGGTCTGAGCAACAATACCTTTGCCCGTTCCCGTTTCACCTAAAAGCAATACCGTTGCAGGGGTAGAAGCGACCTGCCTGGCGGAGCGAAGCACAGCTCTGAATGCTTTGCTCTGGCCAATGATATGTTCAAAACCCTGTTCAGTCTTGAGATCTTCCCGCAGGAGGCAATTTTCCTGTTCAAGCTGCTGTTTGAGCTGTTCTATTTCCGCCAGTTTGATTTTCAACTGTTCTTCTAAATTCTTGCGCTCACTGATATCGATGGAAATGCCGAACATACGTGTTGTGTTGCCATCGCCGCTATAATAGGGCCGACCTCTCGAACAGATCCAGGTCGGTTGGTCTTTATCGCTGATGATGCGATATTCAACTAGCAGTTTTTGTCGATTTTCTATAGAAGTTGAAAAGTTTTGTCTGACCGATGTGAGATCTTCAGGGTGCACTGACTGCTCAAAACGTTCCATGGTGACAACTTCATCAGGATTATACCCAAAGATCTCACATGCTTTGTCTGTCGCCCAGAATATTCCGGTTGAACAATCGAGTTCCCAGATCCCGGCTTCAGCTGATTCAGCTGCCAGCGAAAGCCTTGCTTCACTTTCGATCAGTTTTTTTTCAGAGTGCTGTCGAAGAAGAGCGTTGGTGAATATTTCCGCCACAAGTTTGAGACGCCCCACTTCATTCTCGACTCCAGGAACAATGCTTGTGAAGTGTGTCAAACGTGAGGACACCAAGAATCGGCTCATCACCGGCAATAAGGGGTATAACAACCGATGATTTGACCCCGAAAGAAAGTCGTGCTTCTTGGTCAAGACAAGCCTCTTCCGGCAAATCGTCTTTGGAGATTGCAAGGGTTTTTCCCGCAAGCATCTGCTTGTAGACTCCACGGAAAAGTCTGTGAAGCATCTATGTCAACCGGGTGTTCAGGGCCCTCCGCTGGGCTGTAGAGATGCGTTACCGTCAATATGTGTGAGTTTTTGTCTGACCACTGCCACAGGGCAGAAAGATCAAAGTCGAGACACTGACAGATGCGGCGCTGCGTATTCTCGATAACCGCGTCAATTCTGTTGACGGGAAGATTGATAAAGAGCGCTGAAATATCCAGGAGCAGTTCCTCAAAGTTTGTTTTCTGCTCCAGGGATCGGTTCAGATCAGCGTTTGATATGGTCATTCCTTAATTCGATTACTGGTAATGGTGTATTTTTAGGGATTTACGTACTGATAAAAGGTAATGCCTTCCTCAGGCTGCAGCTGAATAACTATTTACATAAAAGCGAACTGAGTTCAAGGTCAAAATGCTTGTCGCATTTTTCGGGAGCAGGGCTCAAACAATGGCCAGAAAAATTTTGCATGATTATTAACGACTTCTTAACAATACAGCGTCCTGGAGCTTGTTGATTCCGCCTTCAAAATGGTCTAAGATGTCGAAATGCTCACCCCACTCCTGACGTACCTGCTCGGTGGTCTGGATTGCTGTCTGATAGAAGTCCGGCAAACCATCGAGCTTCCATTTGCCCGTGACACCGGTGAGATAGAGAAATCCTTTTTCCTTCAGCTCTTCTCTTTTTTGTGCTCCTAGATTGATATGACGGACATAGGCTGCACCATGGACCGTCAGCAAGAGTATACCGCCTGGCCGGATGAGGCGGTCAAGTTCTTTCAGCCAGAGCGTTTGGAGGTCTCTGTCAAGGTGAGTGAACACCGAGATACCGTAGATAAAGTCAAAGCTGTTATCTGCCAGGTCTGTCGGGGGACGAGATGGGGTCAATTTCCAGGTGACTCCGCTGATATTGGTTTTGCACCAGTCAACCAGCTCCTGGTTAATGTCTATTCCGGTGAATTTTTTCCCCCTATCCTCTGCAAGAAAACAACGGATAACCCGAGCACTGCCGCAGCCAAAATCGAGAATGTCAGTAAATGAGGACCATTGCACCCCGACATGCTCGGTACACGTTTGTATATCTCTTGCCACCTGTCGGCCGACATTGAGAAATGCTTTCTGACTCAAGTCGCCGTGTACCCGGTAACGAAGTTCTGCAGGAGGAATTGGAACTCCCGAATCATCAACAGGATGACCACCTTCTCTTCTGTCAATTTGTCTGATTTTTCTCTTGAAGTCCTGGTATCTTAGATATACGAGGAATTGGCCCAGCAACGGCGTTTTCCTGATGAGTTCTTTGATCATTGAGATGAGTGTTTTCCCTTTTGGAAACTGTGTAATGACAGACAGAGATTGATCAAGGCTCGTAACATCATGATGACTCCGCAACCTTTGTTTTCGTTCTGTGCGACTCTATTCAATTTCTCTTTCAGGGTCAACCCCTTCTCTTCTCACTCTGTTTGTTTAGCAGCAATTTTAATACCTGATAGTTTTTTAAATCAATACTATTAGAGAACATGCCTGAGAGAAACAGTATTTACATGCGTACAATACTCGTTTAGGTTACGCCCACATTGCTGGACTAGACCGAGTTTCATGACAGGAGGAACATTGTATGGGCATCATAGGAGCTTTTGCAGAGTTCAGAAAAAAGCGCAAACAACAAAAGTACGAGAGAAACAAGTTAAAAAAGATAGCCTTATTCTCGAAAAAATATGGGGTAAAAGAACATGATGATTACATGTTTCAGAAGGACACAGAGCAAGACAACTACCTGAAAGTACTCAAACAAAAGATACGTGATCAACAGATATCCATGCTCGGTGAGCATAAGCTGGATACGCTTCGCTATTGTACTGAGGATTGCCTCAAGCAGGGCATCGACGGTGACATTATCGAGACCGGTGTCTGGCGTGGCGGCGCTACAATTTACCTGGCAGGC
Source organism: uncultured delta proteobacterium (assembly GCA_963718195.1). GTDB lineage: Bacteria > Desulfobacterota > Desulfobulbia > Desulfobulbales > Desulfocapsaceae > MADRE3. Next base: position 193,695 of record CAVQYQ010000009.1, read on the forward strand.
ATCTTAAAGGCGCATGGCAACACCGATAAAAAAGTATTTGTAGCCGATTCCTTCGAGGGACTGCCGCCTCCGGATGCAGATAAGTGGCCTCTGGATAAAGGTGCCAAACATCATTATAGAAAAGACCTGGCAATAAGTCTGGAAGAGGTAAAGCAGAATTTTAAAAAATTTGATCTTCTTGGAGACAACATAGTATTTGTCAAGGGGTTCTTTGAAGACTCCCTGCGGACAGCCGATATCGGTAAGCTATCAATTTTACGATTGGATGGTGACATGTATGGGTCAACCATGACGGTTCTCGAGCAGCTCTATCACAAGCTGGAGATCGGAGGTTACCTGATACTTGATGACTGGTTATTGAGAGGCGCTCGAGAGGCATTACTGGATTTTCAACAGAAGGTCGGTATAGAAGAAGCGTTTTACCAGGATTTTTCCGGAGTGTTCTTTCAAAAAACAAAGATAACAGCTCCTCCGGATCAGCAGCAAATGAATCAGACAATTTAAAAATACAGCAAAAATCCCTGTCCTGCTGGCGCCAGATCCTGCTATCCTTCATCGGTATTTTCTGGCCCCTCGAAATATCGAGGGTTGGCTTCTGGAACCTCGATGTGTCTGTTTTTTGATGTCTTCATTGAAGAAAACGTTTAAGTCGCAGGATTTCCAATCACTATTCGCTCTTGGTCTCGGACCCGTCGGCCATAAGTTTATCAAGCACTTGTTCAACATATGGGATGAGATAATAGACGCCATGCAAGTTGAGGTGATCCCCATCCTGATAGAGGTTCGTGCCATTCATATGGGGTTTATCCATGACCGTTGCAGGATCAAAAACTGGCAGCTCGTGATCATGAATAAAGTTATCGATAAATTCAATGCTTGGTCGCTGCCATTTGGAAATAAATCCATAGTCGAACTCACAACTCTTCTCCTGGTTGAGCAGGTTGAAGAGAAGGGGCTGCCAATCGCAGGAGTCGGTCCCTATATTGAGGGGAACCTGCTTGAGGATGATCACCTTCTTACCCGCATTTTTCATGATCTCTACCGTCTCTGACAACCGATTTTTATAATAGGTTGTATGATCTTCGACGACTCTGCCGTTGTCATCTTTGAAGGTTATCATTCTGATATTGTTTAAATAACCTTTCCCATCATAAAACAGATCATAACGCTGGGCGATCATCACGATCTCAACACGAGGGTCTTCAACGATGTTTTGATCTAATAGTGACAGTGTCCGCTGGCACACTTCGGTATACTTCTCTTCAAATACTGTCTGGTGAATTGAAACGTCACCTAGGACCATGGGGCAGCCAGGGACCGCGCTGTATTTTACATTGTAGCCGTTTTTCTTTGCCCATGAGGTTGCCGATTGGAGATAATGCGGGGCATGACTGTCCCCCAGAAGGGCTAAAACAGGCGTATCTTCTGTATTGGAATCCTGGCACTGATAAAATTTGACTCCCTTTTTGCTTGTTTTACGGCAGCCGATAGCCTGGTGATTGGAATTCTCGAAACCTTCCTGCTCGTAGCGGGTTATTCTCCATTTCGATTCATCAAAATTTTCTAATATCCTGAAACTGGAGGCAAAGAACAGGATAATCACAGCTGCCGACACGATTGTTTTCCAATGTGCCCATGACCCTTTCCTTGCCGGCTGTTCGATAAAAAAATAACTCAGTGTTGCCAGAAGAAATGAGACAAGGATAATGACAACAGACTCCGGTCCCTCCAGGCTCCGGTGATTGCTGAAGAGTTTCCAGAATATAATGACCGGCCAGTGGTAGAGATACAGGGAATAGGAAATTTTACCGACATAGACTGGAAACCTCGTTGATATAAGGCGGTTTGCCACACTTTTTCTGTTATGTGCGTGAATGATTAAACCACTGCCGATGCACGGGACAAGAACGCCAAATTGCAGGAATGACCTGCCCGAATACTCTTCACCAATAAAAAGAAAACTATAGCCGAGCATGATCAAACCTGCCGTTCCGGCGACTCTATTTGCTCTTTCTGATTTGAGGGCTGGGAGAATATTGAGAGCAAGCCCGCCGCCGATGCAGAATTCAAATGCTCGCGTATAGAACATATAAAACGCAAGGTTATAGCTGGTTGTCGTCAATTGATAACAAATCCAGAAAGATATCAGCGCAAGCAGAAAAAAAACACCACCAATTCTATAATCTAGACGATGGGCGGCAGTGATGTTCTGCATAGTCCCAGAGGAGGCGGGTCGGTTTCCTGAGGACTTATCTGTTCCCGGTTGTGAAAGCGCTGGTGTCTTCTGGCTCTGAAAGCAGCGGAAACAAGTGTATATTAACAAGGGCCAGAATAGGTAAAACTGCTCTTCGACACCGAGGGACCAGGTATGCAGGAGCGGCTGGGCTGAGAAGCCCTCACTGAAGTAATCAACCTTCTGGGAGAAGAAAAAATTGGAGAGCTGTGCGGCCGCATACCGACCCGATTTCATAAAGTTGATATAACTCTCCGGGGTCATCAGCAGCAGGGCCACACATGCTGATAAAGCCAGAACAACAAAGAGGGCCGGGAAAATACGTTTTATCCTGCGGGCATAGAAGTGGGAGAATGAAAAGCACTGCTGGTGATGCTCTCGGACAATGATCCCGGTGATCAGATAACCCGAGATTACAAAAAAAACATCTACCCCGAGAAACCCTCCTGGAAGCAGCTCGGGTTGGAGATGATAAAGAAATACCGACAAAACGGCAATGGCTCGAAGGCCATCAACATCCTTCCTGTATTTCTGTCTTGCTGGATTGTTGGATTGCATAGTTCAAACTGCTTTCGTGGACACTATCCCCCGGTATTGGCAGAGACTCGTTTTTAAGCCTGGAGACTGATCAGCACCCTGTATAGTCGTCGGACAGCATTGTCACCTACTATAATTTCCCTCAAATGACAAGGGTTGATCATCGGTTGTCTGCGATCATTACAAGCGCCCTGGAAAAGGCTGGGCCCCTTGATCTGGCCTATGCGGGTTGCAGGAGATTTGTTGGCTGAACAGCCAGAAATCTGATAAGTATCAGAACGCACATTTTGGAAAACACTTTTCAGGTGCACCGGGCAAACCGAAGGATTCGGTGGCCTGGAATATTTTGGCTAAGGTCTACAAAGTCTTATTGTAAAACAGGGATATTACTTTCAGAATGAAAAAAGAAATCATGTTACCCGGGGGGATAGATCGATCTTCTCTGCTAAGAAGTGATAAAAACTGGATCATCGACACACTCAACGGTGAAAATTCACGTATCATTCCAGTACATAATTCCAATGTTTTGTGTGACAACAGCAATCAGTCCAGACCAATTTACCTTACCCGGAAGTACCTGGTCGATCTGTCGGGTCCAACCGAAGCGCTCATGTTTCTGGGTGTCTATGACGGAACATCCTATTTCGCAACAGACATATATTCTGAAAACCTTGCAGAAGCAGTGCGTCAACGGACAAATGGACTCTTTCAAAATCTGAGAGCCGTTCTTTCTCTGCTTGGTAATCGTGATAGTCAATTGTTACCACTCGCCTGCTTCATGACCTACTGGCATCAGAGAAATCAGTACTGCGGTAAATGTGGCAGCAAAACAAAAAGCTCAGAAGCTGGTCATGTCCGTGTCTGCCGGAATGAAGCGTGCAAGGAGTATTATTTTCCAAGCATGGACCCGGCAGTAATCATGCTTATATCGTCGGGACAGCGTTGTTTGCTTGGCCGCAAGAAAGAGTGGCGTAAAGGAATGTATTCTACCCTCGCCGGCTTCGTCGAGCCAGGTGAGACGATTGAAGATGCGGTGGTTCGTGAAGTTCAGGAAGAGGTAGGTATCGATATTGAGAGCGTTGAATATCAGCATTCACAACCCTGGCTCTTCCCGAGTTCCCTGATGCTGGGGTTTACCGCCCGGGCAAAAGAAGAAACCCTTCGTATCGACAGAAATGAACTGGAGGATGCCTGCTGGTTTACAAGAGATGAAATCAGACAAAATCCTCACATTATGCCGTACAGGGTATCAATCTCCCACAAACTGATCATGGAATGGCTGGATGCAGGCGATTAGAAGGGGGTTACGATCAGTATAGACTACCTGTCAGGCTCTATGCTTGCTGCTATTGCTGATCGTCCCACTCGTCTTTTTGAGATCTGGTTATAAAGCAATAGGGCGCAGCGATAACCAGGATCAGGATGATCAGGTATATGGCAGAGGCGGGATTAAAGTATATTGTGGCGATCAGGATTGCCGTCAGGATCGCCAGCACGGTGCCTACCTGGTACCCGGAAAAGATTGAGAGTAAGCTGTCCAGCTGTTCTTTATCAGGATTTCTCATGAATAATTCCTCCCATATCCATACCATAAGTTCTGGATGATTGGTCCGCAATCGGTCATCGGGAAATTATTTCTGAATTGAGCTACCCAGATAAATTTAATGGTCTCCGCGGGTGAATACTTTGTAAATCCCATAGGCGACCAGCGCAGACAGGAAACCCTGGAGCAGATTTGGTGGAATTTCTGCCAGCGCGGCCTTTGCGTCGGTGACCCCGAAAAACGGAATTGCCGTGGCAATGGCAGGGTAGATAAGTGCTTCAAATATATAGTAACCAGCCACCAGGATGACGATACCAGCAGCAAGTGCGGTAATTTGTCGTATACCGCCACTATTGGTTTTCCAGCCGATCAATCCCACTACCATCCCTTCAAACCCCTTGACCACGGCTGTGGCTAGAATAAACTGGGGGAAACCAACCGCATCTGCGGCGGCTGGCCCAATCATCCCGACTAAACCGCCGACCAGCGGGCCGTAGAGAAGAGCGGCTGCCATGACGAAGGTGTCGCCGAGATTAAAGTATCCGCCGGTCACCGGTATTGGGATGCGAATGATGAGGGTGCCGATAAAAGCAAGGGTGCTGAATGCGGCAATGATACCAACTCGAAACAAAAGATTAATTTCTCTATTCTGTCTCATCTTTTTTTATACAATTCCCCATTATTTTTGAGTGTCTTCCGTGGTGTCAGGGTCCTGCTTTGTTTTCGTGGCTCCCGGAAGCCTGGAAATTTCTTCTGCCCAGAGGGGTATGTACCGTATTGCTGAACAGATTGCATCTACGCCGATATTGACCAGCATCCTCACCATCGCGCTGATCCTTTGAAAAAAAGGTACTCTCGTTCTTTGGCTCCCCCGGGTCAAGAACCTTTTCCCCGTCAGGATACCTTCTTCTCTGACGACTTCAAGAATATTCGGAATCACGAAATAGAAAATATGACTGAACACTCTCAGGAACATCAGGATCATCTTCTCAGTTGTCTTTACACCGTGCCTGCTATGGAGAAGATGCTGTTCCAGAAGGTGAAAAGGTATTACCGCGACCATTGACAGTGCCAGGGGGATTACCACGAGCATCGTCACCGTCAGGCGGATGTAATGGATGATGTAATCGGCCGGACTTGACTGGCTCCAGCCAGTTATGAGCTGACCGATGGTCGAGATCAAGGTGCCGAGCAGGACAAGGGGAACAGCAATGGTCAGGGCAATCACCAGGGAAAGTTTAAATACCTTTTTCCCGGCAAGAAAAATAATTGCGGTGTATACGAGTGCACCATAGATTAACCAGCCATACGTCGCTCCGGGAAACAACTCACCCTGGACCTGGTTCATTGGGAATCCGGTAAAGGCTGGAATGGCAAGGGTCCAGATGATGAGAGCTTTAGCCTTCCAGTTCACGGCTTGACCTCTCGTCTATCCAGATGAACGGTAAATACAGGATCATCAGGAGCACGTGTCTCCGCAGCATTTACTCTTGAAACCGAGACACAGCTCTGTATGACCGGCTGCCACCAGGGCTTGTGTGAAATCAGGATAACGGGTGTTCCCTGGAGATGAGCAACTGATAATACAGCAGAAACAAAACCGATACTGGACTGGCGACTCAAGCCCCAATCCGGTTCATCCAGAATGAGGGCTGCTGGTGAAGCTGCAAGGCGCGCGGCGACAAGTATTGCTTTGATGTCCAGCAGGGAATGATATAATTCGCCGGGATCGTTGATCTGATCCAGCCTGTCCAGCTGTTTACTACCAACAACCAGTGTGTACTCCTGCTGTATCCTGGTGTAGATGGCAAGAATTGCCTTCCTGCTTATGTCCTGTCGAGTTGCGGCCAGTGAGTCAAAGGATCGCAACAGGGTCTGGCTGAGGACATCCTGAAACAGAAGGCTTGCAACTCCTTCCACCGTGGCACTTCTGACAACAGCCGATCCCTGGAAGGACAATGAGCCGGCGAGAGCGCGAGCAGCCAGGCTCTTTCCCTGACCGTTTTCTCCACTCACCAGGCAGGGCGACTCAAGCTCCAGGCAGGTATCATCAATTGTCGCATGGGGAACGGCCGCGGCGAGTGGATTCAATGACAAGGCAAGAGGAATTCTTACCCCGGACATCTCTATTGAAAAGGGAATCCCAGCCGGGTCGGGCAGCCTCAAAGGGTTCTCAGGTGAGGCAGGGGAGAGGTCATCTTCTCCATGCAGAGCAAGAATAGAGATCTTTTTTCCCGACGAGCCGCCCTGCTGGACCATTTCTTCCAGCAGGTGACGGTTTCCAGCCGACAGCCAGGTGAATGGGCTTGATACTACCGTTTTATCGCATGATTCCATGGCCACATCGGTTTTGGCAAGCGCCAGTTTAACTGTTTCACCTCCGGATAAAGTACGGATAGGCTGACTCAGCTGGTCGGCAAGTTCAAAGCGGGACACGGTCTCGAGAATATCCTTTTCACCTGCTGGCTGGCCTGCAGACATGAACGCGGCCATCAAGACTTGTCGTGCGGTGGCAAAGGCCAGGCAATCCCTGGGATTACTGGTGATATAGGCGATAAAATCATTTTCCCCGGAGACGAGAAGAGTGCGCGAGATATGGCTGAAATCTTTCCAGAACAGTGCGGGCCCTCCGTACCGTCGGGCGAGTTTGAAGTCCACCAGCTGCCTGAACGCATCCTCACGATCTTCATAATTGTCGTAAAAGGAGGTGCAGGAATGAAGTAGTTCCGTCATGAGAAAAGGCGGGTGATTTCGTCCACTGTAAAGCGGGGCCATGGGATAATCGCTTCACCGTCCAAGGCTACGATCCCGGGAGTGTCTGTTGTCACTATGCCGATAAGGGTGCAGTCAATTCCAGCAGCCTGGAGTTTTTGCTGCAGTGGTTCTGAAACATCTGGGCGGCAGCAGATCAGGAGGCTGCCCGAGCCTATCAGTCCCAGAGGATCAAGGCCGAAAGGCAGACAGACGGCCTCAGTTTCCTGAAGGATCGGGATCTGGGTCACCTGGACTTCTATTCCATGTTCTCCGGCAATGGAGAATTCTTCCAGCGATGTGGCAAGTCCGCCCTCGGTGATGTCGTGCAGGGATTTGACGCCATCATGGGCAGCAGCAATGCGCGCCTCCTCTATCACGCTGATCTGGGAAATGAATCCTTTGGCCTTGTTGATCGTGTCCTGATCTATTCCAAACGCAGACAACTGCTCCTCGAAGTCCCTGGCAATAATCGCCGTACCCTCAATTGCGACACCTTTGGTCAGCAGTATATGGTCTCCGGAGCGCATCTGTTTTTTGTCCAGTAGTCGATCACGCTCTACCGTGCCGGCCATCATTCCGGTGATCACCGGGCGTATCACTGCATCGGTGATCTCGGTGTGACCACCGCACAGGGTTATATCATAACGATCACAGACGGAGGCCAATTCCGCCATGACGCAACGAATCTCAGAGGCGGTCGAGTTAATCGGGAAAAGCAGCGAGGTCAGCAGCCATCGCGGGGTCCCCCCGGATGTGGCAATATCGTTGGCATTGACAAGCACCGCATATTCACCAATGGATTCAGAGGCAAAGGTGATTGGGTCAGAGGTGATGACCAGCACGTCCTCGTTCTTCACGTCCACTGCGGCGGTATCTTCGCCCACCCCTGGCCAGTTGAGCACTGACGCATCAGCACAGTCAAATTCATTCAGGAACATATCCAGGTGGTGCTGGGGCAGCTTACCGCCCTGAAGCGGAATTCCCATCTGGACAAGGGGGAGCAGCTCGGCCAGTCGGTGAATGACAAAACCTGAGTTTTCCGGGACAGCCTGCATATCTCCATTGGTAATAAAGGCTGTGAGAGCCCCGGCACGACTTCCCGCATCCACATCAAAGACAAAGTCACCGACCATTAGAATTTCTTCGGGTGGAACGGAAAAATGTTCAGCGGCGTATAAAATCCCATCTGGCTCAGGTTTTGGCTCAATGTGATCATCCCTTGATATCACCAGGTCAAAATCGTCGATGGAGGTGTGTTCAAAATAGCTAAGCGCACACTCTATTGCTGCCCTGGTGTTGCGACTTATCAGACCGACCCTGATTCCGAGGTCGTGCAGTTCGGCAATCACCTGCTCTGCTCCTGTATTGGGCTTTGCTTTTCTGGCCGCCGCCATTTCAAGATCATCAACCTCAGCAAGGGCCTTTTGACGTTGCGAGTCAACGGGAAGGGCCTGGATAAATTCCAGGATCGGTGTGTCGGCCGGGCAACCAATTCGCCGGCGGATGAGATTAAAGTCAATAGCCCCCGGTACGGTTAAGGTGCCGTCAAAGTCGAAGAGTAATGCCTGAATACGGTAAGCTCGGTCCATGCCCTCTCTGCTCTTTTTACCTGGTAAAAGTGTTTGCTCGATGGAAAAAGGATTTCATACCAAGTTTATAAACACTGAGGTATAAACATCAACAGGAAATTTCTGATAGAGTAACAATTCTAACATTCAGGAATTTCACAGAAAATATTTGACTCTTAGAAAATCCTGCCCGGTTTAAGGTTTTGTGAATCCTTTTGGTGCAGGTTTGAAAGCAAAACGCCCGGAATTCAAGGAAACGTTTTCAGCTGTTGATCGCTAAGGAGTTTGACAAGAAGATATCGACGCGGTAATTGAGGTAGTATAAAACCGATGAGTTGCATACATTTTTAACCGAGGTGTTTTGATGAACTATACGATTGCATTAATTCCAGGAGATGGGATAGGTAAAGAAGTGATACCTGAAGGTGTCAGAGTTTTAAATGTTCTGGCAGAAAAGTTTGATTTTTCAATCACATATACAGAATTTCCTTTTTCCTGTGAGTATTATCTTGAGCATGGCGTGATGATGCCCGATGATGGTATTGAACAACTCAGTGGTTTCGATACAATCCTGCTCGGCGCTGTTGGGGCTCCCTCTGTCCCTGACCATGTTTCACTCTGGGAGCTGCTGCTGCCGATCCGGCGGCTGTTTGATCAATATGTCAACCTGAGGCCGGTACGACTTCTCAAAGGCGTTTCTTCCCCCCTTGCCAACCGGGCAAGTGATGATATTGATTTCATGGTCGTCAGGGAGAACACCGAGGGTGAGTACTCGGACATTGGCGGTCGACTCTTCGAGGGGACCGAGCGGGAAGTGGTCGTCCAGGAGACTGTTTTCAGCAGGACAGGTGTGGACCGGATTTTTCGATTTGGTTGTGAACTGGCGCAGAAACGAGCGGCAAAACATATCACCTCGGCGACCAAGTCAAATGGCATCCGCTATACGATGCCCTATTGGGACGAGCGATTCAGAGCAGTTACAGCTGAATTTCCGGAACTAACCTGTGACCAGTATCATATTGATATCCTTACCGCCAATTTTGTTCTCCACCCAGACTGGTTTGATGTTGTGGTTGGCAGTAACCTGTTCGGCGACATACTCTCTGATCTGGGCCCGGCAATAGCCGGAGGGATTGGTATTGCCCCGTCGGCTAACATAAATGTTTCGAGGAAATACCCCTCAATGTTTGAGCCAGTCCACGGTTCTGCGCCGGATATTGCCGGCCAGGGGATAGCAAATCCGATTGCCACACTGTGGTCTGTCCAGATGATGCTCGAGTTCCTGGGTGAACAGCAGGCTGGTGATATGCTGATGGAAGCAGTTGAAACGGTAACGGGCAATGGTAAATTCACACCTGATCTTGGTGGCCAGGAAACAACGACTTCCTTTACCGACCTGGTTATCGCTGAGTTGGCTGAACGGGGCTGAAGATCAGCTGCCGACCATGGAGAGGGCAAGAGATCTACCACCCTTTTTTTTCGGATTAAGGTTATATGAAAATTACAAAGATTAAGGAAAAGACCGTATCCATAGCATCTGATATCAAAAACGCCTATATCGATTTCAGCAAGATGACGGTCTCCATTGTGGCCATCGTCACCGATGTAGTTAAAGAGGGCAGGCCCGTGATTGGTTATGGATTTCATTCCAATGGCCGTTACGGCCAGGGTTGCCTGCTGCGAGAGCGATTTATTCCCCGGCTGATGGAGGCTGATCCCGCCAGCCTTGTCGATGATCAGCGTGAGAACCTGGATCCTTTCAAGATCTGGGATACGCTCATGCATAACGAGAAACCTGGTGGCCATGGTGAGAGATCGGTGGCTGTCGGGGTTCTTGATATGGCGGTCTGGGATGCGGTGGCAAAGATAGAGGAAAAACCACTACATCATTTGCTGGCAGAACGCTTTGCAAAGAAAAAGGCTCAAGAGGATACATTCGTCTACGCTGCCGGCGGCTACTACTACCCGGGTAAAGGTGAGGACGCCCTGGTGCTGGAAATGCGCGGTTACCTGGAACAGGGGTATGAAGTCATCAAGATGAAGATTGGCGGTGTCTCCCTGGCCGATGATATGAAGCGTATAGAGGTGGTCCTCAGGGAACTGGAGGGGTATGGAGATGGCAGTGAACCTCCCGGCAGTCGTCTGGCAGTTGATGCGAATGGTCGCTTCGACCTTGCCACGGCACGTGCCTATGGTCGCGAACTTGAACCGCTCAAACTTTTCTGGTACGAGGAGGCCGGTGACCCGCTGGACTATGCACTGCAGGCCGAATTGGCCGGTGACTATGCACCACCATTTGCAACAGGGGAAAATCTCTTTTCCCACCAGGATGTTGCCAATTTACTTCGGTATGGAGGTCTGAGAGCCGATAGAGATTACCTCCAGATGGATCCTGCTCTTGCCTATGGACTTGTCGAATACCTCCGCATGCTCAATGTCCTGGCAGAGCATGGTTGGTCCCCTGAGCGTTGTATTCCGCATGGTGGTCACCAGTTTGCACTCCACATCGCCGCTGGCCTGGGGTTGGGGGGAAACGAATCGTATCCCGGTATTTTCCAGCCCTTTGGTGGATTTGCTGACAACAATCCGATCCAAAAAAGCAGAGTGGGGCTTACCGATATTCCAGGGGTTGGCTTTGAGGCAAAATCGGAGCTGATAGCTCTTTTCCATGATTCCTTTGGTACAGGAGCGCTCTAGAGGAGTAGTTTATCCCGCTTGCTATAGTAACTGCTCCTCAAGCTAAGTTCCTCTCTGCTTACATAGAGCGAAAGAGTACATCAAAGAGCCGATCTATCTCGGCCATAGCATTATGTACATGGGGTGCAAGACGGATATTTCGGCTGCGAATGTACTACCGAATGGCGGCTAAAACAAGTTGAATGTTGATATGGAGCAAGAGCCTAGAAGACGACTCCAGAGATCCATATGTCGTTTTCGTTTCCACCTCTTTTTACGAAGAGATCAGATGTCTTTGTTAAGATTGTTTTTAAAAGAAATAATCAAGTCTTCTGGATCAGCCAGAGGCTGAGGACCAGGCCGATGCAGCCAAGGGCCCGGTATGTATTGATTGGATACCGGTCAAGACCGAGCAGGCCGAAATGGTCCAGGAATATTGAAACAATCAGCTGACCGACAATGGCAGCGACGATGGTATTGCCAATACCTATTTGGGGAGTGACCATAAGGATAGCAGTGACGAAGACAACCCCAAAAAGACCTCCGGAGAAGTTTATCAGGGGCGTTGTTTTCAAGGTTGCAAGCGAAGGCAGCTCCGGTCGTGCAATTGCAAGGTAAATGACAATTGCAATCAGTGCACCGAAGAATGAGACAAAGGTGGCCTGCATCGGGTGGTTGAGGATTTTTCCCAACTGTGTGTTGATCGCGCCCTGAACAGGAAGAAGGCCGCCGATACACAATGCTATAAGAAGTAGGAGCAGGTGTTTCATATTCGTCTTCCTTGTAGTCGCATGTATCTTGTTCATGCGCAAGTACAGGGCATAGTTACTGTTGCAGACCGGGTTTGTTAAGCCCGGTCTGCAACAGTACTGTTTTTTAAGTAGGAGCGGTCAACTGATCAAGGCAGCTCTATTTTACAGCTCCCATGGTCAGACCTTCAATAAAGTACTCTCTGATCGTGAGAGACAGGATGAAAATCGGTACCATGATCAACATTCCTGCCGCTGCCATATGTTCCCAGAGGATTCCCTTGTCCGTGTGCAGTCCCATGAGCCCCACCGTGAGAGTTACAGCTTCCTTATTGGTAAGGATTAAGGCGAAGAGGAACTCGTTCCAGCTCTGGATAAATCCGAACACAGCACTGGTCACAACACCGGGCATGATGAGTGGCAGGGTAATGTGGCGCAGGACCTGGAAACGATTACAGCCATCTACTACGGCTGCCGCTTCGATATCGGCGGGTAATGCGTCGACAAATCCCTTTATCATCCAGACAGCAAACGGCAGCACAAAAGAAAGGTTCAGTATGATAAGCGCCAATTGTGTGTCTAACAGGTGCAGGGTCCTGAACAGGGTGAAAAAAGGTAGTACAACGACAACAGGCGGTACAAACTGGGAACTGAGAACTGCCACCATCAGTGCGTTTTTCGTTTTGAATTGATAGCGACTGAAGGCATATCCGGCACATGTTGCCGCCGGAATCGCGATAGCAACGGTAAAAAAACTTACAACAAGGCTGTTAAACAGCAGCGGCCCAAAATTATAAGGATCCTGGAAGATAGAAATAAAGTTGTTCAGTGTTGGGGTAAAAAATATTTTTGTGGAGTAGGCATCCCTGGCTACCTTGAAAGCGGTTATGACCATCCAGAATATAGGGAAAACCATAAAAAGAAAGGTGCCTCCAAAGCCAAGCCATCGAACTCCTCCCCAGAATTTTTCGTCGCGTGTCATAGCCATCAGCTCTGTTCCCCCTTCATCAGAAAGCGCACGTAAATAAAGGCAAAAATAAACATTGTCGTAACCAGTATGTAGGCCAATGCCGAGGCATAGCCCATATCGTAAAACTTGAATCCCTGGTTATAAACATAGTAGTTCAGCGTTTCTGTTGAGCGGCCAGGTCCTCCTCCGGTCAACGTAACGACCTGATCGAACATTTTTACACTGAAAATGGTCTTGAGCAGACCAACCATGATGATAATCGGCTTGAGTTGAGGCAGGGTGATATACCAGAATACCTGAAAGGTGCTCGCCCCGTCCACCCGTGCCGCATTGAGCGTCTCGCGGGGCAGAGCTCCAAGTGCTCCAATGAATACCAGCGCAATATAAGGAGCCCACCCCCAGATCTCAGTCATGGCCAGCCAGAAAACAGCCCAGTATGGTTCTCCAAGCCAGACAATCTCAGACATGAAGGGAAATATAGTGTCTATGAAAGCATCGATTATGCCGTAATCCGGATTCAACATGAATCGCCACGAGTAACCTTTCAGGGCAGGAGCCATGGCAAAGGGAAAGATCAACAGTGATTTCATGAAGATGTTAAGCTTTGTCGCACGCTCCAGGATAATGGCGATTGCCAGCCCGATAACCATGGATAACACTACCGATATGACGGTAAACAGGATCGTTACCCAGACACTGTTCCAGAAGCTTGCGTCACTGAATGCCCTGATGTAATTGTCAAAGCCGACGAATCCGCCGGGCACGGGTGATCTTGTTAACTTCCAGTGACGAAAACTGGTAATAAATGAGTAAATAAACGGGTAAAGTGTCGTGCCTGCAAGAATCAGCAAGGTAGGTGTCATCAACACCCATTTTACGTATTTTTCACGGTTATCCATGACGTGGCCACCTTTTATGCTGCACGGTATGCATTATATTCCTCTCCTGTCTTTCATACCCTGGTATAGAGGAAGAAAGCGAAATAGGCCTTTATCAATCTGAACCTGGTCAGGTGTTGAGAATGCAGTTTAGCGATGTGCTGATGGAATCAGTCTCCAATAGATGCCAATTCGTGAGATATGTACATCTTAATGGTGCTGGGGAGACAGATTCTAAAACTGTCTCCCCAGTTCTGGTCTCTTATCAATAACCAGAGCGTTTCATGATAGCGGTTACTTCTTTTGCCGCTTTATCCATCTCAGTCTTGGTGTCAGCTCCACCAGCGATATTGCTGATGGCGACTTCCAGGGAACTCATGACCTCAGGCCATTCCGGAATCATCGGCAGTGTATCACTTACCGCCAGGCTTTCGGCCGCAGCTGCATGCATTCCATTTGACACTTTGTTGATTTCCGGATCAACCAGGTTATCTTTTTGAACGACAACAATGGTTATGGTTTTGGGATCGCTTTTATCAAGGAAATTGGCCTTTTCAAGATCCGGGTTAGTGATCCATTTCAGGAATTCCCAGGCGGCATCTTTATTCTTGGATGCTTGGGCGATACCTATTGGCATGGAGAGTGCCAGTGTTGCCTTGCCTTTTCCTTCCCATGCGGGGACCGGTGCAAAGCTGATGTTTTTGGCAACGACTTCTTTTGCTTTTTCGGGGTTAGTCAATACGCCATAGTGCCACCACCAGACGATGACCATGGCTGCGTTGTCCTGAGCAACGGCCTGAGAGGCTTCATACTCTTTGAATGCCTTCGAACCGGGTGAAGCGACCTTGTACTTGAGCAGCAGATCAACATAATACTGTGTTGCTTCAATACCGGCAGCACTGTTGAAGGCTGGCATCATCTTGTCATCAAATATATCGGCACCAGCACTTTTAAGAAAAGAGTACCACAGGAACAGGTTCTGTCCGCTGTTGCCTTTCCCGTAATACATGGCAATTCCTTCTTTGCCGGTCTTCTCTTTGATGGCCTGGGAAGCGGCGATGAGCTCTTTCCAGGTTTTGGGGGGTGTTACGCCAGCCTGCTCAAAGAGATCTGTCCGGTAAAGGAGTAGTTGCGGATGCCCGCGGGTGGGTATTCCATAGGTAACATCTTCATAGGTACCGCCTTTGATGTATGCGGGAGGAAGTTTTTTTGAAAGATCTACAGCGTCAGCTTTCAAATAGTCGTTGAGTGGCGTCAGGAATCCGGTCATTGAAGGACCCCATCCGTCCAGAAAGCAATAGAGGTCTATGTCACCACTGCCTGCAACCGCATCTGCGGTGATCTTTTCACGCAGGCTGGGATACGGAACCATTAAAAAGTCAACTTCAATTCCGGTGAGTTTGGTAAACTCCTCAACTCTTTTCGCCTGTGCTTGACTCTGGGCAGCGTTATGGACAAGGAATGTCAGTTTGGTTCCCTTGTAGGGCATCCCTTCCTTCAGGCCATACGGCATTTCAGCGGCTATCGCCGGCAAACCAATCGTCAGACTTAACAGGAACAATGCCAATGTTGTTAAGCCTAATAGCTTCTTAATTTTCACGTTACCCCTCCTTGTTTGTTTCAGGTTATTGTTTATTCAATCGCCACATTTTGCGGCGAAAGGCGTTGATAACTAAAATTACAATGATCGGAACAAATCTAACCCGGGCAACCACCAGTCTTGTTTTTGATGGTTATCAGGTGATGAAAAAAAAGGTCGAATCAGCATATAGGCTCAGCTCAGTTAGACGATATACTCAGTTATTAACAAATGATGCTTGAATACGTATTCAATATGGTCTATATTAATTCCCAATTGGAGCTGGATTGTCAAGTCATTTTTAATTCGGATATTATTTTCTTCCCCGTTGAAGACTTTTACCAGGAAAATGAATATACCATATCCTAACGAACATTATAAGGGAAATCGAGAGTCGGTCAACAGGCCAATAGCTTTTTTACCACTGTTGCTGGGAAGAATTGGGCTGCAAAACATTTTCGTTACCCAACCAGACCAAAACCATGGAAGAATGGCAGCATTTTGAAACCGTATGCAAACAGGGATTGAAATACTGTTTATCTGGTTTTATAAAGTGAAATGAAAATTCTGTTAATTTCAGATGCGGTATCTCCTGCACTCTATGACCACTTTGATGATCGGACCTGTGCCGACATCAGCATGGTGATTTCCTGTGGGGATCTGCCGCTTGATTATCTCGAATTTATCATCAGTATGCTGAATGTTCCCTGCTACTGTGTACCCGGGAATCATGATGAACAGTTTGTAGAAATGCCCCCTCCCGGCTGGAAGATACTAGATGACAGAATTGTCGTTCATGATAGCATTAAAATTCTTGGCCTGGGAGGATCCATGCGGTATAAACCAGGCCCCTACCAATATTCTGAACTGGGGATGAAACTAAGATTTCTGAAGCTTGTGCCGAAACTTTGGTTGCACAAGAACAAAATCGATATACTCGTCACGCATGCTCCGGCTTATAAATTAGGCGATCTGGAAGGACCCCACCGTGGGTTTAAGGTTTTTCGCAGTATCATTGAAAACTATAAACCCAAATACCATCTTCATGGACATGTTCATCTGAATTATTGTCAAAATGTCCGAACGATTAAACATGATCAAACAGAGATCATTAACGGTTATGAGTATTATAAATTTGAATATTGATGGGGTTAACAGGGTTGCTGGAGCATACCTTTTAACTCATAACATTACTTATACAGGCAGGCATGGTATCAAACACATCTTCGGTCAGCAATTTCAATAACGCACTTTTCAGGTCCTTTTTTAAATCAGTATATAAAAAGCTGAAAAAGCAAGATGATTATCTTCCTGATCTCGGAAGTATTGTTGAAATAACCAAGGCAAAAAACGAGCACTATATCGGTCTTAGAGAAATTCCTGTGGATAATATTATCGGCAGTGAAGCGCGCTATGAAGATTTTGATAAAGACTTTCTGCCCAAGAAGGCAGAACTGCAGTCACGCTGGTCGGCTATCGATTCGATCATGCAGCAGGATAAAGCGCTGCCGCCCATAGCTGTTTTCAAGATAGGGGATTACTATTTTGTCAGGGATGGACATCATCGTGTTTCTGTGGCTAAAACAAGAGGGCAGGTCTACATTGATGCGGAGGTTACCGAATACCATATCGATGTCCCTTTGACAAAAGAACTGACAATCAAGGATCGTTACAAAATCCAGGAACACGTGAAGTTTCTCGAAGCGACCAGGTTAAACCAGCTTGGCAAGGGGTTTGACATCAAGCTCACCCGGCCGCAGTCATACCGTTTGCTCCTCACCATTATAAACCATTATACCGACTATCTTGAGGATGTATTGGGGCGCAGACTGGAAATGCATGAAGTCGCACAGGAATGGTACAACCGAATCTTTCTGCCATTTGCAGAAGGGGCATACCTCGATGATTTACTCGAGAAGTTTCCGAACCGGACAACGGGCGACCTGTATGTCTGGATCCAGATGAACTGGGATGACATCAAGGATTCTCTTGGCGAGCGTATGAGTTTTCTCGCCAAACCTGTACCTGCCGGCGATCGGGATACTGCTGAAAAAGTACTTGCCGAACATAGCCCGGGAATGCTGCGCGGTCTTAAAAGTCAATACATAAGAGCCCAGATCGGCCTGGTGGTAACCTGCTCAATCCTGAACATCTCGCGTCAGGGGGCGATTTCGGTTGCAATTGTCAAGCGAAAATACCACCCGTTTGAAGATTACTGGTCACTTCCCATTGCCATGTTGGGTGAAAATGAAACCCGCCATGATGCAGCCAGGCGCTGCGCACGACATTCTCTGGGAATCAGAAAGGCGATCAACTTCGTTCAGTATAAAACCTTTGACAATGTGGACAGAACACCCTACGGCAGGATGATCGCCTTCGGCATGCTTGGTATTCATTTTGGGGACAATATCCGTATGTCTGCCGGAGGCATTGCCAGTGAGATAAAACTGGTGAGTATCGATGAGGATATCTCGCTGGTCTACGATCACAACCTGATTCTCAAGGATGCTTTTGCCTACATCAACCGTATCCATAACAACTTTTCCTTTATTTCCGATCTTTTACCGGACAACATACCGTTAAAATATATTAAAAAATTGCTGCAGGTCATGGGACGGGTTGAGAATTAATCACCGTTTAAATCTAATGGGGCCTGGGGGGGTGATTCAGTACAGGTGTCCCGGTTCTGGCAGACGGTGCAGGGAGAACTGATTTTTCTTTCAGCGTAGCCGGGGCCTATGCCGACGACAAACGATAGGCTGTTGAATGGCCTGAGAACACCATCATCTGTGCAACTCACGTCAATTTTATCAAGTGCCAGGTGGCTGCAAAGCACTGCCTGATCGGTCAACTCCCAGCCATGAACCGAACCAGGGCTCAGGAACGGCCCGACTCCCCAGTCTCTTGCTGCAGCTTCTTTCTCGATAATTCCATTGATATATTCAGTTGTTTTTTCTAATACTGCCATGCTCATAATCTCGTACAGGTATGAGTGCAGGTACTGTTTTTCTG
This sequence comes from uncultured delta proteobacterium, assembly GCA_963718195.1. GTDB lineage: Bacteria > Desulfobacterota > Desulfobulbia > Desulfobulbales > Desulfocapsaceae > MADRE3. The sequence goes on from CAVQYQ010000009.1 coordinate 212,194, forward strand.
CAGCAAAGGTGTGGGCGGCGGTCTCAAGTTCAGGGCCGATTGTACAGATGATGACCGCCGCCATTCTGGCAGGTAATAAAAACCTGCTGGAATAGCCTGTTGAGATTTTTATTCTTGGGCTCAGGCCAGGTTCGCCCAGGTATAGATGATCCTTTTCAGTGTCTGTAACTTCGAGCCAGTACAGGAGTGCCCGTGGCTGGCTGATATCACAGGAGCTGCCGTATATCTCCCTCGCCGTATCCAAAAGCGTGTTTGGCACTTTTCTTTTTGACAGCCTGTCCACCAGATCCCTGAAGGTAGTCCTAACCGGAATTGAGAGCAATATGAGCGGGTTGTCCAGAAATGGTTTCATCTGTTTTGGGAAAAGTAGATTTGTAACAAAAAAAGCCTCAAAATCAACAATATACGGTCAGAAATGCAACGATAAATTTTTTAAAGATGCATTTTTACCGGTTACATCTTATACTTTAGCATACGTATTCAAAAACATCTCGCAAGGAAAATATGGTCACAAGAAAACCAAACAAGAAACAGCAACGAGTTTCATCCATTGAAGTCGCTCGTCTTGCCGGGGTCTCTCAATCTGCGGTTTCCAGGGCCTTTACCCCTGGTGCAAGTATATCGGAAAAAAAGAAAAAGATAATTCTGGAAGCAGCCATCAAGTTGAATTACCGGCCTAACGTCATTGCCAGAAGTCTTGTCCAGAACTCGACCAAAATTATCGGTCTGGTCATGACCAGGTTTCTCAGTCCATTCTACACGACGGTACTTGCTGATTTTACCAGACATATCCAGGACAATGGATATTCTACCTTACTGCTCAATATCGATAACGACCAGGAAGTACATGAGGTAATGTCCACCGCCCTGCAATACCAGGTAGATGGATTGATCATAACCTCGGCCAATCTCTCCTCACCCATGGTCGATGGCTGTTTACGATCAAAAACCCCTATTGTACTTTTCAACCGTTATTCAGAAAATAATGACCTGAGTGCGGTTTATTGCGACGGTTTTGACGGGGGCAGGGCGGTTGCAGATCTGCTTCTCCCGCATCATCGGCGGTTTGCCTGTATAAAAGGAGAAATCCAGAGTTCAACCAGCAGGGATCGGTCTCAGGGTTTCATATCAAGACTGGAAGAGCATGGGGTAACCGAGTGCATTTCTGAACATGCTGACCTCTCCTATGAATCAGGGTTTGCTGCCGCAAAGAAAATTCTTGGCAGAGCAGATCGGCCCGATGCAATTTTCTGTATCAGTGATCTAATGGCTCTTGGCGCAATAGATGCGGCTCGATCTTTATATAATTTAAAGATCCCCAAAGATCTTTCAATTGTCGGTTTTGATAACATACCGATGGCTGGCTGGCACAATTACGATTTAACCACAGCTGCCCAGCCGGGACCCAAAATGGCTGAAGCGACCGTCGATCTGCTGCTAGAGTCGATTAATAGCCGCAGTCAGGATACGGTAGTTCTGAAAATGAAAACGAATTTGATAATCAGGGGAACGACACGCGGGTAGGGGAGCTTTGGGAATATCCGATTATTTATTCTGATTTGGATATAAATTGTGTGTATAGACAGTATCGTAACGATTTTCTGTTAACTCAAAGATAAAAACTACCCTAAAAAACATTGACTCCTGAGCCTGACTAGATTAAATTGCTAGGCCATATTGACTACGTATGCATTTTGGGTCATTATTCACTGTTTACCCCTCACTTATGAAGCAAGAAAAGATGGCTGGGGTCGATGGTCGACGGCTGTAATGCACACGTATTCATTATGTGTCCCTTGAGACTGCCAGGGTGAGCCGAAGGGAAGGTCATTGAGCAACTTCGGTGCTGTTGTGCATCAGCCCCAGGCATTGAGATAATGGATTCGTTTCTAAAACGATTCTGGATATATTATTTATATTATTTGTTTTTTTTGGTTTTCCCCCGTTAGCTATCGTATACAGTGGTTGGTGTCGTCATGGCAGAATACCATGTATTTTCTAACCTTCTGGAAAAGGAGAAGTGTTCATGGCCGGTATAGTGATCAAGGATCTTAAAAAGGAATACCCCAACGGGTTTATTGCTATTGAAGGAATGAATCTGGAAATTCCAGACAAGGAATTTGTTGTTCTGGTTGGACCTTCGGGCTGTGCGAAATCGACAACACTAAAGATGATCGCTGGACTGGAAGAGATTTCAGCAGGTGAAATGTATATCGGTGACCGACTCGTTAACGATGTTGCCCCAAAAGACCGTGAGATCGCCATGGTGTTCCAGAGCTATGCACTCTACCCTCACATGACCATCTATGACAATATCGCCTTTGGCTTGAAAATGCGCAAGATGCCAAAAGATGAAATTGACGGGCTGGTAAAAGAGGCCAGTGACATGCTCGGAATAACAGACCTTCTTGACAACAAACCGAAACAGCTGTCAGGTGGACAGCGACAGCGTGTCGCGCTTGGCAGGGCTATTGTCCGTAAACCCGAGGTCTTCCTCTTTGACGAGCCCCTGTCCAATCTTGATGCAAAACTAAGGGTGAAGATGCGGTTGGAGCTGAAACGCCTTCATCAAAGACTTCAGACCACAGTTGTCTATGTAACGCACGATCAGGTGGAAGCCATGACAATGGGCAGCACCATTGTTGTCCTGAAACTTGGCATTATCCAGCAGGTCGGCTCCCCGCTTGATCTCTACAATGCTCCCAATAATCAGTTTGTTGCCGGCTTTATCGGAAGCCCCTCAATGAACTTCATGGATTGTACCATCGAAGAAGATTCAGGGACGCTCTATATTAATACCGGTGCTTTTAAACTGCCCCTGCCCGAAGACAAGGCCGAAAAGGTTCGAAAGCATGGTGACAAAGAGTTTGTCTTTGGCGTCAGGCCCGAGGACATCCGCAAAAAACGGACAAAGGATGAAGACTTTAATGAGGGTCATGCTACAGCCGAGATTACGGTGATTGAACCACTCGGTAAAGAAAATTTTGTGGATCTTGCCGCCGGCGAGCTGGAGTTCATGGCGATCATTGCCTCCAATACCCCGGTTGAGTCCGGGACGGAAATTAACCTCACCTTTAACATGGACAAGGTACACCTTTTTGAAAGAAACGGTGAAGGTATTTCAGTACTTAATCCACCAAAAATATAAATATAATAATAGGTTGTAAATGGTTGTGGTAACTTTTTTACAGGTGGCTGAACCAATTTATTGCTAACCGAGAAAAGTATGAACATTCATTTAATGAGGAGGGAACAATGAGACTATTTTCAGCTCTGCTGCTGGCAGGCATGCTTTTGGTAAAACCGGCGATGGGTGTTGCCGATTGTGAAGTTAAGGGATCGGGTGAAGTCGACATTATCTCAAACAGCTATCCATCTCTTGAAGTTGTCAACGGTGCCATGGAGCAATGCAGTAAAGGTGATGTTAAAGTCAGTGCGAAAATGACAACTGAGCACAAGGAGGAGACCGCTCAGGCTCTAAGTGCATCATCATCACCCTACGATCTGGCCCAGGTGTCCAATAGTACCATCCCTGCATTTCAGGCCGCAGGTCAACTGCAATCCTTGAATGACCTGGTTGCAAAATACAAGGAGTCGTATAACCTTGAAGACTCCATGCTGATAAAGTTTAGTGACGAAGTTATGGCAATTGCCTTTCAGGTGAATTGTCAACATCTCTTTTATCGCAAGGATCTGCTTGAAAAACACAATATTTCTGTTCCTAAGACCTATGATGAGGTTCTTGCCGCTGCGGAAATATTGAAAAACGAAGAATCGATAGAGTTTCCCCTTGGTGGTACGTACAAGTCGGGTTGGAATCTGGCCCAGGAATTTATCAATATGTATCTCGCAACAGGCGGTACATTCTTCCAGCCTGGTTCAGCACTTCCGGCATTCAACAATGATGATGCAGTCAAGTCACTAGAACTCATGAAAAAGCTCATGGGATATATGTCACCTAACGCCCTTGCACTTGATTCTACAGCAGTTATGCAGCAGTTCCAGCAGGGTCAGATTGCAATGGCTAATCTCTGGGCATCACGAGCATTGAAGATGGATGATGAAACTGAGTCAAAAGTTGTTGGATTAATAGATTTTGGCCCAGCTCCATCACTTGCTGCTGGTGGGGCTCCTGCTACGACCCTGTGGTGGGATGGGTACACCATGCCTAAAAACATGGATGGTGATCCTGATCTTACATTTCAGGTGATGATGGAAGGTCTGAAAGAGGATGTTGTGAAGGACAATAATGAAATTACTATCTGGTTACGCTCAGTCTACAAGCCGGGCCGCTTCTCTAAAGGTGCCTATGCGTCGGCCACAGCCGGTGCTCCAGCTTATCCGATGAAACCCCAGATCGGTCTGGTTCACAGTGCTATAGGCGCGAACATTGGTGATTTCATGTCCGGGAAGGAATCTGCAAAAGACTCGCTTGCAGATGCAGAAGCAGCATATCTATCGGCAGCAAAAGAGAAAGGTTACATCAAATAATATCTGACTGCAGGATCAATACGTAGTTGCATTCGACGTTTTAACTGCCGGCCCTGGTGAGTGAAGATGCATTTTTCCCGGGGCTGGTACGTTCATGATAGAGGTTTTTCGAACAGGTATTCTGGTATAGGATATTGCGTTAGAACTGCTCTATCGCAGCTTCTTCACAAGTCAATCACACCAGGAGAAACGGAGGATTTATGAGATTAAAAACTTTTCTGGCCTTTGTCTCGCCATCTGTTCTTGCGATGATTGGATTGATAGCAGTACCCCTGATAGGAGTTATGTACCTTTCGCTACATAACTCCTATGTCAAGACCGAAATAGTGGAGATAACCTCGACGGTACCGGCGTTTGCCGGGATGAAGCAGACGAAGGTCGAGAAAGTGCCCCAACCGGTGCTTGATGAGGAAGGAAATCCGGTGAAGATCTCTGAGTACGTGGGCAGCCAGAATTTCGAGTCGGTTGCTGATCCTGAAGGCCTTCTTGATGCGGTAAAAAAGGATCGCTCGATCAGTCCAGATGGTTCCCCAGCTGGGCTTGGCGAGCGACTGCATGGCTTTTACCAGGATATAACCGATATCGATTTCTGGGGTGCACTCGAATTTACTTTGCTTTACGCTTTAATCACCACGCCGTGTGTACTGTTCCTTGGATTTCTGGTAGCACTGGCAGTAAACAGTGTAACCAAGTGGATGAGGGGACCACTTATTTTTGCCTCACTTCTACCATTCATAATTACACCAGTTGTTGGATCTTTATCGATCTACTGGCTGTTTCTTGACAATGCCGTTGTTGCTGCATTACTTGAGCAGATGTTTGATACCAAAGTTTATTTCCTCAAAGATGCTCTGACCATTCGTGCTTTGATTATTCTCTATGGGGTCTGGCATGTGACACCATTCGCCTTTGTCATTCTTTATGCCGGGCTGCAGACTGTTCCGGCAGATGCGCTCCAGGCGGCAATGGTCGATGGCGCCAATTTCCGTCAGCGAATCTGGTATGTTATCATTCCACATCTTGCTCCTCTATTTGTTTTCATTTCCATGATTCACATCATGGATGCGTACCGGATTTTTGAACCGATTCTTGTTTTCGGCTCCAATCTTTTTGCCAATTCGCTACAATACCTCACCTATTATATCCTGAATTTTGAGGACAACTATCATAAGGCAGCCGCTTCGGCAATCCTTACGGTCATTGGCATCGTTGTTCTGCTGGTTCCATTTCTGCGTCGTACCTACCGCGAACAAAAGGGAGTGTAAACACTATGCAAGTTCCGAAACCATTTAGATCGTTCAGTGTCGGGTTTATGGCCTTCTGGATATTTCTGGCAGCATTTCCATTCTTCTGGATGTTTCTGATTTCATTCAGGGCCCCGATAGATGCCTTCAGCCTGCCGCCTAAACTTTTTGCACCAGTTACCTTTGATCATTTCTATACGGTATGGATTATCGACGGGTTCTGGAAACAGGCGCTTAACACGACGATTGTCACGCTTGGGACAATGACGGTGTCCTTGACCATCGGCTGTCTTGCCGGGTACGCCCTTTCCCGCTATCGTGGAAATCTCGGTTTCTGGCTGCTGATCGGTGCCCTGGTATTCCGGGCGATGCCCCATGTCGTCATGCTTGTTGCCTATAAGCCTGCGTTCTGGTCGATGGGAATCTGGAATCGCTATGAAACCCTTGATTATCGTGCTGGTGGCGATTAATCAGCCATTTACTATCTGGATGCTCAGGTCCTTCTTCGTCAACATTCCTGAAGAACTGGACCAGGCAGCACTGGTTGATGGCTGCAACAGGATACAGACCTTTGTCAAGGTGATCATGCCGGTCATGTGGCCAGGGGTCATTACCACCGGGTTGTTCTCGTTTCTGCTCGCCTATAACGATTTTCTCATTTCCAGCCAATTAATGAGCGGCGATCACATGACGATGACCGCAGCCCTGTCTAACTATATTTTTGCAGATGACGACCTGACCAAGTTAATGCACGGTATAGCCGGGGCAGTTTCTGTAACCATACCGCTGATTTTCCTGGTAATGTTTTTTCAGCGATACATTGTTTCCGGCTTAACCCACGGCGCAGTAAAAGGGTAAAGACCATATTACAACCCCAGTGCTCGTTTCAGTTTTCTTCTGGACCCTCCTCCTCTTCTGAAGCGAGCACTTTTTTGTGCATACATGACCGATAAACTTTCATCACAGACGATTCCAATAGAGATCAGTGAACGTGGGCAGCGCTTAAACCAGGAGACTGTTTTTGTCGATGTCCACAACCACATGATGTTCGAGTTTGCCGTACGCCAGGCGCTGGGCGAGAAGAGTATCTTTGAGAACCATTATCTTCCAGCCCTTCATGCAGGGCAGATAAATGTTATCGCAACAAGTGTCGGGGCAAATTCACCCTGCACCTGCAATCTCACCGATCATCTGCAGTTTGGCTCCTTCGAGCAGATTGATATGCTCCGGATGGAAGAGGAGCAGTCAGAGAGCTTTCGAATCTGTCACAACCATGATGAAATCCTGGCTGCTGTTGGTGACTCCAAGATTGCCATGCTCCTGGCATTTGAGGGAGCCCGGGCGCTCGAGGGACGGGATGACGAGGAAAACCTCTGCATGCTCAGGACGTTCTATCGCCTCGGCTTGCGGATAAACTGTATCTGCGGAGGTGGCAGGACACGATTTGCTGACGGTCTGGGTGAGGCGCGTGCGGACGCCGGTTTGACGACGTTTGGAGTGGCACTGGTCGAAGAGATGAATCGGCTGGGTATGATCATCGATGTGACCCATATGACCGATCGCAGCTTTTTTGATGTCCTTGAGGTCAGCGATCAACCGGTGCTTGTTTCGCATATCGGAGTCCAGGAGGTCTGCCCGACACCAGCAAACCTGAGCGATGACCGAATAAGGGCCATTGGCGCTAATGGCGGGGTAATCGGGATGGAAATGGTAAAAACCGAAATTCGACTGGGTTCCCAGGAGACTGGGGAAATTGTCACATTCGATGATGTGGTCAAGCATATTGACCATATTGCCTCTCTGGTCGGAACAGACCACATCGGGATCGGTCTTGATTTTGACAATTTTGATCTGGTACATAATATTCATCGCGCCATGTGTCCGTCTCCCGGCTCTATCGAAGGGTTTCCTACCGGTATCCCCAAAGGCGATCACATGCTCGATGATCCTAACAATTTATCCCAGGCCTCGGGGATTGCAGAATATCTGGTTCGGCATGGGTATGGTGATGAAGATATCAAGAAAATCCTCGGCGGCAATATGATGAGACTGTTTTCCCAAACACTCGGCTAGATGAGCGTACCCGGTGACCTGAAATGAAACATTTAAAAAAGCGAACTCGCCAGGTCATTTGTGATGCGCACCAGGAGATACTCGATGAATACATTTATGAGTTCCTGCTCCATGAAGAACAGGCGGTAAATGGTGAGGTTCATGTATTTGACCAGGTCTACAGGCCGGTGCTCCAGCGGCAGGGCGTAAACCTTGTAAACATGGTGGTGGGAGGTGATCATGTCGCCCAGGTGATGTACTCTGCTTCTGAATATCGATTCTGGGATGCCCACAAGAAGCTGGACGTGCTCAATAGTGAGCTGGAGGCGGGCTGCAACTCATTTTCGCTCTGTCGATCCTCAGCTGATATCGATGATGCGCTCCAGCAGGGAAGGATTGGTATCATTGCCTCGGTTGCCGGCGGGCGGGTCCTTCATGGCAAGCCTAACCTCAATCTTCTGTCGTCGTTGAGAAGCCTGTATCGATCAGGTTTAAGAGGGTTGCAGCTCACTGGAAATGGCAGAAATCGCCTTGGTGATGGAGTTGCCCAGCTCAGGACAAAGGGCAAGCTCACCGGTTTTGGTGAACAGGTCGTCAGAGAAGCAGATCGGCTGGGTATGATCATTGATACCGCCCAGATCTCCGACCCAGGATTTTATGACCTGATGAACATCACCAAGGGGCCGGTTATCGATTCTCACAGCTGTGCCTCGGCAGTCTGTTCGCACCCGCGCAATATAAGTGACCGGAGAATCAAAATGATAGCCCGGCGCGGCGGGGTGGTCTGCCTCAGCTTCTGGTCGGCCCTGGTGAACCAGGAAAAGACAGTGCCGGGACCTGATGACCTGATTAACCACATTGAGCATATCGCCGAGCTTGTTGGTATCGAACACGTAGGCCTGGGTCCCGATTATTGCGCATATAAGACTCCGGTTGATCGTAATGTGGTACGTGGTTTTGGCAACCTGGGTCCAGACTTTTGTGCTTTTGACAGAAAAACCCCGGTAATGAGTGAAAAGTACCCTGGATTGATTGAAGGGGTCTGGTACGGTCTGCGAGACAACGATTTCATCACCGGACTTTCTGAAACAGATGATTTCCCGAACATAATAGAGATACTACGCAAACATGGCTATAGCGAAGATGAGCGCCGGCTGATTATGGGGGAGAATTTTCTCAGGGTCTGCCACCACAGGCTCGGTGGATGAGAATTGCAGGCCGTCTACCCGGGCACCTGGGTTTTTGTGCCCATAGAAAATTTAACAAGAGTGAGCTTACATGTCTGATTACCAGAAAAACAAAACCCTGATACGCAGCTATTACCAGGACCTTGCACAGGCAACGCCGGAAAATATCGAAGTTATTATCCGTTCCTATTGCAGCAAGGATTATACCTGGTACGGTGTCTATCCGTTCAATGAACAGAATGATCCCAGATCCGTTGCCGAATGTTTCTGGAAACCGTTCTTCAGCTCATGGAAATCGGTGCAGAGACGCGAGGACGTTTTTATGGCCGGGACCAGTGAAATAGACGGGGCCGAGTGGGTGACCAGCATGGGCCATTTTGTCGGCCTGCTGGATGAGAGCTGGCTGGGAATACCCGCAACGCGGAAAATGATGTTTCTGCGCTATGCCGAGTTCAACTGTATTGAAGATAATAAAATAAGTAGAACCGGTTTCTTCTGCGATATCATCGGGGTTATGAATCAAGCGGGTATCCATCCACTGCCTCCGCAGACCGCTGCTTCTTTTATTTATCCGGGGCCAAAGACGCACGATGGGCTGCTCTATGATCCTCAGGACAGCGATGAATCGAAGAAGACCATGGCGTTGGTCAACAGGATGATAAAAGATTTATCCGAACTAAACAAGAGTGGCAATGATCGCTGCCCGCCCGATTATCTGGCCAGAACCTGGCATGACGACATGATCTGGTATGGCCCGGCCGGGATTGGTGCATCCTACACGATCCCACGTTACCAGGAACAGCACCAGTATCCATTTCGGACAGGGTTGAAGGACAAGGTTTTCAATGGACACCTGTGCCGCTTTGCCGAAGGGAATTATGCCGGTTTCTTCGGTTGGCCCAACCTGACCAACACTCCTGTCGGCGGCTTTCTCGGTCTTCCGGGAAATGATGTCCGTGCAGATATGCGTGTTGTTGACATCTACAGGAGGGAAGGGGATAAACTGGCTGAAAACTGGGTTCTGATCGATTTGCCTTACTGGCTGAAGCAGCAGGGACTCGATATTCTTGGACGTACGCAGGGAGTCGTGCGTGGTGGCTGAACCGACTGGCACAAAGTGACGCCTGAGCATGAAACGAAAATCTTGGGAAAAGAATGAAAAAATTGAGGAACATGGTGGAAAACCCTTGACAAGGGAGACGTCTCTGGATACAAATGAATACGTATGCAATATTGGTTTCAGAAGTCCATTAATTAGTAGTTTCTCCTGGTGACTGGTTTGCAGATAAGACAGATATCAGGCAAAACAGCAGGCGAAATGAATACGCATTCATAGAATTGGCGGGTAGACGATGAATTTTAGAATTGAAACTCATGATCAGAGATTTGACCAGATCATCGAAAAAAGGACATCTCTTGAGAAAGTCGCAGGCGGCTTCAGGTTTCTCGAGGGACCTGTCTGGGATCCCCACTCGAAGCGTCTGATTTTCAGCGATATCATGGGAAATGGCCTTTTTCTCAAGGACAGTGATGATGCCATCACTATCTATCGGGAGAACAGTTACCTGGCAAATGGGAACACCTATGATCTTACTGGTAGACTGCTTACCTGCGAACATGGTACCAGCAGGGTGACCAGACTGGAGAACGACGGTTCAACGACCATACTGGCCTCCCATTACCAGGGGAAGGAGCTCAACAGCCCGAACGATATTGTTGTCGCAGGCGACGGCTCAATCTATTTTACTGATCCAACCCCGGGAAGAATGGCTCGAGTTGGCATCCCAAGAGAGCAGGAGCTCGATTTTCAGGGGGTCTTCCGGATTGATCCGGAAGGTAACCTACACCTGCTGGTAGACGACTTCTCCAAACCCAATGGCCTCTGTTTTTCCAATGATGAAAAATTTCTCTACGTCAACGATACCGATCATCAGCACATCCGCTGTTTTGATGTACAAGAGGATGGGTCGTTAACAGGTGGCCGATTATGGGTTGAGTTGTATGGTGACGAGCAGGGTGTGGCCGATGGTATGAAGTTTGATTCCAAGGGATATCTCTACTGTTCGGGTCCAGGAGGCATCCAGGTATACGACAGCGATGCACACTTGATCGGCAGGTTGCTGACGCCGGAGATAGCGGCTAATTTCACCTGGGGCGATAGTGATCTCTGCTCACTCTATATGACCGCAACTACATCGCTCTACCGGTTACGGGTAAAAATTCCGGGTAAGCCACTATTCTAAAGCATCGGGCAGATTAGCAAAGGGCTCTGCTCCGGCCGGCGGACAAGCCTGATAGTGATACACAGAACGTGAAACAGAATATCGATAGATTTGATCAATGAAAAGGAGATGAAACAATGAAGAAGGTTTTAAAAGAGGGCATCAGCCTTGAAGCTTCTAAATCTGACGGTGCGAAGGTAAAAGGCATTGTTGAAGGGATTCTGGCAGATATCGAAAAGCGCGGTGACGCTGCTGTCCGCGAGCTTTCAGAAAAATTTGACAATTGGGCACCCGAGCGTTTCAAACTCTCCGATGCCCAGGTCCAGGAGTGTATTGACTCTCTGCCGGACTCGACCATCGAGGATATCAAATTCGCCCAGACCCAGATCAGAAATTTTGCCCAAGCCCAGCTCGATTCCATGAACGATATCGAGGTTGAAACCCTGCCGGGCGTCATTCTCGGGCATAAGAACATTCCTGTTTCCAGCGTTGGCTGCTATATCCCCGGCGGTAAGTTCCCCATGGTTGCCTCTGCTCACATGAGTGTCCTGACTGCAAAGGTTGCCGGAGTAGAACGTGTTATCGCCTGCACCCCTCCTGACAAGGGCAACGCTCCTGCGGCCACCATTGCGGCGATGGCAATGGCAGGAGCTGACGAGATCTACGTGCTGGGCGGTGTCCAGGCCGTTGCGGCAATGGCCATGGGTACAGAGACCATTGATGCGGTTGATTTTCTTGTTGGCCCTGGAAACGCGTTTGTTGCCGAGGCAAAGCGACAGCTCTACGGACGGGTGGGTATTGACCTGTTCGCCGGTCCGACCGAGACCCTTATCGTTGCCGACGAGACCGCCGATGCGGAAATGGTTGCCACCGATCTGCTTGGTCAGGCAGAGCACGGCTACAATTCCCCCGCTGTGCTGCTGACCACCAACGAAGCACTCGCCAATTCCATCGAAGATGAAATCCAGAGACAACTCGAAACCCTGCCTACTGCCGACACCGCCTCGGTGTCATGGCGTGATTACGGTAGGATTATCCTTGTGGACAGCGATGAAGAGATGGTCGCCGAGGCTGACCGTATTGCCTCTGAGCATGTCCAGATCCTTACCCGAGAACCCCAATATTTTCTCGATAACATGAGAAATTACGGGGCGTTGTTCCTGGGAGCTGAGACCAATGTTTCCTATGGAGACAAGGTAATCGGCACCAACCATACGCTGCCCACCATGGGTGCTGCCCGCTACACCGGCGGACTCTGGGTCGGCAAGTTCATCAAGACCATGACCTATCAGCGCTGCACGGAAGAGGCGAGCCTGGTAATCGGCGAATACTGCTCACGGCTCTGTGAGCTTGAAGGTTTTAAAGGACATAAGGCACAGGCGGACCTCCGGGTCAAACGCTATGCGCACCTGAAGAAATAGGGGGTTATGATGAACGTTTCACTTGAGGGAAAAGTAGTTGTCATTACCGGCGGAGGAGGTGGTATCGGCTCCCAGATTGGCCGGCACCTTTCTGCTGCCGGGGCACGCATTGTGGTGACCCACCTGGGTGATAATGACAAAGCTCACGCTGAAGCGGCAATCGCTTCTTTTTCCGGCTCAGACCACCTGATGGTCCAGGCATCGGTCGACGTACTTGAAGACCAGCAGCGCCTGACAGATGCGATTGACAAGAAATATGGCAAGGTCGATGTACTTATCAACAACGCCGGAGTGACGCGGTTTGTTGAGCCCGATGATCTTAAAGGACTTGATGATGAATTAATCGATATGATCTTCAGGGTCAACTGGCGTGGATCATTTGCCACGGTAAGAGGGCTTGAAAAGCTGCTGAAAAAATCAGACGATGGGTTGGTCATCAATATTTCGTCCATTGCAGGAACCACCGGGATCGGCAGCAATGTCGCCTATTGCGCTTCCAAGTCTGCGGTCAATACCATGACCATGGCGCTTGCCCGCTCACTTGCTCCTGCAATACGGGTTTTGTCGATTGCCCCAGGCCTTGTTGAAGGCGAGTACACCAAGAAACTTGACGCCTCGTGGACAAAAGAGCAGGAGGAGTTGACCCCGCTCAAGCGCTTGACCCAGGCAGAAGATGTTGCCCGGGCGGTGCTTGCCTGTGCAACCCTGCTTACCTATTCGACCGGTTGTGTTATCCCGGTCGATGGCGGTCGGCCGCTTACCTGATAACAGGAGATTGTCGATGGGAAATACAGCCAATACCATAGATCACCGGAAGTTGTATGATTTTGTAAAAGAGTTATTCGTCGGTAGCGGAATGGAGCCAGATGACGCGGAGATATGCGCGGACTGCCTGGTCCAGACCAATCTATGGGGTATTGACTCTCATGGTGTCCTGAGAGTGCCGATTTACATCAAGCGCTTGCTTTCAGGTGCGATGAATAAAAAACCGGAAATCATCAGCCTAAAAGATGCCGGCGCCCTGGAAGTATTAAATGGTGATGATGGGTGCGGGTACATCGTCGGGAGCACTGCCATGAACCGGGCGATAGACAAAGCTGAGCAATATGGGATCAGTGCAGTTGGTGCCATACGCTCCAACCATTTCGGGGCCGCGGCGCTCTATACCAAAATGGCGGCCAATCGCGGCATGATTGGCATTGCCATGACCAACGTTGTACCAAACGTGGTCGCGCCTGGCGGTTCCCGGCCGATTGTCGGCAATAACCCGCTGGCCATCAGTGTCCCGACATTTGGCGATTTCCCCTTTACCCTGGATATTTCGCTCTCTAATGTGGCCGGTGGAAAACTGCTGCTGGCCAGCAAGAAAGGGGAAAAAATTCCACTGGACTGGGCCACCGACAAGGATGGAAAACCAACCGATGATCCGGATAAGGGCTTTGCCGGGTTTCTGTTGCCGGTTGGTGGACACAAGGGATACGGGCTGGCTCTGGCAGTGGATCTGCTCTCGGGTCTGTTGACCGGGGGTGCCTTTCTCCACGGACTCAAAGGGATGTACAAGTACCCGGATGACCCGAGTCTTTCTGGCCATTTCTTTATTGCTATCAATCCGCTTGCCCTGATGGATAAAGAGATATTCAAAGAGAGGATGTCTGATTTTTACAACCAGATCAAGTCATCTCCAATGTGGAACACCTCCATGGAGATGTTGATGCCCGGTGAGCTTGAATACCGCACAGAAAAAAAACGAAAAGAAGAGGGGATTGTTATTCCCGAGGATCTGCACAGTGAGCTCAACAGGCTGGCTGAGGAAATGGGTATAGAATCCCGATTATAATAATCTTTTGTATGTTTAACATGTTTATAAGGAGAAGATCATGAGTGATAGAAAATCTGTTTGGTGGCACGAAAACCCTGCACCGGTCGTTGTCGATTATGCCAAAAACGTATGTGATGTTGCCATATTACCGATCGGGGCCATTGAACAGCATGGGCCGCATTGCCCCCTTTCCTCTGACGCCTCGAACGCCATGGGGATTGCTGAACTCGTTGGCAAGAAAAGCGGCGCCATGGTTCTGCCCTGCCCGATGTACGGCTCTCACCCATACCATCACTGGGGAGTGCCGGGTACGGTTCCGCTTTCTTTTGAAACGCATACAGCGATGCTCTGTGACATCGTTCGTGGTGCAAGCGTTGCAGGATACAATAAGTTCATCATTATCTCAGCTCACGGTCAGGTCTCCTCGACCATCGTCGCGGTGCACAAACTGGGCATCGAGGGGCATTTTGTTCTCTCCCTGCACTGGTATGATTTCCTCCGCGATGACAAATCCATCCTGGAAGATCACATGTGGCATGCTGACGAGGCAGAGACCTCTGTCGCACTCTATCTCTATCCGGAGCTTGTTGACATGAGTCTGGCTGCACCCGGCGACGGAGAATCGCTGATAGACCCGAAATGGAAGATTGCTCCGGGAGCAGCTCCGCTGGCCGGCCAGATGTACCACTTTGAAGGGACCTTTGCCCGGCCGGAGAAATATGAAATCGCCGAGGGCGGCAATGGCGTGGTTGGTGACCCGACAAAGGCGAGCCGTGAGAAAGGTGAGAAACTGGTTACCAAGACAGTCGATCACATCAGCGAGTTGATTGCTGAGATCAGGGAGAAGTATCCCTGTGGGGTGAAACCGCAGACAGCATAGTTGAAACGGTTATCGTTGGCAGATAAAAAACGCTCCCGGCCAGGCAGAGACGGACAGAGATGGTCCGGAAGAAATGACGAGGTGCAGAGAAGATGAAGCTACAGGGAAAGGTTGCCATCGTAACGGGTGCAACAAAAGGGATCGGTATTGGTTGCGCAGCAGAGATGGTGAAAGAGGGAGCGAAGGTGGTCCTCACCGGTCGCAGTCTGGAGCTTGGAGAAGCCGCTGCAGAGAAGATCAGCCGTGAACCGGGGGATACCCTTTTTGTTCCGTGTGACGTCAAGGACAGCACTCAGGTTAAACATCTGGTTGACACGACTGTTGCCCGCTTTGGCCGACTTGACATCATGGTAAGCAACGCTGGAACCAACGGTAAAGCAGAGTTTCTCGAGGTCACCGAAGAGGACTGGGACAGGATTATCGACACGAACCTCAAGGGCGTTTTCCTCTGCGGCCAATATGCGGCAAAGCAGATGGTCAAGCAGGGAGAGGGCGGTGTAATCATCAATATGTCATCGGTCATGGCAGTCCTTGGCCTGAAGAACCAGGTTGCCTACAGCGCCAGCAAAGGCGGGATCAACCAGCTCACCAAGGTGATGTCTCTCGGGCTCGTTGACCATGGTATTCGTGTCAATGCAATCGGCCCGGGCCCTATCATGACCGAATTGATGCTGCGGGTTGCCGAAGATGAAGAGGTGATGAATGCAATTCTGCGCCGAACACCTGCCGGAAGAATAGGGACTTGTGAAGAGGTGGGTCGGGTTGCTGTATTTTTGGCTAGTGATGATGCGAGCTTTATTCATGGCCAAACGGTTTACTGTGACGGTGGCAGGATGATCCAGTCCTTTGACCGTGAACTGAAATAAGCTGGAACCGCGAGCGGTTTCACCTATAAAAATAGACGAGGTAAAGAGGCATGGACAAACCACGCGTTGGCTTAATGACCTTTGGGGATGAACGGGATGACATGTGGGAGAAGGTTTTCAAAAATCTTTCAGAACCGCTCCATTCAGAACTCCGGGATTACTTGAAGTCACTGCCGATAGAACTTTTTTCATTTGATCAGGTTGCACGGTCCAGGGACGAGATTAACGACCAGGTCGATCAGCTCAGCTCATCACACATCGATGTGCTTGTCGCACATACGCCATGCTGGACCTCACCCAATCTGGTCATTCATGGCATCCAGCGACTCGGCATGCCGGTGGCACTGGTGACCAGTAGAAGCGCCGCAACTCACGGTATGGTTGGATTCTTTGGAGCCGGTGGGGCAATGCACCAGATAGGTATCGATCATCTGAGAATCCGTGACGACTATGGTTCCCCGTCCATGACTGAGAAGCTGCTACCATTTGTAAAAGCTGCCAGGGCCGTCAATGCGTTAAAAGGCGAGGTTTTCGGGTTTTTCGGCGGTAGATCGCTTGGTATCGACACCGGTTCGTTTGACCCGATGCAGTGGCGTCGTCTCTTCGGTATCGACGTTGAGCATATCGACCAGCTGGAGATCATACGCCAGGCAGAACTGATCCTTGAAAACGAATCTGAACGAACCGATCAACTCATAGAGTGGCTCGAAGAACACACCAAGTCGGTTTCCTACAACGACCTGGTTCTTACCAGAGAGAAACTGGCCTATCAGTGTGCCTGCTATCTGGCCACCAAGGATATTATCAAGGACAAGAGCCTCGGCTTCGTGGCGATCAAATGTATGCCTGACCTGTCTTCAAATTATGTGCCCCAATGCATCTCTGCCGCTTTGCTGCCCGGCACCTATGACGCTGATGGTGACAAACAGACGGTTTCCATGGCCTGCGAGGCTGATGGTGACGGCGCTTTGACCATGGAGATCATGAAGCATATCACTGGCGGAATGCCGGTGCTGTTCGGCGATCTCAGTCATATTGACGACCAGGAGAACGTTCTCTATCTCCCCAATTGCGGAGCTCAGAGCACCTGGTTTGCCGGTCGGTCTGCCGATTTTCGCGAGAATTTGAAACAGGTGGAACTCAGGCCGTCAGTTCGACCCGGAGGAGGCTCAACCGTTTATTTTCCGGCAGCACCGGGGCCGATTACCCTGGCAAGACTGTATCGATGGAGCGGTGAGTATCGGATGGCGATCATTCCGGGCGAGGCGATTACCCTCTCCCAGGAAAAAAGTGACGAGTTTATCAAGGCGCGTGGAGTTCACCAGCTGCCGACTGCGTTTGTGAAAGTGACAGCTGAACTGGAAGAAATCATCGATGAATTTGGCTCAAACCATATATCCGGTGTCGCCGGAGACGTCGAAAAGGAACTCGTGCAATTCTGCAAGCTGAAGGGGATAACTCCCGTGGTGCTCAAATAGCGGAGGATATAGTTCGATGAACTCTCGGGAACGTTTCACAAAGGCCATGAATCATGAGCCGACCGATCGGGTCTTGGTGGATATGGGAAAGCAGGTGGGCTCCCTGCATAAATTTGAATACCAGAAGCTGTACGAATATCTTGGAGAACCAAACTGGATGCAGAATCACGGGGTAATCCTCGACAAGATGGCGCAGACAATCGTACCTGATGAACAGCTGCTGAAACAATTCGGTGTCGATTTCCGCTGGCTTATCCCCCATTGGACCGGAGTCAAACCGTTCGAAGAGAAGGGACGAACCGGTTATTACGACATGTGGGGCACCACCTTCAGTGAGATGGAGGACTATTTTGCCATTACCGCTACCCCGCTGAAGGAAGGGACCCTGGAGGAACTGGAAGACCATCCCTGGCCCGACCCCGATGACCCGGCAATGTTTGCCGGATTGAGAGAACAGGCGAAGGATCTTTATGAGAACAGTAGTTGTGTGATTGGTGCCGACGGGATCAAGGGAGGCATCCTGCAGACCTGTCTCTGGCTGAGGGGATACGACAAGTTCTTTCTCGATCTGGCCATGAACAAGGACTATGCTGACGCGCTGCTCGAAAAAGTTCTTGGTCTCTACTGCCGGATGTATACCAACTACTATAGGGAAGTCGGCGAGTATGCCCAGCTTGTTTATATAACCGATGATCTGGGTACTCAGGTTTCGCTGCTCATGTCACCCAAGATGTTTCGTGAACAGGTTAAACCGAAATTCAAGGCCTTTAACGATCACCTCAAATCGCTCGGTGATGCAAAAATAATGTTCCACTCGGACGGAGCAATAGATCCGTTGATGGAAGACCTGATTGAAATAGGGGTAGACATCCTGAATCCTGTTCAGACCTCGACCAAAGGGCTGGAAAACACTCTTGAACTCAAAGAAAAATATGGTTCTCGGATCAGTTTTCACGGGGCGATTGATGTCCAGCAGATAATGCCGAACAGCACGGTGGCGGAGATTAAAAAAGAGGTTGCCCGAAGGATTCATGACCTCGGGACAAACGGCGGCTATATCCTGGCTCCCTGCCACAATATCGGATATGACATACCGGTTGAAAATGTGGTGGCCCTGTTTGAAGCTGCCCAAGAGTATGGCGGACTCGACCAGACTGAACTGAAAAAGATTATGGAGAGCATATAAACCATGAAGAATAGAGTAAAGTCCTTGCTCACACAGGGCAAAACAACAGCAGGCGCCTGGCTGCAGCTGACCTCACCGTTCTCTGCAGAAATACTAGCCCGGGCAGGGTTTGACTGGCTAATCGTTGACATGGAGCATTCACCAGGGGATTTTTTGAACCTGGTCGCTCAAATCCAGGCAATGGGCGCTACGGACTGTGTTCCGTTTGTACGTGCTCCCTGGAACGACCCGGTGGCGATCAAACGGATTCTTGATACCGGCGTGATGGGTATACTCATACCATACGTGAACAGTGGCGAAGAAACCAGAAATGCGGTGGCAGCCTGCAAGTATCCGCCAGACGGCATGCGGGGGTTGGCCGGGAGTCCGCGTGCTGCATACTTTGGACAGAACTCGATGGATTACCTGAAGGATGCCAATGACGAGATAATTGTGATCATCGCAGTTGAGACCGGTGAGGCGGTTGCCAATCTCGATGAAATCCTTGCGGTCGATGGGCTTGACGGTATATTTATCGGCCCCATGGATCTTGCCACCTCGATGGGCCATTTGGGCGATCCCTCGCATCCCGAGGTGCAGGAAGCGATCAAGACGATTGAGCGCAAGACCCTGGAGGCCGGAAAATATCTCGGCACCGTCGGTGGCACCTGGGAGCAGGCCAGAAAAAAATATGAAAGCGGATACCAGCTGCTGATGCTGATGAGCGACTCGGTGGATCTCGCCAAGCTTGCCGGTCAGACGGTTGCACGTTTTAAAGAAGAATATGGAAAATAACATTGGGCAAAAAGATAACGATACCACATTATCTGTCCGTGTACGTGGTGTTTAATTAATATACTGAAGACAATCACAGAGAAGAAAGAGACGTTATGGCAGAGTTAAGTAAAATGACCCAAACCCTGATGGAAGGTGATGGCGATGGTCTGGTGGCGATCGTTACCGAGGCTCTTGAGAGTGGAAGATCTGCTTCGGAGATTCTCAACGATGAGCTGATCGCGGGCATGGATTTGATCGGAGAAAAAATGGGCAACGGTGAAATGTTCATCCCGGAAGTCCTGATGACTGCCCATGCAATGGGGGCAGCGGTCGAAGTACTCAAACCGCATTTAGCTGAAGGTGAATCAAGCAGTGCCGGAACCATCGTTATTGGCACGGTTAAGGGCGACCTGCATGACATCGGCAAGAACCTGGTGGTGATGATGCTCGAGAGCGCCGGTTTTGAGGTCATTGACCTTGGCGTTGATGTGGAGCCGGAGATTTTTGTCGAGGCGGTAAAAAGCAACAAACCCGATATCCTTGGCCTTTCTGCGCTGCTCACCACCACCATGCCGATGCTGAAAAAAACGGTTGACACCATTACCGAGTCCGGCGTCAGGGATAACCTGAAAATCCTGATCGGTGGCGCGCCTGTAAACCAGGTATTTGCAGATGAGATTGGCGTTGACGGCTATGCGCCGGATGCAGGTTCGGCGAGCAGAATGGCAAAAGCGATGATCGCTGGATAATTTTTTTGTTTTTTGGTGTAGTTCCAGGGGTGATTTATGTTTACTGTTATTGGCGAGCGCATCAACACCACCTTGAAAAAGGTGAAGGCAGCGGTTATTGACCGTGATGCCGAATATATTAAGGATGATGTGCAAAAACAGACCGAGGCGGGGGCCACCTATATCGACGTTAATGGCGGTGCCCGGATTGGACATGAAGCAGAAGATATGACATGGCTTCTCGAGGTGGTGCAGGAGGCGACCGATTTGCCGCTCTGTCTCGACAGTCCAGATCCGGCAGTCCTGGAGATGGCTTACGGTCTGGTCAATAAACGACCGTTGATCAACTCGATCAGTCTGGAAAAGGATCGTTTTGAACCGATGATCAGCTATCTGCAGGGCAAGGATTGCCGAATCATAGCCTTGTGCATGGATGACTCCGGTATGCCTAAATCCGTTAATGATATCGTCTCACGGGCCGGAAAGCTGGTGGCCGAACTTGAGAATATCGGATTTGTGAGAGATGATATCTTTATTGACCCGCTGGTTCAGCCGCTTGGCGTTGACACGAGTAACGGCACCATGGCGATGCAGGCAGTGTCTGTTATCATGAACGATCTAAAAGGGGTACACACGACAGGAGGGCTTTCCAATATTTCCTACGGCCTGCCCCAGAGAAGAGTGGTCAACCGGACGTTTCTGTCAATGATGATTGCCAACGGCTTTGACTCTGCAATTATGGATCCGCTTGACAGGGAAACAATGACACAGGTGATTACCGCAGATATGATCGCCGGTAACGATGATTATTGTATGCGTTTCATTAAAGCGACCAGGGCAGGGATTATCGGTAATCAATGAGTTCTAAGCCACTATAAAGATATGCTCACCATAGTAAAAGGAGTTCAGGGAATACTACCATGCGAATTAAAAAGCTGGACCACTATAACATCATTGCAAACAAAGAGGTAATTGAGCGCGTAATAGCGTTTTATATCCAGATTCTTGGTTTTGAAGACGACACAAGGCCTGATTTTGAAATCGAGGGAACCTGGTTGTACCGGGAGGGAAAACCTCTCGTACACCTCGCCGTTTTCGACCTGGAGGATCCACCAAAGCCCGGGCTTTATGAGACCTCAACCGGATCTGTCCATCACATTGCCTTTGATTGCGAAGGGTTTGAGGAATTCAAATCCACGCTCGAAAAGAATGACATTAACTATTTCAGGACAGTGGTACCCGGTACCACTATTGAACAGCTGTTTTTTCATGATCCTGCAGGTGTTCGCATCGAGTTGAATTTTAAAAACGGATGATCATAGGCCCAGAATCCGAGTGGATTCAATAGACCGCCAACACGTTATAATCACCATTTCAAAAGACATCTTTGAGGATGCCACGAGGCAACAACTCCTATCATGATGACAGGCTTTGATAAACGCTGGAAAGATTTTCCCGATTATATAATCGGTATTACAAAAGAAATCTGGGAAGATCGAGGCATTGAAACGCTCCACCGTTACTATGCCCCCGACATTATTGTCAGATCACCGGCCTCGGTCTCAACGGGAAATAAAGGTGTCATTGCCGCTACCATGGCGACGCTGGCAGAATTTCCCGACCGTACCCTGCTCGGCGAAGATGTGATCTGGTCCGGCACGCCCGAGGAAGGGATGCTCTCCTCGCACAGACTGCTCTCTACCGCAACGCATCTTGGCGACGGCGTTTACGGAGCGGCAACGGGTAAGAAACTCACGTATCGGATTATCGCCGATTGCCATGCTGTTAACAACCAGATAAATGACGAGTGGCTGATTCGTGACCAGGGTGCAATTGTCCGACAGATGGGACTTGAGCCGGGTGATTATGCCCGAACGTTAATAGAAAATGAGGGCGGTCCTGATCACTGTGTCAAACCGCTCTGCCCGGAAAATAATCTTGAAGGACCCTACAGGGGAAAGGGAAATGATAACGAGTGGGGCCAGCTGTATGGTCATATACTGAATCGTATAATGAATGGTGATCTAGCAGTGATCCCGGAAAAATACGACCGTGCCTGCCAGTTGGAGTATCCCGGGGGGCAGACGGGCCATTCCCATGGAGCAGCCGACAGGTTCTGGATGGGGCTAAGGGCAAGTTTTCCCTATGCGAAATTCACTATTGAACACCAGATTGGTCGTGACGATGAGATGATGCCGCCCCGGGCGGCAATTCGCTGGAGTCTTTCCGGTAAACATGATGGCTGGGGGCGGTTCGGCCCACCAACGGGAGCAGAAGTCTATATTCTTGGAGCCTGCCATGTGGAGTTCGGTCCCTGGGGCTTGCGTCGTGAATATGTGCTGTATGACGAAACAGCGATCTTCAAACAGATTGTGCTGAAAACGGGTTGATCAACATGAACCGTTTGGATATGGAAAAACGGATTGTTCGTTATGGAGACCTGCGCCCCTGCAGGGTAGCATTTATTGACGCCCACACTCCTGGATCGGATGAAAAAGAGAATTTCGCGATAATCGGAAGGGGGGTTTCTGAGAATCCGGAACAATATGTCCATATAAAAGAGACTCCAGGCTTTAATATCGGTGCGGCAGGCCAGCCACCGGGGTGTACCAACTCCCTGCACTTCCATCATACTGCTGAGGTTTTTTTTGTTCTCTCCGGCCGCTGGCGATTTTTCTGGGGTCGTCGGGGGAATAGTGGAGAGGTACTACTTGAAGAAGGTGATATTTTCAATATCCCGACCGGGGTTTTTCGGGGTTTTGAAAATGTTGGCACAGACTACGGCATGATCATGTCTATCCTGGGCGGTGATGATGCCGGTGGAGGAGTTGTCTGGGCCCCTCAGGTGATTGAAGCTGCCAGTGATCATGGCCTGATCCTTGGAGAAAACGGGATGCTGGTCGACACTCGAAAAGCAGAGCGGCTGCCTGAAGGGGTCAAACCCATGGCAATGCTGACTGAAGAGGAACTCAAACAGTGCCCGGAGACCCCGGTCCAGTCGATTGTCAGAGGGTATGTGGCACGCTACCTGGATCTCATGGCACTTGCAGCAGACCAGCCGTGCACCGTGATAGGAGAGAAAGGTGTGCTGCGTGATCGACCTGGATTCGAGGTGGAGTTTCTCACCAGAGGATCAATACCGGAGACAGATTACGCAAGCTCGCATGATGAGGTCCTGATGATCATGCGTGGTCACTGGCGTGTCACCTGGCAGGGTGGTGACATCTTACTTGCGCCTGGAGATACCTGCATCCTGCCTGCTGACTTCAACCACTCCGTTGTTCCTGCTATGAGCGGCGAGGCGAGTCTTTACCGGGTAATCGGCACCGACGACCCGGCCGGACCGACCGTTGTCTTCTAGATGTCCATAAGCTCAGAACCGCCAGGAGGTCCAGCGAGGACGCGGCTGTGCGTCCTGATATGAGTTTCTCAATCAGTGATATTCCCAATAGGAGAGCGTTGAGATGGCAAAAATATTGGTTACCCACGTGGGCTCACTTCCCCGGTCCCAGGCTGTTGTCGATTTCATCTTTGCCCGTGAGAACGGAGAACCGTTTGACCAGGATGCTTTTGATGTCTGTATGGCCGAGGCTGTGGCCGAGACGGTAAAGCGGCAGGTCAGTGTTGGAGTGGATATCGTCAGCGACGGCGAAACCTCTAAGATTTCCTATGCGACCTATGTGAAAGACCGGTATACAGGTTTTTCCGGAGATAGTCCAAGAAACCCACCGGCTGATCTCAAATTATTTCCTGGCTTCCTGAAAAGACTGGCAGATGGGGGCGGTACTCCAACCTACTCGAGACCGCAGTGTACATCTGCAATTGCATATACAGGACAACAGGAACTGTATAATGATATCAATAACATGCAGGAAGGGATGCGTCGGCATGGTGCTTCCCGGGGGTTTATGAACAGCGCCTCTCCAGGTGTGGTTTCTCTTTTCATGCCGAATAATTATTATTCCAGC
Source organism: uncultured delta proteobacterium (assembly GCA_963718195.1). GTDB lineage: Bacteria > Desulfobacterota > Desulfobulbia > Desulfobulbales > Desulfocapsaceae > MADRE3. Next base: position 236,492 of record CAVQYQ010000009.1, read on the forward strand.
CACGAAACGTACCTGGCTGCCCTGGCCGACGCGCTGAAGGAAGAATACCAGGATATCGTGAATTCGGGACTTGACCTGCAGATCGACTGCCCTGATCTGGCCCTGTCGCGTCATATGCTCTTTAATGAACTTTCGGACCGGGAATTTGTCGCAGTCGCTGAAGGTCATGTGGAAGCGCTGAATCATGCCCTGGCCGGAATTGATCCTGGAAGGGTCCGGGTTCATATCTGCTGGGGCAACTACGAGGGTCCTCACGTCTGCGACATATCGATGAATGAAATGTTTTCCACATTGATGAAGGTCAATGCCCGCTATCTCCTGTTTGAAGCATCAAATCCCAGGCATGCCCACGAGTGGCGCGTGTTCCGGGATCGCAAAGACGAGATTCCAGAGGACAAAGTTCTGGTTCCGGGGATGGTGGATACCACGACAAACTTTGTAGAACACCCGCAACTGATAGCCCAGCGGCTGGCAATGTTCATTGATATTGTCGGATCTGACAGGGTCATGGCCGGCTCTGACTGCGGATTTGGAACCTTTGCCGGCTTCGGGGCTGTAGATGGTGACATTGCCTACGCCAAGCTGAAGGCGCTCTCTGACGGTGCCCTACTGGCCGGCTCAGAGTCATGAAACCCGTACCGCTTGTTTTCCTGCCCGGCATGATGTGTGATGCCAGACTCTACGCCCATCAGATAGATGCGCTTTCAAGGAAATACCCGACACAAATCGGTCCGGTCACCAATAATGATTCCTTCAGGGACATTGCTCGAGAGGTGCTGGAATATGCACCGTCGCGTTTTGTTCTGATTGGCCTTTCGATGGGAGGTATTGTTGCCATGGAAATCCTGGCCCAGTCCGCAGATCGGGTTTGCGGTGCTGTATTGCTCGATACCAGTCCATTTGCCGAGCCTGAAGAGGGTAAAGCGGTAAGGGACCAGCAGATTGAGCTGGTAAGGTCGGGATACCTTGAACAACTCATAGTGGAGCAAGTAATTCCAATGTTTGATCTGGAAGGAGACAGTGGTGAGCGTATCGCCGATACCTTCCTCTCCATGGCACTGGACCTGGGCGAAGAGGTTTTTATCCGGCAGTCACGGGCCCTTCAGGACCGCCCGGATCAGCAGGAAACGTTAAAAACAGTTGCTGTCCCGACGCTCATCCTCTGTGGTCGAAATGATCGGCTCTGCCCGCCGGAACGGCACCAGCTGATGCATGAGCTTATCGGTGGTTCCGAGTTCAAAATTATTGAGGGTGCGGGTCATTTGCCCACACTCGAGCGGCCAGAAGCAACAACTGCGATCATTACGCAGTGGCTCGAGGAGGCCGGGAGAAAATGAAAGAGAGCAGACAGGGCAAGTGCTTCTACACCAGAGGTACATAGAAAAAGGAGTCCAGGTATTTATGGATATTCACCAGCGCAACAAAGAGATTGTCGGAACGTTCAGAAGAGCACTCTATGATTGTCATGAACCTGAACTCAAGGCCGAACTAAAGAAGGTATTTCGGCCTGACAGCCAGATACATTTAGCCTTTCCCTTTGAAGATCTTGACGGTCCCGGGGAGTTATATGAAAGCGTATACCAACCGTTAATCGCAAGTGTTCCGGACCTTGAAAGAAGAGATTATATTGTCATCGGTGGATCTGCAGAAACGGGCCACTGGGTCGGCTGTGCCGGCTATTATATCGGTGTCTTCGAGAGACCCTGGCTCTCTATCCCAGCAACACTTCGCCCGGTAACCATGCGCTATTGCGAGTTTTTCAGGATTGAAGGTGACCGGATTGTTGAAATGCAGGCGTTGTGGGATATTCCCCAGGTAATGATGCAGTCGCGTGCCTGGCCTCTGGCGCCAAGTCTTGGCGTCGATATGCTTGTACCCGGCCCTGCAACGCAGGACGGGATTGTCACTGGCCCATATGATGCCGATAAGGCACAACAGAGCTTGACCCTGGTGACAGGGATGATCAATGGACTGTCAAAATTTGCTCAAGGCGGACATAGTGCAATGAACCTTGAGCAATACTGGCACCCCAAAATGAGCTGGTACGGGCCTGCAGGAATTGGCAGTAACCGGAGGATCTCCGGATTCAGGACATTTCATCAGATTCCGTTTCTCAAGGCAATGCCCGATCGTGAAGGGGGGATTGGCGAGAACATGACCTTTATCAGTGACGGTGATTATGTCGGGTTTACTGCCTGGCCGGGGATGCGTGCAAGAATAAGCGATGATGGCTGGATGGGGATTGCTCCGGCAAAACAGGAGATTACCATGAGAAGCCTGGACTTCTGGCGCTGTGAAAACGGTTTGATAAGAGAGAACTGGGTCCTGGTTGATATCCTGGATGTCTATCACCAGATTGGCGTTGATGTTTTTTCCAGAATGCGCGAAGTAACGGTTGATCGTCAACAGTAAATATCTGGGGACTTCTGATAAATTGGGCAGACACGCACCCAACCCGAGATTAACATAATGACATGGCAGAGAATGCTGCCGGATCAACCGGCCGGCGTGGTAAGCAGCGGTGTTAGCCCTTTGCAGATCTTTCACCGGATAGCGGTAGATGATCAAGAGGACAAGATCTCTAATACAGAGCATTGTTGATCCGTCTTTGCTCGATATGTACCCTTAATTTTTGTCGAGAACAGACCTGATTTTCTGTGAGAGTTTTGAGAGATTGAACGGTTTTTGTATAAATCCGTTGCACCCCCTGCTCATGATACCGGTAGCCTGGTCATTCATCGAGTAGCCGCTGGAAAGGATCACCGGTACATTCGGGCTGATCTCCCGGATCCTGTCAAATGTGCTGTTGCCGTCCATACCCGGCATAATAAGATCAAGTATAATCAGCTCGACATGAGAATCTGCTGACGAGAGAATTTCAAGGGCCCGGGTCCCCCCATTGCTGATAATTACCCGATAACCAATTTTAGACAGCATCTCCCGGCCCACTTCAAGGATGAGATCTTCGTCATCGACCAGCAGGATAGTCTCGGTTCCTTTCAGGACCATCGGAATTATCTGGGGATCCTGAAATGGCTGTTTGTCAGACTGGGGCAGATAAACAGTAAATGTCGTTCCATGTCCTGCCTCACTGTAAACATTGATAAAACCATCGTGATTCTTGATGATGCCGTAGGCTGAGGCCAGACCTAATCCGGTTCCCCGCTCCTTGTCCTTGGTGGTAAAAAACGGGTCAAAAATCTGGCGACGAACGGTTTCGTCCATACCGATGCCTGTGTCGGTAATGGAAATTTTTGCATAGTTTCCTGCCGGCATCTTGTAATGCTCATAGAGGGTTTCATCAATGGTTTCAAGAGACGTTTCGATAAAGAGTTCTCCTCCATTCGGCATTGCCTGCCAGCTGTTCACATACATGTTCAACAGGACCTGCTCAAGCTGCTGACTGTCAACCTCTGCAATTACCGGGGAATCATGCAGCCCTGTTCTGATGGTAATTTCTTTTCGGGTCCGCCCAAACATCGAAGAACTGCTTTTTATCAACTCATTGAGGTTTGTTGCCCGGGGATTATATTTACCGCCCCTTGCCGTACCGAGTAATTGCTTGGTGAGATCTGTTGCGCTTTTGACATGCTTTTCTATCGCGTCAAGGTGTTCTGCGTCAGGGTCTGCCGGTGAGAGGTTGACCGACATCAGTGAGGCTCTGCCCAGAATTCCCATTAGCAAGTTGTTGAAATCATGAGCAATGCCTCCTGCCAGGGTGCCGACAGCCTCCATCTTCTGGGAGTGGACTAGCTGCCGTTCCAATCGTGTCTGGACGCTGATGTCTCGAACGAATTCGACGGCACCGGTAATTGCACCTGTCTCTTTATCTTTTATTGGGAAACAGAATAGTTCCAGCCATTCTACAGGTGAACCAGGTAACCCGGGCACAATTTCCCGTTCAGTTTCTCCTGATTCAAGGCATCTTATCGTCGGGCATGGGCTGCATGCTTTTGGGCTGTTATGATAACATTCATAACATTTCTTGCCGACAAGAGGCAGGTTTTGCCTGAACCACTGTTTCATAACACTGTTGGTATGGCGGATCGTCAAATCAGGGTTCAGGACGCTGATTCCATCTTGGATACTCTCGATAACATCATCAAGGAAGTTTTCGCTTTGCTTCAGTGCCCTTTCAACCTGTATACGTTCATCTATTTCGAGAAGCAGCTGTTTATTCGTTTCTGCAAGTTTTGTTGAACTCTGTTTGATCTCATTAAAGGCCTTCTGGAGCGCCGATCTGGATTCTTCCAGCCTCCCCTGGGTCATGTCGTGAATGATCTCGGCAACGAAGGCAAAAAAATGGATCAGCAGGTATACAGAGATAAAACGAATAATGAGCCTGTTTTCATACTGTTGAAAGATATCAAACCGAGTGGATAACCAGAAAAAAAGGCAACAGGTTATCAGCAGGGTCAGCGAAACAGCAGATCCCGTTCTCCTGCCCAGCAGGTACAGGGTGATCAGGGGATAGGTGAGAGACCACAGGTAGGTTGGTTTTTCCAGTCCACTGTAGAAAATAAGAAACAGGTAAAAAAAACCGGTTATGAGTGAGCCGAAAAGGGCGATAGACTGAGGGTTTTTGCTGACCCGCAGCTTGAAAACAAGGGAAATAACGAAGAGCAGCAGGGTAAAATCTGCAAGGGCGAGGGTATATTCACCCTGGGAAACGGCAACGACTGAAAAAGATCCAAGGAAGATGGCTCCCAGTATTCCAATCAGGTTAAGCAGAAAATGCTTACGGATCAGATCAAGGTTGGAATCCGGCTGCAGACCGCTTGCAAATATATTCCAAAGCAATGCATTCGTTCTGGTCATTTCGCTTTGATTTTCTGCCATTTAACGTCCGGATATGGTTTCTCTGTTTTGATTTCTAATAAGATAGTATCATCCTATCATCATAAGCTCAAAAAATAAAAGCAGAGACTCAGGCGGCGCAGCGATTTCGTTGCTGTGACGGGACAAGAGCTACGGGCAGCCAGCTCTATTCGATGTTGAACAGGTACTCCTGTACCCGGTTCGATGTGTGAATATAGTTTTGATATTTATTTCAATCTGGTGTTTTTTGTAATTGAAAAACGTAAGCAGTGTTTTATCTGTAGAGATTGTAAGAAACCTTGTGTGACCAGTACTACCGTTGAGAAAGGTCGGTCATACGATTTAACACCCATTTATACAGGCGGAGGTTGACAGAATGGGAGTATTGCTTGGCGCGATAGCAGACGATTTCACTGGTGCCACAGATCTGGCAAACACACTCGTTAAGGCGGGTATGTCGACGATTCAGACATTTGGTATTCCTGGTGAAGATTTTGATCCAGGAAATGTTGCGGCAATTATTGTCGCCCTTAAATCTCGGTCGACCCCGGTAGAGGAGGCCGTGCGGGAGTCTCTGGAAGCGCTTGAATGGCTGAAATCACTGGGGACAAAACAGTTCTTTTTCAAGTACTGCTCTACCTTTGATTCAACGGCTGAAGGAAATATCGGACCCGTGACAGATGCGCTACTCGACAACCTTGGCCAACCGTTTACCATCGCCTGCCCGGCGTTTCCGACAAACGGCAGGACCATCTACAAGGGACATCTTTTTGTCGGAGATCTGCTGCTCAGCGACTCGACCATGAAAGATCACCCGCTGACACCGATGACTGATGCCAACCTCGTCCGATTTCTGGGCAATCAGACTGAGCATGAGGTTGGACTGGTACCCTTTGAAGATGTTGAGGCCGGTCCCCTGGCAATAGAGATGAAATATAATCAACTCATCTCCTCCGGGAAAAAATATGCAATTGTTGATGCTGTCAATGATGATAACCTCCTCTCAATTGGCGTGGCTTCACGGGACCTGAAACTGATTACCGGAGGATCCGGGGTTGCCCTTGGCCTTCCCGATAATTTTCGAAAATCCGGAGATCTGCAGGTTGATGATGGCTGTTATGAATGGCAGTCAAGAGGACGGGCGGCAGTACTGTCCGGCAGCTGTTCGGCCATGACCAGGGCCCAGGTGGCAGCGGTGAAAGGGATATGGCCGAGCTTCAGCCTCGATGCGATTGCCTTGTCTGAAGATAAAGAGAAGTGTCTTGAACAGGTATTGATCTGGATCGACAAGCAGGGTGGTGATGAGCCGTTTCTCGTATACTCCTCGGCAGATCCTGCAGATGTGGCCGACGTCCAGAAAAAACTGGGCAGGGATAGGGCCGGGCTCCTCGTTGAAGAGGCGATGAGCGTAATTGCCGTTGAAATCATTAAACGTGGAGTCGAGCGACTGATCGTTGCCGGTGGAGAAACATCTGGTGCTGTCGTAAAGAGTCTTGGCATCAGCGGTTTGAGAATTGGCAAGGAGATCGAACCCGGCGTGCCATGGTGTAAAACCATGGGAACCGCAGATCTGTCGCTGGCGCTTAAATCAGGGAATTTCGGCAAAGAGGATTTCTTTACCAAAGCACTCGACGTTCTCGGGTAATAACAGATAGGGATTGTACATGGATATTGAAGAAAAGAGGTTGCGCGAGAAAATCAGCAGAACGGCAAAATCGCTTTTTGACCGGGGACTGACCTCTGGTTCTTCCGGGAACCTGAGTGTCAGGTTTGGCGACGGCTGGTTGATGACGCCGACGGGGTCAACCTTTGGAGATTTGGCTCCGGAGCGCATCTCTCTTCTCGACAGCACCGGGACACTTGTCAGTGGAGACCCGCCGACCAAAGAGAGCTTCTTACATATGGCCATCTATCGCAGGCGGCCTCAGGCCGGAGCGGTCGTTCACCTTCATTCTCTCCATTCTGTTGCGGTCAGCTGTCTGGCAGGTATCGATCCGGATAATGTCCTCCCCCCGATCACCGCATACTATGTTATGAAAATCGGCACGCTGCCGCTTATTCCCTATTTCCCGCCAGGTGATCTCGATCTTGCCGGGGCCGTGGAGGAAAAGGCGACCAGTCATCGGGCTGTCATGCTTGCAAACCACGGACCGGTTGTTTCTGGAAAAAACCTCGACGATGCGCTCTATGCTGCTGAAGAGCTTGAAGATACGGCCAGGCTCTACCTGCTTCTCCAGGACCGGCCGGTACGTTATCTGACAGAAGACCAGATAGCAGAGTTGAACCGGAGATTTTCCTGCTGAATATTTGGGTTGGCTGTCATCAACCCTGCCCGATGGCAACATCAGCAGGCAGGGGGCAAAAGAGGATGGGGCCAGCCATCAGGGGAGCTCCACGGCCCACTGCTCCAGAGGTGGAACTGAATTGACCATCTTCTGTTCAAGGAGGAATTTGGCAAACCTGTTGTAGCGATTCTTGTCAAGTGCTCCAGGCCTGAGAGCAAATCGAGGCAATGTGTCGGCCCAGGCACGCTTGTTCAACTCGTCATTTAACTCAGCCCGTTCGCCCTTGACAAAAAGGTCCCAGCTTTCCTCGGGGTGGTTCAGTAGATACTGGACACCTGCCTCAAGGGCATCAACAAATTTACGCATGTTCGGATCATTGATTCGTTCCTTGTTGGCAACCAGGATCAATTCGTCATAGGCAGGAATACCATACTCCTCCACATAGAAGGCTCTGCCTGGGCGTTTCTCGATATCCATCTGGTTGAGTTCAAAGTTTCGAAATGCCCCGATAACCGCGTCGGTCTTACCGGCGAACAGGGACGGTGACAGTGAGAAATTGACATTGACCAGGGTGACGTCCGAGAGTTGTAATCCTTCCTTTGCGAGCATGACCTGGAGCAGTATCGTTTCAAAACCCCCAACCGAATAACCGATAGTCTTGCCCTTGAGATCCGCTATGGTTTTTATATCACTGTCGGCCAAAACCACCAGGGAGTTGAGCGGAGTTGCCACCACGGTAGCTATCCGGACCAGCGGCAGCCCCTGGTCTACCTGCATCTGGTGCTGGTGCTGGTAAGATACTGCAAGGTCAGCCTTGCCGGCTGCGACGATTTTTGGGGGATCGTTCGGGTTTGCCGGAGCAATGAAGGTGACGTCGAGCCCCTGTTCTTTGAAATAACCTTTTTCCTTGGCCACTATGAGTGGTGCGTGATCGGGGTTTATGAACCAGTCGAGCAGCACCGTCATCTTGGTTTCTGCCAGAGCTGTGGTGACCATTGACCATGAGATGAATACGGTAAGCACCAGACTCTTTTTACATTTCACGTGCATGATGTAACTCCTGTGGGGTTTCCCAGTAGATAAGTTTGTTCAATAGGAAATCCATTGAAAAATAGATGATTAAAGAGGCAACCGACAGCAGTGTCAATGCTGCAAACATATTGTCTATCTGCATACGTGCGTTGGCATGCAGCATATAATATCCAAGGCCGGCACTGGATCCTACCCATTCACCGACGATTGCACCGATCGGGGCGACGGCAACAGCAACCCTGAGGCCTGCAGCAAAAGCCGGTATGGCGGATGGGATGACAATAAAGCGTAACAGCCCATAGGTGCCTGCCCCCATGACCCGGGCAAGCTCAAGAAGATCAGGATCGGTTCTGCGCAGGCCGTGGTAAAAGGATGAGGCGACCGGGAAAAAGATGATAAGAACAGCCATTGCGATCTTCGAGGCCATGCCATACCCGAACCACAGGACGAGGATTGGTGCCAGGGCGAAAACTGGAATTGCCTGGCTGACAATTAATACCGGCAGCATCCATCGTTTCAGGTGTGGCGAGAGGAACATGGTCAGGGCACACGAGCAGCCAAGCAGTGTTCCAATCCCAAGCCCAGCCAGGATCTCGGTGACAGTGATCCGCAGGTGACTGAACAGTGTTGGCCAGTTGCTGATCAGGGCCATGGCTACCGGACCCGGACCAGGGAGGATGTAGTGGGGCACGCCGGTGATAACAACCAGCAGCTGCCAGAGCAGGATAAGGCCGGCACCGAGTATGATGAGTCTGAATAGTATCATGAGTTCACGCGCGGGCAGGTAAAGAACATGACCGCTTTATCATCAGCTAGGGCTCCATCAATGTTTTCAGCAACAGTGGATAGTGTTCGCGTACGATGCTTTCACCTGGTTCCCGAGGCAATGTTCCTCCCGGTTCAAAAACTGCTGTCACCTCTGCCGGGCTACCGGACAGTACCACTATTTTATCCCCAAGGCGGAGCGCTTCCATCGGGTCATGGGTTACCAGCAGCACGGTTTTGCCCCGTGTCAGTTTTGCGGCCAGTTGCTGCAGTTTGATCCTGGTGAGGGCATCGAGGGAAGAAAATGGTTCATCCATGAGCAGGACAGGGCGGTCTTCCATCAGCGTACGCAGGAGTGCCACCCGCTGCCGCATCCCCCCGGACAGCGCAGATGGCAGTGAATCTCCATAGTCCCCGAGTCCTGCTTCCTCGAGAAGCTGAGCTGCCTTTTTCTCCAGGGCAGACGAGAGCTCAAAGCGGAGTTTTGCCCCGAGCAGCACATTCTCCTTTACACCCATCCAGGGCAGGAGCAGATCGTTCTGGCTCATCCAGGCAGTAGGGTTCGCACCCGCAGGCCCGGGAGCAATTTGGACAGTTCCCTGATAGTCAATCGAACGATTACCCGAGATTATCTTTAACAGGGTTGATTTACCACATCCGCTTGGTCCGAGGATGCAGGTACACGTGCCACCGTCAATCTCCAGTGATAGCTGATCAAAGATGGTCGTCCCGTTAAAGCAAAGAGAGAGCGCGTCGATCTGCACTGACGGCATCCTGGAACCATCTATCTGACTTTCAACGGTGTTCATCGGTTCGATAAATCAGAAGGAGCGGAAAAAGTGATGAACCGGACCGTGGCCGTTGCCCAACCGGTACCTGGCCCCAGCTGCAATAGCCCCGGTTATGTAGTCTTTGGCCTCACTCACGGCTTGTTCTGTGGTCAACCCGCGGGCAAGCCCTGAAGCGATGGCTGAGGAGAGGGTACAGCCGGTTCCATGGTTATTGTTCGTCTCAATCCGCCTGACAGGAAAGGTGACAACTCTTCCCTCATCACCAAGATGGAGAAGATCGTCGCTGTCTTCCTGATCTTCCAGGTGGCCTCCTTTGATTAATACATTCGCACAGCCAAGCTCCTGGAGGTCAGCCGCAGCCTGCTCGAGGTCATCACGGGTTTTTATGGCGCGGCCAAGCAGAACCGAAGCTTCGGGAAGATTAGGAGTAATCAGGTCGGCGATTGGTATCAGCAGGTTTTTCAGGGCGTCGGCACCATCTTCTTCAACGAGCCGGTCACCGCTCTGGGCAACCATTACCGGATCAAGAACAATATTGCTGCAATTAAACTTTTTCAGCTTTCTGGCAACCGCTTCAATCAGTTCCGGAGAGAACAGCATCCCTATCTTGATAGCGTCAGTACCGATGTCGGTGAGCACCGCTTCCAGCTGCTGCTCAACAAAGCTGACCGGAATCGGATGGATGCCAGTGACGCCAACGGTGTTCTGGGCCGTGAGGGCTGTGATGACCGACATACCGTAACAATTGTTTGCCGATATGGTCTTGAGATCGGCCTGAATACCCGCACCGCCGCCGCTGTCAGAACCGGCGATCGTCAGTACTCGAAAATAGTGTTTATCCTGTTCGGTCATAAAAAATCTCCTCAATGGGTACGGGAAACTGTCTGGCATAAATCCCTGGCAGCACGCTCCGGGCACACCGCTGAAACGATCGCAGAGACGACGGCGATACCGGTGGCTCCTGCACTAATGACCTCGCCACCGTTTTGAGGTCCAATTCCACCGATACCCACCAGCGGGAGGTCTACCGCCTGGCGCATTGCCCTGACCCCAGCGAGGCCGAGTGGGGGTGCGGTATCCGTCTTGGTAGCAGTAGAGAATACCGGGCTGATGCCGATGTAATCGGCGCCAGCGGCCTGCGCCGCTCGTGCATGGTCAAGACACTCGGCTGAGATGCCGATAATCTTTGAGGGTCCGACAAGTTTCCGGGCATCTTCAATTGCCATATCATTCTGCCCGAGGTGGACACCGTCGGCGTCGACCGCAAGGGCAACATCAACCCTGTCGTTGATGATTAATGGGACATTATCTGCTGCAAGGAGTTGCTTGAGTAAGCGCGCCTCTGCGATAAACTCACGGGTGGAGCACGTTTTTTCCCTCAGCTGGACGCAGCTGACTCCGCCCTTTACTGCGGCCCGCACAATCTCCAGGTTGGTGCGGCCACGGGAGAGGCTCCGGTCTGTAACCAGGTAGAGCGAATAATTGATCATCGTCTGAGTTACGCCTCAACGATCCGGCAGCCTGCTTTTACATCTTCAGGTGTCAGGTTATACAGGGCATCGATGAGAGCAATCATGAAACTGCCGGGACCTTGGCTTCCTTCAGCCGCCTTCTCAGCGGCAAGTCCGATGAAGGCAAGCCCTCCCGCAGCTGCACTGACCATATTTTTTTCAACAGCAGCAAACGCTGCAATTACCGCAGTTGCAGAGCAACCGGTTCCGGTAACATATGGCATCATCGCATCGCCGTTTTCGACCCGAACAGTTCGGACACCGTCGGTTATGAGATCGACTGGACCTGTTATGGCCAGGGTCGTACCAAGTTCTTGTGCCAGCAGTGAGCCGGTCTCTGCAGCATCTTCGACTGAGTGTATGGCATCGACGCCCCTGGTCATGGAATCCGGATTGCCAAGGGAGAGGATCTCAGAACTGTTGCCACGAATAATACTGACTATGGTCTCATCGAGCAGGGTCTTGGCAGTGCTGGTACGGAAATTGGTGGCGCCTGAACCAACTGGGTCAAGGATGATGGGGGTACCGAGCTTGGTCGCCTTTCTGCCGGCTTTAACCATTGCTTCTATCCATATATCGGAGAGTGTGCCGATATTTAAAACTAGAGAACCGGCATATGAAACCATCTCTTCAACTTCCTCCACCGCGTGTGCCATGACCGGTGAAGCCCCCATTGCCAGCAGCACATTGGCAGTATAGTTCATTACCACGAAATTAGTGATATTGTGAATCAGCGGTTTGTCCTGGCGGATGAGCAGCAGGTTTTCTGCTGTTTTCTCGGTAATATCAGACATGAGTCCCTCTTCATCTGGGGTTAAAAGTTCCAGGGATGTCAGCTTTATCAACTGAGATGAGCAGGGAAGTCACGTGAAAAAAGAGCGTTGACCTATGCATATCCCTACGCTGGTATTAACCAGTTCAGGTTCAATGGGTATCATCTCAGGCTATGGCCACCCCTGCATGTTTCAATGAAGGTTCAGATATATAGCAATGTATCATCAATGTCAACCTGCGGAGTGGCTATCTGTTGCCTGGTGAGAACGGCAGATTGAAATTTTGTAACAAAAGCGAATATGTTCCTTTTAATTCGAATCAGATGCCTTATAGTCCTGTTCGGTCCTGTCTGAAGAGAGATAGAAAGATATTTACCGATTTGTATTACCTGATCACCATGACGAGTTTCAAGTCCATGGAGGAAAGATGGATCATAGCGTTTGGCAGTGGATTGGCAACGAAGCTGTCCTGCACCAATTTGTAAACGGATTTTCAACCCCAATTTTGCTGCTCGTTATTGTCATCTGCATTGTTGTGCTCTCCTTTGGGGCTGACTGGATGATTGACGGTGTTGTTAGTCTTGCCATCAGGACCGGGCTGCCGACCGTGGTCATCGGGGCAACGATTGTATCGCTCGGTACGACAATGCCCGAGGCATTCGTATCGGTAATGGCTGCCTACATGGGAAACCCTGGGCTGGCCCTTGGCAACGGGGTCGGCTCGATAATTGCGGATACGGGTCTGATTTTCGGTTTGACCTGCCTGCTGGCGGCGATCCCGATGAATCGTCAAATACTGAACCGTGCCGGCTGGGTCCAGGTCGGTGCAGCGGTTCTGCTTGTTCTTGTTTCAATTCAGGCATTGTTGATGGCCCCGCAGGGCGGTACACCTGTGCTGCAGCGATGGGTCGGTTTTTTCTTTCTGGCCCTGCTTGTTCTCTATCTCTACATGACCTATGTCTGGTCCAAACAAAAAGGTACAGCATCTGCCTCAGATAATGTTCTCGGTGACCAGGAGATAAAGGGAATCGGGCTTACCTGGGTCATGATCACAGGCGGTCTGATCCTGGTAATTGCCAGCGCCAGGGTGCTTGTGCCAAGTGCCTCTGAGGTTGCGGTTCGTTTTGGCGTGCCGGATGATGTTATCGCTGCCACCATGGTTGCTTTTGGCACCTCCCTGCCCGAGTTAATGACGGCAATCTCGTCGATTCGTAAAGGCCATCCTGAAATTACCCTGGGAAATATCATCGGGGCAGACGTCCTCAATTGTCTCTTTGTCATTGGTGCCGCTGCCGCTGCAGCACCGCTCGAGATACCGGCTAATTTTTTCTATTTCCATTTTCCGGCAATGCTCATCATCCTCTTCTCGTTTCGCATTTTCATCTCCATGAACAAGTCGGGATCGTTCAAACGGTGGCAGGGGGCATGGCTGCTCGGGGTCTATTGTGTCTATATCTACCAGCAGTATGCATCAAATATTGGTACGGTCCACTAGAGAAGCAGGGAGCACCTGGTCACGAAAATCTTTAGGATTACTCCAGGTGTGAATCACCCCAGAGCTCGCAGCAGACCCGCACTAAATAGTCAGTAGCTGGTTTGCATGTCGCTTTGCTTGATGAGTTCTTAGCTGAGCTGGAAAACAGGTTTAAGGTGACTATCCAGAGAGGGTCTCCTTGTATCAATTAACCTTTGTCATCACGTTTGTCATTATCTCGCTGCTCGCCTGCAGCCGTGCTTCCCGGGTAAAGTCCGCCTCAGATTTTTCACTTGCCGACCGGTCTCTTCCATATACGGGGGTGTCCTGGATAATCATCGGTACAATTGTTGGCGGTGTCTCAACGGTTGGTACGGTTCAGACAGCCTATACCCACGGCATATCAGCCTGCATTTTTACCTTCGGCAGCGGTATTTCCTGTTTTCTGCTCGGCTGTTTTTTTGCAAAGGCGCTGAGACAGGAGGGGGTCGTTACCGTTTCCGAATATCTCGGTAATTATTTTGGCAGGCGGTTTCAATACTATAGCAGCACGTTTAACTCGCTCGGCATGTTTATTCACGTCGTCGGACAGTTTCTTGCCTCTATTGCTATCCTGCAGTCTGTATTTCATTTCAGTGATATCAGCTCGGTATTGATAACGACCCTGCTCATTGGCATATTTGTCGTTACCGGGGGTATTTCAGGTGCCGGACTGATCGGTAAGATCAAGTTCTTCATGCTTTATCTCATCATGATAACCAGCGCAGGGTTGGCCTTGCAAAAAGGCGGGGGCTTTGCTGAAATCCTGGGCCGGCTGCCTGCTGATAGCGGCATGCTTGATTTTTCTGTCTACGGGGTGAAATCGGCTGCCATCGATATGTTCTCAATGCTGGTCGGCGTCTTGTCGACTCAAATATATCTTCAGGCGATTTTTTCAGCAAAAGACGTCAGAGAGGCCCGTAACGGTGCCTTCCTGAGTGCAGCATTGATCCCACCCATCGGTGTTTTCGGGATAATTATCGGCCTTTATTTGAGAGGTTATGTTCCTGAAATCGGGACCAACAGCGCCCAGGCACTGCCATATTTTCTCTATCACAGTTTTCCTGCCCCGGTTGCTGCATTTTTCTCGGCAGGAATTCTCTTGATTGTCCTAGGGACCGCTGCAGGTTTGCTGCTTGGCGTTACAACGAATATATATAACGATTTTCCCCTTAAAAACGTGCTCTTTCTCCAGGCAGTCCAACCGGTCAGGCTGCTGAGAATCACAACGCTAGCGGTATTGATCTCAGCCTCACTGCTTGTCTTTACCGGTCTTGATTCAACGATACTCAGCTGGAGCTATATGTCGATGGGCCTCCGGGGCTCAGCGGTTTTTACCGGGCTGGTCATCCTGGTGTTCATGAAGCGGTGGCATCAGTCCAGGCTGGTCCTGCTTCTGATGTATCTGCTCCCGCTGATCTACATCGGGCTTAATGTGAGCCATGGGTAGCGACCTGGATCATTTATGCCAGAATACCCAGGGGTTTTTTATTATAATATTTATTCCGCTCATCCAAAAACACATCATAAAGAGGTCGAATTTCGATGAATAGAAGAAACATTCAAGTACTCGGTGTTCCATGGGACGAAAAATCATCGTTTATGCGCGGCTGTGGAGATGCACCGACAAAGATATGGGACGCCTTTAACTGTGATTCGGCCAACAGGTTTACAGAGAATGGGATCAAACTGGGCAGGGATCGGAACTTCTGTTATTCGGGAACTATTGATCTCGCATCAGGAAGCCGCGTTATCGAAGAAATTGAAACGTGTGCATCAAAGCTGGCAATGGACGGTGTCTTCCCTATTTTTCTCGGCGGTGATCATGCAATCACCTACCCACTGGTGAAAGGGATCTCCCAAAAGTATCCTGATCTTAATATCCTCCACTTTGATGCCCACCCCGATCTGTACGACAAGATTAATGGAGACAGCTATTCACATGGCTGCCCGTTTGCCCGCATTATGGAAAATGGGTTGGCAAAACGGTTGGTTTCTGTTGGCATCCGGACCATGACCAGCCACCAGAAAGAACAGGCGGCCCGGTTTGGTGTAGAGATTGTTGATATGGTGCATTTTGACCCGGCAATGGTTCTTGCATTTGACGGTCCGGTCTATCTCTCGCTCGACCTGGATGTTATTGATCCTGCCTTCGCACCCGGTATATCGCACCATGAACCGGGGGGAATGACAACGCGGGAACTAATTCGTCTGATCCAGAATTTCAGGGGTGAGCTCGTTGCAGCAGATATTGTTGAATACAATCCATACCGGGATGTCCAGAACGTAACTGCAATGGTTGCCGCCAAGCTGATGAAAGAGATCGCTGCCCGGTTTTTATCTTAAATGGGCAAGTCATTCCTGCAACCCCTTATCTGCTTGTGGTTGCCAGTTTGAGTGCCAGAGCCAGGAAGACAGTTCCTGCAAGTTTGTTGAGGACGAGCTGGGTGCGAGTCGATTTTTTCAGCCATTGACCGAGGGTGCCTGCCAGCAGGGCAATCGAGCCAAACACCAGTATCGTCGAAATGATAAAGAGTCCCCCGAGGTAAAGGATCTGCAGTGAAACCGGGCCCCTTAGCGGATCGGCAAATTGTGGTAGAAAGGCCAGAAAGAAGATGGAGACTTTCGGGTTGGTGATATTCATTATGATCCCCCGGCGATAAAGCTTCCAGAGGTTTATCCGGACGCCAGTTCCGCCTGGTATCTCGTTTGCTGGTGCCCGAAACACCTGCCAGGCCAGGTAGACAAGGTACCCAGCACCAATCAGCTTCAGCATTGAAAAGGCAAGCGCAGAGGTCTGGAAGATAACAGCGACACCGAGGGCCACCGCGCAACTATGCACAACAAGACCCGAACAGAGCCCAAACACCACCGCTATCCCGGAAGATCTGCCATACAGGGCAGACTGGGTGAGGACAAATATGTTGTCTGGTCCAGGGGCGAGGGCAAGGAGTACGGCTGCCAGGAAAAATGGCAATTGTGTTTCAATGGGTATCATCAGCGTCAGCGATCTTCACAATTCTTATCTATTACAGCACCTGCATAATCCTATCCAGGATAAATTGCAAGTTTATGCGTACCTTGTTAACAGGAACAGATCACACCAGGTACCATTTCAGCGGCGACTGTTGCTGATATTCATAAACAGCTTGCTCAAAAGATGTATATATCTATTTACCAACTCCCACATCGTAGGTATAGTTTAGAACAGACAGGTTGTTGTCTCATGAACAATTTGAGGGAAAAGCAAATGAGTAAGGAATTAACGTGTGATTTGAAGACCGGCAAATGAGCACCCCCCAACAGTTCCGGCGGTGACCGGGACCAGATGGTTTCAGTTGAGATCAGGGAGAAAAATCAGCTTGTCGACGGTGCCTTTGATGAAAAAGAGCAACAGCAGATCCGGGATGCAATTAAAAACAAGTACCAGGACGTATCGCAATCTGCAGATGGTCTGTTCCGCTACCAGACCGGAAAAGCCGGCGCTGCCGCTTTAGGCTACGATGCTTCGATCCTGGATGGAATTCCCGAAGGTGCCTTGAGTTCATTCTGCGGGGTCGGCAATCCTTTTTCTGTTGAATCGATAGCAGTCGGCAGCCATATCCTTGATATCGGCTGCGGTGCTGGGTTTGACCTGCTTGTAGCCAGCACGATTGTTGGCTCAGGCGGGCGCGTGCGTGGTGTTGATCTCACCGAAGAGATGGTCAGCAAGGCGCGATCCTTTATTTCAGAATTCGCTGGCTCAACCATATCAGTTGAACATATATCATCTGAATCACTCCCCTATGATGACCGCAGTTTTGATCATGTCATATCAAACGGTGTCTTCAACCTGTCACCCTGTAAATTGACATTGTTCAGGGAGGTACGTCGTGTTCTCAGGCCCGGAGGATGTCTGCAGTTTGCCGATATTGTCTTGGTCCGGGAACCACCGCCGGGAACAACCGGCAGCGTTGAAGGCTGGTCACAATGAATCAGCGGCGCGATCTCCGTGAGAGATCAACTGGAACTCCTGGACAAGGCGGGTTTTGAAGCTGCAGAACATCTTGGCATGACCGGTATCACCACATCGCCATATACCGAGGGAGCACTCTTCAAGGCTCGCTGATCTGTTGAAGTATGAATATCATTGACCGTTGATTTAAGTCTTTTCCTCTCCTGACAGTTCAAAAAAAGTTGAAATGAACCTCTCTGCAGTGATAGCCTTCAACTAAGATAAAAAACCACCATCGATAAAAAACAGATGAGACAATCACTAAGACAATGGATGTATCTACCCTTTATACTCGTCGCCTCAGCAATTGTGACAAGCGGGTGTGTGGTCAAAGATATTGGCAGAACCGTAGAATATACGGTCAAGGGCGACTATTTCCTGCAGAGCGACCAGCCGGATCGGGGGCGGGAAAGCTTCAAGCAAGAAGTAAAAGAAAACCCCGGAAGCAGTCTGGCCAACTACTACTATGGTCGTTTTCTGCTCCAGGAAAAAGAAAACAAACAGGCGCTCACATACCTGAAAAAGGCCCGTGATCTGGACCAGAGCAACGCTGAATACCATTTCTGGGCAGGCGTTGCTTTTGGGGCAAACGGAAAGGTCAGCGAAGAGGAAAAGAGCTACAGGAAGACTCTGAGCATAGACCCCAACCACCTGCAGTCCCTTATCTATCTCGGACATATCCGGCTTGGCAAGAAAAAATACACTGAGGCGCTCGATCTCTACACACAGGCGCTTGACATCTGGTATGGCAGTCCTTCAGCACTCTACAATCGCGCCCTGATCCTGAACAAACTGGGTAGGACCCCCGAGGAACAAATAGCCTGGATTGACTATATCAGCCAATATCCATCCGGCAAAATGGCTCGTGTGGCCACTGACTACCTCAATGCTGCGGGGATCTACAGTTTCAGGAATCATACCCTGGGCACGGAAACTGTCACGATTGAAAAAATCAGGTTTATCCCGTTTGGTTCCGAGATAGCCGATTCGAGTTACCCGTCACTTCTTGTGATTGGAAATGTTTTTAGCGACATGAAAAAAGGAACCCTGCAGGTAATTACCTACCAGAAAAACAACAAGGAGCTTGCCCGTAAGCGGGCGATCGCCATAAAAAAATTCCTGCTCCAAGAATTCCCCTCCATCCCCAGCAAGAAGATCGGGATCAGCTGGTTTTCAGAACCCCAGAGAACAACGATCAGGGGAAAGAAACTGGTGATCGATGAGTCGGTCAGTTTTTTTGTCACCAAGAAGTAGGGTCGTGAACCGATCGGCGAATGTATCTTTTTTTTTTTTTTGTATTTTTAATGTGACCAACATCAATGCCAGACGTTTAACCCAATAGAGGGAAAGCGCTTTTATGGAGATTTCTGACCAGACGCTTATCACAAAGATTCGCGGAGGGGACATTGATTCCTTTGCCATCATTGTTGAGCGTTACAAGGTTCAAGTTTACAACCTGATGTACCGTTATAGCGGCTCAAGTGAGGATGCAGCCGATATGACCCAGGATGTTTTCTGCAGGATCTTTGAGAAGCTTGACCTGTATCGGAGCCAGAAAACATTTTTTGCCTGGCTATATACCCTGGCACTTAATTATGCCAAAGACTGGGCCAGAAAAAATCAGAACCGGAAACGAAAATTTGATCGATACGCTCATGAATATTCAAACAATGAAGCAAAATCGCCGGCCAGTCTGCTTGAAGCTGACCAGCAAACAAGCAGACTCTTTACAGCGCTTGATACACTTGCCGATGACCGGCGGGAATTGGTTTTGCTGAAATATCGTCATGAACGATCAACCAGAGAACTGGCTGAAATATTTGATATATCCGAGAGTGCCGTGAAGATGCGCCTGCAGCGGGCCCTCGACCAATTAGGTCAAAGACTCAAAAGTCATGAATATGGATATGGATACCAGACATCAGAAAAGCAATGAGCAGGACGTGATTGAGCGGCTTCGAGACCTGCCGCTCGAAGAGGTACCGACAGATCTGACCGACAGGATCATGACCCGCGTATCAACCCCACAGCCATCGATGATCAGCCTTATCTGGAATTTTATATCTCAGCCTCAATCTCTTTCTTTCAGACCGGCCTACGCCCTCGGAGTTGTGCTGCTTGTCTGCGGGGCATTTTTTCTCGGTAAAACAAGCCAACAGGTTCCTGTCCAACTCGCTCAAACGCCTGCTCCTGTACCACAGATCCAGGCAGAAACACTGGATAACCCGGAATCCGCCTATCTGGTTGGCCGGGGACTACTGAGAGCGGAAAACAATGAAGACAAAGCGCTTGCTTTCCTGCAGCGGGCATCACTGCTCGATCCTGAAAACCCCGAATTTGCCTATTGGGAGGGTGTGGGGTATTGGGCGAATGGTGACGATGAAGCCGAACGCCGCAGCTACCTCAGGGGACTTGCAACAGACCCCGAGAGCGTACCACTACTGATCAATCTCGGTCATAACTACTTGAGCGACAAGAATTACCAGGAAGCACTCGCTGCATACCAGGCAGTGCTCTCCATATCCCCGGGTGAGCCGGTAGCACTCTATAACAGCGGTCTTATCTATCGCGCCCTGGGAATGGTCCCCGAGGAGATATCCTCCTGGCGCTCCTACCTTCAGGAAAACCGGGAAGGAACCAAATCATTCAGGGCCGTAAAGCGCCTCAATGAGTATGGTGACTTTTCATTTCGCACCTATCAGGTCGGTGGGCGCAAGATCATTATTAACCAGCAAAGATTGCTTGACGAATCGCTGCCCCAGGGCAGCAAAACGGAAGAACTCTCGCCCATAACGTCGATACTGCAACAGGATGAACGTTTGGATCTTGAGGTTGTCGTTTTCGTGGAAAATGACCGCGAGGCTGCCAGAAAACGTGCATTTCAATTCAAGCGCATGATCAGCGGTACTAACAAAGATGTGGAAAATCAGGTGAAACTAAGCTGGTTTGATGTCCCGGAAACAATAACAAAACATGACGCCGAACAAGGTGTTGAGCTTTCAGAAGGGTTGCTTATTTTTAGCCGCCTGATAACAGAAACGGAGAAGGAGGTTTCAATATGAAATTATGGAAAAGGTTGTTGAGCCCTGCGGTGACATTGGCTCTGGTCATCCCCGGTGTGGTGTATGCGCAAACAGAAATGGCTGATGACCTCGAAAATTATACGTCAAGTTTTCAGAATCCGACCCAGGCTGATCGGGCATGCATATAATATCGCTGAAGCAGTCATTTACCCAACAAGAAGATGACAGGGCGGATGGATATGCCGATGGCGTAGCGTCTGAAGAAGCTGATAAAGCGGCAACCGAATATGTAGAGGAGGTTTCGCATGAATTTGCGCTTGAGAAATCTGGCGCTGACTCAGAAATTTATCAAGAGAAATATGAATCTGCGATAAAAAGAGCAACTAATCAAAACTTTGATAACGCATATGAGGCAGCTTATAAGGCTGCAAAAGATAGAGGGGAAGTGATGAGGAAGCAGAAGCATATGCGACTGACCTTATAGAAAGTAAGGCTCATGATTATGCGCTTGGTGAGGCTGGTGGTGACCCAGGTCTGTATAATAGCAAATTATAATTACGCAATTGATCGAGCGACCAATGAAAACTATGATAATCTCTATGATACAACCTACAAACGAGCTTATCAGCAATCATATGACGAAGCTTACGCCTGATGCGCTATCTCAAATAACAGGTGAAAAAATCGCACTAATTGAGGATATGCGTTTTAAGCAAAATATGGGCTGGGGACAGATTAAACACTACTTCGAGGAGCTCGCTGGCGTTGAGATGCATCCTGGCGTTCTCGGACTTGGACCCAAGTGGAAAAAGGCGTACAAGTGGAACATTCCAGGCAGGTGAGATGCACGAATTGGTCCTTTAGAAGATGAGATCGCAGAGGCAACACGAAGAAATACCAGGACCGGTTGGGACAGTGGAGCGGGCGCTAAAGAGAGAAACACACATACCAAGCGAACAAAGAAAGCCTACGGGTTGAGTGGAACAAGCGATGTCGCCACCAGTGACCTTGCCGGAAACGATATGGCAAGCATGAATCAGGGGAAAAACAAGAACAAGAATTCCTCATCTAACCAGAGTGGTGTATCAAATCGAGGCCAGACTGCTCTCAGTGGATCGCCGGGTAACGGAAACAGTGGCAAGAGCAAAAATACAGGCAGCAGCAATAACGGGAACAGCGGCAACAGCAATAAAGGTGGCAACAGTAACGATAATAGTAATAAAGGTGGTAACAGCAACAAAGGCGGTAAAAGCAACGATAACAGCAATAAAGGTGGCAACAGCAACAAAGGCGGAAACGGAAACGACAATAAGGGTGGCAATGGTAATAACGGAAATGGTGGAGGAAAAGGAAAGAACAAATAGTATATGAAACTGCTGGAATACTAAATAGCTGTATTGCTTCCAGATAAATACTCCATGGCAGGGCCGGAAAAATGGCTCTGCCATTTTTTTATTGCATGTATCACAGTCTTGCTGAAATCATCAAAATGCGTATACGGTTTTGAGCTAATTCTGGCAACAGTATCTGTTTTTGGTGTAACTGCGTTTAATTTAATTAATGTTTTCAAACAGTCGAATATCTATATTTTTCTGATCGTTATTAAATTCGATAATTGTATTTTGCCCTCGCAATAGTCGCACAACAGCATCAATCGCTTCGATTTCATCTCTGAAGGGAATAAAGGGCATCATTGATTCATCTTCAAATTCATTCTGATAGTAATTTATTTCCAGTCCACTCTGCCTGGATATATCATTGAGAACATCGGCAATTGGCACACCCTGGCAATCAATGGTTACAAATTTTGTCATGACTGCTTGATCTTCTATTTCTTCAGCCCATAACAGATGTGGAAATAGAAAAAATACGACTCCAAGCAACAGAGCAGGAACATGTAATCGTTGAATGAGGGATCGGTGCATGACATTCCTTCTTTTGATTAGTTTGTCAGAGACGTTGTGAAACAAGTAGACGTAACATTATTGATTGTGAGTTGCGTCATTGTTCTATCAATGATTGTGCTGAACAGGATCTTCTCTTGCAAAATCAGATCCTTTTCTTTTTTTTTGTGTAACTGTCTAGAAACAATAACAAAGTAGCAAATTCCTCAGAAATATTTTTCTGTAATGTTAGATTGTGAAATACGGAAAATCTAATTATCCAGAAAAAATTTTTATGAATATGGATCGTTCTTCGCAGAATGTTAGAAGACAGAGATAAAAGGATATGGGTTTGCCTATCAAATTGTAGGTGACACCAAAAGAAGAGGGGGACAGGTCACATCTATATCAGTTCGTGATATTTCAGGGACAGGCTGACCATCCATATCGAACACTTTTGCAATGAAACCGTGAGTAAATCAGCGACCTTCAAGCCGGAGATGGCGTTGTCGGAAACCATATTCACAGTCAATATCGTTCTTTGACGCTTAAAAACGCTATGAATACAGGTAACTATCTCAAATAGCCGCCAAGAGGGTAAACAAATGTACCCACACTATCGGGTTAAACCGAAAACAGTGTTGTCGATATCCTGTTCGTTGTCTTTGGAATAGCCACAATATACATTAAGTATATAGTAATCATGGGATAATTTCGTTCGGCATGAAAATTGCCTTATGAACCCCATGACTACTAAAATAAAAAAACAACAATGGTATTGGTATAGCCTCAACTGGTTAATCTGCGTTTTCTGCACATTCCTTTTGACTCTATTGATTACGAAGAATCTGTATGCGGCAGTCCATGAGTATGAAGTACAGGTTGACTACTCATTCAACACCCTGGCCGTACCGGACAAACAGGTGGTTGGCTATCGTCTTTTTAAGGAAAATGACGAGATTTACTACTCAGAACCCAATGAAGCGCAAACGATTAATTGCAGCGTGCTCAGTGAGAGCGGCAGCTACAATTTTTACCTGTCTGCGGTCTATGACGACAACTCAGAGAGCCCCCGGTCCGATCCGTTTGAGTACACATTTCCAGAATATGTGCCCGATCCTGTGGCACCGACTCTTTCTCTAGATAATGTGGTCCAATCCCTTGCTGAAAATACAGCTACCTCAACACCCATAAAAGTTGCTGATATTATCATTATCGACCCGGATCAGGGGAACAACAACCTGAGTTTGAGTGGTCCCAATGCTGACATGTTTACCATCGGTGGGACCGAGCTCTTTCTCAGGGCAGGAACTTCGCTGGATTTTGAACACAGTAGCCAGCTCAACGTCGTTGTGGAAGTGGATGACCCAGGCTTTTTCCCGGACCCAGATGACAGTGCTGCACTGGCGATAAATATCATTGATGTTAATGAAACACCGAGCATCACGCTAACGACCATCGTCTCAAGTTTGTCGGAAGCAGCAGATACCGGTTCACGCATAAAAGTGGCCGATATCGGTATCATCGATGACGCCCTGGGAACCAACAATCTGGTCCTCATGGGTGCTGATTCTGATATGTTTACCGTGCTGGGACATGAACTGTTTCTCAGGTCAGGAGTAAATCTGGATTTTGAGACCAATGGACATATTGAGGTCGTGGTGGAAGTCGATGATCCAGGCCTTCAGGGGGAGCCGGAAGACAGCGCAGCCCTGACCATTACCATTATAGATGACAACGAACCACCGACGTTAATGCTGGAAAACCTCGTTACAGGGTTGCCTGAGGATACACCCACAGCTGATACGGTTAAAATTGCTGATATCAGGATCACCGATGATGCTCTCGGAACAAATAATCTCCGTCTGCTCGGTTCGGATGCGGGCATGTTCATGATAGCTGGACCTGAGTTGCTGCTCAAACGTGGAGCTTTACTTGATTTTGAGACCAATAAGGATCTTACTATCACCATAGAACTTGATGACCCGGATCTTCCCGGATCTCCTGAAGACAGCGCCTTGGTTGCTGTCAGTATTACCGATATCAATGAAGCGCCATCTCTTCATCTGAACAACGTTATTACGACCCTTGCTGAAGATACCGATACCACAGCGGCTGTTAAAGTCGCTGATATTGTGGTCTTCGATGATGCGCTTGGTACCAATATTGTTGGATTGGCTGGCGATGATGCAGGGCTGTTTATGGTTACAGGCTCTCAGCTGTTTATAAAAGCCGGCACTGTATTGGATTTTGAAACCGATGCGCAACTCGATGTCTCCATAGAGGCTGAAGACCAGAGTCTTCCAGCTCCCGGAGGCAGTTTTGTCATGGTTATCATGATCACCGATGTCGAGGAGCCCGAAACCGTTCTCGATGCGATCATTACAACAAACGAGTTGGAAGGCAGCGTCCCCTTTACCCTGATGGTTGACGGTTCAGCTTCAGCGGGATTGGTTGATAGTTACTCCTGGGATTTTGGTGAGGGTAATGATGTGTCCGGTGCAGTTCAGTCACATACCTACCAGAATGCTGGTACCTATAGCGTGACGCTGACTGTTTCTGATGGCAGCGGGGGCACCGACATGGAGCGTATTACCATTACGGCGATAGAACAGGAAATATTACCCCCGGAACCACCATCAGATCCAATCGCGAAAGTATCTTCGTCAAATACCGTCGGTGAGGCTCCGTTGACAGTCTCTTTTGATGGGTCTGCCTCGATTATTGACCCGGAGCTGACAGCTACCTACAAGTGGGATTTTGGGGATGGAAGTTTTGGCAGCGGCATGTCAGTGTCCCATGAGTACTTGAATCCCACAACCTGTCAAGCGATGTTGACAGTTACCGATAGTCGCGGCGCCGAGAGCCAGGCGATCATTCCCGTGGTTGTATCTGCTCCAGAGAAGGAAAATGAACCGCCGATTTCCTCATTTACCGTAGTGCAGAGTTCAGCGGATCTTCTGCACTTCACATTTGACGGCTCCAATTCATCTGATTCTGATGGATCCCTGGCCGCATATCTCTGGGATTTTGGCGACGGATCATATTCAGAGCAGATGTCCCAGGAGCATGTATTTGCCCAGGCAGGTGAATATCAGGTAACTCTGCAGGTAACAGATGATCAAGGTGAGAAAGCGCTTTCATCACAGACAGTTGTGGTTGTTGAAAATAAAGAAATCTTTCCCTTTGAGGTTGTTGAGGTACAGGTAAATAGCGAATGGACGTCATTTAATTTTAGTGCTCCGTTCGTAGATCCTGTTGTTATTGCAGGCCCGGCAAGTTTTTCCGATTCTGCCCCTGCGACAGTCAGGATCAGAAACGTCAACCAGAACGGGTTTGAGATTCACGTGGAGGAGTGGGATTACCTTGACGCTCTTCATGGTAGTGAAATCGTGAGCTTTATCGTCATGGAAAAAGGGGTCTATACCCTTGATAACGGAACCAAAATAGAAGCAGGCAGTTTTATAACCAAATCCACCAGGTTCAGCACGTACGCAACTGAACAGACCTTTAACCGTACGCCGGTGATCTTGACCCAGGTAATGACAGCAAATGAGCGCGATGCGGTAACCGTCCGTCTGCGTAATCTCGATACAGATTCTTTTCAGTATAAGTTGCAGGAACAGGAGATTAATAAAAAACGACATAGTACCGAGACAATTGGCTACATTGCCTGGGAGCCTGGCAGCGGTACGATTTCAGAGCTGCCATTCGAGGTAGGTTTCACCGGTACCAGCGTTACCCATAAATGGTTTGAGCTCGACTTTCAAAGTGAGCTGATGGACGTGCCATTCTTTTTCGCCGCCATGCAAACCAACGAGGGAGGCAACACTGCGGTTGTCCGATACCAGGATATCTCTAATAGTTCCGTATATGTAAAAATAGAAGAGGAGCAGTCAAAGGACCAGGAAGTTGGTCATACCGGTGAAGATGTTGGATATCTTCTCATAGGTATTGATTCTGCCGGTCCTGTGGAATGAAAAAACACCTTAAGCTTTTGATCTGCAGTATTGCAAGTCCGGGATACCAGGGGTTTGCAATACTGCAGTAGCCTCTGCAAAGATGACTTGTTGCCAGCTCGGACAACTATTATTACCCGTACTGTTCACTTACCGCCATTATCACCACCTCCACTGATGGTACCCAGCGGCAGATCAGGTTGCTCAAATGCAAAGGCATAATCTTTACCGCCGATAGATATGCTGTAGTTTGATGGTCCCGTAATTGGCAGGTAGTACACCAGGTCCAGCTCATACGTTCCACCTGGTGGTAGTTTTTTCCAGCGAGGTAGTGTAAACCCCACACGATGCACCACACCTTGAAGACCGCCGATGTTGCTGGCTGTGCCATGTCCTGAAACAATGACCTTCAGGCCGCCACCAGACTGATCTTCTATATTACTCGGTGTTGATACTGGGATATCGAACTGGATCTCAGTACCAGCAGGGATATCTTGGCCACTGTTGTTGGTGAAGGTGATTTTCGGATTGATCGGGTAATTCTGGTCACCCACCTTGAAGCCACCGACAGCAACCGCAATATCGAGTGTTTCAGCCGGTATGACACCTGTGGCAACTTTATTACCATAAGGCTTGGCGAACTTGAACTTGTCATAGATAGCCCTGGTTAGAGTGTTTCCCATGTGATATTCACCGGTGCCGTTCTTACAGGCAGTTTCGGTGCTATCAACAGTCGTCCGGTTACCGTCGGCATCCAGCACATAACAGCTGTAGTCACCGGCAAGCTCCCAGAACATGATACCGCCGATTTCTTTGTCTATAACATAGTCAGCTTTGGTATCTATCGACTCTTTGTCCTCGGTTGACAGGAAGACTTTTTTCTCTGCATTCCACAGCCAAGGTGCCACGGCGACGCTATCATAGTGACGCGTATAGGTTCCTGTTAGTTTATGCTCAGGGTCCTCGGCAGGGTCGAGACCATACGCCGTTGAGTAGCTGCCATAAATACCATGGGCCAGGTTCAGGGCGTGCCAGATCGGGTTAAATCCAGCCCCCAGCTCCTCGTCCGTTGCGCTGATGTCACGCCATAAGCTGTCGATACCGACAGCGCCGTAACCGCAATTGTTT
The DNA here is from genome assembly GCA_963718195.1 of uncultured delta proteobacterium. Lineage (GTDB taxonomy): Bacteria > Desulfobacterota > Desulfobulbia > Desulfobulbales > Desulfocapsaceae > MADRE3. The sequence continues at coordinate 263,967 of CAVQYQ010000009.1, forward strand.
TTCTCGCCTTCTCCGGTGCCGGGAGCACACTGTGACTGGTCCGGCAGAGGAGCATTGCCCCATAGACCATTTTTGCCGCCTGCGACAGACTGCCATCCCCGGGTATAGATAAGGGACACCGATATTTATGCGGCCCGCGGGTAATGAACCACGAAAGTAATGGTATACCCAGTCTGTGTTGATGTAGCCGATGCCACCATAGTTTGGAGCGCCATAAATAGTCCACATCTCAAGTTCAGAGTCTTTTCCTGTATCATAGAGTGCAGCATTGTGTCCCACATGCTCATTCCATGCTCCGTGGAGGTCATAGGACATGATGTTGACGTAGTCCAGGTATTGAGTGACATCAAAGGTCTCCATGCCACGCAGCAGGTAGCCAGAAGCGGGTGCCGCGATGGTCAGCATATAGTGAACGCCGTCTTGAACAGAAGCCTGATCAAGCTTCTGACGAAGGACTTTCATCAGTTCCTGGTACGATGCCCATAAGTATGCACGGCGTGGCTCCATGAAGGAACGGTCATCCGGATTACCGGAACCTGCCATTGAGGTTGGATATTCGTAGTCGATATCGAGACCATCGAAGTGGTACCTGCGCAACATTTCAACCGCAGAAGTCGCGAATTTTTCAATACCGGCATGGTTAATAGTGCCATCATCATTGGTGGTCATGGTATAGAAGCCGCCATCTGCAATACGAGTTCCGTCAGCGTCGAAGTACCCTCCGGTTTCAGCCCAGCCACCGATAGAAACCAAGGTTTTAACGTCATGTTTCTTTTTGTACGTTGCCAGTGCACCGAAATGACCTTTGAAGCCCAGAGCTGGATCAATCTCTACGCCTGGCCATTCTTGAGCTGTGGCGATATTACCTGGGTCGTTGATATCACCAATATCGACCTTGCCGTCAGAACCGATGTTCACAAAACCATAGTGGATATGGGTGAGTTTATCCCATGGTATGTCGTTAACCAGGTAGTGTGTTTGAGGGTTGTTACCCGAACGCCAGCTGGTAAAGTAGCCAATTACCCGGCGTGGGTGATCAGATCCCATAATTTCACGACCCTGGTCATCATAAATCGTGCAATAAGGGACATCGAGTCCATCTGTCTGGTAGAGGCCATCAGGACGACACTGTTTTCCATTCTTCAGCTCACTTCCGGCGGCAAGCATTGCTGTCGTCAAGCCGGTACTGCCTGGTTCACCACTAGTACTGGCCGAAACGGTGATGTTAACGGTTGATGATAGATTGGCAGCGTCTCCTACCTTTTTCCCAGCACGAGAGACTGTGCCGCTGTTTGACTGCTTAGTCCCACCATAATCCAGTGTTGCCTGGCTCGTGAAAGCGACTAAACATGAAATGAGGATGGTGCCAAGCTGACATGCGTGAGTCATCGCCTTTCCTTGTTTCGAGTGTTTCATTACAGAGTCCTTACATACCTGTCGTAGCTGAAGCAAAATGAAGGACGACCCTGTTTCGTAATGTAGCATATTTTTCTTGACATCGATAGCAGGTGCAGGAGGATAAAAACGATTGTTATCGCCCATAAAACCGGGTGTTCCCTCGGCTAACATACATTGACCATTATGGAAAAATGACTAAACTCGTGTTGATGAGTGCTTAGATAGATGGCTGTCGTTTTGATTCTATGGATTTAACCTCACAAGCGATGTGCTGCTGAAACCATCAGACCGGTATTTTGATGAGACTTGCTGGTCTTAAGGGAAAATGCAGCCAATCGCGATAGAGAAAAAACATAAATGAATAATACGAGGTTCCCCCTCTAATGCCCATACAACGAATCCTTACCCTTGTTTTTGCATCTGTTCTTCATTGGCTGCTGAGTTTTACTGCAGCTATTGCTGAACCACAACCTTCAGATATCACTACGTTCTGGGATTCTCAGGATCCAGTCCTGCAGCAAAAGCTTGAGAGGGTTGTCAAAGAACAGGGTCTTTGGGCCCAAGTCTCTAATAAGCGTCTTGCCATAGCCGTGGTTAAGATCAGCGAATTGCAAAATCCGCAGTTAGCGTATCTAAACGGCAATCAGATGTTTTACGCTGCGAGCTTGCCCAAAATTGCTATTTTATTAGGTGCCTTTGTGGAGATTCAAGCTGGTAAGATTGAGTTAAGTGATGCACTCCATAAACATTTGATTGATATGATACGTTATTCAAGCAACATCTCCGCGAGTTATGTGTTATCGCTTGTTGGAGGAGAACGTTTATTAGAAATACTTCAGGATCCTGAATTTGCCCTCTATGATCCTGAACATAACGGCGGGCTGTGGGTGGGAAAAGAATATGGGAAAGGACCGGCTTATCATCGTGATCCCCTCTATCATTATTCCCATGGTGCTACGGCTCTTCAGGCGGCACGTTTTTATTACCTTCTGGAAACATACCAATTGTCGAGCCCAGAAAATACAGTAATAATGAAGGAGATTCTCAGCAAGCCCGGTATAAATCATAAATTCGTCAAAGGCTTACAGCAGGTAGCAGGGGCAAAAATTTTTCGTAAATCAGGTTCCTGGAAAAATTATCACGCAGACAGTGCTCTCGTTGAATACAAAGACCATAAGTATATCATTGTGGGGCTTTCCGATTCAAAGAATGGCGGGATATGGTTGGAAAAACTCGGTCTGCCATTACATAAGATGATTATCGGGAAAGAATAACAGCTATTGAAAGGATGGTGCGGCTTGTGTAATTTTACCTCGTTCCCGAATCAACATCGCCGCAAAAGAGGCTGCACTGGCGATGTCATTGGGCCGACTTCGTATTGCTATTTTTATCCGAAGGGCTCTCTACTGATGCTGGGTGGTCTTGCTGCATCATGCGATGGATTTTGGTCGCCAGACTCTGATGTTCAACAGCAGAGTTTACTCGAAGGACATTAGAAATAATAATCACCATATAATACAGGTTATTTTCTTCTGCCGGACTCTCGATAATAGCGACAGAGTTCATATAGTTCCGCACATTCCCTTTGTATGGGACGCACTTAAACCCTTTTTCCTCTTTACACTTATATAACGAACCTGATTTATAATAGACAGCCGAGTTAGCCAGTGCGGGAGAGGACGCATAACGAATACGGCGCTCGGTCAAATACAGTAAGCGTTTTAGTTGGCGGGAAGAGAATTCATCCACCAGCTCTCCCTGCTCCATCTTGACTAAAAACTGAAGTAACTGATTTGCAGTTGCGTAGCTGTTGCCCCCACCATTTACGATCTGTTTGCCCCCACGGGTAAAAAAACTTCCTTGGCGAAACTGTTCCAAATCAAGTCCGTTTCGAGTGACCGGTTCCCAGAAACTTTTCTGATAGACAGCAGTTTTATCTTTTCCCGGGGTCTCTGTGAAAAACCGTTTAATTTCCGTTTCAGATGGTTGGAAATCAGTGCCATATTGAGTGAGTAACATTCCTTGGCGCTGGTTCATTGCGGCCGCAGAATTGGAACTTACAGACAACATCCAATCCAGAAACTCCCATTGTGACCCCTGGTCTCCGATCCTCATGGATCGTCGGGTTAAGGTCTTGTTTTCCAGGTCAAAGATACGGATCGTGTGGTGATCTGACTGGCTAATCGCATCTGCAGTTACCGTGGTATTCTTCAACAGATCTATTCGCGCCGACAGGTCATTTGGGAAGATGTCTGCCATGGCCTGGAAAATACCTAAGGCCACCAGAACCTTGCCAACACTGCCGACATTCTGTTTATAATCACCTCGATGCTCTGCATAGCGGGGATTTGATAGGTCAGTTAGGTCAAGAAGTGCTATGCCATATTCGTTTACCCGTTCACCAAGTAAGGTCTTTATCCGTGCTGAGAGTTGCTCATCTGCTTCAGGCAACTGCATATTTTTATGGTTCAGCAGCCTAAGATCTACTTGTTCAGTTGTCAGTAAAGCACCAGGTGGTTGCTTTATGTTGTCAGAAATAACGCCCTCATGAACAAGGCGCGCACCTTCCACTCGACGAATACCTGTATCTTTATAGCCATCGAGTGGATAAGCGAACAATGTTGGGGGTAGCACTAAACTCAATACAAATAATAAAACGGCTTGCATAGCAGTAACGTTTTTCATAATTGTGGCACTCCATCCATGGCGACCTTCAGATCGGTGTTGCTCTGCATCCTATTGTCCATTTCTACTAGATAACTGGTCCCTTGTACTGAATCATTGTCTAAAAACGGCCTGATCTGAAAGAGGTTTAACTCACCTTCAACAAAACCAAACTCGACATCAGCCGGTGCTGGCTTTCCTTCATCGTCGACAATAGAAGGGAATTTTTCTGGAAGTTCATTTGAAAATTGTATCAATTGTTTTATTTCTGCCGGTTGAAGAATCGCCTCCTCACCGCTTACAGGTATTTCAATTAATCCTCCTTGCGGTGCTGGCTGTCGTTTTGTTGGAGCTGTTGCAGTGGCTAAAACCCTCACCAGAGCTGTGCTCTTATTTACCCGTAGCGATTCTGCTGATTGCCCGTCAACGGCGCCGCCCACACCTTCATTCACTGCAATTGATAAGATGTCCTGGTTTCCTGTATCGAGATCCGCAGTCACCATAACCCCAGATTTATCATTGGCCACAGATCGCAACAATAAAATGGAAGGATAAACATATTGTGGTTGTTCCATATGCGATTGCCGCCATGCAAATGCTCGTTTGGTAAAGGGCGAAGCCCAAACTTTACTGATTGCATCAAGCAGGTTATCAAAGCCTATCACATTAGGCATTGTCAGGTTCAATCCGGCGCCGGTAAAATTTGGAAGGTCTTCCACATTCGTGTCTGATCGGACAAAGACACCGAGGTCGGAACTTCCGAAGGTTTCCTGAAGCGCCTCACGAAATTTTTTAATAAATGCATCATCCATCTTTGCATGGAGAATGATATCATATAGTTCTGCCCGAAAGGCTTCTGTTGCCTGTTGATGCTTGATCTGATCAGGTTCTAATGATCGCAGATAACCGTACTGTTCAACCATCCAGTCAAAAATGGTTGTTGAACTGTTTTTGTACGGCGCTGTCAGAACTGTCTTGTGAAAAATACCAAAAGGGATGGCCACCCCATCGGCAACTTTATCCGGGTAAATATGTTTGAGTTCTCCCAGCTTTGCAGCTTTTGGCCCGACAATCCTTCCAGAATCTCTGGCGCGCAGGGTGGTTAGATCTGCAAATTCATCAAACGTAATGTCCAATTTTGCCAGATCAGGACGAATAACGATATCTTTCTTTTCCTCATTACCCGCAAAAAGAGCCTGCCATTTTTCACTGTCTGCACTAAGTTCAACCAGACCTGAGGGTGACACGGCCATGACGATCACCTGGCCATTATGCTTTTTTAGCTCAGGGATCAGTTCTTCGTTGATGGTCACGTTTGGGATACCAAGGTTGCGAGCCAAAAGCTGCACATGGGAAAGAGGATTCCCTTCTCCAGCAGTTATGATTCCAGATAGAGGTGGAAGGTCGGAGACTGTCTCCGGGAGCACGTAAATACCGTCGGGCTGGATAGAGGCGATGGTATCCTCGGACAGATCAGTGTGAAGTGTACCTCGAACCAAACCTGGATTCAGTGCGTTAAATCCAACGCCGATTTTTTTTCCGAACAAACTATGCTTCACTCCGGACAAACGATTGGCATCAATAGTCAAGCCATTCAGCACTTGAGAGAAAAAAAGAAGCGGGCTCCCCCTCAATTGATCTTGAATAAAGTGATACACAAGAGGTTCAATTTCTCCAAGTTTTTGCATGGAAGTGTAAAATTGAAAACGCATCCCCTGGGTCCCCCAACCGGGAACTCTTCCAAGGTAGCGTAATTCCTTATTGTAATCTTTGAGCTCCACTTGACTATTATCCAGTTTCGCGATGGAATCTTTGACCTGCTTATAGCTTCTGCCGTTGATGACCCCGGTGCCATAGGCAGCAAGAGCGCTACTTTCCAGCAGGAGGACTCGTCCTTTCCTGGTCATCTTTTCCAGATTGTTTCGTAACTGCGTGCTGTTCTTGAAGTTTACTGCCTCAGCTTTGAGGCTTAAATCCAGTAAACGCAAACGCGTATTGGGATCTTTAATTTTTGGCAATGCATCCCGTATATCGGCCAATACTTTGGCTGTAGTGCGGTACTGATAAGCAGGGGTGTTGTTTTGCGTTAGGGCCTGTGCCGTTTCTGCCAGCCATTGTTGCAGCCAGGGTGTGTTTTTGTATTCTTTCACTTCCGAGAGGAAAAGGTCTGCAAGGTCAGGTGCCAAATAAAGTCCATCAATCTCATCTGCAAGTAACAGGTACTGGCTTGCATCTGCGACGTTTTTGGCATATTCGCGAATTAATGCCGCATCACCAGCATCTGGGGAACCATGAATTTTCACCCGGAATTTCACAAAATTTTTATCTTTTTCCGCCAGTGAAGCTGACATTTGCCGGACTTTTTGTGCAGATGCGGTGTCTTTACCGTGGTCAAGCAAGCGCATGCCACTGTAGAGGCCGAGAAAGCGAAAGGTAACCCATTCATCCTGGGCAATTAAACCAGTCAATACGTTTCTGGCTCCGTTTCTCTCATCTTCAACTTGAATGGCACCACGATAGAACCGTGCTTTTCTCATGATCCAGCCATCATCAATCTGGATTAAAAATTTCTCCAGCAGCACTTGATTGTACCAGTCAAGAAAACTGCCTGGTTCCTGCATCGCCTGATCAACATCAATAGCAGCTAGTAGGTTAGCAATAAAGTAACCGTTTTCTCTTAGAATACGTGTTTGTTCAGTGTAACTCCCATGTTGGTGTCCTCCTCCATGGGGGCTGCATGCGTAAGCTTTTGGTGGGAGTACGGTGCCGTCGTTACAAAACCACATTACCTTTTCAAAGGGTCCCCTGGGCTCTGCTTTCATCTGCTGCAGCCATTGGGTGTATTCTTTATTCACAGGGGAAGCTGGCGGGTTGCTGGCCCATACATTTACGGGTAAAAGAAGAAGTACGGCAAAAATGAGTGATTTCATAAGTGGTCTCAGGGCAATGATTATGACATTTACCTACTATTTATACGAGGAGCAGCGTTCTGTATTCTGGCAGTTAGCGTGATTTTAATTCGAAAAAGGGCTCATTATACTACGTTGCCAGGTGAGGATATCCTTCTTCATAATGATAACTATTTTTATATGTATAAATAATCATAAATCAATAATTTAATAGAAAACATCCATACTCGCTCGCTGTGGATGTTTATATTACGACTGGCAGTAATCAGTGTGTTCGTACTGTATATTTTATCGTGATATTCAGATTTTTTAGATAAGGAGTACCCAAACATGAAATATTCAAATCCTGAATTCGAAAGAAAACAGCAAGTATGAAGCCATACATTTGGTACTGAATCAAAGTATCGTCATTATATGAACAAATACTGACACATGTTACTGAAAATCTAAAAGGACATATGAAATGAAAAGTTATCGAAAAGAATTGTGGTTTGAGATACCAGCGAGAAGAGGATTCATAAACATCACTCCTCAGGTCCAGCAATGTCTGACTGAAAGCCAGGTGGCCGAGGGAATTGTACTTGTCAACGCGATGCATATTACTGCCTCAGTGTTTATTAATGATGATGAATCCGGATTGCACCACGACTATGAAGTCTGGCTTGAAAAACTTGCCCCGCATGATCCTGTCAGCCAATACAGACATAACGGTTATGAGGACAACGCAGATGCCCACATGAAGCGCCAGATTATGGGAAGAGAAGTCGTCGTCGCTATTACAGAGGGCTGCCTGGATTTTGGTACATGGGAGCAGATTTTTTACGGGGAGTTTGACGGGAGAAGAAAAAAACGCGTCCTCGTTAAAATTATTGGCGAGTAATAGTCTTTCCCAATGGCATAGTTACATGTCTGGCTGTCCATCACGATGTAGATTACCACGACCGGTTGGCCATGGAACATATCCAACCCTGGCGGACGAGACATCGTAGACCTGTACGCCGCCGTAGTCATAATCAAGTCTGTCCTTCAGAGAGACAATAATTTCAAGGATACCGTCAGCATCGATGTCTGCCAGTGTCGGGACACTCATACTGCCCCGTTTTGTCAGGGCAATTTTGTGCAACTGTTCTCCACCTGAATCCAGGATGATAAGGTGAGAGATGTCCTGCACCGTCGAGTAGGTGGAAAACACTATTTCCGGGACGCCGTCACCGTTGAGATCACCGGCAGCCGGCCCCGATGCACCGATAAAATTGCCACCGGGTGGATCAAATTGATAGCTCCACAGCAATGCGCCCGTTGCAGAAAATGCCCTCATATGTCCATCATAGGAGGGTACGATGATCTCCACCCGGCTGTCGCCGCTCAAATCTGCCAGTGCCGGAGCGGGAGCGATTTGGACGATATTATTCTGGTACCCGGTGAATAGTGGTCCTCCCGAGCAGATGGGCGTTTCAAAACCTGCAACCCTGGTCATGTCATCATTTAAGACCCAGAGGCAATTTCCCCTGTTAATGTATTCACCGGCACGCTCATGGTCCGAATAGAGGATAACCTCAGCTTTATTGTCCCGGTCCAGGTCTGCAAATACCGGGGGTGAATCAGTGAACTCGTCCCGGTCATTGCCGTTGGGTCCCCACCCCTGAATGGCGAGATTGATATCATGAAACATCGGCACACTGCTCGCATATGTCCCGGAAAAAACAGAATTGGCGGGCAGGGGGGTGCCGTTGGCGTAGTTAAAGCCAATATGGCAGATATCATATGAGCTGATTACCTCGGGAATCTGGTCACCATCGAGGTCTGCCGCGCCGATATTTTGGTTGTAGCCGCCGAAGTCGTAACATTCAGGGCAGTTTGTTACCTGGGGCCACCCGGACAGGACAGAACCGTCTATGTTCCAGACAATTGTTACCGGTCCGCTCGATGTTTTAACGGCCAGGATTTCCTTTTTCCCATCACCGTTCAGATCGGTTGCCGCGATGGAACGGATCTCGCTACTGGAATGAGGAAAGGATTGCGGCCAGCCGCCCTGGACCATGCCATTGTGATCATAAACAACGACCTTATTCGAATAGGCAACGGCGATTTCACCTTTACCATCATCGTCGAGATCACCGACAACAGGTGACGCATATTGCCGACTGCTGCCATGCTGAATGGATGGGGTCGCATTTTCCCCGACAGCGGCACTCCATTTTAAGGTACCGGTCCTATTCCAAACATAGATGACGCTGTGCCGACCGGCGATTATTTCGTTATTGCCGTCACCGTCAAGGTCATAGACGGCAGGGGATGCGAACCAGTCTTCGTCCCAGCTGCCTGGCAGGTTCATCCGCAGGGTCGGGGCAGAAACCGGATCAATCTGGTTAGCGGATACCAGGGTCAGCTCGAAAATACTATCATCCAACCCAATGGTTCCATTGTGGTACGCATCATACGCGTCATGAATCTCTTCGCCGCTCATGACCCGTAAGCATTTAATAGCGTTTGCCAGATGGTCATCAGTCGCTGCAGACAAGGATAATGTATTGATAGAAATCAGAAAAAAAACCAGAAAAATTGATAGCTTTTTCATCCAAACCGATTGTAAAAATAATTATTTTTGAAATATTCAGTAACACCTGGTTGATAGTAATGGTACATATCCTGTCTATTGCAAATAACAAGCCTGTTCTCTGCAATGCCCGCAGTGTTCATGACTTTTTAGCATATTGTCCTCGAAATGACCACCTGCTATTATTTTTTGAATTGGTTGAGCCACTATCTTGAGAAACGGGACCCTCCTGCTGTTCTGCTGCGCTGTCAAAATAAAAATATAGCAACCTTTCTTATAAATGACCTTTTATCCGTGGTATCGGTTTTACCCAGAAAAGAGAGGCTGCTACCACCCTGTATCATTGACACTTTCGTATCCCTTTCCATAGTATAAGGTATCACACATTGTCATTGAGCCAGAGCCAAACCCGCTGCAAAACGGGGACGGAAAGCCACGGGTCTCTAGAGAAAGCCGAGCTGCCTCAGAAGAAGGTAGTTCGGCTTTTTTCATTTTCAGATATGAATCGATCGGTGACGAACCCTGTTGACAGGGGGGATCAGATGATTGCTGTGAAACGCATACAACCCATTACTGCTGGTGAGCAGAAGGAGGAGGCGATGAAAGAGCAACTGAACTATGAAACATTTCTGAAAGTAGCAAATACTATTTCGCACTCAAAGGAGCCGGAAGAGGTTGCACTCATGACCGTGGAGGGAATCAAGACCGCGCTTGACATAAAGGGATGCGCATTGTTTCTGCATAACCCGGTGACCGATGAGCTGAAGGTCGCTGCATCATATGGCTTAAGCGATGAATACCTTAACAAGGGACCACTCAGCGCATTACACTCAATCGCGGAGTCATTGGAAGACGGTCCTGTTGCCATTTACGATGCCATCAATGATCCGAGACTGCAATACCCTGAGGAAGCAAGAAAAGAAGGTATCTCGTCAATTCTCTCGGTTCCGATTCAAGTAAACCAGAAAACCATGGGGGCGCTTCGTGTCTATACCTCAGAGCCGTGGGAGTTTACCTTGAGTGACGTCAATTTCGTTTATGCACTGGCCCAGATCGCGGGGATGTCCATACGATTGGCGCGGTATTCCAAGGGACTGCTGGCCAGTATTGAGGTATTAAAAGATTTGAGAGAAGCCCAGACAAATAGAAAAACCCGGATGACACCATTTGAAGGAGTTCCGGTCAGCTTTTCTCCCGAGGAGTATAAAACCCAGTATGGATGATCATGCTCAGTGGAGCACCGCATCAGTAGCATGCAGTTCGAAGCTGTTTCCACGATTAAACCAGGCGAATGAAAAGAGCAAAAAAAAGGGAGGGGCAAAGGGAGTTGCCCCTCCACTTCAGCATGAAAAAAAGAGGTTGATATGGCAGTCTTCTTCTCTATTTTCAGGCTAAACTCAGGTTGGTTGGGCAATGAGGGGGTTTTGTTTGGCAAAAACAGTTCCGCCTTTCTTTAATACATAAGCTATCGTCCAGCCGCCCATAACAAAAAGGGGTACGACGACCTGCAGAACAACTGGCAGGAGCCAGAGATACACGATATTTTCAGCAATCAGCATGTTAGTACTTCCTCCATTAAGCTTTTTTTATCCGAACATCTCAAACATTTTGAAAATCGTATCACTTTTAAGATCTGAAATACAATGGGTAGAATTACCTATAAGCGGTTAGGCGTGACTACTAGAAATTTTGTTTATATTCTATTATTATATATAGTTATGCCGATATAACGGCAGGTAATTTTCTGTCATGGGATCAAGCCGTGTGAGACTGGAACTCATCCGCCATGTCATGATAAGGGGCTGTTCAAGTTGGGCGATCGAAGCATGAGCACTGTTGTCATTGTTCTGATTATTTAGTTTGTCAGGCAAAATGTCCGGTCTGGTCATGTGGTTAATTTTGGCTGGAGGTCCTTGAAAAAAACAATAATTTCAGAACCCGTTTTCAAGTGTCAATCCTGTTTTAGTCCGCTGAAATTGGAGTGAATTGAAGTCGATATCAAGCCTTGTGCGGTTTGTGCATGGCCGTGCCGTTTTTATTGGGCAAGTAAGGTGTCAGAATTGATAGAAAAAAAATTTATTAATTTATTATTATTACAAATTGCGCTTTCCTTGTGATCGATCAACACGTTGAATTTCAACCAAGCGGTGAAAAAATCAATCTGTTCTCCAGCGAGAACCAGGAAACCAGGCTATGTGTTGTTTTTTTAATGGTTTGACTGGAGATATACGGGGAGGGACTGAAGGGAGTCAGTCCCTCCCCACACGCTAAAAAACTAAAGTTGATATGGCAGAACAATTTCTGTTTTTTAGCGAGCAAATGACGGTTCGATTTTGCCCATCGAGGTTTTTGTACCAAACAGTGAGAGTGAGAATTTGATCACCTGCCATCCACAAAAAAGAACGAGCGGAAGAAATATCTGCAAGGCTACAGGAATCAACCAGAGAGAAACCGCGAAGTCACCGAAGTTCATACCGTTTACCTCTTGAATAATAGTGTTATTCGGTCGCTGCTGATATATGAGAGATATAATGACTACACTATTACCACCATATTGAATTGATACAATAGGGATAAAACAGGGAGAGAATAACTAGGAAATCTAGTTGTTATGAGTTGCTCGTGAGTGCTGCCTGAAGATTTATCTTTTTATTTGTCAGGCGCAGCCGTTTCCTGATCTCTTGGCGATGGCAGGCGATGGTCGAGGGCGAGAGGTGTAGAAGCGTTGCGATCTCTTTCGTTGTGTGCCCATGTTTGATCAGATCGGCGATTTGAATCTGGGCTGGAGTGAGGTTCGAGAGGTAGTTTTTATGATCTTCTGCAAAAGAAGCGGTGATGTTTGCCAGGTTTGCCTGAATAACTGAAATAAGGGATTCCCGAGACGCTTTGTCCTGGAGCATTTGTATTTTTTCAAGATAGGGAGCAATTAATTTTTCAACTTTGAACATGACATTTTTTTCAAGTTCTTTTTTATCGTCCTCTCGCTGATTAAGCAGAATTTTAAGAGCGATATTTGTCTCTTTGAGTTTTTCTGTTTTTCGGTCGAGTTGAGCTGTGCGAGCTGCAACCCGTTGTTCTAATTCTTGCTGGGCTCTGATAAGAGCCTCTTCTGCATCCTTTCGCGCAGTGATGTCGGTACATATACCGCCAACTGCACCGACCCTGCCTTCTGCTGTCAAACAGAGGAAATTTGGCAGTGATAAAGGTGTGTACTCCATCTGACAGGGAAATAGTCTCCTCAAATTCGATCAGCTCTCGGCGCGAGACCACGGCTTTATCCTGCGAGCGGAAGAGTTGAGCAACCGGTTCAGGGAATATGGCAAAGTCATCTCTGCCTTTTATCTGGTCCAACTTTACCTCGGCCAACCACTCAAACTGCCGGTTTATAAAGATATACCTGTAGTTGTCATCCTTCAGGAAGACAGGCATATTTGTATTGTTGAGGATAGCTTCAAGGTATCGCTGGTTTGAAGCCGCAAGAGTGGTGTGGTTGTTGTGGGTTACCGATTCTTGGTCAGGTGAGCGGTCTTGTCCTTCAACCGCTTGGTGCACTGTGTTAGCTGCCATATTACCTGTCCGTTAGATTCTCTCGACGCACTTTTTTAACATCATTCCGGCATCTCAAACCTGATAGCTGATTGCTCTTCTCTCAGGGAGCGGGGGGAGTACGTAGGATGAGAATCGTGAACGATATTTCTGTTCGAGATAACTGAGAAACTGTTCACGGGTGTACTGGCCGCCGCATTTCTTGAGTAGTTGATTGATAACAATCTGCTTCTCTTGCTCACCAGTGCTGTTCCAGATATGTAATATGGAATTGAGATAGATACTTTTCATAAACGTCTCCATTCATTGAGTTTTAATGGAGCCAGTTACAATCGCTTGTCGATGTAACCGAAAAGAATAAATCAAAGCGAAGAAGTATACATTAATCGATTTGAGCCCAAAAGACAATATGATATTTAGTTAGGAAATGAGAAGTTTTCGTCCGGGTGCAGACGCTTTATTCAGGAAAAATTGTCATTTATTGCCAGGATTGTTCCGTCTCATATGAGCCACGCCAACCCGTGAAACAGTACGTCTAGAGTTCCAACCTGGTATGTACCCGGCTGCCTTTTTTATCAAAGAGAAAGATATCGTTGCAGGCACTGTTTACACCCATAACAGACCCGGTTTCGGGGAGCTGGTCAGTTCGGTCAAGCCGGATGATGAGGTCTTCATTGATGTGATTTTTCAGGTGAATGAGCGTTTCAGCACCCAAAACCTCGGTGAACCTGACGGTCGCGTCATACATCCCGGTTCCCGCGGGACAAAACCGAAGACTCTCCGGGCGGATTCCAACAGTGATTGGTTGATCTTCAAGAGAACATTGAGCAAAGCGGGCACCACTTATTAAATGAACCGCACCGTCCTTGACCTCAGCACTCAGGAAGTTCATGGGTGGTGAACCTATGAACCCGGCGACAAAGGTTGTTGCCGGGTTGTTATAGACCTCCAGTGGAGTACCGATCTGTTCAGCAATCCCATTGTGCATGACAATCATCCTGTCAGCAAGGGTCATCGCCTCCACCTGGTCATGGGTCACATAGAGAGAGGTGACCGCAAGATTTCGCTGCAGTGTCTTGATCTCCATACGCATCTGCACCCGGAGTTTGGCGTCCAGGTTGGACAATGGCTCGTCAAACAGGAAAACGGCAGGATTCCTAACGATGGCCCGCCCCATGGCAACCCGCTGTCTCTGACCTCCGGATAACTGGCGAGGTTTGCGTTTGAGAAATGGTTCAAGTTCCAGCAGGTTGGCCGCTTGGCCGACCCGCTCTTTGATTTCCTGCTTATCCATGCCGGCAATCTTCAGGCCGTAGGCCATATTGTTGAAAACCGACATGTGTGGATAGAGGGCATAATTCTGGAACACCATGGCTATATCCCGCTCTCTGGGCTCAAGATCGTTGACCACCCGATCACCAATGGTGACCGTACCTTCAGTAATTCGTTCCAGGCCGGCAACCATCCGGAGCAGGGTGGATTTTCCACAGCCGGACGGACCAACAATGACGATCAACTCTCCGTTGCTGATGTCGAGAGAAATGCCATGAATGACGGCAACTTTGCCGTAGCTCTTCTTGACATTATGTAAGATGACACGTGCCATAGGTAAGGTTATTTCTCGCTTTCGACGAGTCCTTTGACAAAGAGTTTCTGCATGAAGAGAACCACTGCAACCGGCGGCACCATGGCGAGTATGGCAGTGGCCATAATCACCGGCCACTCAACGGTCTGGTCTCCGGTTGGCAGCATCTGCTTGATGCCCATGACAATGGTATTCATGCTGGGATCTGTGGTGACCAGCAGGGGCCAGAGGTACTGGTTCCACCCGTAAATAAAGAGAATTACAAACAGTGCTGCAATATTGGTACGCGACATTGGAAGTAAAACATCAACAAAAAAACGCATGGGGCCAGCACCATCCATTCGAGCAGCCTCAACCAGCTCATCAGGTATGGTAAGAAAAAGCTGCCGAAAAAGAAATGTCGCGGTGGCCGAAGCAATCAGCGGCAGAATCAGGCCGGAGTAGGAGTTCAGCAGTCCGAGACCGGCAACCACTTCATAGGTCGGAACGATCCGCACTTCAACCGGCAGCATGAGCGTCAGGAAAATGAGCCAGAAAAAAAGATTCTTGAGAGGGAATCGAAAATAGACAATCGCATAAGCTGAAATTATCGAAATGGCAATTTTCCCAAAGGTTATGCCAAGTGCCATAATCATAGAGTTCAGCAGCATCAGCCATACCGGTGCACTCATTCCAGAAAGCAGCGCTTCCCGATAGTTTTGGAGAAAATGCTCGCCGGGAACCAAGGGCATGGGCGGGGAGATAAGATCGGCCTGGGTCACGGTGGAGGCGATGAAGGCGACATAAATGGGGAAACAGATAAGACAGATGCCGATTATCAGGGCAAGGTGGGTGAGCCAGAGCCCTAAACGCCTGTTTTCGACCATTGCACTCATCAGTAATGTACCCTGCGTTCGATGAACCTGAACTGAATGACCGTCAGAATGCTGACAACCAGGAGCAGGATGACCGACTGGGCTGCTGAAGATCCCAGGTCCTGGCCAACGAAACCGTCGGCAAAGACTTTGTAAACGAGAATGGTCGTTGATTGCTGAGGTCCTCCTGCCGTGATCGTATGGATGACCCCGAAGGTTTCAAAAAAGGCGTAGACGATATTGACAACCAAAAGAAAGAACGTTGTTGGAGAGAGCAGGGGGAAAACAATTGTCCAGAAACGCTTGCTGAAAGACGCACCATCCAGGGCTGCTGCTTCGATGATACTCGGTGGAATCGATTGCAGTCCGGCCAGGAAAAAGAGAAAATTATAGCTGATCTGTTTCCAGGCCGAGGCGATTACCACCAGAGTCATGGCTTCGCCGCCATTGAGGGCGTGGTTCCAGTGGTATCCCATTCGGGCGAGGTACCAGGGCAGGATACCGATGGAAGGATTAAACAGGAATAACCACAAGACGCCGGCAATAGCGGGTGCGACCGCATATGGCCAGATCAGAAGGGTCCGGTAGGCGTCGGCACCCTTGATAATCCGGTCAGCCATTACCGCCAGCCACAGCGCAAAGCTCATGGAAATCCCAGTCACCAGAAGACTGAACAGCCCGGTGGTGACGAACGAGGAGCGGTAATATTGATCGGAGAGCAGAAAGGTGAAGTTTTCTATCCCGACAAACTGGTTTTTCAGGCCAAAGGGGTCAGGGATGAAGGCAGACTGATAGATAGCCTGACCGGCGGGCCAGAAAAAAAATACAACAGTGATGACAATCTGAGGTGCAATGAGCAGATAGGGGAGCCACCGGTTATTGAAGGTTACACGCTTTTCCATTCTTACCTGAGTTCAGTCGCATCTCTACTGCTACCCTGGATTGCATTTCTAAAAGCGATTCCCGATCACCTTTCCTTTGGTCGCCTTCATTGCTCTACAGGGGAAAACGAGAAAACAGTGCGTGGTGCACTTGAGCCGGAAAGAATGATGCATATCGCTCTTTCCGGCTCAGTTTGTTTGGCGATCAGCGGTTGGCTTTCTCGAAACGCCGTAGTAGCTGATTACCTCTTTCTACAGCACTATTCAAGGCGGCTTCAGCGGTTTTATCGCCAGACCAGACAGCTTCCAGTTCTTCATCAATGACGCCGCGAATCTGGTCAAAGTAGCCGAGGCGCAGCCCCTTGGAGTTGCCAGTGGGTTCCTTTGAGGTCATCTGGATAATGGCAACGTCGGTACCGGGGTTGGTCTTGTAGAACCCTTCCGCCTTAGTCTGCTCATAGGCGGTAATCGTTATGGGCAGGTAGCCGGTGTCCTGGTGCCATTTTGCTTGAATTGCCGAAGAGGAGAGAAACTCGATAAACTTGGCAACTCCCATGTATTCTTCCGGCGTCTGGCCAGCCATTACCCAGAGGGAGGCCCCGCCGATGATGGTGTTTTGCGGAGCGCCATCGACACCGTCCCAATAGGGCAGTGGTCGAATGTTAAACTCGAACTGCGCCTCATTTTTTACACCGGCATAGCCTGCCGATGATTCAGTGAACAACGCACATTCGCCGGCTCGAAATCTGGCGCCGCTCTCGTTTCGTCGGCCGCCGTAGATGAATGTACCATCTTTGGCCCAGTCACCCATGGTCTGAATATGTTTGATCTGAACCGGTCCATTAAAACTCAGCTCTGTGTCGAGCCCACCAAAACCGTTTTCCTTGGAGGCGAAGGGGACATTATGGTAAGCAGACATGTTCTCAAGGTGCACCCAGCTTTGCCAGGCGGTCGTCAGCGGACACTCGCTGCCGCCCGCTTTCAGTTTTTCCAGGGCCATGCCAACTTTGGACCAGGTTGACAGATCCATGTCCGGGTCAAGGCCGGCTTTTTTAAACGCGTCCCTGTTTACGTAGATGACAGGTGTGGATGAGTTATAGGGCAGGGAGAGCATGCGACCATCAGTGGTCGTGTAATACCCCTTGACCGCCGAAATGTAGGTGGATTGGTCAAATTTTGATCCAGCCTCGCCCATGACCTCATAGACCGGCTTTATTGCGCCGGTTGCGGCCATCATGGTGGCCGTGCCGACTTCAAAAACCTGGAGAATGTCTGGCTGTTCGCCAGCACGGAAGGCGGCAATACCTGCATTGAGCGTTTCCGAGTAATTACCTTTGCTGGTTGCCACCACCTCGTAATCAGATTGAGATGCGTTGAAGGTATTGACCTGCTCTTGAAGCAATTCCCCGAGACGTCCGGAAAAAGCATGCCAGAAATCGATTTGTGTTGCTGCCATCACGGGTGCCGATATCAGGACAGAACCGGCAATCAAGGCTGCAAATGATGCTCGTCTAATCATATCAATCTCCTTTTAAAGTGTTGATCTTGGAATCTACGGTGGACCCAGGATCACAATACAAAGTTTCAATAGTCCTTGCAATACGAATCAACGCTAAAAGATTGTTAGAAGATGGTTAGAAATGAGCAGTATGTTGTCTCTAAGCATCAGTTATCATGAAAAAAGATAACCATGAAAGGAAAGCGAGCTGCCTGAGCTCAGATCTGTTTCGATACGGCTTCTGAAAGGGTAGAGGCGGTATGTATGCTGCCCCGTACCAGGTGGCCGAGGGTAACACTGAGCGTCTCCCGGTTGTCATGAGCACTCTTGAACCAATTACCTATTTCCTCAATGAGTATCTCTTCTCCAACGCCATGAGGGAGACTGTTCAGGTCCACAGAGTTATCTAACCGGCCAGAGTTGATAAAGGTCCACTGATTGTTTTTCTGTGACACGATACCCGTGTGACCTCTTTTTTCGGTTGAAAAGGATAAAATCTGCCCATTGTCAAGGAGCGGCTCAATTTCTTTGACCAGTGCTGCTGACTGATTCTTCCAATTATCAATATCCGTATAGTTTTTTGATAAAACCAGGGACCCTGCTGCCTTGACAATGCCCTCACCGTTGAGATAGGCATTGGGTGCCATCCCCTTGTCAACTGCCATACGGGTGAGTTTTGAAAATAAACCATCCTTTCCAGAATAGGGGATATCCATATGATGCAACCCTTTAACCAGCAATTCATAACAATTCATTTCTTCATAGGAGGTGCCCATGTATTTCTTCACCGCCTCGCTGAGATCAGCTGGCGGGTGACTGGAGTGTTCAACCGGGGCGGGAGGTGACGGCAAGGGAGGGGAGCTCTGTTGACCAACCTGTCGTGTTGCGGCGATACGCTCGCCGCCACTGTTCCAGGTGATTTCCTTGGTTTCCACATTGAAAAAAATCTCTGTTCCACTACCAATACGATTGAATGGTTTATTCTTGTTCGAGCTGTTGGCGAGAAGATCCCAGGTCTGGTCACGGAGTTGCGGGTGGTTTTTCAGGAGGTGGGAAACCGTTGGGTTGTTTTTGTCAATCCTTCCCAGCTGGATTGATTGTTTCGCCTGTGAAGAAAACTCCTGCTGCAATAAAGAGTTGCCTTGCGTCGCTCTTGCTGCAGTTGCTGTCGGTTCTTCTGGTGGTGAGGAAGAACCTGGCTTAGCCCAGCTGAGGACACCTTTTGTGCGGTCGTAGTAGATACGGGTACCCGGCTGGATAGTATGGTAATCCTTACCCTTGTTTTGTTCGGAATTGATAATGTCCCAGGTAGAGGTGCCAAGTTCCCTGTGCTGTACCAGCAACTCAGAAATGGTCGGAGTGTCAGCTGTAATTTCACCGACCAGGATGGGCCGTCCCACCTGTGCTTTCGCGGCTTGTGAAGATTTGAGATGGCCCAATTCTGCCATGACCTCCTTGAAGGAACCGGAAGGGGTTTGTCCTGGAAGGTTCAGCTGCAGTTACTGTGGTTAAACGACTGAGTGCGGGAGTGGTAATTTTGTCCATAGATCGCCAGTACTGTAGAGGAAAAGTAAAAAACGTTTACCGAATCATAGCAATAAATGGACCAACTGGGTGATGTTTGAAACTAATCATAAAATTCCAATACATTACAGGATGTAAGCGCTCGACTCAGCTGGGTGGCGAAAGACACAATCAGGAGCTCATAAGGCCGTTTTTCCATCAGGAAAGTCGGGGTTCTGACAATAATTCGTCACTATTGGAGTCAAAATCTGGACAGAGCGCTGGAGCGGGGGAGATCAAAGAGTGGTAGTATCATCAGGAAGCCAGAAGAGACGGGTAACGATTAGACCTGACAAACAAAAGATTTTCCAGAGGTGTTTGTCAGGTCAATATCAATTCAATCGCTTTCTATTTGGTTACACTAATGCCAATAGCCTCGGTATAGGTGATCATCACCTTATCCCCAACCGTGACCTTTTCCAGATTTTCAGGATTTCTGGCTTTGACGGTTTTGACATTACCTTCGGCTCCCATCAGGGTAACCAGGCTATTCGCTTTATCGATTGCATTGATCGTTGCAACAACCGTGATCTCTTCCATGGCAACGCCGGCAGGTTTTTCCCCTGGCTCAGCGCTTCCTGCAGCTGCGACAACTGTTGTTCCCGGTGCAACGTCTCCGGGACCAAATACCTGAATACTGACAGCTTCGATATACTCCACTATGACTTTATCGCCCACTTCCACCTGGGGTAGGTTTTTCACCCGTTCATCCACATCAATCGTCACGGTCTCGCCTTCAGAACTTTTCAAGGTGACCTTTCGGGTATTATGATCGACAGCTTCGACGGTAGCTTCAAGTTCAGTCACAACCCCTTCAAGTATGCCTGGCTTTTCACTCTGCTTTTTATCCTGACCTATCGAAGGTAGTGAAGAGCAAACGATGGCGATGGAAATAACGATGGCGATAAGTAATGTGCGGTTGATGATCATTGTACGTGTTCCTTTGGTGTGAATTGTGCTGTTTACAGGTAAACAGCTGTTTAAATATCGTATTCAGATTGTTGGGTTCACTGATGAAAAGGCTCAACTATTTTTTCTTTTTTCCACCTTTCTTTTTTCCGTCTTTTTTCTTGCACTCAGACGTTTTACAGGACTTCTTTTTAGATTTGCAAGAGTCCTTTTTCTTCTTGTCATCTTTTTTCTTGTCCTTTTTTTTCAATCCGGATTTTTTCTTTTTTTCATCTTTTTTTGCCATTTGATCCTCCTGTGTAAATGGATTACCTATCTGTTCCTTAGCAGCTCCATGACCATGAATCTTACAGATAGCAACATGTTACAGGCAAGTATAATCATGATGCTGATAAATAGAACCAAGGTGATGGAAAGAGGTGTACTTTTATTTCAGCTGTCGAATCTGGGGCTGGGAAACGTCGCTTAAATCCTGGGGGTACGTTTTTCTCTCTTTATTGCCGAGTAGTCCTGACTGCTCTGATTCCTCGTTCCCCATGAAATAAAAAAAGGCAGGGTTTGAAATAACCCTGCCTTCCGCACTCAAGAGAATGGTGAAAATTATTTTTTCCTTCTGAACCTTGTACCGGCCAGACCAGCGAGCCCCGCACCAAAGAGCAGCATCGTTGCAGGTTCGGGAACAGGCGCAACTGAATTTGCATTTATCCTGATCTCTCCTTTGATGCCTGCGACTGCGCTTTCCAGATTGCCAATTGGTTGAGATAAGCCAAGGAGCAGGACGCCTTCATCCCAGTCGCCGAAATTCATGTAACTGATTGGTCCAAAACTTCCCGAATTTCCTAAGGGTTCTATAAACGTCCTGGCAGTTAGGAGTTTTTCCCCGTTTCCGGGTGAGGCCAGTGAAAATGCTCCAAGTTTGATACCATACCCGGTTTCGTTGATATTAAAGGCATGGGATTGATCCTGGTTGTTCAGTTTATATTTTCCTCCACCATGTAGATAATAATCCATGGTCCAGTCATACGTCTCATTCCAGTTGATACCATCAGCGACATCTATCTCGTAATGAAGGAGTCCAATACCGTAAAAAGATCCATAGTCCCCAAAAGGTCCGAATGGCGCTTGGTCACCGTAATTTGCGTATGCACCAAGACCCTGAAATTCTAATGTATTTGTATACATAGGGTCGGCAGAGGCTATATTGCCGGTCGACAGGAACAGTACACAAATGATTGTCATGAATACCTTTTTCATTATAAAAATCTCCAGGATTTTATTGGTTAGCTACACACTCCTCAAGGAACCATTTATGATCAGATGTTTAGGAGCGCCTAAAACAGAAAGTTTACTTGCAACAACTATACCACAACGTGGTATAATCCATAACTCTTTAGAATTGCAATCAAATGTGTGTTTTCGGAGTGGGTAATAGATTGTAAATATTATTGTTTTTGTCCGGATTGCCGGAAATGCAATCTACATTTTTGGAAAATTGTTCATTTTTTTGTTGTGGTTATAGATTGATAATTGGGTGATGATCCACTACCCGTGCAGATAGCATGATTATCTGGCTATAACTCTCTATCTACCCAAGTAACACTATAACCTGCATCCGTTATAAGGCTTCCGTAGGATACCCCACACCGCCACGGTGTTCATTTACAAGTTAGGCTCGATGACTATTTTGTACCATATGGCCCTGGTTCCGGACATTTTTCCCGGGGATTGACAGGTGTTTCATAACTGGTATCTCTGGACGATTCCATTTTAGCAGAATTCCCCAGCATCATCTGGGCGCTACTGAGCGGTGTTGAAATCCAGGAAGAGATGCAGGTAAAAATGCAGATCTAGGAGAGAACAGGTGGCCTACGATAAGAATGCCAATCCGCCTGACAAATACAAGGTTCTGGAGGATGTACAGGACTGGGCAACCAATATTGGTTATCCCGGTCATGTCAACGCGGGGATTTCTGAAGTTTTCGGCGCATGGCTCATCCCCACCATGTTTGGTCAGGCGGCAAGTCGGGAAAATGAGCCCGGAAGACGCACTCAATGTTGCAGATCGTCAGATTCAGGCTATATTCAATAAGTGGAGAACCCAGGGTGTGCTGTAAATGATAGCTCGCAGTGCAGAGGAGGAGAAGCTTTTGGGGCGGGGTGATGAGTAGCAGATTAAATACAGACGAGAGCAGGGCCGACAGGCGGTTGAAAAACCTGATTGATGTCAACCAGCACTTTGCTGAAATTGAATCGCTGGAAGAATTGTTTCCGCTCATGCTCGACCTGGCAAAACATATCACCGAAGCAGAGGCAGCCTCACTGTTACTCTATAATCCTGGCGAAAATGTCCTTGAGTTTGTTTCAATAACCGATGACAGCCTGGACAATGAAAAAAAACAGATTCTCAGGGATACGATTAAAATCAAGATAGGCGAGGGAATTGCGGGTCGCGTGGCGAAGTATCGATGCCCTCTAATGGTCGATGACACCCAAAACGATGAGAGGTTTTTGGTATCGGTCGATAAAAAGACAGGTTTTTTAACAAGAAACCTGCTCAGTGTCCCGTTGCTCCATAATGATGAACTCCTTGGGGTTTTAAATGTTTTAAACTCCATTAAAAAAAACGCTTTTGATCTCGAGGATCAAGAACTGCTGCTCGGCTACTCCTATCTGGCATCAGTCGCCATTACCAGGTCAAGGCTGATCGAAAGCCGATTGGCTCAACAGCGACTTGAAACACAGCTCACCACCGCTGCCAAAATTCAATCATTGTTCTGGCCGAAAATCCCTGAACTGGGGCAGGGGAGCCATGTCTGGGCCGTATCAGAGCCTGCAGCATTTGTTGGTGGTGACTTGTATGATTTCATTCCATTGCCCGATGGCAGCTGGGTAATGTATGTGGCGGATGTTTCGGATAAAGGGTTGCCGGCAGCGATGATCATGGTCGCCTTGTGGTCCAAAATCAGGTCAGAGGTGCTGCTCTACAGGGACCTGGAATCATTTCTCACCTCAATTAACAACGCCATGTATGACCTCCTCCACGAAGAAGGTTTTTTTGCAACGGTCGTTATGGGGCAATACTGGCCGGGTACCGGTAAATTATCTATTGTTCGTGGTGGACATCCGTTCCCGCTGTTAATCAGGAATGGCGACGTAATTGAGGTGGATGATACAGAGGGGATATCTTTGGGCGTGGTCAGAAACGCGGCGTATGTTCGATCTGACATTATCCTCTCCCCGGGCGAATCAATTATCTTTTTTTCTGACGGTGTCACCGAAGCGGAAAATCAACAGAGAGTTCAATTCGGCCACCATCGCAGCATCAAATATCTTACAGAAAAGAGAGACCTGCCAAGAAGCTATGCCCTTTTACATGAAATCATGAACTGGCAGCAAGCAAGTGATCAAAATGATGATCTCACCATTCTGGAGATATGGCGGGAGGCTGTATGATAAACGATGGCGAGATTGTTGACAGCCGGAACAGAAATCCATACGTATATTGGAGTGGAGTTGTTATGGTGGATAGTCAGAAAGGGTGAGGCGGCAGGATTACCGAGCAATGTATAGCTCGGGTCTTCTGTGTCCTGGTCCTGTGTCCATCTCCGATAAAAAGAGTCAATTAAATGGGGGCTGCTATGGCAATAATCACCCGAAACGGTGCTGAGATTGAAACAATTGGCGTTTTGCCTGAAATTGGAAGTGAAGCGCCGGATTTTTCGCTGGTCAAAACTGATCTGTCCGAATGCGGTCTTAAGGATTTTGAAGGTAAGACCGCCATACTCAATATTTTTCCGAGCATAGATACTCCGACCTGTGCGCAATCAGTACGCAGATTCAATCAGGAAGCGGCAGCTATCGACAATACAGTTGTGCTCTGTATATCACCGGACCTGCCATTTGCCCACGCGAGGTTTTGCGAAACCGAGGGGTTAAAGAATGTCATCCCGCTTTCCTCTTTTCGATCTCCTGGTTTTGGAGAGGCATATGGTGTTTCATTGATCACTACTGAGCTAAAGGGATTGTTCGCCCGGGCGATCGTTGTGGTAGATAAACATGGAACCATCAGCTATACAGAACTCGTTCCGGAATTGAAGCAGGAGCCCGATTACCTTTCAGCACTGGGAGCGATCTGACTTACTATATCTCTTAGAGGTGGCAGCAGGTAGGCGTTGAAGCTCTGCTGCCGATTATACCGTTTTCTTGGTGATTTCAATATCGCTCAAAAGAGAGAGGGCTTTCGTTTCTTCTGTCGGCAGAAACACACCATTTGCTTCCTCCCCATACTGCTGCTTTAATCTGTTCTCAAGTTCCAGGTTCAGGTCGAAAATACCAAATCCTTTCATCCGCCATTCTGAAAACAGCGCTTCATCAACAGGACCAAAACTTACCAGGGTGATATCCCGATGCCGTGGGTCTTTAACGATTCGAGAAAATGTTGCATTGACATCCTCAAAACTGCCTTCTAGAAACTGGAGGAAATGGGAACGGGTCGCAATTAATGCACCGTTTACTCCCTCAGCCCGATTTTTGTCCATGCTCGTGTAAAGGATATCCCGCAGGTCCTCCTTGCTGATCGGTCCAGCTGACGTACTCTTGTATATGAGTCTGTACATTTTTGCTCCTCTTTTTGTTACCATTCTGGAGCAGATAAGGCCGATTTTTCCTGCTCATTTTCGGTTCATTACATGGGTATCAATTGCGGCACTATTTTTTTCCTGGAAATATCGGTTGTCGTCGACAGGAAAAAAACAGAGCAATGATTCTAGAATGTATTAATATACAGCTGGTTACGAATAATCAATAGTCTCTACCGGATTTTTTTGATTAGGTATAAACGAATTCTTCCTTGGGGGTACCATGCATTTTATCCGTTTTTTCTTTTCAGCGATTTCAGTCTGTCTGGCCCTTTCTCCTGTCGCATTGTGTGCAGCGGAAAAGCCGGAAAACCAGAATCGTTTTGGTCCCCCGGCCGGGTGGACAAGCTTTGTCCGCGGTGGCGGTGTCTATCAGTTTGATACGGATCTTGATGAGGGCGGCAGCTATAATGCTACGAGATTGACCATTCAGGCTGGACATGGGTATGCGTGGGACCGGCGCACCAGCGTCTCGCTGGCACTCGGTTACAGCTATGACGGCTATTCCTTTTCTCAAAGGGGGGGGGATCGGGGGAGGAATCGCCTCGTTTGATCCTTGGGAAGATATCCATTCACTCTCTTTGGGACTGCCGATGCGCAAGGGTATTGGTGAGGCGTGGTCAGCGTTTCTCATTCCTTCGCTCCGGTCAACGGGAGAAAGTGGCTCCTCCTTTGATGATACCATCACCGGCGGAGTTCTGACCGGGTTTGCCTATCGGTTCAGTGACCGTTTGACCATAGGTCCAGGAATCGGTGTTGTTTCCCAGCTCGAAGATTCTGCAACTGTTTTCCCCGTCATCATAATTGACTGGAAGATAACTGACAGGCTCAGCCTTGGGACCGGGCGAGGGCTTGGAGCCACACTGGGCCCTGGCCTGACCCTCAACTATCAGGCAAACCAGCTGTGGAATTTTGCAATCGGCGGCCGTTATGAAAAATTCCGCTTCCGGCTTGACAATGACGGAGCGGTAAAGGATGGCATCGGCGAAGATAAATCTTTCCCGGTTTTTGCCAGTTGCACGTATAGCTTTAACCCCAAAACGCAGGTGAGTCTTGTTGGCGGTATCGAATTTGGGGGAGAACTTGTGTTGGAAGATGAGAAGGGGCACCGGATAACGAAAGAATCATATGACCCAGGAGGATTCCTAGGTGTTACGTTCAATGTCAGGATCTAGTGGTATCAAGGGCACAGTCAGGTGCTGATTAGCTATTGCCAGACTGGAAACATGGAGCAGCAAAAAACATACAACGATGGATATGAACAAAATTATACTCGGAATAGTCTCTGTCATTTTATCTGGGTGTACCGGTTATCCTAAAAACATTGCTCCGGTAAAAGACTTTGAGCTGAACAGGTATCTGGGTACATGGTACGAGATCGCCCGTCTTGATCACTCTTTTGAGCGGGGACTTGAAAAAGTAACTGCCCAGTATTCAATTCGTGATGATGGAGGAGTTTCCGTTATAAATCGGGGGTTTTCTCCTGCCAATCAGTCCTGGAAAGAGGCCGAGGGGAAGGCTTACTATGCCCGTCAACGTGATGAAGGGTATTTGAAGGTATCATTTTTCGGACCTTTTTACAGTTCATACGTGATTTTTGATCTGGATAAAGAAAACTATCAGCACGCCTTCGTGACGGGGCCGAACAAATCATACCTCTGGTTTCTGTCACGATCTCCAAAACCGGATGATAGTGTTCTGGCCCGATTTGTTACAAAGGCCGAAAACCTTGGGTATCCAATTGACCAACTGATCTACGTGAATCACGATTGACAGCCCTGCACTATTCAAATCTTGAACATTCAACTTTGTTGAAGGAACGGTCTTATGGCAAAGATCAAAGCAGAATATATCTGGATCGATGGAAACAAGCCTACCCCCAAGTTGCGTTCAAAAACAAAAATCATCGATGGGCCAGTAACAGAGCTTGCTGAGATACCTGACTGGGGGTTTGATGGTTCCAGTACCATGCAAAGTGAAGGGCACGACAGTGACCGGGCAATGCATCCTGTCTCTTTCGTGCCTGATCCCATTCGTGGCGGCGAACATATCCTGGTCATGACCGAGGTGCGGTATCCCGATAATAAGCCTCACGAGACCAATAAACGGGTCCATCTCGAAATGCTTGCCAGAGAGCATGAACCTCATGAGGCCTGGTTCGGCATTGAGCAGGAGTATACTTTTTTCCGGGGACGGGCCCCTCTGGGCTGGCCGGAAGGTGGGTACCCGGCTCCTCAAGGCCCTTTTTACTGCGGAGTTGGCGCTGACGAGGTGTTTGGCCGTGATATCGTTGAGCGGCACATGGATGCCTGTCTCCACGCCGGTATCAGCATATCCGGTGTTAATGCCGAGGTAATGCCGGGTCAATGGGAGTTCCAGATCGGTCCACTCGGGCCCCTGGAGGCTGCTGATCAGCTATGGATCGCCCGCTGGCTTCTCTACCGTATCGCCGAAGACTTTGGTGTCAATGCGACCCTCCACCCAAAACCGGTGCAGGGGGACTGGAATGGTGCAGGAGCTCACACCAACTTCAGTACCAGGGAAATGAGGGAATCGGAGGGATACGCTGCGGTTAAAGCTGCCTGTGAAAAGCTTGGCAAACGACACGAAGAGCATATTGCTGTCTATGGAGCCCATAATGACCTCCGTCTCACCGGTTTCCATGAGACCTGCTCTATTCATGAATTTCGTTACGGCGTCAGCGATCGGGGCGCATCGGTACGGATTCCCTTGCCTACCGAACAGCATGGGAGGGGATACCTTGAGGATCGCCGTCCTGGAGCGAATATGAATCCATACGAGGTTTGTGCAATAATGCTCGAGACCATCTGCTCCTGACAACGATAACGTTTCGGGGACTTCGGGTGGTAAGCAATGGTAGGTTCGGGATGTTACAGGTATCTGCCAAACACCAGGTATCCCTTACCCTGGCCGAAATGGTTGTTTTTACCGTGCGTCAGACTCTCCAGCTTCAAACTGAACAGAGCGTCATACAGCCGTTCTGAAGATGGCAAAATCGGTAATGTCAGGTATCGTCCTGTCAGGTTATCTGAGTAGAGTTCCTTTCTTGGGATAACAGGGATTGTTCTTTTCATGATGAAGTAAAATGAGAAGGTATAGCTCTCTTTATTGATGCTGGTAAATGTTCCCGACATGGTGATGACCGTCCTGAAACCCGTCTCCGTGAGCCCTGCACCTGAAATAAGCAGTTTGAGCGTATCCGCTACCTCAATGCGTGTGTCTGAATCATGGAAGAATTCCCCTGATTTTGATCTTATAATCAGTTCTTCATGTTCATCCGCAAGCTTTTCTGTCACTAATCTGCTGACCAGGTCAAATGTGAAATCAACCTCGCTTGTCGGTTGGTATTCTTCAGAATTTTGTGTTTTCAAACCGTTTCTCCCTGGATGTTTAATGGTTATCGTGGAGTATAGTGATAAATGAGCCTCGATACTTGGCAGTATACGCCTTTCGTTTGTCAGTTGGTGACAGATTTGGTAACGTAACGGGGTGTTGATTTTAAGGAGGCAGCGAAACCATGTATTTGACAAAACTGGCGAGTATACAGTTGGTAAACTGGAATATTCTCGAGGAGTACAACAAAGACCCGCTCGATATTTTTACCCGGGTGCAATTGGACCCTGCTCTCATGCATCAGCCAGGTGCAAGGTATTCTCTGAATAAAATTGCCGAGCTTTGGGAGCTGATGGAGGATGCCATTGAAGACCCATGCTTTGGTTTGAGCGCTGCAAAATGTTGGCACCCATCTCATTTCGGTACGCTTGGCTATGCATTGCTGATGAGTACCTGTTTGCGCACAACACTTGAGAGACTGATCAGGTTTCATCACATTATTTCTGATGCGCCTTTCGGGAAGCTATCTGAAAACCAGGATAGAACAGACACTTGCTTTTAACCTTACCAACAAAGATGAGAAACAGTATTCTCCAGCTCGCGAAGATGCTGCTATCGCCTGGATCATGTCTGTGTTGAAGGTTAACTTCCAACGTCCTCTTTCTCCCGTCTCGCTGACGTTCACACACGCTCGCCCCGAGGGATGTGCCGGGAGATATTACGAACTTTTCAAATGCCCGATTCACTTTGATGCGCCTCTTGCTGGTATTGACTTGACACTTGACGATGCAGACAAAATTTTGCCAAGCGGCAACAAGGACATGGCTGAATTCAACGATCAGGCGATGACCAAATATCTCCAGACAAAAAACAGTGATCCCCTTGTATTGCGAGTTACGAAAATTATTGTGGAGCACCTTCCTTCCGGTGACGCGACCATTGACAAAGCTGCCTCTGAGCTCTTCATAAGCAAGCGGAAGCTGCAGCGATTGCTTAACGAAGAAGGCACTTCGTTTATTACTATTCTTAACCAGACAAGAGAAGAAATAGCGAAACAGTATGTACGGAATAAGGACATGAACCTGACAGAGATCGCTTTTCTTCTGGGTTTTTCAGAACAGAGTACATTCTCGCGATCATTCAAGAGATGGACAGGAAAGTCTCCAAGCAGTTTTCGCAATGTCGTTTAACAGAAAAAGGCAGAGCCAGCTATAGCTCTGCCCTCCCGGCGCGGTGAGGGTCTGCCATATCAACCACGGTACTGTTCCTCACCACCCCATACTTTTCTACCCAGCAATTCGTCTTGCGATCCCTCTGTAGTCACGAACACAAGGTACCATGTATGAAAAACCGTTTCTTGGCAGGGTGTGCCAAATAACTATCACTTGGTGCCAAAGTGATATCAGGCGGTGGTGCTCTTTTCCTGTATTTTGGGTCAAACAGTATGGCAATTTGCGTCAAAATGATAAAAGTATTTGTATAGTCAGAGTTGCAGATTAAACCTACACATGAGAACCCGTTATCGTCATATGAAGAGGCCTGCCAAAATCTGCACAGCCAGGTCCTGACGGGCAGGAATTTATCTGTCGGGACCCTTGACCTCCTATTCAGTTTTCAGCACCGGTGCATTCTGTTTTCTGATATTCATTTTCACCAACAATTCAATCAGGATGGAGGACATACCAATGTATAAAAAGATCATGGTTCCTCTTGATGGCTCAACGCTTGCCGAGTGTGTATTGCCCCACGTACAGGCAATTGCAAAAGGATGCGGGACCCAAGAACTCATAATGTTGCGCGTGGTCGAGCCCGAGCGGGTATACAGGGTTTCTGATGCCGCTATTGACCCGAACGCTGCTGTTATCATAGAAGCTGAGAGAACAAAGGCGGCTGAGGGGTATCTTAATGGGATTGTCAGTCAACTCGCTGAGCCTGCACTAACCTGTGAGGTTAAAGCTATTGTTGGCAGAGTTGCTGAGAGTCTTGTCGATTATTGCGAAAAGGCGAATGTTGATCTGATTATCATAGCCACCCACGGACGATCTGGGGTTACCAGATGGGTGAGGGGGAGTGTAGCCGACAAAATACTCAGATCCTCAACAATTCCTGTTATGATGATACGTGCCCCGGGCACTGAAAATGGAATTTAAGCATCCTGGAGTTGTGAGCAGAGCAGCAGAACCTGTTCTGTAGCAATCATCGGCCAGCTGCCGGTTATGAAGATTTTGGATCAAGCGGATTGTCTTGTCCAGTAGGGGGTGGAATTTTATCCTTGCTCGACTGTTGGACATTTTTTCTTAAATCGTGTCCATAGTACAGTATTGCCTGACTCCTTCTGTTGCTGCCTGTCAAGTAAATGCAACAATATGGTGCTGTTGCTCAAGTCACCTCTCTTGGTCATATCTGCGTGAGCTATCAACCTGGAGAAAATCATGGTGTTAACTGGCTGCTGCAGGCTGATAGTAATCACTTTGAGCAACTGACCAGCCTCGTATAGAGTCTCTTCCTGATCTTTAGACTTACATTTGCATCCGGTAATGCCTACTGTTTGGGCAGTTTGGTATTACCGTTTCGGTCAAGATTTTCACACAATGCGGTGTTAGGTGAGAAAAGGGCAGACCGATTCGGACCAAGTGCAAGAGAATAAAGCATGAAGAGGTTACTATGAAACGACGAACACTTATGAAAAGCAGTGCTGCACTGCTGGGAATTACAGCCCTTGGTGGCTATACATTTTTACGAGATGCCGGTCTGTGCTATGCCAGTCCTGCAGAAGGATTTACGAATACGCTCCCCGTACCACCACTGCTTGACAGCACTATATCAGAGGATGGAACAAAACATTTCAACTTCAGTGTCGGGTATGGCGAGAAGTCCTTTTTTCCCGGATATACCACACCAACGCTTGGATACAACGGGTCATACCTTGGACCAACGATAAAGGTGAGAAACGGAGATCAGGTACAATTCAAAATCGACAACACCCTCAGCCAGGTAACTACGGTTCACTGGCATGGACTTCATGTGCCTGCACAATGGGATGGCGGACCTCGCCAGGTGATCAATGGTGGCAAGGCATGGAATCCGGCATTCAGGATCAATCAGTCTGCGGCAACACTATGGTATCATCCCCATGCCATGGGACTGACCGGTGAACACGTGTATATGGGATTGGCCGGTCTGTTTGTCATTGAAGATAAAAACTCCGACCAACTGGAAATTCCCCGGGAGTATGGGGTTGATGATTTTCCGATTATCCTCCAGGATCGCCGGTTTTTTGAAGATGGAAGCTTTGCCTATGTTCAGAATATGATGGATGTGATGCATGGAGTGATCGGCAATTACATGCTCGTCAACGGCAGCCTGTGGCCCAACCTGGATGTTCCGAGAGGGCTGGTGCGTCTACGACTCTTAAATGGATCAAATTCATCTATTTACAGGATATCATTTAGTGACGACAGGTCGTTTTACCAGGTGGCGACCGATGGAGGTTTTCAGGAGAAACCTGTTAAACTGAGCAGTTTACTACTCTCAGCCGGAGAACGTTCAGAGATACTTGTGGATTTTGGCAATGATTCCCTGGACGCGAAAATCTCGTTATTTGTTGACCAGACAGTTGGCAACCGGTTTGAAGCCATGCAATTTGCCGTTAACCAGACTCCAGCCCGAAAACACACTATTCCCGATAAGCTGGTTTCAATTGATTGGCTGCCCGAATCCCAGGCAGTTAAAACACGAACATTTAAGATGGAAACCATGTCGGGAGGGATGGGGATGTCGCGTCGCGGCGGTCGGCTGACCATTAATGGCAGAAATATGGATCTTAACCATATCAATGAGCAGGTGAAACTGGGCGATACGGAAATATGGGAGATAGAAAATTATTCTGCCATGATGATGCGGTTACCGCACTCAATGCATCTTCACGACGTCCAGTTCCAGATCCTTGACAGAAACGGTAAAAAACCGGCGCTGGCCGAAAGAGGACGCAAAGATACGGTCCTTGTCCAACCCGGCGAACGTGTCAGGATTATCAGCAAATTCGAGGATTATACCGGGATATACATGTACCACTGTCATTTTTTGGAGCATGAGGACAATGGCATGATGGGGCAGTTTGAAGTCGTAGCCTGAAATGTATCATCGAGTAAAAGAACAGAGATTGGAGCAGTGGCAGCGGTTATTTGCCATGAACCGTTTTAAATTCTCATTATCACCCGGCTGTACCAAGTATTTAGCCGGGTGATAATATGAAAAAATAGCTTAACTCTTGGCAGGGGTTGTCCGATAAAAGAGTATGAACATATCATCGGTCATAGCTGCTGCCGGAGTGGCATGGGCAGCATTCACCGCACTAAAAAGCATGGGCCAGAAAGGACAAATAGTAATTACTACAGCTGGCCTTATTGCCGCCTGGGGTATCTGTGCTTCAATTATCTACAAGGTTGTATCTTCGCTTAGAATAATTGAGTTCTGAGAGAACCTTGTATCCTCGTTGTCGATCCTTTTTTTGCAGCACGCCACCTCAGTTCCCATATTTTTACCGAAGGAATAATCTTTTTTATTCTGTGGGCTTATACCTATATTGCAAATTACATTGAAACTATGATTCAGTCGATCCTTCTACCATGCAAAATCGTTGCTGGATTATTATGATAAGAAGGAGGCAACTGACTATTGGTTGACGGAATATTCGTTACCACCAATCAAGGAGAGGACTTTCTCCACCTTGAAAGAAACCAGATAGCGCTGCTCTCCATTTTCCGTGTCTTTTCCTCTCCGGGAAAGTTTGGCGATCTGCTGTTGATCGCTTGATTCCGATACTTTGTGCAAATTGAGTCGCACGCCGTTTAACCCGTCAGACTGCTGAACGAACATATAGTTGGCCTTTGGGTTGGTCAGGAGGTTTGCTCTTGTCAGACGATCTCTCATGATAAAACTCACCAGGTCATCACCCAGGAAATGGGGACGTGAATAGAGTGCTGAGTTGACTGATCCTGACGAATGGGCAGTAGATAAAATACCCAGTCCGCGTGCATTGGAAAAATAGTCTTTCAAGTTCATTTCATAACCTCTATGGGTTGTGGCCGATTTTCAGCCATTAGTGATAGTGTAGATCCTCTTTGATCTCCTATCATTTCAAAGTAAGCGTCAAATTCGGCAAATCAACAGGTTAAAAGCGAGAGTATTCTGATAGTTATAACTATCAAATACAACAAACAGTCAGGTGGTCAGAAGTTTTAATCTGAATATCTCCTGTGAAAACAAAAAAATTATTGATATTTGATCAATATCAATTAGTTATTCAGGTTGATAGATGATCATTAACGGGAAATGAAAAGTGGGCTGCAGGATGACTTTAACAAAATTAGTTCGGGATAATTCCTCTTCATCCCGTTATACTCACATCGATTAAATTGTTTATCGTCTTTTCGGCTGTAATACGTGTCGGCAGTAATCGGTTCTGTATATAACGGGGGTAATTTATGAAAAAGCTGTTTCGATGGCTCCTTGGCATCAGTTTCAGTGTCTTGCTGCTTGTTGTCCTGCTTATCTCTGTTGTTACTATTTTCAGGATCCCAATAGATTTAACCCGTTTCAAGGATCCCGTTGAAGAACTATTGAGTAAAGGGTTAAACAGGCCGGTCAGTATCGAACATTCTATTGTGATATCGACCTCTCTCAATCCCTACTTTACCATTAAAGGACTTAAAATTGCCAACCCAGAAGGGTTTGGAACCGATGATTTTCTGTCAATGGATCTGGCGAGAATTCAGGTTGAATTAATGCCAATTCTGCAGAAAAAGGTTCATATCACCGAGATTCAGGTCCAGAGACTCCACGTTACGCTGGAAGAAACGGTTGATGGTCGGGTAAACTGGGCATTTAACGCAAAAGACGAATCGGACAAGAAACCCTCGACTTTGCCAGAGCCGGCAGAAAAACCTGCCTCACCCGAAGCGTCTCCTGAACTCAGTAGTGACACGCTTATCGTCAGAAAACTTGATCTGCAGAATATAGAGGTTGATTTCTATCGGCCTGACCAGGAAGAACCGGCAAGTTTTGGCCTGAAAAGTTGTCTTGGCACCATGTTGCCTGGACAACCGCTGCACCTTGATATTGATGGTAATGTCCTCACCTTTGATTACACCATAGACCTTTCAATCGGTTCTCTTGAGGAACTGCTCACCGAGAACAGGTCATGGATGGAAATCAAGGCTGAGATTGCTGAAACAAAAATGACCTTTATCGGTGATGTGGATTTGGCTACGGCCGCACGCTCCCTGGTTCTGGAGGCCAAGGTGGGGGGTGAGAATCTTGCAAGTCTGAGTGATCTGGTAAGGGTTGACCTCCCGCCGTTTGCAGCGTACGAGGTTGCTGCAAATCTGCACCTTGAAGCCGGAAAAATCGACTTGAAAAAAATGCATATCCAGACGGGAACCAGCAGTCTTGGAGGAACGGCAATAATCAGAAAGAAGAACGATAACATTACAGCAGACCTGAAATTGCGCTCACCATTAGTACAGATCGATGATTTTATCTTCGAAAACTGGTCCTGGAGTGGAGAAGAAAAGACGGGGGCGGAAGTTGAATCATCAACAGAAACTACGGAGAAGAAACCAGAAAAAGAAGAGACTGAAGGTGAAAATGGTGCGAAAGATAACAGGAACCTGCTTGACCCTGAACTATTGGCTAAATATGGGGGCTCAATTGAAGTTGATGCGGAGAAGGTGTTGTCTGGTGAGGATATACTCGGCAGTGGACAATTACACCTCTTTCTTGAAGGTGGCCGATTACAGATCAAACCGTTGATGGTTCAACTGCCAGGCGGCAAATTAGAGATAATGGGCTCCATTAAACCGGGAGTCGAGGAGGCTGAGGCTGACCTGAAGGTTGGCATAGAAAATTTTGATATTGGTGTCCTGGTGCGAAGGACAAAACCGGAATCGGATATGGGTGGACTGGTCAATCTCGATATGGACGTTCAGTCAACCGCCACTTCGATTTCTGAATTGTTGGCTAACGGCAATGGCTATTTTGATTTTTCCGGCAAACTAGAAAATTTTAGTGCCGGAATCATCGATCTCTGGGCGGTGAATCTTGTCGCCGCAATTGTCGCTGGGGCTCAAAAAGATAAATCCCAGTTGAACTGTGCTGTCGGGCGATGGTCAATGACAGATGGAATGCTCAAATCAGATGCCTTCTTCATGGATACCAGTAAGATACGAATCTGTGCAAAAGGAGAGGTGAATTTGCGAGATCAACGGGTTGATATCGAGGTTAAACCAAGTGCTAAAAAAGCGGAGTTCTTCAGCCTCGCTACTCCCCTTGAGGTAAAGGGATCTTTTTCAGATATTAACATTGGAATCGTTGGCGGTGGGGTTGTCGGTACTGCCGTAAAATTTATTGCGAGCCCGGTAACCGCTCCACTACAGCGAACCTTTTCCAAGAAAATTCCCAAAGATGGAAGTGATGTCTGCAACATGGAGCTTGGTCCGGATAACAGAGATGAAATAGTTGTTCCCAAATGCAATTAGGCAGAAGGAGTCGGGCTGCTCCAGTTACGGTCTGGGCCCCATCAAGTATCAATATCTCACTGCAGTTCCAGATCGGAACGGAAGACTTTAATCCGCCAGCAGTAAACCCACCGTTTTCAACTCCAACCTAAAAGCTCATAGGAGCATAATAACTCTTGACATCATTTATGGTGGTAAATATATTATGATCAAATGATCGTAATGGGAGGCTTTATGGTACGTCCTAAGAAACCGAGATTTGTCTCCGCCTATCCGATAATAACCGCATTCTTACCCCAGGGTAAGGATGTTACCGGAGAAGTTGTGATGACAGTAGAGGAATTTGAAGCCATACGGTTGAGTGACTACGAGCATCTTGACCAGGAAACGGCTGCCACCATGATGGGAGTGTCACGCCATACGTTTGGGCGCCTTTTATCGGCGGGAAGATCTCTGGTCGCTGATGCGCTTGTTACCGGGAAAATACTTAAAATTGAAGGTGGTGAGTATGAATTCAGAGGGCGCGGACAGGGGCGACGACGGCGTGGTAGCAGCCGGGGGCGCAGGTGATGTGGCAAGAACGTATACGAAGAGGAGGTGACTATATGGGCAGACAGCAGGTGGATCACCGGAATGGGCAGCAATCCGGGAGTCGCAGAACTGATAAATCCAACGGCGACAAGTCACGCAGACCACAGTTTCAGGGCCGGGGAAAAAATCAGTTCTGCAATGGCCACGAAGGAGCGGGGAACAGAAAAAAAACCCGTTAACTCATTTTTTTTATGAATCATTAGATATAAATACAGGAGTGGAGAAAATGCCAGGATATGATAGATCAGGACCAATGGGAAATGGACCAATGAGCGGTGGTGGCCACGGACTCTGTGGATCAGCTGCTCATCAGAGAGAATTTGATTATAGTGAAAAAGGAAAAAGGGGAGGACCAGGCTGCCGGCGTGGTTTTGGGAAATCAGGCGGTGGTCGATTCCAGCGAGGCTACAGGTTTCTTGTTGATCCCGCTGAGGGCGGACAGACCAAAGATGAAAAAGAAATCCTCGAAACAGAGGCCAGAAAATTACAGCGGTCATTAACCAGGATACAGCAAAGGCTTGACCAACTGTAACATCTCATTTTTCATTAAGATCTCTCGATGGTCCCGGTTCAGTGAACCGGGACCATCGAGAGATTTTTTAACGAGCACTTGGCTCAGACTGAATAAGGTTTTGATATTGTTAAATTATAAATAGCTTTTTTGAAATGTATGAACTATTCAGTCTAGAATTGTTTTCCTTCAATGTGCGTCTTCAGTTGAGAGATTTCAAGACCCAGGGCAACGCACTGCTTACCGTCCATACATTTGTTGGCATCTTTCATTTCAAGAAAGTGTTTTAGGCTATGGCTGTCCTTTCTGAGGTGGACAACCCAGGTGTCTTCGCTGGTGTCTCTGAGTACATCAATATCTATCCCACAAGATCCGATTTCCGGATAGAGACTTGTTATCTTTTCACACAATTGTTTTGCATTATACATGATAATCGCTCCCTGCATTTTGCGTCTTTGATCAATAGAATGGGTTCGGAATAAACTTCTTCTTGTCAAAACTTGTGTAAAAGATATTTGGTGGTTTGGGAAGTCCTGCAATTTTCCAGGCTTTCATTGGGTCGACAAATTCCCGGGCAACACAATCCCTGGAAAAAGCGCCGGCTTTCCTGCAGACATTCCTCAGGATTGGGAAGTTATGGTGTTTATCATAATACTCACGCATGGAGTTGATGATCTTCAACTTTTCGCTGGTGAGGACTGCAATTCCTTCATGTTCTGCAATTATCCTGGCAATTTCTTCGTTCCAACGTGAACCCTCTTCGAGGAATCCTTCCTCATCAACAACTATTTTGGTGTTTCCTGATGTTATTGTAGCCATGGTTTACCTCCAGAAATATTTCTGACGACATGTTCAGAGCGGACCTGGTTCGAGACATTGTTGCTGTCTCGTCAGGCAGTTGCTTATTGCGCTGCCATTTTGTCAGTTTTTCGCAGAGCCCGTCTCATGTATACAATAGGTATGTATGGATGAACTTCAAGAATAAGGAAGGGAAGAGGGGTTAAGATATAAAGTTTAGTGATGGGTGGCAAATCTAGATGGAAACATGACTCGTGCAGACAGCCCAGCAAAGATTGTCTTTTCGTTCAATGAGTCTTATGGTTTCCTTACTATAAGTAATTGTTAAATTTTTTTATGGCGCACCTATGAAAGCCTCAGACCTGTTTATAAAAGCTCTCGAAGCCGAAGATGTCCATTATGTTTTCGGCATTCCAGGCGAGGAAAATCTTGATCTTCTCAATTCCCTGAAGGACTCACCGATCAAACTGATATTGACCAGGCATGAACAGGCCGCAGGGTTTATGGCAGCAACCTATGGGAGGTTAACCGGCAAAGCCGGAGTTTGTATTTCAACGCTTGGCCCCGGGGCTACTAACCTGGTTACCGCAGCTGCTTACGCACAGCTGGGTGCCATGCCCATGTTGATGATCACGGGTCAGAAACCGATTAAATCGAGCAAACAGGGAAAGTTTCAGATTGTCGATATTGTTGATATGATGAAACCCCTGACAAAATATACCCGCCAGATTGCCAGTGCCAATAATATCCCGAGTCGGATTCGTGAAGCGTTTCGGCTCGCCGAGGAAGAACGACCGGGGGCGGTTCACCTGGAGTTGCCCGAAGACATCGCCTCGGAATTGACGAGTACTGAAATAATTGAGAAAACGTGGTATCGACGACCGCTGGCCGAGGACAAGTCTATTGCTCAGGCGGTGGAAATGATCCACCAGGCCAAGCGACCTCTGCTGCTGCTGGGTGCCGGAGCAAATCGAAAGCATTCGAGCAAGATGCTCAGGGAATTTATCGATTCGACCGGAATATATTTTATCAGTACCCAGATGGGAAAAGGTGTCATAGACGAACGCCACCCTCATTTTCTCGGCAACGCCGCACTGTCTGCCAATGATTTTCTCCATCGAGCTATCTCTCACACCGACCTTATCATAAACGTTGGCCATGATGTGGTTGAAAAACCGCCATTCTTCATGCAGCAGGGAGGGTTCAAGGTCATTCATGTTAACTATCTGACCGCCGCTGTTGATCCCGTGTACTATCCTCAGATTGGCGTTATTGGTGATATTGCTCATTCCATTTTTCAGTTCCGCGAAAAAGTTGCTCGTCAAAGCCATTGGAATTTCAGTTATTTTGAACTGATCAAGGAAGCAACCGAGCAACACCTGCTCGAGGGGATCAGTGATAATCGCTTTCCGCTTTATCCGCAGCGGCTTGTACACGATATCCGCCTGGCA
Source organism: uncultured delta proteobacterium (assembly GCA_963718195.1). Classification (GTDB taxonomy): domain Bacteria; phylum Desulfobacterota; class Desulfobulbia; order Desulfobulbales; family Desulfocapsaceae; genus MADRE3. Next base: position 303,190 of record CAVQYQ010000009.1, read on the forward strand.
ATGCCTGACGATGGAATAATTGCGCTCGATAATGGTGTGTACAAAATCTGGTTTGCCAGGAACTACAAAGCGTATGGACCCAACACCGTGTTACTGGACAATGCACTTGCTTCCATGGGCGCGGGCCTGCCGTCGGCAATTGCTGCCAGGATTGTCTTCCCGAATCGGAAAATCCTCGCCATTTGCGGGGATGGCGGTTTCATGATGAACTCACAGGAGATGGAAACGGCAGTCCGGCTCGGCATCGATCTGGTCATTATCGTTCTCAGGGATAACGGTTACGGTATGGTTAAGTGGAAGCAGGTCAATATGGGATTTTCTGATTTTGGCCTTGATATTGGCAATCCTAATTTTGTCGCCTATGCAGAAAGTTACGGCGCCTACGGGCACCGTATACACGAAGCAGAAGAACTCATCCCTCTTGTAGAGCAGTGTTTCAAAACGTCTGGAATTCACCTGATTGAAGTCCCTGTTGATTACTCAGACAACGACCGGATACTCAATCATGAAATTGCAGAAAAGAGCAGATTCTTGTAGGAGTTGGTGATGAAGCATCTAAACATATTGGTCCCTGGAGCACCTGACGCAGAAGATTCACTCGATATTACCGCACCATTCGATTTCACCCGGATTGCAACGGCAGATTTTGCCGCTGAGGACACGATTGAAAGAGCCCTGCAGACAGCAGCTACATGTTACCATGACCGGGAAAATTGGCTTCCCCTGCATGAACGTTTAGCGATCCTCGAGAGGGCTGCCGTTATCATGCAAAATGACTTTGACCAGTTGGTTTTTGAGGCCTCCCAGGAAGGTGGCAAACCTCTTGTCGATTCGAAGATTGAGGTCACCCGAGCCATCGAAGGGGTGAAATTGTGTGTCGAGACGATGCGCAGTGAAGGAGGGGATGGAATTCCAATGGGGATTAATCCTGCTTCGAGTCACAAAGTGGCATTTACCGCTGGTGAACCGATCGGAGTGGTTGTTGCGGTGAGTGCTTTTAATCATCCCCTCAACCTGATTGTCCACCAGGTTGGGCCAGCCGTTGCTGCCGGCTGCCCAGTCATTGTCAAGCCAGCCAGCAAGACCCCGATTTCCTGTTATAATTTTGTTACAATACTCCACCGGGCCGGCCTGCCGGAAGCGTGGTGTCAGGCGATGGTCATCGGTGACTCGGCTCTTGCGACCAGACTCGTTACTGACTCAAGAGTTGCCTTTTTGAGCTTTATCGGCAGCAGCAGAGTCGGGTGGATGCTCCGTTCGAAACTGGCTCCAGGCACACGCTGTGCCCTTGAGCATGGCGGGGTGGCTCCGGTAATTATGGCAGAAGATGCCAACCTGGATTTGGCCATTCCCAAATTGCTGAAAGGTGGTTTTTATCATGCCGGCCAGGTCTGTGTGTCCGTACAACGTATTTTTATTCATGAAACAGTGGCGGAATCATTCGCCCGGCGCCTTGCAGCCGGAGCGACACGGCTCATCATCGGTGATCCGACCATGACGACGACCGAAGTCGGTCCGCTGATTGACCCTGCTGAAGTGACGCGTATCAATGAATGGGTACAGGAGGCCGTTAACGACGGGGCAGAGCTGCTTTGCGGTGGAAGAAAATTATCTGACAGCTGTTATGAATGCACGGTATTACTCGATCCGCCAGAATCGGCACGTGTCAGTCAGCATGAAGTATTTGGCCCGGTTATCTGCGTCTACTCATATACCGACATCGATGATGCCATCTCCCGTGCCAACCGGCTGCCTTTTTCCTTTCAGGCAGCACTGTTCACGAGCAATATCGATACCATGATGAAAGTTTATCGGAGTCTTGATGGTTCTGCCATCATGGTCAATGATCACACTGCCTTTCGAGTTGATTGGATGCCGTTTGCCGGCTTGAAGGAGTCTGGCTATGGTACCGGCGGTATCCCTCATACCATAAAGGATATGCAGGTGGAGAAAATGCTCGTGATACATTCACCCGAGCTCTAGCATGAACGTTTCACCAGTCGATACCGCCTGCTATCCAGCCGGTGACGTATCACTAACCGGGGAAGACATTGGGCAGAGAAAATGAGATGTAACAGTATTTTGTGATTGGGCAATGGGGGGCGAGACATTTTAAGGTGATTTGTTCATCTATCTCCTGCTTAATCGCCTGTGAGAGTAGGTTCAATACTCATAATTCGATATTTCTAGAAATATGGTTGACAACGTTTTTTGTTGCGCTTATATTCCAGGCGAACCGATTATTTTGGTATTGAGGATTGATCAGATGAAACTTGAAGACGCAGCAAAACGGTGTTCTGAACTTGGCAATACCACTCGATTATCCATATTTAGGTTGCTTGTCAGGGCAGGTAAAGATGGTCTGCCAGTTGGTGATATCCAGAGAAATCTTGATATCCCCGGCTCGACGTTGTCTCACCATATTCAGCGCCTGGTCCAGGTGGGGCTGGTCAATCAGCGCAGGGATAGTCGAACGCTGTATTGCGAGCCGCAGTTTGATGCAGTCAGGGAATTGACCAATTACCTTGTCTCAGAATGTTGTTCATTGCAGACCCAGATAAATAAAGAATAGCTGATTGATCAGGATGGTGAAACGCTTCCCTGAGCATAAAAACAGATAATGAAGAAAGCGGAAATAAGGACAGGAAAATGGACATAAAAGAATATCTACCGCTGATTAAAGAAACTGTTGGTTTCTTTGGCTATACAATGGTCGAGTTGGCCGTGCTGTTCGTCGGGATCAGTTTTCTGGTTGGCTTGATCAATGAATTCCTGCCCCAGGATAAAGTGAGAACCTGGCTGTCGGGCAGAAACGGGCGAGGTTATCTGATTGGTTCGATTTTGGGTGGTCTAACGCCGTTTTGCAGTTGTTCCACCATACCGGTAACGGTTGGCCTGTTAAAAGCGCGGGCAGGATTTGGACCGACCATGGCCTTTTTATTCACCTCGCCCTTGGTTAACCCCATCATCATTCCGCTGTTCATCACCTTGCTCGGTGTCAAGGTGACCGTTGTCTATGCAGTTGTGGCAATCGGGATGACGATAGGTATCAGCTTTTTGCTGGAGCAGGCAGGATTTTCCCGGTATGTCATGCTGGAAGGGATGCAGGGAACTGATGGGCCAAATCCGCGGCCTGTCCCAAGCCTAGATACCATTGCGGGCACCGGTTGCTGTGACCAGTCATCACAACCACAGCCTGTCGTCCAGCTCCAGCCTGCCATGCAATGTTGCGGGAGCACAATAGCTGCCGAGACCGCTGTACCGTTGACCACGATTCCGATGCACACCCCGCAGCAAAGCAGGGCAAGAAGAGTATTTAACGATTCGGTCGGGCAATTTAAGAGTCTGCTGCCCTATGTTATCCTGGGCGTAGCAATAGGTTCAATTATCCATGGTTTTTTACCGGCAGACCTGGTTGTGCGCCTGGCCGGAGACAATAACCCTCTGGCGGTACCGGTATCGGCAATTGTCGGAATCCCGCTCTATCTCAGGGTCAGTACGATGGTGCCGATTGCAGCAAGCCTCCTGGCAAAGGGGATGAGCATCGGTGCTGTTATTGCCCTTATTATTGGCGGCGCAGGAGCAAGTTTGCCCGAGGTAGCAATGCTCAAGGGAATATTCCGATTACCGCTGCTTATTGCCTTTCTCGCCTCGGTAATGGTGATGGCCATCTCTGCCGGATTTCTCGTTAACCTGGTGATGATCTGATTGAGTTCAGAACCCTGGTCGAATTTCCTGGTTGTCTTTTGGGAGTTGCAAACTGATCCCAGAACTCCGGTATCCTGCCGGAAAAAGTATTCCACGATCAATGATTCAGGTCTTCTGCTGCGCATACCCCTCTGTCTGTCGATAGAATAGCAAAATTAGTATTGCCTATCTCTTTATGAATACTTATAAAAAACTATATTATATTCGAGAAGAAGGGTGTCGGGTTCTTCGTCCTGAAGGCCTTAGCTGTTTAATTTGAAATGGTAAACACATAATGGGGGGGAACCAATGATGAGGTTTCACGTTCGTATTCTTTTTCTACTCGTGCTGTTCTGCTGTTTCCAGCTGGTCCCAGTTCTTGTCATCAACAGTAATGCCGATGGCAAGGCAGGCACGTTTACCGGCACGTGGGTTGCCAATGGTTCGAAAGAGACCTTGCCGTTTGGCGCCAACAGGGAAGCGTTTCTATTTAAACTATCAGGACATGTGAATCTGCAGGATAAAGTGGGGAGCGAAAGTGACTACTGGTCTCAATGCATCGGTCTTGCCGACACTGAAACAGGCAGCACGGTACGCTGTTCATGGGCGGACAGTGCTGGAACAAAAATTTTTCTGATTCTTAAAGGCGAAGGTCTGTCGAGGGGAAGCAGTGTAACAGGTGAAATTATCGGCGGTACCGGTGCGGCAGAAGGTATTTCTGGCCGTATCACGTTTAAATGGTCTTCCATGGCGACCCACTCAGTTAATGACAACACCTCGGTTGGCGGCTATGCCAAAGAGTTAAGCGGAACATATAAATTACCATAAATGACCGTGTCATTGATATATTTGCAAACAGAAGTGTGACAGCCTTCAACCAAAAGGAGAGAGGTAATGTGGATAATTGAGTTGATAGTCGTGTTGTTTTTCATCTGGCTTGGTGCCAGGCTGGGAAGCATCGGGATCGGGTTTGCAGGCGGATTCGGTGTGTTGGTCCTGGGGTTTGTCTTTGGCATACCGCCCGGCGCTATCCCCACCGATGTCATTCTCATCATTATGGGAGTAATCGCTGCAATCGCAGCAATGCAGGAAGCTGGTGGTCTTGACTACCTGGTTCATCTGGCAGAAAAAATACTGAAGAAAAACCCGAAATATATCACTTTTCTGGCCCCGGTTGTAACGTATGTTATGACAATTTTTGCCGGCACGGGTCACACATCATTTTCAACCCTTCCTGTTATTGCAGAGGTCGCAAAGAGAGAGGGGATCAGGCCGTCCCGTCCACTTTCGATTGCCACGGTGGCATCCCAGATTGCCATTACTGCATCACCGATTTCTGCGGCTGTTGTATTCTTTTCAAATGAGTTGGAAAAAGTTGGCGTTGACTATGTCCAGCTTCTGATGATTGCCATACCCAGCAGTTTTTTGGCGGTTATGGTCGGTGCGGTGGTCAGTAATTTCATGGGAAAAGATCTCGAAGATGATCCGGTCTACCAGGAGCGGGTTGCAAAAGGGCTGGTAAATCTGACACCAAAAGAAGAAACAGAAAAAGTATTACCACCAGAGGCAAAGCGGTCGGTTTTAATCTTTGCCATTTCTATCATCTGCGTGGTCTTTTACGCAACAGCAATAAGTGACACCGTCGGACTGATTAAAGAGCCTGTCCTGGCTCGAGACCATGCTATTATTTCGTTCATGCTGGCGGCGGCAACCCTGATCTCCCTTTTCTGCAAAGTCGAGACAAAAAATATCCTGAACGCCGCCACCTTCAAGTCGGGGATGAGTGCCTGTATCTGCGTCCTTGGTGTTGCTTGGCTCGGCACAACCTTTGTCGCGGCGCATCTTGACGAAATTAATGTCTTTGCCGGAAACCTCCTTGAATCGAAACCGTGGATGCTCGCTGTTGTCCTGTTTTTTGCTTCAATGCTGCTCTATTCCCAGGCTGCAACGACCCGGGCTTTAATGCCTGCAGCGCTGTCCCTGGGTGTCTCTCCAACAGCTGCCATTGCAGCTTTTGCTGCAGTGAGCGCGCTTTTTGTCCTGCCTACCTATCCGTCACTGCTTGCAGCTGTTGAGTTTGACGACACCGGTTCAACCCGGATCGGGAAATATGTGTTTGATCATCCGTTTATTGTCCCGGGGACTGTCACCATCGCCAGTGCAGTCTTGTTCGGTTTTATATTCGGCGGAATAATTCTGTAAAACAACGATTCATAAATAGGAGATACCCTGATGGAACTAACCAAACTACGTATCAAGGAGTCAGCCAAGGCAACGGGCATTAGTGAGGAAGATCTTAACGCCTTTTTTGTAGAAGGCGAGCAACGGGTCTATAAACCAAACGAGTGGCTCTTCCATGAGTCCAGTCCCCGACAATGGGCCGGTATCATCCTCGATGGAGATGTCGATCTGGTACGTGGTCTTCACGGTTCTTCCCGGCATGTCGGCACCATGATTGCCGGAGCATTGATCAGTGAAGGGGCGTTTTTAGATGGTGATTCCCACAGCAATAGTGGTTACACCCGCAATGGCGCAACCATATGGTTGATTACCAAAGAAAAGATCGAAAAGTATCGGGAGGAAAAACCTGAGCTGTTTTACCGGATTGTTTCTCGGGTTGCAGTCGGTGTAAATCGGAGACTGCGCGTGCTCTCAGAGGAGCTTCACCGTACCAGGCAAGATGTCAAGGTCACCGTCAGCGGTTTCAGGCTGGAACATGATTCACTGGGACAGCGGGAAATATCAGATCATGTTTACTATGGCGTTCAAACGAAACGGGCCATGGAAAATTTTGCCATATCAGGTGTATTTGTCAGCAACTTCGAGCACTTGATAGAAGGACTTGCTTTTGTGAAAAAGGCAGCTGCACTTACAAATTTCGAGCTGGGTGTTCTTAATGAAGACAGGATGAAGGTGATCTGCACTGCCTGTGATGAACTGCTCGAAGGTAAATTGCATGAAAATTTTTCTGTCGATATGTTCCAGGGAGGAGCAGGCACCTCAACGAACATGAATGCCAATGAGGTGATAGCAAATCGCGGTCTTGAACTGATGGGTTTCAGTAAGGGCGAATATACCAACCTTCATCCAAATGATCATGTAAACTGTTCACAATCCACCAACGACGCCTACCCAACATCAATAAAACTGGCGGTGCTGCTATCAAATCGAAATCTTGTTCGAGCCATGGAAGAGCTGAAACAGTCTCTTGAGTCGAAAGCAGATGAATTTGGTGATGTCCTGAAAATGGGCCGTACTGAAAACCAGGATGCCGTCCCGATGACGCTGGGGCAGGAATTCAGCGCCTATGCAATGATGATTGACAGCGCCATCAGGGCGCTTGAGCGGGCGGCATACGAATTCCTCGATATCAACATGGGCGCGACAGCCATCGGAACCGGAATCAACAGTCCTCCAGGGTATGCAAGCCTGGTGACTGAGAAACTGGCCGAAGTCAGTGGATTCCCTGTCCGTCGGGCCAAAAATCTGGTCGAGGCGACCCAGAACGCCGGTACTTTCGTCCAGATGTCTGCGACACTGAAGCGTGCTGCTGTCCAGATATCGAAAATTTGCAACGACCTCCGCTGGATGTCATCAGGGCCGCGCTGCGGTTTGAATGAGATAAACCTGCCGGCAATGCAACCGGGATCCTCGATCATGCCTGGAAAAGTCAATCCGGTAATCCCTGAGCTTGTTTCCCAGATCTGTTACCAGGTCATGGGGTATGATGCGGTTGTGTCGATGGCTGCGGAAGCAAGTGAGCTGGAATTGTGTATGGCCGAACCAATTATCGCCTATGATCTGCTGCACGGCATGATGATCTTGAAAAATGGTTGTGTTACCCTTGCTTCACGCTGCATCAATGGTATTGAGGCCAATCGTGATGTTTGCAGAGGATATGTCGAAAACAGTATTGGACTTGTTACCGCGCTTGTTCCTGTTATCGGTTATGAACAGTCAGCCTCGATAGCCAAAGAGGCCCTCAAGACCGGGGGCAGTGTCTATAATCTGGTACTGGAGAAGGAGCTGCTATCCCAGTCAGAACTGGACGAGATACTCAAACCTGAAAACATGACCGACCCACGGGAAATAACGAAATAATCTCATTTGAATAGAGCTCAGGTCGGGCACCTGTGTTTCTGGCCTGAGCCTTATTTACAAGGAGTTCTTATGACGGGCAAAGAAGATGAACAATTTGAAAAAGATGATGCTCTTGATAATATGCTCGAAGAGGATGGGGAAGATCATTTCCTCTATGGTAACGCAGAGAAGCCAGATCACCAGCCAGGGCCCAGGTCCGGATGCTTTGGACTGGTGTTGTTGTTGATTATGCCAGTCTCTTTTTTGGGCTGGTGGTTGGTCGGGTTATAGCGTGATGGATAATGTTGTTGAAGCAAACAAAACGGGAAATTGACTTTCTCACCTGCACCAGACGGTCTTCCTGACAATTTATCAGCGCGCTCTGTTTTATGGCCGATATAAACGGAAAAATATCAATTTCAGGTGTAGAGGTTCCAAAAGATCATAAATGCATTAATGTGACAGTATACCCAGCTCTTCTAACAATGACAGATACACATATCTTCATCACTTCCTAGGAGGGTTTCATGGCAGATCAAAAAACGATTAAACAGGCAATCAAAAGGATATTCCCGACTATCGGTCTTGACGATTCTCTTCAGACTGCTATCAAGGCAATGGCTGAAAATAATGTCTCTGTGCTGGCAGTAAAAGTCAGAGGCGAGTTCATCGGCCTTGTTACTGTCTCAGATGTGATGTTCAGCCTATCCAGCGGAGATGACCCGGAAGAGACGAAGATTTCATCATTTATGACAAAATGTGAGTTTGACGTCTCGGGAGCCGAACGTAATCCATGCATCCAGCTTGATGAAGACGAAGACGCAATGTCGGCGATCAAACTCATGTATGAAGCCGGTGTAAACCACCTGCTTGTAACGGGTGTCGAAGGGAAAGCTGTGGGTATTGTTTCAAGCCTGGAGATTATAAAACTCTATGGTGCAGAATCTGCTTGATATCACTACCATAAACAAACAATAACCCTGAAAGGATTTCTTAGCTTCCCATGGGAATATCGGTTTACCTGTTGGTAAAACCGGTAGGTCTTCATTTTTTCGTTACAAAATAATAGCTGACGGTGTCCAAATCAAGTCATTACGCGTCATTGCAAGTCAAGACCAGATGATACAGGCTCAGAAATTTCAAATACCAGTTCGCTAAATGTTAGGAAGACAGTAATATGGAGCAAAAGAAGGAAGTTGCAGGTATAATATAATGTAGCTGTCAGTTTGGGATTTGCTCGAGTGCAGTTTTGACTATCCATAAATTGACATGGATTTTATCTGAAGTTCGAAACTAATCTTCCTGCTGCTATTTGGACTAATTACGTCGGGTATGCTGCTTAATTGCCACTTAAGTCGAGAAAGAAATCGCGTTACCCGGTTATGAAAGGATCGATAAATTGAAAACTACCCATGAGGAGGAAAGATGTCAGTCAAAATATTGATCAGAAGGAAATTTAAACAACAAGCGTTAACCAAGGCCTCCGCCATGTTGATCAAAGCACGGACCAATGCAATGGGTCATAAGGGCTATATCTCCACGGAAACATTAGTCAATTATGATGACCCACAATCTGTTCTTATTCTCTCCATGTGGCAGGACAAGGAGGATTGGGACAGATATCAGGACAGCTCTACCCGCAAGGAGCATGAAGATAAGTATGCAGATCTCTTTGAGGGCTTGACGGAATACGAAATATTCAAGGTAGGGATGTAGTGCAGGGTAGCGATTCCTAATCTACTATCGTTTTTCAGTCTTTCTGTATGGTCCTGTAAATTATCGGTAGTATGGACCACATTCTGGCGTTAGGTTTTAATAAGGTTTATGTTTTATATATGATTAATGGGGTCGCAGGATCGAATTGAGGTTGCTGAGCTGGTTGGACGTGGATGAGAAGAGCAGGTACAATCAGGTCTCTGGTGCTTCTGTGACCATTTTTATGCTGTTCATTTCAGGAAAGAGACACCGGGCAGAGAGTGGAAACGCTGTTCTTGGTGTTAATAAAGGGGAATCTGCGCATGAAGACAAAGGATATTCTTGCTGAAAAGGGGACACGGGTCATCACCGTCCAGGAGACGCTTCTGCTCGTAGATGTTGTGTCTATGTTTTTTGCTGATCGTATAGGCTCCGTGGTCGTGGTAAACAATCATGACGAGGTCATTGGCATCGTTGCTCCGAACGATGTGCTTAAGGCCATACATCACCATCCGGAATATATCAGCACAATAACAGTAAGCGAAATAATGACCCGGAATATTATCGTTGTAACCCCCGAGGATAATATCGATGAACTGATGACGATAATGACCAAGAACAGGATCCGCCATTTACCGGTGATCGACAAGGGTAAATTAACCGGATTGGTATCGATTGGAGACGTCGTCAAGGCTAAAAGTACCATTCAGGATGTCGAGATTCGCTATCTGACGGATTATATCGAAGGTAAATATCCTGGCTGAGTTTCTTTGCTCCGGTCCGATCGCTGCTACTGAGACAAAGATACTGTTTTGTGGGAATATGACGCAATGGCTAGCAGTTGTGAAAGCAGTGCCTAACCACTTATTGCTTGCAATTGCCAATGTAATTTATATTGTAGTAAGAATATTGCCCCAGCGTTTGTACGTCTCGAACTTTATGTAAAACCACACTCCTGCTTCATCGAGCAATTCAAGCAGTTAGAAAGACTCATGAATTGGAGGCTGTAGATTGTGAGCGTTCAAAACCGGTCGCCCATTGATGGTTCAATTCCGAGAATAAAGCGTTCGTCTGTCCTGTCACGCACTAAAAAAAGAGCCCTCTCTTTTACCCTCACTTTTTTCATTTGTTTCGCTACCTGGGTCGTTTTATCTGGTCGTTTTGACATTTTTCATCTCGGCTTTGGTGTTATTGCCTCTTTGATAGTGGCCTTTCTTTCCAATGAAATCCTCATATCAAGAAGAGGACTTGAACAACTGCCCCGCCAGTGGCTTGGATTTATTTTGTATGTCCCCTGGTTGCTATACCAGGTCCTGCTCGCAAATATCCATGTCATGTATCTGGTTCTCCATCCTCGCATGTTGGAACTGATCGAGCCGAGAATCCTGCACTTCAAAAGCAGATTGAAAAAGCCAATGTCGCTTTTTATATTCGCCAATTCAATTACACTGACGCCCGGTACAATAACTGTTTATGTATCGATAACAGGTAGATATACCATTCACGTTATCGATGAACAGTCCGGCACGGCACTACCGGGAGAAATGGAAGAACGGGTCGCACGATTGATGGGAGAATAATGCAAACATTCTTTTTGTATGCGGGTATCTATTTATGTCTGGTCATGCTGTTATCTCTCTATCGGGCGGTTTTTGGTCCCACTGTTTTGGATCGCATAATCGGGGTCAATGCAATTGGCAGCAAAACAACAGCACTTCTGATCCTGATCGGGATAATCTATCAGCGGGTTGAGATGTTCGTTGACATTGCTCTTGCCTATGCATGTCTGAACTTCATCGCTGTATTGGCGGCGTCCAGATATTTTCAAAAAAATAAAGGGTTGTATGATGAGACTCACTTGCGATAGGCATGGTTTAAACTATTTTCTGGAAGAAGAAAGACAATGACCATACTGGCTGTGATTTTTGTTGTTATGGGGCTTTTCTTTTTTACCGGCGGTTCTATCGGTATCCTGAGATTTCCGGATTTTTATTCGCGATTGCATCCCGCTGGCAAACTCGACAGCATGGGACTGTTGATGACCATGACCGGCATGGCAATTTATACCGTTCAGGACCTTTCTGTAGCCGCCATACTGACCGGTCTGAAAATCATGCTGATCGTGATATTTGTTTTTATTACAAGTCCCACAGCAACGCATGCTATCGTTGATGCTGGTGTTCGGGCGGGTCTCGAACCGTGGATTGCAGCGGGTAAAAAACAAGAGGTGAATAAATGATCTGGCAGCTGGATATCATTGTCCTCTCAATGGTCATGATCTGCGCAATTGCGGCTATATCGATCAGAGATCTTCTGGGGGCCGGAATTCTCTTTGGCGCCTATAGTTTCCTCATGTGTCTGCTCTGGTCTATCATGGGAGCGGTAGATGTCGCTTTCACAGAAGCCTCTGTCGGTGCAGGGGTGAGTACGGTGTTCTTTGTGGCAGCAGTTTTCAGGACTACAAGGAGGACCAGGGATTGAAACTATTAGCAACCATTGTCATTTTTGTTTGGGGCGGAATTCTTTTCTTCACGTCTTTTGATTTTCCATACTGGGGAGATGGAAAATCACCTGCCAGCCAACACGTTTCGCCCTATTACATCGAACATGCCATGGAGGACACTTCAGTTCCCAACATCGTCACCGCAGTTCTCGCCGATTATAGGGGGTATGACACCTTGTTTGAGACCGCGGTAATTTTCTCCGCCGGCCTGGCCTGCTTTTTTCTATTGCGGGTTTCGGACCGCAAGGCCCCTGTTTTCAGACTCTATCGACACCAGTCGACCGGCGTTACTTTACGCATCGAAAAGGGAGGGCGGCTTCCTGAGAATACCGGAGAATTTGAAAGGATTGACAGTGTCTGGGTGCCCTATGACCTCATCATTGTCATGACATGCCGTCTGGTTGTGCCTTTTATCCAGTTGTTTGCCCTTTATGTGATTGTCCACGGCCACCACAGCCCCGGCGGGGGCTTTCAGGGAGGAGTGATTTTCGGTGCTGCAATTATTCTATTCGCCATTTCCAATAATTTACGCAGATCGCTTAAACGGATGAGTGAACGGACAAGCGCTTTGCTTGGTTCGCTTGGAGTAACAATTTATGGTGGAACAGGTATGCTCTGCATCCTTTTGGGTGCCGGCTTTTTAAATTACAACGCTCTGGCATCATTGCCCGGTGTTGATCCGCTCACCGCACGGTCTCTTGGTATCCTGATCGTTGAAATCGGGGTGGGAATAGCTGTGACTGCTGTAATGGTATGGATTTATTACAATCTTTCGTCTGCCGGAAAACAGGACGAAGGACTTTAACCGGTGTTTCTGCTGACGGTCGTGATGCAGTACCTGCTGCTTTGCAGCAGATTATCAATGAAAAAGACAAGCTGTTAAAATGGAATCGATCGAATCATTAATCATTGCAAAATATAATTACTGGGCGGTGATTGTCCTTTTGATGGTCGGTCTCTATGCCATGATTACCAAAAAAAATCTGGTAAAAAAAATTATTGGCATGAACATTTTCCAGACAGCAATCATTTTATTTTACGTGTCCATTGGGGCAAAGAAGGGAGCGACTATTCCGATTATCATGCATGGGCCTGACCACTCATCCCATGCGGTTCAGGCCATGGATTATATCAATCCCCTGCCGCATGTGCTGATGCTGACAGCCATTGTTGTTTCCGTCGCAACCCTTGGCGTTGCGCTGGCTCTGGCTCTGAATATATATTCGCAATACGGGACTCTGGAGGAAGACGAGATCAGTGAAAAAATAATGAAATCTGAGCCTGGGTAGTCTTCACCCTTTCTGTTGTTCAACCATTACTCCATATGATTTGTCCCGCTCAACGTGCAGTTGTTGATAGGTTTGCAAAAAGAATATGGAAGATCATATCCCTGCAATCATCGTCGCGGTTCCTCTATTAGCGGCCCTCCTGGTAACCGGGTTGTGGTGGTTTGAAAAGCGGCTGTTATTCTTTCTCTCGATGATAGCCGGGGTGATTTCCTTCTCAGCTTCAGCTCGGCTGCTCCTGAAAATCTTGGAAAGCGGAACTGTTGAATACCGGTTGGGAGGATGGGCTCCTCCATTTGGGATCGTTTTCAGGATTGATCATCTCAACGGTTTGATTCTGGTGATCGTATCCCTGGTATCACTGTTGAACCTGGCAGGCACCAGGACGATCGCCAAAAAGGAGTTCGGAGAAAAACTTGGACCCTTTTATGCGCTCTACCTGTTATTTACGACCGGGCTTCTCGGCATTCTTCTTACCGGGGATGCGTTCAACCTTTATGTCCTGGTTGAAATTGCTTCTCTGACCGGTTACGCCCTGATCGGTTTGGGTAAGGGGCGAGCACCGATATCCGGCTTGAATTATGTACTCATGGGGACGATTGGTGCGAGTCTCTACCTGCTGGGAATTGGCTACCTCTATCTGGTGACCGGATCGTTAAATATGACGGATATCGCCCGGATACTCCCGTCAATTTTGCCTTCAAACGTTGTCCTCATGGCCTTTATTCTCTGCCTGAGCGGGCTTTTCATAAAGATGGCCCTATTCCCTCTGCATTCTTGGTTACCGAATGCCTACACCTATTCACCTTCCCTGGTGAGCAGTCTGGTTGCACCGCTTACCACCAAGGTGATGATTTATGCAATGTTTCGGATAACATTAACCGTTTTCACCTATGATTTTGCCTTTGACAGCATCGCAGTCCGCCTGCCTATTTTATGGCTCGCCATAGTGGCGATTATCATGGGATCAATTATAGCCCTTGCCCAAAAACGCTTAAAAAAAATGCTTTCCTATATCATCGTTGCAGAGGTTGGCTATATGGTCGGAGGTTTCTGGCTTGGTAACAGGGAAGGTATGAGTGGTGCAATACTCCACGTCGTAAATGATGCGGTGATGACCTTGTGTGTCTTCATGGCGGCAGCGGCTATTGTTTATAAACTTGAAGATGATAGGTTTTCAGCTCTGTCGGGCATTTTCCGTAAAATGCCCTGCACCATGGCAGTAATGGTTGTTGGAGGACTATCATTTATCGGCGTTCCTCCGACGTGCGGATTTTTCAGCAAATGGTACCTGCTTATGGGCGGGATTGCTGCAGGACAATTTGCTTTTGTCGCGGCATTGATCTTCAGCAGTCTGGTCAATGTCATCTTGTTTTTCAGGTTATTTGAAATCGGCTACTTTAAACCGTATGCGAAAGAAATTACTCACTCTCAGAGTCATGCCGACAGTTACACTCATTCAATCACAAGGGCGGAAGCGCCTTTTGACCTGCTTGTCCCTCTGGTTATGACAGCAGTTCTTTTGCTGATACTGGGTCTTTTTTCCGGTGAAATTGTCACACGAGTTGTCCAGTTTGCAATTCCGCCATTTATTGGCTAGGCCGGACGTCCCCGTGACAGAGAGGTAATTGAAGGCATGTTTGAAGAGTTCGTTTGATATGTAATTGATTTCGAGCATTGGTACCCGAGCTATGGCAATGGAGACGATCGTTTCAATACGACCTGCGCTGGCAATTCTTGTTTCGCTTCTGGTCGTCCCTTTTATTATCTGGTCGGACCGGAGGCCTAACCTGCGTGAGGGGTGGACCTTTGCTGCTGCAGGTATCAAGTTTCTTGTTGTGCTCTCCATGCTCCCGTACATACTCTCAGGTATATCCATGGAATATACCATTGTTCAGATATTGCCTGAAATTGCTATCGGCTTGCGTGTTGATGCCATGGGTATGCTCCTGGCCCTAGTATCCTCGTTTCTCTGGATTATTACTTCACTCTATTCTGTCGGCTATATGCGTGCACTTGAGGAACATGCACAAACCCGCTACTTCTGTTTTTTTGCCATATCCCTTTCTGCAACCATCGGTGTTGCATTTTCCGCTAACATGCTGACCCTTTATCTTTTTTATGAAATGCTCTCTCTTTCAACCTATCCACTTGTAACCCATCACCAGGATGAAAAGGCCCGGAGTTCCGGTCGTAAGTATCTCTGTTTCATACTGGGGACATCGATTGGCATGGTTTTGCCTGCCATGATCTTTATCGCTCACAAAACAGGCACTCTTGAATTTTCTTCCCAGGGCATTATTGCCGGCAGGATCGATCCGCAGACGGTGGTACTGCTCCTGCTTCTCCTTGTTTTTGGCTTTGCTAAAGCGGCAATAATGCCCTTTCATGGTTGGTTGCCGGCAGCAATGGTGGCACCAACACCGGTGAGCGCCTTGCTGCATGCCGTGGCCGTGGTAAAGGTTGGAGTTTTCAGCATAACTCGGATCATTACCGGTATTTTTGGTACCGGGCTCTTAGCCACGCTTGAACTATCAACGATTGTCTGCATCATTGCTGCTTTTACCATCCTCACCTCTTCGTTAATTGCACTCTCCCAGGATGAATTAAAACGCAGGCTGGCGTTTTCAACCATAAGTCAGCTCTCGTACATTGTCCTTGGGGTGGCACTGCTGTCACAAAGCGGCATGGTTGGTGGACTGCTGCATATCGCCATGCACGCGTTTGGTAAAATCACTCTGTTTTTTTGTGCTGGAGCCATTTTCGTGGCTACCGGAGTCAGGAATATCAGCCAGATGGTTGGGATAGGCAAGAGAATGCCGCTTACCATGTCGGCATTTTTTATAGGCGCCTTGAGTGTTATTGGTTTGCCACCATCAGGGGGTTTCATCAGCAAATGGCACTTGGTTATAGGAACGGTGGAATCTGGCCAGATTGCAATGCTGGTAATCCTGCTCAGCAGTTCACTGCTAAACGCTGCTTATTTTTTGCCTGTTGTTTACCGCGCATTTTTTTGTACGCCAGAAGAATCGGGGTTTGTCGACCAGAGGGGTGAAGCTCCAGTGTGGTGTCTGGTGCCTTTGATACTGACAGCCGGTCTGTCAATAATGCTGTTTTTCTATCCCCAGCCGTTTTTGGATCTGGCGGACATTGCAGCTCAGGCCATTATGGAGGGTATGTGAGAATGGAAAAAAAACCGGAAAAAATGATTCTGGCCCATGAACCGGTGGCCGGCTATCGGACGGCGCTTTATATCGCCGTGGCCGTAGGAATACTGTATCTCGTTGTTGCATTTGGACGGGCACTTTTCTGATATTCTGCAAAATATCGGCTGGAGGAGTAGAAATGAAAAAAGAACTGACACTGTTTGATAATCCCAGGAATGTAAAACGGTTTTTGCTCGCATTTTATGGTTGTCTTGCAGTACTGCTGCTGGTTGACCCTTTCATCCACAAACATGGAGATTTCGAGTGGGAGAATATGCCGGCCTTTTTTGCGGCCTACGGTTTTATCTCCTGCGTCCTGCTGATACTTATCGCCAGGATATTGCGAAGGTGGGTCAAACGGGATGAAAATTATTATGACTGAAACAATCTCTTTACCATCGGTTTTTCTCGATCTCAGGAGAACCAGTCAGAATAAGGGAACAAGATGGATCAATCGCTATTGATAAGTGGATTTCCACCTGCTTTCATATTCATTGCCGCCGCACTTTTTATTCCTTTCCTGAAAGGGATGATCAAGTCGGGCTTTATGCTGGTAATGGTGTTGCTGGCCTTCATCACGATTTACTCTACACCGGATGGCAATTATTGGACGATACATGTACTGGACTACGAGTTGATACTTGGAAGGGTTGATGCGTTAAGCCGGGTATTTGGCTATATTTTTTGCATCGTTTCATTTATAGGCGTGATTTTTTCGCTCAATATCGATGATAATCTTCAGTATTGTTCAGCTTTTACTTATGCAGGCGGGGCGCTGGGTGTAACCTTTGCCGGGGACGTTTTTTCTCTCTATATATTCTGGGAGATTATGGCGATTGCCTCAACCTTTTTGATTCTGGCAAGACGTACAAAAGCGTCTCAGGCTGCTGCCATGCGCTATCTGCTGGTACACGTATTTGGTGGTTTATGCCTTCTTGCCGGGATAATAATGTACGTGGACCGTACAGGATTAACGGAGTTCAGCCTCATGCATCTTTCCGGGATCGACACCTGTCTGATTTTCCTGGGTATCGCTGTAAATGCCGCTATTCCACCCCTTCACCCCTGGCTTAGTGACGCCTACCCAGAGGCAACCGTTACCGGAGCAGTCTTTTTAAGCGCCTTTACAACCAAGAGTGCCGTCTACGTCATGGCCAGGATGTTTCCAGGGGCCGAGCCGCTCATCTGGCTGGGTGCTGCAATGACGGTGATCCCTATCTTCTATGCGGTACTGGAAAACGATATTCGCCGTGTACTTGCATACAGCCTGATCAACCAGGTAGGGTTTATGATGTGCGGCATCGGTATAGGCACGACTCTGGCGCTCAACGGCACCATATCCCATGCCTTTTGCCATATATTGTATAAAGCGCTGCTATTCATGGCCGCAGGTTCTGTATTGCATGTTACCGGCAAAATACGCTGTACGGATTTAGGCGGCCTGTATAAAACCATGCCTCTGACCTGCCTGTTCTGTATTGTTGGGGCAGCCTCCATTTCCGCTTTTCCTCTTTTCAGTGGTTTTGTCAGCAAATCAATGATCATCAGTGCGGCTGCACACAATAAGCTCGTCATTGTCTGGCTGATGCTGCAATTTGCTTCAGCCGGGGTGTTTCACCATGCCGGGATCAAGGTCCCGTTTTTCATGTTTTTCGGTCATGATTCAGGCATTCGGGCCAAGGAACCGCCACTGAATATGTTGATTGCCATGGGGGTAGCCGCATTCGTCTGTGTTTTTCTGGGAGTCTACCCATACCCTCTGTACGATATCTTGCCATACCCGGTGGATTATGTACCTTATACCGGAGCTCATGT
This sequence comes from uncultured delta proteobacterium, assembly GCA_963718195.1. Taxonomy (GTDB): domain Bacteria; phylum Desulfobacterota; class Desulfobulbia; order Desulfobulbales; family Desulfocapsaceae; genus MADRE3. The sequence continues at coordinate 321,462 of CAVQYQ010000009.1, forward strand.
TATCGGTCAACTTCAGCTCCTGATGTTCGGAGCGCTGGCGTTTTGCCTGCTGATTCTTTCCGGTTATTATCCAGCAGAAATGCGGGCAATCAATCTTGATACAGATTGGTTTTATCGCAGATTTTCGATTTGGTCCTATCGTATATTCGATGCATTTTTCAATAGAATCAACCAAATTTGTGAATCGGTTTTGGTACAGGATTTCACCTCTTACCTGACCCGGTGGGGAGACAATGCAGCTGCGCGTTTATTGCTGGGCCTGATGCTCCCCGTTTTCAAAGTGTTTGGGGTTTCAAGAGACAGACAGGACTGGTGGAGCAGCCGTATCAACACCCTTTTCCATGATAATGCGGTGCCGATTGGCATCAGCATAACGGGTGTGGTGATCCTGTTGTCGGGGTTGTATTTTTTTCATTAGTGAGCCTTTTGCAAAATGATGATTTTCGTTCAACGTCAAGGCACGTGAAAAATTTTTACCGGAGGCATCGTTGATATTCCGAGGAAAAAATTTAAGCATAACGTAGAGGTTGAGCGAAAAGGGCGTATTGCAAGTGGCTCTAGCGCTAAACATTCACCTATAACGAGAGAAGAGATACATATGGTGTGGACATTCTCCTTTATATTTTTTTTATCCCCATAATGCAGTGAGGTAAATTGATGGTATCTAAAGAAGACATCCATGATATCGTAATCTTTGGTTACCTTACCGAAGAAATGATTCTCAAGCTATTACCGGAATTTGAGCTTCTGCGGTTTAAAGAGGGGGAGATCATTTTCCACAGTGGTGATCCGGCAGATATGTTTTATTCGCTGAAGCGCGGTAAAATATTACTGGAGCAGCGGTTATCGAGCAAAGTTACCATTTCGATGGGTACCGTCATTCCTGGCTTATCCTTCGGCTGGTCCTCTATGCTGGGAGACGCGACATTTACCGTGGATACGGTCTGTGGCGAGCCGTGTGAAGTCTTGAGAATTCGGGCGCGAACACTTTTCAGCTTGCTGGAACAAGACCACAATATGGGGTATAAATTCATGCACCGGCTCCTGCATATGTTGCGAAGGCGTCTGGACGATCGTACAGAGCAGTTTTTGAAACTGATTAGTGATCATCCCGACATCAAGCCATTGATTGAAGAAGACTAATTTTTGAATGTTGAATGCTCACGATGGTGGCCAGGATGAAGATAATCGATTGTGATTTTCAGGATAATGAACCTTGGAAGTGGGAGCATGCGATAAACTATTGCAGCTTTTCCGGTAGGATATTAGATGACTACTTGTATCTATCCATGAATGTACTGTTTGGTTTCAGTAGCGCATCTCAAAACATGACAAAAAAATGAAATTAAATCTAAAAATCATTGATGGATCATTCGCGATCCATCGGTTTTCTGCAAATAAAGAAATTCCAAATCAGATATATCAGAGCAAATTCTACAGTATCACCAAAACCGATGAGGAAATATCGGTTGTCTGTTCATCTTCAGTATATCTGGGCTCCGAGAGGACAGAAACCGGTTGGACTTGTATAAAAATAGTGGGGCCGCTGGATTTCTCCTTAACCGGAATCATGGCGGATATTTCATCTGTCTTAGCGGATGCTAAAATCAGTATTTTTGCGATATCAACATTTGATACTGATTACATTCTGGTAAAGTCAGAAAAACTTCAGGCTGCAAAGAAGGCATTAGGGCAGGCTGAGTATATCTTTCAAAACTGAAACCGAACAATTCTCAGGAATTATAGCCAAAAGCTCTTACAATTGATCCGAATTACGTTGACGCCTGGCTGCCATTGGTCGGGACTCACAAAGTTGACACATGGCTTGGGTATGGTGGATTGCAAGAGGAAAAGAATGAGTCAATAGGTGCGTAACCTCTACTGAATTAGATTTTGAGGCAAGAATGAAGGTGCCCAGAAACTTCGGTGCAATTTTTTCTAGGCCGGCTCCCAATAACACCGCTTAGGCGAAACAATTTTCTCTTCTTTTTTCAGTTTTGCCATTGCTTTGTCGACTTCTTTACGATCCAACCCACCGATTTCTGTAATTTTCCCGGCATTGAGTGGCTGTCCTTCATTACGCATGATTTCTAAAACCTTATCCTTGGTATCCATTGTTAAGCTCCAAATGATTATTTGTCGTGATCTTTTTTTGCCTGCTCAAAAAATAGGAGCCTATCCCTGGAAGTCAAGCTGATATTGGTCATTATCTGTCAATCATGTCAGCCCGGATTAATCACAAGCCCAGATAGTCTGCCCCAAAAGAACGAACCTGTATGATCCCGCTTTGCTTCTCATCGCCAGAAGACTGCTTATAGTAAATCGTATGGAAAATAAAACATGCTGTTATTGTGCAGTGTCACAACAATTCATACATGAACAAGAGATTATCATGTCACATCTTGCCAAATGTGTTCTTCTGATCATTCTGTTTATTGTGCTTGCAGGGTGTTCGCCGCTTACCCTGGTAAACAGTATCGCTCCAGACCATGGATTTGAGGTTGAGCAAGGGGTAGATTACGGGCAGCAAACGAGACAAAAACTTGATATATACTACCCGGAATTCCTACGGTCCGATGCACCTGTCATTGTCTTTTTTTATGGAGGGAGCTGGAGGCGAGGGGAGCGAGAGCGCTATCGCTTTGTCGGCCAGGCTTTAAGCTCGCAGGGATACCTCACTGTTATTCCAGATTATCGGCTCTACCCTGAGGTGCGATTTCCCGAATTTGTTGAGGATGGAGCAGCCTCCATAGCCTGGATAAAACAAAATGTTCCCCAGTCGGAAAACGGTATCCTTATAATCGGTCACTCTGCGGGTGCACATCTGGCAGCCTTGTTAGCACTCGATGGTCGCTATCTGCGCGACAAAGGTGTCAGGCTCAACAGCATCACCGGTATGATCGGCCTGGCTGGACCATACGCCTTTGAGCCGGAAAAATATCGTCGGTTCAGACCAATCTTCGCGACCGCACAGCCTGCTGAGCTATCCCAGCCAATAAGTCATGTTCGGGGTGATGCACCACCACTTTTGCTGCTGCATGGTAGCGATGATCGTGTTGTTCTCCCTCTTCACTCACAGGTGTTGCAGGAGCGGATGAGTTCAGAGAACGGACGTGTCATCAGAGTGGAGTTGGAGGGAGTGGATCACTTTGAAATCGTTCTGGCACTTTCTGAACCATTCGCCCATCTGGCACCGGATCTTCTGCCGAGCATCGATAACTTCATTCGAGAACAGATTTAGGTTATTACCTGATTACTTGCTTTAATTCGCTCACAGCGCAGGAATTTGTTGCTCGCCGTGATGTGGGAAAAAATAATAGTATTTACTATCAATAAGCCCCTTTTTGTCTATGGTTGTAATCACCGTGGAAGTGTTTAAATTAGTTCCATGCCAGGAAGTTTAAGGCTTAAGGTAATGAAGCAGTTTCCGGGCATTAAATTACAATTCGAACGATTCATCAACTTCATAAAAAGAATAACCAGAGGTAAAGAAAATGGCTGAAAGAGTAAAAGACACAAATAACTGGCCCGAAATGTTTGTAGGACTTTATGATCGTCTGACTGGGAGCAATGCAGAAATTGTGTATGCTTTTGATGACTTTGAAATTGACATACCAAGCAGCACTGCTGAAGAAGCCCCGCAAGCTCATTGGAAATTTAATGGTACAATGAGGATTACAACCCAAAACAAAGCGAGATAAACTTTGTCTCACTACGAACAAGACGACATCGCCTTTGGTATTGATGACAATCTGAAACGGACGGTACAATGAAAAATACAGCTCTAAGATCAAAATCATCACACCCATTTTTTACTGCAATGGCAAATCGGTTAGGAACAGATGTGTCATGTCACGCACGTCTGGATGTAGAGCTGAACAAAGTTCCTTTTCAGGTGTCAACCAAAGGCGGTTCTACACTGATTTCATTTAAGAAATTTTCAGATGCACTGAAAGTTGTGAAAAGAACCAAGGCTATTCTGAAGCAAAAGAAAGTTTCAATCGAAGCGATGGATGAAATTCTGAGTGGGATGGGGGTAACTGTTTGTATACAAAATCATTACTTCAGAATTCTAGGTCAAAATTCCAAACCGATTTATCATAAATTTTTTGGTTATCTAATCAGTTGAGCAATTTCAGATTGACGTAACGTTCAACTATCTGGGTATTCTTTTCTGCAAGTTCGTTACAACATACTGATGAATGATAAGCGCAGGCTCTGAGTTCCTGGAAGGCATGAGCTGCTTCATCGCTTCGGCAAACGTTTACACGTTGACTAGCTAATTTTCCTCTTGTCCTGCATCCCAACACATCTATTTCTTTTCCTGATAGGCCCCGTTGCTGTGACTCCTAGATAACTATATGTAAGGCTCCAACAACCATCTTACTCCATATCAAATAATCAGATGGCAGGCGACCGATTTATTTGGTTAGATATTCAGTCTATACGCTTTACTAGGGCGTGGTATGATCAACTTTCCTTAAACGAATTCTAGGTATTTTTCTATCCAGTACCCTGAGCATTTCTTGGGCGCAAAGAATCTTTTGTTATTCATGGTCAACGAATCAAACATACGTTCGTTTAGTTTTTAATTGACACACCGTTCCTGCCCTGCTAATTTGAACTAAACGTTTGTTTAATATGGTTGACCGGAAGAGATATGAAAAACAATAAGCAACAGTCTTCGAAGGAACGAATTCTTGACACGGCGGTCCAGATTTTCGCCCGCAAGGGATATGCGAGCAGCGGCATGAGAGAGCTGGCTGATGCAGCGGAAGTGAATCTGGCTATGATCAACTATTTCTTTGGCAGTAAAAAAGAATTATTGAAGGTAATCCTTGAAACCTTTTTCAAGGGGTACCTTGAAATAATCGAGGAAGAACTGACCGGCCAGGGAAGTTTTGATGAAAAAATCAGTCGTTTTATTCATCGTGCGATTCAATATATCTCTGACAACAGGGACTATATGATCGTGACGCTGGCGGAACTGCCCCATGACGATCCGGAGATCACGGAATACAAGGCGCAATGGGCGAGAAAGGCAATGTTTGTTGTCCGTGACGAAATCTGCCTTCCTGTTAAAAAATCCCAAGGTGTTGATCTATCGCCGGCAGCAATTGGCCCTCTGCTCATCGGTATGATGAGCTCGCGATTTTTATTCGCCCCGATCATGGAGAAGGTCAATCCTGAAGGATATGGTGAAGATTTCTTCAGAAAATATCCGCATATTATTACCACTATCTTTCTTGAGGGGATCAAGGGGCTGGGAAACGTTGAAATCGAGGTCTCAAATGGAAAATAGAGTATCCAAGGAAAGAGCGAGGTTATTTTTCGAAAAATCGACCGCACTGATGATTCGGTTCCGGCTGCTGGTAGTCCTTGGTGTGCTTTTATGCACTGCCCTGTCTATTGCTCAGATTCGACATCTGGGTGTGGACACTTCAAATGAAGGATTCCTGCATGATGACGATCCAATACTTCAGACCTACAACGAATTCCGTGATCAATTCGGGCGGGATGACAAAATGGTGGTGGCGATTCAAAGTGATGAAATATTCAGTGTCGAATTCCTGGAAAAACTGGGACGATTGCATGATGAACTAGAGGAAAATGTTCCACATCTGAGCGATATCACCTCCATGATCAATGTCAGGAATACGCATGGAGAAGGAGATGTTCTGTTCGTTGACGATCTGCTGGCAAATTTTCCAGAGACAGAGGAAGACCTCGTAGCATTGAGGCAGGTGGTGCTCAGCAGTCCACTGTACAGGAACATGCTGATTTCAGCAGATGGCACCTTCACGAGTATCGTCCTGGAAAGTGAGGTGTATGCCAGCAGTGGGTCAGGGGATGATGACCTGTTGAGTGGTTTTGATGAAATATCCGACAGTGCAGGGGAGGACACAATTCCTCAGGTATATTTGACTGACCAGGAGGTTACCACGATGGTGGAAACGGTTAGAGCAATAGCCCGGAAATATGATGATGAAAATTTTCGAACCTATGTCGCTGGTACACCGGTTATTACCCAGACCGTCAAGAAGTTCATGATGACGGATATGAAGCGTTTCATGAGACTGGCGATCATCACCATTGGCATATGTCTCTTTATCATGTTCAGACGTGTCAGCGGTGTCATCTTACCGCTGCTGGTGGTAGCGCTCACGCTGGTAGCAACCCTGGGCATTATGGCTCTTACCGGTACCAAATTCAAAACACCAACGACAATCCTACCTTCATTTCTTCTCGCAGTCGGGGTGGGTGCTTGCGTCCATGCACTGGCCCTTACCTACCTCAACCTCCGTCAGGGCAAGTCGCGCAACGAGGCGATTATTGCCGCCTATTCCCACTCAGGACTTGCAATTGTCATGACTTCTCTGACAACAGCAGCGGGGCTCGCGTCCTTTGCCATCGCCAAGGTGGCTCCCATTGCTGACCTTGGCCTGTTCTCCGCGATAGGGGTGATGATTGCCCTTGTCTACACCTTTACCTTTCTGCCCGCAGTTTTATCATACATTCCGCTCAAGGCCCCAGTACAGGAGAGCGATGAAGGGACAACGATAACTACCCTGATGGATCGTCTACTTGACTGGGTGGCAGATTTTTCGGTTCGTCGTTACCGACTTGTTCTCACCATCTCGGGGACGATCATCCTGGTGGGTATCGCAGGATTATTCAAGGTTTATTTTTCCCATGATGTGCTGAAATGGCTGCCGGAAAACCTGGACGTCAGGCAGTCAACAGAGATAATCAACAAGGAGTTACGCGGGAGTGTGGTCCTCGAGATGGTCCTGGATACCGGTCGGGAGAACGGGCTGTATGATAGAACAGCACTTGCAGCGATCGATAGACTGGCCCGAGATCTTGAAAATGATTACCGGGACAACGAGCTGTTTATCGGCAAAGTTATCTCGCTGACGACGATCTTAAAAGAGATTCACCAGGCCCTGCATGGTAATAACCAGGACTACTACAAGATCCCGGAAAATGAGAAACTCATTCCCCAGGAATTGCTTCTTTTTGAAAATTCTGGCTCTGATGATCTTGAGGATGTGATCGATTCACAGTTCCGGCTCGCCAGGATTACGCTTAAAGTGCCATGGCTTGATGCCTTGCTTTACACCCCTTTTATCAATGATGTGGAAAAAAGATTTAAAGATGAGTTTGAGGGCAAAAAACTCGAAGGTGGTGAAGAAATGCAAGTCACCGTTACCGGCATCATGTCACTGCTCGGTACTATCTTTTACGCCTCTATCTATTCTGCTGCACAGAGTTATGGTATCGCACTGGTGGTCGTTACGCTGTTGATGGTGATTCTGATCGGCGAGATCCGCATGGGTTTGATCAGCATGATACCGAATTTGGGCCCGATTCTGATCGTGCTCGGATTCATTGGCTGGTTTTCAATCCCGCTCAACATGTTCACCATGCTGGTCGCATCCATTGCAATTGGCCTCTCCGTCGATAACACCATACATTTCATGTACAATTTCAGGAAATACTATGAGAAATCGGGCGACATAGCCGATGGCGTCAGAAAGGCGCTTAATACTGCCGGTCGTGCCCTGCTTACCACAACAGTCGTCCTCTCCATTGGATTTTTCATCTTCATGTTCGCATCAATGAGAAACCTGTTTGAGTTCGGACTTTTTACCGGTATTGCGATCATCCTGGCACTGGCCAGCAATTTTTTTATGACTCCTGCGATTCTGAGATTAGTACTTGGCAGATCAAGCGCAGCTAAATGATCATAGAAGGAGGTTCTGATGAAAATCATTAAATCATTATTATTTTCAATACTTACAGTCTTAATTGTAACACTGGTATGCATGTCAGTGCAGGCAGCGGACCCCGATGGCCGGTGGATAATGGAACAGGTCGATGCACGTGACGATGGGGATAATATGGAAGTTGATTCTGTTATGATATTAATAGATAAGAACGGAAATGAGCGTCAACGTGAAATGAAGGTTTTCAGCAAGGATAAGGGGAGAGACACCCTTAAGCTCAGCTTTTTCCTGGCTCCGGCCGATGTCAAGGACACCGGACTTCTCACCTATGATTATTACAGTGGGGAAAAGGATGATGATCAGTGGCTCTATCTTCCGGACCTGAGGAAAACAAAGCGGATTGCAACTTCGGATAAATCTTCGTCTTTTATGGGCTCAGATTTCTCCTATGCCGATATAACGCGTCGTGTTCTCGATGAGTGGAATTATAAAGTCCTGAAAGAAAGTGAGGTCGATGGTCAGAAAGTCTGGCTTGTCGAGGCGACTCCGATATCAAAGGAAGTCGAGAATCGCTACGGATTTAAAAAATCAATCCTTTTTGTCAGACAGGACATCTTCATGGAGGTGAGGGCTATTCACGTTCTGCAGGAAGGTAACAAAGTTAAATATATGGAGGTAAAGAAACTCGAAGAAATAGATGGAATTTGGGTCGCCACCGAAAGATGGATGAAGACCACAAAAAACAAGAGAACCCTGCACAACACAAAATTACTGTGGAATAATGTCACATTCGGGCAGGATCTTGACGAGTCATTTTTCTCGGTACGGCAACTGGAGAAAGGGCTGTAATATATGACGGCACCGGTCAAAAACAGCATTGTCGCTTTGTCGTTTATACTTTTAAGCAGTTTCTGTGTACAACTTCAGGCCGATGAGCTTGATTCATTACTGAGTGGCTTCGAGGAAGAATCATCAGCAGATGATGAGGACGATCTGGAAGAACTCCTGGGAGGTTTCTCTGAACTGGAAACCGAACCGCAGGACGTGCAGCCTGAATCTGATCCGCTGTTACCCGACTGGCTAACCTTTCAGGGAAGTGTCAGCTTGCAGTCAACAATAAATGTTGCCCAGAGCGAACCAATGCCTGGACAGCCCGACTATAGAGGACTGTCAATGTTTAGGGGGCATGGTGAGCTTATCGCTGAAGCATCATTTTCCGAATGGAAGGCCCGTATCGGTGGAACGGCGTTCTACGATGTTGCTTATCATTTAAACGGCCAGCGAGATCTGTACACCGATGAGTATCTTGACGAGTATGAAGATGAACTGGAGTTGAACGAGGCCTATCTGCAAGGAAGTCTGTCGAGCGCTCTTGATATCAAGCTTGGACGACAGATCGTCGTATGGGGTAAATCTGATAATCTCAGAGTAACCGATATCCTCAATCCTCTTGATCGCCGGTACCCGGGGATGCTTGACATCCGATATTTGAGACTGCCGGTTACAATGAGCCGAATTGACTATTTCTGGGACCGCTGGAATATCAATGCAATGCTTATCCATGAACCTCGGTTTGATAAATTTACCAGATATAATGGCGAGTTTTTCCCCGGCATACAACCGTTGCCGCCACTTGTAACTCCCGACTGGAGTTGGGAGAACCAGCAGGCAGGCCTAGCTCTCAACGGTATCTTCAGCGGCTGGGATCTCTCCTTTTACGCAGCCTCGGTATTTCAGGAACGGGCCTATCTATCTAATGATCCAGAGGGCAAACCATTTCGTACCCATGACAACCGGGCAGTCATGGTTGGGTCCGCTGCTGATATCGTCCTGGGAAGCTGGCTGTTTAAAGGCGAAGCGGCATACTGGGATGGACTGAAGTATTCAACTGTGTCAGATGAAAAACCGAGGTTCGATATTCTGGCAGGTCTTGAATATATGGGCTTTCCTGAAACAACAGTATCGTTTGAAATTGTCAACAGACATATCATTGATTACGATCCGGTGATGGAAAGCCTGCCGGACGGTCAAAAGGAGGACTGGACGCAATATGCCCTCAGGTTCGTAAAAGACTTTATGAATGATACCCTTCACCTGACATGTTTAATCTCATCCTACGGCCTGCTCGGCGCGGACGGCGGATTTGAACGTTTCCAACTGGACTATGATCTTACAGATAACGTTTCTGTAATGGCTGGAGTCGTGTTCTATGAATCCGGCAATTTTCCTGGTTTCAAGGAGATCGGCAGTAATGACCGCCTGCTCTTTGAACTCGAATATCGATTTTAGGCGATTTAACCGGATGTTGCGGACGTTTGGAAGAGTCTGATTGGTCAATCTGCTTACAATTGCCTGGTAATGAGGTAGTAGCACTTGTTTATTCAGCTGACGATTGCAAAACGAAATGAAAAGAAAACCATGAATTATCCGGCTGATAACGTACAATTATTCAATACAGTTCCATTGACAAATTTCTCTGACAACCAATTGTATTCTAATCACCATAAACAAGGAGGGAATTATGCAGAAATATGGAGCAGAGTTTTTTGGAACGTTCTGGCTGGTACTCGGAGGATGTGGAAGTGCGGTGCTCGCCGCAGGTTTTCCTGATGTCGGTATTGGCTGGCTCGGTGTATCATTGGCCTTTGGTCTCACGGTATTGACGATGGCTTTTGCTATCGGTCATATATCAGGCTGTCATCTCAACCCTGCAGTTACCATAGGGCTCTGGTACGGTGGCAGATTTCCTGCCGGTCAGATCCTCCCCTACATCATCGCCCAGGTGCTTGGCGGGCTTGCGGCCGGCGGAATTCTCTATATCATTGCAAGCGGACAGGCCGGGTTCGATCTGGCTGGCGGTTTTGCCTCAAATGGATACGGAGAACACTCTCCAGGCGGTTATTCCCTGCTTGCAGGCGCGGTGACAGAAGTGGTTATGACAATGATGTTCCTCATTGTCATTCTCGGTGCCACCGATAAGCGCGCACCGGCAGCACTGGCACCGATTGCAATTGGACTCTGCCTGACACTGATACACCTGATTAGTATTCCAGTCACCAACACTTCAGTAAATCCGGCCAGAAGTACAGGTGTTGCAATTTTTGCCGGTGGCTGGGCGATTCAACAGCTCTGGCTGTTCTGGATTGCCCCTGTGATCGGCGGTATCCTGGGTGCAATTGTTTATCGATTTATCGGCAGTAAAAATTAAAGGCGACGGAAAACGTGTTTTAGCTGCGAGATCCTCTGGTCTGAAAGCTCACTGCTGGAATGAAATACCGGCAGTGAGCTTTTATTTTTTAGATCTGAGCCTTTTGCAAAATGATGATTTTCGTTCAGCGTCAAGGCATGCGAAAAATTTTTACCGCAGGCATATAATTGATATTCCGAGGATAAAAATTTAAACATAACGTAGAGGTTGAGCGAAAAGAGCGTTTTGCAAGTGGCTCGTCTGTCAATCTTTTCTGATCACCTCTGGCTTATCGACACCACAATAGCGAATGAGCCTGTAAAACCTAACAGGTACAAGATTATGAAGCTGGCTGAACTGGAAAGCGAAAATAAGTTGTTGCGCGTCGAAATCGAGTCGTTGACCCAGCAGCTCGGGAAAAGCGAGGACTCTGACGAGAGTTCCCGGGTAATGGAGCTGGCTGAATTAATCATTGACAACAGCACAGCGATTCTGTTTCGTCGCCTGGCTGAAGACGACCCCCAAAAACGCAAGATGGTCTACGTGTCTCCGAACATTTCAAGGTTTGGTTACCAGGCAGATGATTTTTTAAGTGGCCGTGTTATGTATCGGGACCTTGTCTATCCAGATGACTCTGACAGGACACTGAGGGAAATTCAGACTTTTGTAGACCGTGGTATCGAAACCTACACCACTTTTTATCGAGTGGTTACACGGCAGGGCGACGTCCGGTGGGTGGAGGACCGCACCTCAATTTATCAGGAAGCCTCGACTGGCATTCGTTATCACCAGGGAATTGTAATCGATATCCACGAGCGGAAGGTCGCCGAGGAAAAATTACGTTTGAGTGAAGAGAAACATCGCCGGATTGTTGAGACGGCCGGGGAAGGATTTATCCTGATGGATGAGTCTTTTAAAATTGTTGAATGTAACTCAAGATATGCGCATCTGGTCAATCAGCCACGGGCAGAATTACTTGGACATCATCCCTTTGCCCTGAGTTTCAATGAATGTCAAAACTACTGGTCAGGAGAGTATGGCAATGCTCTGGCTCCTCAACATCGTGAGTTTGAGTATGAGTTGACAACGGACGATGGGAAAAAGGTACCGGTTTTTGTTCACGCCACTACCTTGCGTTCCGACAGCAATGAGGTGATCGGCAACATGGCCTTTGTGACCGATATGACCACCCAGAAAAAAGCACTTCAACTGGCAGCCGAGGTTCAAAGGGGCCTGCTGCCGGAAAAAGCGCCATCAGTTCCAGGCCTGGACATTGCCGGCAAAAGCCTGCCCTGTGATGAGGTAGGCGGAGATTATTATGATTATTTTCCCGAACAGGGAGGTAATAGCGTGACTCTGGTCATCGGAGATATAGCCGGTCATGGTGTTGATTCCGCACTGTTGATGTCCAGTGTCAGGGCATGCCTTCGCCTGCGGGTATCTCATCCCGGAACCAGCAACGATATCGTCTCCACCGTCAACCACCACCTGGCTGAGGATGTCGGTGAGTCAGGAAGGTTCATGACGCTCTTTTATCTTACTGTAAATCTGCGGGAAAAACGGCTGGAGTGGATTCGTGCGGGACATGATCCTGCTCTGCTTTTTGATCCGGTAAATGATCGTTTTACAGAACTTGAAGGGCCTGGGCTTGTCCTGGGGATTGACCGGGATTATCCCTACAGCAGTCAAATGCTTGAAGATCTGGCGAGCGGACAACTCATCGCATTATTCACCGATGGCCTGTGGGAGGGATGTAATTCTAACGGAGCGTCATTTGGCAAAGAGCGGATAAAAGAGCTGATAAAAGAGCATGCAGCGAAGTCTGCCGAAAACATTGTTGAAAAAATTATCTTTACGTTTGAGCAGTTTACGGCTGGTGTCGTGCGCGAGGATGATATTACCCTGGTTATTGTAAAAATTGCTTGACCTCAGTAGCGGATGTCACCCGGGATTTCTCAATATTGGCAGATCAAGTCAACTTCCTGTTGGGGTTTATAAAATCTGGCTGAGGAAGAGCTGGGTTCTTTCGTGTTGTGGGTTGTCGAAGAATTCGTAAGGGTTATTTTCTTCGACGATCTCTCCGAAATCCATGAATATGACACGATCGGCAACGGTCTTGGCAAAACCCATTTCGTGGCTCACCACAATCATCGTCATACCCTCCTGGGCAAGATCGACCATGACGTCGAGAACTTCCTTAATCATTTCCGGATCAAGGGCTGAGGTGGGTTCATCAAAGAGCATTATTTTAGGCTTCATACAGAGGCTTCGGGCAATGGCCACACGCTGCTGCTGGCCACCTGAAATCTGACCAGGGTATTTGTTGGCCTGTTCAGGAATACGTACAATTTCGAGGTAGTGCATGGCCAGTTCTTCGGCCTCTTTTTTGGGTGTTTTCCGAACCCAGATCGGGCCAACGGTTAAGTTCTCAATAATGGTAAGGTGAGGGAACAGGTTGAAGTGTTGAAAAACCATGCCGACCTCGGTACGTACCCGCTCTATGTCTTTCAGGTCCCTGGTCAGCTCGGTTCCGTTGACAATAATTTTCCCACGCTGGTGCTCCTCCAGTCGATTGATACAGCGAATCATCGTAGATTTCCCGGAACCGGAAGGTCCGCAGACGACAATCTTTTCCTGGGGCCTGACCTGCAGGTTGATATCCTTGAGAACATGGAAATCATCATACCACTTATGCATTTCGATGATTTCAATGACCGGTTTTTCGTTTGATTCCGGTGTCTGTTTATTCGCCTGTTCTGAACTCATGCTGACTCTCTATAGTTAGATTCATGAAGATTTTGGTGTGTCCGACTTGTACTCAAGTTCTTTTTCTATTTTCCGGCTGTACTGTGACATGGAGAAACAGCAGACGTAATAGATCATTGCAACAAAAATATATGCCTCGGTACTGAAGCCGGTCCATTCCGGTTCAGTCAGAATCGACTTGGTGGTGTTGAGAATGTCGTACAGGGCGATAATAACTACCAGTGATGTATCCTTGAAAGCCGAGATCAGAATCCCCACAGTCGGTGGTATGACAATTTTCAGGGCCTGGGGCAGGATGATCAACCGCATCATCTGGAAATAGTTTAACCCCAGAGACTCGGCCGCCTCATACTGTCCCTTATCCATTGCCTGGAGGCCGCCGCGAACAACCTCTGCGATATAGGCAGCGGTAAAAAGAATAATTGCCGCCTGGGCGCGCAAAACCTTGTCGATGGTCACGCCTTCAGGTAGAAAAAGAGGAAACATTACCGAGGACATGAACAGCATCGTGATCAGCGGCACTCCCCTGATCATCTCGATATAAACAACACAGAGTGATTTGATGATCGGCATATTCGACTGGCGGCCAAGTGCCAGGATTACGCCCAGCGGGTAAGAGGCCAGAATACCGAAAAAGGATAGAAGCAGGGTGAGCGGGAGGCCACTCCATTTCGTACTTTCAACCGACACCAACCCAAAAAGGCCACCCTTCATCAGAAGTCCCATGATAAACAGGGCGAAGAGCCAGATATACCCGAGCGTCCTGTTCCATTTGTTCCAGTCCCGACTGTAGATCAGCATACCGATCAGGATGATCATGGCGACGAGTGGCCGCCACTGCTCTTCGTAAGGGTAATAACCAAAAACATTAAAACGGATATTCTGCGTAATGACTGACCAGCAGGCTCCTGATGCTTCATGACACTCCTGGCCTGAGGTATACCAGACGCTGTCAATAAAGGCCCACTGGATAAACTGTGGTATGACCCTGAAAAGGACGGCCAGAATCAAAATTGTAGCGATAGAACTGAAAAAACCATTGAACAGGTTCTGCCTGATCCAGCCGATAATGCCGACATTGGTTACCGGCGGTTTGATTTCTTCAGTGTGTGTAGAAGTGCTCATAGATCGCTAGCGCTCAATGATTGCGATTTTTTTGTTGTACCAGTTCATGTAGGCCGAGGTCAGCAGACTCAAGGTCAGGTAGACCAGCATCATCAATGCCACTCCTTCAACCGCCTGCCCGGTCTGGTTAATCGTAGTTCCCGCGACCTGTACAAAATCGGGATAGCCAATGGCAACGGCAAGAGAGCTGTTCTTCGTCAAGTTCAACAGCTGACTGGTCAAGGGTGGTACAATGACCCGAAGAGCTTGCGGGAAAATAACCAGCTTCAGGACATGAACCGGTTTCAAACCTATGGATAGAGCTGCTTCAGTCTGGCCGTGACTGATTGATTGAATACCGGCACGGACAATCTGGGCAATAAAAGAGGCGGTATAGAGCACAAGACCGATTAGCAGAGCTGAAAATTCGGGGCTGATATTTCGTCCACCACTGAAATTAAATCCCTTCAGTACCGGGATGTCCATTTGACTTGGGGCGCCGTTTATAATCCAGGTAATAAGTGGCAGGCCAACAAGAAGGGCAAGTCCGGCCCAGAACATTGGAAATTGCTGTCCTGTTCTTTCCTGGCGATTGACTGACCACCGTTTTAGTATAACGGCTATCACACAGGCGGCCAGAAATGCCAGGACGACATAGAGCCAGGCGGGGTGAGCCGCCGGCACAGCAAAGTCAATGCCCCTGTTTGTCAAAAAAACACCGGCAACAGGATTCAGTGCCTGGCGGGGGCTGGGGAACGCTTCGTAAAAAAGTGCATAAAAGAAAAAGAGCTGCAGCAGTACCGGAATATTCTGGAAAATCTCAACATAGACAAAGCCAAGTCGGGAAATCAACCAGTTTTTAGAAAGGGTGGCAACACCTATGATGGTTCCCAGAATAGTCGTAAAGACAATGCCAACAAGGGATACCTTGAGCGTATTCAGCACGCCAACCATAAGCGCTCGGCCATAACTGTCGGCAGCAGAATATTCGATCAGTGTCTCACCGATCTCAAATGCCGCCTCTTTCTCGAGAAAGCCAAATCCGCTGGCAATGGACTGTTTGGCCATATTATTCTGGACATTTGAAATCAGGTAGTAGCCAAGAAGCGCGACAGCCACAGCAGTGAAGATCTGGTAGAGAATGGCCCGGGTCTTCTGGTCGTTCCAGAAATAGGTTTTTGCTGAAGTGCTGTTCACTGAGGCCATAGTGCGTGTGCGGGGTTAGTAAACAAGTTTTAACAACGTGGGGTTCAGAATACTGGAACCGTGATAAATTGCCACCTGGTCATCCCGATATCCTTCAGAAGGACAGGAGTTGGCCAGGTGGCTAATAGAAATACTGCGGACTTACATCATTTATTTAAATGGAGGTGAGTACAGCAAGCCACCATTGGTCCACAGCGCGTTCAATCCTCGTTCGATTCCCAGAGGAGTGTTGACCCCAACATTGCGCTCAAATACTTCACCGTAATTACCGACCAGCTTGATGATGTTGTAGGCAAATTTCTCGTCGATTCCAAGCGCAGCCCCATTACCCGGAGAAACACCAAGAAATCGCTGGATCTTTGGGTTTTTGGACTTGAGCATCTCGTCGACATTTTCAGAGGTAATACCAAATTCTTCGGCATTGATCATGGCCAGAACCGCATAGTTGACGATGTCTTTCCACTGGTTGTCACCGTGACGAACGGCAGGAGCCAGGGGTTCTTTGGAAATGATTTCCGGAAGGATCATATAGGCATCCGGTTTTGGGGCACTGGCACGAAGCCCGGCAAGCTGCGAGGCATCAGAGGTCATAACATCACAGCGGCCAGCATAAAAAGCCTGGGCAAGTTCAGCGGTACTTTCAATTGTTACTGTTTTCCAATCCATTGAGTTGGAGCGGAAAAAATCAGCTGCATTTTGCTCTGTGGTTGTTCCGGGCAGAACACATACCGTGGATCCACTTAGCTCTTTGGCACTTTTAACCCCGAGTGCTTTGGGTACCATAAAGCCTTGGCCGTCGTAGTAGTTAACCTGAACAAAGTCAAGACCAAGAGAGGTGTCCCGGCCAAGTGTCATGGTGGCGTTTCTGGTCAACAGGTCTATTTCTTTTGACTGTAAAGCAGTAAAACGGGTTTTGGCGGTCAGCGGGGTAAATCGAAGGCGATCTTTGTAATCTCCAAAAACGGCAACAGCAACTGCCCGCGCTGTATCTACATCTAATCCTTTCCAAACACCCTTTTGATCTGCTTTACCAAATCCAAACAGATCGCCATTCACACCCACCTGGATAAAACCTTTGTCCTTGACGGCTTTCAATGTGTCACCATTGTCGGCCTGAACCAGTCCTGCAGAAACCATTACCAGTGTGCATCCGATTAAAAGACTTTTCAACATTTTCATTAAACCCTCCAGATAATTGTAAAAAATTGCCGAGAAGATAATCCCGGATTTACAAGTTGTCACAACGCAACCATGACACTGTTGTTAAACGTCATCTGCTCCGCTGCGGCAGATTCTCAACCAATGCAGCATTTCTTTATATACCGAAATGATTGAAAAAAAACGTAGATTCTGTATGTGCATCTTTTTGGAACAGCCATGCTTAATTTTGACCATCAATTACGTCAAAACAGCTGGCAATGTGCCTGTAATGAACACATCAGTACCTAGGAATACCACATATATACTCTTGTTGGCAATACGTTAGGTGATCGTGAAAGACCTTTTAAAAGAAAGATGTCATGGGGACGTGTAAAAGAAAAATTGTCTAAACAAAGATACTCCTCTTCAGCTGTCTCATATCCGCCCGCCTGTTCTTCCTTGTGAAGATAGGTGTGCAGTACATCTGTCACAGGGATCGGCATCAGCGAAGACCCGGCATTGTTGAAATGCACTATATTTTCGCAGGCTCGTGTGTCTTTTCTTGCCCGTTTGATGTCAAAACTGTTGTTCATGACTTTTTCCGACGAGACCCGACTACCCTGTTTTAGATATGGCGCAAACCCACGGCCATATCCTGATCAGACAGCGACAACCGAATTGTCCTCGCCATACGCATTGGGTATGTAACTGTTTGCGTCCGCATCATTTACCCATGTAGTGCCGTCAAGCATATAGCGGAATTGGTAGGAGTTCCCGGCTGTCAGGGAGATGGTGACAGAAAAACTGCCGCTTTTCAGTTTTTTCATCGGGTTTTTCAGAGCGGACCAGTCATTGAATTCCCCAACGAGTGCAGCTGTCTCCGCATTGTCGGGGTTTTCGTACTTGAAGGTGACACGGCATACCTTACCTGTTTTCGAATAGCTTTTCTTGAGCATGATATTCTCCTGGAAATTTGCTTTGCAGACCTGGGTCAGTATATAATTCAGTTGGAAACAGGACGATGGTCCTGTTGTTTCATCTATGCCAAAATGCATATGTCGGGAAGGTATAACAGCTGGCCACGCCGGTCAATGGCACGGTGAAAAAATAATGAAGTTTTAACGATTGAATGGAATTGGATCTACTGATTCGTCTGAGGTGATTTTAAGGAATGAATATTGCAAAATAGCGCCCAAATGTGTAACTGCGCTGTTACCCATCTTGTGAACGAACAGCATGGTTCTTTGTTAAAGTTATAATGATTACTATAGATTGTGAGTGAGCGGAGTCAAGAGAAAGGTGATCGGTTTTCCCTAGGCGCGGTGTAAAAATTTGAATGTTTTTCTTCTTCTGGTTTAATAATTTTTACTCAGGAATAACACATAACAAGAAGCACTTCATGTACGTGTTAACGAGAGAAATGATAACAAATTAAATTTATGATCAAGAGGAATGGAGATTAATGAAAACGATTAGAAGAGCCGGTATTTATGGTTTGATGTTTTTGCTCTATGCTGTTGCCTTGCAGATTACCACTGTTGTCATTGAATCGCTTCCCGAAAGCGTTTTGAAATTCTGTTACGAGGGCATTGTCAGCGGCAGGGGCAAATCGCTCTATCTCACGGTATTGGTTATTCAGGTGGTTTTTATTGTCGCTGTTTTTGGCCGACAGTTCTGGAGACACCACAAGGTGCGTCAAAAAAATCATTCCAGGCGGGTCGAGCCTGAGAGTGATCTTAACCCAATTATTTTCAACACCTAGTCAGTCCGATATCAAATAAACAGGGATCGAGTATTCCAAAAGACCAGCTAACCTGGCCCATTATACGTGGCAGACTGCATTATTTTCCGAAGATGAGAATGGCAGTGTGAGGTTGCCAGGTATCTTATTCTGCAGATTTTCTAAAATAAAGAGGAACAATAGCGAACCACTCCAGACGTTTGTCAAGACGAATTGCCACACCATCGTCATCTACCCGAACGATTCTCCCGCTTAGATTGTTAATTTCAAGTTCACTGTGATTACCTTCCAGTACAATCTGGATATCACACTCACCGGAGACGTCCATCTCATTGTCGAGCGTCATGAAAAGGCTGAACATGCTGATATCCCGAATGGTTCCGTAGAACTCCTTGCCGTTTTCCTTGAGCTCGCAATAGGCTCTCGGATAAAAGGATATTCGTGCAGAAGTACGTCTTTCTTCTTTCTTTTTCATATCTGTGTATCCACTTGTGGAAAGGACCTGAATAATCCGGGTTACAATTCTGAATGGTGTTGACAAGCAACACAATATCATCTGTTTATTGTAAGATCAATAATACCTTTTTAGCGCTCCTGCATATTTTTTAATATCCTGGCCTTTTGCAAAATGATGATTTTCGTTCAACGTCGAACCATGTGAAAAATTTTTACCGCAGGCATATAAATGATATTCCGAGGAGAAAAATTTAAAATAACGTAGAGATTGAGCGAAAAGGGCGTTTTGCAGGTGGCTCATCCATTTCCGATTCTGGCTGATTCTTGTTATCTGTTCTGCCAGATTTGAACCATCGTCTCTTTCAGGCAGGTGCAATCAGCAAGGACCGTCGTTCCCTCTGGAAATGCTACTTCACCTTGAATACCGATAAACGGCATTCCGGTTTCCCTGGCTGCATGATAATCAGTGAGCGCATCTCCAATAAAAAAACAATTCTTAATTTCGAGTTCATATCGCTCGACAAGCCAGCGGATATGCTCCGGTTTTCTTGTCGGTGAACCGAGTATCTCTTTAAAATATCCGGCCATGTTGCGGCGCTTGACAACTTCTGTCAGTTCAATTTCAGGGGTCCCTGAAATAATGAATAACGGTATATGCTGATAGTGCAGCTTCACAAATTCTTCCGCCCCTGCTATCCAGTCCGCCTCGATCACTTTTTCGAGGACCAGCTCCGAGTATTTGAGAGCATGTTCGGTCGCTGTTTTCTCTGAGTAGGGTCCATCAATGAAGTGCTTATGGGCATGTTTAATCTTATCTACCCTGCTGATGCCTCCGTGTCGCTGATGGTGTTCGATAATCTTCGCTATGATATCGGCGGGGTAAGCGTTGAAGAGTTCTCTGTAGGCGTCAGTCTTGACTTTCGTAGAGTCGGCGAGAACACCATCAAAATCGAAGAAGAATGCCGTGTTTACAGGGTGCATAAAAGTGTCCTTGCGGATAAAGAGTTGAAGCGTTATACGATTATACCGGGTACGTGATGAAAATACGTATTACAGCAGGTGCCCATTGTCAACGAGTTCTTTTACAATCCAAGCCTGGGTAAGATAAACCTTGCACTTCTTTATTCTGCCTGGAGTGTCGGTACTCTGTTGGTTGATGGTTATTGTCTTGTGCAGATCTCTGAACTGCTCTAGGGACGTCAAACGATGAACAGCTGGCAAGAGGGGGACACAATCTCATCACCTTGCGTCCGACAACTACTTGCACCCAAGTGTTAAAATGCGTCCAGTTCACCAACGTTAATTCGGTATTGATTTGAAAATGCTGACCGTCCTAACCCAAAAACCTTCACCGGCTCTGCAGCAATGCGAGCTGACATTTATAGAGAGCAGACCGATAGATATAGACCGGGCAAATGAACAGCACGCGAATTACTGCAGGATGATAGCGGCGTGTGGAGCCAGGGTAATCAGGCTGGATGAGAATCTGTTACTGGCCGACGGTGTTTTTGTTGAAGACCCGATTGTCGTCTTTGATGAGGTGGCCGTGCTGATGTCGATGGGGGTTGAATCCCGCCGCTGGGAGGGGACCGCACTGGCAAAATTTTTTCGTCAATATCGTCAGATAAAGCAGATACCCCTGCCGGCAGAGATAGAGGGGGGAGACGTTCTGAAAATCGACCGGAATATTTATGTTGGCGAGTCTCCAAGGACCAGTCGCAGAGGGATCGAAGCCCTGGTCAAAATTATTGAACCCTTCGGTTATAGCGTGATTCCTGTCAAGGTGACCGGCTGCCTTCACCTGAAAACCGGATGCACGGCCCTTGATGACGAGACCATCCTGGTAAATCCGGAATGGGTGGATATCTCACCATTTCGTGGTTTCAGGATAATTACCACTCTTGCCAATGAACCGTTTGGTGCAAATGTCCTTCCGATCAACAATACCGTCTGCATGAATGATGCGTTTCCGGAAACAGTGCGTCTGGTCAGATCAATGGGCTACCAGGTTGCTTCAACAGATATTTCAGAGTTCTTGAAAGCAGAAGCCGGGTTAACCTGCATGAGTGTTCCGTTTGTCACAGAAGGTATTTGAAACGATTTCTTCATTTCTGCTGAAATATCATACCGTAGCTGTTTACGACTTCCCTGCTGGCTTCTTTCATCAAGGGTTCAAATAGGAGTGTGACCAGGTGACCCTGTTGTAATTGGTTGAGAATTCGTAGGGCAGGGGGAGGGTTGCTATTGAAAATCAGATTATCAATGAATAGTTTTGTTCTATGGGCAATCCTGACCCAAGGGTGGAGCGACGCGGGTTGGGGGATTACCATGCGAAGTTTCTGATCTCATAATCTCATTCCATACCAGAAATTTAACCGGCATGGAGGGCTTGGTATGATTAGATTCAGCGCTCGACAGCTAAAAATTCCGAATATGCAGAGAGCGGTATACCTGGTAACTGCAGGACAGTCAAAGTTCGACCGTGCAATTCCAGATCGGCGTACGGAAGAGCTCTGCATTGAAGCGTTTCAGATGGCCGCAGGGATGATCAACAGATCTCCGGCAGCTTTGAAAAGCTATATACACAGCTGCTACTATGGTCATTTCGCCGATCATTTTGGGGACCAGCTGCTCGGAGAGGCGGTAATTCACGATCGACTAGGCCTTGATCCACTCGGCAATGTCGGCGTGAAAACCGGCGGCGCCACCGGTGGGTCAGCTCTCTGGGAAGGGTTCAAGGCGGTGGCCTCCGGTTATTCAGACTGTGTGCTTGTCATGGGCTGGGAGCGGATGGATGAGGTCCCCACGGATGAGGGGAATTTCCTAATCTCCTGCGCGGCCGACAAGGACTGGGAATCCCCGCTCGGACATATCTATACCGGTTACTATGCAGTGATGGCGCAGCGCTACTGGAAGATTTTCGGCAGATCCGAAGACTCCTTCAGGAGGACCCTTGCCGAGATTGCCGTAAAACATCATGGCTATGCCCGATTTAACCCCTTTGCCCAGGCGCCGATGAAAATTACGGTCGACGATGTACTGAACTCACCCGTTGTCGCCTATCCATTGCGGGCCCTCGATTGCTGCCTGATGAGTGTCGGTGCCGCCTGCGCCATTCTCTGCGACGAGGAAACTGCGGGCCAGATTGTTCAGGGCTCAGGAAATAAACCGCTGCAGATATGGGTTGCCGCCGGTTCGCACACCTTGCGGCCTGCCGATCGTCGACCTATGGAGATCCCACTGTTGCCAAATGAAACCCCGGGTCAGTATGATGATCTGGAAAAACGTTTTCCCGGTGCTTCGAGATATCCTGGATTTACTGCGTTTCTTGCGGCGCGAATGGCTGCCTACTACGGCTACGGTATGACGGGGATTATTGATCCATGCAGAGACCTTGACCTGGTGGAGCTTCATGACGCCTTTACCATCAGCGATGTTCAGACATACGAGGATATAGGAATACGACCCTATGGAGAAGGGCGGGGTTTTGTGGAGTCCGGTGACTGCTATCACACCAACCCCCATACCGGACAGCCTGGTAAATTACCGTCCAACCTGTCCGGCGGCCTGATTGGCTGCATGCATGCTGTCGGTGCGACCGGTATCATGCAGGTTTTTGAAGTGGCAACTCACCTGTGGAATCGGTGGGAGGAATATCACGGAGATGAGAGGCTCTGGCAGTCCTTTGGCAGGAAGAAGCCGAGTGACTGGAGGAATCTTCAGGTAAAGGGAGCAAGACGGGGGATGGCGATCAGTCATGCCGGTGTCGGTTCCCATGTCACCTCCACAATCCTGATGGACCCTGATCATCTGATTAAAAAAGACGCGCAGGGGGGGATATTATGAGCAGCTTCGGAGAGGTTTTTGTACAGAATAATCGCTATAGGTTGAAGGGAACCTTTCATCACCTTGCCCCCAACAGGCCGATCCATGATGGTGATGCCGGCTGGAAACTTCTCGGAATAACCAATCCCCGGGATTTGACCTACATTCATTCCTATGGGGGTGAGGCGATATTTTTTGAGTCGCTGGGCAAGGGAGTGCTGCTGGCCACTCGCTGCAAACAGCAGGGATGTACGTCGAAAGATACGGTTTATCTGCCATTTCGTATTCATTGTCCGGACTGTCTCGGGAGAAACACGATTATTGATATCACAGACAGTGCCAGGAAATCGGCCCGTATTTATACCTATATGGTATGTGAACGCTCCGGCGCCTTCAGTCTGCTCGATAAACCAATCAGGTTCATTAATGTTGAGTTCGAAGGGGTTGACACCATCCTGATGAGTTATCTGAGTATCGGAGAGCCTGCCCTCGGCATGCGGGTGGTCCCGATCTTCAGGACACGGGAACCAACATGCACGATTCTCGATCTCTCATGGGTACCGGAAGAAACCAGCCCTGAGCTATTGCCCGAAGGCTTCAGTTTTCAAACGTGAATGCTGACAGGAATAGTTCTGTGCAGCACTGTGTTTGGAATCATTGATATCGTGGAGCTAAACGGCTGCTTCGTAACCAGGAGGCATCATGAAGACATTTCCTCAACTGGATTTTGGTCTGGGTGAAACGATTGCCCTGCTGCGTGAATCGGTTCGCGGCTTCGTCCGTGCAGAGGTTACCCCGCTGGCAGAGATGATTGATCGAAATGATCAATTCCCGCGAGAGCTCTGGAAGAAAATGGGTGCACTCGGCCTTTTGGGCATAACCGCTGAAGAGAAATTTGGCGGGGCATCCATGGGATATCTTGAACATGTTATCGCCATGGAGGAAATCAGCCGGGGGTCCGCTTCGGTCGGTCTTTCCTATGGGGCTCATTCAAACCTCTGTGTCAACCAGATTGTCCTGAATGGAACAAACAGCCAGAAGCAGAGGTTTCTCCCCAAGCTTATTGACGGCACCCATGTCGGTGGACTGGCGATCAGTGAGGCTGAAGCCGGCTCTGACATTGTTTCCATGCGGTTATCTGCCGTGGCAGACAAAGGAGGATATGTCTTAAACGGAACCAAGATGTGGATTACCAACGGGCCCGAAGCGGATGTCCTGGTGGTCTATGCCAAGAGTGCACCAGAGAAGAAACAGCGGGGAATAACTGCCTTTCTGGTGGAGAGGACCATGGATGGCTTTACCACCAGCCCGAAACTCGATAAATTTGGAATGCGTGGGTCACCAACCTGCGAGCTGGTTTTCTATAACTGTTTTGTGCCAGACAAAAATGTCCTTGGCCCTGTAAACGGCGGAGTGAAAGTCCTGATGAAGGGGATTGACTACGAACGGCTCGTTCTCTCCGGCGGGCCATTGGGCATCATGGCTGCCTGCATGGATGTGGCGCTGCCATACGTTCACGAGCGGCGGCAGTTTGGCCGGGCAATCGGGGAATTTGAGCTGATGCAGGGCAAGCTGGCTGACATGTATACAGCATGGTGTGCTTCCCGGGCCTATGTTTACACGGTAGCAAGAGCTGCAGATTCAGGTGGCACTATACGCAAAGATGCGGCTGCGGTGATCCTCTATGCAGCAGAACAGTCAACCAGGATGGCCCTTGAGACGATCCAGTGCTTGGGGGCAAACGGCTACATCAATGATTTTCCGACCGGTCGCCTGCTGCGAGACGCTAAACTGTATGAAATTGGTGCCGGAACAAGTGAAATCAGAAGAATGTTGATCGGGCGTGAGTTATTCAGGGAGACAGAATAACAAAGAGAACGGTTCTTCAGGAAACGTGCACATGATGTCTTACCCCTGGGTTGGCAGATTTCCAGTTATTCGTGGGGTCCCTCTCAATACCGTGAGAATTGCGTTGTAAATTTCAGCAAAATGAAATAATCAATAATCCATGCATGTGTCATGAACAAGTAGCCTGATCTGTCAGGAGATCATCCGGGTACTAGTTAAACGATTCTGTTCCCAGAGTTTCAAATATTCCAGAGAACAGGGCGAGTGATGGCGAGATAACCAGCGTGTCCGATCAAAATTTTACTCCTGGAGAGCCAGTATGACAAAAGAGACGATCGACCCTAAAGTATACGATTTATATGATGAGTATTGCCATACCCAAATGAGCCGACGTGCGTTCCTCAACCAGGCCTCCAGGCTCGTTGTGGTGGGTGGCTCCGCCATTGCAATGGCAGAAGCGCTGCTGCCCCGTTACGCTGAAGCACAGACGATCTCTTTTACAGACGAACGGATCACGCCCCGGTACGTTGACTATGATTCACCGGGTGGCTCATCCGGTAAAATGCGCGGGTACCTGGTGCAGCCTGCCGGTGAGGGACCGTTCCCCGCTGTCCTTGTTGTCCATGAGAACCGGGGTCTGAACCCCTATATTGAAGATGTCGCCCGTCGCGCAGCGGTTGAAGGGTTTCTGGCCCTTGCCCCCGATGGACTTTCACCTATCGGTGGGTACCCGGGAAATGATGATGAAGGCAAGGCCATGCAGAAGTCTCTTGATCCAGCCAAACTCTACACGGACTTACTCAACAGTGCCAGATTCCTGAAAGGTCATGATATGTCTACCGGCAAACTGGGAGCAACCGGCTTCTGCTACGGGGGCGGTGTTGTCAATAAGCTTGCCGTGAGCCTCGGAGCAGACCTCAATGGTGGTGTGCCGTTTTATGGTGTCGCGCCACCGCTTGAAGATGTCTCTAAAATTCAGGCATCGCTGATGATCCAGTATGCAGAGGACGATCCACGGGTAAATGCGACGCAGCAAGGATATCGGGAAGCTCTGGAGGCAAAGGGTAATACCTTTCTCATGTATACCTATGAAGGGACTCGACACGGCTTTCATAACAACTCGACCCCGCGCTACAATGAGATCCAGGCAAAGCTTGCCTGGGAGCGCACCGTTTCATTTTTTAAACAACACCTTTCCTGAACAGGGACAAAGCGGGCAAGGATAACGGCGGTCCCCCAAGAGGTTCGCCGTTATCCTTTAGTCAAAGAAATTCTTCCCGTCCATGCAGGAATGCCTCTCTTGTGCAAAGGACAGAGGTCATGGCCAGGCCAGCAGATTTTACTGTTATCAAATAACCGCCACTATTCCAGGAGTTATTGCTTCCCACGATGATACGTAAGCAACCCCCCATTTTTTTCGATAAAAACGATTATAAGCTCCTGAATATTGTCAATGATATTCTGGAGCGGGGAGAGCAGTCGCAGGTACTTCGTTCACTTCTCGTTGAGTTCATGCACCCCCATGGAATTAAAGAGATGGCAGCTGCAAGAGGTCTGCGTATCGCCTATGCCGTCGCCAGCCTGCTCGGTTCACTTGAGTCGGGAAAGGCACATGACCGTATCACAGCCTTACGCTCCCTCCAGGCAGAGATGCTTCTGTCTTCATCAATATATTATCAGAAGAATACTGCACGGGTTGCATTACAGATCATGAAGGAGTTGCTCCGCAGCAGGAAGAACGAGCTCCAGCAGCTGAAACTTGCTCATGATTTTCGCATGGTCCTGGCTGGTAACCCAAGAAAAGTGAGAGCAGAGCTCGCCAGATACCATCTTCTTGAGATGCCTGAAGAGTGGAACCAGTTCGCCTTTGACGATCATGTCCATGATGCCAATACCAAAGGAAGAAAGTCACCGACCCACCTGGTAATGGATGCCTGGATCAAGGGGATTCGTTATCTCACCGTTGTCTATTATAATTATGTTCGCCCGGAAGTGGTTGAGGAATTGATCGAGGCCAGCTCCATCCTTGATGTAAAGGTTCAGATCGGGATTGAGATGTCTGCATACTTTCGGGACAAATATATTCGATTCACCTGGGAACCTCACGGATTCAGGGATAACAATGCCCTGCTCACGTTTTTGCAGGATGATGCCGTCAAGCAACTCATGCAGGAAGGACGGGATGTTTCTCTCTATCAACAGAAATACGTTTTTGAGGTATTGGATTCATTTAATTGTCGTCACCGGCACGATCTTAATAGTGAACTGGGGTTGACGCTTGATGCATTCAGTCGTGATGATTTCCTGCGTTTTGTCGGAACCGGGCAACCTTCGCTGCTGCACCTGGCAAGATTCATTTATGACAGTATCCTCCAACAGCTAAAACTGAGATATCCGGCAATACAGGACCAACTGGGTTCTCCCGATACTGCCCAGGAAAAAAAGACGGAACTGAAAGCGCTGCTGATGAAATTCAAAAGCCTGCAGGTCGAGGCAATTATCAACAAGTATCTGCTTCCGGCACAGAATCCGTCCATCCATGACCCGTCTCATCCCCAGGATTTCCCTGAGCTTCCTGACCGGCTTAAATTGAGCCCCAAGTCACTGCTTACAAGGCTCCAGTCATTGCATTCCAGCTCAAAATTTACGCTTAACCTGAGTAACCTTTCATTACAGGATATTCTCGAGCTGCTCTATGCGGGGGAGGGAATGTTCACCCATATCGAGGCCTATAACCTGAAGAATGCAGCTCATGGAATTTCTTCAGTTGGAATTGCAGGCTATGGTGGCGTTGAGGGTGATGCTGTCGACCTGAAAAGTCCACGCAAATATTATAATCTTGTCGGAGAGCTGCAAAGAGCGATCAATGAGGATAACGTTATTATTCTCAAACGGGCTATACGCGCCATAATCTGGGATTTTGAAGAGCAGCTGCTGTACCTGGACGGGCAGATCAGACTTCTCTCGCCTGATTCGTTGAAAAAGGAAGTACTGCAAGAAGAACTCCAGGTGATGACTCAGCGTAAGCCTGATCTTGTCGATATTCTCTACAATCTGGAGAAATTTCATACCCATTACAAAAAAAGGACATTGCGCTCTCGGATTGGGTCAGGCTCAACCGGTCAGGCTGGACAACATTTTGGTATGGGCCTGGCTGTAATTGACACGCTTCCGGTCAGGGCGAGAAGAATAGTTCGGGCATTCGGTGGTGAGGGAGGCTGGGTACATATCCCGGTAAGTGCGTTTCTGACACACAATTTTCACAACAGCTCCAGACAGTTAAAAGGTGGCCAGTGGTGGCGTCGCCTCAGAGCAATACTGCCGGTGCTGCACGAGAGCCGGCGGCATCAATGGTCCGACTGGAGTCTTGAAGGGTACCATGTTCATGACAAGAAAACCGGTAACATCATCACCCTTGGGGGCGGCGCTGGAAATGGCGGGATTAAGCTTGAAAAAGATGAGAGCGTACCCAGGCAGCGATTGGACAAGCCATGGAAATATCTCAATAGCAACCTGAAAAACAGTCTGAAAGTGCTCCTGGGCTTTATACCTGCATTCCTGACATTCTACTTGACCAAGGACTGGTGGCTTCTCGCTTACTTTGGTGCTTTTATCTGGTTTGGCATCACCGGGCTGCGTAACATTATCCAGTCAGTCCTCGGGGGAGGCGGGCTGCGGCGATCGCCATTGCTTCCCTGGAATTCTTTTGTCAGTTGGAGCCGCATAGCCGATTCACTTCTCTATACAGGATTTTCAGTACCGCTTCTTGATTATCTCGTTAAAACGCTGCTGCTGGACAGGGGCTTGGGGATAACAACGACAACCGATCCGATCACGCTTTATGCGGTGATGGGCCTTGCTAACGGTATATATATTTCGAGTCATAATGCAATTCGCGGACTACCCAAATCTGCGACAGTCGGAAATTTTTTTCGCTCGATCATTGCGATTCCCGTGGCCATCCTGCTGAACACGCTGATAGGCGGGATTCTTTTGGCTGCCGGTATTCCAGATGTTTCCGGCGCGCTACAGAAATGGGCGGCGATCATCTCAAAATTTGCCTCTGATTGTGTCGCTTCGGTAATTGAAGGTCTGGCTGACAGGCAGACCAATATCAGGGCACGCCTGGCGGCCTATCGAACCAAGATATCACAGTTATTCAGGGTGTTTTCACGACTCGACCTGCAATTTCCGGAAGAAGACGTCCTGGATATGCTGCAGTCTCCAAAAATGATCATGCAGACGTTGGACTACGAAGCCAGAGATGAGGAAAAACTGATCATCGTTAATGCTCTGGATCTCATGTATTTCTGGATGTATCAGCCACGAGCACCTAAGGCACTCCAGATGATTACCCGGAACATGTCACAGGAAGAATGGCTGATTTATTACCGGTCTCAACTGATCCTTAAACGGCATAGGGAAATCAGCCAGGTTTTCCTGGATGGGCTGATTGGCAAAAATTTTGCTAAAGCTTTATCGTTCTATCTCGACAGGCATGAAGAGTATCTTGCAGATATGGAGGAAATGGGTAAAGTAATTGATAAAAAAGCCTAACCGTCTGGGTAGATGAACTGAATTTGGATTATGGGTTTGACCTGCAGCTAATCAGTGAGTAGTTTATTGGCTACAACGTGGTAGAAAGAAATTCGACTCTTTTTTGATAGGTAGTGGTATGGAAATAAGTGCAATCGCTGGTTCGATCAGCGTCCAGTCGAGAATTACACAGCAAAGCGCAGATAGAATCAATAACACCAATGAATTGGGTAGCACCAGTTTAGCCAGTAAAATTGAATCAAGCGGGGATGATTTTGGTGGTCAGCAAGAGTTGTTTTCAGCATTGGTGCAAAGGCTTGAGGAAAATAACAGCACCACAATTGAAATATCGCTTAACATCAATGTCATTAAGGCAAACCTTGGCAGCCTGCTGGCTCTGGTTCTTGATAGAGACGGGCAGGGGACTCTAGATACCCTGCTCGGTGAAAACGGAATTATTGCCAACGACGATCAAGTGAGTCCAGATGTACAGGAAAGGTATATCAATGCTCTTATTACTGGTGGTATTGACGACGGTGGACTCTTCGGTACTGAAGGTGGACTGACAACATATAATGAACTGCGTGAGTCGGTAAATTCCCTGTCTACAAGCCAGACCGACGGCAGACAATTACTTTTAGATCTGCTTATTGGGGAGTTGGGCACACCCCAAGATGATGCCACATCCATACTCAGTACCCTGCTCAGCCAGCCTTTTCAGGCGGTCGCTTGACATTAAACCCACATCTAACCCTTTTATCTCTTAGCCAGAAACTTGAAAAAGGTTTCATATCTTTCTGGAAATTGTTTTAATAATTTCTTAGAGTAGGTAGGAATAAAGTTTATTGCCCGCCGGTCAGGTGCTATGGATTAACACCATGGCAATAGGGGAATACCAGTCTTTGTGATATCTATGAAACGATTTTTTGTCTCTTTAGTGTTGGTGCCCGCGTTCCTGCTTATTTGTAATTGTCTGATAAGCTACGCTTATGAGCCTATCAGTCTTATGGATGCAGAGATTCTTTTGAGTAAAATTAAGGCCGATCGTGAGTCTGTTGTTCAAAGTAATTTTGAAAAACTCCTGAAGCAGTATCGTGATATTGAGCCGCCTGAAGATCCGGCGATAACGTCATACATGGCTGCCTGTGTCGCTGAAAAAACGATTCAAGAGCTGGAGCGTATGACCCCGTATGAACTCGTCGATTACAGCAATAATCCCGCATTATCAAGGCGCAATTCCAAGCGGGTTGCAACAGAATGCTGGGGACAATTACAAGCCTTACGGAACCAGCAGTATAACGAAAAAGGCAGTAAAAAATAGATTCGTCCTCACAGCAAAAACCTAAACAATTCGCCACCTATATCGCTCGTCATTACCCCAGGATTTCGGTGATTTTTGCTTGTCGGTACGCAAAGATCCGTTGCAGCGTCTTTTTAATAAACATAACGTGGAGAAGTCTGCCAAAGATACCGTACGGGACAGAATAATGGACCCGGTCGATAAGCGTGACGCCTTCCGGAGTGGCCGTGAGTTCGTGATAGTGATACCAGAAGGTATACGGGCCAATTCGCTGTTCATCGACAAACGATTTTTGGGGACGAATATGCTTTATCTCGGCAAGCCAGCGTTGAGCGCCAAACAGGGGGATTGAAATCCGATATTCGATCATCAAGCCGTCAAACATGTCATCCGGTACAGGAGAAATAATCAAAAAATGCAGGTCTGGCGGGGTGATCAAGTTCAGGTTTTCAGGATTATTAAGAAAACTCCAACATTCTTCAAGGCTTGCAGTGACCAGTTGTTCTTTTTCAAGAGTATACATCGCTGACATTTACCCATAGTTTTTGAGCTGGTATTGCGGTTACTTGCTTCTTGAGACGTGCTGAAGGCTCTATGCGTACTATGGTTTCACCATAATTGATAACGTCGTGAATAACTTGCCGTTATTGTTTAAATATCAATGATTATTATTGTTTTTCTCTGAAATAATCAATCTAAGGCCCCAAGCAGTGCTTCGACAGGTGGGTGATCGCCTGCCGCAGAGCTTTTGAAAAAGTAGGTGATGGCGCCCTCCGGTGCGACAACGATAGCACCTCCAAGCTGCAGGGCATGACCTTGAAGCGAACCGGGCATGAAACCAGATTTGAGAGCCGAGAACCCCTTGGTAAAGGATTTTATCCCGATGATATCGCCAAGGCCACCTTTGAATTCCAGAAATTTAAAGGATTCCAGTGAGGGATCGGTAAGCAGAATACCGTGGTAACCTGTTACGCTTCTGAATTTTTTCAAATCCTTTGCAGGCCCATTTCCGATAATAACGAGTTGTGCCTCGCGCTGGGAAAAATCATTCAGGTATCCAGCTAGTTCAGCAACCTGCTGACGGCAAATTACTCAACCAAAATGACGAACAAAGACAAATACGGCGGCTTTTTCCTGCCATAAGGTGGAAAACATAACGGTCTCCCCAGATTCATCATAGGCGGTAAGGGAACCGAACTGTTCAACAGAAATCTGATACTGACCCATCTCACTCTCCTTGTCTATTCTTTATTATTAACGTGGTTTTACCATGCGGCTATAAATCCGCTGGCTGTCCCGGCGGATGACACTGTTCATAGAAACGAGCCGCGCGCTTCAGGCGAGGTCGTTAACTCCCTACACTGGTGAAAATCGCTATCTGAGAGACTCCAACCAGAAAAACTGTACGAACATATGGGAGAAAATAAGCATTTTAAGGCAGAAGGATACACAGCAATGGTTGGAAAGCTGGATTAAGACAGGATGAACAGAATCTGTACAGAGGGAATGAGGAATTTTTTTCCGATGAAACCGAGAAAGAAGGGCTATCCGTTGAACTCGGCATGTTTTATTATAGTTTTTAGAGGAGGTTCCAGTCTCGGGATAGCCCTGCTGTTACAACTATTGTATCACATCTTTCATGGTTTACAAAACCGTAATTCTTTTGCTGGTTTTGACAAAAAAAAGTATGTCCGCTCTTGTCATTGATAGAGCGTCAAATAAATTTTTTCTGCCGGATAATTCATTGAGCAATGAGCCAAGGGCCTTCTCTGACATATCTAGACCTGTTTTGATTCGTTTTCGCTGAGAGTAGCCCACATCCTGGAGGTCATGTCGACACATTGTTTTACCGGGATTACCTGCTGGTGATTATGCACAATTGTTTTAATCTTGCTCTCGGATATTTTAACGCGAGCATCGCCTGGCAAAATAGAGCCCTCGGTGTCTACAACACACTCCACAGAGTCGATCAGACTCAGGTACCCAGCCGTCACAATCTGTCCGGCATTGCTGAGCTTGAGCCAACCCCTGAAGCGACCGTCATAGCCTTGCATTCTCAAGCCAATACCGGCAAGCGCACCAATCACACCATCACCACTCCCCCCATGTTCCGAGAGATGGACACCAACCTTTTCAGCCAGCGTGTAGGCATCATCTTTTGACAGAATGTTCTCTTTTGCTGCCAGACCAAATTCAATAAGAGCAGAACGATCCAGCGAATTACGATTCACGGCAACGCAGAGTCCAGGGTCGGAGCCCTGGGCAGATCGTTCAGTAAGAAACTGAATTGAATAACCAATCAGGTCATCCAGCCTGTCGTCAGTGGTCACTGCTGTAAAACACATGGAACTGTTATGCGAGGTATATGGTATGTCCTCATGAACATGCAGCTGGTGTCTGCTCACCGATGTGCTCCGCCAGATGAGCTTTTTATGTTTCAGTCTGTTGGAAAGAATTTCTGCAAGCTGGCCTGATCCTGGGCTGTCAGCATTGTCTGTGTCGTCGATACTCAAGTAGATATCCATCATTGTACATTTGTTCCGTTTGATTAGAAAAGAGGTGCGCTTTCATTTGCCATGGGAGGATACAGTATTGTATTTCTTTTGGTAAGCGAAGAAATTGGACAATAATAACGAGAGATAACCATGATTAACAACAGTGTCATTGGATAATTGTAAGGAAACCCGTATCTTGTCATCGGAGAATTAATAGTTATAATGACAGGGCAGTTTGAACTCAACGTTAATACTGATTTAAATTGGAGACAGACAATGGCAGGAAAAATTTTCTATAGAGAACGATCTAAGTCAAAAGCGGGGCAGCGTTCCCCCCGTTTCAGAGTTGTTGCAGTAAGTGATCTTGACCTGAAAGTTTATGTTGATCACTTCAGGAAAAAAGAGCTTGTCCAGCTTGCAAAGGCATCAAAAGCGAAACTGGTCGCCCTCGAGAGGGACCCAGCCCGTAAAAACAAAAATTAGTCGCTGCAGACATACAGACAATAGCGTTATTTCCAGAGAGGGAACATCATGGCACTGGTTCGGGAGAAAGATGGCAAAAGGCTTCATGTGAAGAGTGCTCTCATGGGTGAAAGCCTGGTGAGCAAGGAGTTTATCGAAAAACTTGAGATCGCTCCCCAGGAGCGTCTCTATCCCGACGTCAAGATCATGAAAATAGGCGGGCAGTCGATCTGTGACCGCGGTGTTAAAGCGCTGCCGGCCATCCTGAAGGAGATCGTCAGCAATCGTAGCGAACATAAAATGCTGATAACAACTGGCGGTGGTACCCGGAGTCGACATATCTATACCATAGGACTTGAGATGGGTATGCCGACAGGGGTCATTGCAAAGTTCGGCAGCATGATCTCAGAACAGAATGCACTGATGATTGCAACCTTGCTCTCTCCCTGGGGCGGCGTGAAGATTTCACATGCTGATATCGTCAAACTCCCCACGTATTTCTCAGAAAACATCATTCCGGTTATGCATGGAATGCCTCCCTATGACTATTTCGCCATAAAGCCTAAAGTCGGCAGGATTCCTATTCACCGTACAGATGTCGGCCTGGTAATTCTGGCCGATCTGATCGGATCGAAAACGATACTGTTTATCAAAGACGAAAACGGTCTTTACTCCGAGGATCCTAAAAAGAACCCCGACGCTGAGTTCATTGGAGAAATCGGCGCCCAGGATCTTCTTGATAAAGACCAGGATGATCTGGTTATTGAACGTCCCTGTCTTGAAATCATCCAGAACAGTGAAGTGATCGAGAACATTCAGGTGATCAATGGAATGGTTCCCGGGAATATTACCAAGGCACTCAAAGGTGAACATGTGGGCACCATTATTCACCGACAGTAAAAGACTGACACGGTTGAAAGGAAAAAGCTCAATCTGACGGAACAATGATGAAACTGTTTAATTTCTGGCAGGATTATTAGGAGGATTCCCTTGAAGTTCATTACACCTGTTATGCTGTCCATCTTGTTATTGTCTCTTTTTGTGCGCTCCAGCATGGGCAGATGAGTATACCGAAACCAGGAGGATGTTCGAGACCGCAGGTATCGGCGGGATGTTCCAAACTGCTCACGGATATGCACTGTTCCCGACTATCGGTAAAGGAGGATTCGTCGTCGGCGGAGCATATGGTAAGGGGCGTGTCTATGAGCAGGGACAGTATATCGGTAATACCTCCATGGCCCAGGCGACCATTGGTTTCCAGCTTGGCGGTACCGGTTTTAGTCAGGTGGTGTTTTTCCAGGACAAGCGTGCTTTAATCGAGTTCATCGGCGGAAATTTTGAATTCGGCGCTGAAGCCCAGGCAACGGTTTTAACAGCTGCTGCAGGTGCCACCGCTAATACCGGCGGCAGTTCTGCTACGGCAAGCGGTGGCAAGAATAATGCCACCATCGGCAGCAGTGGTTACAACAAGGGAATGGCCACATTTACCATAACAAAAGGTGGGTTGATGTATGAGGCCAGTATCGGTGGGCAAAAGTTCAGTTTTTCCCCTCGTTAACCAATAAAATAAAACAACTTCATATGGTTATCATTGCTGCCGGAGTGAAAAACCGGGCTGTCATGATGCTGAGTTCAAACGTCTGTTCGCATCCTTGCATCGAGGGCAATCACTCCTGATCCGTCAGCAAGAATTCTCAGCGGGTTTATGTCAAGTTCCTTTATCTCTCTGAACCGGGCAAGCAAGTGAGATATCCTCTCGACAGCATCGATATAGGCAGCAATGTTACCGGTTGCTTGTCCCCTGGCACCATGCAAGAGGGAGTAGGACTGCAGCTTTGACATTTTCTCCGATATCTCTTCTTTATCGGAGGGACACAGTATTGATTGAACATCTCGAAATATTTCAATATAGATTCCGCCGTATCCAAAGAAGGCTATCGGGCCAAAAGAATCATCAAGGTGGCCGCCGACAAACATATCGTAGCCGTCTGGGGCCATCTTCATCACCCGAACACCATCAAATCGAGCGTTGCTCCGGTGAGCAAAAAGATTGGTTTGTAGGGTCGTGAACCCACGGCTAACTGCCTCCTCGTTTTTGATATTCACCAGCACGCCACCCACGTCTGATTTATGCAGGGCATCGGGCGATACTATTTTCATGACCACCGGGTAACCGATCATATCTGCGGCAGCAACCGCTTCTGCCGAGGTCTGAACAGCCACAGAGTCAGCCACCGGTATTCCGACACGTTTCACTAGGTTCAGACTTTCTTCTCCGACCTCTCCATTTATGTCTGCCAAAGAGGTCTTAATACCCTCGAAATCGAAACCTTCAGGTGTTGAGTATTCTCGGGGAGACAGCGACTTCTTTGCGTGATACCTTTGTTGCTTCTTAAGGGCAAACAACGTTTCGTCAGGATTGTTGAAAACGGGAATACTGAGGTTATTTTTAATCCGTAAGGTTGTGTTTCCCGGCCCGATCAAGCATATGGCAAGCGGTTTGCCGGATGATAAAATCGATCCAATTGCTTCCTTGGAGAGATCGGTGTGGAACATCTTGTGAAATATATCCTCGCCTCTTGGCATCTCTGGCCATTGAGTAACAAAAACCGCTCCATCGACATTTTCGTTATGCATGACAGCGTGGAATGTATGGGCGTACATTGCTGGATCATAGATATCGCCCATATCAAGCGGGTTGGATAACTTGATGATTCCGGCATTGGCAAAATTATCAAGTTTTTGGTAAAAATCTTTTCCCGGGTCAGCGAGTTGAAAGTCTTCCTTCTCTGAGAGATCGGCCATCATGACCGCTATTCCTCCCGCCGGGCTCATCAGCATTACCCGTTCTCCCCTCATCGGCGGAAGCTTAAAAGCCTTTGCCACTGAAATAAACTCAAGGAGGTTATCAATACGAATAATCCCGGCTCTCTCGAAGGCGGTGTCAATAACCGTATCATTGTTACTCAGGGCGGCTGTGTGGCTCATGGCTGCCTGGTTACCGGCTTCTGTCCTGCCCGATTTCAGGACAATGATCGGTTTGTCGATCTTTTCAGCAGCCTTGATGAAAGCCTCTCCTCTGGTGATCGACTCGAGATAAAGACAGATGATATTTGTTTCAGGGTCCTCGCCAAAGTATTTGAGAAAATCTACCTCATCGAGGTCGAGTTTATTACCGATGCTGGCAAATTTTGCCATACCGACATTTTCATCGGTAATGGTGTTCCAGAGCATCAAACCGACACCACCGCTCTGGGTAATAAACGAGACATCTCCCTTGGTCGGCATATAGCTCGGGATAAAAGGTAGGCAGAGGCCATTGGCGGTGTTGGCCACTGTTACCCCGTTGGGGCCGACAAAATGGACCCCGTATTCTTCAGCCTTCCTGAGAGCAAGATCTGCAAGCTCTTTGCCTTCTGCTCCCGTTTCATTAAAGCCGCCGGATGGAATAGCCATCCGCTTGATCCCGAATTTGCCACATTCCTCAATGACAGCTGGTATAAAACGGGCTGGTATAAGCGCCACGGCGAGATCGGGAATTGCCGGGAGATCTTCAATGGCCGAATACATCCTGATCCCGTTCACATGGTCATTTTTTGAAGAGGGGTTGACGCCAAATATCCTTCCGGTGTACCCCCAGCGAATAAGGTTTTCCAGGATCAGTCTCGGTATATTGTTCGGTTTACTGGAAAGCCCGATGATGACGATGGATTCGGGATAAAAGATCGCTTTCATACAGTCGGTCCTCACGTTAATGAACATATTCTGCGATGTATCTGTTGTTTTCTACGACAAGTGAGGTCTGTTGGCAAGCTTCGGTTGAAAATCATCCATGATTCGCACATATTTCCTTGTGCGGATTTGTCGAGGATGTGCAGGTAGGACCTTCATATATGAAGGGTAATGGGGTTGGCAATGGCAAGCAGTTTTTATGCCAGGTTGAAACCCGATATAGTGATATCTCAGCAAATATGAAGCGGCGATCTTCGGTTGTACTGCGCTGAGACGACTTGGCTGTTGTCCGTTTTGCCCTGCTGTGAGGCAGTGAATAACCAGGAGTTGCTCAGGATGACGCAGGTTGATCTCCACACAATATTTCCCTGAAGTTTGCAATCTGGGTAACCGAATTCGGAGAAACCTCAAACCCTACAAAATAACTGATCGTCGAGGCAATAGACCCCGTGGAATTCTTGTTGATTACATACCGTGTCATCCGGCCACTTATCTGCTGAAGGCTTATGTCTGTATTCGGATCATACAGGTCGATCCCATTAATCCAGTTGGTACTGTAGGGAATGGGGGACAGTCCCACACAGCCAAAACCGCCATCACTTATATCGATCACTCGGGCCATGCCGATAATGTCGTCATCATCTAAAACAATGAGACCCCTGTCAATGTGATACCGTATAAAACGTCTTCGTTCTTTCATGTATTCCACCCGTATTATTTGATTTTTCCCCTTTACATTGGGATTCTATGGAATCGAAATGTATATTTACTGGTACCAAACCGTAACACCGTACAATCCTGAATTTCTTTTTCGTTGCAGTGTGAGCTGGTCTCTCCACCGATGATGTTATAGCATTTCCAGGCTCTTCGGACTGCTTGATCGCAGCTGGGTGTACAATGGTTGACCGAATTGAATCGTCGGCGATGGCAACGTTGGTCACGAACATACTCAAGGTGAGAATCCCGGACAGGAAATAAATGAGCTTCATAGTTCCTCCCTAACTCTGGCTTAGACCGGATGAGGCGTAAAATCATAAGGGGCTCAGAAGGTGATTGCATGGTGCTTGTTGTCACAAAAATGATCAAATTTTCCTGTCTGGGGACAAGAGGATACTATCCGACGACAACTTGATAACTTGTTTAATAAGAATAGGCATTCATCCTTACAAAAATCTTACATTTATCTGTTCTCGAGTTGAATCGTCTACTCCAGCGGAGAAGGGAGTTTATTTGTCTGCAGAAGAGATGACAGAATCTACCAGTGAGTCAATCTCGTCAGCCGTTAAACCCCGTTGCTGCAGAGCACTTCGATAATTTGCGAGGGTTCTCCTGGCGTTGTCTGAATCGTATTCACAGATGCACAGGCGGTAGAGCAAAGAAATAATACGGTTATGTGACGGGCTCATTTTGTTGGCCTTGATGAGCAGTTGGCGTGCCTCAGGGTACTGCTTTGTTTTCAAGAGAAATTCTGCCCAACCTTCTGCCATTTGTAGATAAAGACTTCTCAGGTCAGTGCAGTCATCATAGGCCATACTATCCATCAATGCATCGAAGGCAAAGCAGCCATTCCACAAGGAGAATGCAGTAGTAAAGAAATTCTCTGCCTGCCACCATTCCCCTACACCTGCATGTTTCAGGCCTTTCGTGACAATCTTTCTGAACGCAATTGCATCAATGCGGCAATTTTTTAATGAAACAAGGCCATGACTCACGACGAGGAAATTGTTAAGGTCATGAGGCAGCAGCAGGGGGCGCAATAAACTCCGTAACCGGGATATCAGGGTATCAAGATTCCTCCTGGATTTTCCAGTCGACACATCGGGCCAAAGATAATTCTGTACTTTATCAAGACTCATCTGCATGTTTGGTGATGCTATCAGGAGTGCGATTAAGCTCCTCTGCTTTGCCGTGAAGGTCTTTGACTGAGCGATATGTTTTTCTGCTATCGATAATTGGAAATCGCCGAGAACCTGGATATCAAGAGAAGGAATCAATACACCGTTTTCCTGGATCTCCTGACCAAACGTTTCTGCACAAAGTTTTTTTACATACGATTGCTCAATGTTTTCATTGACCGCTTCCTTGAAGAGATGTCGCAGAATTGACTGGTTCCACCCCCAGAACATTTCATAATCATGGAACCGCATCAACCCCAGGCCTCTGGTCAAGTCATGAATAAATTTTTGCCGGATACCACCGAGCAGATAGGCGTAAGCCCGGAGGAGGTAGCCACTCACCTCAAGTGTCAGTAAACCGAGTCTTTTTGACGCATCAATCCCTCTGGTGAGCATAATTTCCCCGCGAGATCGATCACCTGCGATTGATAAAGCCGCCCCCAGGAGAATATAATGGCGGACCGTGAAAAAGCCCCCCCAGGAAGAGTCTTCTCTTAACCGGCATGAGTCTGCGACAAGGCTACGCACCTCCTGAAGACGTTCCCCGGTCAACGCCAGGCAGAGAGCCTTCCATTCCAACATCCGACTTCTGATATGGGCAGTATTGAATAACGGGCCAAGATATTGAGATTCCTCAATCAGCTTCAGGGCACGGTCAAGTTTATTTTCGGCGAAATGGAATTTAATGTCCCAGAGCATAACACTTGTTGCCATCTGAGTTCGCGAGAAAAAACCCTTTTCAAGGATTGCAGAATATTTTTGTTTGTACCGGATATAGTTCAAGTGGTCACCGGTCATTTCCAGCATGTCTGTCAAAAAATGATGGGCAAACGCTCTGTTACTCGCCCCCACCTCATGGGTCAAAATATGGTCATAGAGTAATTCGGCAATTTTACGGGCAGCCGGGAATTGGCCGGGGATGGCATATGAGTAGCCGAGAAAGACCCAGCTGGCGACAATCATGTTGGGAATTTTAAGCGCCTGGGCATTCTTTAATGATAAACCTAAATAAT
This sequence comes from uncultured delta proteobacterium, assembly GCA_963718195.1. Taxonomy (GTDB): domain Bacteria; phylum Desulfobacterota; class Desulfobulbia; order Desulfobulbales; family Desulfocapsaceae; genus MADRE3. The sequence continues at coordinate 361,898 of CAVQYQ010000009.1, forward strand.
GGCGGCTCTTCTCGAGCTCTCCAGAGAAAACCAGATGTCCAGCACCCAGGTTTCTGCAGATAAATATCTGGTAATATACCGAAAGAGTATCGTTTATCTGATTATGAATATCTGTCGCTTCTTCTAAGAACGAGGAGGCGTTTTCCAGGTCGATCGAGGTAAGGACCTGGTGAAAGATCAGCTGGCTGAGTGCCAGCAACCTGCCGGCCTTGTCTTCCTTTCCTCTGAAAAGCTCAGCTGAGTGCAGAAGATGATTCACCCCTTCTTCAGGTTTTGAGTCAGCCAGTAAAATACCTTGCAGGAAGGCGAGCCATGCAGATTCAGAAGAATAAGCAGTGATCAGTTCATCGGGAATTGTATGTAATGAATGAAGACGATTTTTTGTAATCAATTCCAGGCCGTAATTCTCCAGAAATTTTTCAACTTCAGAGAGAACACCTAATCTGAGAACATAAACAACGACCCGCTCAATTAACCCTTCAGACAAGTAATGATCTATCGCCGAATTAAGCACTTCTAGACGATCAACGTCAGAGAAACGATTTGAATATTCTGCTCTAAGGGACTCTCTCATCAGGTGGTGAAAGGTATATGTCTCGATGTCAGCATCGGTAAGCTTGATGAAATGATTATCCATCATTAACCTGTCCAGGTGCTGGCAGATTTCACTGTTTCCGGTAATTCGTTCTGCTAAATCACTCGGAATTTCTTCCAGAAGGGAGAGCTTCAGCAGATCATTCTGCAGCTCCTCGGGCAGGTTTGTCAAAGTCGTTGCTTGTAAATAGTGGTGCAGCGAGGAAGAGTCGAATTCACTTGAGCTGAGATCGAGGACTTCTGTGAGTTTTTGGTTCGGAGAGTCCATCGCCAAGATCAGCCCCATTACCCATCCTTCTGTTACGGCATGGAGATGTTGGGCGTATTCACGGGACGTGTATTTTACCTTTAATATATTGAGCAACTCTATGGTCTCATGGAGAGAGAATGAGAGGTTTTCATTTGTCAGGTAGGTCGTGGAGCTGCCGAATTTAACCTTTTTTGACAGGATGGGGATAGGTGATCTGCTGAGTAATAAAAAGTGAATATTTTCAGGGGAGATATCGAGTAAAGAGTCGAGGACATGCATAGTCTCCGGTACATCTTTGATAATGTGCACATCATCGAAAACAAAGGTGAGTGCAGGCGATGATAGTGTCGCAAGTCTGCTGGTGATTTTGTCGATTGTCCGAGGAATATCAGCTTTATCGATATTCCCCACCGTAATGCTTTCTCCAACATAATGAGAGACAAGACCGCTGAGGGTGTGATCGACAACCTCAATTATAGAGGTGAGAAAAGACAGAGGATTGCAATCTTCTTCTCCTATCTGATACCATATAGCAGGGCCCGGTTTATGGTTAATATATTGGACCGCAGTGGTCGTTTTCCCCTGTCCGGGTCTCGCCTCCATGAAAATATATCTGCTGTCGCTCCTGCCTAAAGCAATGGTCGAGAACAGGTCAGACCGAAAGACGTTCCGCCCCACGGATAATTTTGGGGGGCAGAATTTGCTGCCGAGAACCCTTTGTCGGTGAATCTCTTAGGTGTTGATCGCTTTCTTTTGTCATCTGTCTGCAGAAGCCACGATTACTCCAATGAATATACACAGGTTGCAGGGACTAATGTGAGGACAGTCATAAAGATGAGTCCATTCTCCTGATCGGCACATATCCTTAAGCTGCGGGTACAGCGGTGTTAGCGACATAACAATTTTTTTCAAGATGTTAGCATAGATAACGGTGAATACCGTTATTACATATCCTGTAACGTGTCGGAGAAATATACCTTTGGATTATTTCTCCGACACGTTACAGAAAAGACAACTAAGTATGGTCTGGTGCCATGTCAATGACGAGGGTAGAGGGGTACCATGAGTTACTGACATTCGGATCGATCAGGAAACCAGGCAAGTAAACCAGAGCAAGAGTCTACCTACGGGGTCAGTTCGCTGCTCTTATCGTCGAGAAAGCTGCGAAAAACAGCCAGGCCAGCCTGGAAATTTCGTCGACCAAAGCCGATCCGGAAGTGATCAGCAGGAGCCTCCATAAGCTCAGAGCGATAGATGGAAGCGGGGAGCAGCAGCACCCCGTAATCTTGAACCAGTGTTCGGCACAGGGTTTCTACATCACCCCGTCCTGTATAGCGCGGGTAAGCGATGCATCCTCCATCCGGGGGAGACCATTTAAAGAGGTGCGGGTAGTCGGCAAAAAATCGTTTTAGCACCTGTAGATTTTCCTGCAGCAGGGAGCGGTTACGTTGCAGGATCTGGTCCCTGTTGTTCAGGGCGATCAGTGCCAACCGCTCGCTCGGGCCAGCATTACAGATGGAAAGATAATGTTTGTAGCGCTCGAGGCGGAGCAACAGATCTTTATCCCTGCTGGCAACCCAGCCAATCCTTATACCAGGAAGACCATAGGCTTTCGACATCACATTAAGAGAGATACCTTTCTCGTAAACATCCGCAACCTGCACCAGTCGTTTGCTTTCATCCAGTTCAAGAAGGCGGTAAACCTCGTCGCTGAACAGATAGATATCATTGTCCCGGCAGAGTGAAATCAGATGATCGAGATCACTTTTCGGCAGGGTCGCACCGGTCGGATTATTGGGGATGTTGATTGACACGAGCCTGGTGTTCGGGCGAAGCGCCCTGGCAACATCTTCGATGTCCAATCTCCAGTTTTCATCGGGGCGCAGTGCGACGCCGGTAACCTCGCAGATATCAAGTGGTATGGTTTCAGCTGCCTGGTAGTTGGGTACGACAACAATGGCGTGGTCGTTTTTGTCAAGCAGGGTGCGCATGGCGGAATAGATTCCTTCTTCGGCACCGGCAAAACAGAGGATGTTGTCACGCTCCAGTGTCTCGTAGGTGGTGGCAATGACATCTCGCAAGTCCGGAGCACCCCAGGTCTCTGTATAGCCCAGCCATTGATTGTCAAAATCGGAGCGCTCCTGTGGTGATGCCATGGCCATGAGATCCCCCAGGGTCATACTTTCGACATCGGACGCCGTCATGTGGTAGCTGGCCTTAAATTCCCACTTCGAAAAGAAGACCTCGAGTTCAAAATTTCTCACGACTAAGCCTCACTGTAGCCACTGTCAGTATCGTCAACAGATTGATTTTTAGGGATTATTCCGGATAAATTTGGTTGCCGCTCCAGTATAATCAGAATTTTCTCTCATTTGGCGGAAGCATTCAGGAATGTTTGACCTCTTCCTTGATCTCTCTGTCGTGAATACCAATCAGGTAGAGGAGTCCGTCAAGTCCCACGCTGGATATGGTATTGGACGCTTTCTGGCGGACAATTGGTTTGGCATTAAAGGCCACCCCTAGGCCTGCGATACTGATCATCGGCAGGTCGTTGGCACCATCACCGACAGCAATGGTCTGCTCAAGGGCAATATTCTCCTTCTCGGCGAGCTGTCTCAGCAGCAGGGCTTTTGCCTCGCCATCAACAATATCACCGACGACTTTACCGGTCACCACGCCATCCTCAATGTCGAGAACATTGGCATACATATAGTCAAAACCCAATTGATCCTTGAGGTAATCTCCAACAAACCTGAACCCACCAGACAGGATACCGAGTTTGTACCCAAGGCTTTTCAGGGTTTTACAAACCAGGTTCGCACCTTCCGTCAGTGGCAGCTCTCTCGTTACTTTCACTAGTTGTTCTTCTTTAAGTCCTTTTAACAGGGCTACCCTGCGTCGAAAGCTCTCCTTGAAATCGATCTCACCCCGCATGGCAGATTCGGTAATGCTGTTGACCTGTTCACCCACACCTGCCAGCTTGGCCAATTCAACGATAACTTCGGCCTGGATCAGTGTTGAATCCATATCAAAAACAACCAGTTTTCTGTTTTTCCGATAAATATTGTCAACATGAAAGGAAATGTCTATCCCAGCATTCTGGGAGATTTCCATAAATCGCTTTCGCATATCAAGGATACTCACGGGCGTTCCACTGACGGATAGCTGTACACAGGCTCTCGGGTGCTGCTGGGGTTTGGCAATAGAGATCCTCCCGGTTAGACGTGAAATACTGTCAATGTTCAACTTGTTTTCGGCAATGATCGAGGCAACCGCAGAAATCTGCTGGGCGGAAAGGGTCCTGCCGAGAAGCGTAATAATCCGCCTTTCCTTGCCCTGGGCGTGGACCCATTTTTCATAATTGTCGGGAGCGATCGACTTGATATCAACTTCGAGCCCCATGTTGTGTCCTTCAAATAACATGTCCTTGAAAATTGAAGAAAAATCTTCTGATTTGGGAATTTCTGCCAGAATTCCCAGGGAGATATGGTCATGGATGACTGCCTGGCCAATATCTAGAATGTTGACATCATATTCGGCCAGGATAGCGGTAAATTTTGCATCAAGTCCTTTTCTGTCTCTGCCGGTAATACTAATCAGGATAACATCACTCATTGTCTATATTTTTGACCTCTCATCGATTTGTCGGGATCTCCTTTTGTTTTTCATCAATTTCACGGTGCTGGCTGAGATACGCATAGCCGTAGAATGAAAAACCAAATATCAAATCTGATAACCTTATAACAATAATTTCATCGTGGCCATATGAATACGTATTTTAGACATCTCACGAATCGGTACGGAGCAGAAAAGGCATCGACATACAGGCCTGCCGCCCTGGCTGGAGCGTGCTCTTTCGGTATTTTATTGGACTTCTATTCTGACAAGCCACTTTACCCACTTGTTTCCCTCTAAATCAGGAAAGACTGCCCTTACCGGGAAGCCATGAAGGACTGGTATTGGTTCTTGCTCCCATTCATAGGCCAGGAAGTTTTTGGTTGAAAGTGCTTCCTTGATCTCCACGAGGGTCGCGTATCCATCGGAACTCACAAGTCGAATATGGCTTGCTCCCTCGTTAATTCCGGCACGCTGGAGAACATGAACAAGGGGTACCCCAGCCCAGGTGGCGCTGTCTTCAAAAAAGCCTGGACAGACAAGTGTTGTCTGGGATTCAATTTTCGGCATACAGCGCAGATCATCGTATTTCAAGGTGAGTGGTTGTTTTACTTCCCCTGTAATTTCAAGAGTATAGGATTTCAGGTCAATTACCTGAGCAGTGCCGGTGACATGCAGCTGTGTCTCTGGGTCCAGTTCCGTGTAGCCGGGAATCTTGTCGGGAAGAGTTGGAACCGTGATTGGCGATAAAGAGCAGGGGCTCTTAGTGGCCGTCTTTACCGTAGACTGCTCCTGAGATTGGACTGTAGCGGGGAGGAAGACACAGGACAGGATGAGGATATAGAAGAGGTAACGGATACTTTCCATTTTTATTGAGGTGAACATTGCATTTGTTCCTGTAGGATATTTTTCTGATTTTAATGGCAAAACCAGCTGCCATTAACGCTGATGTTTGCAGCTCCAAATCCATGACCTGTCTTTTTTTTAAGATGTCAGCGTTGAGCGTATTAACCAATTTCATTGCAGACCTTCCAGGAAAGCGAGGACGTTTTTGCCGAGAACGCGGTGGTTATAGCCTCCCTCCAGAAGTCCATAGCAACCGCCCCCATTCCGCAATGCAGCATCACGCACCATCATCCCCATTGTTTTGTAGTCAGATGTATAAAGTAAGCCCCCCCAGTCATTAACATGGTGATCAAAACCGGCTGAGACGGCAATTATATCTGCCCGGGTGACTTCAAGTGCGTCGGACACCTCATCGAGGTAGGCCTCTCGCTCATCAGATTCGGGGTTCAGAATCTCGACCCATGATTCTTTTTCAAGAATATTGACGTTTCCGTCGCCATAGTGAAGGTCGAAGTCAAGGACAAAGGCATGGTCAATACGGTGTTTTTCCCGCAGGTGATAGAGAGAAACCGCCATGTTGTTGAAATAACAAAAACCCCAGCAGCTGTTCGCAGACGCGTGGTGTCCTGGCGGCCGGATCAGTGCAAAACTTGGTTCTTCCATTCCTGTCTGGGCTGCCTGTATTGCTCCGCCTGCGGCAAGAGCGGCAATATCGTAGAGACCCAGGCGCCGCACCTGCTCGATATGCGTTTTAGTATGGGCGGCGAGGATGTCTTCTTCGGAGGCAGGCAGGCAGGGTGAAATTTTTACGAAAGGGGTAACTGCCTTAACAACCGCTTCCATGCGACCCGGCTCTGCTGCAGGATCTGAGGTGTAGTCATCATAGAAATCTTCGTGGAAAAAAACGTTCATTCTGCAGCGCTCCTTCAGGTTATTTTTGACCTCACCTTGAGAATTCATCGAGACAATGATCGCCATCGATCGGACGGCAAAGGATTACCAGTACTATCTGTTTTAAACCCATTCTCGTCACTGACGAGATCAATCTTCAAGCGGGATCGAAGGACGAGATATTCAACACAATAAGTGTTCAAACCCTGTTGTCACTATCTCACGTCAGAAGATATATCCGTTTTCAGGCCAGTTATACGGTTATAATCGGTTTCTTCATGGAACCAGAATCGTGTGATATAATCAAGAAGATGTCTGGTTGAGTTTCGGCTTTATCCATCTTCTTCCGAGACTGATAAAGGTGAAACTGGAGCGCATCTTTTCGATGGATATCACCCTGAGAGCAGGTGAATCGGAACCTTTGGCCTTCATCAGGTTGACAATAACAGAATTATGTATTTTAATGGCGCGAATTACGAGCAACCTATCAGGATGATTCAGGTTGTGGTTAACGAATAGATAATTAATACCGGTTAATAAAACGAGGTTGCTGGTTTTATGCGATCTTCTTCGAACGCAAACAAACTTTCACGTCGGCATTTTCTCACCACTTCTGTCAGACTCGCGGCAGCTGTTGTTGTGCTGTCTCCTCTTGTCAGTCTGGCGTCGCATTCCCGGTACCACACCCTCTCATTTTACCATACCCACACAGGCGAGAGGCTGGATCTTACATTTAATCTTAAAACCTGCCGGCCCGAAAACGAAAAAGAGATTATCCATTTTTTACGTGATTTTCGAACAGGTGATACCCATCCCATAGATTATCGACTCCTTGATACGCTCTGTTCCCTGCAGAAAGAATGTGGAAGTTCAGGCACCTTTGAAGTGATATCCGGATACCGTTCACCAGCCACAAATAAGAAACTTCGGAACTCAAGTAATGGCGTGGCAAAAAAGAGCCTGCACATGGCAGGGCGGGCAATTGATATCCGCCTTTCCGGTGTACCGACCAGAAAACTCAGGGCCAAAGCCTGTTCCCTGCAGCGTGGCGGGGTCGGATATTATGCAAAATCTGATTTTATCCATCTCGATACGGGGCGTGTCCGAACCTGGTAAAATCCCGATACCTGTTATCCGCCTGCCATAATCTGAGACGTTGGGTTCTCAATATTTTTGTGACTTCTTTTTCCTGGTTTTCAGGTGGTTTCCCTTGTTATTCTATACATCAACGTGTTTCACTAAAGCGCGGATATCAGAGTGGAGCACTCTTTCGGTATAATGGATAGTTTTCTAGGTAAGTTCACACCGGTTTGATCTCAAAGCAGACGAATTATCGTATCTCAATTATAAAGCTGGTATATATGAGAGCATAGGATGAAAGTGGTGCGGCAGTAACAGCCGGATAAGAGCACATAGCGAGGTGATGGCGTTGATAGCATATAATAGAAAAAGAATAGAAATTATTGTCCTTTCGGTATCCTTGCTCTTTTTTGTGGGGGTTGCTGCTCAAGCTGCAGCAAATGTGGATGTTGTGGCTAAACATTTGAGTATGGGACCAGCTACTGCTCTGAATTTCAGTGCTCATGGAAGAAGTTCTGCCGAGATCGACAAGATACTTGTCCAGATCTATCGCAACAACGGGTTACAACCATACTGGATCAAGGATGGCAGACCAGGTCAATCGGCAAAAGACATCTTCGATACGCTGAAAAACGCCAACAGGCATGGGCTTAATCCATCCAGTTACCTGCTCCGCAACATAGACCAGTTCTGGAATAATACCGATAGCGTCGGACTTGTAAAACTGGACATTCTTCTAACCATGGGAATGATGCTATACGTGGCCGATCAACGGGAGGGTCGTCTCCAGCCCCGCCAGATCGATCCTGAATTATTTGCCTATGCCAGCGATGTCGAGGTGGATTGGAAAAAGCTTTTCGCAACAGCATTCAAGGCTCCGGACATGAAGATGTTCCTTGCTGACCAGGCCCCCCCGTTTTTACAATACAGGTATTTACAGGAGAAACTTGCAGTGAGTCGGACAATCGCGGCAAATGGCGGTTGGCCCTCAGTTCCCGATGGTGAAGTTTTAAAGCCGGGCATGGTTGATCCACGGGTCAGCACTATCAGGAAGCGACTGGCGATTACCGGTGAATATTCAGCAAAGAGTGTTCAGGGCGAGGTTTTTGACCCCCAATTGGTTGAGGCTGTCAAAAGATTTCAAAAAAACCACAATTTGTCCCGAGACGGGGTGATTGGCGGGCAGACACTTGCTGCAATGAATGTACCGGTAGAGTTTCGTGTCCAGCAGATAATCATCAATATGGAGCGATATCGATGGCTGAAGCGGATGAATGATGAGCAGCTGGTTGCTGTCAATATTGCCGGGTTTAGAGCGGCTGCAGGAAAACCGGATAAGTTTGACATCGCCATGCCCGTTATTGTCGGCAAGACGTACCACAAGACTCCGGTTTTTAACGATACCATAACGTACGTGGTCTTCAACCCGTACTGGAATGTGCCGCCGAGTATTGCCGGCAAGGAAATGCTTCCCAAGCTGAAAAAGGATCCAATGTATCTGAAAAAACATAATATGCGTATTTTTCAGGGGTGGGAAGCGGATGCTGCAGAGCTTGATGCCGCAAGCATTGATTGGGACAACGTGTCGGAAACGGATATGAACCGGTATCGTGTCCGTCAAGACCCCGGGCCGGATAATTCACTGGGTACCCTGAAGATCGTATTTCCCAATAAACATAACGTGTACCTGCATGACACGCCAAATCATGACCTGTTCACCCAGGGGGAGCGGGCCTTCAGCCACGGCTGCATTCGGATGGGGCGACCAGCCGAGATGGCAGCCTGGGTTCTCGGTGGAGAGCAGAACGGCTGGAGCGTTGAGCGGGTTAATGAAATCATTGCGACCCGCAAGCGGCAGGTGGAGACGCTGGCCAAGCCAATGCCAGTGTACATCCTCTATCGTACGGCTTTTGTCGATCCGGGTGACGGGGCCTTACATTTTTACAAGGATATCTACGGGCGTGACAAGCTTCTTGCAGAGGCCTTGTTGGCGGCAAAAAAATGAATTGATGCTGGTCGTTGTGAAGCCGCAGCTGTCGCTAATCTGGGCGATGGATGAGCTTAACCCGGCCCACGAGACCGTTTTCCAGCCGGACCTTGATCCCGTGAGAATGATTGGGGGATTTCGTTAATATATCCCGTACGATGCCTTCGGTCAGTTTTCCAGATCTCTGGTCCTGTTTCAGAACTATGGATACCTTTTGACCGGCATGAATATCGACTCGTTTCGTTCCGTTAGCCATTTACGTTTCCCTGGTTATACAACTTTCTGATTTCCAATAATGCTGAGCCTCGTTGCACAAAAAAGGTTCGAGCCCCTCAACCACGCCGGAGAAGTAGCGTGATGGTGCATCCCGGCCCGTCATTATTTGCAGCATGAGCGCTTCCACCCATTCCGGTTATTAGTTTTTTCACCAGGGCAAGGCCAATTCCTGTACCACCGGTCATGCGGGTGAGGTCATTGTCCACCCGGTAAAATTCATCAAATATCTGTTTTAGATCCTTCTTGGGAATTCCGGGCCCGCTGTCTGAGACAGTGATTCGAACATGCTGGTCCGTCGTGTCGGCTTTTATGGCAATGTGTTTTTGGGCCGACATCCTGCCGAATTTAACGCTGTTCTCGATCAGGTTGATACATATCTGGATGAGCGCTTCTCGATCGTAGGAAAGCAGGGGAATATCAGGGGCCTGTATGTCCATCGTGAACCCATCCTGTTTCAGTTTCTGCCCCATGATTCCTTCAACTTCGGCAAGTGTGTCTGCAATCTGTCCCTGCTTCATGTTGAAATGGCGCTGTTTTCTCTCCAGCTTGGAGAGTTCCAGGACATTGTTGATCAGTCCGGATAAACGGCTGCTTTCAGAGCTGAGAATGGAAAGATATTCCTGCTCCCGCTCGGGGGTCGAGGCGATACCTTGCTCGAGCATTTCGATGTACATGCGGATATTGGTTAATGGTGTCTTCAGTTCGTGGGTTACCGATGAGACAAACTGGGAGCGTCGTTCTGACATCTCAACGATTGTTCGAGCGCTCTGGTAGATGGCAAAAAGACCAAGAAGGATACATGATCCCAGGACAACCAGGGCCCCCCGGAGTGTCCCGCGAGCCGGGGAGGGGGGGATCTCTTTGGCACTCAGGGTAACGGATAGAAAATCAAACGGGGCAGGAAAGATCCTGTCTGCAATGAAATGGCCCGAAACTCCTGAAACTCCGGCCTTCACGATCGTTCGCGTTTGTCCCTGGTCCCTGCGCTGTAACTGGAGTTGGGTATAGCTGGCCAGTGGTTGTTTTATATAATGGGAATCCACCAGGTGTTGTAGCAAGGGTTCCACCAAAAGAATTAACCCCTGGCGATAAATCTGGTTATTGATGGCGATGCGTCTGAAGATGTACATCTGATCATCTTTAATTGATACGGATTGAAATGGTGCTACTTCAGCCTGGAATTTTATCTGTTGCTCGGCCTGAAGATTATCCTGTTCACTCAAATCTGACAGAACAGAGCCGTACGTTACCTGCTCCCGCTTAGCACTCCTCTCTTCTTTTGATTTGGGCAGGGCTAGACCTGCAGCAGGAGGTGAGGGTGCCTTGCTCCCTGTTACAGGGCTTGATTGTCTGAATACGTCATCCTCACTGGTCACATTGAGCGCCTGTTCAGCACTGATCTCTTCGATTCGCTGGCTTTTTTTACCTAGGTATGTTTTTTCGGATGCGGCTTTCGACCGGGTGATAAAACGCTCGGAAAACGTATTCCTGCTCTTGTCTTCAGCAGGTGACTCACTCGTCACGGACTCCATATCCATTTTGCCGGATGATTTCTGCACGGGCAGACTGTATTTCTTGTCATTGAATATATTGTTGGCTTCTTTTAATTGCAGGACCACACCCTTCTTTTCTTCGGGGATACGACCCACGTCTGCAACCAGGGGCGTCTGAAAGGAACCGTCCGGATTGTTCTGCAGATAGCCAAGAATATAATTTTTATAGACCCGCTCAGACAGCGGAGATCTCTGCTGGGGAATTTGTTCATCGACTGACGGTTGAGCCAGGTAATACTGGTATTCGTCGACGGTCCTGTCTTCTTCCTGCTGGACCAGATAAGCCAGTTCTTTTTCCATCCGATCGAACAGGGCTTCTGAAAAGAACTCGAGCTGACCGCGCTCTTCCCGCTCAAGTCCCGCATATGTCTGCCAGACGACAAAGGCCAGTGGAACCGAGATGGCTGCAAAGAAAACAAATATTATACGTTTAAATCTTTTCATGTTCCAGTCGGTATCCTTCACCGCGGACTGTTTCGATGAAGTCGGCCCGGTTATGCAGGGTCTTTATTTTCTTTCTAAGTTTGAGCATGTGAATATCAATTGTGCGTGTTTCGATATCTGCATCGGCGTAATGCCAGACTTCTGTGAGCAGTTCTTTTTTTGAAACGATTCGGTCCTGATGCCGATACAGATAGACCATTATATCCATTTCTCTTCGGGTCAGATCAACAATCTGTTCACCACATTGGGCGCGCAGGTTTTTACCGTCAAAGACGATGCCCTGGCATTCAATCCGTTCATCACCCAGGTGCTTTCCACTGCGTCGCAGTACAGCCTCGACTCGCACGATCAGTTCGCGCAGCGAGAATGGTTTTGGCACATAATCGTCTGCTCCGGCTTTAAAACCGGCCACAATGTCGTCTTCCGAACCCTTAGCGGTAATCATGATTATCGGCTGGTACGGCTTTGTTTCCCGAACCTGCCTGCATATGGAAAAACCGTCCAGGGTCGGCAGCATAACATCAAGCAGGACCAGGTCAAACGATTCATTGACAATGGTCTCCAACCCCTCGCCACCATCACTTGAACCTCGAACACCATAGCCATTAAAAACGAGCACGTCACTCAAGCCGTTCAGTATGGCCTGGTCATCTTCCACGATAAGAATCTGGGCTTTGGGGCGTCTCATCTGGTCCACTCCTTTTTTCTGAGATGGGAGGTATCATCGATCTCAGCTTTTTGGTTTCTACTAAAACCTTACAACAGCCGCATCCGCATGGAAAGTAAAACTTATGTAAAAAAAAGATGCTAACCTTTTGCATTTGTTTGAATTGTCATCTCCCCCAGATGACGTATCATCAAAGACAGGACAGAGCAAAAACCGTAAACCATTAAAAAAGGAGTGTGGCAATGAACAACTGTAAAAATGGACTTCTGACAATACTCTTACTCATCGGTATTACCAGTGCGGCCCTTGCCTATATGGGATCGGACGATCGTTCGGTATCATCAACACCAGCTCCTGTCAGCGGAAGCGGTGAACCTGAAATCATCACAATCCATACTGCCCTGGCCCAGGACAAGGTCTTGAAGGGGACTGACGGATCTGTTTCGGTGGCATTGACCCTGGATGCAAATAATGTCCCGCTCCTGACACAGCAGAATATTCAACCGGTTGATCTGGTCGTTGTTCTCGATCGCAGTGGCTCAATGAACGGCCAGAAGATCAGCTATGCCAAGGAGGCGGTGATCAGGCTCATGAATCGGCTGACGGTTGAGGACCGCATGTCAATTGTTACCTATTCCAATGGGGTTGAGATCCTCTCCCCGCTGGTAAAGATAAACAAAGCTTCGCGTGACTATCTCTCAGGCCTTGTCAATCGAATCTACTCTGGTGGCGGGACGAACCTGGGCGGCGGCTTGAAAAACGGTATTGCAATGCTGACGCAAGACATGGAGAAGAGCCGCCAGCGAAAGGTCATACTGATCTCCGATGGCCTGGCAAACCATGGCATTACCAACCCGGCTCAACTTGGAGCAATGGCCTCCAATGGCTCAGAGTATAACCTTACAACCAGTACCGTTGGCGTCGGTTATGATTTCAACGAGGTGCTGATGACCACCATCGCAGACCATGGTGCGGGAAATTACTATTACCTGGAAAATCCGCACTATTTTTCAAGAATTTTTGAAAAGGAATTCGAGACAGCTCGTACCATAGCGGCAGGAGCTATAGAGATTCGAATCCCGCTCAAAGATGGTATACAGCTGGTTGGTGCCGGCGGTTATCCCATCAGGATTGAAGATAACGTGGCATCTATACGGCCTGGGAATCTCCTTGCTGGGCAGCAGCGAAAGATCTTTCTTTCATACCAGGTACCAACTGATCAGGTCGGCGATTTTTCTCTGGGAACCATTGAGGTTCACTACCAGCATGCTGGTGTATCCATGGTTGGCATTGCACCTGAAAAACTCGGTATCGCCTGTGTACAGGACCAGCAGGAAGTGATTGCCAGTATAGACGAGACAGTCTGGACTGAACAGGTATTAAAAGAAGATTATGGCAGGCTCAAGGAACATGTGGCGACTGCTATCAGGACCGGAAAAAAAGAGGTCGCCCTTGAGGCGATTGCTGAATATGAGGATAGAACTTCGACGATTAACAGTAGTGTCGACTCGGATAAAATCAGCCAAAATCTCGAAAAAGATGTGAGAGCACTGCGGCAGAGCGTAGATACAACTTTCGCAGGAGCTCCCGCTGCTGTAGCCGAGAAAAAAAGCAGCAGGCCAAGGCGCTGCAGTATGAAAGCTATCAGGTTCGCCGGGACAAGAAATAATGGTGTCAAGCCAGAATGAGTGTGTCGCTTACCCGGGTATGGCAAATAGTTGACAGGAGATATATATGACCATTTTGAGGCGAATAATGAGGATCTGGAAAGCCGATATTCACGGCGTCATGGATCGACTGGAAGACCAGGAACTCTTACTCAGGCAATACCTGCGGGAGATGGAAAACAGCCTGCAGGAAAAAGAACAGCGAATTGTGGACCTGACAGAGAATATCAAATATATTCAGGCTGATCTTGCCACAAGGCACAAGGAAATTGACAAACTGGAACGTGACCTTGCCGTTGCTCTGCGCAAGGAAAACGACCCGGTCGCCACGCTGCTGATTCGTAAACAGTTAGTACAGCAGAACTATTGCGAGCATTTAGCTCGCAATAGTTCTGCTCTTTTGGAAGAGCAGCAGCAACTCACGGCCCTACTTGACGAGCAGCAGGTGCGCTATGAATTACTCAGCGTGCAGGCGAGCAGCTTCTGCCAGCGCTCTGGTGGTATGAGCGCTGGCCGGGAAGATTTGCTTACCGGTACATGTGCTGGAGTCAACGCTATCGATGAAGACGAAATCGAGATCGAGTTGATCCGCAGAAAGGAACAACTGGCAAGCGAAGGAGACATACTATGATCAAACCCGTTCGCATAACATTGATATTCGGCTGCTTAAGTGCTGCCAGTGTCGTCCCCCTGCTCATGTATCCGACGGTTATCTGGCTGGCACCCCTCAAAATTCATATTGTCATGAACCTGGCGCTCTATGGCGCACTCCTCTGTCTCTGGAGCAAAACCCCTGTCGTTTCGACGGTGCTTCCCATCCTGCTGGTGACCGGGGTGGGGGTGTGGCCAGGTGCTGGATCATGGTTCATCGTGATAAGTCTAATTGTTTTCTGCTGGATCCGGAGCGGTATCTGTTTTAACGAACGACCCACCAGGGCAGTTCTTGCAGAGGCTGCAACGATAATAGGAGGGGCAGGGTACCTGTTGTTCTGGCAACCGGGGTCAGCATATGCCCTTCCTGTTGTCATCTGGTTTTTCTTTCTCGTCCAGTCCCTTTATTTTTTTATCATCCTGGACGGGACGATAGATTCAAGAAAAATGGATATCGACCGGTTTGAACAGGCAAGCAGGGAAATAGAACGGATACTCAAGACAAATAAAGCTCGGCTGTAATTTTGTAAACATGCTCCAGGCGAAAACAAGTTTTTGTTATAAGCTTATGTTTCTATGGCAAAAATGTGTGCTACACCCGACGACAGCAAGTTTTTGAAGAGTGTTCAAGTCAGAGCTCATACTCGACTAAGACCCCCTCCCTCTGCATTTCGTCGGCTAAGGTAAAGGTGGCAAAGGTAATGGTGTCTGCTTTTTCATTGGGATCATCGGTTAAGACATTCTTCCAGTTCAGGCGGAGAGATATACGCCGCATGTTTAAAATAGTATCAGGTTTTGAAAGAAATTTTTCTACAGTTGTGAGCCATTTATCCGGTGATTCACTCGTGTTTCTGGTTGAGGCGATTTGGTCTTCTGTCTCAGCCAGTAATTGTTCAACCTCCCTTTGCTTTTCCAGTTTTTCAGGATCATACGGCACAAAAACGCAGCCCATTTTCGCTCCTGTTCCCGTCCCGAACATCTTTTCCATGGCGCGCAGCCATTCCTTTCGCTGGCGAAGGTCGACGAGCCGGGTCCTCACCTCTGAGAGTTTTCGGGCAGCAGCCTCGGCTATTATATCAAGAGCATGCTTTTCCAAAGCTATTTTTGAGTCTGCCAGTGTTGTCGCCAGTCCGACGATTGCATGATCGGTGAAGGTAACAGCTCGCATGGCAGCATCGGCGACCATCATGTCTCCGAACTGCTTTCTCCCAAAAATCGTTCTTTCACTGCTGGTCATCGTCAGCAGTGCAACACGTTTGGTTCCGGCTAATGGAGCTTGAGGTCCGGTTTCATCAAGATGGTACAGGAGCTCTTCGAAATTATCAGATTTTGTGAAGGCTGCTTTGATAAACGGATCAACATCATATCTATTGCGCCGCAACCTGATTGGTCCCGGGATTTCTGTCACCATTGCCCTGCAGTGTTCCCGGCATATCTGCAGCGGCTCGCGTAACCGCTTTCGGTAGCCTCTTACCTGTTTTAGTTTTGGTTCAATGATCTCAACCATCGTATCGATGAGCAGATCTTCAGGCTCGCTGGTATTGAACAATCCTCCTATACGGCTGAACATGGAATGAAAAACATTCATTTTTGCTGCAGTCGTGTTCTGTTCCCTGATGTCTGTGTCTTTCATTTTATCCAGTCTGACAACGATAGTGAGGAAAATCTGCCGCATGCCGATGATGGCGAAAATCGGATCTCATTGTTCTGGTACGTTATATGCCCAGATTTCTCCTGAAACAATACCTTAAAGCATAAACGGTGTTTTTTCCTGGTATTCGGTGAGATCTTTATCGATGGAGCTGAAAATATTAAGGATTTTATCTTTGGTTTCCATCGTATTCTCGGCGGTTTCATGCTCGTCCAGATTGTGAAGTTGAACGATAGCAGTATCTATTGCCGTCTTTAACTTCTCCGATTTTGCACTGAGCAGTTTCCTGTTCTCTGCAGTAGCTTTTTCTTTCTGTTTCTCAAGTTTTTTCAGATTTTGCTGCCACTCCGCTATCTTGCCGTCAATGATATCTTTGTAGGTTGATGATTGCATATAATCCTCCTTCTCTCGTATTTAAATATGTAATCAATTGTCAGGGGGCCAAGGTTTGTCCCTACGTCTATACTATAAATCGTGATGGGCGGTCGGGCTAAAAAATTCTACTCATCGTGAACCAGATTTTTCGTAGAGAAAGCTCTATGATTCCTTGTTGTAAAGGTGATAGAATATATTTCAAAACCATATTAGCTGCCGAGGCCAACAGCATATCATCTCAAAAAGGGTATGGACATGAGTGGTTATCTCTTGAGGATTGTTTCAAAAAAAATCTGTTTTCTGTCTCTTGCCTTGGTGTGCCTGCTCCTGGCATCACCCGGGGCACTTCTGGCAGGACCGATTATATCTTCTACCCGGGTCACTTCTGTTGACGTGCCTGCTGCCGTAGACCCAGGTCGGGGTGATAATACGGGTGCTTTCTGGACTTTTTCTGAGTTGAGGAGTTTTGCCCTTTCACCTTCCCCCAATGGCGAGAGCAAGGTCGGTTGGCAGGATGTCAGTGGTATAATCCACGTGACGCCGCTAACCTCTGGCGATGAGAGGAAAGCAGATGACATACTCGTTGGAGCAGGAAAACTCTATGATCTTGTTGCCCATGATAATGGATTTGCTGTCCTGATAATGAAAGACACGCGCATGTATGTTGAAAAATATAATGATGCCGGTACCAGAATCTTCCGGACTGAACTCACCGATAGCGATGACCGGGTAGATAACTGGCACACGGGCAAACTTGCCTATGATGGCACAAAATACAGTGCTTACTTTGCTATACACGGTACTGCCGGCTGGACCGAGGGACATGAGG
Organism: uncultured delta proteobacterium; assembly: GCA_963718195.1. GTDB lineage: Bacteria > Desulfobacterota > Desulfobulbia > Desulfobulbales > Desulfocapsaceae > MADRE3. Next base: position 379,274 of record CAVQYQ010000009.1, read on the forward strand.
GCGACAAGTTGAAGTACATTGACCCACTTGGCACTATCCAACTTGGCGGCTGGGAGTGGGGGTGCAGTCACAGCATGGATCAACGATTCGTTAGTTCCGACTCGGCAGACATTCCGATTTGTGTGTCAGATTGCTACCCGGGGAAAGGCATTTACCTGGAAAACAGGTACCAGGTATCGCAAGCGGTCGGCGATTGCAGCGGGAGTACGAATGCCAGATTCGGAGAAGCGGCGATGGCGGGTGAACACGGGGTGCTTGTTTATCTCTCCATTGACGGGAGAAGTCGCTGGGACGTGATTTTTGACTCCTTTGCAGGGAGTGCTCCGTTCGCTGTTCGTTCTGAAGTGGCATTGACCAGCACACCTGATAAAAATGAAATTAACCCCAAGGTGGTCCCCGTTGCCGATGACAAGCTCCTGGTTTCCTGGGAAACCAGTGATGGGGGGATGCGGACGTTTCAATTTGTAGACCTGGACGGCAATCCTCTGGGTGCACCTGAAATGGTGGATGTTCATGCCGGACCGGTTAACGATTTCAAGATCTACCCCAATGGCGATATCGGCTGGGCCTATGCCTGGGATGATATGAATCACCTGAAAATTGTGCGAATACAATTACAACAGGGCGATCTCAATGGTGATGGAACCATCGACCTGCAGGACGTGATCATCGGACTGAACGTGTTGAGCGGGAGTAATTTGATCGGGATAACGACTGATGGGGATGTAAATGCTGATCATAGAATCGGGATGGAGGAGATCGTCCACGATCTGAAGAGGATCTCTGAGGAGTAACGATTCCCCTCGACTCAACCAGAGGTGATAGTCAGGTCTTAATTCTATCCAGGAAGATGAGCTAACGGTTCGGGTCGTATAAGTAAGCCACAGGAAAAAACATTTAATGTTGTATTGTTATGACTATTTTTCCTTTGAAAAGACCCTCCCCAAAATACCGGAAAGCAGCCGCAGCTTCTTCTAGAGGAAAACATTTATCTATGACAGGCTTTAGTTTGCCAACCTCATAAAGTTCTATTAGATAATTCAAATCCTTATTTGCTTTATAAGCCACCATATGCATTTTATGTTTTCCAAACAGTTTCCTAAATAGAACAAGCTGAAGTATTCGAGAGGTTTTGCCTCCGACAGTCACATAAGTCCCATTTGGATATAATGCACGTTTATAATCAAGAATAGAACGAGTTGTTTTGACATCAAAGATCAGATCATATTGGTGCCCATTTTTTGTAAAATCTTCTTTATTGTAATCAATTACATATTCCGCACCAAGAGTGCGCATCATGTCTAGTTTCTCTGTGCAGTCAACTCCTGTTAATTCTACATCGAATAATTTTGCTATCTGAATAGCTAATGTACCCGTAGAGCCACCCCCACCATTTATCAAAACCTTTTGTCCTGATTTAATCTGTCCAAAATCATTGAGTCCCTGTACAGCGAGGTTGCCTCCATGAGACAGACAGGCGGCTTCCTCAAATGTCATGCTAGCAGGTTTAAGAACCAGCTTATTTTCACAAGCACAAGTATACTCAGCAAAAGCACCCCAACCATCATCTGACAGGTCACCAAACACTTCATCTCCAACATGAAGATATCTTACATTTTTCCCGACTGCTTCAACTTGTCCAGCGATGTCACACCCATGTATTTGGAAGTTTTTTGGTTTTAACAGACCACTGAAGAAGCGATATTCAAATGGCCTACCTGTTAGCATATCCCAATCCCATGAGTTTATTGATACTGCATGGACTTTTACTAAGACTTCATCATCTCCTGGGATCGGATTTTGGATATCTTCGAGTCTCAGAACGTCTGGTGAACCGTATTTGTAATAGACAACCGCTTTCATAATGATTCTTTCGCAATTACCTTGTTAGGAACTCTTTCAATAGAGCTTGATACTGCATTCCCCCCCAGGGGCTTGAAATAAATTGAGAGGGAAATCACTGATTGCCGCGCTGTTTGCAAATTGCCATTGTTTTTCTATTTTCTTTATTGAAAAACGCACCAGGTTGACACAACCGACGAGCTTCATCGAGTCCGTGTTGATGGGATGGCGATGCTCATTATTCTCTTAGATTTGTGGATTTCTTACCATATATTTGTTTTCAACATTGAAAATGATGGATTTGGAAATCACTCCAAAGCCGAATTTTTTATAAAAAATGACATTTTTTTCTAAATCTGTTTCTAAATATGCTCTTGCAGAACATGTATCCACTTCTTTGCAAAAACGCGCCATAAGTTTTGAGCCTAATCCGAGCCTTCTATGAGATGGAAGAACCCCAATAGGGCCCAGGTGCCAATGCTGTTCAGAAGGATCTCTGATTGACCATTCTCTGAGCCAGAAATTTTTCCTATAATTGATATCGTTTTCGTCGGCTTGTTCAACTATTTCATACTCATTTTTTCGGCCCACACATGATTTCATTCTCATCACACCAACAATTTTTTCACCTTCTTTGGCAAGAAATGTAATGCTGGGGAGATTAGAGAATAATTCAATAAACATATTTTCGATATCCAATCGTTGCATCTCACCATTACCAAGAAAAACAGCAATATGGAGAGGGTTGTTCAGCATAGCAACGCTGAGTACTTTTGCCGCCTCCTGGATATCACTTAGTTCCATTAAAGAAATGTTGAAAGTATCCATATCCATTCCTCAATAAATAGATGTCTTTTAGCGTTCAACACATCATATTTAATATTTGAAAATAGATCTGTCCCCTTTTCTTAGATCTGTCCCCTTTTTTCTTCTTTTTTCTTTTTCGGTGAACACCATATGAAACGCTTGTAGATGGAAAACAATTGTGGCAGGATGAAAACCTGATTTGCATTTGATCCGACAGACACTCTGAATATCTGGTAATTGTCAGTCCCAGTCGTGACTAATACAGTCTAGAAATCACCTACTTTTTATTCATTATCAATTATCTGTATGAAACTTGATCGTTCTCTCTTTTTGGTTACCGTAATCACCATATTCTGCATTTCCATGTGCTGTGTTTTCTACACTAGATTATCCTTTGTAGAGGTTGGAGATGTAGGGATAAAGGCTAAATTTTTGTTTTTCGATCGTTTTTTTGTAGAAGCCGGTATTGTATGTCTTATTGGTATCTGGCTGCTCCGGTTTAATCGATGGGTGCGGTCATGTTTTTATGGACTTTTATTCCTGTATTGCTCTGTCACAAGTCTTCAAGTTTGTTCATTTTATATTGGTGGGGAATATCTGACTCGCCTGGCTCTTGAAAATATTAATCATGTTTCTCTCTTGATTAATGCCTTTACATTATCTGCTATCGCGCTTGCTATAACTGCATTTGTCTTGTTTGTTTTTATTTCAGAATGCCATGCTACCCCCCGACTCAGACCTCTCGCCATTTCAATAATATCCTTTCTTGTTTTGACTAACTGTTTGATTTTTATATTCAGCCCCAATTGGTTACCATCAAACATTCTGACAGCTCGAAAATTTATCGCAAAAGAAAATTTCATTCACTACACATCTCCTATCGACACTTTTTATCAAACATTTTTGGGCGAAGGCCAACGTGAACTTCAAACAAAGTTTCGCGGTTTATTACCATCAGAAAAATATTTTCTTGATAAGCAGGGATACATTTTTGATCAAAATGAACAATATCCATTAATTAAAGACTTTATCTACAAAGGGCCGCTTGCCATTGGAGATGTTCAACGAACCCTTCAGCCCAACATTATAGTTTTTTTTACAGAAGGGCTATCCACAAACCTTACGAATGTCTATGAGCCAGATTTAACCGAAATAACACCGCACCTTTTAGATTTTTCAAGATCTTCCATGAGGGTAGACAACTATTACGGTCATACTTCGGCTACTTATAGAGGACTATTAGGACAGCTTTGTTCCATTTACCCCTATTATGGTGGCTATGGTGGTTGGCATAGCTTCTATGACAAGATAGTCAAACCGCCCTATAATAGTTTGAATAGGGTCTTAAGCTCAGAAGGTTATCATACCGTTTTTCTCGACACCCATATCCACGATAAAGCCTATATTGATGAAATGATGGGCCATATTGGTTTCGATGAAATTGTCACAGGAGATCAATTATCTTCAAGATATCTGAATAACGAGAAACCGCTTCGTGATGACTCAGTTTCGGATATGCAGTTTTACCGAAGTTTTGTTCAGTACCTCAGGGACAAGGAAGATTCGCAAGATGTACCATTTTTTATTGGCATTTATACACTGGGAACGCATGCGTTCCGTGATATGGCAGATGATGGAGAAGCTTTTGAAGATGGCTCTAATAGAGTCTTGAATAGAAATTATAGCCTCGATAAAGCATTTGGGGTTTTCTGGGATTATTTCCGGAACTCTTTGTTTGCTCGGAATACTATTGTTATTTTTACGTCAGATCATGCTCCTTATATGGAAAAACCCTACCTGGAAGCATTAGAAAAAATTGGTACTACAACGTTCCAACCGTCATTCTTGGATACCATTCCCCTGATAATCTATGATCCCACCCGAGAGTTGCCAGAGAGTTACAACGCAAAAACAAAAACCTCTATCGATTTTGCTCCGTCCTTACTTCATTATTTGGGAATAAGTAATCGGAAAAATTCTTTTATTGGAGAATCTATTTTCGAGACAGATGAAAATCGCCAGAGACTCTATGGTGTCTATAGTGCCGAACACCTGATGGTTGTTGATGGCAACGGTAGTTATTTCACCTTGGATGATAGCCGGCATTTGGAATCTACTGTAAATCTCTTTCTTAAATATGTTAATGGGGTAAAGCATTACGAAATGAAACGTCGTATCTGGCCTGCTGACCTCCCCCAATAATCTGATCAGATCATTTATTAAACAGCCACATTGTTCCATTTACTTGTCAGGGGCAATGTTTACAGTCTAATTTTTATACATGTAAGCCTCTGCTCATTCTCGATTGTCACAAGGGAGGAATCATGAAAATGAATCCTATCCTGATCGCGCACGTTTGTCATATCCCAAAATGTTTTTGCTGGAGATGACTCGGATGCTTTCAGGGCGGCAGTCAAGGATGTTTTTGATATTTACAGTTCTGCAACAGTTAATAAAGATGTAGACGCCTGGATTTCACTATGGGATGAGAAGGGAATCAAAATGGTTCCAGATCTTCCGGCAATATACGGAAAGTCGGCCATAGAAGCGTTAAAAAGGAAAAACTTTAAAAAGCCTGTTGATAGGACTATGGAGATAAAAATTGAAGATGCCCAGGTGGCAGGTGAATTTGGCTTTGCCCACGGTATTTACTCAACTTCAATTAAACCGGTGGAGGGAGGGGATACAAAGTTTGCAGTCGGCAAGTTTTTAACTGTTTTCAAGAAGCAAGCTAATGGTTCTTGGAAAATCTACCGTGACAGTGTCAGCCCCAATCAAACTTCCAAGTGAGCCTTTTGCAAAATGATGATGTAGCGTTTTGATCCCTATGCTCGTGGTAATTTACTCTATTCAAGCTTTGGCCCAGGAGGGTGCTCCAGAGTTTGTGTTGCTCCGTATACCGCAACACTCGTGGTTTCGTCTTCCCAGGTAATTGAGAGCATTTCCAGTATTGATGTCTGCTGATCTATTTCTTCCGACATTGCCGTGCAGGTCGTGCTGCTCTTCATGAGAATTGCTGACAAAAGGAAGTTTTACTGGTTATCCAGGATACAGCCTAAAGACATTGTTCTATGTTATCCCAGGCCCCTGCTTGAACCCAGCTGTATTTCTGTTTAAAAAGGTCGTCACTTTTATAAAGGGTTCGCTGTGCCTTTCGATCGAGAAATTTGGTATACTGTTTGGGGCCACCATTGTACATGGCGTAAACGAGCTGAGCGAGGGTTTCTTTATCAGATAGGATATCTGGTCCCGACTTGGCCAGGGCGTATTTGTGCAGATACAGGTCTAAAATCTCACACCCTGCAACTGCATTATATTGTATATCCCATCTCAGCCGCTGCGTATCGTATATGCCCCGCCATACGCGCTCGTTGACCTGCATGATCCCTACTGAGCTTTTATTGTAGGACAGCAGGTAGGTGAGCTTCTTGTCTGCCACGACGAACTGTCTGAAACAGCTTTCCTGCCACGCCACCGCGGGCACCAAATTGTTATAGATACCCTGTATGTCAGCTGGAAGATTTTTTTTTATGACGAGGGACGTATGTGCAAATTCCAAAAGATTCCGTACTCTGTCCAGGTATCCTTGCAGGTCATTTTTCGGAACCTGCCAGGCTTTGATTTCCTGAAAGGAGGGAAGGGTGTCAGCGGAAGCTGAGGTGAATAGATACTCACCAATATAATGGATAAGACGTGTCAACGAACTGTCATCCATCGACCCACCCTGATGAAAAAGAGTTTTTTGCGAAGAGCTATCAGTCTCCTGGACTGGTTCGGAATCAAAAAGTATCTGCAATGTTCTGTTAATTTCTGGCGAATAGATAAGCTCAAGCGTTTCCCCGCCCAAAATTCTGGCGAGTCGAATCAGGCCATTACGGCTTATCTCTATGCCAAAGGTTGGCCCTAACTCATCGAGTATCATTAAAGCATCCGCTGCAGTTATAAACGATAAATAGCCAAGCCCATTATCTTGTGGGTTTTCAAGAAAATATTTTCGAAATATCTGGGACAACCGGGTCCATCCTTCAATAAATTGATTTCTAACAAAGTCTCTTCCAGCGCTACGATCATTTATATGCGCCACAAATTCATGGCGGGTGTCCAGGAGGAGATCAATCAATATATTTTTTTCAGACTCTGTGAGTGGTTGTTCTGACATAAGCGAAACGAGATATACCAACAACGAGTCCCATGTTTCCCAGAGCTCGAGAAAAGATTCCAATTCTGCTTCTGTCATTGTTTCAAAAGGTTCTGCGGTTTCAGGAGTAGCTACCTCAACAGCATCGGCGATTACCAGGGCAATCAGTCCGTTGTCGTCACTGGTTACACCACCGGGCCTTATACTGCTTAAAAGCATCTCTGCTTCGGCCTGAGCCTCGGGCGTGAACAGAGGCAGGATGAAGTTTTTCAGATCCTGTACCGGGGGTGTCAGTTTGATTGAGAAACTTTGTGTGTACGAATTGATCACCGGCAAAAGCCGATCCCAAATCAGGTTGAGGCTCGTAATAGGTTGGTTATCAGAGGAATAGATCTTTGTATCTACCGTTTCAAAGGTGAGCTCCCATGTTTCATTACTGAGTCTCGGGACTTGCGTAACCTCGATTGATCCCTCCCATTTGTAGGGCATGAGACAGCTGTCACCGACAGGGGTACCAGCGTGCAGAGATACATCAGATCTGAAATTGACAGCGTTCTCTGCTCCAGACAAATTGGGTCTGGATAAAACCAGGGCGATACAGCCACCACTCTCATTAATGAGTTGTGCGGTCTCTTCTGGACCTGTGTAGGATGACTGGATTATTAAGGCGTTCAACAGTTGATAATCCAGATAAACAGGAATCTTTACCTCTTTGGCGTTACTCAGGGATGAGGAGAGAAACAGGATGGTGATAACGATGCTTGTCAGTATTGTCTGTCGCATAAATACATTTCAATGCTGGCTGATTGGCTTGTTGTGCTGCTCCATCAAATCCATATCCATGGCTTATTTTACATGCAGGGCAATGGATAGCAGTCTAATTCATATCGACCAGCAGTAAAAGATATTCTTCGACGAGCTCATGTTTGTCAGGGCTACCCTGTCGCTAAACGTCTTTTGGTTATAATTTTGTAGATCAAAAACCAGATAGATCACAGCCAGTTGTGTTCATTACCTACCAACTGAATAAAGTGTAGCCTGCAGACTCAGGCGGCAGAGCAGGTCGTATCGACTCGTGATATGTCCAGGTCTAGACGTATCTGAAGACAAAAATAAACCAGCCAATTGACAGGAAAAGTCCACCCCACAGTGGTGCTCCAACAAAAGCCAGCCACCCCAGGTTGATAAATCCGGTCCCCAGCCAGGAGATGAACAGCCGGTCACCTCGTGTCGTGTCCAGGCCGAATACGCCATGTCTGGGATTACCGCCGGGACTGAATTTTTCCCATACTCCCATGGCGGCAATTGACAACACGACAACGATGAAGAAAGCGGCGGTCGGCCAGGTCCATGCCATCCAGGATAAGCCCATAATACTGTCCTCCTTTGACTAAACCCGTCCCAGGGCGAATCCTTTGGCGATATAGTTACGCACAAAGTAAATGACAATTGCCCCTGGAATGATGGTGAGTGAACCTGCGGCAGCGAGCAGGCCAAGTTCATAGCCCGAACTGCTTGCGGTACGTGTCATTGTCGCGGCAATCGGTTTGGCATCTACCGAGGTCAATGTCTTTGCCAGCAGCAGTTCTACCCATGAATACATGAAGCAGAAGAACATCGCCACACCAATACCTGCGGCAATAGTCGGAATAAATATGCGAATAAAAAACCTCCAGAACGAATAACCGTCAAGATATGCCGTTTCATCCAGTTCCTTCGGCACCCCTGACATGAATCCCTCGAGGATCCACACTGCCAGGGGAATATTGAACAGACAGTGGGCAATAGCCACGGCAATATGGGTATCAAACAGACCGATGGCTGAGTACAATTGGAAAAACGGTAAGGCAAATACTGCCGGAGGGGCCATGCGATTGGTCAGCAGCCAGAAGAACAGGTGCTTGTCGCCAAGGAACCTGTATCGTGAAAAGGCATAGGCTGCCGGTAACGCCACCGTCACTGAGAGCAGGGTGTTGATTCCCACGTAGATTATCGAATTGATGTACCCGTTATACCAGGTGGGATCAGTGAATATGACCTTGTAATTGGCAAGGGTGAATTCCTGCGGAAAAAAAGAAAAACCGCCCAGTATTTCACCCGTGGTCTTAAATGACATCGAGATCAGACCGTAAATCGGCAACATTAAAAACAGAATATACAGTGTCGGTACCAGCCATTTTCTTGGATGGGTCATGTTACTGCTCCTCATTACGCATCATAATGGTATAAAACGCCCAGCAGATCAGAAGAACCACAAGGAAGTAGATCAAAGACATGGCTGCAGCCGGACCCAGGTCAAACTGTCCGAGTGCGATCTTGACCAGGTCGATCGACAGAAAAGTTGTCGTGTTTCCGGGTCCGCCACCGGTTAGCACGAACGGTTCGGTGTAGATCATGAAACTATCCATGAAACGCAGCAGGACGGCGATGGTCAGCACGCGTTTCATTTTCGGCAGCTGGATATAGCGGAATATTGCCCAGCGGCTGGCGCCATCGATGTGAGCGGCCTGGTAATAGTCATCAGCTATTGAACTTAATCCGGCGTAGCACAGGAGTACGATCAACGAAGTCCAGTGCCAGACATCCATGATCACCGTTGTCATCCAGGCGGCTACCGGCTGTCTGGTAAAATTATAATCAATACCGATCGAGTTCAAGGTATGACCGAGCAGCCCGATCTCGGGAAGAGCGAAGATATTCCACATGGCGCCCACAACATTCCAGGGGATCAGGAGCGGGAGAGCCATTAAAACCAGGCAGACTGACACCCATGGGCCTTTTCGCGGCATGGTAAGGGCAACGCCAATGCCGAGGGGCACTTCAATTGCAAGGATCATTCCGGTAAAGAACAGTTGCCGGATCAAGGCGTCGTGAAATCGGCTCGATCGCAATATCTCTTCAAACCAGGTTGTTCCTTCCCAGAAAAAAACATTGTCGCCAAAGGTTTCCTGGAAGGCGTAATTGACCACTGTCATCAGTGGTATAAAAGCGTTGAACGCCACCAGCAGAAGGACGGGAACGACAAGCCACCAGGCTTTATTATTTGTGGTTTTATTCATGATTTGCTCCTTCCACAACCCAGCCATCGTTGTATACCCTGGTTTGATCAGGGTTAAAGTAGATACGTGGGCTTTCTGACGGGATGACCTGGTCTTCCTTCACGACCAGTTTGATCACCGCTGACTCATGCTTCACCGTCACCACCTGGTAGCGGCCCAGATCCTCAACTTTTTCGATAGAAACAGGGATGCCGTCATCTGAAAATCCCACAAATTCCGGACGAATTCCAATTTCAAGCTTGCCGCTGAGGTCGCTGCTGACCGGATGAGAGGTTTTGAGGAGCGTGTTATGGAAGACAGGGCGCCCCTGGTCGATTTTGCAGGGCAGGATATTCATGCCGGGGGAGCCGATGAAATACCCGACAAACGTGTGCTTGGGCTGGTTGAAAAGTTCAATCGGGGTGCCAACCTGTACCATGGTACCGTCATACATAACCACCACTTTCTCGGCAAAGGTCAATGCCTCCACCTGGTCGTGGGTGACGTAAATCATGGTCACGCCAATCTGCTGGTGCAGTTCTTTCAGTTTTGAACGGAGCTGCCATTTCAGGTGGGGATCAATTACCGTCAACGGCTCGTCGAACAGGATGGCATTGACGTCGGAGCGTACCAGACCGCGGCCAAGGGAGATTTTCTGCTTGCCATCTGCGGTAAGGCCGGATGCCCGCGTGTGCAGGCTGGCAGAAAGGTCCAGCATTTCAGCTATCTGGTCGACACGCTGTTTTACCTTGGTTTCGTTCATTCCTCGGTTGCGCAGCGGGAAAGCAAGATTGTCAAAAACCGTCATGGTATCATAAACAACCGGGAACTGAAAAACCTGGGCGATCTGTCTTTCAGAAGTGGGCAGGTGGGTAACGTCCTGGCCGTCAAAATAAATTTCACCCTCAGATGGTGTTAACAGACCGGAAATGGTATTGAGCAGGGTTGTTTTGCCACAGCCTGAAGGGCCAAGCAGGGCATAGGCTCCTTCGTCTTCCCAAACCTGGTTGACTTCCTTTAAGGCATACACCGGTTTCTGCCCTTTGGGCGGCGGGTAAGCATGCTTTACATTCTTGAATCTGATCCTTGCCATGTGACTACCTGCCTGAGTTAGATTTCAATCAACCTGTCATCGCTTCCAAAATAAAGACAATGCTCTGTGTTAAACACAAAACGAGCCTTCTCACCGAACTCGAAGGAATGAATACCGTGGGTTTGACTGACCCAGATATTCCCATTTATTTTTATACGTACAATGCTGTCAGAGCCGCTTATCTCTGCAATCTGGACGATACCATCCACCTCTACTCCTTCTCCTTCGGGGAGCAGGTGGTGAGGTCGTAGTGCTATCTTGTAGGGACCATCAGGCAATCCGGCCACCTTTTGAGGTAGCTCCCATGAAACAATTTCACCCAGGTGAGCCATGTTTGATTTTTTTTCTATGGAGGCCGTATTGATCGGCGGGTCTGAGAAAACTTCAGCACTTTCAAGCGTGGCAGGCTTGCGGTAAATTGAAGAAGTCCTGTCAAACTGAACGACCCTGCCTTCATTGAGTATTGCACTATGGCCACCAAGCATAAGGGCTTCAAGCGGTTCACTGGTTGCGTACACGACAATAGCGCCGGTATCGGCAAACAGTTTCGGCAACTCATCGCGCAGTTCTTCACGCAGTTTATAATCGAGATTGGCCAGGGGTTCGTCCAACAAGACAAGATCAGCACCCTTGACCAGTGCCCTTGCAAGCGCTGTTCTCTGCTGCTGACCACCGGAGAGTTCTTTGGGCAGCCGCTGCAGCATTGGTGTGAGTTGCAACAGGTCGGCAAATGTATGAACCCGCTCTTCGATCTGCTTTTTGTCAAGGCCGGCAACCTTGAGGGGGGATGCGATATTGTCATACACCGTGAAGCTGGGGTAATTGATGAAGGCCTGGTAAACCATGGCAACGCTGCGCTTCTGTACCGAAACGCCGGTCACGTTTTTGCCATTAGCCCAGACCTCTCCAGTGGCAGGTTTTTCCAGACCAGCCATTAATCGCATCAGGGTGGTTTTGCCACTGAGCGTTGTTCCGAGCAGAATATTGAACCCACCTGGCTCGAGTTTCAGGCTCGTTTCATAGATATGGGTTTCTGCTCCTACCCGGAACGTTATATCTCTTAATTCAATAGCCATTTATATATACGCTTGGTATTTTCTAGTCTGAAGGTTTGGCGATCTTCACTCCAACATTGTTCTGTTGACATATGGCAACGAAATGTTCTGAAATCCCGTTATCGGTAATGAGCATGTCAACATCGGCAAGTGTTCCCACCTTAACCGGTGCACGGCGTTGCAGTTTCATCGAATCGGTGACAAGGATAACCAGTCGAGCCTGCTGGATGATGGCTTGTGTGACACGAACTTCACGCAGGTCAAAATCAAAGAATTCGCCGCTGTCATCGATGGCTGAGCAACCGATAATAGCATAATCAGGCTTAAACTTGTCAATAAATTCTTCGGTACTGGTTCCGACAATACCACCATCAGCCTGGCGGATTCTGCCGCCGGCAATCATCACCTCGGTGCTGTGTGATGGCCACAGGGTACTCGCTACATTGATGTTGTTGGTGATTACCAGCAGACCTGAGCGTTCTACCAGGAATTCGGCCACACGCTCGGTGGTTGTGCCAATGTTGATGAACATTGAAGCATTGTCCGAGATTATTTGAGAAGTCAGCTTGGCAATGGCTGTTTTTTCATCAGCCATCAGGGTCTTTCTTGCGTTATACCCGAGATTTTCAGTGGTATCCTTGATGACAGCTCCGCCACGTACGCGCTGAACCAATTCCAGATTGTATAACTGATTCAGGTCGCGCCGTATGGTCTGTGGCGTAACCTTGAGATGTGCTGAAAGGTCATCCACCTGCACGGAGCCACGTTCGCGGATAAATTCCATGATGGAGCGTTGCCTTCCGCTTATATCCGTCCGCATGTTAAGAACCTGAGTATATCACAAATGATTTTGTTGAATTCCGGGACCTGTTTTTGAGTGCAGGCCCCGGAATCTATGGTCAGTTAATCGCCGTTGGCTCAGTTACTCCAGCGTTTAACCAGTTCATCGTAGTTAACCGTCTCCCCTTTGGGTTTCTCATCCACCTTAGCCTTGGGAGAGCCAGGTTTTTCAAGCCACATTGCAGGATCTGATTCCTCGTTCAGCCTGGGGCCGCAGCCGCCATAGGTATTGGCTTTTTCATCAGCTCTCTGCATGCGTGCCATAACCAGATCCATTTCCTCTGCAAGCCTGTCCATGGCTTGCTGCGGTGTAAATGCGCCTGAGTTCACGTCACCGATCTGCTGCCACCAGATTTGTGCCAGCTTGGGATAATCAGGAACGTTGATACCGGTCGGTGACCACATAACACGGTCCGGAGAACGGTAGAATTCAACCAGGCCACCCAGTTTGGGTGCACGCTCGGTAAATGACTCGTGGTTGATGGTTGACTCACGGATGAAGGTCAGACCGACATGGCTTTTCTTGGTATCAACGGTCTTTGAAACCACGAACTGTGCATACAGCCATGCAGCTTTGCGGCGATCAACCGGGGTTGATTTGAACAGGGTCCAGGAACCAGCGTCCTGATAGCCCAGTTTCTGTCCTTTCTCCCAATAGGGGCCATGCGGGGACGGGGCCATGCGCCACAGTGGTTTACCGTCATCATCAACCGTGTTGTTTCCTTCAGATTTCGGTGCCACCATCGATGCCGTGAAGGCGGTGTACCAGAAAATCTGCTGGGCAACATTTCCCTGGGACAGTGCGGGAAGAGACTGGTAAAAGTCATAGCTGGCCGCTCCTGGAGGAGCATATTTGCGCAGCCATTCATCCCATTTGCGGATTGCATAAACTGCTGCAGGGCCATTGGCCGCGCCACCTCGTGAAACAGATGCACCAACAGGATTACAGCTTCCTTCTTCCATGCGAATTCCCCACTCATCAACGGGGACGCCGTTGGGCAGACCCTTGCTGCCGGCACCAGCCATGGACAGCCATGCGTCGGTCATACGCCAGCCAAGATCTGGAGCACGTTTACCATAATCCATGTGACCAAAAACTTTGACTCCGTCAATTTCTTTGACTTGCTCGGTGAAAAATTCGGCAATATCTTCATAGGCGGACCAGTTTACAGGTACACCAAGATCATAGCCGTACATGTCCTTGAACTTCTTCTGCAGGTCAGGGCGATCAAACCAGTCCTTGCGGAACCAGTAAAGGTTAGCAAACTGCTGGTCAGGAAGCTGGTAAAGCTTGCCATCGGGGCCCGTGGTAAAGGATTTACCTACGAAATCGTCGACATCCAGGCCCGGGTTGGTAACATCGCTTCCCTCGCCTGCCATCCAATCCGTCAGGTTTACTGCGAGTTGCAGGCGCGAGTGGGTACCAATCAGATCTGAGTCGTTGATATAGGCGTCATAAAGGTTACGCTTGGTCTGCATCTGGGTTTGAACCGCCTGCACCACTTCACCTTCACCAAGCAGCTGGTGATTGACCTTGATACCGGTAATTTCCTCAAATGCCTTGGTTAGGGTTTTCGATTCATACTCATGGGTCGGGATGGTTTCCGATAATACGTTGATTTCCATTCCTTGGAAAGGTTTAGCTGCATTGATGAACCATTCCATTTCCTTCATCTGGTCACTTTGCGACAGTGCTGAAGGTTGGAATTCTTCGTCAATCCATTTTTTTGCCTCATCCATACCGGCGTAAGCGTTTTGAACGCTTAACGCTGCTATAGCTGTGATTAACGCAATCTTCTTAAGCATACAGATGACCTCCTTGAGTTGTGGTTGATGGGTTGTGCGGACGACTTATTCGCAAATTAGGAAAATATCTTCGTAATGTCAATATTTTGTTTTCGAATGCTTCGATATAAGACTCGAATGTTTCGTTTAGTATGAAAATACAGGCCATTTATGGGTCAGAAATTGGGATTAGTCCACTTTTTCATACTCTTGCGAAAATAGCTGAGCTGAAGGGATTTGTCAGACAACGCAAGAACGAGGCAAGATAGTGCCTTCTAACTATTAACTGTATCTCTCAACAATAATTGATTACCCTATCAAGCTGTAACCCGCAATTTTTTTTGACGATTTCACCCCTTGCAGCCAAAACATTTGACCACCCCCGGAATTTCTACTATATGATTGTCCATCATGAGAACCGTATAATCACATACCATCCCTTTTGAACGCGATAGAAGGAAGCTAAGAGATATTGCACGGCTGACAAGAAAGATCTGTCCTTAGATAGACCTGCTGCCTATTCGTGATATCTCAAGGCCGACTCTCAATCAGTTTATTTTCAAGATTCCGGCATCAAGACTAAACCACGCACAATTATCTTGTGCCATCTGTGTATGATGATCCGGATATAGAGAGGTTGTCATGAATATTGAAAAACTAGTGAGAACAGCACAGAAACCCGAAATTTATACTCCAGGTACCGCATTGATGTGGGTTGATGAGTATATATCTACTCAACTTCTTGAGATTCACTTGAGTCAGGACGTAGAACTGGCCAGCAGAAAAGAGAGCACCATCTCTTCTACGATAGAATGGGCCTTGCAAAAGGTTCCTGAGAAAAGGTTGAATATTCTCGACCTTGGCTGTGGACCGGGACTCTATTCTACAAAACTGGCTCAACGTGGTCATAGTGTAACGGGCGTCGATTTTTCTTTTAACTCCATCCAGTACGCAAAGGAAGCAGCCAGTAGAAAGAAGTTGAACATTGCCTATAGACATCAAAACTATTTGGAGCTGGAAGACGAAAATAAATACGATCTTGTTTTGTTGATATTCACCGATTTCGGCGTCCTGACTCCTGATCAGCGGCAAACCCTCCTAACGAACATTTACCGAGCATTAAAACCTGGGGGGACATTTATTTTCGACGCACTAAACGATAATTATCAGGGAAACGTAGTCGGGTCGAAAGATTGGGAGCTATCCGAAAAAGGCTTCTGGAGAGATACCCCATACCTGGCACTGACAGAGTCATTTTATTATGAAAAGCAAAAAGTCACCTTGAACCAGCATACTGTCATAGATCAAACCAGAGGGATAGAAGTATATCGATTCTGGATGCATACTTTTTCCCATGCTGATCTCGGTGCGATTATCTCATCGGCAGGTTTCAATGACATTCAATACTACGATGGCGTTATCCCTGATTCTGATATATGTAGTTCCAATTCAATAACGTTCTGTGTGGCCATCAAATAGCTAAAATCAGATGGCTCGACACGCTTTCTCCATGGGGTATCGAGCCTTTCGAGGGCAGTGATGTTCATTCTTGAAATAACTGAGGTTGTAATTATTATCTGCAAATGTTCGTTAAAAAAATACTGGTGGTAAAGAAAATGCTGCTGTTTACAAAGTGATGTTGTTATGAGCTCATCGACAAAAAGGAATTCCCTTCTCTGCCCAAATTGCAGGAGGCTTGTCAGCAGATCAGCATCGGAGTGTCCCGCATGTGGTTTGAAAAACCCTGGATCGATTTGGAAAGATAATATATTCACCAGGAGTGCTGGTGGAGAACATGGCATCCTGAAACTGATCCTGACGGCAAATATTGCGATGTTTTTTCTGTCGATATCTATTGACCTGGGCTCTACGGCTTTTTCCAGCAGTCCGTTCGCGTTTCTTTCGCCAAGTAATAACAGTCTCCTCGTGCTCGGCTCAACGGGTACGATACCATTGTTCCAGTTAAATCGGTGGTGGTCGCTTATCTCGGCAAGCTATCTCCATGGAAGCCTGCTGCATATCCTCTTTAATATGATTGCCCTGCACCAGCTCGGGCCTCTGATCATCAGGGAATACGATACACCCAGAATGGTTGCCATATATACCCTGAGCGGAATTGGAGGTTTTTTTATTTCGGCACTGTTCGGGGTGCGTTTTACCATCGGAGCTTCAGCTGCGGTATGCGGCCTGATCGGTGCCGCCCTCTATTACGGTAAAAGCCGTGGAGGTACATACGGTAAAACAATTTACAGTCAGGTTGGCAGCTGGGCCGTTGGAATCTTCATATTTGGTTTCATGATTCCCGGTATCAATAACTGGGGCCATGCCGGAGGTATGCTTTCTGGAGCACTTGCCGGTTATCTTCTCGGTTACAAAGAGCGGTCACGCTTAAATATAAGCCACAGAATTCTGAGCACACTGTGCATTGTCTGCACCGCTCTTGCACTGATCTGGTCTTTAGTAAATGGTGTGTTTTTCGCCCTCTCGTGACGGCGCCGGCAATCCGGGAAAAAACGATGAGAATGATCTCACAGGTGGTGTACATGAATAATCCGGATATCAGGTCAGACTTCCTTTAATTGTAGAAAAAGTAGATTTATCCACAACCCGATTGTATTGAAAATTCGATCCAAAAAGATACCATTCGATGGATTAAATGGTTGTAGGTTGAGCCTTTTGCAAAATGATGATTTTCGTTCAGCGTCAAGGCATGCGAAAAATTTTTACCGCAGGCATATAATTGATATTCCGAGGATAAAAATTTAAGCATAACGCAGAGGTTGAGCGAAAAGGGCGTTTTGCAAGTGGCTCGGTTAAATGTGAATAAGCCTGAATATATCTCATTAAAACAAAAATCCACGCAAATACCAGCCCAACCTGACTATCAATGGCGAGACTAAAGTAAAGTATACAGCCTCCATAAAAAGGCACAGGCACCGTCTTGAACTGCTATCCGAAGATGCACAGAAATAGTCCTAAATTACAACCTTTCTGAAGTGGGTTACCTTGCCATTTCTAGCCTCTACCAACGCGGTAATAGATATCCCAGTAGGACCATAGGAAAGATATTAACAAATCATTATCTAATTTTACGAACTGGGTGAAATTTGGTATTTTGTAAATGAATATATGAGTAAAAGCTGTATCAACCTTATGGGGGAGGACTATGATTACATTACATGTCAATAAAAAGAAACATCAGGTCAATGTTGCTCCTGACACTCCGCTGCTTTGGGTGCTGCGGGATAATCTTTCCATAACCAGCGTGAAGTACTCCTGCGGAATCGCTGTATGTGGCGTGTGTACCGTACTGATTGACAATGAGGCAGTTCGGTCCTGTTCAATCAGTGTTGAAGAGGTTGGTGAGAGTGAGATCGTGACCGTTGAGGGGCTTGCCGATGACCATCCGGTTAAGGTTGCCTGGATTGAAAAACAGGCACCACAATGCGGGTATTGTCAACCGGGGATGATGCTCCATGCAACAGCTTTTCTTAACGAAAACCCAAGCCCTACCGATGATGAAATTAACTCCGGGATGGATGATATGTTGTGTCGTTGCGGCTCGCATCAGCGGGTAAAGGCAGCCGTGCAAATGGCTTCCCAGATAATGAAAAAATAAGAGGTGCTGATATGAATAACAAAGGTATGAGCCGCCGTGACTTCATAAAAAGCAGCAGCCTCGTCATTGCTGGCTCTGCTGCGATTGGTAACCTGTCTCTTTTAAACGTCTCAACAGGTGTGGCAGCAACTGGAGAAAATTTTAAACCCCATGCCTTTCTTGAGATTGGTGAAGATGAAACGATCATCGTCTGGGTTGGTCAAACCAACCTCGGCCAGGGAACCCATACCGGTATCCCGATGATTATTGCAGAGGAACTGGAAGCTGACTGGAAAAACGTCCAGGTAAAAATGGCCCTGGCTGCAGACCCTTTCAAGCATCCCGTCTATAAATTTCAATTCACGGGTGGCAGTACATCGATTTATCCGCGCTGGGACATGTACCGCACAGTGGGGGCAGCGGCAAAGGAGATGCTCATAAAAGCTGCCGCCGATAGTTGGCAGGTTGCTCCAGAAAAATGCAAGGCAGATGTGGGGAAGGTGATCCACCCGGATGGTCGCAGTCTGTCATATGGTAAACTTGTAGCTCTCGCGCAAAAACAGCCAGCCCCTGAAAAGCCGGCGTTGAAAGACGCAAAAGATTATAAGATTATCGGTACCTATCGAGACCGATTCGATGTCCCCGCCAAGGTATCAGGGGAAGCCAGGTTCGGGATCGACATGCAGCTTCCAGGGATGTGTATCGCAACGGTTGTAAGGGCACCCGTCATTGGTGCAAAGCCACTTTCCTTTGATGAAAAAGCAGCAATGGAGATACCAGGCGTCATAAAGGTTGTCCAGCTCGAGGATAAGGTGGCGGTATGCGCAGAAAATACCTATGCGGCCCTGCAGGGCCGAGAGAAGCTAGGCATCAAATGGTCCGAGGGCACTATGCCGGACCTGGATTATGGAAAACTCTACCAGATATTAGAAGAAAATCTGGAAAACAACTGCAAAGAAGTCCGTAAAGAAGGGAACGTCGAAGAGGCTCTGGAAAATGCGGATACAACCTTTGAGATGACCTACAGGTTCCCGTATCTTTCCCATGCCGCGCTTGAACCAATTAACAGTACAGCCCATGTAGAAGAAGACAGATGCAGGATCTGGGCTCCGACTCAAGGCCAGAGTTTTGCGGAAATGGCGGCCATGAAAGTAACGGGGCTGCCGCAGGAAAAGATAGAGATTGCCACCACCTGGGCAGGGGGCGGTTTTGGCGGTAAGTCGTTTCCGGATTCAGCGGTTGACGCCATGCTTCTCTCTAAGATCGTAAAGCGACCGGTGAAGGTTATGTGGACTCGTGAGGACGACTTTATCGCCGATTCCTTTCGGCCGGGCAGCTTACACAAGTTAAGGGCAGGCATAGATAAAAATGGCAAACCGGTTGCCTGGGCCCATAAAACCGCCTGTGATGCGGCCATGGCAGCAATGAGGCCTGAAATATATGAAACAGGGCTTGATCACACCTCCACGCAAGGGGTAGATGATAACGTCTACGCTTTTGAGAATATACTCTTTGAGTATGCCCTCACAAAACTACCGATAAGGGTCGGATTCTGGAGATCTGTCGGCTATACTTTCAATACCTATATAACCGAGACACTCATCGATGAACTGGGCTTTGCAGCCAAGAAAGATCCCGTTGCATATCGTCTTGACCTCATCGAAAAAGATTCACGACCATATGATGCCTTGAAGCTGCTGGCTGATAAAACTAAATGGGATGGTAACGCTCCAGAAGGAAGAGCCAGGGGGGTTGCCCTTGCACAGTGCTTTGGCAGCGCTGTTGCCTGCATGGCAGAAGTCTCGGTGGACAGGAAGTCGGGCAAAGTCACTGTGCACAGGATGGTATATGCTGTGGACTGTGGACCAGCTGTATATCCTGATCAGATCAAGGCTCAGATGGAAGGCGCCTCGGTGATGGGCACAAGTGTGGCCTTTTATGAAAAAGTAGGGCTGGCGAACGGGGGGGTTACAACCACTAATTTTGATGAATACCAGCTCCTGACCATGTCTGAAGTTCCGGATGTGGAGGTCCATATTGCCAGGAGCAGACACAAAATTGGAGGTGTTGGAGAGCCTGGTGTTCCTCCCGTTGCCCCTGCCATTGCCAACGCAATCTTCGCAGCCACAGGCGTTAGAATACGAGAGCTGCCCATCAATGTTGATCTGCTCAAGGAGAGCTGATGTAGGTAACAGCTCTGCCCGGTGGTGATGATTTAGATCATCAATCAGCCTGCATTTCTGCTTATATACAAGGGATGCAGGCTGGTATCGTGTTTTAATGAAGGGAACCATACATGTGTAATGAACTTTTGGCGATATATCAGGCAATCAGAGAGAAAAAGTCAGTAGTTGTTGCCACAATTATCAGTAGTCGCGGCTCAACTCCCAGAACTTCCGGAACTCGGATGCTTGTTCACGAGAGCGGTGAGATTTCGGGCACGATTGGAGGCGGAGCCATCGAGGGCGATGCAATTCGACAGGCGAAAGAAATCTTTAAAACAGGTAAGAGTCAAATAACTACGTATGATCTCCACCCATCCAACAGTAAGGATATGGACCTTATTTGTGGTGGGAGTATGGACGTGCTGGCTGAGCATATTAAACCGGAGCCCGCTAGCGTGTCCTTTTATGCTGAGGTAGCAGACGCAATAACAAGCGGGAAGAGATTTTTGCTGAGTGGCGAGATAAAAGAGGTGGGCGAAGCTGTTGAGATAGCAAGAGAAATAGTGGCGCTTGATAAGATGGATCTCAGCTCAAGAGAGATGAGCGTTGAAAAAACTGGTGATGCATATCTTATTTTTGAGCCGGTTTTTGCCAAGCAGAGGGTGTTTATAATCGGGGGGGGACATATCTCAAAAGAACTATCCACTCTCACCAGCAGGATCGATTTTACCACACTCATCTTTGACGATAGAGAAGAGTTCGCCAACATCTCCCGGTTTCCCCAGGCTGATGCTATCCATGTCTGCAAAGAGTACGACAATATTTTCGAACCATTTCGAATAGATGAAAATTGCTACATTATCATCGTCACGCGCGGCCATCATTTTGATAAAAAGGTACTGTCGCAGGCGCTAAAGACAGGGGCGGGCTATCTCGGGATGATTGGGAGCCGTAAAAAGCGTAAATCTATTTATGACGCTTTGATACGTGAGGGGGTCCCAGCCAACGCACTTGAAGATGTTCATTGCCCCATTGGTCTTGCTATTGGAGCACAGACGCCTGCTGAGATCGCTGTTTCCATTGTTGCAGAATTGATCCAATATCGGGGGCAGGGGAGTGGTTGAAGCTGGACAGGTTTGCGCCATTATCCTGGCAGCTGGCCTGTCTTCACGTATGGGCAGCTTTAAGCCTTTGTACCACCTGGGTGGCAAGACACTTCTTGAACATACGGTTCAACTGTACAAACAAAATGGAGTAGCGGAGATTCTCGTGGTTGTGGGGCACCGTGCCGAAGAGATCAAAAAAGAGGCGATCGACTATTCATGTCGTTTCGTTGATAATGGCAGCTATCAGGATGGTATGTTCTCTTCAATTCAAGTGGGAGTGAGCTCCCTTCCGCAGGACTGCCAGGCTTTCTTCCTTCATCCCGTAGACATCCCTTTGGTGCAGCGGAAAACTATAGGTTTGCTTCTGAAAGCTCTAAAAGAAGATGATACAACCTTGATACATTACCCGCAGTACCGTTCAAAAAAAGGGCACCCCCCTCTTATCAGCATTAGTTTAAGAGACCAGATCCTAGAGTATGATGGAACAGGCGGCCTGCGCAGCCTTCTGGCAAAGCACAAAAAAGCGGCACGCCTTCATAGTGTACAAGATCCGTACATACTCATTGATGCAGACGTTCCCGATGATCTTAGCTTTTTGAACAGTAATTTCTGCAAGAATCAACCAAAATCAACATAAGCTAAACTGCATAATTGATTATTAACACTGCCACATCGAAGCTCTGATTATCCTACCAGTACCTCTACTTGACCTTCATCGAACAGGTTTATCAATAGTTGTGGTTAGTTCTCTTTCCTTGCCTATCGAATTATTACCTGCACAGGAATCAGCTACAGGGTCAAGCGAAATGTCCAGCATAAGATTTGAAGGAGGAATATTGACGATTTTTTTATACAATTGCGGATAGGAAAGTGATTTTTCGCATTGTCATATCAAATAAAGAGATGATAGATTAGTTGTCAGAAAAAAGTGGGTATTACGTTAAATCCTCCCCAAAAGCGATTGTCGTATTTTATCTGTTATGCAGGGAAGCTATCTAATTTCAAAGATGAAAAACTAATATGCGTCCATTTGTAGTTCATATTTTAATTCTTACCTCTCTAATAGCTTTGGGAGTCGCTATTTTTACAATGGAGGCGCTAACTCCAAACAGTGGGGGGCTGATTATAAAATTTACTTTTACCAAGTTGTATTGGCTTGCATTTATTGGCTATTCAATAGTTTCAACGTTTATCGTTCTGTCGATCGGTATTTTTTATAAAATAAAAAAAGAAATCCTTACCAAAAAAGCAGTCATTCTAAGTCACGTTGTCCCGATAGGTCTGTTGTGGATTTTTATCAGTCTCGGTTTTCATGATTTGATAGAGGATGCATGGAACAACATGGGTACAGAGCTAAAATATAGTTCGGAACAGGCCGAGATTGAACAAGCCGAAAATAAAAGCCCCCCAATTCCCCCCGCGCCCTCAAAACAAATTTTGAAATATGATTCTTCGGGGACACCTGTTGAACCAGATAAGTAGACAGCAGAGAAATCTTACATTCCTCAGAAACATAGACTAGGGCGTTACTTGAATTTGTACATGCCAAGTTTATTGAACGATTGTACTGCACTGGCCAAGATGATTACCAGCGTTCAGGGCGAAAAAGGAAGAATCATATTTTTACCTGGCCATTGTATTGTTGCCTTTATTAGTTAGAAAAAATTGTTATTCTTAATGATGACATTTAGATAACACAATGTCCTATTTAATTTATCTGGTTCATGTAAACCGATCAATACGGTTTGATTTTTTCAATTTATTTGAGAGTACGAACCTGGAGATGAAGACAAGAGAGTTTAGAGTACACGACAACCGCCTGCTTTTTAAATGTCCTCTGTGTGGCAAAAGAAGAAACTACACCCTTCTCAATGTTAGAAGAAAGACAATAAGATGTGATGGTTGCGGCGAAAAGACTAAATGTCTGTTTAACCGCAGACCAGAGTTCAGAGAAAGTCAAAGTGGATTGCTCATGCTTAAAACGAGGGATGGTGATGAAATAACAGTCATGATGCGTGATATATCCTCTGGGGGAATCGGGTTTGAAGTACAGAAGGGTAAAGATCTGCGCTTAATAAGAAAGGGACAAGAGATAACACTTACATCCGACTGGAATCCCAGAATGATCCAAAGATCTCGATTTAAAGTTCAAAATATTAATGGTTTTCGGGTTGGGGTTATGATCAAGAGGTAATTTGATTAAATCAAACAAAAAATTGTTCTTTTTTTGTACATCTATTCTCTGAAATAAACAAAAAAAATCTTCAGATAATATTAATGCGGAAAAGCTCAACCTACCGGTACCAATATAAAACACACTGAACCACCGAGCGCCGGCTCCACTGGTAGCCTTTGCAGCAAATCAAAAATCTCGACGAACAACGGAGCGTCGGCCTGTGAAATGGTGTTCATCATCTTACGTGTAAAAATCTACACCCAAGCTGACATGTTTCGTTTTTGACTCTCAGCTTAATCGAACA
>CAVQYQ010000010.1:0-234452 GCA_963718195.1 uncultured delta proteobacterium
TAATACCTCGTTTCTGGCAATACTCCGACATCAAATCTGCTCCCGTCCGCTCATACTGTGGGCTGTTTCCACCGATTAATAAAATGGCGGGATTTTGTTTATCCCTAATTATCGAAATTGCATGGTTCAGCCGCCTCTGGGTTTCAGAATCAACGCCATTCTCCTCTATTATACCCATGGAACAAGACAGCAACATCTATGAAATTGTTTATTTTGTTGAGAAAAATCAGAGGAATCGAAAAGAGTATAAGGAAGAAGTATGATCCCAACCTCCACAAATAGAAATATGAAAATCAGACTGATTAGCAGTTTTCCAAACATTTTAACGCAGCAATTGTCTGAACCTCATTTGGATCTAATTGATATATTGAGAAATTCTTGAAGCTCATATATATCTCCAGTATTTGGGCAAACAGTTTCACCATCTCCTTCAAGCGGTAAATCTAATCGTTTACCAAACCGACTCATCCAGCCTGCCTGATACGCAGGATTTCCAACCATAAGAGCAAAAGGTTTCACATCTGTAAGGACAACTGCACCAGCACCGATAAATGAATACTCACCAATTGTAACACCACAAACACAGTTGCATTTGCTCCAATCGTGTTCCTTTTTTAACAAGTGTTGTTTATATTCATCCCTTCGGGGAAATTCGCAGCGTGGGTTAAACACATTGGTAAACACCATGCTGGGACCGCAAAACACATTATCTTCAATCACACGCCTTCATAAACAGAGACGTTATTTTGAATTTTACAATTATTTCCTATGACAACGTTATTTCCAATCACAACGTTTTGTCCAATAGAACAGTTCTCCCCTAATTTACAGCCTGATAACAAGTGACTGAAGTGCCAAATTTTACTCCCTTTCCCAACCTGAACATCATTGTCAATTACGGCAGTGTCATGGGCAAAAAACTGTTTCCTTTCAAATTTTACCTGCCTTGTTTCGACATTGATTCGGCATTTACTCTCAAGAGCCTCCTGGCAGCCTTTCAGAATTTTGAGAACTCTCAACCCCTCTCTGCCATCTGTCTTTGGCAGGGTTCTCGATGAAATACAGTTCAGAAAATGTTCACACTCACTTTTTAGCGGTTCACCCTCTTCCAGCTCTATCGATCTGGCCTTCTGCCTTGTCTGCAATGGGTACATTACCGCTCCAGTGAACCGAGTGCGGGTAAAGGGTGAGCTTGGAAGACCACGGTGCTGTATCATCAAACACCACCATCTGTTTATCACCGACGACAACCAGCTTCTGCTCTTTAAACGGGTGCAGCCAGGAGACAAAGATATGGGCCTTTACACCACTGGGAAAATCGAGCAAGGTCATCGTGGTGTCGGCGATTTGCTGATGCAGGTAGTTTCCACCCTGTGCCTGAATGGCAGAGGGTAGCTCTTCCAGAAGTCCAATGATCACGGAGATATCATGCGGGGCAAAAGACCAGAGAACGTTTTCCTCCCTCCTCAATTTTCCCAGATTGAGCCGATTTGAATAGATATACTGGATTCTCCCTAATGCACCCTCCTCGACCATTTCTTTTAGTTTTATTACCGCAGGATGATACCAGAGCAGGTGGCCGGTCATTAGAATTTTATTGTGCTCTTCAGCTAATATATTCAGCTCTTCCCCATCCTGTTCTGACAGGCATAATGGTTTTTCAACATAGACATCTTTACCAGCAAGCATGGCTTCACGAGCCAGATCGAAATGAGTTTCAGCTGGAGTTGCAATAACGACGCCTTCAATTTCTTCGTTTCCCAACACCTCACTAAATGATATTGCACCGGTTATTCCTTTGTATTGCTCCAAGTATGTTTCAAGCTGGTCCGGGTTGCTGTCGCAGATTGTGTTCAAGGCTCCGAGATTATAAAAGTTACGTACGAGATTCTTACCCCAGTATCCTGTCCCAACGATTGCAATATTTTTCTTCATTATCTAAAAAATCCTGTTCTGTTTGGAGGTATTACATTCGATCGGCGTTGCTCACCAAATCACATAACTCATCGGCCATTTCATTGATTATTTTCTCATCCTGACCCTCGACCATCACCCGGATTACCGGTTCGGTTCCAGAGGGTCTGACCAGGATTCTGCCGGTGCCGTTGAGTTTTTCTTCAAAATTTCTGATGGTTTTGGTGAAGTGTGGGATTTCATCGATGCTCATGCGGGTGGCTGTACGGACATTTTTTAAGACCTGGGGAAAGCTCTCCATGATGTTGGCAAGCTCTGACAGGGGGCGGTCCTGTTTCTGCATGACGGCGAGCAGCTGCAGGCCGGCAAGGATGCCATCGCCAGTGGTAATCTGGTCAAGGAAGACCAGGTGACCCGATTGTTCGCCGCCAAAGGAATAGCCATTTTCTCTCATGCATTCGACAACGTATCTGTCACCGACTGCGGTTCTGACCATCTTTGCACCGATGTTCTCCATGGCCACCTCAAGCCCCATGTTGGACATAACGGTTGCCACCAGGGTCTTCTTTTTCAGCTTGCGCCGTTTGAGAAGATCCCGGGCGCAGATTGCCATGAGGTGATCACCGTCGACGATCTGACCATTCTCATCGCAGACAATCAGCCTGTCACCGTCGCCGTCAAAGGCAAGGCCAAGGTCGGCACCAACGTTTCTGACCGTCTCTGCCATAATTTCCGGGTGGAGGGCGCCGCATTTTCGATTGATGTTTGTGCCGTCCGGATTGGTTGCGAGTGGTGTTACCTTTGCACCGAGCTCTTCAAACACATGGGGGGCAACGCCATAGGTTGCGCCATGGGCGCAGTCCAGCACCACGTGAAAATCATCAAGGGTCTGGTATTTGGGAAAACTGTTTTTCAGGAAGACGATATACCTGCCTTTGGCATCATCGATTCTTCGTGCCTTGCCCACTTCTTCTGCAACAGGCCTGAGCGCCTCCATTTTCTGGGAGAATATCAGGTCCTCAATTTCCTCTTCGACCCGGTCCGGAAGTTTAAAGCCGTCATGGGCGAAGATCTTGATGCCGTTATCCTGGAAGGGGTTGTGCGAGGCGGAAATAACGACTCCGGCATCTGCGCGCATTGACGTGGTGATAAACGAGATACCTGGAGTGGGTAACGGACCGACGAGCATCACGTTAACCCCCATGGAGCAGATACCTGCTGCCAGGGCATTTTCAAGCATATAGCATGACAGCCTGGTGTCCTTGCCGATAACAATGCTGTGCCCGCGGGCACGATCCTTGACGATAAAGGCGATCGCCCGTCCCACCTGCATTGCTATTTCGGTGGTCATCGGATGTTTGTTCGCCTCGCCCCGAATGCCGTCTGTACCAAATAGTTGTCTCACAATAATCAGCTACTCGTTGGTTCTGGATTAATGTTTTCGGGCTCGCCTTGCTGATCTTCTGCAGGGGCTTCACTTTCCTGGAGCAGTTCAACACCGGGTGGTTCCGGTATTTTCTCAAGTTCCACTGTCGCCGGGTCGATACTGATCACCTCAACAGGCAGGGTGAGCTCCTTGGAAGGAAGAATGCGTACGACGCCAAACCCGTTTTCCTGGTCTTCGATGACCATCGCCGTTAACAAAGAAGAAACATTGACCTTGTTCTCGAT
This sequence comes from uncultured delta proteobacterium, assembly GCA_963718195.1. Lineage (GTDB taxonomy): Bacteria > Desulfobacterota > Desulfobulbia > Desulfobulbales > Desulfocapsaceae > MADRE3. The sequence goes on from CAVQYQ010000010.1 coordinate 3,586, forward strand.
CAGCAGTTTTGGAACATTTGCTATAACCTGAACCTGCTCAAGAATCTTGTCACCGCTTGTTACCGGCTCCGCAAGCTTCACCTTGTATTGTTTTTGAACTGTTTCCAGTGCCACTGTAATATCTGCGGTTATGGTCGTCTCACCGATAAGGTCAACAATAGCCGGTTCCAGGTCCAGCGGCACCTGCTGCTGGATGGAATTTCGTAACCCGTTTATGTTGATGACTTTGGTTCGCAGGACATCATATCGGGACAAGACGGTCTCAGGTCCGGTAATGGTAATAACTTCCGGATCCATCTGGAGTCGCTTGAGGATATATCCCGGTGAGGGTTCACCGGTGGTGACCGGGTTAATCTGAAATCTTTTCTGGATCAGTTTGTCCAGGGACAAAATAATAGATGACGGCTGTACCCTGAGAACGGTAATACCGCGCCTCATCGGTATCGAATCCACATCATTGGGAATAACCGTTGTTCCTGGAACTGCCTTTGACAAGTCTATCTGCCTGGTAATCTGCTTGGTTTCAAGTTCAAGAATCAGGGACCGCGGTCCGTTAACTCTTACTTCAATTTCTTTCTTGAACTGGTTGGAGATAACCAGGTCCCTTGGCAGGTTAATGACCTCAACAGGGATCATAACATTCTTGTCGACCGTCTGTTCACCACCGACGAGATTCCACAGTATTGTCGCCAGGACCAGAGAGATCACCATCGGAAACCACTCTTTGGCCATAAATTTGCGCCAGTATGTCATGCTTAATGGTTTCATTTTCGATTAAACAGACTCCTCCAGTTCATGCTCTGCACCTCGTTCTTACCGACAAAGATTGCCCGAAGACTGTTGGAAAGTGAAATTTCATCATTTACCGCTGTCATTGCACCATGCTGGACAAGCGAGATTCCCTGCGTTTCTTCTGAAACAACAAGGATGACCGCATCGGTCTCCTCTGAGAGACCGATTGCCGCACGATGTCTGGTACCGTATTGCTTATCGATATAGGGGTTCTGGGTGAGCGGCAGGATACTTCCGGCGGTGTGAATCCGTCCTTTACTGATAATAACACCGCCATCATGCAATGGTGAGACCGGCATAAAGATGGAAATCAGTATTTCTTTGGTGAGCCGAGCATCAAGCACAAATCCGGACTCAACATAGTCCCGGAGCCCCATGTCCCGTTCAATGACGATTAAGGCGCCGATACGTCTTTTGGAGAGATAGAAAACGGTGCGGATTATTTCTTCCAGGTCTTTATCCATCATCCCCATGCTTTTCTGGAACGGAGATTTTCCAACCTGGGTCAGGGCGCGTCTGATATCATCCTGGAAAACGATAATGATAATAATGAACAGCGAACTGAGAAAGGTCTGAAGCAGCCAGAGCAGGGTCGCAAGCTCGAGAATACTTGCCATGAAGTATACCCCGACAAGAACACCAAGCCCCAATACCATCTGAACAGAGCGGGTTCCCCTGATAATGGAGATAAGCTGGTAGATGACAAAAGCCACAACCAGGATATCAACACCATCCTGCCACCTGAATAATCTTATAAATTCAAACATTTAAAAAAGTAAAAATAGAGATGTCCGCCCGTTCTGCACCCAAATTCCAGACGATTTTAACCTGCTGAGCCAGGCAAAATCTTCTGATTGAGACCTGCCTTTGGATGCAATTCACCTTATCACTATCTAGTTTACCTGTAATACCCTAGATTTACAAAATAATATTTATAGAATATTCATTTTTTCAATCTTTACCGGCCTGTTTATCAGCGGGTATGAATCTCTTGTTTGCCAGGGACCCTAAAAGCTCAGTGTAAAAGGCAGTTTATTTTTATGGATGAGGAACGATTTTCTATTGATTGTCCCTAATCATCTATTCTTCATTTTTTCTGTGAAAAAGGTTCCTTTATTTAAAAAATAGATGATTCTCCTTGAAAAATAGACCAGAGCAAGGCATATCTTCCTTGATAATATTTTTCCCGATCTTCGTGCTGCTCCTCCCATTCACTAAAACCCAGTAAGTATCACAGCACAAAGGATTTTAAACTATAGATAACGTTGTGGAACATGGCCGATAACTCCAGTGATCTGTTTGGATCGATTTCAATCTCAAGCGATCAAAAATCAGCAACGGTGCCTGAGAAGAAAAGAAGTGCACCAAAGAAACCCCCGAAGGCGCCGAAAGTACAAAAGCGAAGGTCGACGAGTGGAACACTCAAGCTCCTGGTGCTGCTGATTGCAGCGGTCGGTATCTACGCAGCGATTGGCTTTATCCTGTTACCACACCTTGCGAAAAACAGCCTGCCCAAATATCTCGGTGAAAAACTCCATGTCAATCTTTCCATAAGCGATGCCCGATTTAACCCTTTCAATTTCCAGCTGGTACTCTCAGGAATATCCGTTGAAACAGATGAAGATGGCGAACCGCAGACTCGTTTTCTGTCGATCGCAGAGGCAACTGTCAATCTCGATCTCCTGTCGTTATTACGCGGTGATCTTGTCTGCTCCACCATGGACATCAACCGTTTGCACGCCCAGATCACACGAGACAGAAACAAACGTTACAACATTTCCTATCTTCTTCACAACCAGAGCAAAAGAAACCAGTCCGGAATCATCGATTTCGCAGAACTCCCCTTTTTGTTCTCATTCAACAATATCAAGGTTTCCGACTCTCAGATAATTTTTGATGACAAAAGTACGGCAAAGACACACCACATAAAAGAGATGGAAATCGCTCTGCCGGCCATATCAAATTTTCCGTATCAGCTCGACACCTACATTCATCCCCGTTTTTCCGCAGTCATTAACGGCAGTCCGATAAAAATGATTGGTGAGGCAACGCTTGGCGGCAGGAGTGAAGATGGGCGCCAGACACTTCTCAGCTGTGACCTGAACGACATAGATATCCCCCTTTATTTTGATTATTTACCGGTATCCCTTCCTATCGATGTCAGCCAGGGAAGAGCCAATGGGGAACTCCAGATATCCTTTTCACCGGATCAGGAAAAGGGCAGTAAACTAAAAATACAATTCAGCTTTACTGCAACTGACCTGGCGCTCGAGTCAAGAAACAGTAAATTGAGCCTGAAAGTTCCAACTGCAAAGTTTGAGGGTTCTCTTGAGCCGTTCAACCAATTGCTGGAAATTCAGAGTGTGCTCTTGCGGGAACCGACGTTGAGCAGCGACGGTATCATCACCAGGGAGACCCTGGCAAATCTCGCGCCATTAACCATGAGACCTGCTCCGGAAGACCCGCTCTTCCAGGTGATTCCTTCAATATCAATCAAATTGCTGATCGCCGATGGTGGGAACATAATCATAAAAACGACTGGAGAGAACAAGCCCGTTCGAATCTGGCATTCAGTCCAGTTGAGCATAAAGAACTTTTCGAACACGCATCTCTTGCCGTCTGAAAAAGAAAGCAGTTTCAGGCTCAGTGGAGAGCATCTCAGTTCCTCAGCCTTTTTCACCTGGCAAGGCCAGTTTGACAAACAGAACAGGCCCGGCGGTAACCTGCAGCTCAACAATATTGATGCTGCCATCATTGCGCCATTTCTCGGCAGGGACTCAAAAGACGTGGATGGCACTGCCGATGTCTCAGGGCTGCTGAGCCTGGCGCTTCATGGCGAGGGAGAAAAACCGTTTGACTACACATTGAAAAGCACCAAGGTTACCGTTAAAAACCTCAAACTCAAAGATAATGGGGTCGAATGGCTTTCTGTCCCGACCCTGCGTTGCGAACCTGTCAGCCGAATCAACAATATCACAGATCTTGGCAATGTCTTTCTCAAGAACAGTTCAGTGGTCCTTGACAGTTCAAACCTGCCGCATCTCTTCCAGCGCTTTTCCGAACGCCCCACCCAGCATGTCATTCATGGAATAGATTTCTCCGGCACGGTCAGGATTACCGACAAGGATCGAAAAATAGAAGCGCTCGACTTTACCGACACGATTTTCCAGGCAAACCGCCTTGAACAGCAACAGGTCATTGAGGAAAATTTTGTTTTTACCGCAACCGTAAACAAAGCTGGAAGTATGAAAACGACCGGCAGCCTCCATATTGCGCCGCTGCAGATTTCGACTGAAATTGCCTTTTCCGGGTTAACACCGGAAGCGTTGTTTTCCTGGTTCAGCAGCAGCCCGACGTTCAGGCAGAGCCAGGGACGTTTTTCCGGCCAGGGGATATTTCGATACCCACAGAAGGAATATCAGGGTGCGCTTTCTGCAGAAAATATCGTTATTGGCAGCCAGAAAAATCCTGCATTTCAAGCGACGAAAATACAGTTCGACAAGATGTCATGGGTCGAATCAGCCAAGCTACTCTCAATTAATTACATTCTGGTTGAAGAGCCTGAGTTTTCATGGCTTCGAACAGATGGTGAATCCAATCCCGCCACTCCTCTTTCTGTGTTTCTTCGCCACATCTTTCTCCCAGAACCAGGGTCTCAAGAAGCAGATCCGGATGAAACGGTATCTGGGTTTTCTCTTTCGATCAACCAGATTGACATCAACAACGGTGCCGTCGCCTACCAGGACAATCGGACGTTACCGCCACTTGTCCTTGGTTTGACATCAATCAATGGTAACCTGAACCAGATCGAATACCCTGTTGCAAAGGGTAACAGCGATTTTGAACTCACCGGAAACATTGAAGGGAATCCCTTTAATCTTGAGGGAAACGGCAGGCTTGTCCAAAATCCACCAGCTGGACAGTTTAACTTTACTGCTCAATCTCTACCTGTGGATCTATTTTCAAAGCAGATTACCGAAAAAATCAAAGATATCGACCCATCAAACGGTACCATAAGTATCCAAGCATCGACTCAGTTCGGTACTCGCGAAAAAAACCACTCTGCAAAGGTTGTTGTGTCCAATCTGCTTCCCAAAGAATCTGGCAGTTCTGCGGCCCTGGCGCTCTCACTGCTCACAGAGCCAGACGGTACATTTGTTATTGACCTGGAGACATCAGGGGACCAGCAGGCAGCCATTTTAACTGAATCGTTAAGCTATGTTGGGACTTCGATCATCAAAACATCGATTAACCCCTTGCTCCTGGCGGACGATAATTTTAAAGATCTCGTTGACAACCAATATATCTCTTTTTCCCCCGGATCTTCTCAAATCTCCAGTGAAAGTATCGAGCGACTCAACCGGTTCAGTGAGTTCCTCAGCGCGCATCCGCTTATCAAGCTGAAAATTACCGGATACGTTGACAAGGTCGAAGACTATAACGCCATCTACAACAATCTTGTCGAGCTTGAGAGAAAGCAGACCAAGCAGAAAAACGAGATGCGCAGGCAGGAGTGGGAAAAGCAGAAAGCAGCAGAACTAGAATTGATTGAGCAACAATTGGCGGACCAGGATGGTGATATTAAAGAAACCGACATCCCGATAAACAAGATCTCCGAGTTCGTCCCTGTAGCACCACGCCAGGTTGACGTTACGGATACCATGCTGCAGATACTCGCCGGGGAGCGGGAAAAGAATGCAATTGGCTATTTGGTCGACCAACTGTCGGTGCCGGCCAACCGGGTCGAACCTGCAGATTCAAAAATCAATCGGGTAAAAGATGGCGAGCGTTATTCGCGTGCTGACATAGCCCTGACTGACCTCTACTCTGAAACCATCAGCAAGGATATGTAAATATAGAGTTTGCTTGTCGGCCCAGGGAGACATCATTGCTTTAGGGGAGAAGAAAATGCTGGAACTGATAAAAAAAACAAGATCGTATCGAAGATTTGATGAACAACAGTGTTTAACTGACGATGACGTGAGGCAACTCATTGAACTTGCCCGGCTCGGAGGGTCTGCCAGAAACCAACAGCCATGGCAGTTTATGCCCATCACAGAGCCAGAAACCTGTGAGTTGATTTTTCCATATATCGGTTGGGCGGGATACCTCACAAACTGGAAAGGCCCCGCCGCCGGTGAACGGCCCTGCAGCTATATCTTTTGCCTGCTCAATCGTAACTGGTTGAAGGGTTCGGAGAAAGAGGCCCATTTCGATTTGGGAACAGCCACGCAGAATCTGCTTCTTGGGGCGATGGTAAAAAACATTGGCGGGTGCCGCATTGGCGCCTTTTCTCCAGAGCTCATCAAACATTTTGACATACCTGCCAATCTTGAACTCTCCCTGATCATCGCTCTTGGGTATCCGGCAGAGGAAGTAGAGATCACCGACCTTCCGTCAGCTGATGACATTAAATATTGGAGAGACGAACAAGGTGTACATTACGTCCCCAAACGCGCACTCGAGGACATAATTGTGAATTTACCATTAAAATGAGCTGTTAGTTCGGGTTATTTTTTCCTTTCTCCGGTTTTAAGAACTTTTTAGGCACAGTTTATTTAATTTGCTGCCTGACAAATAACCAGTTGTAATTTTAATGCCTTCAACCATTTTTTTTCAAATAAAATGGACAAATTTTCCACAAATCAGGAATTTTCATTGCCTGCCTATTTAATTACCTTTCTGTCTATGATAAAGTTTAATTAACTTTGAGAACGTCAACCGGACCTTTACTTCGTAAAAGAAAGAGTGATGTCATCACCGGAATCAATAAAAGAGTTCAAGAGACTTGCCAGTAACCAGCAGGCACTGCTCGAAGCAATGCCGGAGATGGTATTACTCGTCAATGCCAATAAGTCCATCGAGTATATGAACCCAAGCGCTGTGAATTTCTTTGGCGATCTCAGAGTGCAAACGTTTGAACAGCAACCGGGACAGCAGACCGTTTTTTCTGAATTGCTCAACCTCGTTAATATGTCGCTTATCAATAACAGAAGTACCGATGTCCTCTCCGGCGCAATCCATGATTCACATCTTGAATATTGCGTGGCGCCTTTTCACGGCTATAAAGGAGACAATCTCTACTGGTTGACGATCAGGGATCTCACGGAACAAAAACGTCACCAGGATGAACTGGCAAAATTCCATGCCAATATCGAATCCATCCTCGCCTATAAGATAAACAGGTTGAAGGAAAGTGAGCGTATCCGGAAAAAACTGGCAGACCAGCTTGATAACCTCCAGGATCATCTCCAAAATCGACCACCAAACGGTACAATTATCGGCTCAAGCAAGATCCTCCAGGATCTTAGAGACATGGTGCTTCAGGTATCTAAATCTGACGCAACCATACTCATTACCGGGGAATCCGGAACCGGCAAGGAACTTGTCGCCAACCTTATCAGGGAGACAAGTGGTCGCAGTAACAAACCGTTTTTAAAAATCAACTGTAATACGATTAATGACTCCCTTCTGGAAAGCGACCTCTTTGGCTACGAAAAAGGTTCTTTTACCGGTGCATATAAGCGAAAGATCGGTAAATTTGAAGTTGTTGACGGCGGTACAATCTTTCTGGATGAAATTGGTGATATCAGTCCACGTATGCAGGCAGCACTGCTCAGAGTTCTGCAGGACGGAGAAATTATCCGGGTTGGTGGAAATAGTCCCATCAAAGTGGACGTACGGGTCATTGCGGCAACAAACACAGACCTCGCCGCTGCTGTCAAAAAAGACCTGTTCAGGCTTGACCTGTTCTACCGACTCAATATCATTAATATTGCCATTCCTCCGTTGCGTGAGCGCAAAGAAGACATTATCGATCTGGTGACGCACTTTGTCAGACGTTACCGGACAGCGTTCAAAAAAGACATCAACTTTGTTCCAAAATCGATAATCAACACGCTGCTCTCACATGACTGGCCGGGCAACGTGCGCGAGTTGGAGAATGTAATCCAGCGCGCCGTGCTCATGGCTAAATCAAGCATCATCTCCGAGAATGAGCTGATTTTTGACACTCAGCCTGATCAGGAACGGCCTGTTTCTGTGTCATCTCTGCTGAGCAAATACAGCGATGCGTCAATGAAGGATATCATCGCTGATTTTGAGCGTGATATCATCGTTCACGCGCTTCATAAACACCAGGGAAATGTTGCCTCCGCCGCAGATTCACTGCGAGTTGGGAAAACCGCTTTTTATGATAAAATGAAGCGGTACAATATCTCACCAAAAGACCATAAGTGATACTGGCATAAAAACTGCAAATGATTTTGGGAATTTATCTCTCTTAATCTTTACATAGAGGCCAGCCATGACAAAAAACAGATATCCAAGCTGTCCGTTTTGGTCCCCAACTACTGGTAATTGCAAGCTATCTCTTGAAGGCCTCTTTATTCCACTTGATGATTATATCGACTCATTCTGCAAATCCGGCAATTATAGCCAATGTGACCAGCACCGTGTCAATAACAGCACAGAAGAGATGGAATTATACCACATTGTCTCCGAACGGAGACAATTTGACCGGCAATCCGGATTCCAGAAGATTACCATTGTTCAGGCCGACGAGTATATTGAAGATGTTTCCCCTCAGCTCTCAGCCCAAGTCGTGGATTTCAGCCAGGGCGGAATAAGGCTTCTGGCATCAACGCAGTTGAACAGAGACACAACGGTCACCTGCTCGTTGGACGACACGTTTCCCGAGCATCTGCGCTCCGGCGCGGCGATGATACGCTGGTGCCGCCCACTTCTGAACAATAGCGGCTACCAAGCGGGTCTCTCTTTTCACGACGATCGAATCTCACTGGCGTTGCAGTCTCACCTGGACCACCGCCCAATGTAGCAGGAGTTGAACGCTCGATTATTCAGGTTTATCCTTTATCCTTCTTTGTTTTGCTCCAGCACGTATTGGTGTGCTCACTTCATGTCCCGTACCAGCCAAATCAGGTAAATTACCGGAATTCCCATTAAAGCGGTACACAGAAAAAATGACGGGTAGCCGATGCTGGTTACGATGGTGCCCGAATATCCGCCAATTAATTTAGGAAAAAGGGACATAATTGAAGAGAAGACCGCATACTGTACGGCAGTAAAAGAAATTGATGTCAGGCTTGACAGGAACGCCACAAAAGCTGCAGACGCCAATCCGGCCGCCAGGTTATCAGCCCCAATTACTACCTTGAGCAACAATGGGTCAGGCCCGCTGCCTGCTAAAAGCATAAAAAGCACATTGGTCGCTGCAGACAACACCGCCCCGGTAAAAAGAATCTTCAGGATACCAAATCGTACCGTCAGCATACCACCAAGGAAACCGCCGACGATTGTCATCAGCAATCCAAATGTTTTAACAATTGCAGCGATCTCCATTTTACTGAAACCAAGATCCAGATAAAATACCGTTGAGATCACGCCAAGCACAATATCCGATACCCGATAAAAACCGACCAGCAACAATAACAGCACTGCTGTTCTCAAACCGTAGCGTTTAAAAAAATCCTTGACCGGTTCAACATAGGTGTCGTCAACCATGCCACTGTCCACAAGCTTGAGCATGACCAGTACCCGAGCCACCAGCAACGCGCAGATCAGCGCAACAAAGAGTCGACCACTTTCCAGAAAAAAACCAATCACCCGCGCCGCAATCGGCGTGGATTCAGTAACCATCGCTTTCATGCTACCGGTTATCGACCCCCCGTAAAAAAACACCAGCGCGAAGGTAGAGACCACACAGAGGAAAAGCGCGAAAAACCGAAGGTACTCTGCAGTTGAATAGACAAGTACCTGCGAAGTATTTCCCCTTTTTGGTTCGGAGGTCATCAGGGTGGTCAGAATGCCAATCAGCATACAGCAACCGACCCCGTAATAGGTGAGTTGCCAGGCACGATACTGATAGGTATCAACGGTTGTGCCAAGGTAACCGGCCAGAGCCAGAGAACCGGCTCCGGCGACAAGCATCCCGATCCGATATCCGGCAATATAGGTAGCAGAGAGCAGCGCCTGCATCTCCTGCTCGACGCATTCGATTCGAAACGCATCAATGACGATATCCTGGGTCGCCGAGGAAAAACCGAGCAAGATTGCCGCAAATGCCATGGCGGCCAGATGGGATTGAGAAACAGACGGGTCAATGGACGCCATCCAGAAAATGGCCGCCATGATAGCCAACTGGGAGACGATCATCCATCCTCTTCTTCGACCAAGAAGTTTGGTGAGTATCGGCAAAGGCATTCTGTCAATCAGCGGTGCCCAGACGAACTTGAAGGAATATCCCAATGCAGCCCAACTGAAAAAGGTTACCGCACCCCGTTCGACTCCGGCCTCACGTAACCAGGCTGACAATGTAGAAAATATGAGCAGAATGGGTATACCTGCTGAAAATCCGAGAAACAGCATGGTGATAACCCGGGGATGGGACCATGCCTTCAAGGTCTCCCGCCACGGTTTAACCACCTTATTTCCACCTATCATTCTTGTCTTTTCCCGTCAATAAGATTAAGTTTAGTGATTTATACAATCGTACCCATACTATAGCTTGATTCTCAGTACTTGTTTCAGGATCAGGCTGATTGATTTTAAAATGTTATCATTACAGGAATTTCACACATTGCCATGAGCATCAGAATTTATAACACCCTCACCCACAAAAAGGAACCCCTGGCACCAATCGAACCTGGCCATGTCAAGCTCTACGTATGTGGTATCACCTCCTATGATTACTGCCATATCGGTCATGCCCGATCGTCTCTTGCCTTCGATATGATTGTCAAGTACCTTCGCTATCGAGACTACCAGGTAACCTTTGTCCGCAACTTTACTGATATAGACGATAAAATTATCAAACGTGCCCAGGAGCAGGGGACCAGCTCAGAGGAACTGGCCAACCGGTTTATCGATGAATTTTATATCGATATGGATTTTCTAGGGTTGGACAGACCCGATATTGAACCAAAGGCAACGGGACATATTCCTGAGATGATTTCTCTTATTTCCACGTTAATAGAAAAAGGCAAGGCCTATGCGGTTGAGGGTGATGTCTATTACTCCGTCAGCGAATTTCGTGAATATGGCAAACTCTCCCGCAGAAATCTTGATGATATGCAGGCAGGTGCCCGCATATCCATCAACGAGAAGAAAAAGCATCCGATGGACTTCGCCCTGTGGAAAAGCTCCAAGCCTGGAGAACCGGCATGGGAAAGCCCCTGGGGACCTGGTCGCCCGGGGTGGCATATTGAATGTTCAGCAATGAGTAAAAAGTACTTTGGCGACACCTTTGATATTCACGGTGGTGGCAAGGATCTGGTCTTTCCTCACCACGAGAATGAAATTGCCCAGAGCGAGGCAGCTAACAATGCGCCATTTGTTAACATGTGGATCCATCACGGTTTTGTAACGGTTCGCAACGAGCAGACATCAGAAACCGAGAAGATGTCAAAATCGCTTGGTAATTTCCTTACCATCAGGGAACTCTCGAAAAAGTTTCATCCGGAGGTGTTGAAACTCTTTGTTTTTTCAACCCAATATCGTAACCCGCTTGAATATTCTGAGCAAGCGATGCAGGATGCCGAGAGTGGCCTGACAAGGCTTTATGAATGTGTTGCAGGGTACCACAGGTTAAAACAGCAGGAAGATCCGGCGGCCCTGTCCGTTCTGACCAGCAAGGAAACAGACAAGCTGGTCTCGCTGGAGAGTCGGTTTCAGCAGGCGATGGACAACGATTTCAATAGTGCACAGGCGATCGGTCATCTCTTTGACGCGACTAAGATAATCAATAAAGTTATAGGAAAATCTCAGTCACACCAGTCAGCTGACGACCTGCTGGTTGTCGGTAAGAGTGTCTCTTCACTCGTCAAATTAGCACAGATTATGGGCCTCTTAAACGAGTCGGCAGAAGCGTTTCTCGATGATCGCAAAAAGTCGGTGCTCAAGGGCATTGACATTGATGAGGATACCATCAACCAACTCATCGAACAGCGTTATCAGGCACGGCAGGCAAAAAACTGGGAACTCAGTGACCAGATACGTGATAGGCTCCTCGCCCACAATATCGAGCTCAAGGATGGTACAGAAGGGACCAGTTGGACCGTTAAGAAAGAATAAACAACTCTACGGGGGATGACATGAATCGACAACCGGCTGTAGCCGATCGTTTTTATCCCGGCTCCCACTCATCACTTAAAAAGATGATTGATCAGCTGATGCCCACATCATCTGTTCGGAAAGAAAAGGCACTTTCACTCATCTGTCCGCATGCCGGCTATATTTATTCTGGCAGACTGGCCTGTGAAACGATCAGTTCAGCAGAAATCCCTGAGTGCGTCGTTATCATTGGTCCCAACCACCATGGCCTGGGCGATCGGGTTGCCATTTCAACGACTGACTGGAACATGCCGCAGGGCGTGGTGCCAATTGACAGATTGTTTGCGCAAAAACTTGTCACCTGCTCACCGCTGATCAGCGAAGATGACAGACCACACCTGCATGAACACTCACTCGAGGTTCAGGTTCCGTTCTTACAGACATTCAGGAACAACCTCAAAATCGTACCGATTGCGGTCTCTCAGCTAACCTATTCAGATTGTCAAATTGTTGCAGATGCGATAACTGCGACTATAGAGCAGTCAGACAGCCGGCCGCTCCTGCTCGCCTCAACCGATATGTCCCATTATGAATCGAGGGCATCAGCAACCAGCAAAGACCAACAGGCACTTGACAGAATAATTGATCTTGATCCACATGGGCTATACCAGACAGTCGTAAAAAACAATATTTCCATGTGCGGCTTCATCCCGGTTACCATCACCCTGATGGTGTCAAAACAGCTCGGGGCAACCACTGCCCGGCTGATTGGGTATACTGACTCTGGTGAAACCTCAGGAGATCTGGATCAAGTGGTCGGATATGCAGGTTTTGTTGTCAGCTGAACCGAGCCGATCAACTAGTTTTTAGCTTGACAGCACAAGGCTCATATTTTATATATCTTTGTTCCACGAGTACCAAAGAACTGGGGGATGGTCTAATGGCAAGGCAGCGGACTCTGACTCCGCTTATCAAGGTTCGAATCCTTGTCCCCCAGCCAGTTTATGACGGAGTCTGGTGTCTGAGTCATAACATCTTATTTCTTCTTCCAGCACGGCTCCTCTCTTTTCTCGCCTACCAGAAACCGTCCCTACTGCTGCACTCATTACAGTGAGATAATCATCCATTACCAATGGTACACGGGTTGAGGATCTGTTAAAGAAATGATACGACTGGTTGCCAAAGATCATCGTCCATATTATACCTCATCACAAAGGAAATAATTGTTATCTGAAAACACAATACCTCAGGAAGGGCTTGGCAGGTTCTTTCTGTTTGGTTCGCCTCTGCTGCTTCGCGACGAATTGGCCTTCTTCCTGCAGCAGAGGCGATTATCTGCCATAGTGGAGGATTTAACAATGGCTCGCACCGTCAGTGGACCGGAGCAATCCAGGAAAAGTGAACAGACGATCTCTGATGATACTATTCTCAAGATGACAAAAGAAATTGCGGTAAAATTCATTGAAGTGGGAAGGCTCTCCCCCTCAACCTTCGATGAAACCTTCAAGGATATCCACAGGACTATAGAAGAAACTGTACACAACAATGACTGAATCGATTAAAGAACTCGACCCCTCACGCAACATCGTTCCCGAGCGGGTTAAGACAATCCATATCATGGGTATCTGTGGAACGGCAATGGCAGCGCTGGCAGGAATGCTCAAGGATCGCGGATTTTACATTACCGGTTCTGACAGCCAGGTGTATCCCCCCATGTCAGATTTTCTTGAACAATTGGGGATTTATCCCTTTTCCGGGTATCAGCCGGAGAACCTGTCCGGTGAGCCGGATCTCGTCATTGTCGGCAATGTGATCACCAAGATCAACCCCGAAGCGCAGGCACTGGCCGACAAGGGTATCCCCTACATATCGATGCCGCAGGCACTCGGTCACTTCTTTATAGACTCGCGTCGCTCTCTGGTTCTTGCCGGGACACATGGTAAAACAACATCAAGCGCCATGCTTGCTTCGGCACTGGATGATCTTGGCGCGGATCCAACCTTTATGATTGGCGGAATCCTGCGAAAATTTAAGTCTAACTATCGTATCGGCAACGGCCCTTTTTTCGTTGCTGAAGGAGATGAGTACGATACAGCATTTTTTGACAAGGTTTCTAAATTCCTCCACTACCGGCCCGAAGTCGCCGTCATCACCTCACTCGAATTTGATCATGCAGATATTTTTGATAATCTGGAGACCATCAAGAGCTCATTCAGGACGTTCATCACGCTCTTGCCCCCCAATGGTCTTATTATTGCCAATTTCGACGATAAGAATGTTGTTGAGGTCGTTGCTGACGCACCCTGCCCTGTCCAGAGCTACGGAACCTCAGCTGACTGTGACTGGCGTATTGACCCGATAAGCTATATCTCGGGCTACACCCGTTTCCCGCTTCACTACAAGAATCGGTTTTTTGGAGAAGTGGAGATTCAAAATCCAGGAATACACAATTGTATGAACGGTACAGCGGTGGCTGCGGTTTTGCACCATCTTGGGTATTCAGCAGAGCGTGTCTTAGCGTCTCTTCGCAGCTTCAGTGGAGTTAAACGCAGACAGGAGATCCGGGGAATTATTGACGACACAACGGTTATAGACGATTTTGCCCACCACCCGACCGCTGTTCGTGAAACCCTCCAGGCTCTGAAAGAGGCCTACCCGGAAAATCGGTTAATCGCCGTTTTCGAGCCACGGACAAATACCTCCCGCCGGTCCTTTTTCCAGCAGGACTACATTTTCTCATTTCTTCATGCTGACCTGTCCCTGATCAGGGAGCCTGAACCAACAAAAGTGATCGATGAAAATGATCGGTTTTCTTCCAGACAACTCGCTCTTGACCTGCACAATCATCAAAAAAATGCCCGCTCATTTTCTGACACTGATTCTATTATTGACTACCTGAAGGTCACGGCCAGACCAGGCGATATCATCGCCGTCCTGTCCAATGGTGGATTTGATAATATCCATGATCGATTGCTGACCATGCTGCGAGAAAGAAATGGTTGAACAGGAATGCGCTGTAGGCTGAAGAGCACCTCTTCCCACACCTGTCTGATCTAGGAGATGTAACAATTCAATTTTTCTCTGATTGATCGCACCAACTGCTGATAATTGACATTGGTATTGCCTGCTTTTCCATTTGTCTCAATGTCATAGGCAATATCAGCGCACTCCTGGAGACCGAGATTGAGCAGCGCACCCTTGATCGTATGTCCGGCCTTGCCGAGCCGCTCCAGGTCTTGTTGCTCCAGTTCCGCCTCAAGATTGTCAATATGGTCTGCAAGCGTTTCAATCAGATTCGGCAGCATGGTTGCTATCTGCTCCGGCGGGAGGTTAAAGTGATGGACCAGATAGTGTTTAATCTCTTCTTGATAGGGGTTTTTTGTCATATTCATGATCTCTTGAATCGTCAGCTGTAACCATTTCCAATAATTCTCATTTCGCAATTGGATGGTGGACATTGCACCTTTTCAATCTATTCCTTATGATATAACAATCTCTTTTATTTAGGAAATAAAAGCGGGCCCAGATGAACTTTTACCTGGTTTTGGCATGAAACCACTTGAACAGTCTGTTCTCGATACCATTCAACAACACAGTCTCATCACTGATGACACGACCATTCTGGTTGCTGTCTCGGGAGGTCCCGACTCAACGGCCCTGTTATCCGTACTGGTGCATCTATTTCCAGAATCTGTCAAGGCCGCGGTCTATATCGACCACAAACTGAGACCTCTGGAAACAGGTGCCGAGTTGCAGCATGTAAAACAACTCTGCAACTCATTCAATATAGATTTCGACAGCAGATCTGTCGATGTCCAGAATGTCAGGATGGCCAGTGGAGAATCTCCTGAAGCCTGTGCTCGAAGACTTCGTTTTGAAGCGCTCGACCAGCTGATGGACCAGCATCAGGCAGATCTCGTCGCCTTGGGCCATACCAGAGATGACCAGGTAGAAGAGGTCCTGATTCGCTTGATTCGGGGGAGCGGCATGAACGGGTTATCCGGAATGCGCGTCAAGAACAAACATATAATCAGGCCGCTGCTGAACAGCTCAAAAGAAGAAATACTTGACTACCTGGCCACAGCAGATCTACCTTTCTGCACAGACAGCAGTAACGTATCCCGGGCATATCTTCGCAACAAGATTCGACTCGAGCTCATCCCACTGCTTGAACAGGAGTTCAATCCATCAATCAGACAGACCGTTCTCAACACGGCCGCTATCCTCAGTGAAGAGGACAGTTATCTGGACGAGTTGACAGAAAGCCACTATCACCGTGTCGTTAAAGACCGTGCAGCTTCCCTTTCTTCGTCGTATGAACGTTCCTACCGGATAAACGTCTTCATGGAATTCGCAGCAGCGCTTCGGCGCAGAGTTCTCGAAAAACTGTTCTGGCAGGCAGGCTGCCCGCCAACATTTCAGGCAATCGAGGAAATAATAAAACTGACGGAACAGGGACGTACCGGAACGACAATCCATTTCTCCGGCGGGCTACGGATTATCAGGACTGCTGATGAAATTGTCTTTTCCTCCCGCCTCCGCGACAGAAATGTTCGGCACCGCCAGGCAGACAGCTTTCAAGAGGAAGTAACTATCGTAGGAGTCGGTGAGTATCGAGTCCCGCTGCTGGGGAAAACCCTCTTTATCTCACCGAGTGACCAGTATAAAACCGGCGAAACCAAGACCCAATATATCGACGCTCACAAGGCACCATTTCCCCTGGTTCTGCGCGCACCTGCTGCTGGCGAGCTCTTTCATCCCCTTGGGGCACCGGGGAAAAAGAAGATAGCACGCTTCTTCTCAGACAGAAAAATTCCGCAGCATGAAAGATACAGGTACCCTGTTCTGGTATCTCAAACGGGCAGCGTCATCGCCATACCAGGCATGGCGATCAGTGAGTCTGTGAAGATTTCCGAGAAAACCTCAAAGATCTTGAAGATTTTTTGGAAGCAGATGAGTTGAGTACAACCTGGAGACTGCAAAGCGTTATATGAACAGAGCAGAACGCTGCTCGTCTTGATGAGGGTAACCGGTTATCAGCCTTTTTTTCGCAGAATACGCTTATCACCGACCCTGATGGTCAACTTGGTCCGGTCAAAATATTCAAGAATCGGAATCGAAAACTTCCGGCTCAGTCCGCTCAGGTTTTTAAAGCGCGGGGCATCTATTTCACCCTCAGATTTCATGAATGCGACAACCTCTGCCTGCAGTTTTGCAAGCGCCTGCGCATCATAATAGAGAGACTCACTTACTTTTAACAGCACCCCTTCTTTCAAAAGGATACCAAGAACCTCTTTGATCAACGGGTCTGGGTAGTCGCTAAACGCTTCCGCTGTTTCCTTGATTGTGGCAGTTTTGAGTCCCTTTGTCACATACCAGTCTACCATATCTTTCTTGAGTTTCTGCTCATCTGCCTTCAGGGCTACCTGGTGATCGGTCAACCTGATGACCGATTCTTCCTGAACTACCTGCTTTTTGCGTATCAAATCATTGAGGCAATAGGAGAACACCTTGGGATCGACGATCTGCGGGAACCCGGAACGCAACTCTTCTTTCGACAGACCGTCCTTCAAAGGATTTGCCTTGTGGTAGTGGCCGAGTGAAAGAAGAATCGTCGCTACCACCTCGTCCGCTATCTCACGGAGCACGTATCGTTGCGTTGCGGAATCGATCACAACCATTCGTTTTGCGGACAACGGCTCGTTAAGAATCTTGCTCAACTGTTTGCCGAACAGACCGGTCCTGATTGCCAGATCGCCAAAGGTAAGCCCAGCCATACCTGATTCTTTCAGGTGCAGCAGAACCTTATCTTCAGCAGTTCCAGAAGAAAGCACATCAAAAACCTGACAATTATATGCCCGGTCTTTTTCTGTCAGCCGCTTACGCTTCCGGCCCGACTGATTTCCGAGCACCTCGCCACCACCAATAGTTGCAACAGGAGAATAGCTCCTGATTACATAGCGATCGCCCGGCCATACTGCGACCGGCTCCTCAAGCAGCAATTGCACAAAAGATTCCTCACCGGGCTTCAATCCGTCACGGTCAAGAAGAGATACCCGCCCCATCAGTTCCGCAGTGCCAAGATGCACCCTGACCCGACTGCGATGTTTCAGCGGTTTGGTATTTGATGAAAGATAGAGAATTGAACAGTCAAGCATGTAGTTGCTGTCGAGGCTGCCCGGGGGCGCAACAACCATCCCTCGCTGGATCTCATCAATATCTACACCCTGGAGGTTGACGGCAGTTCTATGACCCGCCTCGACCATATCAACCGCTTCTGAATGTACCTGGATCCCTCGAATTTTTGCCGTTCTCTCGGATGGATAAAAGCGCATCTCATCCCCGATGGCGGCCCGACCGGAAATGGAGCTTCCGGTGACCACGGCCCCAAACCCCTTCATGGCAAAGACTCGATCTATCGGGAGCCTGAACGGTCCGAACGATTCTGAAAATTGATGTTTTTTAACAAGCCGATCGATGGTCTCGATGACCTGGTCAATACCTTCCCCGGTCACTGATGATACGGGGATGATCGGTGCGTCTTCAAGAAAACTGCCCTGGCAGAATTCGTTGACTTCTTCAGTGACCAGTTCCAGCCACTCTTCATCGACCATATCTTTTTTGGTAATGACAACTAACCCCTGTTTAACACCGAGCAATCTGCAGATGTCGAAGTGTTCGCGTGTCTGGGGCATGATGCCTTCATCAGCGGCAATGATAAAGGCCAGCAGGTCCATGCCGGTGACTCCGGCAACCATGTTTTTTACGAATTTTTCGTGCCCCGGGACATCGACAATTCCCAGTCGGTGCCCGCACGGCAGATCGAGATAGGCAAACCCCAGCTCAATGGTAATTCCCCGCTTCTGCTCCTCCTTGAGTCGGTCGGTCTCAATCCCGGTAAGTGCTCTTACCAGGCTCGTCTTGCCATGGTCAACATGACCGGCTGTACCAAGAACAATTTCACGCATATGCAGGACTCAGCTGATAGGAGATTATCTCAGGTAAGGATTTGAGCGGGCTTCTTCTTCCAGTGTCGAGCGGCTTCCCCCATATCCATGTCCCGGCCAGACCACAGTCTCGGGTGGCAGGACCAGCAACTTGTTTTTAATTGAGCTGATCAAGTCCTGGTGAGAGCCACCGGGAAAATCAGTTCGGCCAATACCGCCGACAAACAGGGTATCACCGGTAATCAAATCTGGTTCACTATAAAGGCAAATACCACCCGGCGTATGGCCCGGGGTATGAATGACCTCGAGCGAAACGGTACCGAATTTGATAAAATCCCCTTCCTTCACCCTGAGGTCAACCGGAGGAGATTCCTCCAGACCAAGCATTGAGAAGTAGTTTTTGATATTCGGCTGTGAGAAAAAGTCATCATCATCCTCATGCATGACGATATCACCACCGGCACCTTCTTTTATTTTCCTGTTACCGCAGACATGATCGGGGTGTCCATGGGTATCGATTACATATTCCACGTCCAGGTTTTCCTGCCTGATAATATCCAGAATCCGCTGCTCATCTCCTCCTGGATCGACAACTGCAGCTTTCTTGGTTTTCTCGCAGCTAAGGATATAGCAACAGACTCCCATCGTACCTACAATATGCTGTTCTACTTTCATAATCCGCTAACCAGTTGGAATCATAGTTAATGAATGGTCAGACCAAAGATCCGACCATGTCAGGACAATAACCAGCAATCTCACTTGGCCGAGCTACAGCCGCATCCACAGTCCCCAGCGCTTGCCGACATGTTGAGGGTAACTGGAGCCGCTACCGGCGGTAAACGTGTTTCGATAGCGGTGACAATGTTCGAGAAGGCAGAAACGGCCGGGCTGTCTTCTGCAGAAGAGAGGTATGGTTTACCATCATCTCCGGCGATCACGACTTTCGGGTCCATCGGTACACGACCGAGAAATGGCAGGTCAAATTCTCGGGCCACCTGCTCTCCGCCGCCTGATTTAAAGATATCGACGGTCTCGTTGCAGTGGGGGCAGACGAAACCAGACATATTCTCAATAACACCGGTAATATCGACCTTCACCGTTTTACAGAAATTTATCGATTTTCGTACATCGGCCAGTGCAACGTTCTGTGGGGTGGTCACCACGATCGCCTTCACATTCGGAATAGTCTGGGCAACAGAAAGCGGCTCATCACCGGTTCCGGGAGGAGCATCGACAATAAGGTAATCAAGATCACCCCAGTCCATGTCGGCCACAAACTGCCTGATTGCCTGGATTTTCAGGGGACCGCGCCAGATGATTGCTTCATCGCGATCCTTCATCATGTACTCAAGAGAGACGACTTTGAGGTTTTCATTGTATTCAAGAGGCGGCACCAGGCCGTCTGGCGAATCGGGCGGTTGAATGGTACCTTTCAAATTCAGCATTCGGACCACGTCAGGCCCGTGCAAATCTACATCCATGAGGCCAACCTTGTGGCCCCGCTTAGCCAGACTTAAGGCGAGGTTAACCGAGACGGTCGATTTACCAACCCCTCCCTTGCCGCTCATGACTAAAATTTTATTTTTAATTTTCCCAAGCGATCTTGTTATTGCATTTTCCTGCTGCGCAAGTGCCGCCTGTTGTGATTCGTTAGAACCGCATGATGCTGCATTTCCACTGGAGCATGAACTGCTGCTGCCACATGATTGAGACATGATACTTCCTCCTGATAATAACCAAACGCTGCGTTCTATGTGTATATTGCTTTTGCAATGGTAAATGACGATACTACCTTAATGCTGGCTGTACTAATTGCAAACAAATTCATATTCGATCTGATATTTTCCCTATCTGCAGCACAAATTTTTCAACAAGCTCTTTTTGTTGCGTTATTGACCGATAGTCCGTAATATATTGCGTTTGGCAGCAGGGAGCAAACTCACAGAGATAACCTTCTGTCCCGACGCTGCAACCCGTTCTGTCTGATTTTTGAATGACAGTCTCCGTGTAAGATAGAGAGGACTCACAATAATGCTTGGTTGGTTTAAAAAGAAACGAAAGGAGGAACCGGCTCCTGATCCGGCTGAACCGGCTGATTTGCAGGCGGATGAAGAGACCACAGAGGCAGTGGGTCAGGAAGCGATTAAAGCGCCTGCTGATTCCACTGCAGCGACATCGATCCAGCCCCCCAAAGAGCAAACTGACAAGAACGAAGATGAGCTGGCAGACAGGCAATCAGCTGTGGATATTCAGGGATCTGTTGTTAATGGGAGAGGAAAAGAGACAGAGACAAGCGATCCGCACGAACCCGCGGACATTGCAATCGCTCCAATTGAGACCAAAACAGAACCAGTAACCACAGAGGTAAAAGCGAGTCCTGCTGAACAGCAAACACCACCAGCGCAGAAATCACCATCGCTCTTCAAAAAGCTCTCCGATCGACTGAGCAGAACCAGGGAGTCGTTTACCCACAGAATAGATGAATTGTTTCTCGGTAAAAAACAGATTGACGGAGACCTCTTTGATGATCTCGAAGAGTTGCTGGTAACAGCAGATCTTGGCATCTCGACGACACAAGAACTCCTTGAATCGGCGCGCAGGAGAGTAAAAAGAGATGCGCTATCTGATCCCCAGATCCTCAAAACTATTATCAAAGACAAGATTAAAGCCATAATTGTTGATCATGACCAGCCTGGCGAACTGGTCATGCCTGAAGAGGGGCCGTTCGTGATCATGGTCATCGGTGTCAATGGCGTCGGCAAAACCACCACCATTGGCAAAGTGGCCAGAAAATTCCAGAACTCAGGTCAGTCGGTACTGCTGGTCGCGGCTGACACCTTCAGAGCCGCTGCTGTATCACAGCTGAAGATATGGGGCGAGAGAAACAAGGTGCGGGTCGTCGCCCAGCAGGAGGGTGCAGACCCGTCTTCGGTTGTTTACGATGCCATGGCAGTAGCGATGAACAAAGAGTATGATGTCGTTCTGGTCGATACCGCCGGCCGGCTGCATACCCGGGCAAACCTCATGGAAGAGCTCAAAAAGATCAAGCGGGTAATGAGCAAGCAACTTGTCGGAGCACCGCACGAAGTCCTGCTGGTCATTGACGCAACAACCGGTCAGAATGGTATTTCCCAGGCAGTTCTGTTCAATGAAGCTGTCGGAGTGACCGGTATTGCCTTGACCAAGCTGGATGGTACCGCCAAAGGTGGCATTGTGGCAAACATTGCAAAAGAATTGAAGACACCAATCCGCTTTATCGGCGTCGGTGAGCAGATAGACGATTTACGTGATTTTGATGCTGATGAATTTATCGAAGCAATTTTTGAATCTTAATAGAATACCTAATACTTATAATATTTTAAATACGTGAAAACTAAATGAGATATCGACAACAGCAGCCGCCAGGATGCGGAGGATGCCTTCTCATCATATTATTGATAGTCTTCGTTTCCGGAGGAGCACCAGCCCTTATTAATCTGATGGGCTTTCTCTTCTTTTCCGGGCTGGCAAGTATTTTGCTCTTTGTTGCTCTGTTCTGGGGATTCAGTTACTGGGTGCAGCGGCAGGTTTCCACATATGAGTCGTCACAGACAGAGAGTCATAACCGTTTTGTCTGGCTTCTTGTCCATATACTGGTGAAAATTTCCCAGCTCGATGGGCATGTCTCACGTGACGAGGTACAGACAATTCAACGGTTCTTCCAGTTGAACCTCCGCTATAACCAAACCCAGATGAACTGGGTTAAAAACCTGATTAAAGAGGCGACAAGCTCCACGGATTCTCTTGAAACTTTATTGCAGGAATTTCGCTCAACCTTCGCCTACGAACCGCGACTGATCCTGCTGGAGCTCATTTACCAGATCGTCTATACCAAAGATCCCGTTCCTGAAAATGAGCTGGCATCGGCTCGTAAGATAGCAGCGTTTCTGGAAATATCTGAATATGATCACCGCACTATTGAAGCAAAATATCGCTACCAGAGACAGCGAAGTGCAGATGAATCGAATGAATCGGCAGCACGCTATTATGCAACCCTTGGACTCGATGACGGTGCAGACATGGCTGAGATCAAGAGAGCCTATCGCCAGTTGAGCATGAAATATCACCCCGACAAGGTGAGTCATCTTGGAGACGAGTTCAAAGGCGTTGCCGAAGAAAAGATGAAAGAACTCAATGCGGCATACGAGTTCTTTAAACGAAAATCTGTTTAAATCAAGCAGGTATCAGACAATTGGTCAGCCACATTGTAACCTACGCGTTTATTTGGAGATATGAACATGGCAGTTTCTGAAAAAATGAAAAACTTTAGTGAAAAGTCGTCCTGGATCAGAAAGATGTTTGAGGAAGGAGCGCGATTAAAAGCGAAATATGGACAGGACAAAGTCTTTGATTTCAGTCTCGGTAACCCGGATGTTCCTCCACCACAACAGTTCAGGGAAATCCTTATTGAAACAGCCAAGGAAACTGCACCTGGCCAGCATGCATATATGCCAAACGGTGGTCTGCCGTGGGTACGGCAGGCAGTGGCAGCCCGAATGTCTGCTGAGCAGGGCATAACCGTTGATCATGGTGATATGCTGATGACCTGCGGTGCCGCCGGCGCCCTGAACGTTACCATGAAGGCCATTCTCAATCCCGGTGATGAGGTCATCCTGCTGGCCCCCTACTTTGTTGAATACAGCTTCTATGTAGACAATCACGGCGGTGTCGGCAAAGTCGTACAGACCGACAAGCAGTTCAACCTGGACCTTGAGGCAATTGAAGAGGCGATCAGCGATAAAACACGAGCGGTAATCATTAATTCACCGAATAACCCGACAGGGCAGATTTACAGTAAAGAATCAATCATCGCTCTTGGCAACCTTCTGGATGAAGCCGGTAACCGCTTTGGTACCTCCATTTACCTTATCTCCGACGAGCCGTATCGGAAAATTGTTTTCGACAATAACGAGGTACCTCCGATTTTTCAGTATGTTCGCAACAGTATCGTGCTGTCCTCATTTTCAAAGGATTTGTCGCTACCGGGTGAGCGTATTGGCTACCTGGCTCTCCACCCTGAAGCTGATGACAAAACAGCTATCATCGATGCCATGACGCTTGCCACCCGGATACTCGGCTTCGTCAATGCACCAGCGTTCATGCAGCGGGTTGTCGCAGGGCTTCAGGACGTATCAATTGATGACACCATATATCAACACAGAAGAGATACATTCTGCTCAATTTTATCGACTGCAGGGTTTGATTTTATACCACCCAAGGGTGCCTTCTATGTCTTCCCAAAAGCACCCATTGATGATGATGTGCTTTTCTGCTCGTACCTGCAGGAAGAGAAAATTCTGGCGGTTCCAGGGCGAGGATTTGGCGCCCCCGGTTATATACGATTGGCTTTTTGTGTGGATGATAAGGTGATTGCCAGGTCTGCAGACGGATTTAAAGCTGCATTTGACAAGGCTACACGCGCCTGAAACTTCCTGTTTCAGGTCGACGATGAAGAGGCGTTCGGAGCAGATTTCTCAGCGTTTTTTTCGCTCACGCTGATCTTTCTTGTCTTTAAAGATAATTCTGAGCGGAATCCTGTCGAGTCCGAGACCTTCTCGAAAACGGTTGATAAGGTACCGTTTATAGGAAAAATGAACTCCCTTGTAACTATTTGTCATAATTACAAATGTTGGCGGCCGACTGGTCAATTGGGAGGTATAGTAAAACTTCAGTCTTTTGTTCTTGTAAATTGGTGGTGTGTGGTTCTCCACAGCGTCGGCAAGGAGTCGGTTCAGTGATGATGTAGGTATCTTAGCCGTATATTGTCGGTATACCGAACCGACCGACGGAAAAATACGTTTTATGCCGTAACCTGTTTTGGCCGAAACATTGAGCAGCGGTGCAAACCCCACGAACGGCACAGCCCGGCCAATTTCTTCCATGATCTGGGTCTGCCGCTTCTTATCGTCGGCCACCAGGTCCCATTTGTTGACCAGCAACACAAGTCCTCTTCCCGCATCCTGGGTGTAACCGATTACGGTGGCATCCTGTTCGGTTATTCCCTCAGAAGCATCAATCAGCACGACAGCAATGTCACAGCGGCTCAGTGCCGCCAGTGCCTTCAGGATACTGAATTTTTCCAGTTTTTCCCGCGTCTTGCCTTTACGCCTGATACCGGCAGTATCGATCAGCAGGTAGTTCTTATCTTTATGGCTCAATAGTGTATCCACCGAATCTCTGGTGGTTCCGGACATCTCGGAGACCACCATTCGATCTTGGCCCAGAATTTTATTGATCATCGAAGACTTACCGACATTGGGCCGACCGAAAAAGGCCATACGAATCGTATTATCAGGCAGATTGGCCGGTGTCGGATCCTCCGGCAGGCTGGAACAGAGCCCTTCCATCAGGCTGGAAAAGCCATAACTGTGTTCAGCTGAAAGTGGCCAGAACTCATCAATTCCCAGTTCATAAAATGAAATCAGCCGCTCGTGCTCAAGTTCCGGACCGTCAATTTTGTTGACCACGTAAAATACTTTTTTATTGGTCCGCCGGAGGAGATCAACGACCTCATGATCAAATGGCATCAGTCCGCTCTTCCCATCCAGCAGGAACAGTATGACATCGGCCTCGTCCAGTGCCGCCAGCGCCTGCTCACGGATGTCATCGACCATGGCGTCCTGCGGATCAGAATCAATACCGCCGGTATCCACCAGGATAAATGACTGTCCTCGCCAGTTTACCCGATCGTACTGGCGATCCCTGGTGACCCCGGGTGTCGGATCAACAATTGCCTTACGCGATCCGGTTATCCTGTTGAACAGGGTTGATTTACCGACGTTGGGTCTGCCGATGAGCGCGACGATCGGGGTTGCTTGATTTTGCATAGCTTAGATATTCTCCTTTGTGGGTCTCTATACTCGAAAGGAGCGTGATTGTCATCACCCGAGACGATTGTAGGCACTGATCGCGGTCGCAACAGTCTGCTGCAGGACGGGATAATGCTGAAATTCTTTTTCCTGAAGCCTCTTTCTCAGCATGCTTAGCGAGGGTACTATATACGGTCTGAAAAACGGTTTTTGCAGTGCTCCAGAAAGATAGGCAAAGGCGCCGATAATCTGTAAATTTCTCTGCAGGGCCAGAAATGGAAAAGAACGTATGATTTTATCTCTGCTCACTTCAGGATATGCACTCATCTCCTGGATGTAAATAGAGAAGAGGTCCTGCTGTTCACTCTCAGAAAGTGCAGCATATGGATCGATCAGCAGGGAGGCGAGATCGTAGCCGGGAGGGCCCAATCGCCCCGCCTGGAAATCGATTACTCCGATACGGTCATTGCTGACCATTATATTTCGCGACTGAAAATCTCGATGGAGAAAAAAAGGCTCTGAAGAGCTCATCACCTGGGCGGCAATATCCTCAAACTCTTCATCCAGGCCTTCTACCGCACCTGCCTGAAGCGTATCCTGCCAGAAAGCTTTGAAAAAATACCCCGACTCACGACCAAGCATCACCTCGCGATCATACGCAGACGTATCATAACACCAGTTCTGGTCAAAGCCTCGCCGACCTCTGACCTGCAGATCAACCAGTTCTTTGACCACCTGCCGATACAACTCCAATGTTTGTTGCCGATCACTTGCCAGCATATCATGCAGCCTGGTGTCGCCAAAATCCTCAAAAAGTATCAGGCCAATACCTTCATCGACCGCACGTATCTCCGGAACAGCTCCCCCGACCTTATGGAGATGTCTTCCGATCTCCAGAGCAGATCGAAATTCAGCCATGTCTTTTTTGCTGCTGGAAGGCGGCAATACAGCAATACAGACCGATTCATTCCGCCTTAAAACCCGGACAAATTTCCGTGATGACCCGTCTCCGCTCAACCACTGAAATACGGTTTTCTCCTGGTTTCCAAGAGGCTGCAGACTGGCATAGAGCTCCTTTTCCAAAAGGCTCGTTATCCGCTGTTCAATAGAGTCTGGATGTTCCATCATATCACCGTGATTTGTCCCCTTCTACTGGGGCAAAACGATCTTGCTGTTTATCCGGGAATAAGACGGTACCCGAGCCCTGTCCCAGACCACCGATCGGCTCAGCTGCACATAATCACCAAGAGATGCGTTACCCACACAGTTCCACCCGTCAAACCTGCAGCCTTGTCCCAAAACACAACGCTTGTCTATGAGCAGACCGTTTTCCGGATGTACCAGCAATTCAGGCCATATCACCATCTTTCCAAGCAGAAGGGACTCGTGCAGGGCCAGATAATCCTGCGGGGTTCCCATATCGCTCCAGCAGATATCTTCTGCGACAAAAGCATTTATTATTTTTCCACCTTTGAGCATATGCCGATAGTGATCAATAATGCAGGAGTATTCCCCCTTTTTTATCTCTTGTAAAATGTGAGGGTTGATCACCTGGATACCGGTATAGGCCCGATAGTGATTCTGCTGGTCATGATGAAATCCGGTGATACAATTTTCTACCGCTGATACCGTGTTAAAGCGCCGATAGTCATGCAGGACCATGGTCACATCAGCACCACTATTTATGTGGCTCGTATATATTTCCCTGAATTTGACATCGTGATAGATGTCGCCATTTGTGACCAGCAACGGTTCATCATCGAGACGTTCAAGTGCTTCGCGCAAACCTCCTGCGGTACCAAGTATCGTCTTTTCTTCCTGGATGATGACCCCATCGAGCTGTTCGACTGCTATCCTGATCTGCTCGCCGAGATGATGACAATTTACCGTTATTCGGGAGAACCCCGAGGATTTGAGATGATCAATGGTTGCCAGCAGAAGCGGCCTGTTGAGAACAGGAAAGAGCGGTTTTGGTTTTATCAGACTATACGGTTTCAGCCTGGTACCAAATCCTGCAGCAAGTATCATCGCCTGCATAGAATCACCTGGTTAGCGCTCTGAATAAGGGATTTTGGCTGCAACCGACGGTCATTGACCCGGCAGTATTGCACAGAGAAAGTCTTAATAGTCGAGGGTGCCGTCTGCCAACTCTTCAATTCCGACAACGACAATGCCCGCCTTTTCTGCCGCCAAAACCATCTGCTGGCGGTCAAACAGCAGGGACTGACCAGCCTCAACGGCAAGCACCGAACAGTTAACTTCCTTCATCGTTTCTATGGTGCCCAGTCCAGTGGCGGGCAGATCAAAGCGGAAATCCTGGTTCGGTTTTCTCAGTTTTACGACCACCGCCTGTTCCTTAGCCAGGGATCCACCGCGGCGAATGGCGGCGTCAGTGCCTTCAATTGCCTCGACCGCCATCACTGCACTTTCACGCACCACCACGCACTGGCCGATATCAAGGCTGCCAATTGCCCGGGCATTTCTCCAACCAAACTCGATATCGCGCTGTTGATTTTTATTTAGCTTTTTCCGCGTCAATATACCCTTGGGAAACAGAAGGTGCTCGAGATAGAGGGTCGATTCTAGGACAGAAATACCTTCCTGCTCAAGTGACATTGCCACTGCCCGAAGAATGGAATCATCCTGTCTACTGTCGATTTTATTCCACAGAGACAGTCCTTTCAAATCAGGAAGGATATCCCTGAAAATTTGAGTCTTGGTGATGGTGCCCAGAAAGACCGTCTCAGAGACCCTGCTGTTCTTGAAAAACTTGATTATCTTACCGAGCTGACCAAGCTTTACCCAGCAGACCTCGTCTGCTGCCCGGGCAACCTTCTCGTCTGTCTCACTTCGATGCGCGACGACATAAACATGCCGGCCAGCACGATGCGCCGCTTCGATAAATAACAGCGGGAATTGGCCACCCCCGGCAATTATCCCGATACGTTCCTGCTCTGACTTGCTAGACATCAGCTTCAGTCTTCACTGGTGCGCCTGATTACACCTCTTTTTGAAGTGTTGAAAAATTCGATCATCTGCTCTACTTCCTGGCAGCCGGGAAACTCCTGGCGCGCCTGGACCAGGGCATCCTTTAAGAGCAGGTTCGGGGAACGGTATATAATCCTGAAAGTGGAATCGAGCATTTTGATTGTCTCCCTGCTGAAACCATTTCGGCGCAATCCCACTTTATTGATACCGGACACCCTTGTCCTGCTGCGGGTTCCGGCAACAATCACATAGGGCGGAACATCAAGTCCTAATCCGGAAATACCGCCAATATAGGAAAACGTGCCGATACGACAAAACTGGTGAACGGCAACAAGGCCGCCGATGGAAGCATTATTTCCTACTTCAACATGTCCGGCGAGTGTGGCGACGTTGGCCATAATAACATTATCTCCAATGACGCAGTCATGGGCGATGTGGATATAGGCCATCAGCAAATTATTGCTGCCAATTACCGTCTTCTGCTTACCGCTCGGGGTTCCCCGGTGAATCGAGGCATATTCCCTGATCTGGTTATCATTGCCGACAATCAGCTCAGTCGGTTCCCCCTTGTAGTTGAGGTCTTGCGGTGCTCCACCGACCGTTGCAAAACTTCCGATCAGATTTCTCTCTCCAATGGTGGAGGGTCCGCTGACAACGGCATGTGCCTCCACTTTTGTCTCGGCACCTATCTTTACGTCTGAACCGATAACTGCATACGGTCCAATATCTACAGAAGAATCAAGTTCAGCAGAAGAATCAATTACTGCTGTTGAGTGAATTGTCATAGTCTTTTTATAAAAAGGGAAAAGTTAAATTTTCGTTCATACATCGTCTGATGATAAACAGACCTGCTATCCAAAACTTGCCATGAGCGACGCTTCAGTTACCAGCTGGCCATCAACCGTTGCCCGACCTTCCATCACCATAACTGACCGTTTGTGTTTTGTCAGTTGCAGTTCATAGATGAGCTGATCACCGGGTACCACCGGTCTTCTGAACCGCGCCTTGTCAATACCTGCAAAATAGAGCAACTTGGTACCGATGTTTTCTGGAAATGAGTGGTAGGCCATGCACCCACTCGCCTGAGCCATACCCTCAAGGATAAGCACACCCGGCATTACCGGCTGGTCGGGAAAGTGCCCCTGAAAAAACTGCTCGTTCATGGTCACATTCTTTATTCCAATAACACTTTTCCTGGGAACCAGCGAGGTAATTCGATCAACCAGGATGAATGGGTACCGGTGGGGAAGCAAACGCATGATCCCCAGGACATCAATAGCTTTTTCTTCTGCAATATCTTCCATATTTCTACTCCTTAATCCTTATCTTCATGCTGCTCTTTGAGCAAGCTGAGCTCTTTTTTTATCTTTCTCATATCACGCACGATTTCCGGTAATTTCCCGAATAACGACGCGGCCTTGAACCATGTCTTGGCTGGAATCGCAGGCGTTCCGGCAAGCATTGAACCGGCAGGCTTATCACCATGAACGGCGCTCCTGCCAGCCACCATGGTACCATCACCAATTGACTGGTGTCCTGCGGCACCGGCACCGCCACCAAAAACAACGTTTCTCCCAAGGTTTACGGACCCAGCTATTCCAACTTGGGCAACAAGTAAACAGTTTTCACCAACAACCACATTATGCGCAACCTGTACCAGATTATCTATTTTGGTGCCGGATTTAATCCAGGTCACTCCAAAGGTCGCCCGATCGACACAGCAATTAGCACCAATCTCCACATCATCGCCTATTCTGACAATTCCGGTTTGTGGCCGCTTGATATGGCACCCCCTTTCGTCTGCTGCATAACCATAGCCATCACTGCCGATCACCGTACCGGAATGAATAACAACTCGTTTTCCCAGTTCGCAGTGATTGCCAATGGTTACATTTGCCTTGATTAAACAGTCATCCCCGATGATCGCCTTGTCACCGATTACCGCACACGGTTCAATGGTAACCCGCTCACCCAGGATAACCTGATCGCCAATAACCGCATGGGCCCCAACCGTGACCTGCTTTGGAATAGTGCAGTCCGTTCCAACTATTGCAGATTTGTGGACACCCCGCTCGCTAAAAGGTTCCTGAAGCATATGGTTCTGGATAATTGCCGAAGCGAGATACGGATTTTTTACCCTGATAAGGATTTTCTCAGATTCTGTGATTTCAAGCGGCACCACAACTGCTCCAGCGGATGATTGTTCAAGCAGATCATATTGTGCAGCCTTGGCGAGAAATGACAGATCCTCAACCCCTGCAGTCTCAAGCGGTCCAAATTCTTTGACCGTCTTTTTTCCGTCGCCGACAACGTCTCCACCCACCATGGTTGCTAGGTCTTCGAGAGCGAATTCTTTTTCCATAAGGTTTTATCGTGTAGATTATGAGTACATAAAATATTTTTGTCTGTGTTGATCAAAGTTCTCGAGTTCTCCAGACCATCCCTGTTCGAGTTCTTCTACCGGAATTCCTTGCTCAAGCCTGAGCCGGAGCTTTCGGTCTCCCAGGATCAAATCCATTGGCAGTTTTTCATATTCATATTCATAGGGTGGCTGTTTGTATGCAAATGCTTCCGGAAAGAGAAGATAAACCGCCTGAAAGAGTGCCAGGCTTGTCCTGTACGGTTTAAAAACCTGGGGGTCGGTGACATGCAGATGAAATCCGCTGCACGGTTTTCCCGCATATTTTCCAGATGTGGGCTCAAAGACAAGCGGTCTGAGGTAACAACCGGGAAGTTCCGTTTCGTTCAGTTTGGTCAATATGGGCTGGTGTACCCAGTAGGGAGCTCCGACCAGCTCAAAGGGCAAGGTGGTTCCTCTTCCCTCCGAGACAGCTGTCCCCTCCCAGATAACCTGACCGGGATAGACTATGGCCGTTTCCGGCGTCGGCATGTTGGGTGACGGGTAAATCCACGGCAATCCGGTATCCCGGAAGTACATTTCTCTCTTCCAGCCAGCCATCGGAACAACTTCAAGATCGGCATTAATACCGTATTCCTGGTTCAGATAGCGGGCAAGCTCGCCAAACGTAAGCCCGTGACGCATTGGCAATGGATAACGTCCGACAAAAGACGAGAACTGCATATCCAGTATATTTCCCTCGACGAGCTGACCGCCTATCGGGTTTGGGCGATCAAGGATCACCACCTTCTTGTTATACTGTGCTGCTGCCTCCAGACAATAGGCCATGGTATAGAGAAAGGTATAGACGCGTGTGCCGACATCGGCAATATCAACGACCAGCAGATCCAGATAACTGAACATTTCTCTGGTCGGCCGCCTGGTTGCCCCATAGAGGCTGAAGACAGGTAAACCGGTAACCTCATCGAAACCATCAGCAGATTCGATCATATTATCCTGTTTTTCAGCGTAAAAACCATGCTGGGGAGAAAAGAGACAGGTCAGGTCACCTTTGAGCCGCTGTTTCAGGAGAATCCGACTGTGAAGGAGGCTCCGGTTGACAGATGCCTGGTTGCAGAGCAGTCCGACGCGCTGCCCCGGTTGCCAGGGCAGCTGATCAGCCAGCAGGACATCAATACCAAGTGTTACCATTACTCAACCGTTACGCTTTTCGCCAGGTTCCGCGGTTGATCAACATCACATCCCCTGCGTGTGGCGATCTCGTAGGCCAGCAGTTGTGCGGGAATCGTATAGAGAATCGGATTCAGATCTTCATGCACTTGTGGCAGATAAACAACATCATCGGTCAACCGCAGCAGGTGATCATCCCCTTCGGTACCAAGCAGGATAAGTCGTCCCTGGCGCGCCTTGATCTCTTCCACGTTGGAGATGGTTTTCTGATAGACGCTATCCTGAGGGGTCACCGCAAACACTGGCATATCCTTGTCAATCAAGGCGATAGGGCCATGTTTCAATTCACCGGCGGCATATCCCTCTGCATGAATATATGATATTTCTTTGAGTTTAAGTGCTCCTTCCAGCGCAATCGGATAATTCAGGCCGCGCCCGACAAAGAGAAAATCACGGCAGTCATAAAAAGACTCGATCATTACTCCAATCTGCTGACGAAGTCTTGGCAACTCAGATTCGATGGTCTTGGCAAGAGCAATCAGCCCCTGGCCAAGCTGTTTTCTCTCGCCTGGCGGGAGATTATTTTTTACCTGCGTAAGGTAGAGGGTAAAAAGATAGAGGGCGGCGAGCTGAGATATAAAGGCCTTGGTGGACGCCACCCCGATCTCGGGCCCGGCGTGGGTATACAGCGTACCATCGGCTTCACGGGTCATGGTCGAACCGACAACATTACAGACGGTGATAACGCGTGATCCAAGTTTGGCAGCTCTTCTAATGCCGGCGAGGGTATCAGCGGTCTCGCCTGACTGGGATATTGCTATGGTCAGGACGCGCTTATCGACAATTAAACTGCGATACCTGAACTCCGAGGCTATATCGACTTCAACCGGAATTCTCGCATATTTTTCAATCCAGTATTTTGCAATCAGTGCAGCATGCCACGAGGTGCCGCAGGCGACGAGAAATATGCGGTCAATCCCTAGTAATTCGTCGTCGGAAAGCTTGATCTCGGGCAGCACAACCTCGCCCGTTTCAAGGTTGATCCTGCCGCTCACCGTATTGGTAATCGCCTGGGGCTGCTCATAAATTTCTTTCAGCATGAAGTGTTTGTAGCCGGCTTTTTCAGCCATCGCCGCGTTCCAGTCAATGGTGCTGATTTCCTTTGTGACCGGAGCACCCGAGGCTAATGAGATCACCTTCTGCTCTCCATCGGTGAGGATTGCCAGTTCTCCATCTTCAAGGAAAATGACCTGCTTGGTATAGGGCAATAATGCTGGTATATCAGAGGCGAGAAAGGATCCGCCATCTTCGTCAACCCCGAGAACAAGGGGACTCTGATTTCGTGCGGCGATCAGCATCCCCGGAAAATCTGCCGACAATACCCCCAGGGCATAACTGCCTTCTACTTTTGTTAAGGCAGTCCGGATTGCCGCGACCAGATCCGATTCCAAATGTTGCTCGATCAGGTGGGCCAGAACCTCGGTATCTGTTTCCGAGGTGAATGTATGTCCCTGTTCTTTGAGTTCTTCCCGAAGCGAATGGTAGTTTTCGATAATGCCGTTATGAACGACGACCAGCCTACCGGTGCAATCGGAATGGGGATGCGCATTCTCAGTGGTTGGTGCCCCGTGGGTTGCCCATCTGGTATGCCCGAGCCCGATATGGGCATCGGCTATAATCGCATCATCGAGAAGGGTTTCCAGCCGTGAGAGTTTGCCTTCACATCGATATTTGATAAGGGCATCGTCTTCTGGATAGACAATCCCTGCAGAATCATAGCCCCTGTATTCAAGCCTTTTCAAGCCTTCCAAGAGAACGGATACGACCCTTCTACGGCCTGCATAGCCAACAATACCACACATTGTTCACCCCTTTATTATTAGATTTGACCCGAGTGTTTTAATCATAAGGTGGAAGCAGAAACGATGATAATACAGGATAACATTACCATTTTTGATTTGGCGAGTTTTTTCTTTTATCATTTTAAAAAAACAGGTAGGATTGGTCGGCTCGAGAGAAACAATTTTCATAACGACTCTAATGCAGATAAGTGACGGATTTACCTAATGGACAACAGATCACGATTAAAAGAAATTTTATTGGAAAAATCATATCGGAAAGGAACGTTTACCCTGACCTCCGGAAAAACTTCAGATTTTTATATTGATGGAAAACAGACCACGCTTTGTGCCGAGGGAGCCTACCTGTGCGGCAAACTTCTCTTTGAGCTGATAAAGGGTGAATCGCTTCCAATCCAAGCTGTTGGCGGCATGACTCTTGGCGCCGACCCGCTTGTTAGCGCAATCTCCGTGGTAAGTTTTCTTGAAAACGCTCCCATCCCCGCCTTTATTGTCCGTAAGGAAGCAAAAGGGCACGGCACCGGAAATTATATAGAAGGGTTGAAGAACCTGCCAGAAGGGTGTCGGGTTGCACTTGTTGAAGATGTGGTAACAACCGGCGGTACCCTGATGAAAGTTATTGATCGGGTCGAGGCTGCCGGTTTTACGGTAGGCATGGTTGTCACCGTCGTTGAGCGGCAGGAAGGCGGCACGGAATTCCTGGCTGACAAAGGCTATCCGCTCAATGCGCTTTTTACCAGAGCAGAACTTTTGGAAACAACATGAAATGCAAGCAATGTTCCGGTCCTCTCGAAGTAGTGCGGAGGTGTGGATCCATACAGATGCGCTGCACCGAATGTGGAAAAAAATTTGCAATCCACGAAATTGCGGACCAGCTTGATTCCAGAACCGAGAAAATTCTCGAGCAATACAATACCATAATCTACGATTAATCACTTCTTTAAGCGGTCATCCCCGTTCCATCTCTCATTTATCACCTTTGTCGCTTTTATGTGTAACTTCTGTGGCTTTTTTTTGCTGTATTGGTTATTATTAGGTGAGAGTGTCTCCAAATTGCAACACCATCGAACAGGTAGAAAATAAAGGGGCTTTTATGATACCGGAAGCGATTTCAGAGAAACGGACGATCAGATCTGAGAAAGTTTTTGTCTCAAAAGGGACCGCCACAATCACCTGCCCGAACTGCGGCAAAACAAAACGAATCACCGTTGACCGATATTATGGCAGAAAGCATACGATCAAGGTGCGATGCAATTGCGACACCTCTTTTCTAGCGCACCTTGAGTTCAGAAAACATTATCGTAAGCCAGCTGAATTAAAGGGAATATACCGGATCACCTCTGAGGGTGGCGGAGGGGGCAGCGCCTCCATCCACAATGTGTCACGTGGCGGAATCGGTTTCACTGTTTCAGGAAAGCATAACATCTCTGTGGGCCAGAGAGCACTTGTCGATTTTGTCCTTGATAACGTCAAGAGCACGAAGCTCACGAAAGAAGTTGAAATCAGATCAGTCAGTAACAATTACATCGGCTGTCAATTCATCAGTCATCAGCCATTTGAAAAAGATCTGGGGTTCTATCTCCAGCCCTGATCCTGTCTGCCGATCACCTTTCGCATCATCTGCTGGGCTCTCTGCAGAAACGGGCCGAGGGTCTTTGAATCAACCGCACTGATGGTAATTTCATTATTCCTGGCCATGGCCTCTTGCGTCTCCGGACTGTCCAGCAGATCCAGTTTATTATAGACTTTCAAGCAGGGGATTGTGCCTAAGCCAAGTTCAGCCAGCAGACTATCAACCACCTCGATATGGTATTGAAAATCCTGATTGGAAAGATCGACCACATGAACGAGCAGGTCTGCCTCCTCCAACTCTTCAAGGGTGGCCTTAAATGCCTGGAGAAGGTCAGCGGGAAGATTATTGATAAAACCGACGGTGTCGGTGATGATCACTTCAATTTCCTCGGGAAACCTCAAGCGACGACTGGTTGGGTCAAGGGTCGCAAACAGTTTGTCCTCTGCCGTTATATTACTGTTTGTCAGGGTGTTCAGCAGGGTCGACTTGCCGGCATTAGTATAGCCAACAAGGGAGATAACTGGCAGGTCCTTCTTTCTGCGTTTTGCTCTGCGTCGGAACCGTTCCTTGCCAATCGCCTTGAGCTCTTTTGCAAGCCGGGCCAACCGATCATTAA
Source organism: uncultured delta proteobacterium (assembly GCA_963718195.1). GTDB lineage: Bacteria > Desulfobacterota > Desulfobulbia > Desulfobulbales > Desulfocapsaceae > MADRE3. Next base: position 39,808 of record CAVQYQ010000010.1, read on the forward strand.
TCCGTCGTCTATCGATCTCCAGTTTCGTCTCACCTGGACCCCTTGCGCCAATCCCGCCTGTGAGGCGCGACAGGGCATCATCTCTTGATGACAACCGCGGAAGCATATATTTCAACTGCGCCATTTCAACCTGGAGTTTACCCTCCCTGCTCCGGGCACGATGAGCGAAGATATCGAGTATCAGCTGGGTTCGGTCGATTACCCGCAGGTCTGTAAAGTCTGTAATGGATCGTACCTGCGACGGATTCAACTCCTGATTAAACACCAGTAGATTGGCATCCAACTGCAGGGCCTGGATAATTATTTCGGTTAAACGCCCCTTACCTAGAATAAAGCGTGGATTTATTTTTTTCCGTCGCTGCAGGACCTTGTCAAGAACCAGAACTTCATCGGAACGAGCCAGTTCAGCGAGTTCATGCATTGAGGCCTCTGCTTTCTGACGCGACTCGGTGGTAACGCTTACCAGAATCGCTCGATCCTGATTCTGGTCCTGCCCCTCTTTATTGCGGATCCTGCTGAATTCCTCCTCAAGCGCTGCGATCATCTCGGTAAAGGAATCCAGCTGCTGTGCCGGATGGACAGGATCAAGAAAAGCCCAGCTCATGCCATTGACAGCGGCAGGCAGAAGATGGGCTGAATGCAGACGCTCAGGCAACCCTTCGGCGGTAATTTTTATGACTGACATCAGGTCGAGGCGGAGAAACAGCAGGTCCATCAAATCGTCGTCAGAGATATCTTCTCCACCGGGATGGGTATGTACCAGCCGTATTCCCCTGAGCCTGCCGCCGGACGAACGCAGATGTGATAACTGCGGGATAACAAGCCTGCTGTGATCACCGACAATAATGGTCTCAACCTTTCCCGAGCGATGGATCAGCAAGCCGATCTGGCGATTTAACTGGAATGACAACTCGCAGAGCGTTCTGGCCATATCGGCACCGATTACAAATTCTCTTGGTACCCGTTTAGTGGCAATCCGCTCAAGGGATTTGAGCTGATTCTTCTTGAGTCCCTGTATGTTTCCTTCTACTCTTGAGATGGTGGCTCCCCAGTCGCTTTCTCTGTTTCTTTGGATAGGCCAGTCTGAGGCCATATCGCCTCAGCAAAATAATCATCGGCTCCTTCCCTGGTGCATATTGTCTGTTCGTTATAGTTTTTCCAGGCTGGATCAAGATAGGAATCATGGCAGCCGACACACGATCCAATTCTCAGAATCTTCCGTAACTCATTGCCATTAAACGGCCTTAAGTCGGCACGGGAGCCATGTTGCAGCGGCCGGCCGTCCAGGGTTACGAAGGCATCAAAACCAACGGTCTGCCCAGTCGCACTCTCTACCCCCTTGTCCAGCGGGATAAACTCCACCTGGCCATCCTTGACAAAGAGGCTTCCTTCGCCAAGCCCTACGGTCCTGGTTGAGCTGTGACAGTCTTCACAACTTCTTCCCTCTTTCTGGGTGGTGTGTGGATTTATTGCCGCCATGGTAAAGCGGTCGAAACTTTTTTCAAGCTGCCCCTGGCTGTCGACCACGGTGACAACATCCTGGCATCCTGGGGTGACAATGACAATTTCTTCTCCCCAGACCGCAAGCATCGGTTTCTCATATCTTATATAGGACCGCCCCTCCTCCCACCTGCCTGGCGTTTCCTTGAGGCTCAACTTGTCCAGATGGGTTTGAGATTCATCCCGCTTGGCATGACAACCATAACATTGGGGGACCCAGGTGGAATGACACGACTCGCAGGTCACGCGCTGATGACCCGAAAAATCGCAGACTCCTGACTTGGGTGTATTCAGATCACGAATAACACCATCATTTTTACCACGCAGCTTGTAACGCTCATCCAGGTAATCAACATTGGTCAATTCGTTGTTTTTCCTTGTGGTACCCGGTTGCTGCTGGTGGCAGACAACACAAGATATCTCGACCTGATCTTCATAATGGGCGTAGCTCGTGCCGTCACCCATGATTTCATCTCTGGTATGACAATCAATGCATGCCATCCCTTTGCGATGGTGGATGTCATCGGCAAGCTCAAGATAGAATCGGTTACCGGGGAGTTTCTGTGATGTTAACCTCCCCTTTTCATAGGGAGTGCCGTACCCTTCTGATTCAAAAATACCGGTATAGGCGAGCCCGATTCGTCCAGATCTGTTATGGCATCGAACACAATTGACGTCGGGAACCTTGCTGGTAATCAGAGGATGGATATATTCCTTATCCTCAGATATAATCTCATCATCTGACTCTGTTACCGGTGGCCGTTCATGCCCCGGAGGCATGACATAGTGACACGCTGAACATCCGCCACCCTTTTCATTGAAAAAGGTTGCAACCCCTTCGAGATCATTTTTCTGTTTCCATAAGTGACAGGTTGCACACAGCTTTCGATAATAATCAATAGCAAGCGATGTCTGACCAGAGTCAATCAGTTCTTTAACCGTCAAGTCAGTATCCTGTGAATCACTTTCTCCCCAGTAATAGAGCAGTGTTCCGAGGATGCCACGGTTGGTTGCCATCAACGAGTTGTTTACTTTTTTTATGTCTGTCGGGTGACACCCTTCGACCCCACACGTTTTTCTGGCGACCCTCAGATCACCCGGGTTGTTTACTATTCCGACATGGGCCTTATCTTTGTCTATGGCCAGTGGATCGCCAAGGTGACAGGGGGTACAGCCAATCACTTTGGCATCGTGGGCCGGATCAAGTTTTTCCTTGGTATGGCAAAACAGACACATATCCACTCTGCCAGACGTGGTTATATATATCTCCTCTGGCCGCTTGATCTTGAACTCGTGATAAACGAGATAGATAAATGCGCAAATCAACGTAGAAAAGATGAGCACTGAAACAAGGTGTTTTCTCTGCAAGGCAAACCGAGTCATAAAAATCGCAATCAGCCCCTGTAATTCTGGACATTTGGCAGCCGTCTGCCAAAACCAAAGGCCTTGCTGGTCACTTTCAACCCCATCGGTGCCTGCTTTCGCTTATATTCATTGACCCTGATTCTCCTGATGACATCTTCAACGACATCAGCTGCATAGCCATTGGCGATAATCTGCTGCGCTCCATATCCTTCTTCGAGATAGAGTTCAAGAATCTGATCGAGCAATTCATAAGGCGGCAGATCATCCTGGTCGCACTGATCCGGGCGCAGTTCAGCGGTCGGCGCCTTGGAAATTGTTCGCAGTGGAATTATCTCCTCATCACGATTAATAAATCGGGCGAGTTCGTACACCATTTGCTTGGGTACGTCAGAGATAACCGCCAGGCCACCACTCATATCACCATATAGAGTACAATACCCGACTGCCATCTCACTCTTGTTACCGGTCGTCAGCAGCAGGTGATTAAATTTATTTGATAGCGCCATCAGCAGATTACCACGGATCCGAGCCTGGATATTCTGCTCGGTCACATCCTCCTCTCGTCCTGTAAACAACGCATCCAGTGTTTCCCGGTAGCTGCCAAAGAGCCCGCCGATAGGTATCGACTCGAACCTGCAGCCCAGATGCGTGGCCAATTCCCTCGCATCTTCGAGTGAGTCTGCGGAGCTATAGGGTGATGGCAAGGCAACACCGAGCACCTTTTCAGCACCGAGGGCCGCTACTGCTATCGCTGCTGTCAACGCAGAGTCAATACCTCCCGACAGGCCGAGAACGGCTGATGAAAAACCACTCTTGTATACGTAATCACGTACGCCCATGATCAGCGCGTCATGGATTGGCCTGATCTCACTTGAATTATCATAGTGACGAATATCGCCGTGCCAGTTGTCGATATCGACAACAATCAGGTCTTCTTTAAACCGTTCCGCCTCTCCAATGACGTTGCCTGCTCTGTCAAGAGCAAGGCTGTGACCGTCAAAGAGCAGGGAGTCCTGGCCACCCACCTGGTTCACATAGAGAAATGGGATTTCAAACTGGACACAGATCGATGAAAAAATATCACCTCGAATTTTCGTTTTACCACGATGATATGGTGAAGCGGAGATGTTAACAAGAAAATCGACGCTGGAATTGAGGCGGGATGCATGTTGAAAAATTTCAGAGACCGGTTCCACCTGGTACTCTCCAACGGTGTGATGCCAGATATCTTCACATATGGTAATTGCGATCTTCTTATCACCAAGCTGATAGAGTTCAGGTACTGATCCCGGCTCAAAATAACGGTTCTCATCAAAAACATCATAAGCCGGGAGCAACCGTTTTCTGGTCCTGTGAATAATGGTGCCTGCCCGACAAACCAGCGCACTATTGTAGAGTGGTTTGCCGGAGCCACCCTGCCGGGACTCAAAACAACCAAACAGAACATCAATTTCTGGCAGTTCTTTCAGGAGTTGGTTTACAGCTGCTTGGTGATCCTGGATAAATGATTGTCTTTCCAGAAGATCAAGAGGCGGGTAGCCGGACACGGCAAGTTCCGGGAAAATAACCAGATGACAGCCATGATCTGCTGCCTTTTCAGAGTAAGCTACGATTTTTTTACAATTACCGGTAAAATCACCGATTACCGGATTGATCTGAGCCAACGCCACCTTCACCATCTGTCTCCACAATTAAAACCCAGGGTCAACTTCCATACCACGAAAGAAACATAGCAGAACTACTCAAATTTTCCATCATTTCATTGCGCGGATTTTGATTTACCACTTCTCTGGTATTTCCGAACAGCACGATTATGCTCTGACAACGACTCAGAAAAGTAATGGGTTCCATCGTTCTTTGAAACAAAATAGAGATAGTCTGTCCGAGAGGGGAACAACACGGCGCTGAGAGCCTGCGCACCCGGGCTGCAGATCGGCCCTGGCGGTAATGCCTTTATCGTATAGGTGTTGTAGGGAGTTGCTGTTTTCAGATCTGAGCGGGTCAAGGTACCATTGAAATTGCTGAGTCCAAAGATGACAGTGGGATCGGACTGGAGTTTCATTTTTCTCTCCAGCCTGTTTAAAAAAACCGAGGCAATGACCGGACGTTCTTCGCCGACACCGCTCTCTTTCTCGATAATTGAGGCAAGAGTGAAAACCTGGTGCCTGTTCAAACCGCTGTTATTATCGCCGGACAACTCCTGCCAGACTGACAATGCCTGAATGACAAGCATGGTAATGAGTTCACGCTCACTTTTGGCAGGTTTCATCAGGCGATAGGTGTCAGGAAAGAGATATCCTTCAAGACTCTCAACATCTTTTATACCGAGTTCTTCTATAAATACAGGATCGTGGGCCGCATCGATAAAGCGTTTCTTATCAACCCAGCCACCGGAAGAAAAGATTTCTGCTATCTCGCTAATATTCAGACCTTCGGGTATGGTGATCTTATACTCCAGCGGGCGGGCAGAGGCGAGTTCCCTGATCAGCTGGACGGGTGTCTGACCAGTCTTAAGCATGAACTCTCCGGCCTGAAGCCTGGCTGATTTTCCCATCAATCTGACCAGGATCAGAAACCTGATATCATCATAGATCAACTCTTTTTCGGCAAGAAGCGCTGAAATATTCCTGCTCGAAGTACCGCGGGGAATGAAGACCGAAACGGCGGGAGTTTTGAGAGAGGGGCCTGGACTCCAGCTGTAAGAAGATACCCAGGCCGCAGCCAGCACAACCCCTAAAAACAGGCTGAGGGTCATCCACAGAACGACCCTCAGCAGGTGATTGCTGTTGGCCTGGTTTTTCTTCTGGAGTGGAGCTCACTTATTATTTTTCCAATTGCCCGACCTGCGTCCTTTGCCAAAAGCAACCGCAATCACCTCATCCATGTCCTTGACGGGATAAAAGGTCATTTGCTGCCTGATATTTTTAGGGATTTCACTCAGGTCCTTTTTATTCTGGTCAGGGATAATCACCTCGGTCATATGAGCCCGGAGTGCGGCGAGCGCCTTTTCTTTGAGGCCGCCAATGGGCAAAACCCTGCCCCGCAAGGTAACCTCACCAGTCATTGCCAGGCCCCGTTTGACCTTGCACCCGGAGATCGCTGAGTAGAGCGCTGTGGCAATGGTAATACCTGCAGATGGGCCATCTTTGGGTATCGCCCCTGCCGGTACATGAATATGAATATCGATGGTATCAAAGTAATCTTCGGAAACCTTGAGATCACTCGACCGACTCCGGCAGTAGGTCAGAGCCGCCTGGGCAGATTCTTTCATCACGTCTCCGAGTTGGCCGGTCATGATCAGCTTGCCTTTACCTGGCATCAGATTTACTTCTATCTGCAGAATTTCCCCGCCAACCTCTGTCCAGGCCAGACCGGTAACCAATCCAGGCTGATCGAGTGTTTCCTGCTCGGACTCCGGTATCACCTTGGGAGGACCGAGATACTTGTGAAGGTTTCTGACAGAAACGGTATAGGGACCTCTGCCACCCTCAGCGATCTTTCGCGCCACCTTCCGACAGACTTTGCCGATTTCACGTTCCAGATTTCTCAATCCCGCCTCTCGGGTATAGTGAGTGATTATAAGATTAATGGTCTCGTCCCCTAATCGGATTTTTGCTGGCTTCAGCCCGTTCTCCTTGATCTGACGTGGGATAAGATAGCGATTGGCAATGGCGAGCTTCTCCTCAAGCGTATAACCCGACAGACGGATCACTTCCATCCGGTCCAGCAACGGCCCGGGTATGGTGTCGCTCATGTTTGCAGTAGTGATAAACATCACCTTTGATAGGTCAAAGGGTAGATTGAGATAGTGGTCCGAAAACTCAAAGTTCTGTTCCGGGTCAAGGACCTCGAGAAGAGCCGAAGACGGGTCACCGCGATAATCTGCGCCAACCTTGTCAATCTCGTCCATCATGAATACCGGGTTATTAGATTTTACCGTTTTCAAGCCCTGAATAATCCGGCCCGGCATCGCCCCGATATAAGTACGTCTGTGTCCTCTGATTTCTGCCTCATCCCGCATTCCGCCAAGAGAGATGCGATGAAATTTTCGTCCCATTGCACGGGCAATGGATTGGCCAAGAGAAGTTTTTCCGACCCCGGGAGGACCGACAAAACAGAGAATCGGCCCTTTCGTTGACTGATTCAGCTTACGAACAGCCAGATACTCAAGGATTCTCTCTTTGACCCGGTCAAGTCCGTAATGATCCTCGTCAAGCACGTGCTTTGCAGCCTTCAGCTCAAGTCGGTCTTTTGTTCCTTTTTTCCATGGCACATCAAGAATCCAGTCAATGTAAGTCCGTATGATGGTCGCTTCCGAGGAGTCCGGATGCATCATCTCCATCCTGCTGACCTGCTTTTTTGCCTCTTTACGAATCTTTTTAGGCATCTTGGTTTTCTTGATTTTCCGCTCAAGTTCTTCTATTTCCTGGGTACGCTCGTCGGTGTCACCAAGTTCTTTCTGCAAGGCATGAAGCTGTTCGCGCAGGATGTATTCGCGCTGAGATTTGGACATTTCCTCTTTGGCTTCATTTTGAATTTTGGCCTGTACCGTTGAAACCTCCAATTCTTTGCCCAACAGGACGCTGACCAATTGAAGCCGTTTGACCGGGTTGACCTCTTCAAGAATTGCCTGGGACTCGACGATTTTCAGCCTCAAATTTGAGCCAACCAGATCTGCAAGCCTACCCGGATCTTCTATATTGTTGATGATCATCATCAGGTCAGCAGAAAGAATACCTCTTAGTGACATAATCTTTTCTGTCTGGTCCCGAACCGTGCGCATCAGAGCCTCGACTTCCACGGTGATTTCACCGCCATCTTCATCTTCGACGACCTCAACAGTTACCTGGTACGAGGGCTCTGTCCGCAGGTATTCGGTCACCCGCGCCTTGGACATGGCCTGGACAAGGACTTTCAGCCTTCCATCCGGCAGCTTCAGGGTTCGCATGATCATGCAGACCATACCGACATCATAAAGATCCTCCGTCGACGGGTTGTCTTTTGTTGCATCGCGCTGGGTTACAAGCATCAGTAATTTATTTGAGTTCAATGCCTCATTAACAGCCTCTACAGAACCTGGGCGGCCGACAAACAGCGGTATAATCATATAATTAAAGATTACCACGTCCCTGACAGCCATCATCGGCAACTGGTCCGGTATCTCCAGGTCTTCATTGCTTGAAAAATCGTCCATTCCCAAGCTGAGTGAATCATTAAATTCCACTTAAACCTCCACAACCGTATTACGATTGTTGTTTTATCATTAAATTTTATGAGTATACCGATGGTCTGTTGTATTTAAACATCGATATCAATAGCCTAAAAAAACCGTGAAAAACCTAAACATTGAGATTCTTTAAGTCAAGACACTTCTGATGGACCGGTGTCCGGGTTTGAAAATTTCTTGATCAATTACCACAATTCAACCATATTGTTTGTTTTCAATTAAAAATAATCGCTCTCAGATCAAATTAAAATCAGGATGGATTATGCTACTCGCCGAATCATTGTTTGACACCACGACGTTTGATCACTCATCTGTTTTCTCTGATTCCCTGCCAGTCTGGTCAGCGCTCGCTAATCTTAAAGCGTATATGGACCAATATCGGTACAAAAGCGAGCTGCTCGAACCATTCACAGACGGAGTTCCCCTGCAGGAACCTGTCATTATACATGATAATACACTTATACCGGTAAAAGCGTGTGAAATAGTGTATGGCGATGCCTGTAAAGGAGACCTTGTCATCTCCCAGGATGGCAGACGCCTGGAGGGAGCTTCTCTTATCATGGCGGGTGCAATCCTGATCGGCGTGAAGATTGCGATCGGCAAAGGGAGCCTGATTGAAGGTGGTGCAACAATCAAGGAACCCGCAATTATCGGCAGTCGTACCGAGATCAGGCAAGGAGCATATATGCGTGGTTATTGCCTGATTGGCGACCGATGTGTTGTCGGACACACGACCGAGGTCAAACATTCCATATTCCTCGATGATGCCAAGGCCGGTCACTTTGCTTATTTGGGTGACTCGGTTTTGGGCAATAATACAAACCTTGGCGCCGGTACCAAATGTGCAAACCTCAGATTTATTCCCGGCAATGTTAAGATAGTGGTTGCAGGTAAAATTGAGGACACCGGAATGCGAAAGTTTGGGGCTATCCTGGGTGATAGTGCACAGACCGGCTGTAATTCGGTGACCAGTCCGGGAACAATCATTGTTAAAAAAGGTATTATAATGCCCAACACGACCGCCCCCTCCGGCTATCATCAGAACCGTCAGCGTATACGCTGAAACCTTATAACACACTCTTTTTACTCATCCACCATTACTATAAGAGGACAGACATGGCCATTATCAAAACCGAAGACTTTATAAGCTCGATCGCAGACAGCCTGCAATACATCAGCTACTACCATCCACTCGACTTTGTGAAGGCGATGCATGAGGCATACAAGAAAGAGGAGAATCAGGCGGCCAAGGACGCTATCGCCCAGATCCTGATAAATTCACGAATGTGCGCCATCGGCAAGCGACCTATCTGCCAGGACACCGGAATCATCACTGTTTTTGTTAAATTGGGGATGAACGCCGCTTTTGACAGTGAAAAAACCATCCAGGAAATGATTGATGAAGGCGTAACACGAGCATATTGCAGCGAAGATAATCCGCTTCGCAAGTCAATCGTTGCTCCTCCTGCGGCTGAGCGTATAAACACCAAGACCAATGCCCCTGCTGTTGTACATGTTGAAATGGTCAAGGGCGACTCGGTGGAAATCAATATTGCCGCCAAGGGTGGTGGTTCTGAGAACAAGAGCAAGATGGCCATGCTGAACCCCGCAGATTCGATCGTTGACTGGGTCAAAAAAACGCTACCGCTGATGGGAGCAGGCTGGTGCCCGCCGGGAATACTCGGCATCGGTATCGGAGGAACGATCGACAAGGCCATGTGTCTGGCAAAAGAGTCGTTGATGGACCCGATAGATATCCATGAATTAGTCGAACGTGGGCCTGCTGACTGGGTGGAGGAGCTGCGCCTGGAAATTTTTGAGGCGGTAAATGACCTTGGCATTGGTGCCCAGGGTCTTGGCGGGCTGACCACCGTACTCGATGTCAAAATCCTTGATTTTCCAACCCATGCTGCATCTCTGCCTGTTGCGATGATTCCCAATTGTGCGGCAACCCGTCATATTCATTTCTGCCTCGACGGCTCCGGTCCGGCCAACCTGGTTCCACCGAACATAGATGAGTGGCCTGAGATCGCCATGGAAGTGGGTGAATCGGTCAAGCGTGTTCAACTCGACAATATTACCAAAGAGGAGATCAGTTCATGGAAGGCTGGTGATACCCTGTTACTCAACGGTAAGATTCTTACCGGTCGAGACGCTGCTCACAACCGAATTCAAACCTTTCTGGAGGCAGGCAAGGGGATGCCTGATGGTGTCGATTTTAGCGGTCGGTTTATCTACTACGTAGGACCAGTCGATCCCGTTGGGGACGAGGTGGTCGGCCCGGCCGGCCCGACCACCTCCACCAGGATGGATAAGTATACCAGTATGATGCTCAGCAAGACAGGGCTCTTCGGCATGATCGGCAAGGCTGAACGCGGGGATGAAACAATTTCGTTGATCAAGGAAAACCAGGCGGTCTACCTGATGGCTGTGGGTGGGGCTGCCTATCTCGTTTCAAAAGCAATAAAAAGCTCACGTACGATTGCTTTTAAGGATCTGGGCATGGAGGCGATCTACGAGTTTGAAGTCGAGGACATGCCGGTAACCGTTGCGGTAGACGCGCGTGGTGATGCGGTTCACAAAACAGGACCGACATTCTGGCAAAACGTTATAAAAAGTAAAAAATAAGCTGGCTCTCTAGACTATTTAGGTGCAGAAGAATGGCCATCGGCTTGCCTTCTGCGCCTGAATATACCATTTCTCTTAAGATTTCCCTGCTCTCCTCTGAGGACCAGTCGCACCCTGTTTCCCGGATTTGCCCGCTGCACCTCATCCCCTCTCTCGTTTACCATCTTATCAACGATAAATTGGCTGTTTGCAACAGACTGTTCCATATATTCTATTTTTTCACTACAGAGCAGTACATTTCTCGCTTCCACCAGCGGGTTGGTTGCCATTTCTCTGATCACGGCCACCGGTTCATAGCGCTGATCAATTCGAGATGAGTGGTAAAGCATTTCAGAGGTCCCCGGCCGCTCGTCAAAAAAATTTTCGGTACTATCGCGAGTTCCCGTGCGGGCTATCTCCTGCAACATCTGTTCAGGAATCATTATTTTCTCCGGCTGGTCCCAGGCGGATGCGTCCAGGGTTGCAAGATAATCAAGTGCTGCACGGTAAACCCGAACAACCCCACCAACATAAAAAATAGACTTCATTCTTCCTTCGATCTTGATTGAGTCGATGCCGGCAGCCACCAGCTCAGGCAGTCGTCTTAACAAACAGAGGTCTTTCGAGTTAAAGATATAGGTTCCCCGGCGGTCTTCTTCCACCTGGAAATATTCATCCGGACGTTTTTCCTCGACCAGAGAATAGCTGTAACGACATGGATGGGAGCAGTTCCCCTGATTCGCATCCCGACCTGTCATATAGCTGGAGAGCATGCACCTGCCGGAATAGGAAATACAGAGAGCTCCATGGACAAACACTTCCAGCTCACCATCCACTGCTGCCCTGATTGCTTGAATTTCCGTAAGAGAAAGCTCCCGGGCGAGATTAAGCCGGGTAACGCCCTGGCTGCTCCAGAACGATGCCGTGCCGGGATTTGTCACATTTGCCTGGGTCGAAAGATGTATCTCCAGGCCGGGCGCCATTTTTTGGGCCAGAACGAGTATCCCCGGGTCGGAAATAATGAGTCCGTCTACTCCAGCACTGTCAAGGAGCAGAAGGTACGCTTCAAGACCTTCAAAATCATCACCATGGGCGATAATATTAACGGTCACATAGAGTCGTACATGGTGCTGATGCGCATACATTACCGCATCACGAATTGATTCATCGGGAAAATTGCCAGCTTTTGCCCGCAGCCCGTATTTTGCCCCGCCCAGATAAACCGCATCGGCCCCATAGTGAATAGCCGTAACAAGTTTCTCGAAACTTCCTGCTGGGGCAAGAAGCTCGGGAAGCCGGGGAACAGAGGATTTACTGCTTTGTTTTTGATCCATGGTGCATTATTGTGGTTGCTCTGAAAAATTTCAGCCGTACAGTGTGGTGAGTGATCCTTTCTTAATTAATAATGAGTCTTGTTGCAATATATTCCAATGTCGCGTGAACCAGTCGGTATAGCCATGAGTGGTGGTGTCGATTCCACAGCAACCGCTCTGCTGCTGAAAGAAAAATTCGAGCTCAGGGGCTTTTTTATGGACCTTGACCAACCCGATTTTCCTCAGCAGAAAGATAGAGTTGAATATCTTGCGGGGACCATTGGCATACCTCTTGAGATTTTTGACCTTAAAAAACAATTCAGACAACTGGTTCTTGATTATTTTTCTGACAGCTACTACCGGGGGAAGACCCCAAACCCCTGTATCATCTGTAACCGTAAAGTAAAATTCGGGCTGTTCCTTGATGCGATTCTAGCTGCCGGCATGGAGCGCATGGCAACCGGCCATTATGCCCGCATTGAGAAGATCACAGATGAATATTCCCTGCACACCGGTATGGATAAAACAAAAGATCAATCATACTTTCTCTCACGTCTTACCCAAAAGCAGCTTTCGCAGGTACTGTTTCCACTCGGTGCAAGATCAAAAGCCGATATCTATCGATTTATGGAACATAACGGTTATGACGATTTCAGGGGGAGAGAAAGTCAGGACATCTGTTTTCTGAAAAACAAAAAACTCACCTCTTTTCTGGAGGACTTGGGAAAACAACCCGCTCTCCCCGGTCCCATCATCTCGACAGCGGGAGTGGTGCTCGGCGAGCACCGGGGTTTATATCGATATACCATCGGGCAACGGCGCGGCCTCGGTCTACCAGACCTTACACCCTGGTATGTCGTTTCCATGGATTACACGAACAATTCACTTGTCGTTGGAAAGGACGACGAGCTGCTCTCACCAGCCCTGGTTGCCTGTTCTGCCCACTGGCTCAGTAGAACGGAGCCGGAAAATAACCACACATATACAGTTCGGATTCGTTACTCTCACCCCGGAACACTTGCTCGTATTCGCTTTATCTCAGACGACTCGTTCAGGCTTGATTTCGAGGAACCTCAACGAGCCGTCGCTCCCGGGCAATATGCTGTAATCTATGATGGAGACAGAGTGCTTGGCTCCGGAGAAATTGTTTCAGGACAGTGACCTGTTTCCTCTGTTCAACAGATCTACCATGAAAAAAACATATATTACCACACTGGGCTGCAAGGTTAACCAGTTTGAATCAGCTTCCATAAAAAATGGTTTTGAGGACCAGGGTTTTATTTCCACCACGTCCATGGATGACGCTGACATTATCGTCATTAACACCTGTGCGGTCACTGGCAAAGCAAGTGCCCAGTCCCGTCAGATAATTCGGAAAGCGGCGAGATTAAATAAACAAGCCGCCATTGTCGTAACCGGCTGCCATGCTCAGCTGGCAGCAGACGAGATAAAAAAGATGGATGATATCGATCCTCATCGTCTCTGTATTGTCGGCAATGATCAAAAAGACAGACTCGTCCCTCACGTTCTTGACCACAAGGCGGACAAAGACATTCTCACCAAGGACTTACACGCTAGCCCGAAAGATATCTGCCTGCTGCCGGTAAACAAGTTCGCCAATCGCACCAGGGCATATCTCCGTATTCAGGATGGATGCAACAGTTTCTGCAGCTATTGCATTGTACCCTACACCCGGGGACAGAGCCGCAGTCTGCCCAAAGCTGAGGTCCTTAAACAAGCCCACCGCTATGGAAATGGTGGACACCGGGAAATCGTCGTTACCGGTATTCATGTCGGTCAGTACGGCAGAGACCTCGACGAATCATGCCACATCAGTGACTTGATGGAACTGCTCTGTACATCAATGCCGGATATCAGGTTTCGTCTGTCATCTATTGAACCGCTTGAAATCAGTCCGAGCTTGTTATCACTGATGAGCAGGCTGGATAACTTCATGCCGCATCTCCACATTCCACTGCAAAGCGGTGATAATAAAATCCTTAAGCAGATGAACAGGCGCTACTCCCAGGAACAGTTCCTTGCAGTCGTTCAGGCCTGCAGAGCCCGGTTGCCCGACGCGGCAATCGGTATCGATGTGCTGGTTGGCTTTCCGGGTGAGTCGGCTGAACATTTTAATACCACCCTCTCATTTCTCCAGCGCCTGGATTTCACCTACCTGCATGTCTTCCCCTATTCGAAAAGACCAGGCACAAGAGCGGCCACATTCTCTGGTCAGGTAGAAAAACAGGAAAAATCAGAACGGGTAGAAGCATTGAGGATTTTAAGTGAGAAAAATCGAATAGCATTTTATAGTCGTCATATCGGTTCGAGAAAAACAGCACTCATTGAAAATGAACGAGATGACTCCGGGCTCTTGAAAGGGTTCACAGATAATTATATTCCAGTTCTGATTGATGGAGATGACAGTCTTAAAAACAATGTTGTTTCCGTTGAGTTGATCTCTCTGATAAACGGTTCAGTAAAAGCAGACCTCATTGACGAATCATGAAAGGCGAAATTATTGCTATCGGTGACGAACTCACCTCGGGAAGAATTCTTAACACGACCAGTGGTTTTGCAGCGCGTAAATTATTTGATGCGGGCTATACGATCCACGCCATGAGCACCATCGGAGATACGCCCGAACTCATTGGCGAAGCGCTGTTGCAGGCAATTGGACGTGTTGATTTCATCATTGTCACCGGCGGACTTGGCTCTACAGACGATGATCTCACCAACGAAGCGGTATCCCAGGCACTGAACCGACCAACCATCCCGAACCTCGAGATGCTCGCCCGAATCAGATCTCACCTGACCAGGCAGAATGCAGCACCTGACAGCCCGCTGGAAAAACTTGCCTGGCTCCCACGCGGAGCCGAAGCCTTTGATCCACAGTCTCGAACAGCTGGCTACCAGATCATTCATGATGAGACCCCGATCTACTTCCTGCCAGGCGTTCCGTCGGAAATGCGGCACCTGATGTCCGATGCGGTCCTACCGAGACTTGCAGCCTGGAAGGCCGGTTCACGATTACGTACGTGTCAGCGCATTTACAAGATATTTGGAGTTACCGAACCGGAGGTCAATCAAATAATAAAGCGTCTGGACATTTCAGAAGAGGTCATGGTCGGGTACTATCCGGTATTCCCCGATGTTCACCTGAGTATCCTGATCCGTGGTAAAGATAAAGCGGTTTCAAATCAATTTTTCCAAAGCTCCTGCCTGGCCATAGAAAAAGCACTCGGCTCATTTATATACGGCACTGATCTGGATGATCTGGAGACAGTCATCGGTTCGTTATTGATCAGGAAAAAGCTGCGTCTCGCCGTTGCAGAGTCCTGCAGTGGTGGACTGCTCTCCCATCGAATCACTTCTGTGGCCGGCAGTTCAGGCTACTTCGATGGAGGAGCCGTTACCTACTCCAATGCATTGAAAACTACCTTCCTGGGAGTGGACAACCGCCTAATCGAAGAGTATGGGGCGGTCAGCGCCGAAGTTGCGCGTGAAATGGCCTACGGTATCAGGGAGAAAACAGCAAGTGATATTGGTCTTTCCATTACCGGTGTCGCCGGTCCAACCGGTGGAACAGCGGAAAAACCTGTTGGAACCGTCTTTATCGCAATCAGTGATAAAGACCACTGTGCTGTTGAACAGTATCATTTTTCCGGTAACAGGCATCGGATTCAGACCCTGACGGCCCATACCGGTCTGAACAATCTTCGTCTCTGTCTGCTGCAGAAGAAAAGTGGTCGTAAATAATAACGAGAATCAACCTTGATGTTTCTTGCACATCTTTTTATATCTTAGCCTTCATGAGCAAATTCATTTCAATTAACCCAAAAAGACAGGAGCAGTTTTATGTCGGCACCAGACAAAAATAAAATGAGCAGCGTTGACAACGCGCTGAACCAGATTCAGCGTCAGTTCGGTAAAGGTTCCATCATGCGTCTTGGCTCCCAAGAGGCAGAAAAAATACCTGCAATTCCAACCGGTTCTCTGAGCCTTGATATCTCCCTTGGGGTGGGAGGCTTCCCCCGGGGGCGCGTTACCGAAATATACGGTCCGGAGTCAAGTGGTAAAACAACCCTTGCACTCCACGTCATTGCTGAAGCCCAGAAACGCGGTGGCACAGCAGCCTTTATCGATGCGGAACATGCCCTCGACACCACGTATGCTGAACGACTTGGTGTTGATATTGATAATCTTCTGGTCTCACAGCCTGATTTTGGTGAGCAGGCGCTTGAGATTGCAGAGATATTGATCCGATCAGGAGGCATTGACATCATCGTCATCGACTCTGTTGCCGCCCTCGTACCGCGCGCTGAAATCGACGGCAATGTCGGTGACGCACATGTCGGGCTTCAGGCGCGATTGATGTCACAGGCCATGCGAAAATTTACCGGCGTTCTCAATCGCTCCAATACCGTCCTGGTTTTCATCAACCAGATCAGGATGAAGATCGGAGTAATGTTTGGCAACCCGGAAACCACAACCGGCGGAAATGCTCTGAAATTCTATTCTTCTCTCAGGCTCGACATCAGAAGACTTAGTCAGATAAAGGATGGGCAGGAAGTTATTGGCAACAGAACAAAAGTAAAAGTTGTCAAGAACAAGGTTGCCCCGCCGTTCAAGATCTGTGAGTTCGATATCATCTACGGAGAAGGCATCTCTATTGCCGGGGATATTCTCGATCTCGCCGTCGAACAGGACATCGTCGACAAGAGCGGTGCCTGGTACAGTTACCGCGACGAGCGTATCGGACAGGGGCGGGAAAATGCCAAGCGTTTTCTCACTGATCACCCGGAAATGCTCAAAGAAATTGAGGACAGTGTTCGTTTGGGTTACGGTCTTGCTGTCACACCAATTGAGGAGCCAGTCACTAAACAATAATCCTGCTGCCGTTAAATTAAATTTACTATAGCAGGTAGTTATAAAACGAGAAATGTTATTGGTGCGGTGCTGATTCTCGTCCTTTTCTCTTTACTGAGGGATTGGCTACGCTGTACATGTGATGCTGAACAGGATTAATTACGCATGACCCCTAAAATAAAAAAGAAAACGTTTGATGTCATTATCGTTGGAGGTGGACCCGCAGGCCTCTTTGGTGCCTATTATCTTGCTGAGAATTCGAACCTCGATGTCCTGGTAATTGACAAAGGCAAGGCGAGCCTGAAACGGAAATGTCCGATAAAAGACAAAGGATGTATCAAGTGTAAACCCTGCAACATTCTCTGTGGGATCGGCGGTGCTGGTCTGTTTTCAGATGGAAAATTAAACTTTATTCATAAACTGGGGAAAACTGACCTCACCCAGTTCATGACTGAAACCGATGCCAGAGCGCTCATCGACGAGACGGAAGTAATTTTCAATCGCTTCGGCATGGACGGAAAGGTATTTCCAACAGACATCGACCAGGCACGCCAGATCAGGAAGGAAGCCCGAAAATGCGGAATCGATCTCCTTGTCATCAAACAGAAGCATCTGGGCAGTGACAATCTGCCCAATCACATTGCCGCCATGGCAGATTACATTAAAGACAAAGGGGTTGTCTTTCATCACTCTGAAGAAGTAAGTGATATTATCGTTAAGAAAGGCAGGGTGATCGGACTGAGGACCAACAGAGGTGAATACACCAGCGAAAACATTATCATGGCGCCAGGAAGAGTCGGGGCCGAATGGATTGGTTCGCTGGCTCGGAAAAATGGGATAGACGTTTCACAAAGAGGTATCGAAGTTGGCGTCCGGGTCGAAGTGCACAACGAGATCATGCAGGATATCTGTTCTGTGATCTATGACCCGACTTTTTTTATCAGAACCAACCGCTATGACGACCAGACCCGAACATTTTGTACAAACTTCGGCGGTTTTGTGGCCCTTGAAAATTATCAGAATTTTGTCTGTGTGAACGGACATGCGTACATGGACCGGAAAAGCAATAATACCAATTTTGCCTTCCTCTCAAAAGTTGTTCTCACCGATCCGGTCGAAGACAACCAGGCATACGGTGAATCGATTGGTAAACTCGCCACCCTGATTGGGGGTGGTAAACCAACCCTGCAAAGATACGGTGATTTGAAAAGAGGCCGGCGATCCACCTGGAACAGGGTAAGAAACAGCTACATTGACCCCACCTTAAAAAATGTAACGTGTGGTGATATTGCCATGGCCCTGCCCGAACGAATTCTGACCAATCTGGTAGATGGCCTTGACCAGCTTAATCAAGTAATTCCAGGGGTTGCCAATGATGAGACCCTGCTGTATGCTCCGGAGATAAAATTCTTTGCAACACAGGTCGACACAGACGATAATCTGGAAACCGCCATCAAGGGGCTGTATATGGCAGGCGATGGCCCCGGTGTCGCTGGAAATATCGTATCTGCAACAGCAACAGCCCTTATACCAGCAAAGAAGATTATTGCATCGACAACAGAAGAGGTTTTCAAACAACCCAAAAAGGGTTGAAATGAACATTTTCCTTAAAACCTTACCCACGCGTTTATTTCTCGGACACGCAAAGGTAATTATTGACAAAAACACGGTTTTAGTATAATCGTTCCCAAAAGAGAATGATTATCAATTACCTAACCAAAAACTATAATTAACGGAGGAAATTATGCAGAAATGGGAATGTCCGTGTGGTTATATATATGACCCCGCAGAAGGCGATTATGCAAATGGTGTAGATCCGGATACAGCCTGGGAAGATCTTCCCGCTGACTGGGTATGCCCGCTCTGTGGCGCCGAAAAAGATGCTTTCTGGAAATACGACGAATAGCATAGACGATTACCATAGCTGCCTGGGTTCATCTATAAACTGGGCAGCTCTATTGTTTACCCGCTCCAATCATCGACCTCCTCCTCTTGTCCCTGTTTTATATCCAGGAAAAATTACTATAATTCACCCATTCTCCCGGCCAACCGGGTATCCAACACTGTCACCAGCTGAATCAAGAACCCCGGATCCGTAGCGATTCACCTCACTCCTTCTTGACATATTTATTTTTTACCGTTTCATTAAACCTTGTTCTCCGATCAAGAAAATGGTACCTGTTTCTTTATATATAGTCCCTAATAGTCGTGAAGAAACAATTATTTAACCTCTGAAATAATCAATTTTAAATGAACAAAGAATTGAGATTTTGGTGTCGATAAGCGTGGGACACAAGAACACAACAGCAAAGGTACTGATCATTTATTTCAGTCTCAGTGGACAGAGTCGCGGGCTGATTAACCTGTTTTCAGCAGGACTGAAAGATCAGGGTATCACCGTTAGAGTAGAACAACTTAAAGCGTGTGAGAAGATATCGTTTCCCTTTAAAAACGTTTATCACACGATAAAAATGATGCTCACCACATTCTTTCGCTTCCGGATCCCGATAGAGCCGCTGAATCAATGCTGTTTCGAGCCATTCGACCTTATTGTCATTGGCGGTCCGACCTGGTCATACAATCCAAGTGGGCCCATTCTCAGCCTGCTTGACAGAGATGGTCACTCCCTGGTTTCCCAGCAGCGGGTATTACCACTCATTTCATGCCGTGGGTATTATCGTCTCCATGACTTTTTTCTACGAAAAAAACTTGTCAGCCTCGGTGCAGATCTTGAAGAAAGCCTGATCTTCTCTCACCTGACTTCAGAACCCTGGAGCACAATCGGCGTATTCCTGAAATCTGCAGGATACCACCCGGAGAAAATGAAGCGGCTCAGCACCCACTATCCGCACTTTGGTCACACCACCGAGCAGCTTCAACAGGCCCGCATATGCGGTCAGCAAACAGGCCGCAAACTCATTACAGGAACAGCGCGGGATCCTTCACCCCTAGAGTATAGCGTGAAAATTTAGTGATAAACTGAAAAAACAGGCAGCTGATCCTGGGATAAAGACAGCTGCCGTCAGATGAAAGCAATCGCTTCAATTGAGCGTTAATTAACCGCTTTAGGCAAACAGATTGGTATACATATCCTGGTTAAAACCAACATAAAGTGATCCGCCCACCCGCAAGGTCGGCGCCCTGAGGTTGCCGGTTCGCCCTGTCGCCTTCTTTATGAGTTCTTCCTTATTGCTGGTATCGGGCGTAAACGCAAGGGTCTTCTTGCCGCTTGCCACATATACAGTCTCAGCTGCTGAGAGAACAGGCCAGACATCATCAATGGTGATAACCTCTTTCTTGGCATCGACCTCCTGACTAACCGATACACCTGCTTGGGTAAAAGCCTCCCAGGCTTTTTTACATGATACTCAGCCTTTTCTCATATAAGCCCAATCAACATTCATAATTATTCTCCCTGTAATTTATTATGCCTCGGCAGGTGGGGTGAAAACCCTTTTTTCCATCTCCATATCGAGCGCAAACATCCCTGCGGAATCATCAGCTACCATTTTCATGCGATCAAGAAGCGTTCCGACGTGACTCTCTTCCTCTACCTGCTCTTCCACGTACCACTGTAAAAAATAGGTTCCTGCATGGTCACGTACCTCCATCGCAACATCAACCAGATCATTGATCAGACCAGTAACAAGTTCCTCATGTTTCAGAACCGCTTCTATCACGGCAAGGGGGCTCTGCCATTCTGACTCTGGCTGTTCAATCGCCCCAAGCACCACCCGTCCTCCGCGCTCATTAACATAATCAAACATCTTCATGGCATGAAAGTTTTCTTCCTCGGCCTGAACCCGCATCCAGTTGGCAAAGCCAGATAGGCTTTTATCCTCAAACCATGCAGACATGGACAGGTAGAGATACGAAGAATATAATTCTGCATTAATCTGCTTATTCAGAGCTGCACATAACTTATCATTGATCATCTGTTTTTTTCTCCGGTTAAATTGTTGCACAACTGAGATAACGCGACAAACGTTTCAGCTCAGCAACTGCTGGCGCTGTATCATTACCTCACCGATTTCCTGTTCACTTATTTTTCTTCTTTTTTTTCTTTGCTGCCACCTTCTTGCCTTTTTTAACCTTTTGTTCCTTCTTCTTTTTTGATTTTACCTGACAGTCATCACAATAGTTCTTGTCGGCTTTACAAGATTTGCTTTTGGTGGTGATCGGACAACTACTGCAATGTTTTCCCTTCTTAACAAACTTCCCACAGCATTTCTTCTTGCTCTTTTTCTCCGTTCCCATGGCAGCATCCTCACCAGAGTTATTAAAATGGGTAATCAGGAACCATACTGCCGAAAACCTACGTCTCATCAATCCTGGCGGTAGGCAGCTTCACTATTTATATACTGATCGTTTGCCTGGTGGTACTCCCCGGCTCCCATTATGATTGTTAATGATCTGATTAATAAGTATTTTTGCTGCTGAAATCAAGGCGCTAAAAAGACAGCCTAACCACAAGTCATAAGAACAGATTCAGCTACCTCAAAACCGCACTGATCAATCTTCACCTTCTCAACTAACCGAACTGTAGACGAGAATCACCATCACCAGGAACATAAAGATATTGAGGGAGATAAAAATAAAGCGGTATGATAATCGATTTTTCGACAGGATTTGAACGGTGTAAAAAATCAGGAACAGAAAACTTCCAAGACTGATGGCCGCTCTGATCGCGAATGGTGGCTCCACGAGCAGCAAAACAATGATATGGAGTATCGTCACCAGAGCAAGAATCCAGACGATTGAAACAAGCCTCAGTGAGCGTACCGGCATCATCTTCAGTACATTCGGTGAATCACTTGACTGATAGTCCTTTTGATTGTCCAGAACCACAAGCCAGAAGTGCGGGATCTGCCAGACAACAAAAAGAGCGATGACAGCGATAATGACCGGCGCCAGATAAAATCCACCCGCAGCCAGCCAACCGATATAGGGAGGAAGCGCTCCACACAGAGCCCCGGGAATAATTGCCCATACACTCCTGTGCTTGAGGGGTGTATACAAAAAGTTGTAAAGAAAAACAGCGAATATGCCAACCAGGACCGGGCCGACACCCGGAAAACCAATAAAGAGAATTAGGAAACCGACGCAGAGCAAAAGCTGTGCCTGCAGTAAACCACTTTGTCTGGAAACAAGTCCCTGGGCAAGTGGTCTGCCCTTGGTTCGACCCATGGCTCGATCTGTTATCCGTTCCTGAACACTGTTCAGCGTCGCTGCTCCGGATGCCAATGAAAATACACCGAGAAAAACTACTAAAGCAGGCGTAAACGATTCTATATTGGCCAGGAAAAAACCGAAAAATGCGGAGAAGGCAACCAGCAGACAAAGAGGAATTTTGCCAATCTGGAGGTGGTAGTTGACCAGAGTCCCTAAGCTTATTTGGGAAAGAGTATCTGTAGATTTAGTGACGTCTTTCACTCCTCTGTTTCAAGCCAGGTTTTATATTCCTCCTCAGGAACAATTTTGAGCTTGGCGATCATATAGGCGTGATCAACACCACAGAACTCGGTGCAATAAATATCGTACTCACCGACTTTGTCAGCGTTGAACCAGGCGTAGGTTGTCATACCCGGGACTGCGTCAACCTTGATGCGATAGGCTGGTATATAGAAGCTGTGCAACACATCCCAGGAGCCAATGTTGAGCCTTACCGCCTTACCGAGTGGAACGACAAGCTCATTCTCGGTCTCCTTATCATTCTCATAGACGAATATCCAGGAGTACATCTGACCGGCGACTTCAATTTCCATCGCATCTTCCGGAACATTTCTGAGGCCAATATACGACTGCCAGCCGACATAGAACATGGTAAGGGCAATGACGGTGGGAATGGCAGTCCAGATAACCTCAAGGTTAAGATTATCCCTGATATCTGCTGGAGTGGGGTTCTTGCTGCGTCGATACTTGATGGCAAAAACTACCATTACCGCGGTAATACCAACAAGCAGGATGCCAGAGATACCTAAAATATACCAGAAAGCCAGATCTACGCCTTTTACAGGATCCATACCGCTTCACTCACTCCTCTAAAGTCTATCGGAAAGCTACGTCCCAGAAGGTAAAACTTATCATTAAGGCCACGACAAGTACCGTGCTGATAAAGGAAACCTTGATGACCATTCCCTCGTACTTGATATGCATAAAAAATAGCAACACCAGCGTCGCCTTGCATGATGCGACGAATAAGGCTATCGGCACGTTCAAAAACCCCCAGTCAACATATGAAACACCAACCGTTACACCCGTCAACAGGATCAGCGCCCCAAGTATCAGCCCGAGAAAACGGTAGCTCAGCTGATGTTCACTTTCATGCTCGCTCACGATATTATTCTCCATAAAATCTAAAGAACCAGATAAAAAAGAGGAAAGACAAAAATCCAGATGAGATCAACCAGATGCCAGTATAGTCCACTGTTCTCAAGCATCGCATATCGTTCCTGGTTCACCTTGTCTTTTATAACCAGAACAAGGCTGATGGCAAGCAGCACCATGCCGATAATGACATGTACTCCGTGCAATCCCGTGATTGTGTAGTAGAGACCAAAAAAGATATTGAAGCCCGGTTCTCCATCCAACAGGGTTTCAGAATTGGGGTACAGCCCGTGGTGAAACTTGGCACTCCATTCGAAATACTTATTTATCAGAAAAACAACGCCACAGGAAAAAGAAAAGATCAGCAATCCGATCGCCTGTGCTTTCTTCTTCCTCTGAACTGCGGTAATTGAAGCCGCCACCGTGAAACTGCTGATCAGCAGGACCAGGGTATTTGCCGTACCGAATAGTCGATTCAACTCTTTACCACCGGCGGCAAAGCTCTCCGGGTGATTATAAAAATAAACGGCATACAGTACGAAGAGCCCGCCAAAAAGGATTAACTCAGAATAGAGGAATATCCACATTCCTATCTTGACGCCCGTTTTATCGATTGCTTTTTCCATACCCACGTCCTTATTGGCTGCTCTTGGCTGAACGTTTAATCACATCAGAGAAATCGTAAGGATAGTCCTTAACCTGTGGTTCTGAGATGAAGTTGTGCAGCGGCGGTGGAGAGGGAACCGACCATTCAAGTGTCGTTGCACCCCAGGGATCGTCAACAGCTGGTACTTTCTTTTTGAGACTGACCCACAGGTTGATAAACATCATCATGATCCCAAACACCATGAGATACCCACCAAATCCTGCCAGGAAATTACCCGTCTCAAACTGGGGCAGATAATCAAAATATCTTCTCGGCATACCCTGCATGCCCAGGATGAACATGGGCACATAGTGGAAGACAAAGCCTATGGTTGCAAGCACTGTTCCGATATACGCCGGCCTGAAACTGTACATAACGCCGAACATTTTCGGCCACCAGAAATGAAGAGCAGCAAAAAAAGCGAAGCCGGTTCCCCCGAACATGGTAAAATGAAAATGTGCCACGATAAACTGCGTGTCATGGACATGGATGTCGGTTCCGGCAGCTCCGATAACCAACCCTGTTAATCCCCCGACGGTAAAAAGATAGATAAATACAAGTGACAACAGGAGCGGCGGTGTCATCAGGATAGAACCTTTATACATGGTTGACAGCCAGGAAAACACCTTTACGGCACTGGGGATTGCAACCAGATAGGTCAGCAGGGAGAAAACAAATACCGACACATCGCTCATTCCGCTGGTATACATATGATGCGCCCATACCAGTGATCCGGCAACGGCAATAGCCATGGAAGAAACAACGATGCCCTTATAACCGAAAATCGCTTTTCTTGAAAACACGGGAATGATTTCAGAGATGACCCCCATACCCGGCAGGATCATGATATAAACAGCCGGATGGGAGTACATCCAGAACAGGTGTTGGTAGAGCAGCGGGTCGCCGCCTTTATCAACATCAAAGAGTCCGATATTGAGGAATCGCTCCAGCACAACAAGGACAAGCGTTATGGAAATCACCGGGGTTGCCAGAATCTGCACCCAGGCAGTTGCATAAAGCGACCAGGTAAACAGTGGTACCTGAAGCCAGCCCATTCCTTTTACCCGCATCCGGTGGACGGTGGTAACAAAATTGAGACCAGTGAGCATTGAAGACATGCCGAGAATAAATGCTGCGGTAACGGTCATGGAAACATTGCTTTCCGTCCCGACACTGAACGGGACATAGAAGGTCCAGCCGGTATCGGCAAACCCCTCTCCCCCGAACAAAGAAATAATGGCAAAGAGCCCACCAATCATGAAGAGATACCAAGAGAACAGGTTCAGGCGCGGGAAGAAAACATCATCTGCCCCGATCTGGATCGGCAGAAAAAAGTTACCGAAAATTGCCGGTATCGCTGGTATCATAAACAGAAAAATCATGATCACGCCGTGCAGGGTAAAGGTCGAATTATACGTCTGCGCCGACATGATGGTCTCACCTATCCCCATGAGCTCTGTCCGAAGGGCCAGACCGAGAAACAAGGCGAGCACCAACCAGAAAAAAACAGCCCAGAGATACATCAGTCCAAGGCGTTTATGATCGTGCGTCAGCAACCAGGCCTTCATTCCTGTCAGCCCTGCCGGAGATGGGGTGTCATAAAAAGATTGTTGCGCTGTCATGTCAATTATCCATTCAGGGTTTTCCTTCTCCCACAGTTTCAGCACCTTTTCGCTTAAGAAATTTTACAAAAAAAAGTGCTGCGAGGGCGCCAAAAATAATCAATACCGCCACTTTGACTCCCTGGAAAAGGGTTTTGTTCTTGTCGGGATCATAATTGAAACAAAAGTTCAGCAGCCGTTTGACTGAAAGTGCAGGGACACCGCTTTGAGCCTCCGCCAATGCCATCTCTACGTCGCCGGGAATAAAATTTCCATATACGTACTTGATGACCATGCCGTTTTCTGCCACGGTTACCAGGGTTGATGGGTGAACGAACGTACCGTCATCAAGCGGCTTAAACTCATATCCGATCACCTCAAGCACTGCGGCGATGTTCTCTTTTGTACCGGTTATGAAATCCCATTGCTCTGCCGGAAAGCCATCATAGAGCAGACTCATATAGTTGCGTTTTGAGTCGCGGGCGTCCCGGGGAGTATCTTTTTCATTGAAACTCAAGGCGATTGCCCGATAGTCCTTTCCCGCAGTCATCTTCATCCGGTTCATGGCGGATGCAAGGTTTGCGAGGTTGGTGCTGCAGCTGTTCGGGCAGTAAAAGTAAATCGGCAGCAGGATCGTTGGCATGTCGATCAGGCCGCCAAGTGTCACCTCCTCGCCATTTTCATCAAGGAAGCTGAGATCGAGTGGCAGAAAAGCCCCGGTCTGCTCCTCGACCCAGATTTTCCCATCACCTTCTTTACCGTCCGTTTGTGCCGTCTGCTGGGAGTAGAGATATCCAGGCAGTAAAAAACAGCACACCACCTGGAAAAAAAGCAGTTTTTTTCTGATATTCACGCGATGCACGCTTCCATCGATGATTATTTCGAAGCTCCGGTTGCCAGGTTCACGGTCATTGTCTTTTTAAACTTATGCCGGGGCTTCATACTGTCGCGGTCAGGTCCATAGGCGAGAAGCAGAATGGTGTCACCATCAGCGGTCAGAGCGCCATCCATCTTGTCACTGGAATTCATCGGCAAGCTGAACTCTATTGTTGTAACACCACCTTCCTCAGTCCCTGCGACAAGGGTTACATCATCGCTGCCGCTGTTCTTGGTGTCCGCAGCATGAGCGGTTGCCTTGGTGCCAAAATGATCAGCTATTTCGGCCTTGCCGTCTTTCACATAACCGAGGATGAAGTTTGCATCCTTCATCTTACTGCTCGGGTTAAAACCAACACCGACCCAACCTTTTGTCTTCGCTGACATTTTGGCATGCAATGTGTCGCCATCAACCTTCCAAGCAAAGGTCATATCTTTTGCTTTCACCTCATGGTCATAAGCGTTGGCAAGAGCTGTGATAGCTATAAAACAGGTGAACAGGGCAGTCAGTACAACAATCATTGTTTTTTTCATGAACATGATACCTCCTTATTTAAATTCGCTGGATATTGTCTGTATTCCTAGAAAGGTTCAGAGTATAGAGCATTTATCAACATTTCACTTGCTAAGAATAATACGCTTATCTTTAATTACAACAATGGTTTGTTGACAGTTACATAAAAATTGTTACTATGGTTGGCAGTAATAATAACCATTACTATCAAGGTCAAGCGTTTTAAATTTTTTAGCTGCGCAACATTAAATAAACTACTATACTCATCAACTCCATATAATTGCCAGAAATTCTCATTTATTTTTAAATGGTACTCGTTTACAAAAGCTACACTCTGTTAATATTATGTACATCACTGTTTCTAACAGTATACTTGCGACAATACGTTCGCTTTCACATCAAAAACAGGAGGAAATATTATGGCTGAAAGACTCGAGGTTTATAAGTGCAATATCTGTAATAACATCGTAGAGGTATTAACTGGTGGCGCAGGTGCCCTGGTTTGCTGTGGACAAGACATGGTCAACATGAAGGAAAACACGGTAGACGCAGCGCAGGAAAAACACGTTCCGGTTGCCACCAAGGTTGATGGTGGCTGGGAAGTCGTTGTCGGCTCCGTTGCCCACCCGATGGAAGAAAAGCACCTGATTGAATGGATAGAACTCAACGCAAATGGTACCAGCTATAAAGTCTTTTTAAAGGCTGGTGATGAACCAAAAGCGTTCTTTCCTGTCGACGCATCAGATGTTAGTGTCAGGGAGTTCTGCAACCTTCATGGTCTCTGGAAGGCCTGATCGTTAAGCATGTGTTTCAGAAGGCAGGTTATCCGCAAGGTTACCTGCCTTTTTTCACACTCGCCGCCCATCATGACCCTCTTTTTTTGTCTCTTTTTTTCACAAGCCGCCTGCCTGACGCTGTCATTATAGATGATCCAGTATCAATCTCCAGCGCTGCACTTTCTCCCTGTAGCTCATTGAGGCCATCGCCGGACTGGTTGATGGCACCCTTAGACACTGTTTGGAACCAATCATCTGCACAGCAACTGGAACAACCCGTTTGTTAAATTCCTGTTCTGCCTTTGCACCGTTGAAGACGATTGTCCGTATCAGTGGATGAATCTGAAAGAAATTTTCAAAATCATTGATCACAATCGATGGTGACACTATTTTTGCATCGAGACTGCCTGCTCTCTTACAGCTGTAGAGCACATCCCAAAGAGCGATTCCTGCAGCCTGCAGTGCTGATATTCGTTTCTGGTAATCCAGCCCACGGTTAAACTGTATCAGCTCGGACATGATATCCCAGAACATATTCCTCGGGTGTGCATAATACTGGCTTTGGGAAAGTGATGTGACTCCTGGATAAGAGCCAAGGATAAGAAGTCGCGCTGATGAATTGGACACGGGGGCAAAACAGTGGTCGCAAGCGTTCTGATCATTCATGGGGATTTGGTTGTTTTCAGTTCTCAGGTTATCTTTTCAGCATACGGAAAAAATGTAAAAAGCGCTTACTTTATAGAAAGAATCTAAGATTTTCTTTTTAACATAGCAAACAGGATGAGATGACATGGAAAAAGAATACCGAATGGAACGAGATTCCATGGGAGAAATCAGGGTCCCCGCAGAGGCATTGTATGGCGCTCAAACCCAGAGGGCGCTCGATAATTTCACCATTTCAAATGAACCGATGCCAGACAAATTCATCAGAGCCTTACTGGCGATCAAGCAGGCTGCAGCGACAACCAACGCGGAATTAGGTCTTTTGGATTCAGAGAAAGCCGAGATGATTGTGAAATGCATAAGAACTCTTCTCAAAAACGGCCTTGACGATCATTTCCCGGTTCCTGTTTTGCAGACAGGATCGGGTACAAGCACCAACATGAACGTTAATGAAGTCGTGAGTGCTCTGGCATCTCGCGGCGGTGTAGAAATATCAGCCAATGACCATGTAAACATGGGACAAAGTTCAAATGATGTTATTCCTTCCGCTCTCTGTGTTGCAACTGCGGCAGAGCTGAACAGCAAAACCATTGTTTCCCTTGAATCGCTCGCCCTACAGATTCGCCAGAGGGCCGCTGAGCTGCAAGGGGTGATAAAGACAGGAAGAACCCACCTGATGGATGCACTGCCCATGAGGCTGAGCAGCGAACTGGAGAGCTGGGCTTGTCTCATCGATGACAGTATCGATCGGCTCAAGGACTCGCTTTACAGGTTGAGACAGCTGCCCATTGGCGGTACCGCTATCGGCAGCGGGGTAAACTGTCATCCGAATTTCAGTGATCGTGTAGTTGCTCTGCTGAGCCAGCATTATGATTTTCAATTCCAGCCAATGAACTCAAAGTATAAAGGAATCAGCAGTATCGACAACCCTCTTGAGGTCTCAGGACAGTTAAAGGCAGCAGCCTGTTGTTTGATGAAAATAGCCAACGACCTGCGCTGGATGAACTCCGGGCCCCTTGCCGGTTTTCATGAAATAAGTCTTCCTCCGTTACAGCCGGGATCGTCAATAATGCCGGACAAAATCAACCCGGTCATTCCCGAAGCCGTCTGCATGGCTGCAGCCCAGGTGATTGGTAACGACGCGACCATTACCATCGCGGCCCAGTCCGGAAACTTTCAGTTAAATACCATGCTACCGATAACTGCAGCACGGCTGATTGACAGCGCACAACTCATCGGCGGCTCTGCCAGAATCCTCGGAGAAAAAGCGATCAAAGACATGCAGATCAATCGTAACAAGATGGCCTCGTCGCTTGACAGAAACCCAATCCTTGTCACGGCTCTAACTCCTCATATCGGATATCTGAACGCTGCTGCAATTGCTAAAAAAGCGCGGAAGCAAGGGAGGACAATACTCGAGGTGGCTTCCGAGGAAACGAGTATATCCGAAGAAACCTTGAAAGATCTCCTTGATCCCGAAAAGCTTGCGGACGGATCTTTTAACAGGTAACCTGATCGCCATCAATTCTTTCAGCCATACCTGAAAATGGTATCAGCCCTTACTTCTTTTAAACGGACGCGGCCTGTAGTCATAGAGCTGACGAACATAAAACTCTTTCACCTTTTGCCCATCCTTTTTCGCATGCAAAATGAAAATCGGCTTCTCACGCTGTACCCGTTTTTGAAAATAAGGAGACTCCACCCGATTCCGGCTTGACCCGACAACAACGATATTAGCCCGCTTAAAATCCTCGGGTTTTGACCAGTAGCTGTACATCAAAGAATTCCAGCCGAACAGATGCCAGCCAAGCGTCTCCTCAATCCCTCTGGACCGCTTTTCTGGAGGGCCCCCGATTCCATTTTTCGTCCTGTAGAAAGCCAACCCGCTTGAGATCTGATATTTATCCATGCCGACAACAACAGGCCGGTCTCCCGTTTCCTGCTCAACCCTGGCAACAACCCGATCGATGTCCCTGGCCAGCTCACTCCAGCCGGTCAGAAAAGGCACGCCAGGATAAGGAACTCCAGGCAGACCAAGGGTTACATAATGCATGGCAATGGACATCAGCAGGGCAAGGATGATCAAGGTGGGTTTCCAGAGCCAGTGAATTATTTTCAAGATCCCCGATTTTACCGTACCGTAGAGCGACATTGCTGAATAACCTAAAAAGGGTAGCACCGACAGCCAGAGCGGCGCGGTCCAATTCAACTTGACCTCCCTGGAAAAACTGAAAATCAGGAATACGAGCAGTGGAGACACGGTCATCAGCAGCAGGAAGCCATAACTGCGGTTTATACCGGTGTCAGCCATGGACCTGACGCTCTCAACTACCGTTTTGCAGAACTTGTTTCCTTTGAACAAAAAATAAAGTGCCGCAAGAGCACCGGCTGGTGTTAATATGAGTAGGATCTGTCCGCCAAGAAGATGGGTCGTGAATAAGCTCCTGCCGACAACACGCTTTTCTCCCTGAAAGAAAAAAGAGGCCCAGTCATGTTGATAGTTCCAGATAAGTACCGGTGAAAATATGACCAGGGCAAGGCAAACGGCAAGGTATGGTTCTGGTCTTAGAAACCAGCGGCGACCATTTCGATCAAATAACATAAAACAGACAATGGCAGGCCCGAGCAGGACAATAGTATATTTGGATATCATCCCCAGGCCAAGACTTATGCCGACCCCGAGCCATGCACTTCGTTTGTTATCTACAAGGGAGCGGTAGAGGAAATACAACAAGGCTGACCAGGCAGCAAGCAGTGGTGCATCAGGTGTCATAATCATCCCTGTCCCATAGTAAAACGGTAACCAGGAAAGCAGAGCAACGGCACCGATCGCACCAGTACAGCCGAACAGCCTTGATGACAGTCGGTAGACAAAATAGGCCGCTACAAACCAGCATCCAAAACCGGCAACCCGAACACCAAATTCATTTGTGCCAAACAGTGTTGTTCCAATCCAGATGAGTGTTGACACCATTGGCGGATGATCAAGATAGCTCATATCGAAATGATTGGAATAATTCCAATAGTACGCTTCCTGCTCCATCAATTCGGGTAAACCGAGGTAGAGAAGCCGCAGCAAAACACCATAGACAATCAGAGCTGCTGCAGCCATCTTCAGTCTGACCCTGCTTTCGAGTTGGAGGTAT
Organism: uncultured delta proteobacterium; assembly: GCA_963718195.1. Classification (GTDB taxonomy): domain Bacteria; phylum Desulfobacterota; class Desulfobulbia; order Desulfobulbales; family Desulfocapsaceae; genus MADRE3. Next base: position 71,238 of record CAVQYQ010000010.1, read on the forward strand.
CCGGAAAATCCGAAAACAATCATCAGGACAACAAAAAGACTGACACCAACAATCGAACCACAGAAAAGAGCACCCCCGTCGGTCATGCCGTCAATGGTTCCCATGAGTTGAAACACGGCACCCTGCAAACTTATGGATAGAACAAGCGAGAAGAACCCGCACAACAGATGAAACCAGTGCAGTTCCCTGTTTCTGCTGGTCCCTTTCCAGAATCTGTAAATTGAGAAAGACAGAACAGTACAGCTCAAGGCGACGGACGAAATATGGGCAAGCAGCCGGTTTTGATGAATGGTAGTCAGAATATTAAAAAAGAGTGTATCAATCATGACTCCCAGGATAATGAGTGTCATGATTCGTACCGGGGTATAAACAGCACTGTCGATTCCGCTTAACTGAACAACCTGTTTGAAATAATCAAAGATGACCTGTTTGTTCATCTTTGAGAATCCTTCAAACCGGTCATGAAAGACGATAGGAATCTCGCGAACCAAGAGTTTTTCACCGCCAACAGCGAGCACTTCAAAGCCAATTTTGAAGCCCGGAATATTGTCACGCAAGCCACTGAGTCTTTTTGTCGATGTGGCAAAAAATCCGGCCATCGGGTCATTGACATCTGTAAACAAGTAGGCGGGAAGCGAAGCCAGCCTTGAGGCAATTTTTCTTGAAACGGGCCATTGCGGGGTAGCACCTTCTTCGACATAGCGGCTGCCAATGACCATATCGCATTCACCATCCAGCAGCGGTTGCAGCATTTCAGCTATTTTCTCAGGAGGATGGCTGAGATCGGCATCCATGACCAGGACATACTCGAAGGCGGCCGCTCTGGCTCCAGCGACAACAGCCTTGGCCAGTCCCGCCCTATCCTCCCGGCAAATCAGAGTGACCGGCTTCTGGTGGGTCCACCTGCGGACGCGTTCACGGGTATCGTCAGTGGAACTGTCATCGACGACAATAATTTCAAGGGCAACTTCTTCAGGTATCTTGGCCGCAAATATTCGTTCAAACAGCGGGTCAATATTGTCTGCTTCATTTACTGTCGGAACAACGATGGAAACGCCTGCCATAAATCCCTTACTCCTGACCCAAAAACACTGAGCGTGGATAAACGTGACTGTTCATATGTGTCAATACCTTGGTTATGTGGTGAGCGACACCGGGCAAGTGATTAACTATCGGTTTCGATCTGACCAACTCGAACATAGAACGAAATGACCTCCGGTTCAATAGCAGATAACGATTTAATAATCAAACAATGGTTTGATTCTTTCATTATATTTGGCCTGTGTGACGCCTCTGTCATTGATTTTTTTATATTCACAAGCAAAAAATGACCAACTTCACCCCGCCAGACGGCGCCAAAACCCTCGGAAATATTACATTGTAGCACTGTCTTATTAATATCTTGTTATCACGGTTAAAATTTGCGAAATTTCTCATTTTATATTATGTTTGGATGATCTATTCAGCTCGGCTACCAATTCAAGGTAGTATTTTATCTCAATTTCAGAGGAGGGGCATTAATGAAAAGACTAATGATCTTTGGAGGATTACTTGTCTCGGGGATGCTTTTGGCATCGGCTGCTTCAGCAGCTGACCCCCCAGACTGTGTATCGTGTCATCAGGAAAAAAATCCAGGTTTATACCTGCAGTGGAAAAATTCCGCTCATGGCAACAATGATATCGGCTGCATCGACTGCCATGAAGCTGAACAAGCCGATCTGGATGCATTCGAACACAACGGTGCACTCATTGCCACCCTGGTCACCCCGAAAGATTGCGGCAAGTGCCATGATCAGCAGGAACAGGAAGTAACTGATTCCTACCATGCTCATGCAGGAGAAATTCTCGAATCAAACGATGCCTATCTTGCCCATGCCGCAGGTGGTCACCCCATCGTTATTGTTGGCTGCGAATCATGTCACGGCGGAAAGGTAAAGATCGATGAAAATGCTCCCAACAAACTATCCCCTGAGTCCTGGCCGAACAGTGGTATCGGGCGATTGAACCCGGATGGATCAAAAGGTGCCTGTAATGCCTGCCATTCGAGACATTCTTTCTCTAAATACCAGGCTCGTCAGCCAGAAAATTGCGGTAAGTGTCATCTTGGTCCTGATCATCCACAAAAAGAAATTTTTGAAGAATCAAAACATGGCATTGCCTACTATGGCTATAAGGACAGGCTGAACCTGGATAAAGATGAGTGGGTGGTCGGTAAGGATTACTACGAGGCACCGACCTGTTCCACCTGTCATATGTCAGCAACAAGCAACCAGGCAATCACCCATGACGTGGGCGATCGCATATCCTGGACACTGCGACCACCGATTTCAAAATACAAAGATAATGCTCTCCAGAAACGAAATGCAATGCAGGATGTTTGCCTCAACTGTCACCAGCAGGCTTTCGTGGACGGGCACTACTACCAGTATGACGCTCTCGTGAAGCTTTACAATGAGAAGTTCGCCAAGCCGGCAACAGAGATCATAAAAATGGTCAAGAGCAAAAACCTTCTCAAAAATAAAGCTGCATTTTCAAACGACATTGAGTGGGAATATTGGGAGCTCTGGCATCATGAAGGACGTCGAGCACGGATGGGCGCCGCAATGATGGGACCTGACTATGCATGGTGGCATGGAATTTATGATGTTGCCCATAACTTCTATTTCAAGTTTATTCCGGAAGCACAGCATTACAACGATCCGGAGGTCAATGCATACATCGACAATCTTTTTGCCAATGATCCAATGCACCAATGGTTCAATACCAACACCGGTGACATTAAAAGTGCCATAAACAGCGGTGAGTTTCAGAAAATTTACTCAGAACTTTTCACCCAGGATCTTAAATAGTCGCCTGGTTATCATCCTCATGGGGAGAAAACGGTCGTTTTCTCCCCATTCTTTTACCCTCTCCGCATCATATCTTGTCGGCTAAGCGCCCTAAACTTACTCACCAAGACATGATAAACGGCGTTGACCAGGCAGAGCAATTCAGATAGTCCTGATACCTGCTACCACCCTGCACTCCTGGCAGACATGTTCAGAAAATCCCGACCCAGCTTCGTCATAAATATTGAAAACCAGCTCCACACCCTTGTTCTTTAACTCCTCCACTTCATCCTCATAGCGGGCTATAGCCGCAAGCGTCAATGGTCCGGAAAGAGATCTAATTCTCTTGGCTGCTTCTATATTTGCGGAGTGGCTCATGGTCAGAAGTACCAGTTCCAGCTGTCGGCCATCTGTTACGCCGCGCTGCCAGAAATCATAATCAACAGCATCGCCAACAACAACATGCCGGCCGGACTGGCGATGCTGCTCTACCTGTTCCGCATCGGAATCAACACCTACCACCTGTTTTCCATATTTGTTCTGTAGATTTTCAAAGGCAGCAGCACCGATTCTTCCCATTCCGAAGACAACGATATGGGCCTCACCAATATCGATAAGCTGATCCTCAGGGAGACGATCATCTGTTTCGAACCTCCGCCAGAAATCATTCCACCGCGAATAAATTGTTGTAGCGAAGAGAGCTGCAGGAGAGGCACATATCATTGACAGGGAGAGAGCAACGGCCATGATGATTATCCACTCACCACCGATCCATCCCTCCTTGACCCCTACAACCCCAACGATAAGACCAAACTCACTGTAATTTGCCAGGTAAAGTGAGGCGAGCAGCGACGTCCTGGCCCGCAGGGAAAATCTTGTCAACAGGTAGTAAAACAACCAGACTTTGAACGGAATGAACAAGAGCAGGAAAAATGAGGTCCGAACCATGCCGATATGCGGCAGGTCAGCCATACCAATGGTGAGGAAAAAGCCGACCAGAAAAAGATCCTTGAAACCAAACATAGCCTTTACGAGCTCATCGGTTTTCGGATGACCGGCCAGCAGCATCCCGAGAAGCAACGCTCCCAGATCAGGTTTCAAGCCGACGTAGTCGAAAAGAGTGGCGCCGGCAAGAGGTAGGATACAGGAGAGAAGAACAAGCAGTTCTCCATGCCCACTCCGCTCCAATATGGCAAGGAGCGGTTTCCTGAGGAAGATCAGGCCAAAGAGTCCCAGGGCAAGCGGTGATGGCATTTCACCTTTCGACAGGGTGATAAAGACAACGGCGAAGAAATCCTGCATGATCAGAATGCCGATAGCTAAGCGGCCATGCCTCGAATTCATCCCTCCCCGCTCTTCAAGGACCTTAACGGCAAAGACGGTACTGGAAAAACTGAGCGCAAACGCTATGGTCAGAATTCCAGCCATATCCAGATCACTGAAGTAGCCGATCCCGGCAAAACTGAGGAAGAACACAACCGCACCCAGAAACAGCACAATGATGACCATGTGCAAAGAAGCGGTTCCCCAAATCTGCGGCTGAAACAATTTCTTGAGCTGGACTTTCAAACCAATACTGAAAAGCAGCAGGATAATGCCTGCATCAGATAAGGTATAGAGTATTTCTGTCGCTTCGATGTCCAGATAGTTGAGGAAAAATCCTGCCGCAAGAAAACCAACCAGCGGCGGCAGGCCAACCTGCTTCACCACAAAACCGAACACAAATGCGATGACAACGATAACTATTTCCATATTAGACAGATACTCTGGTCAAATGTTTAAAAGTTGGTCCTGCCGATACGTGTGGCGTTAACAAATACTCCTTCAGCACAGCAACATAACAATACTGCCGGTTGAGCATAAATGGATAGAGAATTGTTTTTCGCCGGTTTGAGACCATTACAGTGACACCGCCTGCAGTTCTTGTTGGATTTCACCCGAACCCAGGCAGGGTAAATTTTATTTTGGTACTGCACCCCCTTGCCAAATGTAGAGACAATAATGATAGTTGGATATATTTAATCTCAAGAATCACTTACCATTTATCATATACAAGGTGCAACATGAGTTCATATTACAAGGATCCTGATCCGCAGGAAACACAGGACTGGCTTGATTCTCTTGAAGGAGTCATCGAAAACGAGGGGAACGACAAGGCAGACCATCTGCTCCGAACCCTTACCGACCGTGCCAGGGCCCGAAACGTCTCGACATCACCGGGAATCCTTACGCCATACTGCAATACAATATCACCGGACCAGGAAGAACAGATTCCAGGAAAATCAATCATTGCCAGAAATATTGCGGCATTCGTCCGCTGGAATGCAATGGCCATGGTTGCCAAGGCCAATAAACATGGAAAAGGACTTGGTGGTCACATTGCCACGTACTCGTCTGTTTCCGCCATGTATGAGGTTGGATTCAACTGGTTTTTCAGGGGACCGGATGCTCCAAACGGGGCAGACATGATTTATTTTCAGGGACACAGTTCACCCGGAGTTTATGCCCGGGCCTACGTGGAAGGACGACTTGACGATACTCAGCTGGAACATTTCCGCCAGGAGGTCGATGGACGGGGGTTATCTTCCTACCCGCATCCCTGGTTAATGCCCGATTTTTGGGAATTTCCCACAGTATCCATGGGGCTTGGCCCAATGATGGCTATTTACCAGGCCCGTTTCATGAAATACATGGACAGCCGCAAGCTCAAAGAAGCGGGCGACAGGAAAATATGGGTCTTTATGGGTGACGGCGAATCTGATGAACCGGAATCGCTTGGAGCGCTCTCGCTTGCCGCCCGGGAAAAACTGGATAACCTGATCTTTGTGGTCAACTGCAACCTCCAGCGACTCGATGGCCCAGTTCGGGGGAACGGCAAGATCATCCAGGAACTGGAGGGACGATTTCGAGGTGCCGGGTGGCATGTCATCAAACTTATCTGGGGGACAGAATGGGACAAGATTCTCGCCCGCGACAAGGAGGGACTGCTGATAAGAAAATTTGGAGCCATGGTCGACGGAGATTTCCAGACAATTCGAGCCAGGGGACCGGAATACCTCCGGGAGAAGGTCTTTGGAGATGATCCAAGACTGATGGCACTGGTCGAGGACATCAGCAACCAGGAGCTCTGGCAGATGACCCGGGGTGGTCATGACCCCCGCAAGGTTTACGCTGCCTATTCTGCCGCCTCCGCCTATAAAGGGAAGCCCACGGTTGTCCTGGTAAAAACCATCAAAGGTTTTGGCATGGGCCAGGTCGGTGAATCGGTTATGGTGGCTCACAATGTCAAAAAAATGGATACCGATTCACTGAAAATTTTTCGTGATCGTTTTCATGTGCCGCTCGCCGACGATCAACTAGAGGCTCTGCCATTCATTAAACCTGAGAATGGCAGCCCGGAGGAAAAATTTCTGCAGGAACGCAGAAAAGCGCTCGGAGGGCCCGTTCCGTTCCGGCAGACATCAACACCAGTACTCGACGTTCCACCGCTTGACAGTTTCAAGGGATTGCTGGCATCATCCAAGAACCGTGAAATATCAACAACAATGGCTTTCGTCCGACTTCTCAGCTCAATTGTCAAAGATAAGAAGGTCGGCAAGCATATTGTTCCCATCATTCCCGATGAAGCCAGGACCTTTGGCATGGAGGGGCTGTTCAGACAGCTTGGTATCTATGCCCCTGCGGGACAGCTTTACGAGCCCCAGGATAGCGAAACCATCGCCTGGTACAAGGAAGATCCCGGCGGCCAGATTCTGGAAGAAGGAATTACCGAAGCAGGAGCGATATCATCCTGGCTTGCTGCAGGCACTGCTCACGTTAATTACGGCGTGCCGATGATTCCATTTTACACATTTTATTCAATGTTTGGTTTTCAGCGTATCGGCGATCAGCTCTGGGCGGCAGGCGACAGTAAGGCGCGCGGCTTTTTAATGGGTGCAACTGCAGGGCGCACGACGTTAAATGGCGAGGGACTTCAGCACCAGGATGGCCATGGGCTGCTCTTTGCCTCTGCATATCCGTCCTGCCATGCCTTTGACCCGACGTTCGGTTATGAAATAGCCGTTCTGATACAGGATGGCATCAAGCGGATGTTCCAGGACGGGGAAGACATTTTCTACTATATTACTTTGCTCAACGAAAACTATACACACCCGGAAATACCAAAAGGTGTCGAGGAGGGCATTAAACGAGGCATGTATCTGTTCCGGTCGCCAGAATCCGGGACAGCCCAGGTCCAGTTGATGGGCAGCGGTGCAATACTGCGAGAAGTTATCCATGCCGCAGATCTGCTCATGGAGGATTTCCAAATTCAGTCCAATATCTGGAGTATCCTGGGAGTCAACCAGCTTCACCGAGAGGCATTGGTTATTGAAGACTGGAACCGATTACACCCGGATCAGCCTGGAAAGAAGAGCTATGTGGAAGAATTGCTGCAAGGTCACGAAGGTCCTGCTATTATAAGCACTGATTATGTCAACTCCTATAGCGAACAAATTCGGCGACTGATCCCAAACTCACTGACAATCCTGGGAACAGACGGCTTCGGTCGGTCCGATTCACGCGATGTTCTGAGGAGATTTTTCAAGGTCGACCGGTACCATATCGTTATTTCTGCACTCAAGGCATTGGCGGACCAACAGAAAATACCATTGGAGACGGTAAACAAAGCAATTACCAAGTACGCAATTGACCCGGAAGCACCTCACTCTATTACCCGATAAAGGAGACCCACATGGCGATTGAGAAAATCACTGTACCCGACTTCGGTGACGTTCAGGAGATTACCGTATTGGAAGTTTACGTATCTGCTGGTGATACAGTTGAAGAAGAGACCCCTCTCATTTCCTTAGAGAGTGAAAAGGCGGTGATGGATATACCGAGTCCACTGTCAGGAGTCATTACCGAGATTCACCTGGCAGAGGGCGATACGGTAAAAAGTGATGATCTCATTGCCCTTCTCGATACGGTCGGTAGCCAGAAAGAACCGGAAGCTGAATCATCTGAAGCACCCGAATCACCCGCACCACCGCCAGCCGAAACAGAACCAATCAGCCAACCGGAAGCTGCCAGCGATGAGGAGGATGCCCCCGAGCACTTTCATGCGACGCCCTCAGTAAGGGGGTATGCCCGGGAGAAAAATGTCGATCTTTCAGCGGTGACGGGAAGCGGCCCCAAGGGCCGAATCCTCAAAGAGGACATTGACAACCAGTCTGCTTCAGCAACCGACACTGTTTCCACTGCTCCGCCGCAGTCGGGGACATCCGTCACTATCCCTGAAACAGTATTGGAGGATTTCAGCAAATTTGGTGCTGTCGAGGAAGCTCAATTGGGACGTATCAAGCAGATCTCGGGACCACACCTGCATAAAAGTTGGGTAACCATTCCACATGTTACCCACTTTGATGAAGCGGATATCACTGATCTTGAAAATTTTAGAAAACAGATGAACGAAGAAGTGAGTCTGGAAAATATTAAATTCAGCCCGCTTGTCTTTATAATCAAAGCCGTGGTTTCAACACTGAAGGAATATCCACTTTTCAACAGCTCACTGGTACCAGGCGGAGAAAAGGTGATCCTGAAGAAATATTACAATATCGGGATCGCCGTTGATACCCCACAGGGCCTCGTTGTCCCGGTTATCAGGAATGCAGACCAGAAAGGAATGCGCGATATTGCCCTGGAATTAAAAAAACTTAGTGCAAATGCCCGGGAAGGGAAGCTCGCCATCCCCGATCTCCAGGGAGCGACATTTACCATTTCCAGTCTTGGCGGAATCGGTGGTACCGGATTTACCCCGATAATCAATGGTAGTCAGGTCGCCATTCTCGGCCTGTCAAAAAGTTACCAGAAACCTGTGTGGGACGGTGCGGTTTTTATTCCTCGTCTCACCCTGCCCTTCTCACTCTCCTACGACCACAGAGTGATCGATGGTGCTGATGCTGCCAGATTCTGCAGGTCACTGAGCAACAGTATTGAGGATTTACGAAGAGCACTGCTTTAAGCAAAGGAGACAGAAAGACAATGACAGAGACTATTTCCACCGATGTTGCTGTATTGGGAGGTGGTCCGGGAGGCTATACCGCAGCGTTTCGTGCCGCTGATCTCGGACTTTCCGTATGCTTGATCGAACAGTCGGAACGACTTGGCGGAGTTTGCCTGAATGTCGGCTGTATTCCCTCAAAGACGCTGCTGCACGCTGCGACGATTATCGAAGATGCAGCCGAAGCTTCTGATTTTGGTATCTCCTTTGGCCAGCCCCAGATTGACCTTGACGCACTGAAAGAAAAAAAAGAAACGATAATAGGACAATTGACAGCTGGACTTGGCACCTTGACCAAAAAAAGAAAGATTACCAGGGTCGTTGGCGCAGGCAAGTTCACCGGAAAAACAACTCTGACAGTAACTGGTCAGGACGGAGAACAGGCGGTCTCCTTCAAGCATGCGATCATTGCCACCGGCTCATACCCTTTCAAACTGCCCGGTGTCCCTGATGACCCAAGAATCTGGGACTCAACAAAGGCCTTGTCTCTTGACGACATACCCCCACGGCTGCTGATTATTGGTGGCGGAATTATCGGTCTTGAAATGGCCCAGGTCTATGCTGCCTTGGGCTCAGAGATAACAATCATCGAGATGGAACCCCAACTGATTCCCCCTGCCGACAAGGATGTCGTCCAGCCACTTTTTCTAAAACTGAAGAAAAGGTACCAGATTCATCTCAACAGTCGGGTAACCGAAATCCGTGCAACACCTGAAGCCATTGATGTCAGCTATGAAAGCGGTGGTGACAATAAAACTGCTGATTACGACGCAGTCCTGGTTGCTGTAGGAAGAAGACCGAATAGTGATGGAATAGGTCTTGAAAGTGTGGGTGTAGAGGTGTCAGCATCCAATTTCATCGAGGTAAACGAGAAGCAGCAGACCAACCTGCCCCATATTTTTGCAATCGGCGACGTTGCCGGGGAACCAATGCTTGCCCACAAGGCGACTCACCAGGGAAAAGTCGCCGCTGAAGTCATTGCTGGTCAGCCATCTGCTTTCACCCCGCTGACAATACCCTCTGTCGCCTATACAAACCCTGAAGTTGCCTGGATGGGGCTGACTGAGAAAGAGGCGAAGGAACAGGGGTATGACTACCAGAAAGGGAAATTTTCATGGGGGGCAAGTGGTCGTGCATTATGTTCCGGGGCTGCCACTGGCGCAACTAAGGTGCTCTTTGATTCCAAGAGCAACCGAATACTTGGCGCCGCAATCTGCGGTATCAATGCCGGGGAGCTGATCCACGAGGCGGTACTCGCCCTTGAAATGGGTGCCGATGCAGAAGATATTAGTAAAACGATACATGCACACCCAACGCTTGCTGAAACGTTTGCTTTTGCAGCGGAGATGGTAGATGGCTCGATCACTGACGCACTGCCACCCAAAAAGAAATAATTTCAGCAATACAATCGACATGACTGTCAGCCACCCAGGTCACTGACCGATAAGCGGGCAGTCATGCTCAGGTAGCGCTCGCAGTCAATAATACAGGGTTCTACCCGAAACCTGCCTCTTTGGCTGGATTTCAACTTCACCGCTCAAGCAGCCTCCCTTCTGATCGGTACCGACGGCAAACCACCCAATTTTTTGCGGTTTTTATGAATATTATTCTTGACATTGCGCTTATGGGAGAATATTGTTCTTTATAATAACAATTATCATGAATTGAATTGGATCATGGACCATAAAAATATTGAAATTTTAAAAATACTGCAGGAAAAAGCCCGGATTCCCAATGTTGAGGTTTCAAGGCTGATCAATCTTGCTCCTTCTGCTGTACTGGAACGTATCCGCAAGATGGAACAAGCGGGAATCATCGAGCGCTATGAGGTCCGGCTGAACCCAACACGATTCAATTGTCGGCAGATCTCATTTATCCATATCTTTCTTACAGAAGATACAGAGAGTGCAGACGTGGGCAGCCAGCTTTCTATGATCAAAGAAGTACAGGAGATTCATTTCATCGCTGGCCAGGACTGTTTTCTTGCCAAAGTCCGAACAGCAGACACAACCACACTCGACGAACTGCTGAGATCCAGGATCATCACGATTCCAGGAGTCAGAGCGACCAAAACATTTCCTGTACTATCAACAGTAAAGGAAACAGCCCAGATACCCATTAAAACCGACTGAGGAACCCCAAACCATGCCAATGTCAGAAGAGTTCAAAGAAAAACTGTTTACCCGGCTACCGGAAATTTCATCCCATTTTGGTACGCCATTTCATATCTATGACGAAGCGGGTATCAGAACTACCTGCCAAAACGTGACAAAAGCATTTTCCGGAATCGAAACGTTCCGCGAATATTACGCGGTCAAGGCGCTTCCCAATCCGTCAATTTTATCAATAATGAAGGAAGTGGGATTTGGTTTCGATTGCAGCTCCGTACCTGAACTCATCCTCTCACGTCAGGCAGGCGGAACCGGTGATGATCTGATGTTCACTTCGAACAATACCAGCCTCAAGGAATTCAAAGCTGCGGCAGCAGACGGTGGCTCCATTCTCAACCTTGATGATATCTCCCTGATCGACAAGATCCCGGAAATGCCCGAAACAATCTGCTTCAGATATAACCCGGGAGCAGAGCGGGACGGCAATGCAATAATCGGTAGTCCCCTTGAAGCAAAATATGGGGTAAGTCGAGATCAGATTGTTGACGCCTACCGATTTGCGCGAGCACGTGGAGCAAAACGTTTTGGTCTGCACACCATGCTCGCCTCTAATGAGCTGAACTATAAGTACATGGTGGAAACAGCCAGAATGCTTCTTGAGCTTGCAGAGAAAATCCAGACAGAGCTCGGGATACCTTTTGATTTTATCAATATCGGTGGTGGATTGGGAATTCCTTATAAGCCGGACCAGACAGAACTGGACCTGGAAACAATGGGAGCAGAAATAAGTGAACTATTCCAGGAGTTCAAAGCGACCCACGCCTATATGCCAGCGCTTTATATGGAAAGTGGCAGATACATAACCGGACCGCACGGGGTGCTTGTCACCTCCGCCATCAACCGAAAAGAAATTTATCGCACCTACATCGGGGTTGATGCGTGCATGTCAGCACTCATGAGACCGGCACTTTATGGGGCATACCACCATATTGATGTGGTTGGAACCAACAATTCATCTGAAACCGAGGTGGTGGACGTAGTTGGATCGCTGTGCGAGAACAATGACAAATTCGCTATTCAACGGGAGTTGCCGATCATCAGCGACGGTGATCTTCTGGTCATTCATGACACTGGTGCGCATGGTCATTCAATGGGCTTCAATTACAATTCCAAAATGCGGCCCCAGGAACTACTGCTCAAAGAAGACGGCCGCGTATCGCTAATCCGTCGGGCAGAGACTTATGACGACTACTTTGCCACCCTTGATTTCCCCGAAAAGGTCTATAGCCCTTAGTAGCACATGGAGGAATGGTTGGAGTACGACGCCTTCCTCCATGTACGAAAAAAGATACTACTCAGCGGCCAGCTCTTTTGCCAGTTGCTCTGGAGGCATCGTCCAGAACGGTGTTCCATCACTGGTCAGTCGAACTTTAAAACTATAGCCGCCATCTTTTTTTATCTTTGCTGCGATAAAGACCGTATCATCACCGATATCTGCCCAGGCACCCTTGATTTTTACCCATTCGCCGCGCTTCAATCCAGTTTCCCGCTCTGATGCATATGCTTGAGGGCAGACATGGATAGCGACTTTGTCCCCTCCACCTTCATCGAGGATGAATCCCGTGCCGGAAGCCATTCCGGGCAGCGGGGTAATTTTAATGAATTTGACAATAGTCCCTTTAATGGAATCCCGCTCTTTCGGGTTATAGAGCTCATTGTACTCAGAACCAAGCTCCCACCCTTTGCTATCTTTATCTCCAGCAAGCATCGATGAGACGGATACGGCCTGCAGCAGCGCAAGGCAAATCAAAAAAACGAATAATCGAATTAATTGGTGCATAATACCTCCACAGGTAAAAATCTCTCTATACGGCTTCTTGATATATGGTAATCTTTTTTTTCAAGAAACAAATACTGCTTCTGAAAATAATTCACTATTACTCATTATTCGTGACGATTTCACGGACAGCCCGCTCGGCGTGCAGCGCTGTTGTATCGTAGAGTCTGAGGTCGGTATCCTGGGCGCGGAGCAACAGGGATATCTCGGTACAGCCAAGAATGATCGCCTCCGCACCCCGCCGAGCGAGGTTTTCAGCAATTGATAGGTAACTTGTTCTTGATTTCTCCACTATTTCTCCAAGACAGAGCTCACTGAAGATAACCTCGTGCACAATCTTTCTCTCACTCTCCTCGGGAATAATTACTTGCAACCCATACCTGTCTTCAAGACGACCTCGATAAAAGGATTGCTCCATGGTGAAACTGGTCCCGAGTAATCCAACGGTCTGCACCCGGTCTTCGACAATGCGATCTGCCGTTGCATCGGCTATGTGAAGCAGCGGCACACCAATCGAGGCGGCCACCTGGTCTGCAACTTTATGCATAGTATTGGTACAGATCATCATACAATCAGCCCCGGCCTGTTCAAGACGACAGGCTGCATCGGCGAGCAGGCTTCCGGCCTCGTCCCATTTCCCGGCCACCTGCAATGTCTCAATTTCGGCAAAGTCGACACTGTAGAGAAGGATTTTTGCAGAGTGAAACCCACCATACACTTTTTTGACCCCTTCGTTTATGAGTCGGTAATAGGTGGCGGTCGATTCCCAGCTCATCCCGCCAATCAGCCCAATGGTTTTCATTGCTTACATTCTGAGCAGAAGTTCCCGGGCACGCTCGCGAGGCATCAATATCTGCCAATCCTCGCCAAGACAGTTTTCCCAGAGGGGCGCGAGGCCAAGTGCAACAGTTACCATCTGTTCAATCTGTTCTTCGGTTAATCCCGAGGTAACCCCCTGCGGGAGCACAATATCGTGTTTTTTCATCATCGACCTGAATTCTGCAACGCCCTCGGGGTAAAACTCATCAAGGTGATTGAAGGCGATACAACAACCGATGCCATGATGAATTCCGAGTAGAAAGGACAGACCGTACGAGAGCGCATGGCAGGCGCCGACCTGCGAATAGGCGATACTCATACCACCGAAGTATGAAGCCATCATTAACTTATCATCTTTATCAGCGTGATCCTCAAGAAACACCTGCCGGCACAGGTCGATGGACTTCTCCCCGTATGCCTTGCTGAATTCATTGATATAGGTCCCTTCCAGGGATTCGACATCGTGGATATAACAATCCATACCGGTATAAAACCACTGTTCCTTGGGGACACCTGCAACAAGTTCAGGGTCGAGCACGATCTGATCGTACAGGGTGTAATCGGAGTTAATTCCAAGTTTCTTGACTGGTCCGGTCAGTACGGTGGTTCTCGATATCTCTGCCCCCGTCCCCGACAATGTTGGCACAGCGACTTTATAGATGGCCGGATGCTTTATCAAATCCCACCCCTGATAGTCGGCAGCTGACCCTTGATTTGTCAACATCAGTGATACAGCTTTGGCTATATCAAGTGTCGAGCCCCCGCCGATGCCAATGATACCGTCCGGCAGGTCCTGGGAGTGCTCACGAACCCTGACGACCAGTTCATCGATATAGGAGGTCTTCGGCTCGTCATCAACGTTAACATGAAGAATAAAATCTCTGCCGTGCGCTGGGATACGTTGCTCGAGCTGACTGTTTTGAAATACATCATCAACAATATAGACCACAAAACCACTAGCGGTACGCTTTTCAGATAGAATATCAGCCAACTGGCTGAAACATCCCCTGCCGAATATTATTCGAGGCACTATTGCAAAGTTTCTATACATGGCGGTCTTACTCCCTTTTTTGTATTACGTTGATCAGCTTGAAAATGTTATACCAGAGGACCATTATCAGAAGCTCTCTGAAATCTCAAGTCATTTGAGCGACTGAGCACTGTTGTTTGTCGTGCACTGCCAGACAATTTCAACTATAATGATCCGTTCGATCAATCCCAACCACTATATGTATAAAAAGTAATATGTCAGTACTTGATGATAACAGTGTTTTCACCTCACTCAACCAGCGAGGCCCGCTGGCCGTGCGTGATAGTGTCGAGAGTGGAAGCCGTTTCACTTCCGCCAGTCGTCAATGGGTCAGGAATTTGAAAAAAAGCAGGCTCAATGTGACCAAGTATCGGGCCTTGCGGCGTCAGATTTTCGAATTTCTCAATATTAGCGAATTCAGAGCAATAGATCGTCTTATCCACGACCAGAACGCCAGAGAGAAATGCAGTTCAAGGGCCTACACCTTGCTGACAAACATGTTCGGTATTCGGGGCACAGAGCCTGAAGTCAAGTTCAGGGTAAATGAGTATGCCCGAACCGCCGATGCTGTCGTTAACTCATTGAAGAACAAAATTCTTGCCCCGTATGCATCTCATGTGGCGATCACCAATGAGGTTGAGATAACGACGGACCCGGTCGATCTGCTGCTCATGGTATTCGATGACCGCTATCACAAAAAAGCTCGATTCGAGGCCCAGCGAAAGCTTGCCCTGATGAGTCTTGCCGGCAGCATCGACGAGCGGGAACGTGAAACGAATATTGAAAATAAATTTTCATTATTTCTGGACTTTCTCAATGAACATGTCTGGAGTAAAGCACAGAAAATCGGTGAGCATGATATCGTTTACCTTCTGTCACGCCACCAGGGCGATGAATTTACCTGTTCCAGTGTCGAGGTTTTACCACAGGAAGCAGCGTCGTCGGTCACTATTGATAAAGGTGTAAAACTGACCCTGCTCAAGCGAAGACGTTTCAATATCGGCACCAGGGAAGTTCCGATCTATGTATCAATCAGGAAAAAACCGCCTGAGGCCAAAGTTCTAAAACTCCTGCGAAAAAACGAAAAGAACCCAGCCGTAGCCGTTGATGACGAACTCGGATTAATGGCCGTGCTTAATTCTGCCGCGGATGTCAAAATATTCCAAAATCACCTGACCCAGAGTGCCACCAAGGCGGACTCATTCATGATTCTGGAAGACATCTCTGACACGCTGACAGGCGGCATTCACACCGCCGGCTCAACCGGTTCCTGCTCAAAAACACCGATGCTCAAATTTTTTGCACGCCTCGGAGGAATGCGGGTCGAATTTATCATCCATACCAATCAATCATGGGTCAACTACATGTATCAGCGCGACGTTGCCCACGATGAGTATGAAGTTAAGAGAATATTTGATTCAGGAGTTGCAGAACTGCTCTTTCCCCGTGACATCTATTTCCTGGACCATCAAACCGTACGCAACAACATGATTCGCCTCTTTCGCAAACAGATCGAAGAGGCCTGGCTCTGGGAAAAAAACGGCTCACATCGACGTTGAACCATATTGGTGGTAACCTGCTGTTACGATTCGATGTATGATGTGAAGAAGGGTAGGAGTTCAGCGTCAATACGCCCATTTGTGGCGATTATCCCCTGTTCTGGAAATGTTTTCCCACCGTTAAAATCACAAACCTGCCCTCCCGCCTCAGTCACCAGTAGAGACCCTGCGGCAACATCATAATCGTTGAGATTCATTTCCCAGAATCCATCATACTTTCCGGCAGCAACATAGGCCAGGTCAAGTGCTGCTGACCCACAGCGCCTCACATCACGTATTTCAGTCATTATCCTGTTAAAATAATGGAGATTATTATGCTCCCAGCCACTTCTCAGGCAGGCAAAACCTGTGGCCAGCACGCTGTTTATCAGGCGATTGCACCCGGAGACCTGAATTGGGGTGCCATTTAACGTCGCACCCTTGCCCCTGGCAGCAAGAAACATCTGCTTCATCGCTGGAGCATAGACCCCCCCGCAGATCAGTTCGCCTCTTTCTTTAAGACCGATACTCACCGAGAAATATGGCTGACCATGGAAATAAGATGTTGTCCCATCGATCGGGTCAATCACCCAGCAATGGTCACTTCCCGATAGATGAACACCGCTTTCTTCACCGATGATATCATGTCCGACAAACCGTTTTTTAATCTGCGAGACAAGATAATCTTCCACGCGACGATCCACAATAGTTACCAGATCTTTGCTGTTTTTAAACTCAAGCTCATCTGAAAGATCTTCAGCCAGCCCGGAAAGACAAAGATCACCTGCAGCAGCAAGAATCTCCTGTAAAAAATCGATCATGCCTTATCTCCCCTGTTTTGATATTGAAATTCCAGCTGTTCAGCAAGGCCGCTCTGACGGTTGATCACGCGATCAATGACCTGCCTGCAAAGTGACGATTCAGCCCGTATTGTCACCTTCTCTTTTGCCCTGGTAATCGCGGTGTAGAGCAGTTCTCTGGACAGAACCTGGTTATCATTTTCCGGAAGAATCACCATGACCTCTTTGAATTCAGATCCCTGGCTTTTATGAACCGTCAGCGCCCATGCAGTCTGATGAGAAGGCAACCGGACAGGTATGAAGCGCTGGAACGTTCCACCTTGACGTTCAAACCAGACGAAACGTTCCCGACTTCCCGGAGACCCCGGCAGGCAGATACCAATATCGCCATTGTAGAGCCCCAGGCTGTAATCGTTTCTGGTTATGATTACAGGCCGACCCGGATACCACTCAGCTCTGCCACACTCAAACCCCCGAGCCGCAAGACTCCTCTCTATCCGCTCATTGACACCACCTACGCCAAGCGATCCGTTTTTAAGTGCACAGAGAATACGAAACGAGTTAAGCGATTGGAAAAGAAACGGCAAGGAGTCAGGGCTGCTGAAATCCTCTACGCTTACCAGGTATTTTTCATATCTGTCTACGCATGCCGCAAACCAGTTCGGCCCAGCTCCTGCAACTGAGCTGAAGTTCCCATCCTCAAGCATCTGAACCGCAGCGCTCCCGTTCCCACGGTTGATATGACCGGCAAGCGCTGCTATTTCTTCATTGAAACGGTGGGCAGTATGTAATTGGACAACATTTTCCGACAGCACGTCAATACAGTCGGAAAGTACTGCACCGGACTCGACAGAAGCCAACTGATCCTTGTCACCGAGCAGGATCAAGCGGCTGCCATCCGCCAGCGCATCAACCAGTTTACTCATCAGGGCCAGGTCAACCATCGAAGCCTCGTCAACGATTACTACATCCCAGGGCAACGGGCGGTGAGCGTGATGTCTGAACGAGTGAGAATGCTTGCGCACTCCGAGCAGACGGTGCACTGTTTGGGCCTCACGCGGCAGTTCATTTTTTATTCGATCATCAATGGTCAAAAGCGGAATCTGGCTGGCCACCGATTGTTGAAGACGCATCGCGGCTTTACCCGTCGGCGCTGTCAGTGCCATACGAAAACCTGGACCATACTGGGCCATCAACAGCGCAATGATTTTGACGACGGTTGTCGTCTTGCCGGTTCCCGGCCCACCGGAAATAAGACACAACCCTTTGCTCAAGGCAACCCGTGCCGCTTCTCGCTGCTCATTTAGAACTTCTGCAGAAGGCAAAAAACAGTGATTTAATAGTCCATCAAGGTTTTCAATTGAATAACAAACACCAGCCAGTCCGGTTATTTTTTCAGCCAGCCGTTTTTCGTAACGATAATAACGGTTAAGATATAATCTGCCACTGACAAGCACCAGTGGTGCGGATGCTCCGGTGGTCGTTACGAGCGGGCATCCCAAGAGCAGTTCCTCCTGGTCGGCTGTCAGCCCGATACATGTATGTCCCGCCTGCATCGAATCGATCAGGGTCGAGCAAATGTGCTCAAGGTTCTCTCTTCGACTATCGGTAAACCCGGACCGTCTTCCGATAAAGGAGGCAAAAACGCCAGCAAAGGGGGAAACCAACGTATCCGTTGTCATGGTTTTTCTCCGAAACAACGATCGAGTTCATTGAGAACCTGTTCGTCGGGAAGATCACTGTAAACGCCACTGCCGGCTGTTTCCGGCATCATTCCCCTGACGAAAAGATACATCACTCCCCCAAAGTGGTCTGTATAGGAGTAACCGGGCAACCATCGCTTCAGATAGCGGTGCACGACCAGGGAGTACAACCAGTACTGCAGCCCGTAGTTATGGGCGCGCATCGCAGAGACAAGTGCAGCCCTGCTGTAATCAGCAATATGGTCACCCAGATAGTTGGTTTTATAGTCAATGACATAATATCTGCCGTCATGGAAACAGATCAGGTCTATGTAGCCGTTCAAAAACCCCTCCATCTCGCGATAGAGCAACGGAACGTAGGTTTGCTGAGAAACAAGAATCCGGTTGACATCGTCTGTGGTTGTATGGGTCATATAAAGTGAAAACCCCAGTTCCTTTACCTGGTGCTCAGGTGCAATATCAGCCAATGAAAATGATTCCCCCTGCACCTCCGGCTTCAAAAGACTGGTGGTAACACTGTCTTTCAACAGCTGTTGCAATCCCTTATGGTCAACTTCAAGACCATATCGTTGACATAATCGACTGACCCGGTTCCCGTCGTAACAGTTCTCTGCAAGATCTTGAAAATCAATATTTTCCAGGATATCGTGGACAAGATTGCCGAATCTCACCCCGGCCGGGAGTCGGCTGCTTTCAAGCAGTCTGTTCTCAGTTCCCCTTTCATCAAATGCACCTGCCAGTGCTTCCTCGGTATGGGCGGTAAAACTGACCAGACCTGAGAAAGAGGTCACGGTCCGGTTCGTAGTAAAAGATCGCCGACCTCTTTTCTCAGGTTGCAGTACCAGATCTCCTCCGTCAGGCGGCCTGTAGCTGGCCAGCTCCGCTGATTCTTCTTCAATCAGCAGATGAGAACTATTGTTTTGTCGCCCGAGAAGATGCAAGTGGTCATACTGGTATTCAAAATCACTGTTTCCATGAGGGAAAAGCATGGTTCCAAGCGGTGACTGGAAGGAACCACTGTTGCCCCCCCATCCCTTGATATCGGCCCAGAACAGATAACACCTCAACTGGGCCCTGGTAATTGCCACATAGGCAAGTCGCAGATCTTCTTCTACCTCCTCTTCATATGCCCGCTTGCTGTTTTCTTCAAAATTTTCAGAGCCCAAATCCACTATGAGCCGGTTATCCCGATCATGACACCTTACCACCGAGCGCCCCCTGAGAACAGAGGGGCTGCCACTCATCAGGTGAGGACAGAAGGTTATCGGGAATTCGAGACCTTTGGCTCCGTGCATGGTGACAATGGCAACTGCATCACCATCGCTCTCAAGCCGCAGCTCCATTTCATCTACACCAAGGTCTGAAACAATCATTTTCTGCAACCAGATGATAGTCTGTTCCATCGTCAGGCCATGCAGTTGCGTCATCTCCTGTACCAATTCGCACAGGTGCTGAATGTTGGCAATTCTTCTCTCTGCCTGGGCCAGCTCCGAAAGGTATATGAAAACCTTTTCGTCCTCCAGCAAACGGGTCATCATCACCAGAAACCCATGTTCCTGCCAAAGCTGATGATAGAGATGATAACGCTCGACCCATTGTGTCAAAAGAGTATCATCACCATTGAGCAGGACAAAGTAATCACCGGTCAACCCAAACCAGTCGCAACTCATCGCCGCTTTTAAACCAGGAATGGAGGCAGGAACGGCAACTGCCCGGATTACGTGCAGCAACTGCGCACATTCGCCTGTCTTAAACACGCTTGTCTTGGACGCCACCACCGATGGGATCGAAACCTGTGACAAGGCATCATGGTATTCCTGGGCCTGGCTGTTGGTTCTTACCAGGATTGCTATATCGGCCGGCAGCAGAGGGTTTTTACAGAATCCACAGATCGGTTCGTATTTCTCGATCATCACGCCGTTTTCGGGGGTCAGCAGCCTGACGATTTCTCCAACGACCCACCTTCTTATCCGATCATGCGCTAAACCTCCAGACCAGCGGGGCTCTTTACCACTCCGCATATCCAGTTGACAGTAGACCAGTACCCCCCGTCCCGACCCGTCAGCTAAGCTGCCGTCTAGCTCTTTCCTGGCAGGCACCACAGGCTTATAAGGGAGCCCGGCAATGACTGTTTCTGCAAACAGGTCATTGACTGCCTCCATCAATTGAGGATGCGATCTGAAGTTTTGGCGCAGTGTTACTATCCGTTGTGCCTTTTCCCTGGCTTGAAAGTAGGAGACTATATCGGCTCCTCGAAAACGATAGATAGCCTGTTTTGGATCACCAATCAGGTAAAGGATATGGAAAGACGTACAAAACAGAACATTAAAGATCTGCCACTGAGCACTATCTGTATCCTGGAATTCATCGATCAGAACCATGGAGTAACGCTGCCTGATTTTCTGACGAAGTAGCGCACCTTTTTGGCCAGAAACAGCTGAAGCCAAGCGGACGACGAGGTCATCAAAGGTCATTTTACCATGCTGCTCGAGTCTCTGCGGAAACGCTGTACGCATCAGAGCGGCCAACTCCAGGCGAATCTCGAGTATCAGCGCATCCACGGCATCACTGTACAAATCGATCATCTCACCCGGCAGGACCCAGTGAGACAGGTATTCTCTTTTTTTCTCTTGTCCTCTTAATTTTCTGCCATTCAACTGGCCAATCAGGTTGTCATATCCTAGCCACGCAACAATGTCTGGGACCGGGGGATGGGACTCCACCATGGAGCGCTCGATTTCCTGACACCACTGCCGGTAATTGTTATTGAGATCTTTATTTAAAAATCCTCCGCGTGATGCCGTATCAAGATTGGCAATCAGTTCAGAGCTGTAGTTCTGCCACCAGTTCTTAAAGTTAGTAAAATGAAGTTCTATAAGCGCACACCCACGCTTCACAGATCCTGCTTCTGGAACTATCTCGGCCAGCAAATCCTCGGCTCCGGCAACACTTGCAAAAAGTGACTCAGGGTCCGGATGGTATGTTGTTACCAGGTGACAAAAGCGTTTGTCAAAATCATAGAGTGTTGCTCGCCAGTAATCGTTTACCACTGATTTTTGAAGCAGTTGCGCGTCACCGACCAGTTCAACATCAAAGAGTTGACCACTTTCAACCGGCTGCTCGGTCAACATTCTCTGGCAGAAACCGTGAATGGTATAAATTGGTATACAGTCAATATCAAGCAGCGCAAGGTCAAGCAGCCGCACTGCCTTGCGCTTGTCCTCTATCCGGGCAGCCCACTGCACCAGGACATCATCAAAATCAGCACTGCTGCCGGTCATGATCTTCCTGCCTTCTATCAATCGAGCCCTGATCCGATCCTTTAAATCTTCAGTCGCCGCCACCGTAAATGTAACCACGAGAATCTGATCAATTTTGATTGAAAGTTCGACGATGGCCCGGAGAACATGCGTCGAGATAGCAAAGGTCTTTCCGGTTCCGGCACTTGCTTCAACGATCGTTATGCCCTTTTCTATATCAGTTGATTCTGATAACAGCACTTGCTCGACAGTCATGTTCGCAGCTCCTCCAGAACATGCGCTGTTTCCCAGAGCGGGATAAGGAGCTGCCGGCAGAGTCTTTCAAATTCATGATTCAGTACGGTTTCAGCGGCTTGATTGCGGTAGAGAAGGTTCCACTCCGGTATATATTGATTGTCAATGGATTTTACATATACGTGCCGGGCAACCTCCATTGGCTCCTTCTTAACCCGTGCACTCGCACGCTGCAGACAGTGCTGTCGTGCGTAAGAAAATGCAGGTTCTATCAGCAGGTCGCTAACACGACAACAGCCGTCAGTGAACAGATCAGCTAACAGACTCAAATGAGTGTCACTTCCCATCTCCAGGTCAAAGACAACGGTGCAGTCGCGTGCCAGGATATAGGTGGGAAATTTCTGTTTCCGTACTTTGGCGGCGACCAGATGGCAGAGCCAACCTTTGAGCAGATCCTTTCCTTTCAGATCAGCATAGCGGTAAAGGAGCTGTCCCTTTTCGTAACAGTTGGTCAGATTCCCTTCAACGACGAGCTGATTCAGGGGCAGTTCAAAAAAAGGCTCCTCAACAACCGATCCAAGCTTAAAATCAGATACCCGCCGGACAAAGGAGCCAAGATGGTGCAGTTCGTTTTCAAAAGCGACCTGCCCGGGAGTACCAAGCGGCCACCGAGAATCAGCCTGCATCCGCGCGAGGATCGGCAAACTGTCCGTTTTGTGCATGATCGATTCAACAATTTCCTGCTGCACTGAATATTGGGACAGATGGTCAAGCCTGAACAGCTCATCATCGTCTGGAAATAATTCATTATTATAAAGATCTATGCCGAGGACGTGACGAACAAAGTAGACTTGTGGTTGAGAAAAGAAACGGACAAGGTCAGCATAATCATATCTTGACACTGCTGCGGGCTCTGTTGCGGCTGGCACCCATATCGACGGAACCGTATCATCAGTTCGGTTCAGGTTAGACGCCACCTCGCAACTATAGTGATCATAACTAAACAAGGTGCTTTTACCGGTATAATAGTTCCGGCTATAGGGCTGGAGCGGATGCTGGACAGTGGGGTCATCCACGTTATACTGGGCCTGCAGACACTCCAGCAATTCTCTGACAACAACAGACGGGGGAATCTTCTTGTTGGTCCGTATGGACTGACCCGTGTAACTCAGATAAAGTCGCTCTCGGGCAGCAATAATTGCCTCGAGAAACTGATACCGGTCATCCGCCCGATTTGACCTGTCTCCATGGCGGTACTGTCTGCCCATCAGGTCAAAGGTTGTAAAATGATCCTGTTTCGGATACTCGCCTTCATTGAGACCAAGCAGACAAATCACCCGAAATGGAACAGAGCGCATCGGAAGCATGGAACAAAATGTTAATTTGCCACTCAGAAAACCGCCGCTGGAACAGGTCTCGACAACAGATTCCAACCAGGTTTCAATGACCTGGAACGAAACATTCAGCCGGTGAACGTCCGAGTACTTTTCTTCAAGTTCGGACAAGACCTGATTAAGAGACAGTAAGTCGGGATTTTCAGGCTCTGCAAAAAGGGCTTTTGAGAGGAGGAGCAGCTCCGCTGACCACTCCGATAGTGTTTTATCACCTTTAAATGATTCGCGACTTTGATCGACTAACTCTATGAACCGGCACAGTCCACCAAGAAGCTCTCCACCTCCACCCTCTATACAGGTAACGGGAAAAACATCTGCGACCATCTCCTCGCTGTCAATGGCATACCCCATCAACATCCGTTCAAGCCCAGACTTCCATGTTCCAGCCTCACTGGCAATGCAGTTATCACTGCGACGCTGCTGAGCTGAGAGACCCCAGCGAATTCCAGCTTCGATCACCCAGTGACGGATGGTCTCAAGGTCAGCAACCGACATTGAGAACTGAGGATGGACCTCAGGACTTTCCAGAATACTGACGATTTCGGCCCATCCGTATCTCCCTGAAAACAATGCGAGACATTGCATGAATACGTCAAAATAGTGGTTTCTTTTCCTTACATTGCGATCTGCAATGGTGTGATGGATATCCTTAAAAACAGCAGGGATGAGCAACGCATACTCCTGTATATCGGGCGCCATGACGATAATCTCGTGGAGGTCAAGCGTCTGATCACCATACATCCAGCAGAGGATGTGATCCTTGAGGACCATAAGCTCTCTCATTCGGGAGTGACATGAAACAACCGCTATAGAGCTATCTTGCTCGGTGTTGATATACCTGTTTTTATCTGGTTTGGAACCGTTAAGGATATCTGACTGGAGCAGGTGTAAAAGAGAATCAGAGCCCCCTTCCACTGGATCGACGAAGGAGGCCTCACCGTCACAGTATGTTTCGACCCGGCCAAGCAGCAGTTCCTGGAAATGTGCACCCTGGCGCCCGAAGTTCACCAGCAGCGGGTGGTAATCAAAATCTTCTCCGGGATCAGCGTTTCCGGCGTTTGCAGCAGCGAGAATTCGCTTCGCCCTGGTCCTCCTGCTCTCCATATCCCCCCAATACAATGCACAGGGAGAAAGGAGCAGGAGATGTACATCCATCTTTGCAGAAAGTGAGCTCAGTGCCGAAAGAAAAAGCGGAGGCATGGTATGCAGGCCAAAGACAAAGATACGTTCGGGAAGCTTGCCATCCTTCGGGTCAAACGTATCCAGGCTGGAAATTAGTCGCGAAATCACCTCACCCCGATGCAGCTTGGAGGGTGAGGCATCCCTGATCTTTATCCACAGTTCCTTCTGCCAAACTTCCGATTCATCATTGGTACTGGTTTTACCGGACTCCCAACCACTGAGAATATCCATTCGCATCATCTGGTATTGATCGAAGACATGGGCGAGCTGCCGGGCCAGCTGGAATCGCTTTAGCTCCGACTGCTCACCAGCCAGATAGACAGCAATCGGTTTCAGAGAAGGTTCCGGTATATCCCGCAGCAGATTTTCCAGCTGCCAGGTCAGCAGATCACGATCGAAAACCTGCTCATCGGTTGTCAGGCCGACCAGATTACTGAGATAGTCGATCCATTGTATCGGCAGAAAATAATCGGCATTGCACCATACGCCAAAATGTTTGGAAAGGTATTGGGAGAGCATTCTCTCCATTCCACGACTCTGAATAAGAAACAGTTCTTTTGTGAAAAGAGACGACGAACCATCGCGAGAAAGTACACGGGCAAGACACCTGGCAAGATGTTCTGTCCTGTTCGAGGTATGTATAATGAACATGAGGCGGGAAGGTTTTCCTTAAAAATTTCTTAGCCAGATCTTTCAACAATTCATTACTTCAGACAAGCGCATATTCAATTGACAGCAGCAACCTGACCCCTTAGAGTATCGTTTAGTTTCCGGTTTTTGCTAACGGGTAAAATCGACCCCGGCATATTCCCAGATCGCATAAATAAGACCAGCCATGATGCCAATTGCAAAAAACAGCCGCAGTCGGCGATCCCAGGGAATCTTGCCGCCATCACCCATATATTGGAGCACAGAGATGATGAGATAGGTAAAACCGGCGACAAAAGGAGCGGTCTGAAGAACTTGCCAGGACGT
Organism: uncultured delta proteobacterium; assembly: GCA_963718195.1. Classification (GTDB taxonomy): domain Bacteria; phylum Desulfobacterota; class Desulfobulbia; order Desulfobulbales; family Desulfocapsaceae; genus MADRE3. The sequence continues at coordinate 96,989 of CAVQYQ010000010.1, forward strand.
TGCCGTAACCGTTTCCTGCCAGCTGTTGCCAATTCGCAGATTGAACAACAGATAAAGGAATGCTGAAAGACTAAACCTTATTTTCTCTTTGACAGTTTGCATATGATCTCATTTAAAACGCTGCTTTTTCCGGACACTGTTATTTGTAAAGACAGACTTTATCCTCTTTTTCTGTTCTTTTCACCAATACATTACCTGCAGCCGGTCGAACCGGATCCCGACAGCGGTCAGCAGGATGACAGTGATAGTTTCATGGAACAGGGTTTGTGTCAAGGACATACTCCTGTACCGCTTGAAAAGAACCGTCAACGCTTTCTGCACCTGATCAGGGATATCAAGGAAAGAAGAGATGATTACGGCGCCCAGCTGGCATCGCTGACGATGGCGGCCATGTCCACCCCATCATCAAGAGATGGTGAGGCAAGGCACGAAATTATCTCATCCTTGCTCAGCAGTCATTCCTTATCAACGTCCCTCTCTGACGATGAGGTAGAACTCTGGCAGGCCAGGCTGGTACTGGCAATTGCTGAAATATTGGAAAAAGACGAAGATGATCTCCAGCAAAAGCTGCAGATGCTCGACAGCCAGGAAATGAAAATGTTCCGTTCACTGCAGGGTGAGGACGGCAACGAAGAAAACCCATTTGCAGACCTGGAACAGATAAAAGCCCGCCTGGAGACAAGAAAGCCCCAGGCCGAAAAGAATCGGTTCAATGCCTGGCTGCGGCTCATGAAACATTTTCAAGTGCCTGATGGTTTATTCTGGCTTGCCTCGTCACAGGATAGCGCCGACCAGATCGTCAACAGATTTGAGCAAAAGACCGGTGGTATCGTTATTCCGTTACTCAGCCTGCCTTTTCCTGCACATATATCTATCAGCTCAACCTACCTTGTAAAACAAATCAAAGAATTTCACCAGGAGTCCCAGCAGATACGCGAAGCAATCAGTAATGAACTGGAGAAGCTGGCCCGATCGGCTGATTACGACCCGGGTTCAGCCGATATGCTCCTGCCGGGTACTACAGACTGGGTCGAATCGTGGAATTTGATGCTTGAAGACCACTTTCCCGCTTCCAACCATGGCAGATCAGAAGTCACTATTTACATCCTTCCGGATAATCCGGTCACAGATCTTCTCTCACTCAATCCGTCACAACCGGCTTCCCCTGGGTTGAGGCATGGTCTGCTCGGTGTATTAAAGGATTAGGTCGACAAAGATTATTCCTGCCAGTCCCAGAAATGACAGGCCACCTGGTGGCCGGCTCCAATCTCCTGCAATGCCGGCTTTTCTCTGCTGCAGATATCCTGGGCCAGTGGACAGCGGGTCCTGAACACACAGCCGGAAGGCGGTGAAAGCGGTGACGGCAGATCACCCTCCAGGACAAGCCGCTGTTTTTTCTTTTCAAGCTCCGGATCTGGTATGGGGACAGCAGAGATCAGTGCCCGGGTATACGGATGTTTCGGGGTTGAGTAGAGTGTGTCCCGGTCGGCGATTTCCATGGAATTACCGAGGTAGAGTACCATGATGCGGTGACTTATATGGCGGACGATGGACAGGTCATGACTGATAAATACCAGTGACAGGCCAAAGGAGTTCTGAAGTTCCTTGATCAGGTTAATAATCTGTGCCTGTATTGAGACATCAAGCGCCGATACCGGTTCATCGCAGACTATCAGTTTCGGTTCGAGAATCATGGCCCGGGCGACACCGATTCTCTGGCACTGCCCGCCCGAAAACTCATGCGGATAGCGGTTAATCATCAGGGGGAGAAGCCCAACCCGTTCCATAATTTCCCGCACCTTCTGTTTCTTCTCATCTGCTGACAACTCAGGGCAGTGAACGGTCAGCGGTTCCGCTATGATGTCACCGATGGTCATTCGGGGATTCAAGGATGCCAGGGGATCCTGGAAAATGATCTGCAGCTGTTTGCGATACTGTATCATCTTCCCGGCCGGCAACCCTTCAATATGCTCCCCAAGCCAGACTACCGTCCCTTCGGTCGGCTCCAGGAGCTGGAGAATCCCTCGCCCAAGCGTCGATTTACCACAGCCGGATTCTCCCACCACACCTAATGTTTCACCCCCATAGAGATCAAAGTCAATACCATCAACCGCCTTGAGAGGAATGGTTTTTGAGAAAAGACCACTCCCCACGATGGGGAAATAGACCTTAAGTCCCCTCACCGACAAAATTGGCTGATTGTCTTTGCTACCGTGACTATTTTTCATTTCAACTGATCCAGATGGCAGGCTTTTGTTCTCTGTTCATCAACAGGTCTGAGTTCAGGAATTTCTGTATGGCAACGCTCAAAGGAAAATTCACAGCGCGGTTCGAAACTGCATCCCGGTGGCAGTGCCTGCAGGTCGGGTGGCTGTCCGGATATCGTGTAGAGTGTATCCCTGCTTGATTCATCAATTCTCGGCATGGACTCAAGCAGTCCACGGGTATAAGGGTGACAGGGGTCTTGAAACAGTTTTTCCACTGGGGCTTCCTCAACGATTCTACCACCGTACATTACCACCACCCGGTCACTTAATCCTGCGATAACCCCCAAATCATGGGTGATGAGAACGGTTGCCATATTCAACTCCCTGCCCAGGCGGGAAATTAACTCAAGGATCTGGGCCTGGACAGTAACATCCAGGGCGGTGGTCGGCTCGTCGGCAATCAACAGCTGAGGTTCACACAGCAATGCCATGGCAATCATTACCCGCTGTCGCATTCCCCCGGAAAACTCATGGGGATACATCCTGAAACGTTCTCTTGGCTCCGGTATGCCAACCAGATCGAGAAGATCAACCGACTTCTGGGTCGCTTCAGTCTCGGAACAGCCGGTGTGTTCAACAAGAACCTCGGTCATCTGCCGCGAAATACGAAGATAAGGGTTTAAAGAAGTCATCGGATCCTGGAAGATCATCGAGAATTCAACACCTCGCAGTTTGTTCAGCGCCTCTGTTTTCAGGCCAAGTATCTGCTTGCCGTTAAAACAGACAGCTCCTTCGGCCTTACCGTTTTTTGCCAGAAGCCCCATTATAGACATGAAAACCTGGGTTTTTCCGGACCCTGACTCCCCGACAACACCGAGACATTCACCTGCTTCAACATGGAGGCTGACATCATTTACCGCACAAACTTCACCATCATGGGTATGAAAACTGGTGGTTAGATTCTTAACATCAAGGAGCATGATTATCGATCCTTTGGATCAAGTGCATCTCGGAGACCATCCCCGATGAAATTAAAACAAAACAGCGTTATGGCCAGGAAAATCGCGGGAAAGACCAGGAGCCATGGTGCAGATTCCATCTGTTTCGCTCCTTCTGAGATCAGTACTCCCCAGCTGGTCAGTGGTTCCTGGACACCAAGCCCGAGAAAGGATAGAAAACTCTCGGTAAGAATGACTTGGGGTATGGTCAATGTCATGTAGACAATCACCGGTCCGAGAACATTTGGTATAATGTGCCGGTAGATGATCTTCCAGTTGGATACACCAATCGCATGGGCAGCCTCGATAAATTCCTTTTTTTTAACTGACAAGGTCTGGCCTCTGACAATCCGGGCCATGGTGAGCCACTCGACAGCCCCCAGGGCCACAAATATCAGAAAGATATTGCGACCAAAAAAAACCATCAGCAGGATGACAAAAAACATGAATGGCAGAGAATAAAGGATATCAACAAAACGCATCATCACATTATCCACCCGGCCGCCGATGAAGCCGGCAGTAGCACCATAGGTAACCCCAATCAGCAAACTCACTGAAGTGGCAATAATGCCGACGAGCAACGATATTCTGGCACCATACAGGGTTCGGACGAAAAGGTCCCTGCCATTGCCATCGGTGCCAAACCAGTGTTTCAGCTCTGCATTTGGTGGTCCGGGAAAATCATACCCCCAGTCAGGATCATCAAACGGCCAAGGTGACAAATATGGTGCCAGGACAGCAAGAATGACGATGACGCTGAGGATTACCATCGAGGTCACAGCTGCCTTGTTATGAAACAGTCTCCGCCTGGCATCGTGCCAGAGGCTTCTGCCTCTTACCGGTGGAGAAGATTCAAGAGAAGCGAGACGATCTTGTTTAAACGATGTATTGGTCACTATTCAACCTTAACGCGCGGATCAAAAAAACCATAGATCAGATCAACCAACAGATTCAAACCAATGATCAATACCGCATAGAATATTACCACACCCATTACTACCGGATAGTCACGATTCAGTGCACCATTGACAAAATATCGGCCGATCCCCGGAACGTCAAAAATCGATTCGATGACTACCGAACCTGTAATTACTGCTGCTGTTGCTGGTCCAAGGTATGAAACAACCGGCAGCAATCCCCCGCGCAGGGCGTGTCTGACAACGACAATTTTCTCGGCCAGCCCTTTTGCCCGGGCAGTCCGGATAAAGTTTGAGTTCAGTACCTCCACCATGCTTCCCCGTGTCATCCTGGCAATATAGGCAACCTGCGGAAGGGCCAGTGTGATAACCGGCAGGAGCTGGTATTTCAACGCTCCTCCTCCCCAACCGGCAACCGGCAACCAGGACAGATAGACCCCGAAAACAAGGGCGAGCAGTGGCGCCATTACAAAATTTGGGATCGCTATGCCGGTCATTGCCACTCCCATGACCATATAGTCAAAGAGACTGTTCTGGTTTAATGCGGCAAAGGTCCCGGCCGTCACCCCAAAAAATACGGCTAGCAGAATGGCGTACAGCCCCAATCGCAAACTGACTGGAAAGCCGGTCATGATCAGATCGGTTACCGTAAAATCGAGGTACTTGTAGGATGGACCGAAATCACCTTTCAGGATGTTCTTCAGATAATCAACATATTGCAGGTGCAGCGGTTTATCGAGGTTATATGCCTTTAATATATTGGCCTCAATTTCCGGCGGCAACTGTTTCTCACGGTCAAACGGACCTCCAGGAGCAAGCCGCATCATGAAAAAGGCGATGGTGATAATAATGAAAAGGGTTGGAAGAGCGCTGCCAAGGCGGCGAAGGGCATATAACAACATAAGGTCTCCTGGCGTGATTAATCAGAAGAATGAGCCACTTGCAAAACACCCTTTTCGTTCAACCTCTTCGTTATGCTTAAAATTTTATCCTCGGAATATCAACGATGCCTGCGGTAAAATTTTTTCGCATTCCTTGACTTAGAACGAAAATCATCATTTTGCAAAAGGCTCGAATGACAATAGCTTGCCGGTGCAGGAAAAAAACTGCACCGGCACAATTGCTACTTCAGGGAGACGTAACGCCAGCGATGAATATGCTGCGGATTATCCACATACCCCTGAACTTTTGCTGAGACAAGTGCTTTTGAAACATAATGATATATGGGAATAACCGGCTGGTCTCTCATTGCAAAGGACTCGGCCTTAAACATCATTTCACCGCGCTTACCAAGGTCCGAGGTCACTTCGGCCTCCATCATCAGCTTGTCATACTCAGGATTTGAATATCGGCCATAGTTATTTGCCCCGGTGCGGGTTTCAAGAAGGTAGAGGAAATTCTGGGCATCATTATAGTCGGCTATCCAACCGGCACGCGCTACCTGAAAGTCACCCTGTTTGAGGTCCGCATAATGGACTTTCACCTCTGAATTAAACAGTTCGGCCTTAACACCAATAGCTTTCCACATGGAGACCACCGCAACCGCGATGCGCTTGTGGTTTTCTGAGGTGTTATAGCGAAGGGTGAATTCCAACGGCTTATCGGGTCCGTACCCAGCCTCTGCCAGGAGTTCCCTGGCTTTTTTCTGCCGCTCGCCAAATGGCATGTCTTTCCACTCCACCTCCGCGGGATTATCGTAATAGGCAACGCCCGGAGGGACAAAAGAGTAGGCAGCAAGCTCACCGGTTTTCAGGACCTTGTCGACAATCGCCTCACGATTAATTGACATGGACAGGGCATTTCTGATCCTCACATCGGTAAACGGCTCTACTGAACTGTTGATCGGATAATAATAGACACCCATATACGGAGCGATTCTGGTTTCATCAGGCATATTATCCTTCAGCCAGCCAATCTGATCAGAGGCAAAGTCAGTTGCCACATCAATCTCACCGGCGCGGAAACGTTTCTGGATCGCGGCCCTGTCCTCCTGGGTGTAAAAAACAAGGTCGTCAAGCGCAACAGATCCGATATCCCAATACTTGTCATTTTTCGTCAGTTTCACGTGGGTGTTGGGTATCCACTCGACAAGCTTGAATGGTCCGTTAACGACAATATTTTCCGGCTTTGTCCACAGGTTTCCATGTTTTTCAATAACATGTTTGGGTACCGGGTAAGCGGTATAGTGGGTGAGCAAGGCAAGAAAATAAGGGGCAGGTCCAGTCAGTTTGATTTCCAGTGTGTAGTCATCAAGTGCTTTCACCGCCAGCGTTTCGGCTGCTGCCTCACCTTTGTTCAAGGCTTCTGCACCGTCTATGATATACAATAATGAAGCATATTCAGCCGCTGTTTCCGGCAACAGTATGCGCTGCATTGAATAAACAAAGTCATGGGCTGTAAACACGGTTCCATCCGACCAGACGCTTTTGCGAAGCTTGAACGTGTAGGTTTTACCGTCTTTGGAAACCGTCCAGGATTCTGCGACACCCGGAATCGGTTCGGCTTTCTGATTTTCGGTGGTGAGCCCGATGTACATGTCACCAACGATATCATTCTCCCAGGTACCACTGACCTTATGCGGGTCAAGAGATGCAGGTTCACCCATATTCGCAACCCGTAAGGTGCCCCCGGCAAATACAGAGCCAAATGAAACAATCACGCACAGGCCTACCAGAGCAGCAATAAATGATACTTTACCTTGTGTCCTCATTAATTCGCCTCCTCAATAGAATAGACTGCATTTATCTGATTCGTACCCGGTTGAGCCATCCCTGCCCGGAATGTGTCCTGTTCTGTCAACAGGCAAGGGCATACTGTACACGCAGAATTGAGTGTAACACTCTATGTTTACCCCAAATTATATTTTTCAACCATTATGTTTTTGCAAGCCTTCTAAAAAACGTTGCTTTGATTGTGTACCGTCTTGTCAGAGCACATCAGATTTAGCATCCTGCCGAGAACCGATCATTGATCCCAACTCAGCAGATAGTCATCTCTATTTGAAGTGGCTGACATCACCATCAGTGTGAACGGTGATGGTGATGTTTAAGGGATATATGGGGTGCAACGAGAGGTTACTCCAAATCCACGCCTTTACTGAAATCAGTCAGCACATCGACGATTCTGGCTCGAAGTTCACGATCAAGCTGCAGCAACCCTTGTGGATTATCGCCGATCAGCTTGAGCTGAGCGATAATCTCATTGTCGTTATCCTCCTCTTCAACCTGCTCGGTAACGTACCAGTGCAGAAAGATCTGTGTAGCGTGGTCTTTTTTACTGATGGCAAGTTCCACAAGATCATTAATTGATTGAGTAATATATTGTTCATGGGTCAATGTCTGGGTAAACATGTCAAGGGCATTATCAAAGGTATGCGGTGGCTTGTGAATGGTATCAAGCTTAACCCGTTCACCCTGTCTCTGAAGATACTCATAGATTTTCATAGCATGAAACATTTCCTCGTGATATTGCACCATAAACCAGTTGGCAAATCCTTTGAGGCCTATCTCTGCAGAATATGCGGACATCGACATATAGAGATACGCCGAATACATTTCTCTGTTTATCTGTTCGTTAAGCGCTTGGGCTATTTTTTTATTTAGCATTTGAAACTCCTTGAATCCAACCTGTATCCTGCCAGCAAACAGGATACAGAGATAAAAACATATCTTTTCATTATCACCAGAAGACACACTGATAATGTGCTGGTTGAAATAAACCGTATGGTCACTGGACGAGAAGTCAAGCAGAGAACAGCAGATCAGATGCACGAATTTCCGGACGCTCTGTTTATAAACAAAAGATGGCTGATCAGCTAAAATAGCGGATCAGCCAGGCGATGGTGAGATGACCGTAAGCTCTTCAGCGGGAGATCGATTAATCCCGTGTACAACAGGTGTAGGGGTTAATCGTTGTCACCGGACAGTCAGCAGCACGAACCACTTTATCTGCAACGCTGCCAAACATGATCTTCTCAAGCCCTTTGTATCCATGGGTCCCCATGACGATCATGTCGGCCTGTATCTCGGTGGCGTAGTCGACAATCTGCTCACCGACGTCCCCCATTAAAACTTTCGCCACGATATCCTCAACCCCTAGTTGGGTATAGTCCTCACGATATTCATCCACGAAAGTTGCCATTCGTGCCTCGGCACCGGTCAACAACTCGTCCTCAAGGTTAGGCATGTGCATCTGAGGAACAAAGAAGCCTGAATAATCCTCAAAATTTTGTACCACAAAGACCAGATTCAGAGAGGCACCAAACTTACCGGCTAAAAAGGCCGCAGAGTCAGCAATCAATTTTGAGTTATCAGAGAAATCTATCGGGGTTACAATATGCTTGATATTTCGGATCTGCTTCATGGCCACCTCCTTTGGAATAAATGATCAATAAACCCCAAAATCCCAGCACTGCCTCATCCTGCTCTCTGGTATCTGCGCTCCTGTCCCAGATAAAATTCCTCTGCCGACTGTACCATTGGACGAAGGCAACGTCGCACCCTCCACACCTTTACTATAGTGCAGAAGCCAAAGATTGCAAACAGAGAGCCTGACCAATACCAACCACACACACCACTTATTTTTCATCGATTACTTCAAGAGTTCATTTATGGTCCGTTTATATTTTCTTTCAATCACATGCCGTTTTTTCTTAAAGGTGTTGGTTAATTCTTCACCATGAATCAACCCCTTTTCCAGAAATGTAATACCGTGCAGTTTTTCATATGGTTTAAAACCTTTCGCCGGTTTCAAAAGTCGGTTCATCTCTTTCCTGACCTGCTCCAGGATCCTATTGTCAGTCAGGAGTTCTACACCTTCCTTCTTGATATTGTCAAAAGTCCTGCTTGTCCAGATCCGCAGCTCTTCAAGATTGGGGACGAGCAACGCACCGAGGCCTTTTTTATCCTGGCCGACAAGAATTGCGTCATCGATAAAAGGAAACATCGTTATCGTGCTCTCAATTCTACTTGGATCGATATTCTCACCACTGGCAAGCACAATAATATCCTTGGCCCGACCGGTAATAACCAGTTCATTATTCAGGGTCAGCCTGCCAAGATCACCCGTTCTGAAAAAACCATCACCAGTAAAAGATTTCAGATTTTCCTCCTCATTGTTATCGTACCCTGCTGTCACCTGAGGACCCCGCACCTCGATCAAGCCCTCCTGCCCGAGCGGCACTGGATCGCCATGTTCGGAGACAATTCGTAACTCTGTACCCGGAACCGGCGGACCAAGTGTGCCATAGGTTCTACAGGAGAGCCCTCGCCCGGCGATAGCAGGAGAACATTCAGTCATGCCATATGCATTTACGATCCTTATGTTCACCGCATCTATCCAATCTTCGAGGAAATCAGCCAGGGTTCCCCCACCACTGACGGCCAGTCGCAACCTGCCGCCAAAGCGCTGTCGCACCAGGTCCAGCTTTTTTTGGGCAAGCAGGTAAAAGGGAGCAAGAAAACTACAGACCGTGAGTGCCTTGAGTTTCTTCATTGCCCCCAAAAACCCTGATTCCTTTGCAAAAGAAGGGAGGTGTCCCCGAAAAATCCTCCTGTTTCTTCTGAATTTTGCCGAAACCCAGATCATCACCGAAAAAAGAGCAAAGGCAATCTTGCCTTTTTTCTTTATTGCCAGCTGCACCCTGCCAAAGAGGGCTTCCCATACCCGGGGAACGGTTGCCACCACAGTGGGACGGTACCGTTCGAGATCCTGGGAAAACCGTTTTACCGATGAATAGACGAGACAACAGCCACCAGACAGTGCCACATATTCCGCTGTCCGCTCAAAAATGTGCCAGCTTGGCAGAATAGAGAGCCAGCGATCCGATGAGCTCAAATCAATTAATCCGGGGATGCAGCCAACGTTGTGCATGATATTGGCATGGGTCAGGCTCACTCCTTTCGGCATCCCCGTGGTTCCCGAGGTGTAAATGATGGTCAACTGATCCGTGGGTTTAATATCGTTTCCACAATCGATGAACTGTTCAACATCCTGTTCACTGTAGGTACGGTCTTTTAATAGATCCTGGTACGAAAAGACCTTGCCGAACAGCGAGTGAAGTGCGGGACCAGTCATCACGAAGATGTTTTTCAGCCCCTTGATCGATTTCAGTGATGCTTTGTGGTAATCGAGAAGTTTCGGACTCTCCACGATGAGATGTGAGCAATTGCTATTGGTAATGATAAATTGCAACTCTTGAGATGGGGTATCTGAGCCGCGCGGGACCGTAATTGCACCAAGTGACATGATTGCAAGATCGGTCACCATCCAGCTATAGCGGTTATCCGACAGGAACATGACCCGATCTCCGCTGCGGATACTTTTCTCGCTAAATGCCCTGCTGAGCAATAACACATCTTCAAAAAGCTTGGAATAACTGACCCGGATTTCCTCATCACCCGCCTGGTAGATATAAGCGTCAATACCACCATAATTTTCGCGACTTGCAAGAAGAACTTGAAAAAGCGTCTGCGGTTCCGCCGGGCTGTCTGTTTTAACCATACGCATCATATCAGTCATTTATTTCGTCCCCCAGTGAATACCAATGGTCCCCATCATGAATTTTTTATAGTTGACACGATGAAACCCTGCTTCTCTGAAAAGCACTGCAAGCTCCTCGGCCTCGTAAAAACCCATTGTCGACCCGGTAAGATAGGAATATGCTGCCTCATCCCGGGCAATCAGCCTACCGAGCAGTGGGATACCGTAACGGAGGTAGAGCTGAATAAATGGATAAAGTATCGTTTTCGCGGGTGGGGTCGTATCAAGACAAACAACCGTCCCGCCAATATCCAGAACCCGTCGAACCTCTTTTAATACGTTGAGGCTGTCATCTATATTTCTTAATAAATAGCCAAAGGTTACCGCCTTGAACAGGTTGTCTCCATAGGGCAAGTGATTTGCATCACAGACATTCCAGAAGATACCTGAATCAGGAAATCTTTTTGCCGCCTCAGCCAGCATATTCCGTGAGAAATCAGCGCCAATGACCTTGCTTGCCGGTGCAGTCTGCCGAACCAGAGAAGCAATATCACCTGTTCCGCTTGCCAGATCAAGGACCCATTCATTTTCAAGCTGTCCAGCTTTTTCGACAACGAAGCGACGCCACCGCTGGTCCTGACCAAAGGTCATGACCCGGTTCATCAGGTCGTAACGCGTGGCGATATCATCAAACATTTTCTGAACACCCGGCCCTTTACTCATGAAATGCTCCTGTGTGCCAGAACTGTCACGCAACCAGATTCTAGCAAGGTGCCGAGCCGGGGGTCCGGGGGAACGGAATGACTTCCCTGATATTTGCCATTCCGGTAACAAACTGAATCAAGCGCTCATAGCCGAGTCCAAAGCCGGAATGGGGGGTTGTCCCATATTTCCTGAGATCAGTATACCATTGATATTCGTCGGTATCGATTCCTGCGTCCTGCATTCGACCTAGAAGAATATCATACCGCTCTTCTCGCTGACTGCCACCGACAATCTCACCGATACCGGGGACCAGGATATCCATAGCTGCAACGGTCGTCCCGTCATCATTTACCCGCATGTAAAATGGCTTAATCGATGCTGGGTAGTCTGTAACAACCAGTGGCAAACGGTAAACTTCCTCTGTGAGATAACGCTCGTGCTCCGACTGCAGATCAACCCCCCAGCTCACCGGATAATCAAACTTCTTCTTCGCCTTGGATAACTGCTCCACTGCATCTGTATACGTGATGTGGACAAAATCTTCTTCAATGACATGCTTCAACTTGGCAATCACACCTTTTTCGATAAACCTATCAAAGAGTGCCATATCTTCGGGGCAATGCTCAATAACATCGGCAAGTAAATATTTAAGCAATGCTTCGGCGATTTTTATATTACAGGATAAGTCACAGAATGCCATTTCAGGTTCGAGCATCCAGAATTCTGAAAGATGTCTGGAGGTATTTGAATTCTCGGCTCTAAATGTTGGACCGAAGGTATAGACTGAGCCCAACGCCTGGGCGAATACTTCTGCCTGGAGCTGACCGCTCACGGTCAAACCGGCCCGGCGTCCAAAAAATTCTTTCGATTCTGACCCTTCAGCTGTCTCTCTGCCGGTAATTACCTGGAACATCTCACCGGCGCCTTCACAGTCGCTGGTAGTAATAACCGGAGTATGGACCTGGACAAAACCATGTTCATGAAAAAACTGGTGAACAGCATAGCTCAATCTCGATCGAACCCGGGTAACAGCCCCAAGAGCATTTGTCCGGGGACGAAGGTGTGAAATATCCCGAAGAAATTCAAAAGAATGACGTTTTTTCTGAAGAGGGTAGTGCTCCGGATCTGCCCAACCTACCACCTCCACCTCTTCTGCCTGCAGTTCAACAGCCTGTCCTTTGGCAGGAGACTCGGTGAGAATTCCCTGGACAACGATGCTGCACCCGGCTGTCAGCCTGACAATCTCGTTGTCATAATTGCTGAGGTGCTTATCGGCAATGAGCTGTAAATTTGCCAGGCATGAGCCGTCGTTGATTTCCAAAAAAGAAAAGCCACCCGTATCACGTCTTGTTCTCACCCAGCCGGCCACGCGCACCTTTCTTCCCGTCGGTTTTTCCGCAAGAAGGACATTAATCCGATCTATTTTCATACATTCACCTGTCCATGATAATCCTGAAGTGACACCTTCCTAACTGAACGATAACAACGAAAATGAATTAGTCATTACTCTTGCATCTATGGCAATCGGCACCCTCTGCTTGGGTCTATAACAAGTAGTCGGTTCTAACATTGCCAAGCGCTGAGAAAACAGAGTTTTTGGCACCAGGTATTTCCTGACATATCCCTTCCAGTATCCCCCTGACCCTGTCTCTGCGGGTATTTCCCGAGAGCGGGCAGAGGTTCTCTACCGGGCAGAGTCTGGCTGATTCTGCAATGGTGATTACCTCTCTTTTTTCAATATAAGCGAGTATCCTGATGATACTCAGATTTCCACCAAACAGGTCCTGCCGGGGCACCATAGTGGAAATATTTCCGCTAAAAAGAACATTAATGAAAAAGGTTTCAATGATGTCATCCTTATGGTGCCCGAAAGCCAGCTTTTTACACCCCTTCCTGCGAGCGAAGTCAAATAATTGCGTTCGTCGATTGCGTGCACATGTATAACAATTCTGTTGCTCACCGTCCTTGAGAGGCCATGCATCCAGGACCGTGAGAGGAATAGAGAAACGGTCCAGTTGTTCCCGTATGCATTCGGCAGCAGTACCACCCTCTTCCCCTGTCCCCCGAAAACCGTTATCCACATACACCGCTTCAAGGTCATAGGTGATTGGGGCTTTTTGACGCCACATCTGTAAAACCCAGGCGGTAACAAGACTGTCAACGCCGCCCGAGACAGCCACAAGGACCTGGTCACCATCGGTCAGCATGCCAAAATCATGGAAGGCCTGTCCGATCTTCCTGTTTATCTGCTTGGGCAACAATAGGCGCTTCATCAAGAACAGAGCCTCACGTAAAGCAAACGCCCGGCTGCCGTGCGACAGTCGGGCGTCTTCACCATACAGTTCCTGTTTCTGGTCACAGGTAAGGGCATTCTTCTACTTTTTCACTGACCCCCTGCCGTACCAGTTCCTCGACCGTAATCCATTTAAACCCAAAGCTCTCGGCCCGATCAAATGACATCAGATTACTCATCAGGCTTTGCTGTGTTTCCTTAAACATCGACTGCCAGATTACACGCCCGTCACCGGTATTGACAAGTCTCATCGCAAAGGCGGCGGATGCCGGACTTTCAGCACCGTAACTGCCGCCAACCCGCTGTCGATAATCATGGATTGTCGTCATAAGTACGGCTCCGCACTTCAATTCCCTGCCGACGGTCTTGATCAGCTTTAGTTGAGATCCGGAATCACTTGGCATCAGTGAAGTGAGCTGTCGGTTCGAAAGAACCCGTACATTATCAGTGCCGACCAGTGTTTCTGCTAGGACTGAATCCATAAATTCCGCGCCTTCTTCAAGAACAGCCGCACTCGTGTACGTCATCGACGAGTCTGAATTAACTCGTGTCTCAACAGGCAGTACAAGTATACAGGGAACCTGCGCCCGTGCTTCCTGCCGCTCCTGATCTGTTGGCAGCGGTTGTTTTGTGCTGCAGGCCGGGAGCATCATTAATAAACTAAATACTGCCAGCATATGCAGGAAAATTTGATAACCCTTCACCGTAACCTCATTTTTGAATTGTTCATTGCTTTACCTACAGGCACCCTTTTGATGAGAGTACTGTCGTCAGCCCGGAAATTTTCCCGGTTGCATCATTAATTGCTCGACCAAGCGCCTTGAATACCGCCTCTATGATGTGGTGACTATTACTTCCATGGAGCAGGTCCACATGCAGAGTCAAGCCACCATGCTGGCAGAATGCACGCATAAATTCATGCGCCAGGCAGGTATCAAAACTCCCTACTTTCTGGTCCGCGTGGGGCACGTTGTAGTGCAGGTACGGCCTGTTGGAAACATCAACGACGACACGCACGAGTGTTTCGTCCATCGGCAGATAACAGAGCCCGTATCGCCTGATACCTGCCTTATCTCCAATGGCGGCAGAGAGGGCCTGGCCAAGGCAGATCCCCACGTCCTCAACCGTGTGGTGATAATCCACCTCGATATCACCACTGGCATTAATTTCAAGATCAAAGAACCCATGTACGCCAAATAAGGTCAACATATGATCGAAGAATGGAATCGAGGTTGACGCGGATGTTTTACCGCTTCCGTCAAGTGTGATCGCCACGTTGATATCGGTTTCGTTCGTTCTCCGCTCTACCGCCCCCCGTCTCTCCCTTTTATCATCTGTCATTATGACCTCTATTTAATTGAAAATGTAGTAAATATAGGAGCCGTTATTCTTTCCGTTCCCATGGATCCCATATTTATCATATAACATTATAACAAAACCATCTTTTTTTAGCTCTCATGCCGTTTTCACAAAAGATCTCTCGCAAAAGAAAATGATTGTTTTTTTTATTGACATGAAACGTCCGTGTTAGTATATGTAATGCTGTTTTGATTTAATCACAGAGCGGGAATAACTCAGTGGTAGAGTGTAACCTTGCCAAGGTTGAAGTCGCGAGTTCGAATCTCGTTTCCCGCTCCAATTTGACTACGAAAGGTTCGGCACTGCGCGAACCTTTTTTTAATTAAATGTCTGTTCATAGAGGAACGAAATGAAAACCTATCTTGCTCCTGTAAATGAGATTGAAAAAAAATGGTATGTCGTTGATGCCGAGGACAAGATTCTGGGTCGACTCGCAACTGAAATTGCCTCACGATTACGTGGAAAACATAAACCGACCTTTTCCCCATTCATCGACAACGGTGACTTTATCATCGTCACCAATGCCGAAAAAGTTCAGCTCACCGGTAAAAAGTGGGATGACAAAAAGTACTATCACCATACTGGCTACATGGGTGGGATTAAAGAGACAGCAGCGAAAGAACTGCTTGAAAAACACCCGACCGATCTTGTTTTCAAAGCGGTCAAGGGGATGCTCCCCAAAAATAAACTTGGCAGAGCACAGTTGAAGAAGCTGAAAGTTTATGCTGGCTCAGATCACCCACACAAGGCGCAGCAACCCGCTGAGCTCGTCATTTAAATATCTCATGGAGAAATTGGCCATGGCCGATGAACGTTTTTACGCTACCGGAAAAAGAAAGAAAGCAGTTGCTCGTGTCTGGTTAACACCCGGTACTGGAAAAGTAACTGTCAATAAAATGTCAGCAGATGATTACTTTGGTGGAATCTTCCAGGCACATAAACTGGACAAGCCGTTCAAGGTAACTGAGACAGAACAACAATTTGACATTTTAGCCACGCTCAAAGGTGGCGGAAAGTCATCTCAGGTTGACGCCCTTACGCATGGTATATCGCGCGCCCTGCTTGAGGCCGACGAAGCGCTCAGGCCGGCACTGAAAAAATCAGGTCTGCTGACCCGAGATCCAAGGAACAAGGAAAGAAAGAAATATGGACAGAAGGGCGCTCGCGCCAAATTCCAGTTCTCCAAACGTTAAGGTACAGTCTTTTTTCTGGTTGCGGCTGGTTTTTCAATAGCCTGCTGCCAGGAGAGCGATCTCAAGGGGGATAGCAGACATTCTGTTATCCCCCTTTTTTATTGTATTGATACTTTGTCTGACAACAGCAGGAGGCGATCATGTTGAGAGTCGCAATTGTTGGTAGTTCCGGCTATACCGGCGTTGAGCTTGCCAGAATATTGAGCCGTCACCCTTCGGTGAAAATCACCGCTGCAACCTCACGACAATATGACGGGATGAAACTTTCTGAGGTATTCCCGAACCTTCGGGGCTGCACTGATATCGTCTGTAAAAATCATTCGGTGACGGATGTCATCTCCGTTGCCGATCTTGTCTTCTGTGCCGTCCCGCACAAGACCGCGATGGACATCGTACCTCAATTCCTTGAAGCGGGAAAAAAAGTTGTCGATCTCTCAGCTGACTACCGTATCCGCGATGTTGCAACCTATGAGCAGTGGTACCAGCCACACAGCTCAGCTGAATATATTGAAGAAGCGGTCTATGGATTACCCGAGCTTTACCGTCATAGTATTTGTGATGCACGACTTGTCGCAAATCCCGGATGCTATCCAACCTCCATCATACTTGCACTTGCGCCGGCTTTGAAAGCAGGGATCATCGATCCGACAACACTTATTGCTGACTCCAAATCAGGGACCAGCGGGGCTGGCAGGGCAGCCGCAGTAAACACTCTTTTCTGCGAGGTCACCGATGGTTTTCGTGCCTATAAGGTGGGTGGAACGCATCGCCATACCCCAGAAATTGAACAGGAGTTGAGCATTCTTGCCAACGAAAAGCTTGTGATTTCGTTTACCCCTCACCTGCTGCCCGTTTCACGGGGGATTCTCAGTACCGTCTATGGCAGCCTGGAAAAATCGTTTCATGAAGAGGAAATCAGGGATCTTTACCGGGAAATGTACAAAGATCAAACGTTTGTTCGTCTCCTCGACAAAGGGATACAACCGGCGACACAATATGTTCGAGGTTCAAACTTCTGTGATATCGGCCTTGCTATCGATCCCCGCACCAATCGACTCATTGTTACCGCTGCGATTGACAATATCGTCAAAGGGGCCTCAGGCCAGGCAGTCCAGAACATGAACCTGATGTGCGGTTTTCCAGAAAACAGTGGACTTACCCAGGCACCACTGTTTCCCTAGTGCCTACTCTTTCGAGCGCTCCGATGCGAACCGTCAAACTGGTAATCGCCTATGATGGAACTGGTTATTGCGGCTGGCAAAGACAAAGAGACGGTGCAACGATCCAGGCAGAAATAGAACATGCAGTATCAATTATCTGCGACCACTCTATAAGTGTTCATGGTGCGGGTAGAACAGATGCAGGCGTTCATGCGCTCGGCATGACAGCTCATTTTCACACCGTCAGCAGGGTAGCTTGTGATAAACTTGTAAAAGGACTCAACGCCCTGCTTCCCGGGCAGATCAGAATTCTTAACGCATCAGACCAGCCTGAGGGATTCCATGCTCGATTCAGTGCCACCGGAAAAACCTATCGTTACAGTTTATTTACCGGAACAATTCAGTGCCCGATGCAACGTCGCTATGTGGCGCACTGCCCTGCCAAGCTCAGCTCAACCGCCGTTGAGTCCTGTCTGAAGATCGTGACCGGAACCCATGATTTCTCAAGCTTTGAAACCTCCGGCACGCGAGACAAAACCATTACCACAGGAAGAGGCGCCACTAGAACCCTGTTTGGAACGCACCTGGAGCAACCTGAGGCTGAACTTTATCAGCTGTTTTTTTCAGGGGATGGTTTTTTAAGGCACATGATCAGGAATCTTTCAGGGACAATTATTGAAGTTGGGCAGGGAAAACGGACAGTGCAAGGATTCGAAACAATCCTTGGGAGCATGGACCGTCAGCAGGCAGGAGCAACAGCCCCGGCCCATGGACTGACACTGATCTCTGTTAACTATGATAACGGCGGGCTGTCAAAGAGCTAGGCTAATCCTGAGAATGTGCAGATCTTCTTGTTGAAAGAAGCGGGGGGTTATCGTTTTTTACTGCTGGAATGCCTGGCAAGCAGTGATTGCAGTTTCCAGGGAGATGAAAGGCAGACATTTTCCTCCTCGCATGAACTCATTACGTCACAAAACGCCATGAACTCGGCGAGCGCATCACTCATCTGCTTATCTTTTCTGCTGATCACATGAAGCTGCCTTTTCATGTCAATATCCGAAACTTTCAGGCTTTTCAGCCAGCCATTCTCAACTTCCCGGCAGATAGTCAGTGCAGACAGACAGGCAATACCAACGCCTGATTCTACGGCTCTTTTCACCGCTTCAGGATGGCCCATCTCCATGACGACATTGACATCGTCAAGGTAATCTTTCATTTTTTCACGAAAAATGGCTTCGGTGCCGGACCCCTTCTCTCTCATGATCCACCTGCTGTTTTTCATGTCTTCGCCCACGTCGAAGGCATCTTTGTTGGCGAGCGGGTCTGAGGGCGCAGCCAGGATCACCAGTTCGTCTTTGAACCATGGCCTGGCCTGGATGGCATCAGCGGCTATCCTTCCTTCGACAAAACCAAGATCAGAGGTGCCTTCCAGCACCATGCTTTCTGCTATCTTGGTATTGTAAACCAGCAGGTTAATCAGAACCTTCGGGTGTGCCTTTTTAAAGGCCCCGATCAGGTAGGGCAGGATATAGTTGCCAAGTGCAGAGCTGGCAACTATATTTATCTGCCCGACAAGGGTATCATTACGCTCAGACATTATGGTCTCGATACTGCTGACCTGTGCAGTAATGTCCTTGGCAAGCGGCAACAGGTATCGCCCTCTGGCATTGAGCAGCAGACTTCTTCCATGCCTGTCAAACAATGACCCCCCCAGTTGATTTTCCAACTCGGCAAGGGCCATACTTACCGCCGACTGGGTCACGAAAAGCTTCTTGCTCGCCTTGGTCACCTGTGCTGTTTCAGCAACAGCAATAAATATCTCAAGTTGTCTCAATGTAATAGACATACCACATCTCTCTTCAGTTTTTTTGATAGACTACATCTTTTTTATTTACATCGCACCCGAAAACGTCCAGATGGTCATATCAGTCAAAAAATTTGTCCCAGCAATGAAACATTTTTGACCATAAAAACCAACTTTTATATGAGATCAAGCAACCAATATGATCGAAAATAAATTTTTCTTATACAAAACAACGATTTTCTCGATACAAAAAAAGATTTTACAAATCACTCTCGTTACGGCATGTTGTTGTTTATCTTTTTACCCTTCACCATCTCAGAAGGAGTATCATGGATTACACAGCTTTCTTATATCGTGATGATATACTCTGGATCACCGCGTTCACGCTTGGAGGGCTCGGCTTTGCCCTCGGACCAATCCTGATCGTCTATTTGTTCATGCCTCTGAAGACAAGGCAAATCAGTGACAAAAGAGATCAGTTCATAGAGTGCGGCATGGAACCAATCGGTGACAGCTGGATACGATACGGTGTCGTATTCTATCTCTATGCCCTCATTTTTCTCGCCTTTGATGTTGACGTTCTCTTCCTCTTTCCCGTGGCACTAGCTTACAACGATCCCATGTTCGTTATACGTGATTTTGTTGAGGTCCTCCTCTTTGTTGGAATCTTATCACTTGCTGTTGTTTATGCCTGGATTAAAGGAGTTTTTAAGTGGGAACGCAAAATATATCGACAACCCTAGACAACGTCCCTTCATCATTCGTTCAGTTTGCTGTCGCCGACAAATTGATTAACCTCTGTCGGGCCAACTCGCTGTGGCCCCTGACCTTCGGTATCGCCTGCTGTGCAATTGAGATGATGTCAACCGGAGCCGCCCGATTCGATCTTTCACGCTTTGGAGCAGAGGTTTTCAGACCATCAGCGCGACAAAGCGACCTGATGATTGTCGCCGGGACCATATCCCACAAGATGGCTCCTGGGATAAAAACCCTCTATGATCAGATGCCCGAACCAAAATGGGTGATTGCGCTTGGAAATTGCGCCATCTCAGGTGGCCCATTTGTATATGAGGGACAGTATGGAATTGTTGAAGGAGCTGACAAATTCCTGCCTGTTGATGTCTTTGTCCCTGGCTGTCCGCCACGGCCCGAGGCGTTAATCGAGGGCATTATCGAACTAGAACATAAAATCACCGGATGGCGCAGGTGGCCAAAAGTGAAACCTGAGTGGAGAGACCTTCCCTAATCGTTAAGTAGTCAGTTTAAAAGAGATACAGATGACAATTCAGGAAACAACAAAGCAGGCGCTTTCTGAGCTTTTTACCCAGCAGACTACGGGTACCGCCGCACTTGAGCCAAGCCCCGATTCATCCGGGAAAGAAGAGGAGCAGGAGAGCCTACCCCGCCAACCCGGTATCATCGACCAGAATTATGATGAAAAGGGATTTCATATCGACACCCTGGTCGAGCCGGAACAACTCCTGCGGACAGCTGAAATCATGTTTGATTGTGGGTATTTCATCGAATCAATCACCGGTGTTGACTGGATAAAAGAGGACCAGCTTGAAGTGGTTTACGATTTCAGCCGTTATGATTTTGATCTCTGCCGTGTTGCAGTAAGAGTCAGAATCCCGCGCACTGACCCTCATCTTCCCACCATCACCGGAGTATACACCGGTGCAAATTGGCACGAGCGTGAGACCCATGATTTTTTTGGTATTGTCTTTGATGGACATCCACACCTGATTCCACTTCTTCTCCCGGAAGATGCAGACTTTCACCCGCTCCTGAAGGATTTTAAAGCATGAGTCAACCTATTGAGCTGCAGAAGGATGAGACCTTTGTCCTTAATGTAGGACCACAACATCCGGCAACCCATGGTGTGCTTCGGGTCAAAATGACCATGGACGGCGAATATATTTATAATGCCGAGACCGTCCTCGGGTATATCCACCGGATGCACGAAAAAATGGCTGAAAACAGGTCCTATCCTCAGTATATGCCCAACATGGGCCGTCTTGATTATCTATCTGCGATGGCATTCAATCACGGTTATGCGCTGGTCGTTGAGCGCGCGGCGGGGATCGAGGTTCCCGAGCGCGCCGAGTATATTCGTGTCATTACCGTGGAGTTGAACCGTCTCTCTTCGCACCTGGTATGGCTTGGCGCCTTTGTCCTTGATCTCGGCGGGTTTACCCCGCTGATGTACTGTTTTGATGACCGTGAACAAATCCTTGACCTTCTGGAGTCTGTTACCGGCTCCCGCCTCACCTACTGTTATTTTCGATTTGGAGGTCTATACAACGATATTGATGATGAGTTTATCGTCGGCACAAAAGCGTTTATCAAACATATGCGCAAAGAACTGAAGATGTATGAAAAACTCGTTACCGGCAATATCATCCTGATGAAACGGCTGAAAGAACAAGGTCCCGTTGACAAGGACATGTGTCAGCGTTACGGCGCAACCGGCCCTGTTGCCCGCGGCTCCGGGATCAACTATGACGTCAGGAAAAATGAACCGTACTCTGTCTATCCCGAGCTCGATTTTGATGTCCCTGTCTATCACGAATGTGATTCCTTTGCCCGATATCTGGTACGAATGGAAGAAATGGAACAGTCTCTTCGCATTATTGAACAATCCCTTGAAAAACTACCCGAAGGGCCGGTCAATCCCAAAAAGAAACCGAAGATAATCAAACCTCCACCAGGCGATTATTATGCGGCTGTTGAAACAGCCCGGGGTAACTTCGGAATACGGTTGGTGAGTGACGGTACCAAGAACGCCTACCGTTTGAAACTGAGGTCTCCGACGTATTCTAATATGCACCTTTTTGATGAAGCCTGCAGGGGAATGCTTCTGGCCGATGCACTTGCCTTCATGGGTAGCCTTGACCTGGTCATTCCCGAGATGGATCGATAACGGAGAATATTATGAATCTGACCCTTCTCAACGCAGTCATTGCCGTATTTATTGCCATCTGTTTCGTTGGCCTCAATGCCGCCTACCTTGTCTGGTGTGAACGAAAAGGAGCCGGTTTTTACCAGCGACGGCCGGGTCCGATGGAAAATGGCCCATGGGGGTTGTTGCAACCCCCGATTGACGGGGTAAAACTGATGACTAAGCAGTTGTTGATACCAGGCGGTGTTGACAAAGCGATATTCATGGTCGCCCCGGTACTGGCCATGTTTCCTGCCCTGGTCAGCTTTGTGACAATACCGTTTAGTGAGACAATTATTGCACATCCGATAAATGTTGGAGTACTGATGATCTTCGCCTCGGCCGCTCTGGGTGGAATGTCATTGTTGGTTGCAGGGTGGGGATCACGTAACAAATACGCAATGATTTCCTCGGTGCGTGCTGTATCCCAGACGGTTGCCTATGAAATTCCGCTCCTGATTACAACAATTACTGTGGTAATGATCAGTGGGTCGCTCAACCTCTCCGACATTGTTCAGCATCAACTGGGCGGTTTTTGGAACTGGAACATCTGGCCATTCCAGAAATCGGTGGGCTTTAACCTGCTGATGCCCATTTCTTTTTTAATCCTTTTCGTCTGTGCCGTGGCTGAGACTAATCGAGCACCATTTGACCTGGGCGAGGCTGAAAGTGAGCTGGTTGCGGGTTTCCATACCGAGTATTCGAGCATGGGATTCGGACTCTTCTTCATGGGGGAATATGCAAACATTGTCATTGGCGCCTGCCTTATAACGATTCTCTTTCTGGGCGGCTGGTCATGCCCGATAGGAGATATTGGCATCTTTCCCTTCACCAACAACGTCGGCTGGTTTCTGTTGAAAATCTATCTGATAATCTTTGTCTTTATCTGGATTCGCTGGACATTTCCGAGAACGACCATTTACGGTCTTCTTAACCTGTCGTGGAAGTATCTGATTCCTATTTCCCTGTTCAACCTGCTGCTGACCGCAGGGTTACTGAAGGTGTTTTGATTATGGGCGGCTATTTCACTGAATTATTTACCGGTACAAAAAGCCTTCTGGACGGCATGTGGGTAACCTTGAAAGAATTTCCCAAAAGACCGGTTACCCTCAGTTACCCGCACGAATCGGTTAAAATGTATCGGCGTTTCCGCGGCCATATCGAACTCATCGGTAACGAAGAAGGCAAGTCCAACTGCATCGTCTGCGGCATGTGTCAGCGCGCCTGCCCGTCTGGCTGTATCAGCCTTGATGGTGAGAAACCCGAAGGAAGCAAGAAAAAAGTGCTTACCAGCTACATACTCGATTTTACCACCTGCTCACTCTGCGGGTCATGTGTGGAATCATGCAACTTTGACGCACTGCAGTTTTCCAACGAGTATAATCTCGCCAGCACAAGGAAGGAGGACTTTATCATGGACCTTCTCAAACGACTCGAGGAGCAGAAATAATGAATGGACCTGACCTTGCGGCCCAGTCTCCCGATTTATTGACAGCAGACGGACTGGCTGGCCTCATCTTCCTG
Source organism: uncultured delta proteobacterium (assembly GCA_963718195.1). GTDB lineage: Bacteria > Desulfobacterota > Desulfobulbia > Desulfobulbales > Desulfocapsaceae > MADRE3. The sequence goes on from CAVQYQ010000010.1 coordinate 120,570, forward strand.
ATCATGATAGCGGTCACCCTGGCGGGTGCCTATATAGCTGCCACCTCGGAACGGCTTGTGCGCGCTGTTGCCGGCCTGGTTGTCTGTTTTGTCGGGGTTGCAGGAATGTACTATTTCCTCAACTCCCCCTTCATGGCCATGATGCAGATCCTGATTTATGTGGGGGCTGTCTGCATCACCATTTCATTTGCCATCATGCTCGCAGCACCTGAACAGAAAAAAAAGACGGGTCCATCCAACCTGCTTTCCGGCCCGCTGGGGTTCATTGTCGCTGCCCTGGTTTTTGGCGGTATGGCAACACTTGCGCTGCGGACTGAATGGCAGAGCTTTGCCAAAACCTCAACAGGATCAGTCAGGGAAATTGGCATCCAGCTGCTCACCAGCTATTCAATGGTTTTTGAACTGATCTCGATAATACTGCTTATCGCCATCATTGGAGCAATCGTTATTGCCCGCGATGGAAGGAGCTGAGAATGCCGCTACTTGCGATACACCAATACCTGACCACATATCTGGTTTTTGGCGCCATGCTCTTTGGCTTTGGGATCTATGGTCTGGTAACCAGGAGAACGCTTATTGGTATGCTTATTGCCGGAGAACTGATGCTTGCCGGAGTCTCAATCAATTTTATGGCTTTCAACAGGTTTCTGGCACCGGATCCCACGGTCGGTCAAATATTTACCCTTTTCATTATGGCGATTGCCGCGGCTGAAGCTGCCATTGGTCTGAGTATCGTTGTTGCCGTCTATCGACATTTTAAGACAGTCGATACTGAAGACCTGATCAATCTCAAAGGTTAGGAGAAAAGAGTCGGTATGGATGCACATATAATCGTTACCTCTAAATTGCTCTTTGCTCTGCTCGTTCCCCTGATCGGGGCTATTGGGGTCATGCTGAAAGGCGAGAATGAGAATCTCAGGGAAGCGATTTCATCTGTTTCCTCAATCATTCTTCTCGCTATCGTCTGCTCGATGATCCCGGATGTTCTAAACGGCAAGACCCTCTATTATCGACTTTTTACCATTCTCCCCAACGTTACGGTAACCCTTCGTGCCGACGCGATGTCGATGATCTTTGCCCTGGTTGCCTCATCGCTCTGGACCATTGCGGTCTATTATTCAATGGGCTATATGCGGGGATTAAAGGAACATGCCCAGACCAGGTTCAACGCCTGCTTTGCTCTGGCCATTTTTGGCGCCATCGGCGTTGCTCTCTCAGATAATCTCTTTACCATGTATCTCTTCTACGAGATTGTTTCGGTATGCACCTACCCATTGGTTGCCCATCATCAGGATAAAGAGGGATATGATGGAGGTCGCAAGTATCTGGTCTACCTCACCGCCACTGCCAAGGCGTTTCTGCTGCCTGCGATGATTCTCATCTATGTGCTTACCGGCACACTGGACTTCAGTGGTGGGATTTCCACTGGCATATTCCCGCCGGAGGTACACAAACCGCTGGTAATCATGCTTTATATTTTCTGCATCTTCGGCTTTGCCAAAAACGGCATTATGCCCTTCCATCACTGGCTGCCCGGCGCGATGGTTGCCCCGACACCTGTCTCCGCCCTGCTCCATGCTGTTGCGGTTGTAAAGGTTGGCGTTTTCTGTACCACCAGGGTAATGCTCTACGTTTTCGGGGTGGATACCATGGCAGCTCTGAACCTCGGGATACCGACCGCCTATTTTGTTGGCTTCACCATAATCGTGGCCTCCGTTATCGCCCTTTCAAAAGACAACCTGAAAGCCCGTCTTGCCTACTCTACGGTAAGTCAGCTCAGTTATATCATCATGGGTGTTGCCCTGCTGACAGTGCCTGGTATCCAGGGAGGACTGATCCATATCGTCAACCATGGTTTCTCCAAAATCACCCTGTTTTTCTGCGCAGGCGCTATCTATGTGGCCGCCCACAAGAAGAACATATCTGAAATGGAAGGCCTTGGAAAAGTAATGCCGTTCACCTTTGGTGCTTTTGCAATCGCCTCACTTTCAATGATTGGAGCCCCGCCTGTTGCCGGATTTATTACCAAGTGGAATCTGCTTGTCGGTTCCATAGAAGCGCATCAGATCGGCATTCTGCTCATCCTGCTCACTTCCACCCTGCTCAATGCCGCCTACTTTTTACCGGTGACCTATCGGGCATTTTTCGGTAAACGCCCAGCTGACGAACCTTTTATTGGAATCAGGGAAGCACCTCTGGCTATGCTGATTCCAATTATAATAGCGTGCACCATATCTGTGATTATCGGCATCTGGCCTCAATTTATGATGCAATTCGTCAAAGCGGTGACAGGATGATACAACTAATTGATTTCATGATAGAAAAAAGGAAAATGGTGGCCACGGTTCTGCTTACTGTAATCATCGCTCTATTTTTCTGGAGCCTTACCGTCGACACCTCTCATGCCCACACCTGGGCCGAGAAGCATATTCCAGGATTCTGGTCACTGTTTGGCATTGTCTCCTGCATTGTTTTGATATTTATCGCCCGCTGGTTCAGCAGTGCCGGTATAGCAAGAGAGGAGGACTACTATGACAACTAGTTTCTTCCTCCACCCTTCGCTGATCCTGATTTTGGGTGCCCTGCTGCTACCATTTATCCGCGGTCCGTTCAGGCAACCATACCTGATGATCGTTCCGATTATCACCTTTATCAATGTAATCTACCTGGGGTTCAGTCCCGGCGTTTACGGCCAGGTGTCGTTTCTTGACTGGCAGCTGGTTTTCGGGCGTATAGACAGTCTCTCCAACATCTTTGGGTTCATCATGGCCCTCATGGCGGTTATCGGCACCCTCTACGGACTGCACGTCAAGGATGAATGGCAGCACATTGCTGCCTGGTTCTATGTGGCCGGTTCACTCGGTGCAATCTACAGCGGTGACTACCTGAGCCTATTCCTGTTCTGGGAAATGATGGCTTTCGCTTCAACCTTTCTGATCTGGTTAAACAGGGACGATGGAGATGCCCCTGCCGCCGGATTCCGTTATCTGCTTGTCCACACCTTTGGCGGTCTGCTGCTGCTGATGGGTTTTGTTCTCCGCTATCAGGCTACTGGCAGCATTGCTTTTGAACTGCTCGATTATGAAAACAGCAGCCTCTACACCTGGCTTATCATGTCAGGACTGATGCTTAATGCCGCCGTTGTACCCCTTCACTCTTGGCTACCAGATGCCTACAGCAAAGCGACCATTACCGGATCGGTGTTCATGTGCGCTTTTACAACTAAAACTGCCATTTATACACTTGCCCGGGCCTGTGCCGGTTTTGACATACTGATCTATCTCGGGGTGGCGATGGCACTATACGGCATCATCTATGCAATTATTGAAAACGATATCCGGCGGCTGCTTGGCTGGGAAATCATCAGCCAGGTCGGCTATATGGTTGCAGGTGTCGGCATCGGTACGGCACTTGCCATCAATGGTACTGCAGCCCATGCCTTTGCCCATATCTTATATAAAGGACTCCTGTTCATGGGGGCTGGTGCAATTATTCACGCTACCGGCAAAAGCAAATTCACCGAGTTAGGCGGGCTTTATAAGAAGATGCCCCTCACCATGCTCTTTATACTCATTGGCGGGATCTCGGTATCAGCGTTCCCGTTCTTTTCAGGATTTGTCAGTAAATCGATCATCATTGCAGCAAGTTACCAGGCCCATTTGCTGGCCGTTGGCTTTCTGCTGACAATGGTTTCAGCGGGGACATTTCTCGTCGCCGGCCTGCGGTTACCCTACCTGCTTTTTTTTAGTGAAAACAGGTGTGACGAGGCAACCTTTGAAAAGGCATCCGATCCACCCTGGAATATGCTTCTGGCAATGATCGCAGCAGGACTGCTCTGTTTTGTCATCGGTTCCTACCTGCCGTTTCTCTACTCAATGCTTCCCCATCAGGATATTGCTTATTACGCCCCCTATGACAGTTATCACTTAAGTGAAACCCTGCAGATACTCGCCTTTACCGGGCTCGGGTTTATGCTGTTTAAGAACATGATCGGAGCCAGGGCAACAATCAATCTTGACCTCGACTGGTTCTACCGAGGGGGTGGAAAACTGTTTCTCTGGCTGGCAGAGAACCCAATCCAGTGGCTTGATACTATCTGGGGTAAAGCGTATCGCGTTGTCGGGCTCTATTCATTGATGACGACAGCCCGTTTCTGGGCCTGGTTTGACTGGCATGGCATTGACGGGTTATTGGATGGCTCTGCCCGCGGTGTACGGTCCCTGGGCCGACGTCTTTCTCGAGTAATGCAGCGCGGAAATATACAGATGACCATCTGTTATACCGTTTCTTTTGTCGCTCTTATAATGATAGCCTTTATCTGGCTATAATAACTGATTCAAGGAACCATTAAGATGGATCAACTTCTGATAAATCATGGCTTTCCGCTACTCAGCACCCTGATATTCCTGCCGCTTTGTGGTGTTTTTGTCCTGCTCCCCCTGAAGAATGAGGAGATCTGTAAATACATCTCTCTCCTCTTCACTGGTTTTACCGCTTTTCTGACGCTCTTTCTCATTATCGGTTTTGACCGACACACCCCACTTTTTCAGTTTGCCGAGAGTCATTCATGGATCCCTGGGCTGAACGTGCATTATACAATCGGGGTTGATGGGATATCAATTCTCCTGGTTGCCATGACCACGCTTATCATGCCGTTTTGTGTCCTTGCCTCCTGGTCTTATATCAAGACACGGGTAAAACCGTTCATGATCTGTCTGCTGGTGATGGAAACTGCCATGGTAGGGGTATTCGTTGCCCTTGATTTTGTCCTCTTTTACATTCTCTGGGAAGCGATGCTGATTCCAATGTACCTGATCATCGGTATCTGGGGTGGACCTCGTAAAATTTACGCTTCGATCAAGTTTTTTCTCTACACGCTTGGTGGCTCCATACTGCTGCTTGTTGCCATTATCTGGCTCTATCAGGCAAACAATTACTCCTTCTTTATTCCCGATATGATGTGGCAGGATTATGGAATAAAGGCCCAGATTCTTGTTTTTATCGCATTTTTCCTGGCCTTTGCAATCAAAGTACCGATGTTCCCTTTTCACACCTGGCTGCCCGCAGCCCACGTTGAGGCCCCAACAGCAGGATCGGTTATTCTCGCCTCCATCCTGCTCAAGATGGGCACCTACGGATTCCTCCGCTTTGCCCTGCCCATTGTCCCGGACGCCACCTTAACCCTGATGCAGCCTGTTCTATGGCTTTCCATCGCCGGTATCATTTACGGTGGTTTCACTGCCCTGGCTCAACAGGATATGAAAAAACTCATCGCCTATTCGTCGGTAGGACATATGGGCTTTGTCACCCTCGGTATCTTCATCCTCAACAGACAGGGAATTGAAGGTGCCATACTGCAGATGGTTAACCATGGAATTACCACCGGAGCGCTCTTTCTCTGCGTTGGTATGGTGTATGAACGAACCCATAGCCGGGAGCTGGAACGTGCCGCAGGCGTTGGCAAATACATGCCCATATTTGTTACCTTCCTGGCCTTTTTCTCGCTCTCGTCGTTCGGATTTCCCGGCACCAACAGCTTTGTAGGCGAGTTTATGATTCTCGCCGGAACGTTTGAGTATGATATAACCCTCGCTCTTGCAGCGATACCGGGTGCCGTTTTGGCAGCGGCCTACATGCTCAGGATGCTGCAGAAAATAATCTGGGGAAGCACCAATAACCCCGATCAATCCTGGATCAGTGACATCAACATACGTGAAATTGTTATACTGGCCCCCTTTCTGTTCTTTGTACTCTGGATAGGTCTTGGCCCAACACCTTTCATAGAGATGATGGACACAAGTGTCACAACGCTGCTTGACCAGCTCTCAACCTACCAGGAACAAGCTGTTGCGATTGCTGGGGAAACGATACTGTAGGGCACATAAATCTGCATCTATTAAAACAAGGTAAGCCGATATGTTATTTCTTCCTGAACTGACCTTACTCATAACTGGACTCATTATCTTTCTGGTTAGTCTTGGAAAACCAAGTAACAATGCACTGAAGAACCTGATACTTGGCATGATTTCTCTGGTTTTTCTTGCCTCCCTTCTTTCCATAACCCAAAATGGTTTCCTTTTCTTCGAGTCATACCAGGTGAATCTTTTCACCCAGGTTTTCAAGGTCTTACTCGCCGCTTCGACACTTGTTGTGCTGATATTCAGCGGTAATACGCCAGGCATCAAGGAAGATGTAAAGGCTGAATATTACCTGTTTCTCTTCATGGGTGTGCTTGGCTTGATGATGCTTGTTTCCAGCGTCGAACTTGTGGCCATCTTCATTTCACTTGAGCTTTCCAGTTTCGCTGTCTACATCCTTGTTCCAATGCGTCAGACAGCCAGCGGAACGGTCTACCAGATGGAAGCTGCAATCAAGTATCTGCTATTTGGCGTCATGGCCACTGGATTCATGCTGTTTGGCATGAGTTATCTGTTCGGACTTACCGGCTCAACCTATCTCAGCACTGTTGTCCCTGCCATTGGAGCGCTGTCTCATCAGCCTTCAGCTATTGTTGCGGTCATAATGGTTATGGCCGGCTTTTTCTATAAACTGGCAATTTTCCCATTCCATTTCTGGGTGCCTGACGTCTATGAAGGGGCCGCAAACGAGACCACTGCCTTTATCGCTGCCATTCCAAAAATTGGCGCCGTTGCTGTTCTGATCCGGCTTGTAACATTGATCAGCGGAGAGGGAGAGGTTATCGTTAATTTTCTGCTGGTTTGCTCCATCTGCTCAATGTTCTATGGCAACCTCTCTGCGCTGGTCCAGACAGATATTAAACGGATTCTTGGATATTCTGGCATCTCCCATGCGGGATTCATTCTCTTCGGCCTGCTCACATTGCAGCCTGACGGCTATTCTACGGCGATGTTTTATGTTATCGGTTACGCCGTGATGAACCTGGCCTGCTTTCTTGTCATCTGTACGGTTGCCGGATCGGGAGAGAACCTTAAGCTCCACGATTTAACGGGTTTGCACAAGCGTGCCCCCTTGCTCGCCATAACCCTGGCCACAGGTCTTTTTGCGCTTGCCGGAATTCCTCCATTCGTTGGGTTTACCGGTAAATTTATGCTGCTGGTCAATGCCTTTAAGCAGGGCTACACGGTGGCCGTAATTCTCGCTGCGCTGAACACCGCCATTGCCATATATTACTACCTCTCTATTGTACGAATTGCCTATTGCACCGACCCTGAAAAACCCGATGTTGTTATGACTCCCACCTCCGCTCTGACCAATGTCACCTCTGTTATCCTGCTGGTGATCATTGTTGCCATGGGGGTCGCTCCAGCCGGATTTCTAAAAATTGCATCGGCAACAGTAAAAACCATTTTATAGCAGCAAGGAGACTCGATTACCATCTGCCTGCTCCTCTCGACACTATAAGTTATGGTTGTCATATCCTGACTCCTTGTCTTGCCTCCTGCAAATCCTGTATTATATGTATTGACAATTACACCACTTATTCACTCTTCACAGGTATACCATGAACTCCTGGCTTCTTTTCATTCTAACCATTATCATTCTTCACTATATCTTTGATATCATCGTTTCCAGCCTGAACATCAAAGCGCTTTCCTCTGAACTTCCCAAAGAATTTCAAGACCTATTTGACGATAAGACATATGCAGAATCGCAGCGTTACACAACAGCAACCACCCACCTCTCTCTGATTCAGACCAGTGTCTCAACCGCTGTTACCATAATCTTTCTGCTGCTTGGTGGTTTCAATCTTGTTGATCGGTTCGCCCGCTCTTTCGAGCTGGGTGACATTCTCACCGGGCTCATCTTTACCTTTACGCTCCTTTTCCTCTCATTTGTTGCGGGACTGCCGTTCTCAATCTACTCAACCTTCAAGGTTGAAGCACGCTTTGGCTTCAACAGAACAACGGTCGCAACGTTCGCCGCCGATATAGTAAAAGGGTTATCGCTTGCAGTCCTGCTTGGTGGCCCTGTTCTCGCACTGATCCTCTGGTTCTTTGAAAACAGCGGCTCCTATGGCTGGCTTTACTGCTGGATCGGCGTCGCGCTTTTCGGGATCGTGCTGCAATTTTTAGCTCCGGTCCTGATCATGCCGCTCTTCAACACATTCACGCCACTTGGAGATAATGAGCTGAGGCAAAAAATACTTGATTATGCAGACCAGCAGGACTTTCAGTTGAAAGGCATATTTACAATGGATGGCTCAAAACGTTCTTCCAAACTTAACGCATTTTTTACCGGTTTTGGGAAATTCAGGAAAATTGTTTTTTTCGATACACTCGTTGATAAACTTTCCAATGATGAGATCATAGCCGTGCTTGCCCATGAAATGGGACATTTTAAGAAAAAACACATCTGGAGAATGCTCGCTGTCTCTGTCCTTCAGACCGGTCTGATGTTTTTTCTCCTCTCCTTTTTCATCAAAAACGCAGCACTGTTTGAGGCTTTCCGAATGGAAGAGCTCTCCACCTATGCCAGCCTCGTTTTTTTCGCTTTTATTTATTCACCACTAAACAGTCTTATCTCTATTTCATTTAATTACCTCTCACGCATTCACGAATTCGAGGCAGATCGATTTGCAGCCGAGACGACAGGCAATGCAGATATGCTGATAAGCGGTTTAAAAAAATTGAGCAAAGAGAATCTTTCCAACCTGACTCCTCATCCACTGATGGTCTTTTTCAGCTATAGTCACCCGCCGGTCCTGAACCGGATCAGGACCTTGAACGGGATGGTTGATGAACTAAATTAACAGGAGAAATCCCTTACACCTTGACACCGTTAGGTTTTAAGTGTTGATTATCAAGTATGGAAAACCGATAATATGTCGAGCCACTTGCAAAAGGCTCTGCCGTTTACGATTTAGACCATACAAACATCAATTATTGCTGCCCCAGGAGACGAACATGAACCGAAACGATTTTCGCAACCCGCTTATCCAGTCAGGTATTCTCCTTCTTATCATTTTTGTTTTTATTTCCATTGTAGCAAATTCTCCTGCAGATGGGTTCTTTGGCAGTATCTTTGCCCTGTTCTCAGGACTCATCAAGGGACTGTTGTTTGTCGTGGCACTCAGTATCGGGCTGATATTCTCCATTGCCATTCTGCTCGGAATATTCATCATGGCCGTCTCCTTTCATTCAGTGGAAAAGGCACAAACCATGTTCGAACAGCTGAAAAGTGCTCTTACCGCCCTCTATTGTAAGATGCGAAGTTGCGATGATCCGGCTGCGGTTGAGCCGCAATCATCAGCAGTGCAACCGCCAACGGTAGAACAGAAAACTCCCCTGGCAGCACCTGAACCTGCACCATTACCTAATAAGGCTGCTGTTCAAAAAGAAACCGGCCACGGGTTTAACGCAAGAATTGATGCCCTTGAAGGACAAATCGGGATGGTTCAGTCATCTCTTACGTCGATTAAAGAACAAATAACCTCTTTGCAGTCACCTCCTGATGAGGGGCAAACAGCTGAACTCGACCAGCTCACGGAGACGCTGAGCAGCCTTGAGACGACCACGGCTGAACTGACAGATAGTGTGCAATCGCAAGCGGCAGAACTCGCTTCTACCGTGACACGTGTCTCAACGCTAGAAAATTCTGTAGCCCCCGACCTGGATGCACTGAAGCAGGTAATAGAAGAACTTCAGAAGAAAACGTCTGTGCCAGAAGTGGTCAGTGGTATTCTTGCCTATATTGATACCCAGGAAGAACGTGAGGCACTGACAGAAAAAGCAGAAGAGGCTGTATCGCGAGGAATGACATACGCCCAGACTGATGAGTTCTTTAAAAAGTCACTGCCAGCCAATGTGCACAAAGCTCTCGCAGATCACCCTAGGCTGACAAAAGATTTTATCCGCTCAATCAAGAAAAAGTTTGAATAGCTAGCTGCTGGGTCATGGGTTTCTATTTCAGGTATCCCTGCTGCTGCAGAAAAAGCAGAATATCCTGAACTGCTTCCATCGGTGTAACGCTGCTCGTGTCTATGGTTATGTCAGGCTGAGAAGGGGCATGGTACGGATCTGTTATTCCGGTAACGCCTTTCACCTTACCTGACCGTGCCTTTGCATAGAGTCCTTTTCTATCCCGCTGTTCACAAATTTCCAGTGGGGTGGCAACATAGACCTCGATATAACCGCCGTATCGCGAGATAAGAGAGCGATTGGCCTGGCGTGGTTCATCGTATGGCGCGATCGGGGCACACAGTGCGATCCCCCCGTTTTTGGTTATTTCACTGGCAACAAATCCAATTCGGGTAACATTCAGATCCCTATGGGCACGCGAGAAATCGAGCTCTGAAGAGAGGTTTTTCCGGACGATATCGCCGTCGAGCAGGGTAACCGGCCGATCCCTCATCTCCATAAACTTGACCAGCAGTACTTTGGCAATAGTTGACTTGCCGGAACCGGAGAGCCCGGTCATAAATATGGTAAACCCCTGTTTACTGCGGGGTGGGAACGCGTATTGCAGCTCTGACACCATATCTGGCCAGACAAACCATTCAGGGATTTCCTCATTCTGAATCATTTTCCGTTGCAATTCTGTCGAGGTAATGTTCTCCAGTGCATCATCCTTGTGGGATGCCAGGTTGAAATATTTCGCTGTTGATGGCTGATAGCCATATTCCAGCTGAGGGACCATCTCAATACCGGTTTTTTCAGCATAACGAGCGACGAGGTTCTGAGCAGCTCCACTTTCATAATAGAGTTCTGACCCGTTATTAAGCCGGGCAAACGGATCACCGTGATCAGCTGACACCATGAAATGGCTGCAGCCAAAATTTTTCCGCATGATCGCCTGCTGCAAGGCATCGCGAGGCCCTGCCAGACGGGTGGCAAATGGAGACAGGCCGAGCATGATCATATTGGGTGGAAATTTCTCGGTAAACACCTGATAACAGCGGATATGGGTATAGAAGTCGACGTCACCCGGGTGATCAAGACCGACAACCGGCTGAAGAAAAACGGCGGCACCCAGTTCACGCGCACTATCGAGCACCATCTGACGATGAGCGCAGTGGAGATACTGCTCGGTATGAAAGCCAAGCACGCGCCGCCAGCCGTTCATTGTAAAACGCCTGACTGTCTCGCTCGGTGCAAGGCGCAGTTGCAGAAAATCATAATGTATCGGCAGGCTGACCCCCTCTATACTGCCACCGACATACCACTCTTTCACCTGGTCATAAAGAATGCGAACACCGGGATGATGAGAGGGATCTGGCGTCCCGTAGACCTGCAGAGCTTCTTCTTTTTTATCAGGCCGCCAGATATCTGATACCGTCAGAATGGCAAGCAAAAACCCCTCCTGATCGTTAAGAGCTATTTTCTGACCAGCGACAAGACTTCCCGCCAGCTGCTCATCGATATCAAGACAGATCGGTATCGGCCATACTGAGCCATCAGGCAGCTCCATACTCTCGAGCACCGACTCATATGCTTCCCTGTCCAAAAAGCCGGTTAACGGATAGAAGCCCCGATTCAACAGGAGCTCAAGATCAAATAACTGCCGTTCATTCAGATCCAGGGAAACGAGATCAAGCGCTTCTCTGCGCAGCACCTCTGCTCTTCTAAAATGAACGACCAGTGATTCTGAATAGTCTTCAGTTCTCATAAATGCGCTTTTAATCGTTGAGATAGCAAAAGATGATTGACCAGTGATAGTGCAATCGTGACGTTATTGGCAACCTGCACCTACCTGTCAACATTGTGCACAATACCACTCATAGGTGTTCTCCAGTCCCTCTTTTAAAGCAAAGGAGGGAAACCAGCCGACACCATTAATCCGGGAGGTATCCAACAGTTTTCGCGGTGTTCCGTCCGGCTGATTACTATTGTACCGTGTTTCTCCTTCAAATCCAACGATTTCTCTTATAATTTCGGCTACCTCAGCGATGGTACAATCATCGCCGATGCCAATGTTAAAAAAACTGGATGAAGAGACATCGGTAGTATTGAACTTTTGACCAGACAACCGGTCAGATCGAGCAAGACCATGCAGATATGACTCCCGGGAAAGGTTCATCACATGAAGACAGGCCGAAGCCATGTCATCCACATGTAGGAACTCTCTTTTCGCTCGCCCTGTCCCCCAGAGTTGCACGTGGGGGGGAGCGACCGGAGGATGAAGGCCGAGACCAAGCATCCTGCCAATCCCAGATGGGATCGGGCCAAATACTTCCTGGTCTCTTTCGATGGCTTGCAGATCCCCGCCAATAGCACATTTTGCCAAATGATATTTACGCATGATAGCGGGAATAACATGGCTGTTTTCAAGGTGATAGTTATCACCTGGCCCGTACAGATTTGTCGGCATGACTGCTCTAAAATCAGTATCATACTGGCGATTGTAGGATTCGCACATTTTTATTCCGCTGATTTTTGCAATCGCATATGGCTCATTCGTGGGCTCAAGAATGCCGGTAAGCAAGTGCTCTTCTCTCATCGGCTGTGGTGCAAATTTAGGGTATATACAGGAACTGCCGAGAAACAACAGGCGGTTTACTCCGGCTGTATATGCCTGATGAATAACATTAGTCTGTATCATCAGGTTGAGATAAATAAATTCAGCTGGATATTCAGAGTTGGCATGAATACCGCCGACCCGCGCCGCAGCGAGGACAACATAGTCGATCTTTTCTGATTGGAAAAACTGGCGAACCGATTGCTGGTCAGTTAGGTCAAGCTCTGAGGAAGTGCGGGTAACGATATTTTGATAACCTTCCTGTTCCAGTAAACGGCAAATGGCAGAGCCGACCATACCCCGATGGCCGGCTATGAAAATCCTGCTCTCAGGCGAGAGTGACTGGAGACGATCATTCATCTGCTTTGTTCTGCTCTTTTTTGTTGATCAATAAAAAGGTTACTCGTGATAATTGTAAGTCTGAAAGCCCTCGTCCTGACAAAGCGAATCCCGTTTCGCCTCTTCAAGATCTGAGCGGATCATCTCAGTAACCAACTGAGTAAATGATGTTTTTGGTGACCACCCAAGTTTTTCTTTGGCTTTTCCCGGATTTCCAAGTAGAGATTCCACCTCGGTTGGCCTGAAATAGCGGGGATCAACCCGAACGATTTCCTGGCCAGGGGTCACCTTCTGCTCACCCTTTTCGCCGCTGACTGTGTCGACAATGCCAACCTCTGAGAGGCCATCTCCTTCCCATCGCAATGAAATTCCAAGTTCTCGCGCGGCATGATCCACAAAGGACCTTACGGAATGTTGTTCACCGGTGGCGATCACATAATCTTCTGGCCGATCCTGCTGCAGCATCAGCCACTGCATTTCAACAAAATCCCGCGCATGCCCCCAGTCACGCTTTGCATCAAGATTTCCAAGATATAGACTATCCTGCAAGCCAAGAGCAATTCGAGCAAGGGCACGAGTAATCTTCCTGGTCACAAATGTTTCGCCCCGTCGTGGAGATTCGTGATTAAATAAAATACCATTACAGGCATAAATTCCATATGCCTCACGGTAATTAACCACAATCCAATAGGAATAGAGCTTGGCCACCGCGTATGGAGATCGCGGGTAAAACGGAGTAGATTCCGTCTGGGGTGTCTCTTGCACAAGTCCATACAGTTCCGAAGTCGATGCCTGGTAAAATCTCGTTTTTTCTGCAAGTCCGAGAATGCGGACCGCCTCCAGTATTCTGAGCGTTCCGAGGGCATCGGAATTGGCGGTGTATTCTGGCTCTTCGAACGAAACGGCAACATGGGACTGGGCTGCCAGGTTATAGATCTCGTCTGGCTTAACCTTTTCGATGATGTGGATGAGGCTCGACGAGTCTGTCAGGTCTCCATGATGGAGTATAAAACGTCTATTTTCTTCATGGGGCCCCTGGTAAAGGTGGTCAATTCTGCCGGTATTGAAAAGCGATGTCCTTCTTTTAATGCCGTGAACTTCATACCCCTTCTGCAAAAGAAACTCTACCAGGTATGAACCGTCCTGTCCTGTCACACCCGTGATCAGCGCTTTCTTCATCATATTCCTTTCTGCTGCTCTGTTTTGGGTTGCTCTTTTAGATAACAGAGCCACTTGCAAAACACCCTTTTCGCTCAACCTCTGCGTTATGCTTAAATTTTTATCCTCGGAATATCAACGATGCCTGCGGTAAAAATTTTTCGCATGTTTTGACGCTGAATGAAAATCATCCTTTTACAAAAGGCTCAACAGACATACCCTTTACCTGATTCCTGACATTTCTGGAAGAAGAAAATCAACCCCGACTGTGCCACCTCACTCACTAACACAGCGATTAAGGCTGCTGAGCAGCGCTTTGACCGAGGCAATAATGATGTCAGTATCTATGCCGGCACCCCAGAACCGCTCACCATCGGTACGTTCCACTTGAATATAGGCGATTGCCCGGGCGCTAGATCCAGTGTTTATTGCATGTTCATGATAGTTGAGAAGTGTAAAATCCCCGGTGATATTCGCTTTGAGTGCGGTTGAAAAGGCATCGAGGGGACCATTCCCCGATGCGCTGATCAACTGTTCCTCTCCCTCGACGCCAATCGCCGCTTCAACCTCTGCGAAGGAACGTTTTTCCTGTTTGTCCGAATGCCGTTTCATCACATGAAATGAGTGGAGTTCATATGGATGATGGATCTCGAGGTAGGTCTGATCAAAGGTCTGGTAGATTTCATCAGCTCCCAGTTCGCGACCTTCCCGATCGGTCAACCCCTGAATGATTCTGCCGAATTCTGGATGCATGTTCTTTGGCATCTTAATGCCAAATTCATGATCCATTATATAGGCGACACCGCCTTTGCCGGACTGGCTGTTGATCCTGATGATCGATTCATAGGTCCTTCCCACATCAGTTGGATCAATCGGCAGATAAGGAACTGACCATATGCCGATCTCGTTGTTTTCATACTCGGTCATTCCCTTGTTGATTGCATCCTGATGAGATCCGGAAAATGCAGTATAGACAAGCTCACCAGCGTATGGATGCCTGATCGGAACAGGAATCCTGTTCACCCGCTCATATACATCGATAATATGATTAATATCGTGAATATCGAGACCTGGATCGACCCCTTGAGTGAACATATTCAGGGCGAGGGTTATCAAGTCGACATTGCCGGTACGCTCACCATTGCCAAACAAGGTACCCTCAACACGGTCTGCTCCTGCCATTAACGCCAGCTCCGTCGCTGCCACTGCGCATCCCCTGTCGTTATGGGTGTGAAGGCTGATAATTGCAGACTCCCTGTTTTTCATATGAGTACAAAACCATTCTATCTGATCGGCGTAAATATTCGGTGTTGACATTTCAACGGTCGCCGGAAGGTTTATGATTACAGGGTTCTGTTTACTGGGTTGCCAGACATCCATAACCGCTTCACACACCTCCAGGGCGAAATCAACCTCTGTGCCGGTAAAACTCTCGGGAGAATACTGATAGCGAAATGTCGTTTCCGGATATTTTTCAGCCTCCTCGATCACCAGCTGCGCCCCAGCTACCGCCAACTTGATGATTTCCCCTCTATTCATATGAAACACAACGTCTCTTTGCAGCGTTGAAGTCGAATTGTAGAGATGTACAATTACCTCACGGGCACCGGATATTGATTCAAAGGTCTTGCGGATCAGATGTTCACGTGCCTGGGTCAATACCTGGATGAACACGCCTTCGGGGATCAGGTTATCTTCAATCAGTTTCCTGGTAAATCCAAACTCCACCTCTGAGGCAGAAGGAAAACCGACCTCGATCTCTTTAAAACCGATGTCCAGAAGAAGCTCAAACATCTCAAGTTTCTTGGCCAGACTCATGGGTTGAATCAAGGCCTGATTGCCATCTCTAAGATCAACGCTGCACCAGGATGGAGCTTTACTGATGACGTTGTTCGGCCAGGTCCTGTTCGGCAAATCTACTGCTGGATAGGCTCGATATTTTTGGGATAACTCCAGATTCATGATGATTCTCCAACAATTCGTTTTTTTCGGTCTTGGTAATAAGTTAAAAAAAAAGGCCGCGGTTTGGTTAACCGCGGCCTTTTGGGTTGCAGGGATCAAATTGAATTCATAACATTCCGACCCGTGCCGCGGCTTTCCGAGGCAATCCTAGAAGCAGTAGAGAGAGGTCGTGACTCATTTGATTCATTTTTGCTCTATTTCCCATAATTTCATTTAATTCGAATAAACAGTAATCCCGGCAGTAAGTTCTTGTCAAGTCAAATTTTCATACCGACCGCATGTAAGAATCGCCACAGCAAAGAGAAAGATCAATTCCACCATCTACCACGCAGGTCCAGAAGCACGACTGATACACCCGGAAACAATAGAGAATAGTGAATGATTGTTGACATCTCTACCTGAGAAATCTATATTTCAAGGTTCGTTCTAAAATTAACGAAATAAAGCGTATTCCCACTATTTCAGCAACCCTCTTACGATATCGAGGAACAAATGATAGAACTCAGTGGCGCCCAGGCAGTTGTAGAATGTTTGCGGGAAGAAGGTGTAGATACAATCTTTGGATATCCCGGTGGTGCAGTTATCGACCTGTATGATGAGTTGATGAACGCATCAGATCTCACTCATGTTCTTGTCCGACATGAACAGGCTGCAGTCCATGCTGCAGATGGATATGCCCGAGTTACCGGAGAGGTTGGTGTTGCTCTGCTCACCTCGGGTCCGGGAGCCACGAATGGTGTAACCGGAATTGCCACTGCCTATCTGGACTCTATTCCGATTGTTATCCTGACCGGACAGGTACCAACACCGCTGATCGGAAATGATGCCTTCCAAGAGGTCGATATTGTCGGAATAACCAGACCATGCACCAAGCATAACTTCCTGGTTAACAGGAAAGAAGAACTTGTTCAGGTAATGCGGGAGGCCTTTCATATTGCCCGCACAGGTCGACCGGGCCCGGTGCTTGTTGACCTCCCGAAGGATCTGATCAACAGTGCGGTCCCGTTTACAGAAAAGAAACCGATTAAGATGGTTAATTACCAGCCAACCTATGCGCCTCATCCCGTGCAGGTTGATAAGGCATGCCGTTTGATCATGAAGGCCCGTAAACCGGTTCTCTATGTCGGCGGCGGGGTAACCTTGTCCAATGCATCTGAAGAATTGCGTGAACTTGCCCTTAAACTCGATATTCCTGTCACCATGACGTTGATGGGACTTGGCTCATTTCCTGGCACCCATGAATTGTCCATGGGAATGCTGGGAATGCATGGAACCTACACCGCCAACATGGCGGTATCACAATGTGACCTGCTGATTTCAGTGGGCGCCCGCTTTGATGACCGGGTAACCGGAACACTCGACACTTTTGCGCCCAATGCGAACATTATTCATATCGACATAGATCCGACCTCAATCAGCAAAAATGTGAAGGTTGACGTGCCGATTGTTTCAGACTGCAAGCTCGCACTCAAGGCAATGTCTACATGGTTTGACAACGAACCGGACGTCTCCGTTACCCATGAAAAAAGTCGACATCAGGAGTGGTATAATCAGATAAAGCAGTGGATGAAGATGCACCCATTGACCTATATCGAAGAAGACAATGACATTATCAAACCACAATATGTCGTTGAAATGCTAGACACTTTGACTAATGGCGAGGCAATTATAACAACAGAAGTTGGCCAGCATCAAATGTGGGCGGCACAATTTTACCGATACAATCATCCTCGACATTTCCTCACCTCAGGTGGGCTCGGCACCATGGGGTATGGGTTTCCCGCTGCAATCGGGGCAAAAATGGCAAGGCCCGACAAAATCGTCATAGATATCGCCGGGGATGGTTCTATTCAGATGAACATCCAGGAACTTGCCACGGCACGACAATACAACTGCCCTGTCAAGATAGCCATACTGAACAACCAGTTTCTCGGTATGGTACGACAGTGGCAGGAACTATTTTATGAAGGACGCTACGCCTCAACGGTAATGGATGTTGCCCCTGATTTTGTCAAACTGGCAGAGGCGTATGACGCAGTCGGCCTGCGTGCCACTAAGAAGAGTGAAGTTGAAGACGTCATTAAAGAGGCCCTGGCCACAGATAATACGGTGCTTATGGATTTCAAGATATCCCGTGAAGAAGGCGTGTTCCCGATGGTTCCTGCAGGAAAATCGACAACAGAGATGCTTCTGGTATAGCTGACAATCTCTATAATTCGAGGGTTGTATGAAACACACCTTGTCCGTATTACTGCAAAATAAGCCCGGTGTGCTTTCCCGTGTAACCGGCTTATTCAGCGGCCGTGGGTTCAACATTAAGAGTCTTTGCGTAGCGGAGACACTCGATGAAAATGTCTCCTGCCTGACCCTTGTAACAGATGGAGACGAGCGTATCATTGAACAGATAACCAAACAACTCCATAAACTTATCGATGTCATCAAAGTGTCGGATATCGGTGACGGGGACTTTGTAGAACGTGAAATGGTTTTAATTCGAGTCAAGGCTGAAGCCCATACCCGTGCCGAGGTACTCCGGGTAATTGATATTTTCCGGGGCAAGGTTGTCGATGTCAGTGCCAAAAGTTATGCAGTTGAGGTAACCGGATCAACCTCTAAAATCCAGGCGGCGATCGATATTCTCAGGCCAATCGGCATCAAGGAGATCATCCGCACTGGAACCATCGCCATCAGCCGGGCAGGTAAAAATAAATAACAGATATCCCTATGCAAGAGCCAAAGATACCAATAGCCAAAGAGGGATACCCCTTCATCCTTTATTCCGCCTTTATCACAATTATCAGTGCTTTATACGGATCCCTGCTCATTACCCTCTTGCTGTTTGCGATAACCACCTTCATTCTGATGTTTTTCAGGGATCCTGAGCGGATTGCACCCGAGGGCGACAATACTATTCTTTCTCCCGCCGATGGAAAGGTCATTGTTTCAGAACTGGTAAAAGATGTCAGGTTTTCAGAAAATGACCTTCTGAAAATCTCTATTTTTATGAATGTTTTCAACGTTCATGTGAACCGGGTCCCTATCACGGGTACCGTCACGAGCGTTGTCCATGTTCCTGGAGCTTTTCTGGCCGCTGATAATGAACAGGCCGGTTTAAAAAATGAATATTGCGCTGTAACCTTGATAACCCCTGACCAAAAAGAGGTTACCTTTGTCCAGATCGCCGGCTTGATTGCCCGCCGGATTGTCTGTTGGATCGAACCCAAAGACCCGGTTATCCGGGGACGAAGATTTGGCCTGATCAGGTTCGGATCACGTGTGGATATCTACCTTCCCAAAGATTCTGAAATAGTGGTCAGCCCCGGACAGAAAGTGACGGCCGGAGAGACTGTCATTGCAAATCTGACCTAGGTCACCATTATCTCTTTTACCAACTGAACCTGACAAAGATGAGAATAATCAGTGGGCTTGCAAGAGGACGTAAGTTATATACTCCAGCTGGCCAATCGAAACAGATCAGACCCACGTCAGACCGCGCCCGTGAAGCCCTCTTCTCCATTCTGGGTGTAAAGGTTGTGGGCAGTCGGGTCCTGGATCTTTTTGCAGGAACGGGAGCACTTGGCTGCGAAGCGCTGAGCCGTGGCGCCAGTTCTGTCGTGTTCGTTGATAACAGTAACCATTCACTATCCCTGATTAAAAAAAATATTCCCCTGATTCCCGATGGTGCAGAGCGAAGCACAATAATCAAGCATGATCTCAGAAAGTCACTGCCCTTTTCTGCCTTCACGGCTCGGGACCTTTCTCCGTTTGACCTGATATTTGCTGATCCTCCCTATCAAAAAGGATTCACAGAAAAAACCCTTCGCTTTCTTGATAAGAGTATTGTTCTTTCAAAAAAGGTATTAATAGTAGTCGAAGAAAATAAAGATGTAGAACTGGATATGAATTTTGAAGAACTGTTCCTGGACATGCGGCGACGTTATGGGGACACATGTTTTCATTTTTTTATCCGAAAAAACAAAGCAAAACAGAAATCCCGAGAGTCATCATGAACCCTCCATCACCGTTAAATGGTAAATCACTTGCCATCTACCCCGGCACCTTTGATCCAATAACCAACGGACATATTGACATCATTGATCGGGGCCTGACACTCTTTGACAAGATCATTATCGCCATTGCAATCAACCCAGGCAAAGCCCCTCTCTTCAGCCTTCCTGAACGGGTATCGATGATTGAAAAGTCATTCCTTGATAGGAATTCCAGAATCGAGGTTGACTCGGTAGATGGCCTACTCGTCGAGTATGCAGCCAAGCGGGGAGCCCGTGCAATCATACGGGGCCTCAGGGCTGTATCAGATTTTGATTATGAATTTCAGCTCGCACTGATGAACAGGAAACTTGAACGGACAGTTGAGTCCGTATTCCTGATGCCAGGTTTTAGGTGGATTTATATTAGCTCGTCTATTGTCAAGGATGCGGCCCGCCATGGTGGTAACGTTGAAGACATGGTTCCCCCACATGTTCACCAGATGATGATCGAGAAATATCATCGCAGGTAATCTCTTTACCTTCTTTTATCTACCGATGCCTAAAAAGAAAAACTCAAAATCCGTGCTCAGCCGTCGCCTGATTCTATTTCTCGGCAGCATCTTTTTGATATACCCCATCCTGCGGTTCATTACCCATCGAGTGCCACGAAAACCCGTTATCATAAAAGTATCAGAGCCACTCAAGCAAGATAAGTTCCTGATCAAAGATGATTTTTGTATTTTTTCTGAAAACGACCAGGTCTGGGCGGTTTCCAGGAAATGTACCCATCTTGGTTGCCGGTTAAATTACAAAGAGGAAGAAGATATCCTCGAATGCCCCTGTCATCAGAGCAGGTTTACGATTTCAGGCACTGTATTAAATGGACCATCAAACAGGACTCTGAAGACATACAAGGTCGAAAAAAACATGGAGCCTCCATTTTTCATTGTAACAGTCTAGCGATCATGGGAGACGAATGAACTGGACAGCCTGTTTAGGGCATCTGAAAAAATGGCCGGTAGCTGAACTGATCATCAATATCAAGTGGGGGAGCTGGAGTCTTATCTGCCTGTACATCTCCCTGCTATCAGGCGTTATTGTCGGCCTTCAATATGATCTTTCCGAACCGTTCTACTCAACGGCAGCGCTCGATCTGCTGATTCCCTATGGCAAGTATTTCCGATCGTTACACTTTTATTCAAGCCAGTTTTTCTTTCTCTTTGCCGTGATCCATTATATTGTTGCCTTTAATAAAACAGACAGCTACAGCAATAACCGAAGAATCCTTCTCGTTCTGACCCTGCCCACAAGTCTCCTGCTGCTGTTCACCGGCTACGTTCTTCGTGACGACAGTACCGGTTCATCGGCAGGGGTGATAGCGGAAAATATACTTCTTGCGACCCCGTTGATCGGGTCGATTTTCAATGAATTACTGTTCTCAATTACGAATCATGGCATGCAGCGTGTATACCTGCACCATGTGATATCCTTTGACCTGCTGCTGCTCATTCTGGCCTGGGAACACCTGCGCAGATACCCTGTGAAAATCTCACACTACCCGCTGCTTATTACTCTGGTTTTGTCCTTTAGCATCTTTGTTTCCGCGCCAATGGACCCGGAAGAACTGGGCAGATTCTATATAACCGGACCATGGTTTTTTCTTGGGCTACAGGAGCTGCTCAGGTATCTTCCGCCGTTTATTGCAGGCATCGTTATTCCAGGTTTTTTTCTCATGGTTCTTATCATATTCTCCAAATCCCATCGCTGGTTCAGCCGGCTTCTTACCGTTATCTGCGTCTGGCTGCTTGTATACACGGTTTTAACCGTCATCGCTCTCTTGGCTCACGGATGAATCGGTAGAAGGGAAATAAAACAGTGTGTACTGCTTGTGTGTCTTGATTTATTGGCAGCGGCAGCGTTGGGCCTGTATAGACTGTTTCGGAAAGGATTATGCGGTCACCGATCTCAAAAGGTGCCTCTTTTTTAGCGGAATGGTTTATAAAATCTGTTTTCAGGTGGCGCAAGATGTAACATTGGCAGGTCTGATTTGGTATCTCCATAGGCA
Source organism: uncultured delta proteobacterium (assembly GCA_963718195.1). Taxonomy (GTDB): domain Bacteria; phylum Desulfobacterota; class Desulfobulbia; order Desulfobulbales; family Desulfocapsaceae; genus MADRE3. The sequence goes on from CAVQYQ010000010.1 coordinate 142,518, forward strand.
AACAATTTGTTATACGTTTCAATATTGTAAGAGCTGGTTACCCGCCGGACTTTTTCATCTCCCATACAATTTCGGCCTGATACCCTGCCAGTCAAACGACCGCTAGAATCTACTTCGATTTCGGTACCAATTAAGCCAATCCCATGGGCGCGACACCACGGTCTGAGAATGAACTCAGGACTTGCTGTGACCACAACAACCTCATCTCCATTCTTATGATGCCAGTCCAGGCTCTGCCAGAAACCCAGACGAATGATTGAAGGAAGAACAGTATTACAATAACGCTCAGAATTCACCTGCAGCTCAGAGAGATGCTTACCAGCAAACAGCGCCGCCAGAAACGTTTCTTTCATTTTTTGGTTTGGATATCTCCCGAGCTTGTAAAGTACGATTTGTGGAAGGCAAGAGAGACAGGTCCGGATGACCTTTCCTTTCTCCATGTACCACAAAAAGAGCAGATAACTGTCTCTTGAGCTGATCGTACCGTCAAAATCAAAGAGGGCTAGGTTCATCAATCTGGAATCATTTTCTATAATTTCGGTATGGTCGACTCGAACAACTTATACAAAAACGGGAAATCAGCGAAAAGGAGTAATTGCAAGACGATACCGCAGAAGATGCAGTAGATGGTAAATCCTTTCTGCTTATACAATTGCTCCGGATATTGTGTCGGACTGTTTTCCAGGAATCCCAGATGTATATACCAGGCAATAAAACCGGCAATAAACGGGATGGAGAGAATCATTTCCATCTTATATCTCATCAGAAAAATACCGAAAAACAGGCCAAATGAGACTGCATAATAGATAATGCTGACAAGCAGCCGCGTCTCGGTATAGTGCTTGAAAGACTGGCGGTATTCTGAACTGACCTGTGGATCACCAATCCTTCGATATTCTCCAAAGCGTTTGACTGCCATGAAGAAAGCACCGACCATCCAATAGGCAAGAACCAGCGATATCGGAGGAAGAACGAGAATCCCTGTCGCGTACCATCCCAGCAATAAGCGAAGCGGATTGTTAACGGACTCAGACAGGACATCAAGGTAAGGTTTATCTTTGCTCCTCAACGGAGGGATATTGTAAATACATCCCATAACCCAAAGAGTCAGTGCGGCCATAAAAAAAGGTAGCCCGAGGAAACAGGCAAGAGACAAGCCAAGAATACCAAGAAAGATCCACTCTATGTATGCTGCTCTGATGTTGACGAGGCCGCATGGGATTGGGCGATTCTTTTTTACTGGATGAAGGGCATCAAATGGGGCATCCAGCACCTCGTTGATAACATAGTTGCTGGAGGCAACAAACCCGGTTGCCAGTAATGCAAGAATAATTTTCGGCAGCACCGATAGGGTCAAAAGATCCGGCTGAACATAAAGGGCAACGATAATCCCTGGTATCATGAAAACGTTTTTGAACCAGTGGTCAAAACGTGCAATTTTAATATATGGTGCAAGGTTCATGGTGGTTTGTAACGAGCGGTAATTCAATTCAAGATTAGATTGTTATCATCAGTCCCGGCTGCAATCGGCCCCAATCTAGCAATAAACGAAAGGGAAAGAAACAAATATCTTTTAGCCCATCTTCAACCAGATGCAATGACAATCAATTGAGGGATAAAAACATTTTCAGGCACAACAAAAGCGTTGGTTTAAGTATATAGGTCAGAAGGGAATTGTGCTGAGGAAAGGTGCTGCGTGATGAGGAACCAGGTGCAGCCTCTGCACATCTGGCTCCTCCAGAAGAATCTGGGCCATCAATGCCCATTGAAAATGATAACAATTTGGTCCGGCCCGGAAACATATTCATCCCGCACTGAGCAGTTTTTTCACCCGGGCACAGTCAGTAAATTTCTTGGAATTTATTCCTTGTCCTTCAGTTTGTCTTTGAGTGCTTTTAACTCTGTTTGCAGAAGATCTTTCAATGCTTTCATTTCTCGCTTGACAACATCAGTCAATAATGAGGAAAGTCCCTTAAAATCAAGCTTTTCATCTTCTTTGACAATATCCGGCAGGTTATCCGTATCAGAAACCGAACTCGTTTCTCCCACACCTTCAGTCAGCTCTGGATCATCCTCAATAAATGTATCACCAAGTTCCTGTTCCAGTCCTTCCTGGGTTTCTTCGATCTCCTCAAAGGCGGATAATTCTTCATCATCAACCGGCTCAAAAACAGCACTGAAATCCTGTTCCGCAACGGACTCGGATCCGGAATCGACACCACTATGAGTATCATCTCCATCGTCTATTGAAAGCGCTCCTTCATCATCGGCTGACTCAACCCGGACTGGGGTCGGAAACGTCAGATCATCTCCTGTCTGCACTGCCTGTCGATCAAGCATTTTCTGCTGCCATAACAGGATCTTGCACGTCTCAGCCAAGAGTTTTTCCTGTGTCTGCTGGGGATCAGTCTCCTTTTTCTGGGAGAGCTCAAGTTTATCAAAAACAGAGAGCATCAGAGTGTGTGCATCCGAGCTTGATTCATACTTATAATGCCCGATATGCTGGACAACGGTTGACAGAAGCTGAAGGTAGGTCTTCTCAACTGGTTTAGTCATCATTCGATGCCTGAGCCTGTTAATTTCTGTCAAAATACCTGCGATGATACTGTCATTAATCTCGACACCAAGGGAGGCAACCCCTGCACGAAGCTCAGATAACTCATCTTCTACACCAAATGCGAGCGGTGCAAGATCCTCTTCCGACGATTCATGAAACGACTCGGTCAAGTCACCATCTGACTCCTGGTCGGGGGCTGGGATTATATCAATTCCATCTGCTTCGTCATGCTCAGTGACCAGTTCGCTCGCAAGTTTATCAGTCTCAGACAGTAATTCTATCTGAATTTCACCCGGCTCATCAATGCGATCATCAATCGCTGCAAAGAAATCCTCCTCTTCTGAATCAGACCCGAAACTTGACAAAGCTCCAGCAACTACTGTCTCTTCCGTACTTAAACCAGGTGATTCATCAGCATCTTTCAACTCATCAGAGATTGATAATGCTTCCTCATCTGCAAGATATTCTCCACTGTCGGAAACAATCTCGTCGTCAACCGACAATGCTGCGTCACTCTCGGCAATAACTTCATCGTCGGCAAGATATGCTTCACTGTCGGAAACAGGCTCATCGTCGACTGCCAATGCTGCGTCACTCTCGGCAATAACTTCATCGTCGGCAAGATATGCTTCACTGTCGGAAACAAGCTCATCGTCGACTGCCAATGCTGCGTCACTCTCGGCAATAACTTCATCGTCGGCAAGGTATTCTTCACTGTCGGAAACAGGCTCATCGTCGACTGCCAATGCTGCGTCACTCTCGGCAATAACTTCATCGTCGGCAAGATATGCTTCACTGTCGGAAACAGGCTCATCGTCGACTGCCAATGCTGCGTCACTCTCGGCAAAAACTTCATCGTCGGCAAGATAGTCTTCACTGTCGGAAACAGGCTCATCGTCGACTGCCAATGCTGCGTCACTCCCGGCAATAACTTCATCGTCGGCAAGGTAGTCTTCACTGTCGGAAACAGGCTCATCGTCGACTGCCAATGCTGCGTCACTCCCGGCAATAACTTCATCGTCGGCAAGGTAGTCTTCACTGTCGGAAACAGGCTCATCGTCGACTGCCAATGCTGCGTCACTCTCGGCTACTACTTCATCGTCGGCAAGGTAGTCTTCACTGTCGGAAACAATCTCATCGTCCAGAAGGCCAACCGGTACGTCTTCTCCTGCAACAGCTGCATCTTCACCAACTGCTTCAAACACTACCTCATCGGCTTCGTCAGCAATCAGATCACCATCGGACTCATCATCAAGAGATGCTACCTCATCGTCTGGTTCGGCGAACATCGTGTCAAGACGTTCCTCAATGTTTCCGGTTAACTCGTCTGAGACTTCTCCCTCATCCGTTACCGTCTCTTCAAAAGCCTCGAATGATGCTGAACTATCAACCCCTTGAGCGGCCATGGATTGTTCGATATTGACAGGACCATCGTCCATATCATCGTCACCAAAAAAGCCTTCAATATGTGCATCAATTTCTGTGACTTCAGTATCACCCTGAAATTCATCTGCACTCTCAGAATCAGTATCCTCCATTGCCAGGGCGGGGGCAATATCTTCATGATCATGCGGTAACGGTTGCTCATCGCTGTCATCATCTGCGTCAGTCTCTACATCTACCCCCAGGAGTGCTGCAGATTTTGTTACCACACTATCTTCAGCTTCCTCCATAAACATACTGCCAATACTTTCATCGATATTGGTGGCTGAATAGAGTGATTCTTCCGTTCCCAGGTCTGGGTTGAACCCATGCCCTTCCTCATCAGCTGAGTCTGCGAGTGCCGGAGCCAACATGCCGTCACCATGCGTTGGCAACGCCTCTTCATCTGAATCATCATCTGCTTCGGTCTCCACATCGACACCCTTTAAGGCATCCTCCGCGCTGATTGAAGATACCGATAGCGCATCATCCACAATATCATCGCCAAAGAATGAATCTATCTTATCGATGGCCTCTGGAGGTAACACTCCAGCCTCACTCCCTGCTTCGCCCGGTTTTTCTTCTCCTGCGAAAAAGGTATCGAGGCGATTATCAACATCGTCCGGTCCACTGCCAATTGTTGCAGCCTCTTCTTCCGCCTGAAAACCGTGGACCTCATCTGGGACATCGGCAAAAGCAGGAGAGACGTCATCAGAATCATCTCCTTTATAAGCTGTCGGCTGTTCATCAACCATCTTCTCGGCAATTGCTTCCGGGGTAATAGTTGAGGCAATAACCTGTTTAAAGTCTTCAAACTTTTCAACTTCGGGAAGCAGAATTGCTTTTACTTCTGCTTTTGAGAGATCAGGATTGACGACGATCTTTTCAAGACCTTCGTAAAAAGAATAGAGCAATTTAAATGCATCGGCGTGCGCGTCGCTCTTCTTCAGCTTTATATAGCCACCAAGGGCACTAATTCCCTGAAGAAAAATCATCTGAGGCTTTTGTCCGGCAAACTCTCCTTCGAGTCTCTCTACCTCTTCGCCAAGATCTGCCAGCTCACGTTCGGTAATTTCCCAATCCATTCCAAGAATGCACGCCTTCAGATTAAATAAGACGGGGTGCGGTTCACTCTGCCCGGCTACAACTGGGGTAGATTCAGATTCCGGGCTGGAGGGTGACACATTTTCTTCCGGAACAGTGCCGATCTGACTTTTTAGGTGCTCAAATTTCTGTACGTCTTCCCGGAGGATATCTTTAATCTCATCCTCGCTTAAATCTGTGGTGAGAACGATTTTTTCAAGATTATAATAGAAGGTCAGCAGCAATTTGATCGCATTGGGATGGGCGTCAGCTTTAAACTGATAGATATATTTGCTGATTTTCTCAAGAGCCTGAACATAGACCAGTTTTATCTGATCTCCCGCCCATGTGTCCTTGAGTACAAGCAGCTCGTCATTAAACTGGGTGAGCACCTCATCATTTATTTCCCAATCTATTGAAAGTACAATGGTCTTAAGCCTTGAAATGGGTGAGCCATTGTTACTGGAGTGCTCAAACAAATCGACAAATTCGGTGTCGAGAAAATCCTCTGTATCCTCCATCCCAACAGTTAGATCATCATCATATTGGCTGACTGTATCTTGTTCCACCGTGTCTTCTCTCTAGAGTAATTTTTTCTGTATCGAAATAACGGTTGAAGAAATAATTTTCTTCAATGTCAATGCGACATTGTAGCCAGTAATAGCACTCGCCTCAAAGTATGGAACCTTCAACCTACTATTTAGATCCTTCTGCAATACTTCGGTCGGCAGGATGGGTATGCCATGTTCTTTCAAATCAACCTTGTTATATTGCATAACCAGCGGAATCCTGAAAATACTCTCCTTGTAAGATTGCAGATTTTCATGCAACTGGTTAAGAGAGCGAATATTTTTTTCACGCTGTTTTGCCATTGCGTCTGCGACAAAAACAATACCGTCAACACCCCTCAGCACCAGTTTTCTCGTTGCATTGTACTTAACCTGCCCCGGAACGGTGTATAGTTGGATCTTGATATCGTAACCTTTGATTTTTCCCATATCAAACGGCAGAAAATCGAAAAACAGTGTCCGATCACCATGGGTCTTAAGGCTTACCATTTCTGAGACAATCTGTTTACGAAAGGTTTTGTTGACATATTCAAGGTTCGTCGTCTTGCCACATCGACCAGGTCCGTAGTAGACAATTTTAACTTGAACGACCTTCTCTTTTAAGTTGATAAAACTCAACTTACTCCCCCCATAGAAACGTTTTTATCATGTGGAATACTTGTACCCCGAGCAATTCATGCGCTACTTGTTCCACAATTGACGAATTTTCTCAATGACATCAACCACATTTAAACGCAGGAAGCCAAGAGAGATCTCTTTACCAAACATCGAAATCAGGAGCAGCTCATCATCGATTTTACTGAAGTGTATATTAGAGTCCTGTCCTTTATGAAAAAGGAGCGAAAATTCCTGCTCACCAACAAGTTTGGCCATTGCATCGACAGTGGCAAAATTACCAGCAGCCAGGGCGGCAAATGAGTAAACATCATATTTGCTCTCGCCGTTGTCTTTTGCTGTGATGATATTTCCAGCCATATCAATAATAATGACACAGTCAACACCCAGCTTAATCAGCTTTTCAGAAAGAATTGTATCGATCTGCTCAAGCTGCTCCTGACTGACAATTCCGTAATTCATGCCTTTTCCCTCATCTTAGTTATGAACCGCTTCACCGGTTCCGCGTAGAGCCTGTGCCAACACGTATGAGTGTCATCGGATCGTAAACTCCCTCTGTTTACCCTGGTACAACCTGTTCAGATCCAAGCACAATAATGATTAGATAGTTTTTGTGTGGTGATCAGTTTTTCCCTTACTTTTCACGGTTTATTCAACAATAACAGTATAAATTTTGAATACTCACATATAACTATACGATAATATTTTTACGAGTTGAAGGGGTTTTTTGATTTTATTATTAAAAATCAGAGGTATAAAGCAGGAGCACTTGTCTGTACCCCAAATTGTTTAGAACAAATAGTTGATGATTACAGGATGTTAGCAACAGCTTTGGGGCAATCTTTTACGATATTGAGATCACCAAAATCCTTCTGTTATAGATGATAAGTCTTTTTGGTACTTCATTGTTCATTCAAACCATTTTTCTTAGCAGCCTGACAACCCTTTGTGTGTCAAAAATTGTCAAAATTCACATTGCATACAATAGGGTTATCTGCTATGAAAACTGGCTGGAGATATGATATGACAAAAAAAAGTCCCCCCCCCCTGCCGCAGCTGAAAGCTGGTTCATACCTGATAGATTCTCACTGCCACCTGGACATGAGCGCCTATCAGGATGATCTTGAGACAGTCCTGATGCGTGCAACGGATAACAAGGTATGTGGTGTAGTAACGATTGGTACCGACCTGACGAGTTCAGTCGCTGCCATAGAGCTAGCCCAAACACACTCAATACTGAGAGCTGCTATCGGCGTTCACCCGCACGATGCAGGAAACGTCCAGAAAAATGATCTGTCAAAAATCGCTTTACTTGCGGAAAAACATAAAGATGTGGTAGTCGGTTATGGAGAGATCGGACTTGACTATGCGAAACAATTCTCAAATCCGGAAACGCAGCGAAAAATTTTCAGACAACAGCTTCGCCTGGCCAAAGAATTGCGTCTGCCGATCATCATACATGACAGAGATGCCCACGAAGACTGTCTGAAAATTATTGAGGAAGAAGGCCCATTTGATCACGGTGGTATAATGCACTGTTTTTCCGGAAATATCAATTTTGCCCGTAAGGTTATTGATTGCAACTTATTGATATCTATTCCTGGCATTGTTACCTATAAAAACGCCAGGGAGATGCAGGAAGTAGCTGCTCTGATCCCCATGGACAGGATGCTGCTTGAAACCGATGGCCCCTACCTCGCTCCCGTCCCCTATCGTGGAAAAAGAAATGAGCCTGTTTATACACTCTTCATCGCTGAAGCTATTGCCAGGCTAAGAGAAACATCTTTGGAAGACATTGCCGATAATACAAGTGCCAATGCCTGCCAATTATTCAATCATCGATTCTCCAGAGTAAACGAAACCTGAAGTGGCCTATGATAAGCACAAATCTCACGGCAGTGTTAGAAACTGTCCAACGCACCGCACTTGATTGCGGTAGAGACCCGAATTCGATTAGACTGGTTGCGGTCTCCAAAAGATTCCCAGCCGAGGCAATCCTTGAAGCTCACGCGGCAGGACAGATACTGTTTGGAGAAAACTATCTTCAGGAAGCTGCCGACAAAAAGGAAATTGTCAAAGACCGGGTCCGCTTTCACTTTATCGGACATCTACAGAGCAACAAAGCCAGGATCGCTGCAGGAATTTTTGATATGATCGAAACGGTAGATAGAATTAAGATTGGTTCAGCCCTCAACCGGCATCTGCAGCATCTCAACAAAAGCCTTGATGTTCTCATTCAGGTAAATATTGGCTACGATTCAGGTAAATCCGGTGTCCTGCCTGAAGAGACCGGAGCATTGCTGCAACAACTCAAGGGATTAGAACACCTGCGCATAAAGGGACTTATGACAATGCCCCCCTTTACCGAAGACCAGGAGAGAACAAGAGGGTTCTTCAGGGACCTCAGGCGTCTTGCTGATGAGTTACAATCTAAAGAACTATTACCCGAAAAAGATATCGAACTGTCGATGGGTATGTCTGGTGACTATCAGTTAGCTATCGAGGAGGGGTCAACACTTATTCGCATTGGAACTGCCATCTTTGGCCAGCGTCCCCGTATTCAGCGAGTCTCATAATCAAAGGAGTTTGAACAATGAAAATCACAATGGTTGGAACCGGATATGTCGGCCTGGTTACTGGAACCTGTTTTGCCGAGTTCGGCCATCATGTCACCTGTGTTGACAAGGTAAACGAAAAGATAGAAAAGCTGAAACAGGGGATCATCCCGATTTATGAGCCGGGTCTTGATGCCCTTGTTACAAAAAATGTAGACAATGGGCATCTTTGTTTTACAAACGACCTGCCTGAGTCGGTTTCATCTGCAGAGGCCGTATTTCTTGCTGTTGGTACACCGAGCAGCAGGAGGGGTGACGGTTACGCAGATCTCTCCTATATATACGAGGCAACCAAAGAGGTGGCTCTTCACTTGAAAGATTACACGATTATTGTTGATAAAAGCACCGTCCCGGTGGGTACCGCCAGGCAGGTCTCCCGAATTATCAGTGAGGTTAATCCAAGTGCAGATTTTGACGTCGCCTCCAACCCCGAATTTCTTCGAGAAGGTGCCGCCATCAGTGATTTCATGAGACCTGACCGTGTTGTTATCGGTGTGGAATCCGATCGGGCCGAATCGGTTCTGCGGGCCATCTATCAACCGCTTTATCTGCAGGAAACCCCGATTGTCAAAACTGACATCGAGACAGCTGAGCTAACGAAATATGCCGCAAATGCCTTCCTTGCCACAAAAATCAGCTTTATCAATGAAATGTCAATGCTCTGTGATCAGATAGGAGCCGATGTTGTGGCGCTTGCCCGAGGAATTGGTATGGATGGTCGGATTGGTTCAAAATTTCTTCACCCGGGTCCTGGTTATGGGGGGTCCTGCTTCCCCAAAGACACACTCGCCCTGATGAGAATCGCCCAAGAAAATGGACAGAGCCTGAGAATTGTTGAAGCTGCAGTTGAAGCAAACGCTGCCCAAAAAGCAAAAATGGTGAAAAAGATAAGAGACGTTCTGGGAGGCTCGGAAGCCGGTAAAACCATCGCCGTCCTCGGCCTGACCTTCAAACCGGAAACTGATGACATGAGGGATTCACCCTCAATTACCATCATACCGGCCCTGATGGAGAAGGGTGCTTCAATCAAAGCCCATGATCCGCAAGGTACAGAAGAAGCAAAAAAGCTTCTTCCTCATGGTATCATCTATACGGAAAATGCCTATGACGCTGCTGAAAATGCTGACGCTGTTATCCTCATGACAGAATGGAACCAGTACAGGGCCCTTGATTTCGACAGGTTAAAAGAAATAATGAAACAAGCGATTTTTATTGATCTGAGAAATGTTTACAACCCAGCACCCCTAAAAGAAAAAGGATTCACCTATGTCGGGGTTGGTCGATCCTGATAGCGAGAGCACCCACAATACAAAAAGGCCTCGGTTCCTGTACCACTTGGGACCGAGGCCTCTTTATTCTATCGAAAAAAAGTAGTCGTCTCTGATTACTTATTTCTTTGAAGCTCGCTTTGCTGCTTTCAGAGGATTGATACGAATTTTGGCAACAGTAATCTCCGGTTTCTTATGGGTTGCAAAATTACAGATACCTAATTTCCATTTGGCCTCAGGGTTAACATAGGTCTTACAAAACTGGGTTCCCGACGCTTCAACAATCCGTTCGCAGCCATCACAATTTTCCACGACCGGTTTAAAATTCCCATTACTATACTTTAAAGCAGCTTCCTGCATGACATCCTCCTCGACGGTGAATCAAACCTACAATTATAAACAACGCAATTAATTCTGTTCGTTAAATAAAACGATTTTGACTGTGCAATACAGCGGGTTAAATAATCTAACAAAATTTCAGAACTACAGCAATAATATTTTGTCGTCCCCAGGGGCTTTTCTGTCCTGGCGACCGTTGATTACTATTACGTAATTAACAATTTTAAATAAACATTTACAAGTAGTTATCTATTTTCATTGAAGAAATAGAAAATGTCTTTAAACCTTCCTTGTATTCTACAACCTCATGGAATATAATAAGATTTGTGATAATTCATATATTGTTACACGCTGTCATTGTAACTATTGAAACTGACATTTTTTTGAACTTTGGAGATGGTTATGCCTGTCTATGTCTGGAAAGGTAAGAACACGTATGGAGAGAAACGTAAAGGTGAGGTGGAAGCACCTGATCAGGCTGCAGCTCTGGCCCATGTCAAGCGTATGCGCATCACCGCTCCGGTTGTTAAAGAAAAACCTAAGGATCTATTTGCAAATATAGCGTTTTTCCAACCAAAAGTTACGGGGAAGGATATTGTTATTTTCACCCGGCAGCTGTCAACCATGATCGACGCCGGCTTACCACTTGTCCAGTGCCTTGAAATCCTCAGTAAGCAGCAGGAAAATTCAAGCTTCAAGAAAACGCTTTCAGAAATTCAAAGGGATGTTGAGTCAGGAACCACCTTTGCCGACTCCATGCGTAAACATCCGAAGGTGTTTGACAACCTCTATTCAAATATGATCGAGGCAGGAGAGACCGGAGGTATCCTGGATACCATCCTCAGTAGACTTGCAATCTTCATGGAAAAGGCCATGGCGCTCAAGAAGAAGGTCAAAGGAGCAATGACCTATCCTGCCATATGTCTGGCAATTTCCATCCTGATTCTCATTGTCATTCTCGTTTTCGTCATACCGGTTTTCGAAGAGATGTTTTCTCAGATGGATGCAACCCTGCCGGTTCCAACCTTGATTGTTGTTGCAATCAGTAACGCTTTTAAAGAAAACCTGATATGGATTATCCTCCCGGTCATCGCCCTTATCTATGGATTCAAAAAAGTCTACAGTACCGAAAAAGGGAGATTGCGTATTGACCAGGCTTTTCTGCACCTGCCAGTGGTGGGTGTTCTCATCAGGAAAGTAGCGGTGGCCAAATTTACCAGAACACTCAGTACCATGCTCCAGAGTGGTGTTCCGATCCTCGAGGCGCTCCAGGTCGTAGCAAAGACTTCTGGAAACAAAGTTATTGAGCGTGCAGTTTTCAGGGTTGCTGATTCGATTGCTGAAGGACGCCCGATTGCTGAGCCGCTTGAGGAAAGCGGGGTTTTCCCCAATATGGTTGTGCAGATGATAAACGTTGGTGAATCGGTTGGTGCGCTCGACACAATGCTTGAAAAAATTGCTGATTTTTACGATGAGGAGGTTGATCAGGCGGTCTCAAATCTCACCGCAATGATAGAACCGTTCATGATGGTCTTCCTTGGAGGTATGATTGGTACACTGGTCGTTGCCATGTATTTACCCATCTTCCAGATGGCAGGAAACATCTAAAAATGGTCGGGTGATTATCGAAAAATCAAAAATAATCTCCTGATACTATTGACTTTCTTTCACGTCAGTATATCATTGTAGATACGCTACAGAAAAATAACTTCTTCAGGAGGAGAATATGACACTGACAAAAGCTGATCTCGTTCAACAGGTTTACAAAAACCATGAAAGTTTAACAAAAGCGCAGGCCACCGACTCAGTCGAAGCTTTTTTACGGCTCTCAAAACAATCTCTTATCAGTGGTTCCGATCTGCTCTTGAGCGGTTTTGGAAAATTTAATGTAAAGGACAAGAATTCCCGAAGGGGAAGAAATCCACAAACCGGCGAAGAGTTGACACTTGACGCCCGCCGGGTCGTCACTTTTAAACCGTCCGGTATCTTAAGAGATAAAATCAACAGGTAAGTTTCTGCCCATAAACGTATAGAAACTACCGCTCTATTCTCCTGCGACGTCAAGCTGTTTTATCACCCTGCACTCATGTGGTAAAACAGCTTTGTTTTTTCATCACATGAAAACTGAATCTTTTCTTCCCGTCCCTCTGAAAAAGATCCTCGACTCTGATATAAACCGATTCTCTCTCCACAGGGACTTGAGTGATCCCCTGCCTGCTGAATTGCTCAGTTCCATAGACCGCTTCGGTCTATTTCACCCGCCAATTGTCTTGATAGAGCAGCCTGGAAAATACCAGTTGCTCTGTGGTAGAAGAAGAATCCTGGCGCTACAGGAAATAGGCAGGGACCAAACTGTTCTCTGCAGGGCGATAGAATTTGACGATTCTGCTGAAATGCTGATAACGGTACTTGAAGATCAGCGGTTGAGCGGACCACTCTCTGCTATCATGACCGCACGTTTTCTAAGACTCGTAGAATCTCAAATCCCTGTGAATTCAAGGCATCCGTTTATAGCCCAGATGAATATTGGCTCATACGGGCAACTACAGCGACAAGCGGTATTCCTAAAACTCGAGCAACCCATACGAGACGCGATCCATAAGGGCATGATTTCTGACAAAATTGGTCTTCATCTCTGTTCTCTTACGAGCCAAGACCGACTTTTTCTCTGCAATCTATTCATGGCACTTTCCCTCAACAATAACAAGCAAAAACGGTTGCTGGATATGTGCCAGATTTTGCTTGCCCGGACGGGTAGAACTGTTGAAGAACTTTTCCAGCAAGACTTTCATGATTTTCTCCCGGGGACCAGTACGACCAACAAACCCCAGTCTGCCGGAAATCTGATGAAACTACTTCATGAAGCCAGCCACCCGATGAGCACAAGTGCTGAAAAAATATTCAACGATCGTAGAAAAGAGCTTCGACTTCCTGCCTCTTGTCGCCTCTCTCACAGTCAATCATTTGAGAAAGACAGCGTTACCCTGTCTATCGATTTTAGCAATTTCGATGCATTGAAAAAAGTCTGGTCAAGAATCAAGAATAATTTTGAATAACAGAGAGTAGTACCGTTACGTTTTCCTCTCAATCAGGGTACACAACAGATCCTTTCACCATCCAGTCATTTCCGAATCTTCTGGTTGTGATATCCACAAGCCTGACTGCATTTTCTTTTCCACCATTGACCTGCAGCCCCGCAACAAGCGGAACGCCCCCATCTCCAGCAAAAATGGGTGCATAGAAAAGATAGGCAGAGTCAACCAGACGTCTTGACAGAAAAGCACCGTGAACAATTGCCCCCCCTTCAACCATCACAGAAACAATTTCTCGAGCAGCAAGCGTTTTCAACACCGTATCAAGATCAACCCTGTTTTGCTGGTCCGGAGCAATGGGAAACAGGGTAGCGCCCCGTTGGGTCAACCGTTTTATTTTCCCGGGATCTGCCGTTTTCAGGCAAAAAATCCATGTCTGCGTGGTGGCTTCCACATTTAGCACTCGAGCATTTTCATCAATCTGGAGCTGTGAGTCAAGAATGATCCGTACAGGATTTTTCCCCCTTCCTCGCTGAACCCTCGTTGTCAGTGCCGGATTATCCGCGTTAACCGTTCCAATACCAACGAGGATTGCATCAAACGTGTCACGGAGACGATGAACCTTCCTGAAACTTTCAGGGCCGGTGATCACACCACCCTCTCCGCAACGATAATTCAATCTCCCATCCAGACTCAAACCAGCTTTAAGAGCCACCCAGGGACGTGCAGAAATGATATACTTCATGAACGCTTTGTTGATATCCTGACACGCCTTTTCAAGTACACCACAGGTTACTTCTATCCCCTCGTCGCGAAGGTAATCGACCCCTGAACCATTAACCAGAGGATTAGGGTCTCTGGTGCCAACAATCACCCTTTTTATTCCAGCCGCAGCTATAGCATGACTGCAGGGTCCCGTGCGACCATGGTGGTTACATGGCTCCAGGGTGACATACAGATCTGCGCCGACTGCCCTGTCTCCTGCCTTTTGAAGTGCATGAATTTCGGCATGGGGGGTTCCAGCTTTCTTATGGTAGCCGGTTGCGATAACCGTGTTGTTTTTGACTATGACAGTTCCCACGCAGGGATTCGGCGATGTCCGACCCACCCCCTTCCGTGCCTCTTTCAAGGCTTGTCGCATATAATGTTCAGCGCTTTGACCGGCCATATGTCCTACTCGTTAGCAATTATTCTATCTGGTCCCTGTCTTCAAGCAGGGTCTTCAACTCTTCCATGAATTCGTTAACATCCTTGAATTGCCGATACACTGAAGCAAAACGAACATAAGCAACCTCATCCAATTTAGAAAGGTTTTCCATTACCCACTCACCGATGACTGATGAAGGGACCTCCTTGGAGCCCATATCCTGCAGGTCATGTTCGATCTGGTCAACGAACTGGTCTATGGTGTCTCTGCTGATTGGCCTTTTCTCGCAGGCTTTTTCAAGTCCTGCAGCTATTTTTTGCCTGTCCCACGGTTCTCTGCGGCCATCCTTTTTTACCAGGACAGGCATCATGACCTCCAGCCGCTCATAGGTGGTAAAGCGCTGATCACAGGCCAGGCATGAACGTCTTCGCCTGGTGATAGTAGATTCTTTATTCAATCGGGAATCAATCACCTTATTGTCCAAATGACCACAATACGGGCATTTCATCTCATTCTCCCAGCTCTGCATATATTCTTTTAGGTTACCATCTTTTACTATACCAGAAGATAACCAATTCGTAAGATTGTAAAACTAAAAAGCCGGTCTTGCAGTTCAGCAAGACCGGCTTTTAACCAAAATCTATAGAGTAATTGTCACACGCTGTATTTATCGATCCGTATCTGATGCCTTCCAGCTGTGAACGAGGAACTAAGCCATTTATCCACGATGGTCTCTGCGAGTCCGGTACCGATGACCCGGGCCCCAAGACAGAGGATGTTGGCATTATTGTGTTCACGGCTCATCTGGGCACTGAATTCATCATGACAGAGTGCCGCCCTGATTTCATAATGCCTGTTAGCGGCCATTGACATGCCGATACCGGTACCACAGATCAGGATTCCAACCGTATCACTTTCTTCAATAACCCGTTTACAGACCTGCTCGGCAAAATCAGGATAATCGACGGACGCAGGTGTATGGCAGCCGAGATCCTCGATCAAAACCCCTTGGTCTTTTAGCTTTGACACAAGAGAGCATTTTAGATCATAACCACCATGATCTGATCCGATTACCACATTCATCAATGTTCTCCTGTAAGACAACTAGCCATCAAAACGTTTCATTGCGACAACAGCATTGGTGCCGCCAAAGCCAAACGAGTTTGAAATTGCTGCCCGTATCTCCATTTTCCGGGCTGTCAGAGGCACATAGTCAAGATCGCACTCCGGACTTGGGTTGTGCAGATTAATGGTTGGGGGAGCAATCTGGTCGCGGATACTGAGTGCGGTAAAAACCGATTCGATACCTCCTGCGGCTCCAAGCATGTGTCCTGTCATCGATTTAGTTGAACTTATCGCGAGTTTTCCAGCAGCTTCACCAAATACGGTTTTAATTGCTATTGTTTCGCACCGATCGTTAAGAGGAGTAGATGTGCCGTGCGCATTTATGTAATCCACATCCTCCGGCCTGAGACCGGCATCATCGAGTGCCATCTGCATACTGCGAACGGCGCCCTCACCATCCTCAGGAGGAGCAGCAATGTGATAGGCATCACTTGAAAGGCCATACCCAACGACTTCAGCTATGATCTCCGCCCCCCGGGCACGTGCGTGCTCAAAATCTTCGAGTATAAGAATTCCTGCTCCTTCTGACATCACAAACCCGTCTCGATCAGCATCAAATGGTCGTGACGCTTCCTTCGGGCTATCGTTTCGGGTTGACAGTGCTTTCATTGCTGAAAATCCGCTAATGCCGAGCGGACACAGGACCGCTTCCGCACCGCCTGCAACAACAACATCACTGAATCCGTACTTGATGTGGCGAAAGGCCTCACCCACGGCATGCGTTCCTGCGGCACATGCCGTGGTCAATGTCAGGTTGGGTCCTTTGGAACCGATATCCATCGATATATGGCCGGAGGCCATATTGGGAATCACCATCGGTATGAAAAATGGTGTCAATCGCCGGTATCCCTTGTTGATTGCATTCTCATGATGTTTTGTGATCGTTGGCAGGCCCCCCATGCCACAACCGCTAATGACTCCTACCCTTCCGCAGTTGTGTTCGGTGATGGCTAGACCACTCTCTGCAATCGCCATTCTTGTTGCCACGACCGCATACTGGACAAACAGATCAAGATGTTTTATCGCCTTTTTCTCGAAGTAATCCGCAGCATCAAAATCTCTTACCTCTGCGGCGATCTGGACGGCATTGTCGCTGGCATCAAACCTGGTTATCCTGTCAATTCCGCTTACGCCATCACAGATATTTTTCCATG
Organism: uncultured delta proteobacterium; assembly: GCA_963718195.1. GTDB lineage: Bacteria > Desulfobacterota > Desulfobulbia > Desulfobulbales > Desulfocapsaceae > MADRE3. The sequence continues at coordinate 159,444 of CAVQYQ010000010.1, forward strand.
CCTTAGCGACACCGGTCCCAAGAGGAGTAACTAGGCCGGTTCCTGTAACGACCACCCTACCGTTTACCATCCACTATCCTCCACATTATTCTAAAAAATGGGTAGATAAACTACTTTAGGCTGTTTACGTAATCAACTGCATTCTGAACGGTTACGATTTTCTCTGCATCCTCATCGGGTATCTCGATGTCAAATGCTTCTTCCATCGCCATGATCAGCTCAACAAGATCGAGTGAATCGGCGCCGAGATCATCCACAAACGATGCATTCGGTACAACCTTGTCTTTTTCTACACTTAACTGCTCAACAATTATATCTACCATTTCCTGATCTATTGCCATTGTTCTATCTCCTTATTTGTTTTTCTCACAATCCAATAAATTGCCTGCTACAACAGCAGTATGAATTATGGTTCGTAGAGTCAACCACTTTTGAACAAATTTGTATAATTTGCAACTAATAATTTATCGCATAAAGACTGGAATTGTCACATTCCCAGCTACATATACATTCCACCATTGACATGGATTGTCTGTCCTGTCACATAACCGGCCGCGTCACTTACCAGGTAGAGTACCGCTCCGGCCACATCATCAGCTGAACCGAGTTTTGCCATCGGAATATCTGTCAGCATTTTCTGCTGAACATCTTCATTCAGGGCCTCAGTCATCTCGGTTACGATATAACCCGGTGCAACACAGTTAACAGTAATATTTCGCGAGGCAAACTCACGCGCCATCGATTTCGTAAGGCCAACCATCCCCGCTTTTGCAGCCGAGTAATTGACCTGCCCACCGTTGCCTGAAAACCCAACAACTGAGCTGATATTGACAATCCTTCCCTGTCTTTTTTTCATCATCCCTCTGATAACCGCTTTACAGCAGTTGAAGGTGCCCTTCAGGTTAGTATCAAGAACACTGTTCCAGTCAGCTTCCTTCATCAGCGGAACCAGGTTATCCCTGGTTATCCCTGCATTGTTCACCAGAATATCAACCGTACCTGAGTCCGATTTTATTTTTTTAAAGACATCCTGGGTGGCGGAAAAATCCGCCACGTCAAACTGAATAACGGCTCCCGTTCCACCGACTTCAGCAAACTGCGCAATTGTCTCTTCAGCGGCATCGGGCCGACTGACATAATTTACATAAACAAAGGCACCGCGCTCTGCCAGCTTGAGGCTGATTGCTCTGCCAATACCTCTGCTTCCTCCAGTTACCACTGCTATCTTGCCATCAAGGTTCATGACCCTCTTTTCTCCTCGATTTTTGCTATTAATTTAGGGATGACCTCGTTAAGGTCTCCAACGATTCCAAAATCGGCAACATTAAAAATCGGCGCATCAGCGTCCCGGTTTATCGCAACAATTGTTTCGGAAGACTGCATACCGGCAACATGTTGAATAGCTCCGGAAATGCCGCAAGCAACATAGAGTTTCGGGGCAACCGTTTTCCCCGTCTGGCCGACCTGGTGGGGGTAGGGTATCCAGCCGGCATCGACAACAGCACGCGAGGCGGAGACGTTGCCACCAAGCGCTTCTGCAAGGCGTGCGATCAACTCAAACCCTTTTTCACTGTCCAGTCCACGCCCTCCAGAAACCAAGATGTCAGATTCCTGAATATTGACATTGGACTGAGTCGCCATAACCGATTCAAGGACCTTGATTCGGCTTGTCAGTTGCCTGGCTGTAGGCATAATATCAATAATTTTTCCTTTTCTTTCAGCAGCATAGGGGAGCTCTTTCATCACTTTCGGGCGTACCGTTGCCATCTGCGGACGAGTATGGGGACAAACGATTGTCGCCATGATGTTGCCGCCGAAAGCTGGGCGCGTCTGCAGCAGGGCCCCGTCATCTTCCCGTATCTCTAGTTTTGTGCAGTCGGCCGTTAACCCAGCATCTACACTGGTCGCAACACCTGGGATGAACGATCGACCAATTGCCGTTGCCCCGGCAAGAATAACCTCCGGTTTATGCTCCATGATGAGGTCCGAGAGGATTTTTTCATAGGTGTCGTCTGAGAACAATTCGAGTCCCGGATTATCACTTCGATAGACGATATCAGCCCCATACCCGATCAGTCTGTCTGCTGAGTCCCCTGTCATATGGCCGAGAAGCACAGCACTGAGCTTTACCCCTCTGCTGTCAGCAAGGCTCCTGCCGATCCCCAGCAACTCTGTGGAAACAGATGCCAGTTCCCCGCGGGTGAACTCACAGAACACCCAGATTCCTGACCAGCTCTCCAAATCATCCTGAACTACTTTGCCACCATCATCTATTGACAGCGCCTCTACTTCACACGCCTCGACACAGGCGCCGCAGAGGGTGCAGTTGTCGCCGACCTCAGCGATGCCATCAACAACATCAATCGCGGCAAATGGGCACTGGTCTTCGCATATTCCGCAACCAATGCAAAGCTTTTTATCAATATTCAGCATACAAGTTCCCCACTCTAGACAAGATATGGCTTGAGCTTTTCAACAAGCTGTTCAACCTGTTCGTCAATATCACCTGTTAACAGTGCCCGTTTCCCCCTCGGTTCTGGGGGAAAAACCTTAACCACCTGGGTCGGTGATCCGGGAAGCCCGATACAGGAGGAATCTGCCCCGATATCCTCTGCACTCAGGGTCTTTATTTCTGCCTTCTTGGCCTTCATCTTTCCCCTCAGGGACGGAACTCTTGGTTCGTTGATATCTTTGACGACAGTCAGTAACAGGGGGTAACCGGATTGCAGGACATCATAACCATCATCCATCATTCGTTCAAAAACGATTGCCGTATCGTCAGCTGATCGAATGTGCTGGATGCAGGTGGCATATGGAATCCCCAATCTCATCGCAAGCCCCGGCCCAACCTGAGCGGTATCTCCATCAATTGCCTGCTTTCCACAGATAATCAGGTCATATTCTCCTATCTGGGCAACAGCTTTAGCCAACGTATAGGAAGTTGCCCAGGTATCGGCTCCGGCAAAACTCCTGTCAGAAACAAGCACCGCATGGTCTGCCCCGCAGGAAATCGCCTGACGCAATACTGCTTCAGCTTGAGGGGGCCCCATGCTCATCACGGTGACCTCTCCTCCGCAACTTTCTTTCAATGCAACACCAGCCTCAAGTGCGTGCTGGTCATAGGGGTTCATGATTGATTCTACACCTTCCCGTGCCAGGGTGTTTGTTTCTGGATCAAGACGAACATCCTTGGCATCAGGGACCTGCTTAACACATACAATAATTTTCATGCAAAACCCGCCTTATGGAAATACAAAACAAGAGGATCTAGGAAACCGTTATCGCACCCGGAGGGATCAGCGATTATACTCTTTGTTGAGCTCCTGCCCGATCACATTACGCTGAACCTGATTAGTTCCTTCATAAATTTGGAGAATCTTGGCATCACGCATCATTTTCTCGGCGGGATATTCGCACATATAACCATAACCACCCATTACCTGAACAGCGTCAGTCGTTACTTTCATAGCAGCATCAGTTGCAAACACTTTGCACATTGAAGATGCCTTTGACATATCTTTCGGGTGCGCATCTATATGGCGTGCCGCCACATAGGTAAGCGCCCTGGCTGCTTCAAGTTCCGTTGCCATATCGGCAAGCATGTGTTGGACCGCCTGGAAACCTATGATTGGTTTACCGAACTGTTCACGTTGCTTGGCGTAGGTTGCGGCCATGTCCAGGGCACCTTGGGCGAGGCCAACACCGAGCGCTGCAATTCCTGGCCTGCTCGAATCCAGCGTTTTCATGACCGTGATAAAGCCGGTTCCCCGCCTGCCAATCAATCTTTCTTTGGGTATACGGCAGTCCTTAAAAATCAGTTCTGTAGTGGATGAGGCCCGAATCCCCATTTTTATTTCCTTTGGTCCACAGGAAAAACCAGGGTCGCCCTCTTCGACCACAAACATTGAGGCACCGCGCGGTCCTTTGTGTTTGTCGGTCATCGCAACAATGGTGTAAATCTGGGCTTCACCGCCATTTGTGATCCACTGCTTGGTGCCGTTGAGCACCCATTCATCACCATCCAGAACGGCAGATGTTTGAATCCCTGAAGCATCAGAACCGGCGTTTGCCTCTGTAAGACCAAATGCCGCAAATTTACTGCCAGTGGCAACATCCGGCAGATATTTCTGCTTCATCTCTTCAGACCCGCCAATCAGGATCGGGTAAATCCCGAGGGAGCTGGCAGCAAAGGCCGTCCCGACACCGATACAACCCCTGCCCAATTCTTCAAGGGCCAGGACGATATCAAGACAGCTTCCCCCAAACCCACCATACGCCTCAGGAATCGGGATGGCAAACATATCTGCCTGAGCCATTTCGTTTAGTATGGCACGGGGAAATTCATGCTTTTCATCAAGTTCAGCTCGTTGCGGAATAATTCTCTCATCAGTGATCTGTCGGGCAATATCAACAATCATCTGTTGTTCTTCGGTCAAAAAATGTTCCATAGCATATTCTCCTCTTTACCACCTCAACAGGGTTGACCCCCATGTAAAACCCCCACCAAAGGAACAAAACAACACGGTATCTCCTCTGGAAAGCCGACCTGATCTGTTCGTTTCGTCAAGCGCCAGTGGAATAGACGCTGCAGAAGTATTACCGTACCTCATAACATTTAAAACCACCTTATCCCGCGGTAAATCCAGTCTTTCAATTAGTTTGTTCAGGATTCTGATATTAGCCTGATGGGGAATAATCAAATCAATGTCGCCGATAGAGATACCAGTCTTTTTCAGAAGCCCGTGTACCGAGTCTTCCATGGCCTTAACTGCATGCTTAAAAACTTCCCTGCCTTCCATGATAATATGGGCCCCTGGGTTATCGGCAACAATCAAATCTGGATTGTTACTTGGGGCGTTGTGCATATAGAGAAGTTCCCAGAGCTCACCATCCGAGCAATGATTGGCCCCCAGAATGTCACGATTATCTTCGCTGCAGTGTCCAACCACAGCGGCTCCCGCTCCATCCCCGAAAAGAATACAGGTGTTTCTGTCCTGCCAGTTCAGCCGTGATGATAATGTTTCAGCACCGATGACCAGAACTTTGGAATCATTATCTACGCGAACATGTTTATCTGCAATGTCGAGACCATATAAAAATCCTGAACAGGCAGCATTGACATCATAGGCAAATGCATGTACCGCACCGATTTCACTCTGTACGAAACAGGCAGTAGACGGCATGATCATATGAGAACTGATTGTACCGACAATAAGCAGATCAAGTTCTTCTGCAGACACTCCCGCCATTTCCAGCGCTTTTGCCGCAGCCTTGGAAGCAAGCTGGTATGTTTTTTCCCCAGCACCACCTATCCTTCTACTTTCAATACCGGTCCGTGTTCTTATCCATTCATCGTTTGTATCAACAACGGTCTCGAGATCAGCGTTTGTCATTTCCCTTTCCGGAACACATGAACCGGTACCAAGAATTACCGTTCCCATCAGACAACCTCAGACATGTTACTGATTCCACCTTCAAGATCCCGTGAAATGAGTTCATTGATATTGAGCTTTTCCATCTCAAGAGCCTCAAGAATTGCATTCATAATTGCGTGGGAAGAGGATTTACCATGACATATGATACCGGTCCCCTTGATACCAAGAAGCGGTGCACCACCATACGTTGCGTAGTCCACACGCTTTTTAAAATTTTCAAAAGCCGGCCGCGCAAGAAGATAACCGAGTTTAGCCCTGTATGATTTGACGATTTCGTCTTTCAACATGATCATTGCCGCTTCTGCTAGACCTTCACTTATCTTCAGGCAGATATTGCCAACAAACCCATCACAGACGATAACATCTACATCACCCTGAAAGACATCCCTGCCCTCGACATTGCCAATAAAATTAAGGTGGCTCTGATTCAGCAGCGCATAGGTTTCTTTCACCAGGCTGTTACCCTTGCTGGCTTCTTCACCGATGGTCAAAAGACCAACTCTTGGACGCTCGACGTTGTAAAGTCTGGAGAAGGCTGAAGCCATGATTGCAAACTGGTATAAATGAACAGGCCGGCACTCGACATTTGCACCAACATCCATGATTACAACCGGTCCTTTCAGTGTCGGGAAAATAGAGGCGAGTCCTGGCCGAGCAACATTTTTCAGTCTACCAAGTTTTCGAACGCCGGCGGCAAGGGTTGCCCCGGAGTTACCGGCACTGACTGCTGCAGATACAGCCCCGGTCTTTACCTGATCAAAGGCCACCATGATCGATGAATCCTTTTTTTTACGGATTGCATCAACCGGGTTCTCATCCATACCCACGACGCTTGGTGCATGAACAATCTTCAGGCGTGATAGAGATCGCTCGCTGGCAGAGACAGAGTCAAGATGCTTCTGGAGAAGCGTCTCATCTCCAACCAGGTGTATGGTAAGATCAGTGGTCTGGTCTACAGCGAGCAGTGCGCCGGCAATCAATCCCTGTGGACCATGGTCTCCGCCCATGGCATCCAGAGCTATTTGCACGTTTCACCCCTGTTAGATCTCATCGTCCAGGATGTATACTGATCGCTTGTTGTATTTACCGCAACTGCCACATAAACGATGAGGCTCTTTCGGTTCCCCACAGTCTTGACAAACGGTAAGACCCGGTGCTTTCAATGCATCGTGCGACCGTCGTTTCCGTGTTCTCGATCTTGAATGTCTTCTTTTCGGTAATGCCATTGTTTCCTCCGCTATCTCGCAAAACCCGTTATTTCCGGATTATCTGCCTTTTACTTTTTTCAATAATGAAAATGGTGAAGATACCACGTTTTCCTTGCAGGTACAGGTTTCAGTATTAAGATCCACTCCACAGTGGAAACACAACCCCTTGCAGGATTGCTTGCACAGAACCCTTATCGGCATTGCTAAGAGAATCTGCTCCCTGAACAACTCACCCGCATTGAGGACCGGTTCTTCCAAATAAAGTTTATTTACATCTTCTTCTCCACTCTCAACGTCCTGTTGTACCAGTGGATCTTCTTTACCGATAATGCAATCATAAATGAATTCACCCGACAAAACGAGTTGCGCTGGCTGACCGCATCTGTCACAGGCCACTTCTCCCCGGGTCGCGAATTCACCTTTAACCAGAGCTCCCTCATCGCTCACCTGGGAAATAGTTAGAGACCCAGTTACAGGAGCGTCGAGGCGTATCTCTTCATGTGGGAACCACCCATCATCTTCTAAAACGTAACGGGTATCCCCGCAATTGAACTCACTCAGCTTAACTATCATAGACTTTCATAGCCCCCTTGCATGAATCGAGGAGACAAAAGAATTAAACGTAATCAATTTTTTTTCATATCGCCAGAAAAAAAAGAAAATTGAAAAAAACAGAACGAATCAACCATCTGAGAAGAAATATCCGAACCATGTCAAAGCGGAATGCTGGGCAGGGAAACCCAGAGAATACGAAAATGTTTTTCAGAGCAATTCTCGAGCCTTATGGAGCTTTTCTAAAGGTGATAATTGAGCAATTTTACCTCCAGTGGCGTTGCACACGGTGGCTATTATCGAAAGAATCTCTGATCAGTTTCAGCAGCAATGTTACCGGTTGAATAGCGGTGATGATCTCCATTCTTATGCCCTGACCAGCAATACCCTTCTCCCCAGTTGGTATGTGCGGCGTGCGGCTGGAGAGTCGTGATCACCTGGCTTTTAGACCAGATGCTGATGTTTTTTTAACGGCAAGACGTCCTTCCATGATGACAAACCACCCGCCTGTTCTCCAGGCGGGTAAAAAACTGTCACTGCGGTGAATACTCAATCTATTCGCAGTTGGAAATATTCGTGGTGTCTTCATCAGAAAAAAAGAGAAAAGCAGCCTTAAGCACTATCGGCTCTATGGCGAGCAGAGGACTATGAATCGTTCTTCTCTGTGAATGAAAGATTTTTATCTTCAATGATCTTAATCAATCCTTCATAGTCATTCTGTTTCAATATTGATCGAAACTGCTCCATATAATTACGGATGAGGCTTACCCCCTCAATATTTATATCGTACACCATCCAATTGATGCCGGTCTTCTTCATGATATAATGCACCGGGAGTTTTGCTCCTTGGTCTTCAATCAGCGTTGTTACCTGAGCCCTGTTACCCTTTATTCTTTCTTCTACAAATTCAATCTTTTGCCCGGTATATGTCTCAAGTTTGCCGATATATACATTTTCCAGGAGCTTGGTCATCTGAATGACAAAATAGTCCTGCTGCTCAGCTGATATTTTGTTCCATGTCGGCCCCAGAACTCGTCGTGACATTTCATGAAAATCAAAGCCGTTGGTGATTTCCGCCATTATCTGGCTGCGTCTCTCGGTTTTGTTGGCGGCGCCCTGTAACGATTCATCGTCAAGAATTTCGACCAGCCTGTCAAGTGTTGGTCTCAACTGTTCCGTGGGACCTTGAGCGTTAGCCGCTTGGGTCCAGCCCCCGCTGAGAATACAAACGACAGCGACCAGCAGAATCTGAATTGATTTCATTGTCATGTATTATCCGTTATTATTATGTTTCTAATGGGACACTATTGCATCTTAATGATCGATCTTCGATACTCATAGTAGGCCTGTCGAGATGCGACATAGGGATCGAGTGAAACCCGCTTCAGTTCGTCATAAACGGCTGGACTGATGGATATGGTGTTCACCCTGTCAACAGCTATATAAGCAAGATCTTTTACCAAGTCTTGCGAAATATACGGATACGGGTGCATATAAACATCCCCTACAAACCCAAACGTATCCCGCAGGGTTGAAGGGCCAAGCCCAGGCAAACAGAGATATATCCCCTCTTTCACTCCCCACTTGCCAAGCGTCTGGCCAAAATCTGCCTCTCGGGGAGCGAGGCCGAAATCACGGTAAGCAGAATCTCCAAATCCAAATACACCGCCTGTACTGTTTACCAGAAACCTTGTAAGTACAATGCCAGCGTCCTCGAACTCACCCTGCAAAAGGTTATTAACAAACCTGATCGGTGAGCCCAGGTTGCTGAAAAAATTTCCCAGACACTGGCGTATATCAACCGGTAAGAGCGCAGCGTAGCCTTTTGATACCGGCTTAAAAACCCAGAAATAAAGTTTGTCGTTAAACACGAAAAATGCTCTGTTCAGCGGCTCCAGCGGATCTTTAACAACAAAATCAGCCGTGTTGAAGCTGAAATCATCCTCAAATATAGGATCATTGAGCACCTTTACAGGCCCAGGAATGTAGGGATCATCTTCCAACAGGTCCGGGTCATAAAAAGTGTCGCCCATCCCATCCCCAAGAAGATCCGGGTACATTGCACTTCCCGGATTTACCAGTTCTGCCGACCATGAGGTGATCGGGATCAGCAGGCAGAATAAAACTGTGACAAAAGATTTTTTCATTGATTCGCCGGAACGCTCCATACCAGTTGAGATGGCGGTAAAAAAATGACAAGCAGCGATCCGGCATCGATGAAATGTATCTGTTTCAGAAATTCACGAAACCATAACGGTCTGCAAAAAACAGTGCGAAACGCCTTTATCATGGGCCGCACTCTTCTCCCGAGTTCCGTGAGAAGATACAGCCCGGAGTCACCGGGTCGAGTGAATATGTTTTTCTGCACTGACATTCTCCAGTTTGAAGTGTCATCGTACATTGCCAAAAAGCACGCGGTCTCAAGGCTGGTATTGAAATTACTCCTGCATATCGAAAACAGACCTCGGAAATTCTAAGACTTTCCCCGACAATGTCAACAATTTCAGCTATTATAACACTCAATTCGAAACAATGCCAATGTCTCCATCTCACGACAGAAAAGTCCCGGTTTCCCGGTTGACAGACTATCGTTTCCTGGGATCAAATGTTTCCCGCAGACCTTCACCTATAAATATCAGCAATATCAATGACCCCACGAGAACCGTAAATGTGGATAGAGAGAGCCACCAGGCATCAATATTAGCTTTTCCCTGGGCGAGCAGTTCTCCCAGGCTCGGCGTTGACGGGGGCACGCCAAGGCCGAGAAAGTCAAGACTGGTAAGGGCCAGTATCGAAGCTGACATTCGAAACGGTAAAAAGGTTATCACCGGCGTCATACCGTTTGGCAGGAGATGTCGATACATAATCACCGGATTACTGACACCCAGCGCCCGGGCTGCTTTGACGTACTCCATGTTGCGCCCTTTTAGAAACTCTGCCCGGACGTAATCTGACAACCCCATCCAGCTAAAAAGAGAAAGGAGTATAAGCAGTAAAGTGATATTGGGTTGAAAAATTGATGCAAATATTATCAACAGGTACAACTCGGGCATTGACCCCCATATCTCAATAAACCTTTGAAAAAAGAGATCTGTCCTGCCACCGAAAAAGCCCTGCACCGCACCGGCAATAATGCCTATCAGCGTACCGATTGCGGTCAACGCCAGGCCAAACAGTACGCTTATTCTGAAACCATAGAGTAAACGGGCGAAAACATCTCTTCCCCGATCATCTGTTCCGAGCACATTGTCCCGGGTCGGTGGTGAAGGAACCGGCCCATCGATGGTGTAATTTATGGTGTTGTAATCATATTGGATAATTGGGTAGACTGCCCAATTATCACCAGCTCCCATGATATCCTGAAAAAACGGGTCTTTATAGTCAGTTTCAGTTTCAAAAATACCACCAAACTGGGTCTCTGGATAAGACTTGAAAAGGGGATAATAGTACGTTCCCTGATAGTGAACAAGTAACGGTTTGTCGTTGCAGATTATCTCTGCGCCAAGACTGAAGACAAAAACTAGCAAAAAGAACATGAAACTATAATAGCCACGCCTATTGCGTTTAAATCTCCACCATCTCCGTTTTGCCGGTGAGATATTCTGGGGTACAGGGTGCTGGATCATATGAAGATTAGTCAATTCCTGTAAAACTGATTCTCGGGTCTACAACCACATAACTCAGGTCAGACAATAGTCTGCTGAAAAGACCGATCATAGTGAAAAAATAGAGTGTTCCCAATACCACCGGATAGTCCCTGTTCAGTACTGATTGATAGGCAAGGAGTCCCATACCATCCAGAGAAAAAATAGTTTCAATAAGCAGACTACCGGTAAAGAAGGCAGCTATAAAATAACCGGGAAATCCTGTAATGATTGGAATTATCGCATTCCTGAAAACATGTTTGTACAACACTGTCCTTTCATCAAGGCCTTTTGCCCGGGCAGTGAGCACATAGTGTTTGCCAATCTCTTCAAGGAACGAATTCTTGGTCAGCATGGTCATGACAGCAAGGCTCCCCAGCGCGCTGGAGAGAATTGGCAAAACCATATGCCAGAGATAGTCAGTCATCTTGGCGAACAGACTCAACTCATGCCAATTATCCGAAACAAGGCCACGCAGAGGAAAGATGTTAAAAAAACTTCCTCCGCCAAATAGAACAATCAATCCGATCCCCAGTACAAAACCTGGAATTGCATAGCCGACAAGAATAATTGTTGTGGTCAGCAGGTCAAAATTCGAACCATCACGCACCGCCTTAATAATACCCAGCGGTATGCAGACACCATAGACGATCATAAAACTCCATAAGCCAAGAGACATGGATACCGGCATTCGCGAGATAACCAACTCCGCAACGCTTCTTTGATAATAATATGATGTACCAAAATCAAAATAGAGGTAACTTTTCATCATCGTTAGAAATCGCTCGACAGGTGGTTTATCAAAACCATAAAATTCCTGGATCTTGTCAAGTTTCTCCTGGTCGAGACCATCGCCGCCGCGGTAAAGTGAATGAGCGGTGATGGTTTCCCCCCCTCCGTGATCAAATCCCTCCATCTCGGCAATAAGTTTTTCAACCGGACCGCCGGGAACAAATTGGGTCACGACAAAGGTGATCAACATGACCCCAAACAGCGTGGGAATCATCAGGAAAAGACGCTTCATTATGTAGTAAATCATTGTAATCGGTCAGTTAACAGTTGAATAAAGTTCTTATGAGTGACCTAATAATATAAAACTTGAGCCGTTTGCAAAATGATGATTTTCGTTCAAAGTCAAACCATGCGAAAAAATTTTACCGCAGGCATATAATTGATATTCCGAGGATAAAATTTTAAACATAACGAAGAGGTTGAACGAAAAGGGTGTTTTGCAAGTGGCTCAACTTATCTGTTTTTTTCATCGCTCTATGCACCGGTTCATTTCGGCAGAAATATCACCGTTGGAATACAGATACCTCCGGGTCCCTCTATTGTTAACAGAATTGGCAAAGAAAGTATTGAATTTATATTCAATTTTTATTACAGCTTGGATTCTGACGGTCGCGCAAAATAGATAGGAAACGCACTCAATCATTTTTCTCACTCTGTGTGTAATGAATTTTCTTTTTATGCAGGATAGCCACCTATGATCAGCACCAAAAAAGAATTAGAGGAACTCATTAGCCGTGCTCAACGTGCTGGCAGCGTTGCCCTCGATACAGAATTCATCTGGGAGCGAACCTATTATCCCCGACTGGGTCTTATTCAACTTGCCCTTTCAGACGAGGAGTGCTACCTAATCGATCCCCTCGCACTAGAAGATCTGTCACCCTTGGGGAGTCTGCTGAACAATAAAAATGTTGTAAAAATTCTTCACGATGCTCCCCAAGACCTGGCAATCCTGAGCAGGGTAACGCGATCCATCCCTGCTAATATTTTCGATACCAGGCTTGCTGCCGGATTTTCTGGATTGCCGTCAACAATTTCCCTGGCAAACCTGACCAACGTACTGCTTGATATTGACCTTGCTAAATCCCAGACGCGAACGAACTGGCTTTATCGTCCACTCGACCAGAGCCAGGTATCCTATGCACTTGATGATGTCCGCTACCTCAGAGCACTGAGAATTCTATTGCTCACCCGAATCATCGTACCCGAGATAAAAACATGGCTCCAGGCAGAGCTTGATATCCTCAATGACCCCCAATCATATTCAGGTGTAACGGACTATGAACGGTATAAAAAAATCAGCGGAGCGGGTGGACTGAACAGGCACAAGCTTGCCGTTCTCCAGGAGTTGGCAGCCTGGAGGGAACAGGAGGCTCGGCATCTTGACCGACCTCGCGGCCATATCATCACTGACAAAGCACTCCTCCAGATAGCCAAGGAAGAACCGAGGTCCCGCGCTGAATTAGAAAAAACCGGAATTATCTCAAGCAAAAAATCTGGTAAATTCGGAGACCCAATCATCAAGGCTATTCTATACGTCAGGGATATCTCTGAAGCTGATTATCCGGCTATATCCGGACCAATCCGCTTAACAGCTCATGAGAAAAAGGTCTTTGAACGGTTGAACAACTTTATAAAGTTAAAATGTGAGATGCAGGATATTGACCCCCAACTTATCGGGACTACAGCTGAAATGAAGCTGCTCTGCCGAAACCTCAACAACCCAGGCAGCCCTCTTCCAAAACGACTCACCACAGGTTGGAGAAAGAGTTTTCTTGACGAATTCTTTCGTCAACGATTTTAGCCAGTACCTGCCAGACTCTCGAGTTTGGAAACAAGGAAAGACTCATCCGGTGCTCCAACTATCTGGTCAACGACTATACCGTTTTTAAAAAATAAAAGAGATGGAACGCCTCTTATCTGGTAATGCACAGCCGTGCCAGGATGATCATTGGTATTGATTTTAGCAACAACGACTTCTCCGGCAAACTGACCGGCAAGCCTTGAAATAAGCGGCATAATCGCCTGACATGGTCCGCATGTTGGAGCAAAAAAATCCACCATAATTGGAAGTTTCGTGTCTTTTATAAACTGTTGAAAGTCCTCATCGCGCAGGTTTACAGGCACCGCCTTGGATCCAACCGCAATCTTTTCACCGCACTTGCCGCATTGTGGGTTGAGGTGCTGCTTTTTCTCCGGAATGCGATTTTTGACCCGACAAGCCGAACAGGCAACGATAATTCCGCTCATGAAGTATCTCCATGAAATATAAGTTAGTGTTTCTACCGCACTGATTCCAGGTGGACACCACTAGCTGGTATCAGGATTAACCATAAGTTCGTTTCAGTTATCATGCAACCGGGGGCCACGGGGGTGAGCTATGCTCTCTATTTATATCTGATCATTCTGCCCCTTTCAGCTGATCTGGTTGGCCAAAGAGCAGTGTTGTAATTTTTCCTCTGCTCTGTAATGTTATGAAAAACCATTATCGGCCGCATTCCGCAACCCGCCAAATCAAACAGCCATAGATTGGAGTAAACCATGAGTCTTTTTGAGAAAGTCTTTTCAATAGTTTCCCTTCTTTTTATCGTTCTGATGGCAGGTTTGCTCATCGCCATACCTGCTGCAAGAAATCTAAGTGTCTTTCTCCCATTGGCATTTTTGGGGGTTGCCATGAATGTCGGGTTATTATTTATCGTTTTCAAAGATATCTTTACCCGTTCGTTTCACCCGGAAAGCAAGAGATACTTGTGGGTAGTCCTCATTTTCCTCTTTCTTCCGGTTGTGGTGATTTATCTACCGATGCACGGATTCAAACCAAAATAGTTGGTCTTCCTCTCCAGACGGCCAGACAGTGGTCATACTGTTCAACGGCCCAACAGGACTCACCACCTGCGTGTCAAGGATCGTACAGGCTGACACTATTACGCACTTTTTCCACCCCGTTCAGTTCCTTTCTTGACTTATTTACATTTTCGAAGTATTTTAGTCTTCTTTTGATCCCGATATTTTTAGATAACTCTATGAAACCAGTGTGATATCGGCTCTGTTGGATCAGACAGCCTGCTGGCGTAGTTGTGCGCCAATTGGCTTTTTATATTTGAGTAAAAAGAGACTGCCGGATAACCATGTTCGAAAACCTGACTGATCGGCTCGAGGGGGTATTTAAAAAACTCCGGGGCCATGGAATCCTTACGGAAGACAACATTAAGGAAGCAATGCGTGAAGTTCGCATGGCGCTCCTAGAAGCTGATGTCAACTACAAGGTAGCCAGAGATTTTGTCGATGGTGTCACCGCCAAGGCAATCGGCCGTGAAGTGTCCCAAAAACTCTCTCCCGGTCAACAGGTCATAAAAATTGTGCACGAGGAGTTGGTTGAACTCCTTGGGGGCAGTACTGAACAGATCAGACTGGACGGTCAGCAGCCGGTTATCATCATGATGGCTGGATTGCAGGGATCCGGGAAGACAACAACTGCAGGTAAACTGGCTGCCCTGTTCAAATCGAAGGGGCGTAAACCATATCTCGTTCCTGCAGATATTTACCGACCAGCTGCGATCGAACAGCTCCAGGTGCTGGGAAATCGACTCGGTGTTCCGGTCTACCCTTCAACCACCGATTTAAGTCCGGTTGAGATCTGTACCCGGGCAGTGGCTGAAGCCAAAGAGCAGGAATATGACACACTGATCCTTGATACCGCCGGTCGCCTTCATATTGACGAAACGTTGATGGGCGAACTCAAAGAGATTCAGGCTTCTTTAATGCTCTCCGAAGTTCTGTTCGTCGCTGATGCGATGACTGGACAGGACGCGGTTACCGTCGCTGATAAATTTAATCAGGATCTTGAAATCTCCGGTGTTATTCTCACCAAAATGGAGGGCGATGCCAGGGGCGGCGCTGCCTTATCCATCAAGAATGTTACAGGAAAGCCAATCAAATACGTTGGTGTCGGTGAAGCGCTTGACGCGCTTGAGGTGTTTCACCCGGATCGTGTCGCCTCCAGAATCCTCGGCATGGGCGATGTCCTGACGCTCATTGAAAAAGCTGAAGCGGTCGTTGATAAAAAGCAAGCTGACAAACTTGCCAAAAAGCTCCAGAAGAACGCCTTTACCCTTGAAGATTTCCTGGACCAGATCCAGCAAATCAAGAAAATGGGGTCGCTTGAGCAGATCCTCGGTATGGTTCCAGGGATCAACAAGTTGCGACAGTTAAAAGACGCCCCGGAACCTGATGAAAAAGAGCTGAGCAAGACCGAGGCAATCATTCGCTCAATGACACTGAAAGAGCGTCGCAACCACCGGATGATAGATTCAAGCCGCAGGCTGCGCATTGCCGCAGGTTCCGGCACTACTGTCGCAGACGTTAATAGAGTGCTGAAGAGCTACTCTGCCATGCTGAAGATGATGAAAAAGATGCGTGGCAAGCCGGGCGCCATGTCTGGCAAAAAAAGAAGAAAAGTTCCAAAAGGAATGAGACGATAACAACCAAGGCCTTGCAGGATGGCCAGATGGGTGATTACGGTTTTTACCCGCTACTACAACAGAGGAGGACATACCAGGAATGGCAGTTCGTATACGTTTAACCAGATTTGGCAGAAAGAAAAAGCCATTTTACCGAATTATTGTTGCCGACAGCCAGCGTGCTAGGGATGGTAAATTTCTTGATATATTAGGAACATACGATCCCCTTCAAGATCCGGCAGTTATCAAGATTGACAATGACAAACTGCAGGATTGGCTCGGTAAGGGCGCATTACCGTCAACCACGGTAAAAAGCCTGATAAAGCAATCGGCAGTAGGTGAGTAGTTGACCATGAAAAAACTCGTTGCCCACATTGCCGAATCACTGGTCGACCAGCCAGATCAGGTGACTGTGAGTCAGACCGATAGTGATGATTCGGTTTCTATCGAGTTGTCGGTAGCCCAGGACGATCTTGGCAAAGTTATCGGCAAGCAGGGTCGCACCGCGCGAGCCATGCGATCTCTACTGGCAGCAACTGCGGCACGGGAAGATAAGACTTCGCGACTTGACATCCTGGAGTAGGTGTTTCAGCTATCATGTCAGTGCAGTTTTCATTTCCTGCTGATACGTACGTCCTGGTCGGCAAAGTGATCAGGGCTCATGGCCTGAAGGGAGATTTGAAAATTATACCATTTTCCAATCTTCATGAACAATTTAATAATGACAGCCGATTTGCACTCATTGCAGATGACGGCCGGATGACAAAACTCCTCGGTACTGAGAAAATCAGATACCAGGGGAAACATATCATCCTGAAACTTGAGACAATTGACACTAGAGACGAAGCTGAGCTGACAATTTCCATGGGAGTGCTGCTCTGCCGGGAAGATCTGACTGATTTTGATTCAGATAGGCTTTACCCTCATCAGGCCGAAGGATTGATCGTTCGTATTAAGTGCTCTTCTGAAGTCATAGGGATTGTTGAATCATCATTCAATAACGGTGCTCATGACATTATCGTTGTTCGTAAGGGCGGCGATGAGTTCCTGATTCCGCTGGTTGATACTATTGTCGTTTCCCATGATGACAGAGAAATTATCATTGATCCGCCACCGGGGTTGCTTGAAATCAACACCACTCCCGGTTCGTAAAAGGATATAAGCTGGCATGCTCTTTTCAGTTTTGACAATCTTTCCAGATCTTCTTCACTCTCCGCTCAATGAAGGAATCATTCGGAAAGCTCAGACTGATGGGAAAATTACTGTTGAGATCAGTAATATCCGTGACTTTACCACTGATAGGCATGCGATGACTGATGACCGTCCCTTTGGCGGTGGCGAAGGGATGGTAATGAAACCTGAACCCCTTGCTGACGCAGTCAAGTATGTAGATGACGCCCACCCCGGTAACAAACGTGTCATACTGCTAAGTCCTCAGGGAGGTTTATACAATCAGTCCGTTGCCCGGAGACTCTGTCGCGAAAATCACCTGATTCTGGTCTGCGGCCGCTATGAGGGTGTAGACGAACGGTTTCGATCAAGATATGTAGACGAGGAAATATCTATCGGTGACTATATCTTGACAGGTGGAGAACTGGCAGCAATGATACTTATTGATTCAGTCACCCGGCTTATCCCCGGAGTATTGGGATGTTCCGATTCAGCAGATAAGGATTCTTTCAGTCGCAACCTGCTGAAACATCCGCAATTCACGAGGCCTCGGACTTTTGAAGGTCACGATGTTCCGGCCGATCTGCTGAGTGGAGACCATAAGAAAATAGAGCACTATCGTCTCATCGCATCGGTAAAAAGAACTTTGGCCAGGCGACCTGAGCTTATTAATGAGTCATCTTTCAGTGACAGCGAAATGAAGATTTTGCAAAAACACGGACTGGACAAAGAGATTTCAGCGTTAAAGAAGTGTACCGGTATATGATAAAGCAACAGCCAGCATGTCTTGACATTGTCCTGTTGCATCACCCGGTGAGAAACAAAACAGGTGAAACGATTGGTTCAGCAGTAACAAATCTTGATCTGCATGACATTGCCCGGGTTGCTTGCACTTATGGCGTAAAAAACTATTATGTTGCAACACCATATGAAGATCAACACGAACTGATTGACGAAATCTTAGGTCACTGGCTGCACGGTCACGGAGCACGGTACAACCCCGCGCGGAAAGAAGCTCTGTCTCTTATCAAAACGGCCGAAAATCTTGATGGTGTGATAGAAGACGTGGTCTCCAGGACCGGAATGTCACCACTTCTTGTCACGACCAGCGCCAAGAAGCAGGAAAATGAGGTGCAGTACGAAGACCTCCGGTATCGTCTGCAGAATAACGGATCTCCGGTTCTTCTTCTGTTCGGGACAGCACACGGTATTGCAGATGAAATCATGGAAAAAGCGGATGCAGCGTTACCGCCAATTAGCGGTAATTCAACATATAACCATTTATCAGTACGCTCAGCAGTGTCGATCATCCTTGACCGCCTGCTTGGCATGTAAAACGTAAAAGACACAGATAGTATTTTAATAACCAGTCGAGCCTTTTGCAAAAGGATGATTTTCGTTCAGCGTCAAGGCATGCAAAAAATTTTTACCGCAGGCATATAATTGATATTCCGAGGATAAAAATTTAAGCATAACGCAGAGGTTGAGCGAAAAGGGCGTTTTGCACGTGGCTCAGTCAAATGATTCAGACCAAGAGAATAGTATGAGTACAATTATTGATAAAATCGACCAGGAACAGATGAGGATGGATCACCCCGATTTCCGACCAGGAGATACGGTAAAAGTTCACATCCGCATTATTGAAGGAAGTAAAGAGCGTGTTCAGATTTTCCAGGGTGTCGTTATCAAGCGAAAGCGCGGTGCCATGGATGCCTCTTACACAGTTCGTAAAATCTCTCACGGTGTCGGGGTTGAAAAAACATTTGCTCTGCACAACCCGAGAATCGAAAAGATCGAACTGGTGACACGAGGCCGAGTCAGGCGCTCCCGTCTCTACTACCTCCGTGAACGACGTGGCAAGGCAGCCCGTATTCGCGAACGTGGAATTCGCTAGATTATCTCAGCGATACATCTATTCCACCTGCTGATCCGCCGCATCTGATGTGACGGATCAGCACATCTTCTCGAAGGTGAGCGGCTTTCTACCCGAAGCATCTGCAACAGCTGGAAATTTTCAGTTTGAAAAGATGCTCCTCAAGCGAGGCTTTGCCAAAATAGCAGGTACCGACGAGGTTGGCAGAGGCCCTCTGGCGGGACCCGTCGTGGCGGCATGCGTTATCCTGCCTGACTCCTGTGATCCTTCGATCTTCCGTGATTCAAAGAAAACCACCGAGAAACAGCGTTACGAACTAATTGATATACTGCTTGCCGCAAGAGCACCAGTGGGTATCGGTATTGTCTCTGCTCAGACGATCGACCGGATCAACATCCTCCAGGCATCATTGCTGGCCATGAAAGAATCGGTGCTTGAGCTGTCAGAAAAAACCGGAATCCCCGATTTTATTCTGGTGGACGGCACATTCAACATACCGCTCAATATTCCTCAGGAAACACTGAAAAAAGGAGACAGTCGAAGCGCAACCGTTGGTGCGGCCTCAATAATCGCAAAAATTACTCGAGACGAGATCATGAAGAAACTTCATGAAAAATATCCCTTTTATAACTTTATTACCAACAAGGGATATCCGACCCGGGAACATAAAAAGGCGATAGAAAAACACGGACCCTGTCAAGAGCACAGATTTACCTTCAGAGGAGTCAAAGAGTTTGTCAAAAGAGCGTATTAGACTCGGCAAAACCGGTGAAGATATCGCGGCCAATTACCTGCTTGACAGAGGGCTGGAAATTATCACCCGGAATTTCAGGGACAAATTCGGGGAAATTGATATAATTGCCAAAGATAGTCAAACCTTCGTGTTTGTTGAGGTGAAAACGAGACGTTCAGATCGCTTTGGCCAACCAGAAGAGGCAGTGACTCCGACCAAACAGCAACAGATCATTCGTGTGGCAACCAACTTTCTTGCCCAACGCAAACTGCTGGATGCGCCTGTAAGATTTGATGTTATTGGTGTTACCATGAAAGGTCGAAATCCTGAAATCTCTCATCTGATTTCTGCTTTTGAAACATGTTGAGCACACTGTCATGATACACGATGCACCTTGACAAAGAGATGACTGCCTCGTCTCCGGTTTTCCTGCTTTTTTTTAACACTGTCACTGTCAGCTGACGTTAGGCCAGGGCAGTCGGGCTGCTGATCCTGCGCGCCTCACGGTTTATCATGGTAACAGAACTGGAGCAGCACTGATCTCTTTTTTGCAAAACCTGGCGGCAATAAAGCCGTTACCCTGATCACAATTAATTATGGTGAAATCACAACGCGGTTTGCTTATTGTCTTCGAAGGTATTGATGGAACTGGAAAATCCACTCAGATCAACCTACTGGAAGGCTTCCTCAAGGAAAAAAGATTCCAGGTGACCATGACCCGGGAACCAACCGAGGGCAGGTTCGGGCAACGCATACGGGAATTGTACCAGAACCGGCAGGCAGTCACGCTTGAAAAAGAGCTGGAGCTTTTTCTCTCTGATCGGCGTGAACATGTTGAGTCACTTATCACTCCATCACTTGAAAACGGCAGGATTGTTCTCTGTGATCGCTATTTTTTATCGACTGCAGCCTATCAGGGAGCGGCAGGACTTGACCCTCTGAAGATTATCGAACAAAATCGTTTTGCACCAGATCCTGACCTGGCTTTTATCCTTGAGATTGATGTAGAAGAGAGCATTAAGCGAATCACCATCAATCGAGGGGATCGTCTCAATGATTTTGAGCAATTGGAATCATTAAAAAAAGTTGACAAAATCTTTAAAGATCTCAACTTTGCCTATATCAGACGAGTCGATGGGTCGCAGGCAATCGATGTTGTTAATAGATGTGTGATAAATCATACTGCTCGCTTATTAGATGACCGATACGGTACCAATACGGAATGAAGATAGTCGTCAGAATCAGACAATTTTTTCAGAGTCTCATTACTCTGTTTATGCTGCTCGGCGTAATTTCATGCGCGCCATTTGCAGACGGACCACCAAGCAGTGTAGCTGATTTAGAAAACAACGATACCTCCTGCTCCTATTTCTACTTTCTCTGGGGCACACACGAGGAATATTACCAACGATACAGCGAAGCTCTCCAAGCATACCAGAAAGCCCTGGTCTGCGACCCAAACGCCACCTATGTTGAAAGAAAGCTTCCGATACTGTATCTCAAGATGAATTCCCCCAATAAGGCAATTAACCTGCTGCTCTCAAACCTCGAAAAAACGCCTGATGACATTAATCAACGGGCACTTCTGGCACGTATCTATATCCAGCAGAAAAACGAGTCCGAAGCAATTATCCAGTACCGGAGGATCATTGCCGACGACCCGGAAAATGGGCAGGCACTTTTACGAATGGGAATTCTTTTAACCCAGGCCGGTGATCTCCAAAGTGGCTCCAACTATTTCAATCGACTCGTTGAACTTGACCAGGAAGCATACTTTGCCAGGCTCTATCTTGCACGTATTGCTGATCAGCTCGATAACATTCCTGAAGCTGAAAAACAGTATGCGGCAGCCCTGGAGCTGAATTACTCAACGGATCTTGTCTATGAAATTGGTGAATTTCACCTGAGACACAAGCAATATGAGAAAGTCATCGACACCATGCGCCAACTGCTCGGCAATGATGATACCGACGAGCGGGCACGCTTTACGATTGTGCAATCGTTGCTGGCACTTGACAGAGAAGAAGAAGCCGTTGCAGAACTGAGTCTGGCCAGAGAAATCAGCAGCAATCCGGAAAAAATATCTTTGATACTCAGTCGGCTCTACCTCCGCAATGGCGAGAATACCAAAGCAAGAGAAAATCTTGAATCAGTGCTGGAGGTAAACGAAAATTCTGAGGCCAGATATCTCCTCGCCGTTCTTTATATGGACGATGAACAATGGACAGATGCCCTTGATATGTTATCAGCAATCAGTCCCATAGATGAGGAATTTGAAGACAGCGTGGTTCTGCAAAGCAGAATTTATCACCAGAACAACCAGGTTGAAAAAGGACTCCAGCTGTTGCAGCAATACCTGGAAAACGAGGAGACACAAAGAGAGTTGTTTTATATCCTGGCATCATCTCTATACCAGGAAAATGGGCAGATGGTTCGTGCCACAGAAACCCTGGAAACCGGCATTAGAGCATTTCCAGAAAGCGAGAAACTACTTTTCGAATATGGACTGCAGCTTGAACGCACAGATCGACTGGAAGACGCTATCGCTGTAATGGAGACGATTATTGAACGCAATCCGAATCACCCCGAAGCGCTGAACTTTGTCGGCTACAGCTGGGCAGATACCGATCGTAACCTTGAGCAGGCTCTGGCCTATATCCTGCGAGCCATGGAACTCAAACCAGGAAACGGATATATTCAGGACAGCCTCGGCTGGGTTTATTTCAAACTGGGCAAACTGGAGGCAGCGAGAAAGGAACTCACAGAAGCTCTTGAACTTGTACCTGATGATCCTCACATCTACGATCATCTTGGCGATGTCTACCGGTCCCTGAACATGCCCAGTGATGCACTCAAGGCCTATGAAGCAGCCCTTGAGTATTTTGAAGACCGGGATAAAAAATCAATGGTCCAGGAAAAAATTGAAACGCTCACGACTCCATAACTGCTCTTTCAAAACAGGGGTATGGCTTCTCATTATTTCTGTCGTCTCGCTTTCGGCATGTGCCCGCAAGCCATTCGGTACCCCCATTGAAGGTGAGGATTACTTGAAACTGGAGGAGCGGTTTATCGCCCATCAAAAGCGTTTGGTTTCATGCGTGAAAAGTTTTGACGGCCAGGCCATTGTTCAATGGGAACATTCGCTTGACCGGGCTTCTTTGTCCGGATATCTCAAGGTCTTATTGCCATCATCACTCCAGTTTAGCGCTCTTACCCCTCTGAATCAGCCATTCTTTGCCCTGTCAAGCAATGGCAGCTGGTTCCAGACAATCGATACAACAAAAAAAATCTTCAAGAAAGGCAGTCTCCGATCCTTTGCGATCAAACATGACCTCCCTCTGAGCTTGATTGAAGGAGAGTGGGGAGCATGGTTGGCCGGATCGCTGCTACCAGCAGCACCCCATGTCACGAACATTTGGGGTGACAGCGACAATCGTGGGTTCTGGTTCAGTGTCGCGGATAATCCCGAGAACAGTTACCCGCAGGAATATACGCTGATCAATTTTGACCAGCAGAAAATTCTGGAACGGGCGGTTGTAAATGAGCAGGGGAACATAGAGGCGGTTATCAAATACCAAGAGTGGCAACCGGTTGAACAGTGTTTGCAACCAATGAAGATAGCGGTATCCGGACTTTCCTTCGGGGCAGAGGCGACCGTGACGTTGAAAGATGTGAAGCAGGCAAATCTGAGCAACACCGACTTTAACCTGCCGATACCACCAGGATACTTGCGCCAGTTTCTTCCCTGATTCCTTATCTCAGTCGACAGATGAGGGCACGGTCTTCAGCGGCTTAACACTCTCCTTCTCAAACTCGCTGATGATGATGACGAAAAGATTATCTTCCTTGAAAAAAACCTGCTGCAGATCATAATTCTTGTTGGGAACAAGATCGAGAACCACCCGTACCTTTTCCGGGTGGGGGTGTCGTGCCGTTCTTATCTTACTGACAAACGTACCATTAGCCTGGATAACCGGCCGAATATCGCTGGCCAGACCGGTGTCGAGAAAATCACAGACAACCCGGGGGTTTCCCTTTTCTATACCGAACACGATCGGAGGATAAAAATCGTTTAATTTAAAAAGTACCATCTCACTGTCGTTAGCGGTACTTTCAAAGGTGACATCAAGCAGGACAGGATCTGCTACGATCGGTTTTGGATCCTTAATGTTAGCGATGATCTGGTTTACCCGTTCTTCCGCCTGCTCCGCATCACTTTGGGGTTCTTTCTTTGCTGTCGGTTCTTTTTCTTCCTGTTCCTGATCTGCTTGCTTTTCAGTTGTAACGACGCTCATTTCAACCGGGGATGCGCCTTTTTCTTCCGAGATAATCACCGTATCTTCTCCACCTTGATCGCCCGCGGGTGAAACACCTGCCTTTTCCTCTTCTGGCTCTGTGATCTCCACTGACTCAGCCTGAGGTTCTTGCGGGGCCTTGGTGATTTCACTTTTATCATCTTCAGCAACCGACGCTGTGCGATTCCCCTCAAAATAAAAACTGATAACAAGACTGTTATCCTGTTCTTGAGTGTTCACCTCAAAATTGTATTCCCGTTCAGTTGCCAGATCTGCAACCACACGGGTTTTAGGCGGATCTTTATGCATCCCGACCCGGACACTCTTAATCAGTTTATCATCTGCATTGGTGATTTTCTTGATTGAGGCAGCATATCCGGTGTCAAAAAAATCAATGACAAGGCGGGGTTTACCCCCTTTTATTTTGAATATTTTCGGAACATTGGCAGTACTTAATGATATTATTATTTTTTCGGTGTCATCACTCACCCTCTGATGAGAGATTTCCTCAATGAGGGCCCGCTCTTCTTGCTGCTCCTCGGCATACGCTGCAATCACACCAAAGAGTATCATTAAAAAAACAAATGATATTGATAAGCGGCTCATCAGAAAACTCTTGCCTCGTAAACTATTATTTTTGTTCAAACTAATACGCTACAACTTTCATTACCTTATCCAATCCAGAAAAGTCAACCTATTTTCGGTAAATCAAGGGGCGCAATTTCGAATCAAATCCTATACAATCGACCTCTACAAAATTCACCGGGAACAAACCCGCACTTTTCAGACGGACACGCTACGAGCCCATGCAGAACAAAGAATTTCTTCCTTATGTAAATAAGCCAGGTCGGTATATCGGTCAGGAATACAATCTGCCAAACCAGAAGGATGACAGGTCTACATTCCATTGCGCCCTCGTTTTTCCAGATCTCTATGAGATAGGTATGTCACACCAAGGGTTGCAGATACTCTATCATATCCTGAATAACAGCGGTGAGATATCTGCTGAAAGGTGCTATTGTCCGGATACCGATGCTGAAAAACTCCTGAAGGCAAAAGAAATACCACTCACCTCACTTGAATCGGGTCGACCGCTGGCACAATTTGATCTTATCGGTATCACCCTTCCCCATGAACTCTGTTATACGAATATTCTCACAATCCTGGAAAGATCAGGAATCCCATTTTTTTCTAAAGAACGTCAGGAACATCACCCGATCATTCTCGGTGGCGGGACCTGTGCCCTCAACCCTGAACCGGTAGCCGATTTTTTTGACGTCATTCTGCTTGGGGATGGTGAAGAAGCGGTGGTCGAAATTGCCCAGCTGCTGCGAACCGCTCGCCAGAACGGGGCATCACGCAGCCAGCAATTAGAACAGCTTGTAACCATTAACGGACTCTATATTCCTCAATATTACAACCCCATATACGACACTGGCAATCGAATTATAAAAATAGAGCACAACAGCCGTGTTCCTGACAGAATCCAAAAACGTGTTCTGGCCAACCTTGATGCCCTTGATCACCTCTACCACCCGATCGTACCCAATTCGCGTATTGTCCACGACAGGCTGGGAATCGAAGTTGCACGCGGATGTACCAGGGGCTGTCGTTTCTGTCAAGCCGGCATCACCTATCGGCCAGTACGGGAGCGTTCTGTTTCTCAAATCATGCAGTTGGCAGAAAAGGGAATCGATCATTCCGGTTTTGAAGAATTAGCACTTCTTTCACTGTCAACCGGAGATTACAGTTGTCTCCCTGAACTCCTGCCAAAACTAATGGATACCTTTAGCCGCGAATTTGTTTCGGTTTCTCTTCCTTCGATGCGGGTAGGCACCCTGACCCAGGATCTGATGGATGAAATCAAACGGGTACGGAAGACAGGCTTCACGCTTGCCCCGGAGGCCGGCAGCGAGCGATTGCGCCTGGCGATCAATAAAGGAATATCTGAAAATGACCTGCTGGAATCAGCACGTGACGCATTCAACCTTGGCTGGACCCTCATTAAGCTCTACTTCATGATTGGCCTGCCAACAGAAACATTAGAAGATATAGACGCAATTGTTGATCTGGCCAGGAAAACCGCTGAGGCCGGCAACGTCTCGGGCCAGGGCAGAAAAAGAGTAACGGTCAGTATCGGAACCTTTGTTCCCAAGCCCCATACACCCTTTCAATGGGAGGAACAGCTCTCCATCCAGCAGAGCCAGAAACGTATAAACTACCTCAAGGATAACATGCCCCGGCAGGGGTTTAAGCTGAAGTGGCATGACCCGAAACAGAGTTACCTGGAGGGAGTTTTTTCCCGCGGGGACAGGCGACTTGCCCCCCTTATTGTTGAAGCCTGGCAAATGGGAGCAAGACTCGACAGTTGGAGTGACTACTTCTATCTCCAGCGATGGATCGATAGTGCTGAGAGGTGCAACATCGATCTCGATTTCTATCTTCGTAAAAGAGACAAAGAGGAAATTCTCCCCTGGGGTCATCTCAGCACGGGTGTTGAAGAAGAATTTCTCCTCGATGAGCTGGATAAGACACAGAAAGGGGAATATACCCCTGATTGCAGATACCATGGCTGCCAGAGCTGTGGCCTCTGTGATTTTGAGACCATTGCGCCTGTTGTCCACAACAGCGTGCAGGCAGATGCTCAAGTGGTAGAAAGACCCGTTGCAGCAGATAGCAAAGAAAAATCAGAACCAAATGGTAAATTCAAATACCTGGTAACCTATTCACGTACCGGTATTATATGCTATCTGGGTCACCTTGAATTTCTTCAGATCATTTTTCGTGCCTTGAAAAGAGCGAAAATCAGAACGAACTTTTCACAGGGCTACAATCCGTCTCCCAAGGTATCCTTTAGCCCGGCGTTACCTGTTGGAACAGAGAGTCTTTGCGAATCATTTATTATGGAACTGCCAAACCCGCTTGACGACTGTCAAAACCAGGCAGCACTCCTGAGCAAGGTGATGCCGGTCGGCATTGTCATCAGTGAAATTCGACCATTTCAGGGAAAACTCCCACAAGAGGTCAAAACAACCTACCACGTCTCACTTGAAAACGAACTGATAGAAGAAGACCTGAAAAAGCTCGACTCGTTTCTGACAGCTGAATCCTCTATTATCAGCAGAACACGAAAAGGAAAAACAAAACAGATAGATATCCGACCAATGGTTGAAACCATAAGCGTGATATCAAAGAACACTGTTACCATGAAGATTATTGCCAGAAGCGGTTTACCCGGTATCAAGCCATTAAAAGTGCTGGAACATGTCCTGGAAAGAAACGAGGCAGAACTGTTAACCAGCCTTGTCTGTAAAACAGATTGGCAAACGCTGCAGAGATAATCTGACTTGCCGGACGCACTTTGTCTGTGGTAAAGAAAACCTTCAGATGAACCATCAGGTAAAACCAGTGCTTTTACACGCTTTCATTTGGTTATTTCACAAAAGGAGAAGCCATGATTAAGAAGATCGTCTTACGCGATGATGAGATGCCCAGCCAATGGTACAATGTTGCCCCAGACCTGCCAAACGGCGTGCAGCCGCCGCTTGATCCGGAAACAAATCAGCCCATGGGCCCTGAAAAACTGGCCCAGGTATTTCCGATGGGGCTATTGGAACAGGAAATGTCTGGTGATCGCTTCATTGATATTCCGGAAGAGGTCCTTGAGGTATTGAAAATATGGCGCCCGTCTCCTCTTGTCAGAGCATCTAATCTGGAACGTGCCCTCAACACCAAGGCCAAGATTTTTTTTAAAAACGAAGGTGTGTCTCCGGTCGGTTCACACAAGCCCAACTCAGCGGTTGCCCAGGCATATTACAACAAGCGCGAAGGTGTAAAACGACTCGCGACGGAGACAGGAGCAGGTCAATGGGGAAGCGCTCTCTCTTTAGCCACAAGCAAGTTCGGCCTGGAATGCAAAGTATACATGGTTCGCGTTTCATTCGACCAGAAACCGTACCGTAAATCGATCATGCAAACCTTTGGTGCCGACGTTGTTGCCAGCCCGAGTCAGGAGACCAATACAGGCCGATCAATTCTGCAACAGATGCCTGACACGCCAGGATCTCTGGGTATCGCAATCTCAGAAGCACTTGAGGATGCAGCGAGCAGGGACGACACCAAATATGCACTCGGCTCAGTTCTCAATCACGTGATTCTGCACCAGTCAATTATTGGCCTTGAAGCCAAGAAACAGATGGAAATTGCCGGAGAATATCCTGATGTTATTGTCGGCTGCTGCGGCGGCGGCTCGAATTTTGCCGGCTTAGCCGTTCCATTTATCCCCGATTATCTGGAAGGAAAGAAAATCCGCTTTGTCGGCACAGAACCCGCCTCCTGTCCCACGCTCACCGGTGGTAAACTGGCCTATGATTTTGGTGATGTCGCCCAAACCACACCACTGCTCTACATGTATACACTGGGGCACGATTTCATTCCGCCTGGTATCCATGCCGGTGGTCTCCGCTATCATGGAATGGCGCCGATTGTCTCGGCAATGGTCAGGGAAAAAATTGTCGACCCCGTCAAACTGCAGCAGCTTGAATGTTTTGAGGCGGGTGTGCTCTTTGCCAAGACAGAAGGAATCATCCCCGCACCGGAAACCTGTCACGCCATAAGGGGTGCGATCATGGAAGCGATGAAGGACCCTGAAGAACCAAAAACGATTCTGTTCAATTTCTCAGGGCACGGATTGATCGATATGGGTTCTTATGATAAGTATTTTGCAGGAATGCTCCATGACTACGATTATCCTGCCGAGGCAATCGCCAAATCGATGGCCAACTTGCCTAAAATCTAGAGGCCCGGCCGATTTTTGCGGTATGAAGCCACCGAGACCCAGGTCCGCAGCACTGATTTTTCTTCTCTGTCTGTGGGCCTGGTTTTTTCCTCTGTTGGTTGCTGATGGTGCCGAAGCTGAACAATCTCCCATCAAACTGATCGAAAACGGCGGATTTGCCATTACTTCAAGCGGATCAATCAGCAGCCAGCATAATCTTCACTCCCCTCTCATACCCGCCTCAATCATAAAAATCGCTACCGCATTGACGGCGCTTGAGTTGCTTGGCGCTACCCATCAGTACAAAACAGAGTTTTACCTGAGAGGAAATACAACGCTTGTTATCAAGGGATATGGCGATCCTTTTTTGAGCTCTGAATATATTTCAGATATTTCCCGTGCGCTCAAACGTCTCGATATCAAGCGAATAGACAAGATAGTTATCGACGGATCCAGTTTTTTCACCCCGGCAGCAGCCGATGGTTCAGAGGGAACGGACAATCCCTATGATGTTTCAAACGGTGCGATTGCTGTTAATTTCAACTCAATTGCTGTCCAGGTCAAGAAGGATCAATCTGTAAGCTCTGGAGAACCCCAGACCCCATTGCTTGAACTGACACGCATCATCGGCGGTCACTTGGGACCTGGCCTCCATCGTGTAAACGTGAGCGCTTACGATACCGGTACGCACATTGACAACAGCCTGCGCTACACGGCAGAACTGTTTGCAGAATTTCTCACCCGACAAGGAGTGAGGGTCAGCAACACCATAGAGGCCGGGCGGGTTGATGACAGCTGTACGCTTATCTATACCTTTACCAGCCCCAAGAATCTCGTGGCGCTCGTACGCGACTGTCTTGAATATTCAAATAATTTTATTGCCAACCAGCTCTTTCTCAGCAGTGGAGCAACCCTGTTTGGTTATCCTGCCACATGGGAAAAAGGAAGAAAAGCAATGCTCCAGGTGCTGGAAAAACACTTTGGGATCAACTGTGATGCAGTAAAAATCAGAGAAGGGTCTGGACTGTCCCGCCAGACCAGGGTTACACCGTTTTTCATGCTGTCAGTGCTTCGCGCGTTCAGCCCCTACCGTCACCTTCTTCCCGCCAACGACAGCATGAGCATCAAATCAGGTACCTTAACCGGCGTCTACAGCTATGCCGGGTATTTCAACTCTACGACAGCTGCTGATCCCTTCGTCATCATGCTCAACCAGTCAGAAAACAACAGGAAGCTGATTCTGAAATCCCTTCACAAACAATACCAGGCCGGGCTCGAAAAATCGATTACCCCGGTCGAGCCATGAGCACGATGACCAAGATTCTTCATGTCATCAGTCAACGTCCCGATTCTACCGGAAGCGGTATCTACCTGCAGGCAATCCTCAAAGAGTCGGCTCGGAATGGATATGATAATTATCTTGTTGCTGCGATCCAGCAAGGCGACCCGGCTCGATTACCTGATATCAACCCTGAAAATTGTCATTTTGTCTATTTTGACACTGACATTCCCGCGGATATGATCGTCGGAATGAGTGATGTGATGCCATATCCAAGCAGGAGATTTCAGGATCTAGACATCACTGCAATAGGCGTATATCTCGACAAATTCAGGGAACCACTGGCCAGGATGGTTTCACGTCATCATCCCGATATTATTCACAGTCATCACCTCTGGCTTCTCAGTTCCCTGATCAAGAACCTGTTTCCCGACATACCATTAATCACCAGCTGCCATGGTTCTGATCTCAGGCAATATGACCAGTGCCCTCACCTCAGAGATCAGGTTGGTGACGGGTGTCGCCGTATCGACAAGGTGCTTGCCCTGAGCTCTGAGCAGAAAAATGAGATTGTTGGTAAATACCAATTACCCGAGAGACGAATCAATATCGCTGGTGCCGGTTATGACAAACGTCTTTTCTATGGTGGCAGCAGCAGGAATCCAGGGGTCGTCAATATACTTTACGCAGGAAAAATCAGTCGGGCAAAAGGGGTCCCCTGGCTGCTTCGCGCCTTGACGAACATAGACCCTCACCTCTATCACCTCCATCTTGCTGGCGGCGGCTCAGGTATAGAATATGACCAATGCAGAACTGCTGCAGCAACGCTTGGTCCTGCTCTATCCTTCCATGGCATGGTGTCCCAGCAGAAGCTCGCCGATCTAATGAGATACGCTCATTTGTTTGTTCTCCCTTCTCTGCATGAAGGTCTTCCCCTGGTCGTTCTCGAAGCCCTGGCCTGTGGCTGCACCGTCATTGCCACCGATCTGCCCGGTACCAGAGAGATAGCAGGTCGATTGCAAACCAGAAAACTCATTCTGGTTAATAAACCGGTTATCATTGATACCGACGCATCTCTTCTGGCCGATGACAAAAGATTTGTTGATCAGCTTCAAAACTCTATTGAGTCTCATCTGTCCTGGCAACAAAATGATTGTGGTGCTGAAGCTGACTTATCATATTTCAGCTGGGAATCGGTCTTTAAAAGGGTTGAGCAATGCTGGACCACACTCCTTGACAAGCCGAAATCAAGAGGAACATAACAAAGCGTTGCAAAGTCTCTGTTCTTTCGATAAGTTGGTATGCGGAAAATGCTTCGACCTTGTAATTACAGGTAATTACAGATAACATTCAAACTAGTTTTCACCCAGGAGGAACTGTTCATGCACCTAGTCAGGAGCCTTTTATTTCCTGTCGTTGGAGTCATTGTGATGATGTTCGCACTCTCAGGCTGCACCACACCTGAAGGTAATGCAGATGATGGGAAAAGATGGTACATGATGCATAATTGTTACAGCTGCCACGGGTTACACGGCAATGACGGTAAGGCTCCGGATATTGATACAGGCCACCTGAGCTTCAGAAAATTTCTGGCTGTCATCAGAGATGCAGACTCCCCCATCATGCCAAAGTTTCCCGAAGAAAAAGTTTCCAGACAGGATGCGGCAGATATGTTTGCATTTCTTAGCAAAGAGCAGCGTTAAGCTGCTCAAACAATCGCCGCTTGTCTTGCTATATTGTTGGGCCAGGAGACCTCCGTTGCTTATTCGGTAAAGATAATTGTCAACAGGGCTTTATCTCTTATTGATAATGATTAGTATTATCGACACTGTAGTACAGCGCAATGAAAAGCCGTGACAGTAAGCCATTCTCGCAGTACTGATCACCAGCAACATAATCGAGAGCAGCCGGAGGAAATCCATGATAGAGAGCTTCTATGCATTTTTAGAAACCATTGGCTTTACCCACCCTATTCACCCGATTGTCGTCCATGCGCCAATGGGCCTAATAATTGGAGCAGTCGCCTTCTCTTTAGCAGAGTATAAATGGCCAGACAAACATCTCGGTCAATCAGCCTACCATTGTATTGTACTGGCCCTTCTCTCGATTGTGCCGGTTTACATTGCCGGGTTACTGGACTGGCAGCATATATTTGCCGGGGACTGGAACAAATGGATCATCATCAAGTTGGTTCTGGGTATTGTTTTGGCCGTAGTTTTGGCCTATGGTGTCATCCAAAAAAACAATGGCGCCTCCCAGAAGAAAATGTTGGTAATTTACCTCATTTGTCTTGGGGTGAGCGGTGGACTCGGATTTTCAGGCGGCGAACTCCTGTACGGAGGATGATACATACGTTTTACAGTGGTGAACACCTGTCCTTCTGTGACTTTTAACTCAGAAATGACTCAGATACGCTGACTCAATCGATATGGCCTGCCCACGCTGACCATATACGGCTCCAGGTCTTAAATGCGCCTTGCAATCCTGTCTGACATACACGGAAACTATCAGGCCTTTGAGGCCGTTCTCGAAGACATGGAGCGACAGGATATCGATAGCACTATCGCCTTAGGAGATCATGTCGGCTATGGTCCTGAGCCTGAGTTGGTCGTCCTTGAACTGATAAAGAGAAACATACCATCGGTAATGGGGAACCATGAACTCGGCCTGGTCAGTTCAAGTTATTTCGGCCGACTCAATTTCCTTGCCCAGGAATCACTTGACATCACCAGAACATTGCTCTCCGAAAAGAGTCTATCGTGGCTTGCCACGCTCCCGCCGGTGATCATCATGGACAATGCCCGCTTCTGCCATGGCTGTCCCCCATCGTCAATTACCAAGTACCTTTATGCTCCATCAGATGTCAGACTGACCAGGATGTTCAACAGTTACCAGGAGATGTTCTGTTTTGCTGGTCATACCCATATGCTCAATCTTTTCGAACTCCGAAAAACCGGGGAAATAATCAGAAAACAACCAGGTTGCAAGTCACTTACCCTCGATTCCGGGAGCAGATACATTATTATTGTCGGCAGTGTCGGTCAACCGCGTGACAGCCTGAACGACTGGGCCAAATATGCTGTCTGGGATACATCTGAGGGGGATTGTCGGATCCGCCAGGTGCCTTACGATGTTGACACGACCATACGTCTTTTGAAACAGAATAATTTTCCACCTCATAACGCCCACAGACTGAAATGGTCAAAAAAAGACAATCGGTAGGGAAATACATTTTGCTCAAACGCCTCGGCAAAGGAGGCATGGGCACTGTATACAAGGCATTGTCACCCAAGATTGACAAGGTTGTTGCCCTGAAATTGCTGCAACCATCAGAGGCGCTTGAAATTACGCTTGGATATGACCTGCTCAAAGATATATTTCTGAGTGAAGCAAGAACGCTTGCCTCTCTAAATCACCACAACCTGGCAACTGTCTGGGATTTCGATACCGATGGGCAGGGTCGTTCTTTTTTCGTGATGGAATATTATTGCAATAATCTCGGAGCAATGATCGGAGAGAGCTTTCAGTTGGAAGAACCTTCCCGTCAAATCAGACCGGAAAAAGTTATTCATTATGGAAAACAGATCCTTGAGGCACTCCAGTATCTGCACCACAATCGGGTGATTCACCGGGATATTAAACCGCACAACATACTGATCACCGACAACGACCAGGTCAAAGTGTGCGATTTCGGCATGGCTCTCGTTGATGGACTGTCATTTTCAGGCCCAGCAAACATGCAGATCGGCTCTCCTTGCTATAGCCCGCCAGAGCAGAAGAAGAGTCCGCACGAGGTCGACGGTCGGGCTGACTATTACAGCACAGCGGTACTTCTTTACCGGATGCTGACCGGCACACTTCCGGGCATGCAGAGTTTTCCCCTTTCGATGATTGACCCTGCGTTTAGTAAGGACTGGGATGATTTTTTTCAAAAAGGATTGAGCTGGAATCCTGACCATCGCTTTCAAAACGCGGGAGAAATGAAACGTGCCCTTGAACAGCTTGATTTTTCAGCAAATAAATATTTTGTTTCAGACAAGAACAAAGCAGGGGCAGATTTTCCATCCCCCCGCGCATCACCGGTAAATCAGTGTGGATCACGAGCGCTCAAGACCTTCAAACTGACAGCACTTCACCGCCCTCTGCGCTATATAGTTAACGATTTCAAGATCAGCTCAGATGTTGTCGTTGACAAGGCAACAGGAAGAACCTGGCAGAAATCAGGGAGTCCTTATCCACTGAGTTGGCTTGAGGCTCAGAGCTATATCTCCGTCCTGAACAGGACCCGCTTTGGTGGTCGGCAAACATGGCGATTACCGACGATTGATGAGCTTCTGAGCCTGCTGGATGAGTCAGCAAACCAAATGAATAAGCTCTTTAATGCGGACAGAAAATGGTTATGGAGTTGCGACCTGCACGGCAAAACGGAACGTTGGTTCATTAATCTTGATATGGGTTATGTCGCCAGCCAGGATATGGATTGTCCTAACTTCGTCAAGGCTGTAAGCAGCGATCAAATCCAACACTCCGGTCCCTCTTTTCCATGAAGATTTCAGCAACAGAAAAAACAAGCGATGAAAGGTAGTCTGCCGCTGGGGCGAGCTTGGGTCTATATCATTTATAATTCATGTATATAGATTCTCTGTCCCATTCCTCTTCTGTCTGCCAGCTCAAGAACCCTCCGGTGGTGAGTGAACAGTAATACCTGGGTAGTGGCAGAGAGCTCTGAGAGTACTTCCAGGCATACCCTTGTTCGACTGTCGTCAAAAGCAATGAGAATATCGTCAACAATAAAGGGAAGCGGCTCCCCCTTGCTCAGATACAACTCCAGTGTCGCCAGTCGAAGTGCCAGGTAGAGTTGATCCCTCGTGCCATCGCTCATGCCCTCAACGGTTACTTCACTATCATTTGGGCGGACACCGAGTAAAATTGGTTTGCCGGTATCGTCAAGTTCATCACGAAGCTGACTATAGGACCCCAGTGTAAACTTTGAGAAAAGCACACCGGCTCTTGCCAGAACCGGAGCCTGATTCTCCCTTCGATAATGCTCAATCTGTTGCTCAAGGATCAGAGCAGCGATTTTTAAGCGCAAGTATTGTTCTGTGCCCGAGATTATACCGGCACGATACTGCTCCAGCTCCTCTGATGCCTCAGCAGCCAAAACGTTTCCATCTTTTGAGTCCATTTCATTTTGCAGGGTTTGTCTCTGATCACGCAATTCATCTCTTTTGGCATGCAATTCAGTCAGTTCCAGAGTGATTTTCTGCTGTTGGCCATCTACCGAATCGATATCCCCCTCCATGGCTTCACGCTCCAGATCGGCAATACTAAGGCCGTCTCCAGTGCGTGTGAGTTCCTGTTCAAGCCTATCAAGCGTTGACTGCAGTTCTCTTTTTGTATCCGAACGCTCGCAGAGTAGAATCAAATCGTCGTCCGTCTTTGCCTGCGCCTGCGCTCTGAGCGATGCCAACTGGTCTTGGGCCAGCTTGATAGCAATAGTCGCATCCTCGATGTCTCCAGCCAGCTCTCCTTGCTGGGTCACTAGTTTATCAAGGCTTGCCCGTAATTCTCGTGCCTCACTCAACTCCTTGTTCAGCTCAACAGCAAGTGCTGCGGCATCTCGCCCTTCCCTGGCGTAGCCAATAGTATCAGCCAACGCGCAGACCCGGTTGACAAATTTTTCTTCGACCTGATCCATTCCATATATCCGTTTTCGCAAATCTTCAGATTTATCAAATGTATCAAAAAATAATACCAGCTGCTCGATTGCCCCGATAGCGCGTTCCGGATGCGCACTGGAAGGTACACCCAAGCCCTCGATAGCCTGCCCCCATTCCTTCGCCCAGTTTGCTTTTTCTCGTTCAACAATTTTCAGCTCGCTCATCACTCTTTCTATTCGAACTTCGGTCTCATTGAGTGAGTGCTCCAGGGCTCGCTGTCGCTGGAGCACCTGCTCTTCAGCTTCCAGAAACTGTTCACAGAGGGTGAGCATGGCCTCCAGGCTCGTTTCCTCTCTCCGTTTGTTTTCAGAGACGGCACGGAGCTGAAGAGAAATGGAATCTTTCAGTTCTTTGCATTTTTCTGAAAGTTTCTGCTCATCAATTGAGACCATACGTGCCGTATGCGCATGGGCCAGAAGTTTATCCACCCTGAGGAGCCATTGTTTCATCTCTCGTGGACTACCCGGGTCAATTCCCAATGGCTCCCACTCACCCCTCCATTTCTTATAGAACCCGTCCAGCGTTCGGGTTGCCTCTTGAGTCTGTTTTAGGAGCGCATTCAGGCGTGCCTGCAAGTGCTCGATTGTTGTCTCGAGATCAGCCCTTTTTACCACCTGGTCTGCTGCCATTCGGAGCTGATCTGCCAGGGAATCGGCAGCTTCTATCTTTTCTTCATAGATCAGCGAGAGATCTACACCTGATGTGTAGGTGTCGATGTCGTCGTCAACATCTTTGTCTTCGATATATTTACACTTGATGAGATTCCAGCCGTTGTCCCGGCTTATTCGTATTTCTTCAAGTTCTGAAATGGTGGGGATGTCACTCGTTAATAACAATGTTTTTAGAGCCTGCTCTGCCCGCTCAAGTTCATCTCGAACTGTTTGTATACGACGCTCATAATCTCTTTTATTTTCAGTATATTCATCGATCCTCCTCTCAAACAAATCGAGTGTTTCAGAGACGGGCATGGCAACTTCCATCAGCTCTTCAACCGTTCCGGCATATCTTCCGAGCCGTTCGAGTTCAAGCTTGCACAACGCCCGCTCTTCACGATATCTTTTTTGCAACTCAGCCATCCGCTGTTCAATATCCCCCGATTTGCGAACCGTCGAAATGACTGCTTTAAATTCACCAAGATCCGGATGAGAAGTGGGCTGTTCACCCAGTTCCGTGCGAAGGGAAATCTGCTCCGCCTGAAGGTCTCTTGACCCAGCATGCAACTCTTCCGATCTCTGGTTCAGGAGCCCATATTCCTGAGCTAGACTCAATAACCATTTTCTCTGGGTAAGCAGTGGCCGCAATTGATCAGCGTTTTGTAGTTCGAGATCCGGACGTACCCCTTTCAAAAGGGTTTTCGCTTCATTTCTCAACAAACGCCGTTTTCCATCCTGTTGCGGCCGATCCTGGATTGTTTTCTCAACCGCACCCAGTTCTTTGTGGAGCGCAATAATTGTTTCCTCATTATCCAGCAGCTCTTGACGGATATGTATGACTGCTGACTCCCGCTCCAGCCGACTCAGCTTCGCTTCGGCTTTTTCCTTTGTCTCTCTTGCCAGCTGGTATCTGTTATTGCCATTTTTTCTCTGTTCGTTAAAGTCCTCGGGCAGAACCACTGTCTCACCCAGAGCACTGATCCGACCAAGCAATGAACGCCGCTCAGCCAATACTCCCACAACTCTTGTCAGGCGCGCAAGACGTGACTTCTCTTTGTTTTTGCAGACAATCTCATTTTCGACCTTTTCAATTTCAGAGAGAACATTGGCATGATCTGCCTGCAGTCGTTTCCATTGTGATACGGGGAGACTCGACTCCCTGATCCGTTTTTGAGCCTGCTTGAAATGAGATATTGCCTGATTAACAACCTTTTTTGAGGCCTTGGGCTTAAACAGCTCTTCTGCACCATTCTGGAGTTCCAACAAGATGTCGCGGAGCCCTTCGGTTCCAACCGCCGCGGAAAAGAGCGCCTGCCCGATGTCTCCAGACTGATTGAGCAACTCCTGTCCCCCGGCTACTAATCTGGAGTGATCGAGGCCATACAGCTTCTTGAACAGCGATTCATCAATATTTCCCGGTAAAAAAGGATTCAAGATAGAATCTTCAAGAGCATTATCTGTGCGGTGGTCGAGGATGGTCCCTTTTGTTCCTTTCCTTCGCACAAACTCAACCGAGCGCCCATCTGAAAGTGTGAGTTTACCGCCAACCCGAAGTTGTGGATTTGAGTGGAAAAAATTATCATCAGTGCGGGTAGGAATACCAAAAAGCAAGGCAATCAACGCCCTCAGTGAGGTGGACTTGCCCGCTTCATTATCTCCATAAATCAGGTGTAAACCCTGATCACCGTTGGAAAGGTCAAGTGATCTGCCGGTAAATTGGCCATAGGCGAGCAGATCAAGGCGATCGATTCTCATCATTTACCTCCCACTGCCAGCAGCCTGCCAATCAACATCTGTTTTGCTTCATCCACCAGACGATCTATGGTTTCAGGATCATCGAACCGGAGCGTGGAGTCTGTGTCAAAAACCTCAGGTGGTATTTTCTGCCTGACGACGTCAGTCAACGCTTTGATTTTTGCTTCTTCGCCAGGATGTTCGGTTGTCGACATGATCTCGGTGAGCAGCATTCCCAGTGCACTGTCACTTGTAAGCACAGAGTGTAAGTCGAGTTTTCCAGCAGCTCTGTTTTCGATGCGTTCAACCCAGATCTCATCACCACCAATTTCAGCAACAAGTGCTCTGACTTGCTGTTCAAACCGTTCAGGATAAGCAGCTAATTTCCGGAACAGTTCTGTGGCCCCCTCAAAACGTATACGCATTGCAACAGGTCTACCGTCTGCAGCAGCACGTGCTTCTACAACAGCCTCGCGTGTGCGCTCAAGGAGTTCTTGCAGATCAGTAACATCTGTCAGATCAACGCGGCAATGAACCCAGCGAAGAACATCGAGGACTACCTGTTCAACCCCTATGACGCTGTTGCCATCAGCACGGACGAGCACACACCCCTTTGGTCCTGTCTCCCGAATATGGCGCCCCTGTATGCAGCCTGAAAAAACAACCCAGGGGTCTTCGGAAACTATCTCCTGTTTGTGAACATGCCCCAGGGCCCAGTATTGGTATCCTTTTGAGCGAAGATCATCAAGCGCACAGGGAGCATAGACGGCATGGCCCTCTCGACCATCGAGACTGGTGTGGAGCAGTCCGATATTGAAGCACTCCTTTTCTGCAGCTCCGAAACCCGCCGCCAGGTTTTTATCCACGTGTTGTGTACCAAAGCTCTGCCCATGAATAGCAACAGCAAGGTGGTCTATTGTAACCGTCTCCACCCTGCTGGAAGATAAAATCTTCAGGTTGCTCGGGCTATCGAGCGCTTTTGTCATTTTATTGGCAGCATCATGGTTCCCTGCTACAGCATAAACAGGTATGCCATGTTGCCCCAATCTCCCAATCTGGTGACTGAGGTAGATGCCGGTACTGTAATCTTTCCAGTCTCCATCATAGAGATCTCCCGCCAATAGAACAAACGCGACCTTTTCTTCGATTGCACACTCAACAAGATTCTCAAAAGCTCTCCGGCATGCACCTCGAATTGCTTCCACCGGAGCAGATTCAATCCGGGCGAGTCCCCGTAAAGGACTGTCCAGATGAACATCTGCTGCATGTATGAATTTAAACATGTACCACCAATGCATATTGTGAGAATAACACTATATTGAACGCATCTACGTTCAGTTCTCATTCTGATCAAAAGTATCTCAGGTTCAGTAAATAGTAAAGCGGAACCTCTGCTCTTTTCAAGTCTAGACGGCCCCCCCTGATTCTTCTTTGCAGTTAAAGGTCATGTTGCCCTGAATGATACCTTCCGTGTTGAGACCTGCCGTTTTTGGGGAAACAATATATCAACTGATATCATCACCTGAACACCGCCTTCAGTCCATACCCTGGCACATCGAGATAAGAAGCCGGTTTCATAATACAAAACATCAATTACAATCTGGTAATTGCTGGCTTTTTCTGGTAAACCAAAAGAAGAGGAGATAATTTCTCCGGTCCATTACCCGCTATTGTTTGTAATGATCGGTTAAACAGCCGGCACGTGTCGGCCGATAAAGGTATAAGGATAAATACAGACAGGAGATTTTTACATATGGATCAGACCTCAACCCATTCATCGGCAATTATCGACATCAGCAAGCTTCCAAGTCTGCCGCAGACCTTAATAGAGCTGATCGATAAATGTAATAGTAGAGACCGTGACCTCAGAGAAATAGGAGCTATTGTAGCGCGTGACGCCTCGATCAGTGCGCGTATTCTCCAGTTATCAAACTCAGCCTTCATCGGAGCCCGCAATAAATTCACCGATATCGAACAGGCGGTAATCTACCTCGGCATTGATACTGTCAGAAACCTGGCTATCTCCGTCTCGGTCCACGAAACATTTGGCAATGCGGACAACTACAATGATATTGATATTGGAGGGTTCTGGTACCATTCCTTCCTGACGGCTGTATTGGCAAAATCACTGAGTGAAGCTACCCATTATCCTGACACTGCCGAAGCTTACCTGACCGGCCTGCTCCATGATGTTGGCAAGCTCCTTATCTATACCTCGTTTCCTGATCGTTATCCAGCGCTGCTGGAACAGGAGTGCAGTGGTGATATGTTGCCGCTCCTGGAACGGGGCAACCTCAGTGTTACCCACCAGGAAGCCAGCAGCCTGTTGGTATCGCAATGGAATCTCGATCAATCCATCACCGACGCCGTCTACAATCACCATCAAGACCCAGATCAGGTGGAAGAGCTTGACACGCTGGCGAAACTACTTTATGTCGCGAACCGCTTCAGTAATGGACTGATTTCGCAGCAGGTCGTTCCTGATGAACTGGGGACTAAACTCCTTAACATTGACCAGGACAGCCTGCCATCGATCATCGAAGGAGCAAAAAAAGAGGTCGATCAGATAACCTCTAATATGGGCGTCCACGCTACAGCCACCCCACTGGTTAGACGCCAACCGTCTAACCGGACGGAAACAAACAGGGTAAACCTTGCCAAAAAGGTACAGGCGATTTCAACCATCGGAGGCGTAGTTGACAATCTCCTGAAAGCCGACAACCTAAATCGAGTTGTCCGTATTATCGAGGAAAGCTTTCATATCCTCTTCAATATACCCTACTGTCTCCTGATCCTGCCCGATGCAGACTCGAGAATCATGAGAATTCATGTATCCACCAACAACCAGCATCACGGTCATGACGAGTTATCTGTTCCGGTAATTATTGGCATCAACGGTATGCTCTATGAATGTCTGCAAAACGGTACAATCAATCATACAAACGCAGATGACACCCTGGCTGTTGATGAAATTGAAGCGCAATGTCTAAGGCTGCTCGATGCAAACGGCCTGGTGGCCATTCCAGTGCCTCTCGAGGATTCGGCCATGGGTATCCTCGTAGCAGGAGTCAATGAGGCTGAGTCAGAAGCGATTCTTGGCCAACAGGAAACCTTGTCGCTGCTTGCCGGTCAGGTTGGCATGCGGATCCGGCTTGAACGGCTGCAGCAGAAAGCGGCCGCTGATCAGATAACAGCCCTTACCAGAATCACCCGGCAGATTGCCCATGAGATAAACAATCCTGTCGCAACATTGCAAAATTATCTCGTTGCCCTGGGAATCAAACTTGGAGATCAACACGATCTCAACGATGACCTGCAGTTGATACGTCGTGAGGTCAAGCATATAGCAGAAATCACCGACCAGTTAAATGACCTCTCCTCATCAAATGGTGGAGAGAAACATGAAGAGGTTGATATAAATATAATCGTGGAACAGGCGGCAGACTTCTATCGACAGGCACTGCAACCGGAAAACAAGATCACCATTATGCTCGATCTTGATAAGCAGATCCCGACGATCCGGACTAGTGGCGTCGGGATCAGACAGATTGCCGGAAACCTGATCAAAAACGGCATTGAAGCGCTCAATAATGCAGGAGAACTGATGATTAGAACTGCTACCTCGGATCAATCGGGCGAGCAGAGCGGATCAGTACTGATAAGTGTTGAAGATAATGGTCCTGGCACACCAGAAGAACTTGCAGAAAATATCTTCACAGCCGGAGTTACCACCAAGGGCGCCGGACATGTTGGCCTTGGCCTTGCCATTTCGCGAAAACTGGTACACGAACTGGGAGGAACGATTTCTTACTCCTCGGGGAAAACGGTTGGCACCAAGTTTACAATATCCCTGCCATGCAACCGTTAAGACCATGTCAAGCGGGGAGCAAAGTACCGGCAATTGTATTGACTTCGGCCATTTCAGCAAGTATTGTGTCGGGATTTTCATTATGACGCTGCTTAAAAGGTTTTTTGTCTCATTATTTCATAGGAGTACACGAGCATGACAAACTCAATACTCATTGTCGATGATGATAAAAACTTTCTTTTGAGCTTCAAATACATACTTGAGAAGAACGGTTATTCGGTCCACTACAGCCAGACAGGCAAAGAGGCGCTCAAACTGCTGCAGCAACATCATTTCGACGCCGCCCTGATTGATCTCTACCTGCCAGACGCCAGCGGTACTGAAATCGCCGATTATATTAATCAGCATTTCAGACATATCGCCATCATCATACTCACCGGCCAGGCAACACTTGACAGTGTGCTCCACGTACTTCGAAGCGGCGTCTCCGATTACCTCTGTAAACCAACACCTCCCGAAATCATTCTCAACACACTGGAACGCTGCATTGAGAATAGCAGACTCAAACAGGAGTTATCCAGAAGCGAGAGAAGATTTCGGCAGCTCGCTGAACTGACATCTGAAGGTGTTGTGCTTATTCGAGACAGCGATATCAGCCTTGTTAATTATCAACTCTCAGAATTATTTGGCTATGGTGAAGAAGAACTTATGCGTATGCATATCGACGATTTACTGCCCGACTGGCAATCGTCTCTTATCCTGCTGCAGAACCTCAAACAGTCAGAAAACATTCCGACCATAGAGGGCCTCGGCAAACATCGGAGTGGTTCTGTTTTCCCTGTGGAAATTCGTCTGCAGCAGCTCGAAAATGATGAGCCATCGGTGCTTGCCGTCAGTATCATGGATATCAGCCAGCATAAAAGAAATGAACAGAAGCTCCTCGAATTTCAGGACAAGCTGGCAAAATCCCAACGCATGGAGTCACTGGGACTGATGGCCAGCCGTGTGGCCCATGACCTCAACAACATTCTCAGCGGTTTGATCAGTTACCCTGATCTGCTGCTGCAGAAGGTGGGCGAAGACACCCTGCTCAGGGAAGAGATCGAGCTGATAAGGAAATCAGGCAAGCAGGCCGGAGAGTTGGTCAGTGA
The DNA here is from genome assembly GCA_963718195.1 of uncultured delta proteobacterium. Lineage (GTDB taxonomy): Bacteria > Desulfobacterota > Desulfobulbia > Desulfobulbales > Desulfocapsaceae > MADRE3. Next base: position 202,725 of record CAVQYQ010000010.1, read on the forward strand.
CCTGCTTACCGTCGCGCGGGGCGCTAAATCCAGAAAGGAGGATAACCACCTTAATCTGCTCGTTAACAGTTACCGGAATTCAATTGAATTTCGCCAGTTGCACCAGGATTTCCCTGACCTGCAGATCGATTTTGAGCTTGATCCCACAATACCTGTCATATCCTCATCTGCGATAAATATCACCCAGACGCTCTCAAATCTCGTGGTCAACGGGGCTGAGGCATGTGCTGAAAAAGTGCCGAGGATACGCATTAGAACAACGTTTCAAGTACTTGAGGAACCCGTGCCCGGATTTGAAAACATTCCACCCGGTTCCTATGTCCTTTTGTCGGTAACCGATAATGGTAACGGCATTGCTGCCCAGAGCAAGAATCATATATTTGAACCATTTTATTCAGAAAAGGAACTGGGCAGGAGTGGCACAGGCCTCGGTCTTACTATTATCTGGAATACCATGAGGGATCATAATGGCTATATAAACCTTGCAACCAGCAGAAAAGGGACACGCTTTGATCTCTATTTTCCCCTTTCACCAAACCGCGAGTTCCGACCAGTATCGCGCCGGGTGATGAATGAGCTGACCGGAAATGGGGAACGTATCCTGGTAATTGATGACGAGGAATTTCAACGTGAAATTGCCAGGACGACACTGAATCAGCTCGGTTATAACGTCCAGACCGTCGACAGTGGAGAAGAAGCGCTCGAGTTCGTACAATCGGAATCGGTTGACCTGCTGATTCTTGATATGGTTTTTGAGACAGGGATGAATGGTGTTGACACCTTTGCAGCGATCAAGAAGATAAAGCCTCAACAAAAAGCACTGGTCACCTCCGGTTTTTTTGATATCACCGAACAGGCAAGAATATCATCACTCGGGGTAAATCACTATCTCCACAAACCATACAGTATTGCCGCCATGGGCAGGGCGATCCACCAGGCCCTCCAGTCCCGTTGACCGTTTACTGTTCTATGCATACACCTCAGCTTCTTTTAAAAATACGGCAGCAGCGTCTTTGGCAGAGAGTATCGGGTCAGCTATGTGCGGCCAGACAATACCAATATCCGGGTCATTCCATCTGATAGCTCGTTCATGTTCAGGAGCATAAAAATCAGTGGCTTTATAGAGAAAATCAGCGCGTTCGGACAGGACTAAAAATCCATGAGCAAAACCGGGTGGTACCCAGAACATCTTTTTATTCGCCTCACTGAGATGTGCACCAACCCAGTTACCAAACGTCGGAGATGAACGTCTGATGTCAACCGCAACATCAAATACCTCACCAGCTGTCACCCGGACAAGCTTGCCCTGGGGCTGCTTGATCTGGTAATGGAGCCCCCTGAGGACACCTCTACCCGAACGCGAGTGATTGTCCTGAACAAAGTCCAGATCAACGCCTGTTTTTTCAACCCAGGTTAACCGGTTAAAACTCTCCATGAAAAATCCGCGATCATCACCAAAGACCGTGGGCTCCAGGATCAGGACGTCTGTAATTTCAGTTTTTATTAGCTTCATCTCTTGTTACGCTCCCTGATCAAACGCATCCACCGTACATTTTACGATAGTAGTCCTGGTATGAACCGTCAACGACTTCACTCACCCACGCCTGGTTCTCCAGATACCAATCGATGGTCTGTTCTATGCCCTGTTCGAATGTTACTGAGGGCTGCCAGCCTATTTCATCCTTGATGCGAGAGGCGTCTATGGCATACCGGCGATCATGCCCGAGTCGATCCTTCACAAACGTTATCAGAGAGCGCCGGCTCTGGTTTCCGTCGAGCAGCCCGACCTTTCTATCCAGGATATCGCAGATCAAACTCACCACATCTATATTCTGCTTCTCGTTATTACCCCCGATATTGTAACTTCTGCCCGGCTCACTGCAGCCAAGCACGGCCACAATGGCCTGGCAATGGTCTACAACGTAAAGCCAGTCCCTGATATTTTTTCCATCGCCATATACAGGGAGGGGTTTTCCGCTCATTGCGTTATGAAAAACCAAGGGAATCAGTTTCTCGGGAAACTGAAACGGACCGTAGTTGTTGGAACAGTTTGTGATAACCACCGGCACCCCATAGGTATGAAAATAGGCAGAAGCGAGATGGTCAGATGAGGCTTTTGAGGCAGAGTAGGGAGATCGGGGATCAAAGGGCGTCGTTTCAGTAAAGAGACCGCTCTTGCCAAGCGAACCATACACCTCATCGGTACTGACATGTAAAAATCGCTTCTCCTTGCTGTTTCCGGGATCTGGATCCCAGAACTTCCGTGCCGCCTCGAGCAGGGTAAAGGTGCCGATAATATTGGTCTGCACAAAGGCTGCCGGACCAGTTATGGAACGGTCAACATGTGACTCTGCGGCAAAATGAACTACTGTATCAATTTCTTCCTGCTCAAACAGATGTTCAACGAGCTGAGCATCACAGATATCGCCTCTGACAAAACGATACTGTCCATTTTCATCGATACCTGCAAGGTTTGACAGATTTCCAGCATAGGTCAGCTTGTCGAGATTAACGACACGCCACTCTGGTTTGGTTTCATGCAGTAGGCGCACAAAATTGGCGCCAATGAAACCACAACCGCCTGTAACTAATACTACTTTTTTATAAGCCATGTTTTTCTGTGTCTTTTCAGTTGCATTCTTTGTAAAAGAGCCTATGATTTTGTGTTTTTTCAGTGCATGTTTATACCCAGTCGACCAGAATAAGAAAAGGACATTTTAAAATCATGAGCAGCAGCTTAGAAAAAGAAATCGCCAGGCGCCGGACATTTGGCATAATCAGTCATCCCGATGCCGGCAAGACCACGCTTACCGAAAAACTGCTGCTGTTCGGTGGTGCGATAAACATGGCAGGCGCCGTTAAATCCCGCAAAGCAGAGCGTCATGCCACAAGTGACTGGATGGCAATTGAACAGGAGCGGGGAATTTCAGTTACGACCTCGGTCATGAAATTTACCTACCGGGATTTTGAAGTTAACCTTCTGGACACCCCGGGACATCAGGATTTCTCCGAAGACACCTACAGGGTTCTTACCGCCGTAGACTCTGCTGTGATGGTTATCGACAGTGCCAAAGGGGTTGAAACCCAGACAGAGAAACTGATGGAAGTATGTCGGATGCGGAACACCCCGCTAATAACCTTCATTAACAAGCTTGATCGCGAGGGCAGGTCTCCGCTGGAATTGCTCGACGAGATAGAAGATAAGCTGCAGATCGAGTGTACACCTCTTTCCTGGCCCATCGGCATGGGAAAGCGCTTCAGAGGGGTTTACAATCTTTTTCGCCATGAGCTCCAGCTCTTTACACCGGGTGCCGAAACGCGGGAGCAGCAGAGAATCACCATACATGATCTGGCTGATCCCAAACTTGATGAGCTTCTCGGCAGCCAGGCCAGAGAACTTCGAGACGATATTGAACTCCTGGAGGGTGCGGCCAATCCGCTGGAACTCGATCACTATTTAAATGGCGGACAAACCCCTGTTTTTTTCGGAAGTGCCATCAACAATTTCGGTGTACGTGAAATGCTCGACACCTTTGTCGAAATGGCACCGTCACCTGGCAGCCGTAAGGCGCTGTCTCGAATGGTCGAGCCGTCGGAAGAAAAATTCTCCGGTTTTGTTTTTAAAATTCAGGCAAATATGAACCCGGCACATCGCGACAGGATCGCCTTTCTGAGAATCTGCTCCGGTACCTTTAAAAAAGGCATGAGAGTAAAACATCATCGTATCGGCAAAGAAATCAACCTGGCCAACGCCACCATATTCATGGCCCAGGACCGTGCCAATGTCGAAGAGGCCTGGCCCGGTGATATCATTGGACTGCATAATCACGGCACCATAAAGATAGGTGACACCTTCACACTAAAAGAAGAATTAAAATTTACCGGTATCCCTAACTTTGCACCAGAACACTTCCGACGGGTAATTCTGAAAAATCCGCTGAAAATGAAACAGTTGCAGAAAGGTCTGATCCAGCTTGCCGAAGAGGGAGCCATCCAGGTCTTTCGCCCGATCATTGGTGCGGATTACATCATGGGAGCTGTTGGCGTCCTCCAGTTTGAAGTGACCATGGCACGGTTGAAAAATGAGTACAGTGTAGACGCCATCTACGAACCGGTAAACTTCCAGGCGGCACGCTGGGTCCATTCCCCCGATAAAAAGAAGATGGCAGAGTTTGAACGCTCAAACAAGGCGGCACTGGCCCATGATTCAGAAGGGTTTCTCACCTATCTCGCTGAAAACGAGTGGATGTTGAAATACTTTATGGAAAAATGGCCGGAGATAGAATTTCACAAAACCAGGGAGAATATCTGAGCCAACACAAAAAAGCCATTACCTGGTTATCCAGATAATGGCTTTTTTGCCTGCTGTATGTAATCTACAGAAAAAATTGCTTTTTAACTCTCACTATCAATAAAAATAAGAGCTTGACCTTCCGTCAGCGCCTGGGCTGTCTTTTTTCGAGCTCCGGTTATAATACGCTGAATCGTACCTCTGGAAACCCCCATCTTCACTCCCGCCTCTTCCTGGGTCAGCCCGACAAAATCGCAGAGCCTGAGCGCTTCGAGTTCATCACGATGTAGCTCAACCTGCTGTAGTTCCGGGAGCGGGGTTCCCGTTGGTTTAAAAGCCCTTCCACAAAATTGCCCTTCGCAACGTCTCAGCTTTTTAGGTCGAGGTGTCATATGTTTCCTGTCGATAGTTTAAAAGTAGGTCATCTCCAATATCAGCGGGTCCTTAAAACCCTTCTGTCTTTATATACCGACAGAGAGCCAAAAAATCAATCAGATCAGTGATGACAATTCCCGGACCCTTTGCATGCCTGAGCTGGACGCATGACCGGAAGCCTCCCTTCGACAAATTTTTTCACGGCACTATCAGCGTCAGTTACCGTGATATTGTCTGCAAAGTAGACGGTAATTCCGGCTTCACTGAATCCCTGCATTGGCCGCGCCCCCATCCCTGATACAACAATTGCTTCAACACCCGCATTTTTCAACAGGTTAACAGGGGCGACACATCCTCCCTGGTCATGCGGTGTATTAGTAACCTGCTCAACGTGAACGACATCACTCTTTTCAAGCTCAACAACGGTAAAGACATCACAATGTCCGAAATGTTCAGATCGGGCTGCCTGCAACCCTCCTGGATTATCGGTGGGTATAGCTATTTTCATCTGTTCTCCTCATAATTGAAATTAAAACGGTACATTTTGTGCATATGTGTCTTTAATACCCGCTGGTCCCGGTGTCAAGAGATAGTTTCGCCACTTTCGGGCCCCACATTCAATCAGGAATTCAATAGTTATCTCTCTTAACAAGCAATAGACATGTTTTTTATAATCAGGTACATTATGCGCGACGACATCACCGTGAACGGTATGCATTGTTCACCCGTTACATGATCATTCAGCACTCTGACGTAAAACTGCCACTTGGGCTGACGATAATTATATTTAACCCTATGCGTTTACGAATTTATCACCTCATTATCTTTACATTTTTCTATTTCTTTACCGTACATACGGCTCTATCTGAAACCACGGAGGTTTCCGGTCCTCATTTTACCGACATTATAGTAACCACTTCTGATACACATCTGCTCCTGTTCGGAGAATTGCGCAACAGCCTGACAAAGGAGATGGTAGACGGTCTGCATAGCGGTATCCCCATCACATTCTCGTTCTTTGTTGAACTTCAAAGAGATCAGCAAAACTGGGTTGATGAGGAACTCGCTGTATTTTCGTTTTCACATAACCTCAATTTTGATACGCTCAAAAACATGTATCTTGTTGAAACCGAGGAGATTAACAATCAGAAGAGATCGACAGCGACACTGGAGGAAGCATCGAAAATACTTAACGAAATTAATGGCCTGAAGATTATTGAACTCAGCAGGCTCCAGCCGGAAAGCACATACAGAATAAAGGTTAAAGCGGATCTCTATAAAAAAACACTTCCCATGAGCCTCCACAATATCATTCCGTTTGTCTCCTGGTGGGATCTCAGCACCGACTGGTATACGGTGGAATTTACCTATTGATAATCACCGAAAATGGCAGATAAAATCACCTCCCCGGAAACACCCTCTTCTTCAGGGTTTCTTCCGTTAAAACCCTACATTACTGAGCAGCAGCGTCAGGAGAAGAAGAGACTGATCAGGTGGGTAATCTTTTTCTGCCTCTGCCTCATTCCCCTGTTTGCCTGGTTTCAGGGACGACTGTTTGAACAGAACCTTGAACTACCCGTTAACAGTAACATTGTTATTTTTGCCCTGATCAATATCAATGTTATTCTCCTTCTGATCGTCCTCTTTCTGATCCTGAGAAACCTGGCTGAACTTCTTTTCGAACGAAAGCTCAATATACTTGGCAGCAGACTCCGGACCAAGCTGGTCATATCCTTTTTATCACTGTCCTTGATACCGACCATTCTGCTCTTCTTTGTTGCACTGCAATTTGTTTCCTCAAGTGTTGATTACTGGTTCAATGCAAGTATCGAAGATTCCCTCCAGGAGTCACTGGTTCTTGCCCAGGACCTGATCCAGGATTCACAGAAACAGGCAGAGATCACCGGTAATGACATACGCCTTCGCTTATCTCAGGAAACCAATGGCTCCCTGGCCCCAGAACCCCTCTCAGCATTCTTAAAAGATATGGTTGCCCGAACTCCCGCCGGCATGCAGGCAAGCTTTACCATTATCATCGATCGCAGTGATCTTGAGATATACGAATCAACCCCTGGCCTTCAGGGCATCCTGCTTCCCAAGATACCTGTTGATCTGCTGCAGCAGGTCTTGAAAGAAGATATAAGCAGGTCAATTATTCAGGAAACATCCCGCGGTGAACTGGTACGGAACATCCGACAGATACATGTCGGCTCAGACCCCGAGAATCACGCGATACTGACCACTTCCTTTTTGATCAATCAGGAAAAAGTGGACCGGATGGCCAGGATTTCAAAGGGTATTGAAGACTATAGACAGCTGAAATACCTGAAAGGACCGTTTAAGTTCTGGCTTCTTCTGATCCTGCTCATTGTCACGCTGTTAATCGTCTTTGCCGCTATCTGGTTTGGTCTCCGCATTGCCCGGAGTATCACTGAGCCGGTTGACAAACTCGCCGGAGCAACCAGAAGAGTGGCGCAGGGTGAATTTGACTTCACACTGGACAATGAGGAGGCATCGAATGATGAAATTGGCGTGCTGGTTACCTCATTTAACACGATGACGGCAAATATCAACAGCAGCAACCAGAAACTGGCAGAGACCCACAAGGCTCTGCAGGAAAGCTCTATTGAATCAGATCGACGACGACGCTATACAGAAATCATCCTGGAGAATGTATCCGCCGGGGTTATCTCTTTAGATGACCATGGCCGGATCACCACGATCAACCGGTTCGCGGAAAAACTTCTGCGAATCAAGAGCAGCCAATATATCGGACTGAGTTATCGTCAGGCTCTGCCGCTGCAGTACATACTCATACTCAACAGATTCATGGAAGAGCTGTATGTCACTAAAAAGACCTCAGTAGAACAGCACCTGAAAGTCAATATACGCCGCAGTACCCTGTCATTACTTGTTAACTTTACCAGGCTCGAAGACGATAACGGAACACCGCTCGGATTTGTTCTTGTCTTCGACAACCTCACCAAACTTGAAAAGATGCAGAGAATGGCGGCCTGGCGAGAAGTGGCCAAACGAATTGCTCACGAAATCAAAAACCCCCTGACCCCTATTCAGCTGTCCGCACAACGGTTGCGTAGACGGTATCCAGAAATTCTGGAAGCGGACGATTCTGTTTTCGATCGCTGCACCCAAACGATCATCAGCCAGGTTGAAGAGCTGAAAAGACTTGTCAGCGAGTTTTCTCAATTTGCCAGAATGCCCCAAATCAGCAGGAGCCAGGCAGATTTAGTCGCCCTTACTGAGGACACGCTGGTCCTCTATCAGGAGGGGCACAAACATATCACCTTCAACTTCACCGCAGAACCTGATATTCCCCTGTTCTATTTTGATGCGGAACAGATTAAACGATCAATCATTAATCTGCTCGACAATGCCGTTGCAGTTTTACCAGACAACGGTAAGATAGATATTGACATATCCCTGCAGCCGGAATCGCAGAATGTACTCATTATAGTAGCCGATAATGGTCCGGGAATCTCGAAAGATAACAAGCTGAAGCTATTCGAACCTTACTTTTCCACCAAGAAAAGCGGGACAGGGCTTGGGCTGGCCATCGTCTCCACCATTGTGTCTGATCATGGTGGTTATATCAGGGTCCTGGATAATGATCCTCACGGGTCAGTTTTCGTAATTGAACTGCCTATCTCCGATGAAAATCGCCGCCATGATCACAGCCACAAAGATTATTAGCGACTCAAACCAGTAGACCTCTGATGAGAAAACAGATTCTGATTATTGATGACGAAGAGAGTATCAGGGAGTCTCTTTCGGAAATACTGGAGGATGAGGGTTTTTCTGCGTGCATGGCACCGTCAGCCGAAACAGGTCTCGAACTCCTGGAAAACGGCACCATAGACCTCGTCCTGCTTGACATCTGGCTCGGTGATGGAATGGACGGATTGACTGCACTTGGCAAGATTAAAGAGGATTATGATATTCCCGTTATCATGATTTCCGGTCATGGAACGATCGAAACAGCAGTCCAGGCAACCCAAAGCGGTGCCTATGATTTCATTGAAAAGCCACTTTCATACGATAAAATAATCCTTTCCATCAGCAACGGTTTACGCTATGCCCAGCTGGAACTTGAAAATCGACTCCTGCGCGAACATACGAGCCGTGCCGCAACAATCACCGGGACATCAAAAGCCGTTTCGGAATTGCGGGAACAGATATCCATGGTCGCGCCGACCGATGCCTGGGTGTTAATACGTGGCGACCATGGTACCGGCAAGGAACTGGTAGCCCAGGCGATTCACCAGCTGTCGACAAGTGCGACACAACCGATGATTGAAGTTAACTGTGCGGCGATACCCGATGAACTAATCGAATCAGAGCTATTCGGTCATGAGAAAGGCTCTTTTACCGGGGCACATTCCAGTAAGCGGGGTAAATTTGATCAGGCGGATGGTGGCATACTCTTTCTTGACGAGATCGGTGACATGAGTATGAAGACCCAAGCGAAAATCCTTCGGATTCTGCAGGAGCAGAAATTTGAGCGGGTCGGAGGCAATAAAACCATATCCGTTAACGTCAGGGTACTGGCCGCAACAAACAAAAATCTTGAAGAAGAAATTGAGCGTGGCAATTTCAGGGCGGATCTCTTCTGGCGCCTCAATGTCGTACCCATCCATGTACCCCACTTGAAGGACAGAATTGATGATATTCCGCTCCTGGTAGACGATCTGATGGAAAGACTTGTTGAAAAAGGACTCAAGAAAAAAGTCTTCTCGGCAGATGCATTGACCGAGTTAATGTCTCATTCATGGCCCGGAAATGTTCGAGAATTGAGAAATTTCCTCGAACGGATTGCAATCATGTGCCCGGAAGAGGAGATTACCGCCCAACAGATCAGAACATTTCTGCTGCAGGACAGCAACCATCCGGGGATTTCCGATGAGGATACTCTGGCACCCTATCGCACCAACGACTTCAAGGAAGCACGAAAACGATTTGAGAAGGAATTTCTGCAATTCAAACTCACTGAGTTCGACGGAAATATTTCCAGAACTGCCGAACAGGTGGGACTGGAACGAAGCCATCTCCATAAAAAACTAAAGAGCCTGGGAATCATTTCCTGAGCAGATGCATAACAGAAACACCCTATCAATTACACAATAGAGACAGGAGTCTTATTATGGTTTTCCCCGAATACCGTCCCCGGCGTCTGAGAAGAAATGAATCTTTGCGCTCACTCGTGCGCGAGACTCAGCTGAGCATTTCGCAACTCGTCTATCCGCTTTTCATCATGCCTGGAAAGAATGTCAGGCAGGAAATCCCGTCAATGCCCGGTGTATACAGGATCAGTGTTGATCAACTCGGTGGCGAAGCGAAAGAATTACTACAGCTCGGTATAAACAGTGTTATCCTCTTTGGTTTACCCGAAAAAAAAGATGCCATGGGATCCGGTGCCCATGCCAAAGACGGTATCATTCAGAGAGCCATCAGGGAACTGAAGCAGAAGGCACCAGATCTAACGGTTATTACCGATGTCTGTCTCTGTGAATATACCGATCATGGCCATTGCGGCTGCCTGATCGATAATGAAGTGGATAATGATGCAACCCTTGAAATTCTTGCCCAGACTGCTCTCTCCCATGCACGGGCAGGTGCTGATATTGTTGCACCTTCAGATATGATGGACGGACGGGTGGCAGAAATCAGAAATGCCCTTGATGAGAACAATTTTGATATGATCCCAATCATGTCATACGCGGTGAAATATGCTTCCGCATTTTACGGGCCATTCCGAGATGCTGCCGATTGCGCACCCCAGTTCGGTGACCGGCGAAGCTACCAGATGGACCCGGCAAACAGCAGAGAGGCATTGCGGGAAGCCACCCTTGATGTTGATGAGGGTGCCGACTTTCTGATGGTCAAGCCGGCGGTTGCCTATCTTGACATTATTTCAAAACTCCGTGATGAATTTGACCTGCCGATTGCCGCCTATCACGTCAGTGGAGAATATGCGATGATCAAGGCTGCCGAGGCGCAGGGCTGGATCGACGGGGAGAAGGTCATGTATGAGACCCTGATCTCCATAAAACGCGCCGGGGCAGATATCATCCTGACCTATTTCGCCAAGGACATGGCCCGGTTACTGGCGCGATAAAAGCTGTCCTTATTTAATGTTGCCCTTTCTCAACTCACCTGTATGCTCTTGCTTGCTCCACCACAGCCAGAGTATACAGGCTATCACTGCACCCATGACATCCGCTACGACATCGGAGACACTGGGATAGCGTCCCGGGACAAACGACTGGTGAAACTCATCGCTGATCCCGTATACGAGGCAGATGAGTATCGACACACCAGCGACCACCCCTTTTGCAGAGCGGCGGTAACGATCTGAAAACGCATAGATCAGGGTAGTGCAGAGTAATCCATATACCGCCAGGTGCGCCAGCTTATCGGCCCAACGAAAATCATAGGGAGCAAAGAGATCACCAGGCTGGTGAGACAGGAAAAAAATAACCCCCATGATCAAGACCACGGGGGCAATGCTGACAATTGGCGATCTCATCAATACTATTGACCGCTGCCGGAATCAATATGAATTTCCTTGAGCATCTCCGGTGGTACCTTTTTCTTGATACGTCTTATGGATGCTGACAGCTCTTTGACCGGACAATCTTCCAACGTTTCGGAAATTCGGTCACGATAGGTCGTTAAGCGAACCTCTTTGTTGACGATCTCAAACGTATGGCTCCATTCGATCTCGATGGTCTGGGGATTCTCGTCAATGGGCACCGATAAACGAGCTTTTCCGTTAACCAGCTGCACACAGTCAGACTGGGTAACTTCAAAAAGCCAGCCATTTCCCTGGGTCGTGGCGAACAGCACAAACACGCCTAGCTCTTTTAGTATGGGCCGTTGCTGCTCCGCTGCCAGAGAAATATCTTCAACTGCGGACATCAGCGATATTTTCATCTGTTCCTCAGGGGTGGCCAAACGCTCCTGCACCTGGGGATTGCGAGCACAGCAATGCTTATATTTTCTGCCACTACCGCATGGACATTTTTCGTTTCTTCCAATTTTGGCCATCGTCTCTCTCTTAACTCGAAATGTATGGAAACCCTTGCCCTATGAGCACTTGCTGTAACCACAGCTCTTGCACGTCTCGCACCCTTCTTCAAAAACCAGCTGACCTGAACATTCCGGGCAGGTTGAAGCAAACCCATACTGGGTACCGGCCATAAACGATTTAAACAGCTTACTCAGTTGAGCAGGCAAATCGAGCATATGGCCGCTCGAACGGTCCAGTTGCTTGATAATTTCTGCCATCGGCACATTGAAACGCAGTGCCAGGGAGACGATGCGGCAGGTAGTCGTCCACATGGTCGATTTATCTTTGAGGTCGATGCGGTTATCGAACGGAAATTTTGCAAACACTTCCATCGGTTTCTCATTCTCGTCAAAGCAGACGATGATATAGACCGATTTCTGATCCTGATCTTTAACCCGGTAGCGTTTGGCGTTGAGCATGTCCGGAAGATTCCGCTTGAGACTGCCGTTTTCGCCAACGGTCGCCATTTTCTGGGATTTTTCGGAATGCTCCTTGGTATTGAGAACCTGTGAGTCTCTGGAACCGTCGCGATAGACGGTCAGCCCTTTACATCCGAGGTTGTAGCCGAGGATATAGGCAAGTTTGACATCGTCACGGCTTGCATTATTGGGAAGGTTGATGGTTTTTGAGATGGAGCTGTCAACCCCGCTCTGCTGCAGGATACCCTGCATCTTGATATGATCTTCAGGTTTTATGTCCTGAGCGGTCCGGAAGACTGCCTGCCACTTCTCAGGAATCTCCTCGTGCCCGATCACCGTCCCGCTGTCGGCCACCTTGCTCATCAACTCCTCTGAATAAAACCCTTCAGATTTGGCTACCTCTTCAAAGTACTTGTTGATCAGGATAAGCCGGTCTCCGTCCATAACATGCTTTATCATCACGATCGAGAAATACGGCTCACATCCCGAGGCACAATCGGCAATCATTGAAACGGTTCCGGTCGGCTGAATCGATGTCAAAGCCGCGTTCCGGCGAGGTACGTAATCGTTGATCCCGGCATCATAAGCGGGAAACGGACCCCGTTCTTCAGCCAACCGCTCAGACTCGGCCTGAGAGGCGTCGTGAATAAAGTTCATGATATCGGACGCCAACTGGCGTCCCTCATCACTGGCGTAGGGTGTCTCGAGCTGAATCAGCAGGTCGTGCAGCCCCATGATCCCCATCCCGATTTTTCGGGTTTTAAGGGTCATCTCACCGATCTCTGGGATAGGGAACCGGTTACAGTCTATAACATTATCGAGGAACACCGTTGCAGTCTGCACCGTTTTTTCAAGCCGCGGAAAATCAACGGCACCATTTTTAACGAAGTTTGCCAGATTTATGGAGCCGAGATTACAACTCTCATAGGGAAGCAGCCATTGTTCACCACACGGGTTGGTCGCTTCAAAAAGACCAAGATTTGGCGTCGGATTATCCCTGTTGGCGGAATCGAGAAATAGTACGCCGGGCTCACCATTATGCCAGGCCAGATCGACTATTTTTTCAAACACTTCCCGGGCATTCAGACTCTTGACAACAGCACCGGTTGATGGCTCAAGAAGATCATAATCACCGTCCTGCTCAAGAGCAGTCATAAAGGCATCGGTTATGGCAACACTGAAATTAAAGTTATTAAAGTGATTCTGGTCCTGTTTTGCAGAAATAAAATCGAGGATATCGGGATGATCAATGCGCAACACCCCCATATTCGCACCACGCCGTTTTCCGCCCTGTTTGATGGTTTCGGTTGCCGCATCAAACACTGCTGCAAAGGAAAGCGGTCCCGAGGCGACCCCCTGGGTAGATCGGACAGAGGCATTTTTAGAACGAAGCCTGGAAAATGAATAGCCGGTGCCGCCGCCCGTTTTGTGAACGAGAGCTCCGTTCCTGATGGCTGTGAAAATACCGTCCATCGAGTCTTCGACAGGCAGCACAAAACAGGCTGAGAGTTGCCCGAGGTCTGTACCTGCATTCATCAGGCAGGGCGAATTGGGGAGAAAATCCATATGATAAATCATCTCAAAGAACCTGTCGTGCAGTTCATTAGTGTTCTGCTGCTCATCCCCCCCTTTCGCAACGGCATCTGCAACACGACGACAAAGCATCTCCCAGGTCTCAATAGGCTGGCCCTCGGAATCTTTCAGGTAATATCTTCTTTTCAATACTGTTTCGGCGGTATCGGTCAATGCCTGTTTTTTCAAGTCAGGTGTCATGAACTGGTTCTTCCTCTCTGGTGATTAAATATGGTGCTTCTCTGCCCTGAAGCATAGCACTGTTTTACTCGGTATTCACACGGATGCTGTTCTCCTCTGGACCTCTCTCCAGGCAAAGGGAACACAAAAGCTTATACACTACATTTGCGACACCGACAACAACTAACTACAACATATGGTACAAAAACAGAAATAAGTGCAGTAAATCAGGTTGATAAACTATGACGGTTCAGGAAGGGTTTTGAGCTCAGATCAGTACGGTGAAATGTCAGTATTACTATTTCTGATAATAGACAGAAAAGAGGTTACAGACAACATCAACTGGACAGGATTTGATGCAGGTCAGTCTACCACATGAGAGCAGTTTATTAAATACATTATTTCGCCCAGTAATAGTGAATGAAGTATTAAGAATCTGTTATGGATTCAACTCGCATGAATCAGCCGGTAACAGGTTGAAATGCAGGAATATTTTAAAAGATGCTCCTGAGTGCTGGTGAGCAATAGCTGCTACTGCTGCATCATTTTCTTCACATGAATGATGTTTTCCCGGGCAATTTCAACCAGAGAGATATCGACGTCCTGGTAGCCCTCCGGACTTCTGGCCACCTCATGCGTACCGGTATCGATCACTCGCTGGTACATCTGTATGGCCTGCGGATAGGCGTTTTCTTTTTCATACAATACGCCCAGGTTAATCAAGGCAAAAGGATTATTGGGATCGATTGACAGGGCTTCTATAAAATATTCTTTGGCGGCGAGATTCTGACCGCCAGCAAGCTTTTCATAGCCGATATCAGCCAGTTTTACTGAATGCTCAGGATTTACCTCCTTGTGCAACTGCTCTTCGACCTGCGGCATAACCGTTCCCAGTTCATCCTCCTTCCTCAAGGAAACGGACGCGATATCGGCAGGATTTCGTATGATATGCGGTGTCACAAAAATGAACATGTTGGTTTTCCTACTGTCGGTGGTATGGGTTTTAAACAACCAGCCGAGAAAGGGAATGTCACCTAAGAAAGGGATCTTCCATTCACTCTCGAGAGCGTCCTGTCCAATAATACCACCGATTACAACGCTATCCTTATCGTTGACAATCACCGTCGTACTTGCGGTACGTTTAAAGGTTGAAGGCGTCAATGTCTCTGAAGTTCCCTGAAGTCTGAGCACCTCTGTTTCTATTTCAAGTCTGAGGGTGTCGGCCTGGTTGATATGCGGCGTGATACTCAATTTTGTTGCAACATCCTTGTATTCATACTGGGTATAATCCTGCTCACTTGCTGTGGTATTCTGACTGGTGATGAACGGTACGTTTTCACCGACGGATATCTCCGCCTTTTTATTATCCGTGGTCAGGATTTGCGGCGTGGAAATAATATTAACGTTTTCATCCTGTTTGTAGGCCCTTAAGATAGCTGCGATATTGGGAAAGGTGACGCCCCCTATTTCAATGCCCTCCTTGATAACCCCAAAGGAAAAACCTCCAGGTAATGACGGATTGTCAGGGTCGGTAACACCACCAAGCAGATCATATCCCTGCTCTCCACTGAAGCCGGTCGCCAGCCTGCCCGTTCCATCATCAAAAACACCCCCGGCAATCCACTGTACCCCGACATTAAAGGTCATGTCGGTACTGACCTCCATGATCAGGGCCTCGAGGTATACCATGCGACGGGGAATATCGAGCTTTTTGATCACCTCTTCCATTACCGCATATTCATCGCGGGAAGCGGTGATAATCAGGGCGTTGGTTTCCTCATCTGCCATGATATTGACATCTTTTGATATGGCGGGCGTCTTGCCCTCTGTCTGCTCCTGCTCTTGCTGCTGCTGGGGTAATGCATTGAGTACTTTGGCCAGCTCACTTGCCGTGGCATTCTGCAGATAGAAAACGTGAATGTTGCCTTCACCCCGCTCAGCCTGAGTATCGAGTTTGTTCACCAACCGCTTAACCCGGGCAACATCAGCCGGTTCTGCCAGGATCACCAGGGTGTTTATGCGCTCATAGGGAACAACTTTGATTGCCGAATGAGGTACCGCTCCTTTTGTCGCCTGGGGACCGGCTGATTTTTGAAAAATTGTATTGAGTATCGTCGCCAGCTTATCGGCGTTAGCAAAATTTAATGGAATAACTGCAACTTCTTCACGTGAATACTCAACATCGAGGGTTTCAACGATCGACATCAAGCGTTTGATGTTTGACAGTGTCTCGGTAATAATCAGCATACCTGACTGGGTATGCGGGATGATAACGGAGGTTTTTGACACCAGCGGCTGCAGCACTTTCTGCATTTCCAGCGGAGATGTATATTGCAGCGGAACCAGTTGAGTAACCACCCGGTCTTCAGGAGCAGTGGCAACTCCCCCCCGAATCGTATCGATAGAGCGAGATCTTGCCTCTGCGGACGGTACTATTTTGATCACCGACCCGGACGGAATCGTCGTAAAACCATGAATTTCAAGGACCGATTCAAAAACCATATAGGCATCATTCTCTGAAATCTTGGTCGGCGATATGATTGTCACATTACCCCTGACGGCTGGGTCGACGATAAAGTTTTTACCGGTCAGTTCACTGATATATTTTATAAGCAGGTTAATTTCGACATTATCAAAATCGATGGTGATATATCGTTCATTGGCTTTTTTCTGCTGAGCGGGTTGCCCCTGTGCCGATAACGGCATACCACAAAAGATGAATAAAGCTGTAAACAACAAACAATGTGCTGAGAAATGAAAAACCCGTATCATACCTATTTATTCTCCCCCTGATTATTAGGAGCGGCCGACTTATCCTTGACAATCACACCCCCTCTATAGGAACGCAATTGCTTGGGTTTTGCGGTCTGTATATCCCCGGGCTGAACACCGGGAGGCAGTTGAACACCCGGGGGTACATTACCATTGATACCTTGACCGTTATTGTTGTTCACCGGCTGTCCAACTGGTCTGCCCACGACTTTTCTGGTCTGAACAACGGGATTTATCTTTGCCACCTGTGGAATATGGACATTTCGAGCTTCACTGATATCGAGCATTTCATCTCTGCCGTTCAGGTTCAGTATCACTTTGCCACGCATGATCTGTTTAATAATTGCCTGCTGAATGTAATCGCCTACCTGAAACAAGTCCTGCTTTTTGTCTTTTTTATCATAAATAACCGCTCTCTCACCATCTCCAACACCTGAAACGGTACCCATCAAAACGACATCCATAGAAGACAGGGCCACGGGTAATGTTGAATCGGCTTTCTGAGCCTTTGCATCAGTGCCTTTGAGCGAGGCAAACAGATTCCGCCTGGTTATAACTGAAAAATCTACGGGCTTTTTAAGATCCTTGATGATTGTCTCTTGGTCAACGGCAGAAACGGAAGCCGGTGCTTGAGTGCGCTTGCCATCGCTTGTTTGCAGATAACGTTCACCAAAATAATAGAACCCCTCAACTGCCAGAATACATAAAATCGTAATCAGCAGAATCGGCAGTATAAATGTTTTGGTGATGTATGACATGTTCAATAATTTCCTATAGGAGCATCCACTATCAGAGACGCTGTTATGTCCTGTTTAATTCAAAGGTTTTAATACTCAAAACGGTATCGAGCAATCCCTCCTGCTGACCATTTTCCTGGATTGATATCCTCTGAACAGATACTATCTTTTCTTCTGACTCTATTTTTGCCAGAAATGATACAAGCTGATCCAGAGTTACCCGCTCCATCTTCATCTCAACAATCGATTCATTGAATCCTTCATCAATTTCGTTTGCCGTCGGTTTCATATAGGTGACCCGGTCCTTCACTTTCGTTACCGCCGCCTGTTCTTCAAGAAAACTGAAAAGACTGAACCCTGGTGTTCGGACAACCAGCCTTTTTTCTATGTCGCCCTGCCTTGATTTTAATTCCAGGTATTCCTGTCTGAGAAGCTGTATGTCAACGAGCTCATTTTCATTTCTATTCAGTGACCGTGTCATTGTGCTGCGAGCTTCCAGGTAAGGCAGAACCATGGCCTGGAGGAAAATAAAGCCGGTTACGAAAACAATCCCAAACCCGATGATGATCTTTTCCCGTTTCTCGAGACGGTCGATGCCTATCTTCTTTCTGGCACCACTGATTTTCTGTTTCAGGCTATCGCGCTTCACGAATTCCTCTTACCTTCTTATCGCTACATTTGCAACTTGAGCTCAAATCTCACGCCATCATCTTTTGAGGCCACATTGGCAGAAACGATGGCGACCTCAGTAAAATAAGGTGACTTGTCAAGGGATCGTTTCATCTGGTCAACGGTGTTGAAATTGTCGGTAAGCCCTTTGATTCGTATGGTTTTTCGGTCGTAGATATATCTCTGAAAGGTTACCTTGAGAGCCTCCGGTATCCGATCAGAAATGTCACTGAGGAGTACCAGCGTGTTGAGCGTCGGGTCATCGGATGCTCCCGTTGACGTGGCATTTTTCAACTCATTCACCTTGACCTGGAGCTGCTGGACTGGATTTACAATTCGTCCACTTCCCGGCACCGTCTCCTTATAGATATCGGTAATCTCCACAACAAGGCTGTCTCTTGCCGTTTTCATTCGCTGATAATCAATAATCAGAGCTGAGATTACCAGCAGTGCACTCACCAGCAATAGTGCGGCACCGGTTTTAACATATTTATTCAGCCGTTTTCTGTCATATCTGCGGGCAAACTCATCTTTTCTGAAGTTGATATGCTGAAGATCTCTGTTTGGACAACTGGCCAACGCCAGTACATCGTCAAAGAACCCCTTCGGCCAGAGTGCAAGAAACGGCTCAGCACCTTCTATCCTGGGGTAAGAGATCCAGTTCCTGAGTTTATCCACAACTGCAAGATGGTCCGGTAATTGTGCCTTGATTTCACCGTCACACCCAACCGGACCACCGACACACCAGGGTATATCCAGGGTGTCATGAATCTCCCCCCGCAAAGCAACCACCGTATTCAGGATATTTCGCCCAAGACCAGCAAGGACAATCCCACATTTTCAGGATTGCTCGCTTCCAGCTTGTTTGTTTCTTCAGTGAGATAGAAACCTGCTCTGCCACCTGGGTCAACAGGAATGGAACGTACCAGTGTTACGTTGCCCCGGTTTACCACATAGACTGCGGCATGTTTGATACCAATATTCAGCATGTAACTGGTTTCAAACTGGTTATCAGTCACTCGATAAAAGTTATGACACCCAGGTACTCCTGATATGGTAATTACTTCAGGATCAAGACCATGCTCCTCCAGTATCGCCAGGAGGTCGTGGATCACCTCTTTTTTGAGGAGTACTGCAAATACCCGGGTACCCTCTGTATCATCGTCAACGAAGAGATAGTCGAAAATATATTCTTCTTCACTCAGAGATACGCTGTCCTGAATCTCGAATGAAAGGGTGCTTGCTATCTGTTTCCTGCCTGAAAACGGCAGGTCAATAGAACGAAAGAAAAAAAATTCAGGGCCGAGTGCCACCCTGCAGCTCAGCGACGAGGCTGCACAATTCTCTACAACCATGGCTACGCTTTGGCCAAGATCGCTCCACGTCTCAAAGTAGGAAGTATCTCCCACACCGATCTTCAGATCACGTTTTTCACCACTGAACTTTGCAGCGGTAACCCGATTATCGGCTATGACAAGAGATAGAAATTGTAATTCAGCCATGTTTTAGTCGATCGCTCGATAGAGTATTTCAATCTTCTGCTTACCTGATCGTTTCACATAGGCGACCATCGTCAACACGCTGTTATCCAGCGTGGCTTCAGCCAATATCTTAAAAAAACTGCTCGATGTTTCAACAAACCTCTCATTCAACTCAATATCTCCAGGCCACCCTGATATCGAGCGATACCACGCCCCCTCACCGAGTAAGTCCACGTTTTTTTCATCTTCTCTGAATTCTACCAGCTGCGCCGCCTTGTCAGCCTCTATTCTGTCGTCTGATACCTGGATAAGGAGCGGGGGTGCTGTGTTAATATTAATGGCTCCATTATCACCAAAAACTGTAATATAATCTGCAAGCGCTTTTTTTTCATCATTTCCATACAATAAGTCCGAAGTAATTCCTTTGATAGCCAATAATTCGTTTGGCAGTTTCAGTAAATCATTACGGGGTGTGTATGGAGGATCGAGCGATTCATAATACCCTTCCTCTGCACCATAGGTGGATTCATTGTCATCACTGTCCAACCAGTCAACAATTGCATCAGTAATTTCAGATGCCTGCAGATCATTTTCGATGAGAAATTCTCCAGACAGGAGCAGTCTCACAAATATCTCTCTGGCCTGATCGGGAGCAAGCGCCTCGTTGGGGCTCAGATTCGCTCCTTCTTCTGCACTATTTACCATGCTGTTCAGTTGAAAGCGACCAGATAGATCGATTATCTTCACCGTCAACGCTGCGTTTCGGTCAAAAACCTTGATCGGCGTGTCACCTAGTTTTGCCCATGAGTCGTGCAGGCTGTCAAACTCGTTGTCGTAGCTATCTGTATGGAGAACCGCAATTGCAAGGTCAATGCCAGATGCGGTCATGGCCTGCAGTTGTTCTCGATCCTTGAATGACCACGCTTCCTCCAGCTTAAACCGCATGTTTTTATTAAATTGAAGGATGATGATGGTCAGCAGACTGACAACAGAGATGACGAGCAGCAGAGCAACTCCCTTTTCACCTGATATTCCATGCCGTTTTGGTGACATTACTGATCTCCCTCAAACTCGATCAGATTATTTGCCACCGTCACACTCGACTGATAGATACTGAAGTCATCACTGTCCTCGTCGCCAGTTCCAAGGTGCAGTACTATTCTATAGGCCTGCGGGAAACGTTCACTGTCTTCAAGCTCAGCATCAAAATCGCCAACAGAATCCCATTCTGTATATTCTTCGCCGTCCTGTCCGATATAGAGAATTTCCAATTTCAGTACTTCATCAGAGAGCAGATGCTTCTGCTGTTCAGGCAGCACACTTTTTTCAACATCTGCCATCACAGGCGTATCAGAGCGCAACAGGCTGTATCTCTTCGTATCTGGCTGTTCCCTCAGATAGTACCGGATCATGGCAACGTCGACCGGAGGCGCATCCGGTCTCAGCCTGAGATGGGCTGTTGAGGTGATGGTAAGAACTGGGTCCTCTGAGCCGAACCCACCCGCTTGCTGACCAAAAACATATCCCTGTTTACCGGTATAAACAGACCCAAGATCATCGGAAAAGCGATCCAGGATTATTCTGGCAACGTTATCACGATTAGCCTCGAGTTCGACAGCTGAAACGATGGAAGTAACCGAGTTATAGAGAACGTAGACAAGGGAGATACACAACCCAAATATCGTTATCGCCACCACCAATTCGAGCAGGGTAAAACCGGATTTTTTTTCCAGTGCTGGTTGAGCGTGCATCATTTCGTACCAGCCAATTTGAACCTTCTGACAGCAAGCGTCTGCTGTTCACCACTGGTATACACCTTCAGGTCGATCTGTTGAATTAACTGATCAACGCCAACCAGGGCCGGATAGTCTTCAAAATCTGGCGAGTCGACCTCTACAGACCAGAAATAGCCGGGGTATTGGTCTCCAAAATCTCCTTCCGTACTGGACAACTCTTCTGCTGAAATCTGAAAATCGGCAAGTTTTTCTTTAATCAGCAGCGAGGCAGTAAAGGCGAACCTGCTCTCTTCTGCAAGCCGCAGGCTCTGACTCTGGTTGCCAAGCAGAACAGTCAGTGCAATAGCCAGGATTGAAATGGCAATCATCACCTCGAGAAGGGTAAATCCATGTTGACGGGTCTGTCTCAGCATAGTTATTGCCGTGGGTAAACACCATTTACGGGTGAGCCTTTTGCAAAATGATGATTTTCGTTCAAAGTCAAGACATGAGAAAAAATTTTACCGCAGGCATATAATCGATATTCCGAGGATAAAATTTTAAACATAACGAAGAGGTTGAACGAAAAGGGTGTTTTGCAAGTGGCTCGGGTTATATAAATGTGCTCAGTTTTCTTCAAGATCATCCGGGGACATTGTTTTGTCCTCAAGTCGTATCGTGGCAACAAAGACTGAGCTGACAAGAGCAAGATCCTTCTCGCCATCGGTCAGGTTTATGATCATTTGATCCATCAGACCCTGCTGATTTACCCAGACAGAGGTATTTCCCGAGGTCACATTCCGGTCCGCGCCAAGCCAGACAGAAGAAATTGAAACTGGAGATGGCAGTTTGGTCACAGACTCCGGTTTATCCTCAGCTTCTTGATCATCACCCTCTTGATCAGCAGGATCTGGACAATTATAACTGAGCTGGTTGTCACTTATATCCAGATCAATATAGCAGCCATTACGACTTCCGGTTGCAGCCTGTCGCACTTCATGAATGGTGCCAATGACTTTTCTGGCCGCCTGACGCAGCTGGTCTGTAAATAGTGTCGTTCGAAAGGCGGGGACACTGACCGCCAGCATGATTGCAATCAGTGTGCTCACCACCAGGAGTTCAAGAAGGGTAAATCCGTTACTGCTTATGCCAGGTCGAGCCGATCGGAACAGGAGATTTTTCGCTTTTTGGAGAAGGATAATCACTCAATTTCCCAGCTGTTCACATCGGCATCCTCACCCGTCCCACCGGATTCTCCATCCGGACCATAGGAGCTCAGGTCGAAATCTCCGTGCACTCCCGGACTGAGATAAACAAATTCATTTCCCCACGGATCTTTTGGTAACTTGCTGTTCTCGAGATAGCCGCCATCACGCCATCTGGGGGGCAACTTTCCGGTGGCAGGTGGCTCAATCAGCGCCTGCAATCCCTGTTCGGTTGACGGGTAGACACCATTGTCCAGCTTGTACAGTTTGAGTGCCGTTTCAATGCCGCTTATCTGCAATGTGGCCTTCGTTCTTCTCGCCTCTTCCGGGCGTCCCATGATTTTCGGGCCGATATAACCGGCAAGAATGCCGATAATAATCAAGACAACCAACAGCTCAATCAGGGTAAATCCCCTCTGGTCTGACACGGGCCTGAAATGAGTCGGTTGTTCCTTGGTGCATTCGTTCTTATTCATGGACAATTCCAGATCCTTTTTTTATAAAATTGATAATATACCAGCTCACTGGTGCGGCAATGACAAGACATTTCACCAGCACAGTCGTATAAACAAGAAAAAGTGCACCCGCAACCGCAGGGGTCAGCAACAGTATCACCAGAATTCGTAAGATGAAAGACTGCTCGATCAGCTCAGCAATGGCAGGAGACAGAAAATAATAGACCTGCACAACTGATTTTCCCCACTCATAGGGAATCAGGTATTGATCCCTGAACGTTCGCAGTGCCCTGACCGCAAACATATCGACTGAGCCAAAAGCAGCTGTAGCGATAAAACAGGAATCCCTTGTTCTAAACTGGTAGGTATTACCATAAATAACTGATCCATCGGAAAGAACTGCGTACGCCCTGACATAGTAGGTGGTCTGGGGGTTCACCCCGTCAATCTCACTGGCATAGATGCCACTACCCGAGCCGTCAGAGGTCTGCCCTTCGCGGACATAATAGTCGTCCAACTTGAAGAATCTGTCCAACCCGCCTAAATTATCTTCATCCTCACCATCATCCAGACCATCATCATCGGCAAGCGGTTCGACCACCTCACCACCGTCACCATTATCACCGCCATCTTCACCATCTTCGGAGCCATCATCATATATCGGATTCGGCTCAACAGAATAGACAACTCCGCGTTCGGTAACCGTGGGAATCAGACAGCTGTTTTCACATTCACTTATGCAGTCTGCATCCTCTTCTTCGTTATCTGTACACGCCTCTTCACACTGATCGATGCAGCCCCCATCAGAGCCGCCACCCTTGATGACAATATTACCGCCGGTCGTTGCACCTACTCGAGAGACGCCGGTGACCGGCATGGTTCCAATCTTGTAAAACTCACTAACGGTACCCCCGGTCGAGCCGACCGGATATCCGTCACCGACAACGCCTGAGTAACGCGCCACCATAAAAGCGCTGTCAGTATCATCTCCGGAAGATCCAACCGTATAGATAGCGCCATCTTCAGTCAATAAAATGTCGTTGCTGACTTCATCGCTGCCGACAAGTTCCGTGGTGATCAGATCAGCTTCATATTGTGCGGGAACCGAGGCTGCAACCGGAATATTCATTGCCCCGTCTTCAATACTCAAGGCAGCGATTTTGATTGTTTCCAGTTCATCATCCTGCAGCTCTTCGATTACTGTGTCCTGGTCAACACTTTCTACAAGTTCATCGATATCTGCCAGAGGCAGGTATCGTATGATCACCATATCCTTGCCGGTTTCAGACTGCTGGTAACCGGCGGCAATAATTGTGGTGTCAGGGTGGACAACAAGGCTGTAAACACTGCTGTCCAGACCACCATCATGAACAAGAATCCCATTCTCACCGAAACTGGAATCAGGCTGCCCTTGTTTTTCATATCGGGCCAGCATGATACGGTACTCACCATCCACCAGTTCCACCCCGCCGGCCAGAATAATTTTTTCATCCGTTGCCAGGGCGAGATCATGGACAGTAATCTGTTCGATATCATCAAACCAGACAGTTCGTCCTGCATCGCCGAACTCATTATCCAGCTCACCATTTTCGAGAAATCGGGCGAGATAGAGTCCTCTCCAACCATCATCCCGGGTACTGTAACCGCCCACCACAAGCGTTCCATCTGAAAGCTCGGCAAGCCCGGTCCCTCGTCCGCTGATGGTATCGTCAATGACAGCCCCGTTTCCATTAAAGACCTGATCCAATTCCCCGTTTTCATCAAAACGTGCAATCAGCGGTCTTTCTTTCTCTTCGTCAGCAGTAAAGCCGGTTACAACGATCCGACCCAACTGGTCGGTCACGATAGCACTTATCTCTGAATCAACAGATTCAAGAGAATCAACATCAAGATACGCAATTCCGTTTTCGCCAAAGGATACATCCAACTGACCGTTTCCCAGCAAGCGGGCGACTACGCCGCGTCGATAACCATCGACAGTCAAGGTGCCGCCGAGCAGGATAGAACTGTTATCTCCAAAGGCAACCGCATTGACACCATCATCGGCGTAAACCGACCCAAGAGAGCCTCCGGCCGAGAAGTCGAATTCATGATCAACACTACCATCAGGGAGATACCGAATCACCGCCATATTACTGCCCATGCCATTATCACTTGATCCGGCCACGACAATCTTGCCATCATCCTGAACACCAATTGATGTCGCCTGATCTACCCGTGAACCGAGCTTGGTGATAACCAGACCTTCGTTACCAAACTCCTCATCAAGAGCGACTTCCTCGGCAACAACAAGCACTGCTGACAGGATAACAATAAATAGACCTGGTAATACTGACTTCAACCACTGAAGCATGGCTATTCTCCTCCAGATCGGCTTTGGGGTGACATACGCTTCTCTTTATCTATTTTTTCAGGCATCGTTCGCCAGACTATGTATTGCTGATTTCATAGAACGTTATTTCAGCCGATCATCTGGTTCATCTCAAAAATCGGCAGAAGAATTGACAGGACAATCATTCCAACCACAAGTCCCATTGACACAATCATTACCGGCTCTATCAGTGATGTCATGCCAAGCACCGCTGATTCCACATCACGTTCACTTGCTGTGGTAACTTTACCGAGCATCTCTTCCAGCTGGCCACTGCTCTCTCCAACGGCAACCATCTGTACAAACATCGGAGGAAACCATGGTGATCCGGAAAACGCGCTCGCCATACTTTTTCCCTTGTTGATATGCTCTATGGCCTCGTCAATCACTTTTGAGATATGAACGTTATCAATAATACGTTTGACGATCTCAAGTGAATCAATTATTTCAACGCCGCTGCCGAGCAGACTCTCCATCGTTGACGAGAATCGTGCAATCATCGCTTTGCGAACAACTCCTCCAATAACCGGCGATCGCAATTTTACCATATCCCAGACATATCTACCCGCTTTTTGCTGTATCAGCAGTCGAATAATTATAACGAGCAGCGCACAGCCAAGCAGCAGCAACCACCAGTAATTACGCAGGAAGCTGCTGGTATTGATCAATACGATTGTTGGCAGGGGTAGTGCTTTTTCCATATCATCGAATACCTGGACGATATTGGGAACAATATAGGTAATGAGAATAAACAGAATCCCCGCACCGACAACAGCCATAAAGATCGGATAAATGAGTGCTGCCCTCAGCCGCGCCTTCAACGCCTGCTGCTTTTCTCCAAAGTCAGCCAACCGGGAAAGCACCTTGTCCAGAGAACCGGACGCCTCACCTGCCCGTATCATATTGGTATACATATTGGGGAAGAGCCGCTGGTATTTTTGCAGCGCCTGGCTGAGCGGCTCACCTTCACTGATCGATTCCTTCAGCTGGGCAACCATTTTTTTCAAGGCGGGATTATCACTCTGGTCAACGATGCTTGAAAGAGCGCTGTCAAGCGGTATTCCAGCGCCAAGCAGGGTGGCCAGCTGCCTGGTGACAATATTGATCTCTTCTGACTTTACTCGCTCAAAAATTGAAATACGGCCCAGGCCGGAAGAATCATCAATACTTGATTTTGTCCGTGATTGACGAATCTTGACAGGATACTTGCCCGATGAGCGCAGACGACTCCTGGCGGCAGACTCACTCTCTGCATCCATGACTCCGGAATCTTTCTTTCCATTACTCAACAGCGCTTCATATTCGTAAACCGGCATCGCGCATCCTGTTATTCAGCAATTGTTATCTGCACCTTACACGCATGTCACGTTGTTGTTAATAAAGAAAAATATCACAGCCAGATATTTTGCCCAGATCCATCATCTGCACGTATGACGGTGAGCCCATGCAAGAACCGTTCTCTAGCGCTACAATAATAATCATTTATCGAATAATCACCTTCCAGATTCTGCTCCATCATTCCAGAAAGTATCTGAAACAGAGCGGTACAGAAGTTGATCAAATGTAACCAGTTCGTGAAGCGGGTTATCAACCAGATCGTCAGAGGGGTTAAAAAGTTGATAATGATCCGATATATTTGATCGCTGTAACTCAGCCTGGTGCGGCAGGCCCAGATCCTGACAAAACCGGCCAACGAAATTGTCATATTCTTCAGTGAGTCCAATCAACCTGAAGCGCTTGATCGTTTTCTGGGCGTTCTCAAAATCACTCAAACCCACTTTATCAGGCCGGTAGTCGAGAAAATATCGGGTCTGAAGATTATCAAAAAAATCAAGTTCATAACCCTTTAGTGCAGCGACGAACTGTTTGACCTGTGCATCGTCCTGGAAATCAACGAGCATCAGTTTTTCGGCAAGTTTCTTAATTGTATCATTATGTTTATAGTCATAATTTTCCTCATCTTCGCTGTCGGTAAAAACCCGCCTGACATAATTGATATGTGAGTGAAGGTGCCGGTATGGATCCCTGATGATGGAATAAAGCTGGTATTCTTGATTTTCGACCAGCGACTTCATCTTGTACCACGGCAGATGACCGGATATGCAACGGTTAGCGGCCACAATCGATTCACGAGCTTCTTCTGGCATGCGCTCCAGATGAGTTTTATATTCGGCCCGGGGATAACAACGCCTGAGAAACGCATTGAAAGAGGAACCGGCACTCTTGGGGATATGCATGAAACAGATTTTCTGGGCCGAAACGGGAACCAGCAGCTCAACCTCGTTTCCGGAAATACTAAACAGTGGTATATCGAGCCCAGTCACAAAGATCTCAATCGTTTTATAGCGTTCGGGGATGAATTCGGGAGGGAAACTGTAGTCAAATCCGCACAGGCCGGTAGCATGCAGCTTCTGATGTTTCAAATCTCGCCTGTATTCCCCGGTCTGGGTCTCGCCGATTAGTTGGCCATCGGCGACGATACTGATCTTTAATGATCTTTTCTTGTAGAGACGATGAAAACACCAGCCATTCACAAATCGCCCATTGAAGGTATCAATGGAGTATCGATATAACTTGCTAGCTCGTATCATCGATTTGATTAGAGAGGATGGTTACAGGAAATGGCCACTTAACGCAGGATAGCAAGAGAGCTTGACCTCTGCACCATATAAAACGACTAGAGTAACTTGTATTGTTTCTTCATTTCCTGGTAGACAATCGTTGACACTTTCCTGATCACATTTCCCCTCGAAAGCATCCAGTTGCCATAATTCCGGGGTCGTGAACTCCGCTCGATAATACCAACAACGGCGTATGGGTAACGGCGCCCCTTTTTATCACGTGGTACCAGAATTCCCATATCTCCGCAGAGATGGGCTGTCGATCCGGTCTTATTGTAGACAAGTGTCCCCTGTGGTATCGGCGTGCCATTATAGAGACGATCCCGCCCCGGTAAAGACATCAACCGACGCATCTCTTTCCCATAGGGCAGTTCATCATTCCAGAGCGCCTGCAGGAACCTGACGTAATCTGATGGAATTGCACTGTTTTTATAGGTTTTTCCCCCGGCAGGTATATACTCGATGATTTTCGTTTCTTTAAAGATATGGCTATAGTACCGTTTTAATATCTCTTCACATTTTGCCGGGCCGCCGGCAACGCGCATCACCCAGTTTGTTGCAGCATTATCGCTGCGTTGAATCATCCGCTCCATTTTGGCGCGGCTTTTTGGTCCATAGATAAATTTGCCTTCTTTCGCCTGATGAAAAAATGCCAGGGCAACGAATGGTTTTATCATACTGGCTGCCTGGAAGACCTGATTGGCATTGATGTCGACAACACTTTTACCATTTGTCAGATCAACAACCATCCAACCGGTCATCTCATCGCTTGAAAGCGTCCCTTTCTTCCGCAGGGACTGAATGTACTCCTCGATATTCTTTTCAACACTACTGCTCGTGCTGCTGCTCTGAGCAAATTTAGCTGGTTTGCTCGCCGGAGGCTTGGCTGGTTTCTTATCAACAACCTTTGCAGCCTCTTTAATGACCGGCTTTGCTACCTTTGTTTCCGCAGCAGCAACCGAAGACTCAGGGCCACTGCTGTCATCGAGGTAACTCGACTCTCCAAAAATCACCGGATTATTGTTTTCCGGTGTTATTGATGTGTATATTTTCCTTCGTTTGAGCAGCTTTCTGTGCTTTGTGGCAACAGCATAGGTGGAAACCCGGTCACCCCGGCGACGATAAATTAGCGTGTAGTTATCTGCATCGGTTTTTTCAATGAAAAGGTTCTTACCGACCTCCTGGCCAAGATACGTATAAATCCTGTCGTAAAGTTTCTTCAGATCTTCGAGGTTAGGTCCCAGTCCATAACTGACATTAAAAAGTCTGAAGTACCCCTGGTCCTCAACGGCAAAACATTCAGAAAGCCCTGCTTTTCGCAAAATCTCACTCTGCTTTACCATCTCCTGGGCAGAGGAGAGCGCATCACTATTGAAATCATAGATAATGCCGTAGGCACCGTCCTCACGACCGACGATCAGCAATCTTTTGATCTGGTCAGGCTCGAGGAGTGCTTCAAGCTCCTGCTGATAATCAAGAACCAGATCGAGATCATCCTCCCAAATATAGGCAATATCGTACTTTTCTTCTGCTGCAGCAACGACTCCGGGAAAAATAAAAACAAGGAAAAAAATAACTAAGATTCTGCTCATATCGCTCAATTTCAAAATTAACCTATTTTCTCAGGCTGACCAAATGCCCATAATTCTTAACCGCATCAATATAACAAAAGAGCCGAGTGATCTCTTTAAAAAAATTATCCCTCCTGTTTTCAGTCCCATAGAAGCCAAAACCGAGCAAATCACAACAACCTTGCCCCATAATGGTGATTCTGTTATCACTATGAACCGGATGTTTGAACCTCAAAGCAACAGGAAGAAAATGTATCACTCTCTGGTAAGAAATTTGTATGTTTGTACCCTTTTCCTTTTACTCATTGGAACAGGAACAATCTCTTTAGCAAATACGGTGTCTGATTCACAAAATCCTCCACCTACTGAGCCTGAACCCGAAGAAGTGGTAACCATAGACGGCGTCCGCTATCCGGTTCCCGCTCCCTGGCTTGGCAACAAGGTGATCGCACCACAGTTATCATTTGAGGACTTTAAAAAAATACCACTCAAATTCTGTAAGGATGAGGGAAAGATCTATGTAACCATTGAAACCCAGGAAAACCTGGTAACGATGCTGACAAAAGCCGAGGAAGATGGCATCCTGATCCAGGTTGAATCGGGATATCGTTCAGCCGGTTACCAATCGAAAATATTCAAGAGAATGCTGGCCGAAGGGCGCGACTTTGATGATATTATCCGCTATGTTGCTCCACCGGGATACTCTAACCACGTGCTCGGAACTGCAGTGGATTTCTCTCCAAGCAACTGGCGATTCGCCGATACAGAACAATACCAGTGGCTGCAGGAAAATGGAAACTCCTTCGGCTTTGAAGAACTATATTCAAGATACAACAAAATGAAAATGCCATGGGAGGCCTGGCATTGGCAATACATGGGTCCACCCGATTCAGCTGAAACGGCTCAAGCTGACTAAAACCATCTCTATTGAATAGTACCCGGTTCGATGAATATTCAACGTCCCATATTATTTTGTATCACGATCTTCACCCTCTCTCTTGTTGTCGCCTCCAAGGTACTGGCAATACACCCCGGAACGCAACCTGATGGTTTTACAGAAATTATCGACAGGAATAAACCAGCCATTGTCTATATCCAGGTAACGACCAAAACCAGCAGCAAGGATTCCGCCGCACACAACAAGATACTCGAAGACATCTTCGGAGACGCAACTGATAAAGACAGCAAAGCCCCCCTCTTCAGCAGTGAAACCGGTTACAGCTTCGGCTCCGGATTTATCATCAACCAGGACGGATATATCTTAACCAACTATCACGTAATCAAAAACGCAACAGAAGTAAGCGTAACCACTGCAGACAAACAAAAATTCAAGGCAACGATAATCGGGAGCGATCCAAAGACAGATATTGGCCTGATAAAAATTGACGAAGAGAATCTCCCGACCATCCCACTTGGTAACTCAGATTCAATAAAAACCGGACAATGGGTTCTGGCTTTTGGTGCCCCTTACGAGTTCATCCAGTCCGTAACGGCAGGTATTATCAGCGCGACGGGAAGACACACGTTAGGCATCAGCGATTACGAGGATTACATCCAGACCGATGCAGCCATCAATCCCGGCAATTCAGGCGGCCCACTGGTCAACACAGATGGTGAGGCAATCGGCATCAATACAGCGTTTCTGACGCAGACCGGGGGGTATATGGGAATTGGTTTTGCCATCCCCATTAATATTGCCAGAACTGTCGCTGAACAGCTCATTACCAATGGCAAGGTAACACGTGCCTGGCTCGGCATTGCCATGCAGGATGCTGACGCCGACCAGTTAGCAGCACAAAACCTGCCGACAACCACTCAAGCCGCACACGTTTTAGAGGTGAAGGATGGATCTCCTGCAGAACATGCAGGGTTGCAGGAAGGAGATATCATTATCAATTTTTCAGGGATTCCAATCAAGGGCGCTTCAGACCTGAGAAACCGGGTTGCCCTGAACGCACCGGATGCAGACGTTGACATCGATTTTTTCAGAAATGGCCAAAGACAGTCCGTTCGGGTACGTCTTGCCAAGCTGAAATAGCTTTTACTGCACCACCTCCATCAATACCTTTACTTCCAGTGGTAAAAAAGACATCCTGACGGTTTCATCAACTGTATAGAACTGCTCCCCTGAATAATATTCCTGCCATTCATCAGGACCATTTTCAACCACTACAATCTCTGCCTCAGTATAGGTGCGAATAGTATTC